>CAWAOX010000001.1:0-45861 GCA_963783835.1 uncultured Actinomycetota bacterium
GGCAAAGGGACTTGAACCCCCAACCTGCTGATTACAAATCAGCTGCTCTACCATTGAGCTATGCCGGCGCGGATGCGGCCCCCCTCTTCGCGGCGGACCGCCGGTGATTGTATCGCGGCTCCGGCCCCCGTGGCAGGCTGCCCGTCTCCCGGATCCCTCCTGGCAGCCGCCCCTAGTAGGTCACGGCCCTGGGCAGTCCTTTGGCAGTCTCGATCCACGCGGCCACCTGGGCTTCGGTCGGCGTCCTACGGACCAACTGCTTGTCCTCGTTGACGTCATTCATCTTCCTCGTCAGGTTGTCCGCGCGGCGCTGCGCTAGTTCCGGAACGGTGTCCACCCCCGCGGCTTCAAGCAGGTCCGCGTATTGCTCCCCCACGCCCTTGATCCGGAAGAGGTCGGCCTGATTCACCCAGCGCAGGATGAGCTTCTTGCTTATCCCCGTCGCGACGGCGAGGTCCTCGCGGCCCTTGGGGTTGGCACCGGCCTGCAGCAGGTCGCTCGCTGTACGGAGACCCATGCCGGCAAGCGTTTCGGCGTACACCGGACCGATCCCCTCGATATCTATCAAGCCGTTCCGCGGCGTCCACTCCGGTTCTTCGTCGCCGTCGTCGTCAACCACGCCCGCGGCCGCCGATGCCTCACCGCCACCGGCCTCGTCGACCGAACGCTCGTCGCCCGCAGCCTCAAGCCCAGCGTCTGCGGCAACCGGGGCGGCACCGGACTCATCGATGTATGCGTCCGCCCACTCGGTTGACGCATCCTCGCCCACCATGTAGAGTGATACCTCGTCGTCACATGGCACTGCCAGCCCGTCGAGAACGAGCGCCCGCCGCCGGGCCACCAAGACGTAGGCAGCCGCCGCGCCCGCGGCGAGTGCCGCTACCGCGAGAGGTACACCAACCCACAGCCCGATCTTGCCCGAATCCGATCTCGCCATATCGAGCCCCCTATCGCCTATCGATGAACTTCGCCCACAAGGAAGATGCCCCCGTATCAGACGGATGGCGCCCATAGTAGTCCCATATTGCTTTGTTCGATAGGGGCACCGCCGGTTCCTGCGCGTCCGCGCCCGCGCGAGCGGGCGGCGGGAGGCCGTGACGTCCCCTCAAACCGATCGGCGCCGGCCGGACTTTCGTCCGACCGGCGCCGTCGCCCCCTCCACACACCCGGTTGGCCCACGCCCACACCTGGCGGATGGTCACTCTATCGGCGGCTCCCGCCGCTCAGTGCTCTATTGGACTGTCACGGCCTCGCTCAAGGTTTCCCCTCTCCAGTCGGGGATGTAGTACGAGTAGGCGCTCGAGACGGCGCTCTTGGCCTTCACCGGATACAGCGCTCGGGCCTGGAACGAGAGGCTCACCTTGTCGCCCGGGTCCATATCTTCGATGTAGACGATCACCTTGCGGCCGGCCACATCGTAGCGCTTGATCTTGCGCTGCTCGAGCAGCTTCGCCAGCGACTCGTCCACGGCCGCGAAGCCGGTCGGCACCGAGATGTCCATTACCACCATGCCGGCTTTGATCGGCTCCGGTGGGTTGAAGGTGATGCTCGCCTTGATATCGATGAGGTCGTTCACCGCCACCTGCGCCGTGTTGTAGTCCACCCTGATGTCGAAGACAGTGGCGACCTTTTCGGCCTCGGGCAGGTTGTACCGGAGCACTCCCTGCACCACCGCCTCGCCTTTGCCCTTGGCGCTCACCTCGACGCTGACCCCCGCCGGGACCTCTACCAACTGGGTCACATCGAAGTTGTCCGGCGAGATCCTGACGTCTTTGGTCATGCTGCCGGCTTTGAGAGTCACCATCATGTCAGTGTCGGTGGCGCTCATCGTCGAGTACTCCGTGAGGGCCTGGAGGGCCACCACGGTGTCCTGGGTGGAGCCAAAGCCGCCCTGGCTGTTGCGCTGTCCCACCAGCCACTTGGCCGCCCGCGAAGCGTCGACCCGGTCGTCGCTTTCGATAAGAGCCAGCGTGGCGTACCCGGTCGCCTCGATGTCCAAGCTGGGCATGATGTCCATCGGCGGCATCACGTCCGGCTGAGGTTCCACGGCCGGCGGCACGGCCTGCACTCCGACGCCCTGCTCGTAGGGCCGGGGTTCCCCGGACCCGTTGCTCCAATGCAGCCCGTTCTCGTCCTCGATGGCCACCTCCATAAGCTTGGTCATGGCCTGGGGTGCCACGCCGCTCTTGGCCAGCTCGAGAGCGTAGGTCGTGAGCGCCAGCGCATACGAGTCGTCGATGCCGGACACCCGGCCTTCCAGGTACCCGATGGCCCTATCCGCCGCGGCGGTCTCCCCCGCTTCGAGAAGCGCGATGGCCACGTACGCGGTCAGCGTGTCCTTGCCCTTGACCCCGCCCATCATGTCCTCGTGATGGACGAAGCCCACCTGCTCGAACGAGCCGTCGCTCTTCTGCTGCGACGTGATCCACGCGGCCGCCTCGGCGAGCACCGCCTGGTCGATGAACGTCAGGTCCTTGGCCTGGGAGAACGTCTTGAGCACGAACGCCGTCAGCCACAGGCTCCCGGACTCGTCCTGCTCCCCGAACGCGGAGAAGCTGCCGTCGTTGTGCCGGTACGTGAGCTCCCGCTGGTATCCGGTTATCAGAAGACCTTCCGCCTTAGCCTGGATCTCGGGTTTCAACTGCCGGGTTTCTTTGAGGTATTTAAGAATGAAGGTGTCCGGGGCGAACAGGATCATGTTCTGCTCGCCGCATCCGAATGGCATCTGCAGGAGCTGGTCGAGCCCTTCGATGGTCTGGGCCAGCAGGCTACCGGTGACCGCCACGTACGAGCGGGCCGAATCGGGGACCACGCCCAGGCGCGGCAGGACCAGTTGCAGGACCCGGGACGAGCCGGCGGGCACCACCAGGTTCTCGACGGTCTCGCGGGGCACCCCTTCGGGCTCCACGATCATGCTCTTGTTGACGGCGTCCGCTGCTTCTTTACTGCGGGCGGTCACCTTGAGCAACTGCGTCCCGATGGTCGTCGGGCGGATCTTGAACTCGGCACTGCCCACGTCGTTCGGGGCCACGGTGACTAGTATCGACGAGTCGCCCAGCAGGTCGAACCAGGAGCCGGACTCGAGGTCCACCTGGATCTTCTGCTCGCTGTCGAGGTAGTTGTAGAGAGCGATCTTCACCGGGAACTCCTCGCCCCGGATGGACGAGTAAGGCAGATCGGCCTGCAGGAAGAAGGGCTGGAACACGCTGAAGGAGCTTTCCGAGATGCCCAGACCCTTCTCGGGCGACACCGCCACGGCGCGCAGGTCCCAGGTGGTGATGGAGTCGGGTGCCTCGATGTCTAGCTTGGCCTTGCCGCCCTCGTCGGTGAGGGTCTCGTCCCATATCCAGGTCTCGGGGAAGAACTGCCGGACGCGCTGGACATCGGCCAGGTCCCCGGTCGAATTCTTCTGCGGCCCCGCGGCCCCGGCGGTAGTCGAGGTGGCCGCGGCCGCGGTCGTCATCGGCCCGGCCGCCGGCATCGGCCCCCCGGCCTCCTCGGCCCTGCCGTCGAACATCATCTGTGGGGAATCGATCTCCTTGCCTTTGGGCACCCTCTTGTTGGAGAGAACTATAAGTCCGGCGTCCTTGAAGGTCTCCTCGGCGCCGGGGATCATCAGCGGGCCGCCCATCCACTCGGCCTCGTGGAATTCGGCCTGGGGTTGCATGTAGAGAGCCTCGAGTTCGGCGAACACCTGCTCCAGGTTAAGCCGGTTCTCGGCCAGGATGAACACCGAGCGGTCCACGGCGACCAGGCCTACTTTGGCTCGGCCCTCGGTCTGTACCTTGACCTGCACCTTGTCACCCGGCCGAGCCTCTTCCTTGCTGAACGACGCCGTCACCGTCTGCGGATACTCACCCTTCACCTCGAAGGGGATGGCGTCCGCGGCGACCTCGCTGTTCTGCAGGATCTGGTAGACGAGCAGGCGGGCGTTCGGCGCCATAGCCGGCGTGACCTTGAAGACGATGTCTCCGGTGGTGGTGCCGGTGAAGACCACCCGCCCGCGCGACACCACTTCATAGTAGAAGTTACGGGCCTCGGCCGTAGAGACGATGCCGAACCGCGCGATATCGCCCACCGCCAGCGCCGGACTCCCCTGCTGCTGGACGTGGATGAAGTTACCCGACGGCGAATAGGCGGAGGTGATCTCCTTCTGGGCGCCGGCGTCACCCGACGACGCGTACACGTTCATCCGCACGGCTTTGGCCGGAGGCTCAAGGCGAAGCAGTGCAGTGCCACGGTTGGTCTGGACCGACCTGCTTTCCTGGCCGATCTGCTCCCAGTCGTCGTTCATGTACGTCACTTCGATGTTGACCCGAGCTTCTACCGGCTCGCCGCTGGGAGTCTCGGTCACAAGGAGCACCCCGAAGGGTAGCGTGGGCTTGAAGGCCGAGCTCTCCGGGATCAACTGGATGTTCAGCGGCGTAGCGGCGACCGTGAGCAGTTCGGTGGTCTTCTGTTCGTAGCCGGTGGACGTCTCGGCCACGGCGATGTCGAGCCTCACGTTCCCCAGGCCTCCCGCCTCAGGTACCCCGGCCACGTAGCCCGGCGCCTCGATGCGGAAGTCGCCCCGTCCGTCGATCTTGGCCTCATAGGTCGCGTACTCTTCCCACTCGCCCACGTAGCGGAAAGCGGTCACTTTGAGTTCACCCTTCACCATGCGCCCAAAACTGTATTGCGCGGCGACGTTCCCGGTGATGGGCTCGTTGACCAGGAACCACTCCTTCGCCATATCGGCTTTCACTTCGTACTTGGGCAGGACGTACTCCTCCACGCGAACGTCCAACTGGGTGGAAGCCTCGCCCGCGTTGGCGGTCAGCTTCCAGACCCCCAGGTTGGGCTCGGTCGATAGCGGTAACTCGATGGTGGCCATCCCGTACTCGTCGGTGGTCACCGTCTTCTTGAAGACCTTGATCGCTTTGGCGTCCTGGATCTCGATGATCGCTTCGCCCGAGACCGGCCTCAGTTCCGAATCGAGGGCGACCAGACGGACGTGAACCGTCTGCCCCGGCTTGTATATGGGCTTGTCGCTCTCCAAAAAGAGGAGCGTCCCCGGCTGGATCTGGACGGCCGTCGTCTCGGCGAACCCCTCGCCCGTGACCTTGACCTGGTATTCACCGGGCGCCACTCGGGGAACAGCGAGAGCCAGCGTCCCCTTGCCATCGATGTCCCCTTGAGCCGACGCGAGCACCGCTTTGTCCTTACCGATCACGGAGACGGTGACCGCGCTCTTGGCGAGGTCATTGCCATTGAACAGCGTGAACGAAAAGGAGGCGGTCTCCCCCGCTCGTAGCGTATCCGGCACGAGGGCGACGTAACCGTCGACCGTCTCCGATGCGCGAGGAGGCGATGTACAGGCCAACAGGATCACCGACACCAGCCCCACGACGGCCACCGGAGCAACGAACTTCCAACCTCTCATGGCACCCCTCCATTCGGTTTGGAACGCCGGTCAGACGCGGGAAGGCGGCGGAGAGTTTCGAAAGGTCTACGCGCGGTGGATGTTTGGCGAGCAGATGCGGCAGAAGAGGCGAAAGCGTGGCGCCTCTTTCTCGAGCGGCCCGGGGGTCCCGCCTGAGCCGCCGGCCTAGAGCAGCACCCGCCGGCTTTCCAGGTGGAGGGTCACCTTCCGCTTGATGCGCTGCAGGGCGTTGTCCACCGTCTTGGTGTCGTGCCCTACGTACGCCGCGATGATCTCGTACGAGTTGCCTTCCAGGTAGTACTTGAGCACCTTGGATTCGAGAGGGCTGAGCAGCCGCACAAGGCAGTCCGTCAGGCTGAACACCTCTTCAGAGCTGATCACTTGCTGCGCCGGGTCGCTGGTGCGGCCGGCAGGGATGACGTCGGCCAGGGTGCGAGTGTCGTACTCCGAGCTGGCGGGTGTATGGCTGAAGCTCACGTAGGTGTTGAGAGGAAGGTGCTTCTGCCGGGAGGCCGTCTTGATGGCGGTGATGATCTGCCGGGTGACACATAGCTCGGCGAAACTCCGAAAACTGGTGCTGCGGCCGGGCTCGAAATCGCGGATCGCCTTATACAGGCCGATATAGCCTTCCTGGATCAAGTCGTCGCCGTCGCCACCGGCCAGGAAGTAGGAGTTGGCTTTCATGCGCACGAAGTAGTGGTAGCGGCTGAGGATGCGCCTGGTGGCCTCGGGGTCTGCGGTCTTGGCGAAGGCGACGAGTTCCTCGTCGGTCCACTCGGTAACAGCCTTCTCGGCCGCCTTCCTTGCGAACGCCGCACTTTCCATGCCACCCCCTCCGGACTAGAGTCGCGGGTCAGGGTCTCGGTCCCGGCTTTTCTTACCCTCTCTCCTCGGGCTTCCCGATCAACGAATCGCGAAGCGCCTTGAGCTTGTCCACCGTATCGGCGTCGACCCTGTCTTCAATCCGATGACTCATTGTAGTGCAATTCGGAGAAATTGCAATCCTTTTTGTTTCTTCTTGCAAGTCCGACACAAATTGCCGCGAGGAGCACCGAATCACGTTGGGGCGGAAGATGGTCTTTTGGAGCTGGTAGTCCGACGACACGACGATGACCTTTTCCCCTGCACTTAATGCATAAACCTCCCTCTCGATAATGCTGTCGGCTGAGTGCGAAAACGAGCCGAAATAGACCTCCACATTGGCAGTTGCACTCTCCTGCTTTTGCAACAATTGAGCGTGGGAATCGAACACCACAATGGCCCGGTCGGATGTGCGGCCCATGTAGCTGGCGATCCTATCGAGGAGCCGCTTCCGCGTATCCTCCAGGTCGGGCCCGCCGCCGGCGCCCGGGGCGCTCTGGCTGCCGGCAGTGCCCTTGCTGGCGCCGAGCTTCTTGTGCCCGATGGACTGGTGCAGCACGTTGTAGCCGTCGATCAGATAGACGGTCATGGTGCGGTCTCTCCCGCCGGTGCTGCCCCCGCCACCTCGGACGCCCGCTGCCGCACCGCTTCATACAGCAGGATCCCCGTCGACACGCTCACGTTCAGCGAGTCGACCTTGCCCTGCAGGGGCAGGCTCACCATGACGTCGCACAGTGATTCCACCCTCCGCCCCAGGCCCTGGCCCTCGGAACCCACCACGAAGCAGGTGGGATAGCGATAGTCCTGGGCCGTGTACGATGTGCCCGCGCCGGCGGCCGCTCCATAAACCCAGAAACCGGCTTCCTTGGCAGCCGCGAGGAAGTCTGCCAGGTTGCGCACCTGAGCGATCGCAGCATGCTCCGTCGCCCCCGCGGACGCTTTGACCACAGCGGCCGTCACCTCCACGGCGCGGTGCCGGGGGATGACAATGCCGGCCCCCGCTCCTTCCGCGGTCCGAATGATGGCGCCCAAGTTGTGCGGGTCCTGCACCTCGTCAAGCGCCACCAGAAGGGTGAACGTCTGGAGGATCGCGCCGGGCTCGACGTACGAGTAAGGGTCTACGCTCGCGACAATGCCTTGGTGGTCGGGACTGCCGGCCATGGAGGTCATCTGGGTCGAAGAAGCGTGATGGACCTCAGGCCGCGGGCGGGAGGTGTCTATCACCCATCCCTGAAGTGTCTGCTCCAGTCCGTCGCCCGCATCGCCGGAGATCAGCCACACCGTATGTACGCGCCGGCGGCCGCGCAGCGCCTCGCGCACGGGGTTGCGGCCGTAGATGAGAGTGACGCCGGATACGGCAGGGACGGACGCGCCGGTCCCCCGGGTCGCGCCGTGTGGGCCGGGGTCGTACGAACCAGGGCCTTGCTGCCCGGCTCCGTAGCCGCCCGTCGGGTGGACGCCCGCCTTGGGCGGCGTGGATCCTTGCGGCGCGCGGCGCTCTTTCTCCGTGCGCTCGCCGGGCCGGCGGGGGCGCTTACCTGGTTGGGACGATCTTGAAGCCATCGGGGGCGTCCCGGACTTCGAAGCCGGCTTCGGCGATTGCGGCCCGAAGGGCGTCCGCCCGGGCGAAATCGCGCGCCGCTCTGGCGGCGCGCCGCTCCTCAGCCATCGCCACGATCTCGGCCGGCACGGCATCCTCGATCCCGGTGACCGCATCGAGGCCGAGAACGTGCGCCATCCCCGCCATCTCCGCGCGCACCTGGGCGGCGCCGGCAGGGCTGAGCGCTCCGGCCGCCAGAGCCGCGTTCACCTCTCGAGCCAGTCCGAACACCTCCGCGAGCGCCGCCGCGGTGTTGAGATCGTCGGCCAGCGCATCGTCGAAGGCGTGCCGGCGAGCCGCCACCTTCTCGAGCAGGGCTTCGTCATCCGGCGCAAACGCGGGAGCCCGTTCGCCGGCCGCGGCTGCCGCACCGCGGTCCGCCAGCGAGTTGAAAACGTTGCGCAGCCGGTCTACCTGCTGCTCGGTCTCTTCCAGCAGGTCCTCACTGAACTCCAGAGGACTGCGGTAGTGGCTGCCCAGAAAGGCGGTGACAAGGGCTTCGGGGCGGTGCCGATCGAGGGTGTGGCGCAGGGTCAGGATGTTTCCCACGCTCTTGGACATCTTCTCCTGGCTGAGGTTCAGCATCCCGTTGTGCATCCAGAAGCGGGCAAAAGGCTCGCCGGCGCCCTCGGCCTGCGCGATCTCGTTCTCGTGATGCGGGAAGATCAGATCCCGGCCGCCGCCGTGGATGTCGAAGCCCGCTCCCAGGTACTTGAGACTCATTGCCGAACACTCGATGTGCCAGCCCGGCCGTCCCGCCCCCCACGGGCTCTCCCACGCGGGCTCTCCCGGTTTGGCGCCCTTCCACAAAGCGAAGTCCAGGGGATCGGCCTTGTCCTCCCCCACGTCGATGCGGGCGCCGTGGCGCATCTCGGCCACCTGTTGCTTGGACAGCTTCCCGTATTCGGGCCAGCTATCGACGTCAAAGTAAACGTCGGGGCCGGACTGGTATGCGTGCCCGTGCTCGATCAGTCCGGCGATGAGATCGATGATCTCCTGAATATGCTCGGTCGCCAGCGGTTCCACATCCGGGCGCCCGAGACCGAGCCGGTCGGTGTCTTCGCGGTAGGCGCGGGCGAACTCCTCTGCCACCTCCCGATAGTCGCGCCCCTCTGACAGACCTTTGTTGATGATCCGGTCGTCGATGTCGGTGATGTTCTCCACCAGGGTCACCCGGTAGCCGAGCGACTCGAAGTAGCGCTTGGCCACCATCGAGACCACGTACGGCCGGGCATTGCCGACATGCACATAGTTGTAGACGGTGGGACCGCAGAAATACATGGTCACGTGGTCTCCGTCGCGCGGGACGAATTCCTTCTTCTCCTGGTTCATGGAGTCGTAGAGGCGCACGGGCGATCTCCCTTACAGCGTCGGGTCCGCCCAGCGGGCGGCGTAGGCGGCGGCGGAGTCGAGACGGCGAAGGATGCGGCTCTTGCCGAGTCCGCCGACCAGGTAATACAGCTCGGGACCTTCCTCGCGCGCGCTCAACGCGACGCGCAGCGGCTGGTAGACCGACTTGCCCTTTATCCCGTGCTCCTTGGCAGCCTCGACCAAGCCGCGCAGTAGCTCCCGAGCCTCGGTGGACGGCAGATACTCGGCGGGCATGGCTGCGAAGTGCTGCTTGGCCAGTTCGAACAGCTTGGGCGTTCCCGGCGCCATCAACGCAGGCGCGCCCTGGCATGTGGCCGGGTCGGCCTCCTCGACGAACACCTCGGCAAAGAGAGGAGCGTCGCTCAGTGTCACCAGGTTCGCCTGGATCGCCTCGGCGACGACGTCTCTCTGCACGGGAGCAAAGGGCATGCGCGCATCGGCCAGGTAGGGCAAGATCTGCAGGAACAGCTCTCGAGGCGAGAGATCCCGGATGTACACGCCGTTCAACCAGTTGAGCTTGTGGAGGTCGAAGATGGCCGGGCTCTTCGACACCCGATCGAGTTCGAACTCTTCCACCAGTTCGGCCAGCGTGAACTTCTCCCGCTCGTCGGCCGGGTGCCAGCTCATCAGCGCCAGGTAGTTGACGATGGCGGCGGGCAGATAGCCCAGGCCCCTGAACTCCCCGATAGAGGTGGCGCCGTGCCGCTTGGAGAGCTTGCTGCCGTCCGGGGCCAGGATCAGGGAATGATGGCCGTAGCGCGGCGCTGGTTCGCCGAGCGCCGAGAACAGCATCATCTGCCGGGCAGTGTTGGTGATGTGGTCCTCCCCGCGGATGACGTCTGTTATCTCCATGCCCGCATCGTCCACGACGACGGCGAAATTGTAGGAGTAGCCGCCGTCGGTACGTTTGATGATGAAGTCACCGATGACGTCCGAGGAGAAGGTGATGGGGCCGTGGATGAGATCGTCGAAGACGATGTCTCCGTCGGGGACGCCGAAGCGGATGGCCGCCTCTTCCCCTCCCGCCAGCCGGGCGTCGACCTCGTCCTTGGTCAGATCGCAGCAGGTGCGGTCGTACTTGGGCATCTGACCGCGAGCGAGTTGCTGCTCCTTCTTCTCCTCCAGAAGCTCCTGGGGGCAGAAGCAGGGATAGGCCAGGCCATCGGCCAGTAGCCGTTGGACCGCCGCCTCGTATAGATGGGCCCGTTCGCTCTGCCGGTAGGGGCCGTGGGGGCCGCCGACGTCGGGGCCCTCGTCGGCCCGGAGGCCCAGCCAGGCCAAGTCGTTGACGATGCTGGTGTCGTGCTCGGTGGTAGATCGCTTGAGGTCGGTGTCCTCGATGCGCAGCACCATGGTCCCCCTGTTGTGCCGCGCGTAGAGGAAGTTGTAGAGCGCGGTGCGGGCGCTTCCCACGTGCAGCGAGCCCGTGGGGCTGGGAGCGAAGCGTACGCGGACGTCGGTCATCGTGTCTAGCTCTCTCTCGTCGTTCTCTCGACCAGGGCCACCGCCTGCGCCGCTATGCCTTCGCGCCTTCCGGTGAAGCCCATACCCTCGGTGGTGGTCCCCCGGATGCCGACCGCTTCGGCGTCGACGCCCAGCGCGGCGGCCAAGCGCTCGCGCATCCGCGCCCGGTGGGGCGCGATGCGCGGTTCTTCGCAGATGACCACCGCATCCACGTTGACCGGCCTCCAGCCCCGGTCGCGCAGCAGGACGACGACCGCTCCCAGCAGAGCCATGCTGTCCGCTCCGGCGAAGGCCGGATCGGTGTCGGGGAAGTAGTGGCCTATGTCCTCCAGGCCGGCCGCCCCAAGCAGCGCATCCATGACTGCGTGCACCAGCACGTCGGCGTCGCTGTGGCCCAGCAGGCCGTCGTGCTCGCGCAATCTTACCCCGCCCAGCACGAGAGCACGGTCGGGAGCGAAACGGTGGGCGTCGTAGCCGAGCCCGACGCGAAGCGCGGCGCCAGGGCGGGCGGCCGCGCAGATGCCGCCGGGCGGCCCGCTCGCGCCGGCGTCACTCTCAGTCACGTCTGCGCTCCGCGAGGATCTGCTCGGCGTGACGGAGGTCCACGCGGTCGGTGACCTTGAAGTTCTCGGACGAGCCCTTGACCATGACCACCCGACCGCCCCGGGCCTCTACCAGAGAGGCGTCATCGGTGGAGCGCAGGAGGTCCTCCGCGGACGTATTCGCGTAGGCATCCATGAGTGAATCCCAGCGGAAGATCTGGGGAGTCTGGGCGCGCCAGACGGTGCGGCGCTCGGGGGTGGCCACGACTACCCCGTCTTCGTCGACCAGCTTGACGGTATCGCTCGTGGGGATACCCAGCACGGCTCCCGCCAGCCGCGTGTCGGCGGCAAGCGCCTCCACGGTCCGGGTGATGTCCTCGCAGGTGACCAGAGGGCGAGCGCCGTCATGCACACCCACCAGATCCCAGACACCGGCCTGAGCGAGAGCATTCAGCCCGTTGCGCACGGATAGAGCGCGCTCGTCGCCGCCGGCGGTGATCCGCACCACTTTCTCGATGCGCTCCTGGGTCAACTCCGACTCGCAATAGTCGATGTCGGGCTCGTTGACCACCACCACGAGCGCGTCCACGGCCGGGCAGGTGGCGAGGACGTTGAGCGTCCGCTGGAGCATCGGAATCCCGAGCAGGGGCACGTATTGCTTGGGGCGCCCCAAATCCAGCCGCGTGCCGTATCCAGCCGCCGCCACCACGAGCGCCAGGCTGGACCTCACGACGCCATCCGTGTGAAGATCATCTTGCCGGACGGGTTCTGCAAGACCGAGGTGACCTCGACCTCGACCTCGTCGCCAATATGCCGCCGCCCCCCCTCGATGACCACCATGGTGCCGTCGTCCAGGTAGCCTACCCCCTGGTCGTCCTCCTTGCCCTCCCGGAGCACTCGGACGCGCATCCTTTCGCCGGGCATGACGACCGCTTTGAGGGTGTTGGCCAGATCATTGACGTTGAGCACCTCCACGCCCTGGATCTGCGACACCTTGTTAAGGTTGTAGTCCGTGGTCATGATGACGCCCTTGATCTCCTTGGCAAGGCGGATGAGCTTGGCGTCGACCTCGGTCAGATTCGGGAAATCGCGCTCGATGATGCTGACGTGGCTGTTGGCCTCCTGGAGCAGATGAACGGTGTCGAGGCCGCGGCGCCCGCGCGCCCTCCGGCCGGAGTCGGCCGAGTCGGCGATCGACTGCAGCTCCTCGAGCACGAAGCCCGGGACGATGAGGTCGCCCTCCAGAAAACCCGTCGCCACCACGTCGCCAACCCGGCCGTCGATGATCACCGATGTGTCGAGGATCTTGGGCCGCATGAACTGCTTGACCCCGGGCTGCTGCAGAAGGCCTTTGAGCCCGAGTACCCGGGCGATGTCGGTGTGGCGCTTGTAGCCCAGATAGGCGAACAGGTAGCCGCTGACGGCGAAGAGCAGCGGCAAGAAGTAGAGCCCGACGACGGGGAGATCCTTGATGGCCAAGCTACCCAGCGCGGCGATGACGAGTCCGATGACCAGTCCGGCCGTGGTGAAGATGAGCCCGCTGGCAGTGACCAGAGATGTCGCTCGATCCAGCCGGCGCCCGAGACGGGTCACCGCATGACCGAGGATACCCCCGACGATGGCCCCTACGATGACCCCCACAACGATGCAGATGGTGGCGAGAACGCTGTAGGGTACCGGCCCGTACCCCTCCCGCGGCAGGAAGGCCGAGGCCAACTCGTACCCGAGGACACCACCGACGAGCGCGAGCAGGAGTCGTATCGCCAATCCCATCAGGTCCGCCTAGTCACAGGGAGGTTGGGCGGCGCACACCTCGGCGAGCACGCCGTCGAGAAAGCTCACCGCATCGTCGAGGGGCACGCTCTTCGCGTACATCAGCTCTGAAGCCAGCATGCGCTTGACCTTGCCGAACATCTGCTTCTCCCCCGTCGAGAGCCCCTTCTCGGCGTCCCGCAACGCAAGGTTGCGCACCACGTCGGCCAGCTCGAGGGGATCGCCGCTCCCGATCTTCTCGCGATTGTGCTTGACCCGCCGGTTCCAATTGACCGGCATCTTGGTGGGGTCATCGCGGAGGACACCGACCACCTCCTCGACCATGACCTCGGGGATGACCGGCCTGACGCCGGCCTTATCGGTGCCCTCGATGAGCAACTTGATGTTCATATTGTTGTGCAAGATCTGGATGCTGTAGTAGCGCCGTGTCGTCCCCTGGAAATCCTGCTCCACTATCTCCAGGATGCGACCCGCGCCATGGTGCGGACATACCACTGTGTCGCCGACCTTGAACATCAGCCGCGGCGCTCGAGAAGAGTCGTCTCATAGATGCGGTTGAGGCCATCCTTGATCTCCCGAGCACGGGGGAACCCCACCCCGGGAACGGCGGCCAATTCTTCCACAGGGGCCTCCATGAGGTGACTCAAATCGCCGAAATGCGACACTACCGCATCGATGACCCCGTCGCTCAGACGCGGGACCTTGCGGAGAAGGCGGAAGCCTCGCGGCCGCACCTGTTTCTCAAGGGCCGCGTCGGGCCCGAAGCCCAGGGCCGCGCCCACGTAGCTCAAAGAAAGCAGGTCGTCCGAGGGCACCGGCCCGAGCGGAGCCCCAGCCGATCCGATGCGGGCGGGACCGGGGTCGGGGAGATAGTCGGCCAAGATAGAGGCGCGGTCTTCGCGCACGTTGACGAGCATGTCTTCGAGTTGGAGCTCGACCAGCCGCCCCTCGGTCCCCAACTGGATGAGATACCCCTCGATCAACTGCACGATGGACAGCATCATCTCCACGCGCTGGAGCACGCGCAGCACATCGTGCAAGGTGACGGAGTCCTGGAACTCAAGCAGAGACAACGACGACGACACCTGGTTCCAACGGGTCCTGAACTTTTCCAGGGTATGCAGGGCCTGATCCGCCTTGTCGAGGATAGTCCGGATGGGATCCATGATGTGGCGAACGTCACCGACGTATACCGTCACAACGTCGCGAGCGGCCGATATGGAAATGGCCAGGCTGTCGATCTGCTTGGCCACGCGCTCGGCGGTGCGGTGGCGGGTGCCCGTCTCCTGGGATTCTATTCGGGCGTCGGGCATCAGTTGCACGTTGGCGTGAAGGATATGGGTCCCAACCGCATCCAGCAGGACTGCCCCGTCCATCTTGCAGAGCTCATAGAGGATCATGGGGCTCAGGGCCACGTTTATGTCGATGCCCCCAGAGATCATCGGCCGGATCTTCTCTTCCTCGGCGAACACCAGCAGCGCACCGTGCCGCCCCCTTACGATGTTGTCGATGGCATCCCGGAGGACGGTTCCCGGCGCGATCATCCGCAGAGCCTGGACCAACCTGTCTTCGCGAAGCGGCTGGTTAACCACTGCTGCTCCTCGCTGCCGTTTGCTCTGCCGTTCCCGCGTGCCCGACCGCCGCCGCTCGACGGACCGCCTCCGCAATGTCCGCTACCGCCTCTACGCTCATCCCGGCCGCCGCCGGCGCGGCGCCGGCGAACTCCTCCGCATTCCGGCTCGGCACGAGGATGCGGGGCAGCCCACGGCGGGCTAGTTCCTGGATGCGCTTGTCACCCTGAAGGACATACCGAACCTTGCCGGTCAGACTGATCTCACCGAACGCCGCGACACCCTGTCCGGCGCCTCCATCGCGATACGCGGAGGCGATCGCGAGAGCCACGGCTAGATCCGCGGCCGGGTCCTCCAAAATGAGTCCACCAGCTATGTTAACGAAAATGTCCGACTTGAACAGCGGGAGTCGGGCTCGGCGGTTGAGGACGGCCACGATCATGGCCAAGCGGTTGCGGTCCACGCCCCGGGCTACGCGCTGAGGCATGGCCAAGTTGCTGGGCGCGACGAGGGCCTGCACCTCGGCAAGCAGGCAGCGCGTGCCCTCCAATACCGGAACCACCACGGAACCGGAGCGGAGGTCGCCTTCCTCCAAGAAGACCGAGGACGGGTCGGAGACCTCTACGAGCCCCTGCTCGGCCATCTGGAACACCCCCACCTCGTTGGTGGAGCCGAAGCGGTTCTTGACGGCGCGGAGGATGCGGAAGGGCTGGGCGCGGTCCCCCTCGAACGAGAGTACGGCGTCGACCATGTGCTCGAGCACCCGGGGGCCGGCAAGCTCGCCGTCCTTGGTGACGTGACCGACCAGGATGAGGCCGGTGCCGTTGGCCTTTGCCACCTGTAGAAGCTGAGAAGTCACCTCCCGGATCTGAGCCACGGAGCCCGGAGTGGAACCGATCGCCGACGACCAGAGAGTCTGGACGGAATCGACCACGCACGCGGCCGGCTGTAGCTGCTCGAGCGCCGCCGCCACCTGCTCGCTCTGCGTCTCGGTGATGAGGCGTAGTCCACTCTTGCCGCCACCCAGACGCACGCTGCGCAGCTTGACCTGGGCGGCCGATTCCTCCCCCGATACCAGGAGAGCGGACACGCCGGCGGCCTCCATGGCGAGAAGGGCCTGGAGCAGCAGGGTGCTCTTGCCGACCCCCGGCTCGCCACCCACCAGAACGACCGAGCCGGCGACGAGGCCGCCGCCCAGCACCCGGTTGAGCTCCTGTAGTCCGGTGTCGATGCGATCGCTGGCGCCGAAGTCGATGTCGGCTAGACGAAGGGGCGCGGGCGCCGCCACAGGCGGGCCCGCGCCCCGAGTCCCCGCGCCGCGCGGAGCGGGCGCGGGGACCGTCTCTTCAGTGATGGTGTTCCACTGTCCGCAACCCGGGCAGCGCCCCAACCAGCCGGGAGAGACGTATGCGCACTCCCGGCATACGAACGACCTTTTGCCGCCCCTCGGCATCGGCCGCCCCGGTTACTTTGACTCTTCGGCCACGAGCATGTCGGGCGCTCCCTGGATGACCTCACTGATGATCAGGTGGTCATCCTCGCGCTCCAGCAGCACGGTGCTCCCTCGCGGGAACCGGCCGGACAGCACCTCTTCGGCAAGCAGGTCTTCGACGTGACGCTGGATGGCGCGCCGCAACGGGCGGGCCCCCATCGTCGGGTCGTAACCGACGTCCACAAGCAGCTCCTTGGCGGCCGGGGTGAGGGCCAGACCGATCTCGCGGTCTTTCAGCTGATCCTCGACCCGGGACATCATGAGATGCACGATATCGGCGATCTCCTCGCGGGTGAGCTTCCGGAAAACGATTACTTCGTCCACCCGGTTGAGGAACTCGGGCTTGAACATCTTCTTGAGCTCGCCGGTGACCCGGGTCTTCATCTCGTCGTACTCCAGACCGCCCTCGGCCACCGGCTCGCCGAAGCCGAGCACCTGCCCTTTGGAGATGGTGGCCGCACCGATGTTGGAGGTCATGATGATGACGGCGTTCCGGAAGTCCACGGTCCTGCCCTGGGCGTCAGTCAGCCGGCCATCCTCCAGGATCTGGAGAAGGATGTTGAACACGTCCGGATGCGCTTTCTCGATCTCGTCGAGCAGCACCACCGAGTAAGGACGGCGCCTGACCGCCTCGGTCAGCTGCCCGCCCTCGTCGTAGCCCACGTAGCCAGGCGGGGAACCCACCAGGCGGCTGACCGCGTGCTTTTCCATGTACTCGGACATATCGACCTGGATGAGCGCCGCTTCGTCTCCGAAGAGGAACTCGGCCAGGGTGCGCGCCAACTCCGTCTTACCTACGCCCGACGGACCCAGGAAGATGAAGGAGCCGGCCGGCCGGTGCGGGTCTTTGAGCCCGGCACGCGAGCGGCGAATGGCGCGGGACAAAGCCTTGACCGGTTCGTCCTGGCCCACCACGCGCTTGTGGAGAGCTTCCTCCATCCGCAGCAGCCGGTGGGTCTCGGCCTCGGTTAGCTTGGTGACGGGAATGCCGGTCCACATGGCCGTGACCTCGGCGATCTCGTCCTCGCCGATGGAGATCTCGGACGCCTCATCGGACTCCCGCCACTTCTCTTCGAGCTCGTGGCGCTGGTTCAGCAGCTTGCGCTCGCGGTCGCGGAGCGAGGCGGCTTTCTCGAAGTCCTGGGTCTCGATGGCCGTTTCCTTTTCGCGGCGCACTTCGAGGATGGCGTCCTCCACTTCCCGGAGGTCCGGGGAGGCGCACATGTTCTGGATGCGTTTGCGCGAGGCGGCCTCGTCGACCAGGTCGATGGCCTTGTCGGGCAGGAAGCGGTCGCTGATATAGCGATCGGCCAGGTAGGCCGCGGCTTCGAGCGCCTCATCGGTGATGCGCACCCGGTGATGGGTCTCATACCGCTCGCGCAGGCCTTCGAGGATCTTACGGGTCTCGAAGATGGTCGGCTCTTTGACCAGTATCTGCTGGAAGCGGCGCTCGAGGGCCGCGTCTTTGGACAGATGCTTGCGGTATTCGTCGAGCGTGGTGGCGCCGATGGTCTGCAGCTCGCCCCGGGCCAGAGCCGGCTTGAGGATGGAGGCGGCGTCGATGGCGCCCTCAGCCGCCCCGGCGCCTACCAGGTTATGTATCTCGTCGATGAAGAGGATGATGTCGCCTCGCTCGCTGATCTCTTTCATGACCTTCTTGAGGCGCTCTTCGAACTCACCGCGGTACTTGGAACCAGCGACCAACGCACCCAGGTCGAGCGTGTAGATCTGCTTGTCTTTGAGCAGGCCGGGCACGTCGTTCTTGGCTATGCGCTGGGCCAGACCCTCGACCACCGCGGTCTTGCCGACGCCGGGCTCGCCCACGAGCACCGGGTTGTTCTTGGTGCGGCGGGATAGGATCTGCATGACGCGCTGGATCTCGGTCTCGCGTCCGATGACCGGGTCGAGACGGTCTTCCTCGGCGTATTTGGTCAGGTTCCGGCCGAACTGGTCGAGCACCTTGGAGCTCTTGCGCTCCTTGCCCTCGGCCGGTTCCGGCGAGGCGGTGCTCCGAGAGGGCCGGCGGCTGGGGCCGGACAGCACCCTCATGACTTCCTGACGCGCCCGATCGGCATCGACGTCCAGGTCGTTGAGGATACGAGCCGCCACACCCTCGCTCTCCCGCATGAGGCCGAGAAGGATGTGCTCCGTGCCGATGTAGTTGTGCCCAAGCGACAGCGCTTCCCGCAGAGCCAATTCGAGGACCTTCTTGGCCCGCGGCGTGAAGGGGATCTGGCCTTGCGACTCGTGATCGCCCTCTCCCACGATGCGGCTGACTTCTCCGCGGACCTCTTCCAGGCTGACTTCGAGAGTGCCAAGCACCCGCGCGGCCACGCCGTCGGCCTCGCGCAACAGCCCGAGGAGGAGATGCTCCGTGCCGATGTAGTTGTGGCGGAGCATGCGCGCTTCTTCTTGGGCCAGGACGATCACCTGGCGCGCTCTCTCTGTGAACCTCTCAAACATCACTGCTTTCTCCTATCACCGGACGCTCGAGTCTGCAAACACTTCTCGCATGACCCGGGCCCGTATTTCGTCGATCTCGGGACTCTCCAGATAATCGGTCTTTACATCCATATGGTCCATTACGATATGAGCGGGCTGGAGCCTGCTCATCAGACTGAAGGCCGACTCTGCGGCCAGACCTGGAGCATCGACCAATCCCTGCTCAAGGCCGACCTGTGCGGCAGATATGAGGTTGACCGCCTCGTGGAACGTCATCATCCAAGCGTGTTGGGCCACGCCCAGTGCGCGGCCTATCTGGTCCCTGGCCTGCACCGGATGCTCCCGCATGAGCATCTTCCTGACGGAGCGTTCCTTCTCGTTGATCGCCCGGGACATGTTCTCCACGTCAGCGACCATGTCGCTTTCCGGTCCTGTCTGGCGGGCGATGTTGGAGATCTGCACCACGCCTCCCGCTCCCCCCCACAAGGGGGCCATACCGAGGCCCCGACCTACCAGTTCCAGAGCGGTGGCCGCCAGCTTGCCGGTGAGCATGAGCGCCGGCACGTGCAGGGTCGCGTACGCCCGCAGCCCGGTGCCCGCTTTGCCGGGATAGGCCGTGAGGTAACCCCAGCGGGGGTCGAACGCGTACGACACCACGGCCTCGAGCCGGTCGTCCAGCACGCTCAAGAGCCCCCACAGCGACTCCAGCCGGTCGCCCTCCCTGAAGCCTATCAGATTGAAGTGATCCACTCCGTTGACCTCGAGCGAAGCCTGGTTGTTGCCGTAGACGGCGAAACCGCGGGCCTCGCCGGCCCCTTCGGAGAATGCCGGGGTCATGAGTCCGCGCTCCACCAGATGGGTGATCTCTATCGGCGGCATCGCGTCAAGGTCGTAGATGCGCCAGGGCCGATCCCAGTGGTCGCTCTTGAGCGTCCCGACCACTTCCGCCCGAAGCTCTTCCAGGGCGCCTGCGTCTTCGACGTGGCAGAAGCGTTTGCCCGCTTCGTTACGGCTGAGCGACATGGCCGAGGCGGTGAGAGCATTCGTCCTCATGCCTCTGCTCCGTCGAGCCGCTGTCCTAGCTCGGCCAAGCGGTCGCGCACACCGGCCGCCTCCTCGAAGCGCTCGTGCGACACCAGTTCCCGCAGCATCCGCTCCAGCCTCATCATCTCGTGCCGCAGGCTGTCGCTCTCAGGCCCGCGCAGAGGAACCTTGCCCAGATGCTCGATAGGCTCCGCCTCCCGGCGCACGCTGGCTTCCAGCTGGTCCGCGAAGACACGGTAGCAGTTGGCGCAGCCAACCATGCCCGATTCCTTGAGGTCGCTCAGGGTAGTGCCGCACACCCCGCAGAAGGTCTCCTCGCGGCTCGCAAAGGCCCCTCCCGCCGCCTCTTCCTGGTCGCCGGAAGACCTCTTGGAGAGGCCGCGAAACACCGACGGGACGGCAAGGACCAGCGCCAGACCCTCCGTCTGCTCGGCCACCCCTTCGGCGCAGCGCGCGCAGAGGTGCGTGTGACTGACTGTCCCGTCCACCACTCTCAGCAGGTGCATGATGGCCGGTTCCTCTCCGCACAGCTCGCAGTCCGCTGAGCCGCTTAGGTCGAGGTTCCAATCGGGCGATTCTTCTGCAAACACCCGAGCCTCCTAATAGATACGCCGGTCAAACCGGCTGCGTAACGGCGGAAAAGTACGGGGAAACTCGGCGCGTACTCCGCCGGGAAACGTCATCCGTTGACTGTGGAAATTGTAGCATAAGAGCCCTCGCGGGCACGCCCCTAAGACTCCCCGGATACCCCCGGGGGTTCCCCGGAGAGACGCCTCTCAGTGCTCCGGCCGCAGTTGCGGGAAGAGGATGACGTCCCGGATAGAATCGACCCCGAGGAGGAGCATCACAAGCCTGTCGATGCCGATGCCCAGACCGCCGGCCGGAGGCATACCGTATTCCAGGGCGCGCAAGAAATCCTCGTCCAGTACGTGCGCCTCTTCGTCGCCGGCCGCCTTGTTGCGGGCCTGGTCTTCGAAGCGCCGCCGTTGGTCCATCGGGTCGTTGAGCTCCGAGAAGGCGTTACCGCACTCCCTGCCGCCGATGATCGGCTGGAACCGTTCCACCAGCCGGGGGTCGTCCCGATGGGTCTTGGCCAGCGGGCTGAGCTCCAGGGGATAGTCGATCGCGAACGTCGGTGACATGAGCTTGGGCCACACAGCGTGCTTGAGGGCCTTGTCGACGAGGGTGGCGAAGGTGTCCCGCTTCTCCACCTCGATCCGGCGATCGAGTAGCGCCTGCTTGCCCGCCTGGGGATCGTCCCGGATCTCCCACAGCGAGACGCCCAGGTACTCCTTGAGCAGTGCGTCGATAGTCCTCCGCGGCCATGGAGCCCGCAGGTCGATGGAGTGCTCCCCGATCACGATCTCGGTGGTCCCGATGACGTCCAGAGCCAGTGCCGGGATCATGTTCTCCACCAGTTCCATGATGGCGTTGTAGTCGACGTACGCCCAGTACAACTCCATCATCGTGAACTCGGGGTTGTGGACCGGCGAGATACCCTCGTTCCGGAAATTCTTGCCTATCTCAAAGATGCGATCGAATCCGCCGACGAGCAGCCGCTTGAGGTAGAGCTCGGGGGCGATGCGCAGATAGAGATCGGTGTCGAGCGCATTGTGGTGAGTGACGAAGGGGCGCGCCAGCGCGCCGCCGGGCAGCGGCTGCAAGATGGGCGTCTCGACTTCGACGAAGCCCTGGCTCTCCAGGTAGCGGCGCATGGACGACACCAGTTTGCCGCGGGCGCGAAGCTGCCAGGCAACGTCCGGGTTGGCGACCAGGTCTACGTAGCGCTGGCGATACCGGGTCTCCCGGTCCTGCAGCCCGTGGAACTTCTCCGGAAGCGGGCGGAGCGATTTGGTGAGGAGCGTCCACGAATCGGCGAACAGAGTGAGCTCACCGCGCCGGGTGCGGAAAACATGGCCATCGGCACCGATGATGTCGCCCACGTCGAGTTCGCCCAGGCGTTCGAAGGACTCCTCGCCCAGTGCATCCACGTTCCCATAGACCTGCAGATCGTCCCAGCCGTCGCGCAGAGTAAGGAACACCGCCTTGCCGTGCTCTCTGCGGGCCATGACCCTGCCCGCGACGCGGTACTGGCTGTCCTCGGCCTTCTGACCCGGCTCCAACGCGGAATGGAGTTCGGTGATCTCGCCCAGGAGAGTCCGGCCTTCGAAGCTCCGCGCGTACGGCTCGACGCCCCCTTGCCGCAGACGGTCAGCCTTGGCCAGCCGGTCCCGCTCCCACTCCGGCAGGTCCACGTGCTACATCTTTCCTATCGCCAGGATCTCGAGATCAAGGGCGCCGACGGGGATCGAGACCGTCACCAGGTCGCCCACCCTTTTGCCGATGATGGCCTGGCCCACCGGCGATTCATTGGAAAGCCGGGCTCTCGCCGGATCGGCTTCGGCCGAGCCGACCAGGGTGTAGATGCGAACGTCGCCGGCTTTCCGGTCGCGCAGAGTGACCGTGCTGCCCACGCTTACCTTGTCGGTGTCGATGTCGGAGTCCTTTATGACCCGGGCCCGGCGAAGTTTCTCCTGGAGGACGCTGATGCGGTGCTCGAGCAGAGCCTGTTCGTTCTTGGCGTCGTCGTATTCCGAGTTTTCCGAGATATCGCCGAACTCGCGCGCCTGACGGATCTGCTCGGCCACCTCTTCGCGCTTGACGTTGGAGAGATAGGCGACCTCGTCCTGCAGTTGCTTGAGGCCTTCTTCAGTAAGAATGACTTCCTTGCGAGACACTAGTTCCTTCCTTCCACATCCGCAGAGCCAGTGTGCGCCCCCGCGCGGGCTGCTGAGAATGACGCCTCGCCGTTGGGGCCCGATCGGCGCGACCGAGGACGCCCTATCGCCCCGCCCAGCGCGTTCTGGCAGCCGGGGCTTCGTTCTTCAGCAGTCCTTCAAGGCGAGCGCGGCATTATATGGTGCCCGCACATACTTGTCAACAGACCTACGAGCGCACCGCGGCAGAGCTATCCCGAACCAGAACGGCGAGCGCCGCGTCGAGCGCCCGGCCGTCGGGTGCCGCGCGCAGCCCATCGATCACCGGTACCGGGACCCGAGACGGCCGCAAATACCAGCCGAGGATCCTCCACATCCACTTGGTGGCCCGCTTCTCCCCCATCTCTTCGATGACCCCAGCCAGAAGGCCCCGCAGGTCGGCCACCACCTCGGCAAGGGGCGGGCGGGGCCGGTTCTCTCCGGCCAGAAGCGAGTCGACGAGCCAGGGATCTCCTGTTGCCCCCCGGGCCACCATGACGGCCGCCGCCCCGGTACGCTCCATTATCGCCTTCGCCGAACTCACGCTCATCACGTCACCCGACGCCATCACCGGAATGCCGACCGCCCTCACCACGGCCTCCGTGACCGTATGATCGGCATTCCCGCGGTAGTGCTGGCTTGCCGCCCGGGGGTGTACCCCCAAGGCCGTCACCCCGACCTGCTCGAGCCGCGGCGCCAGGTCGACCGCGGTCCTCTCCCCCTCACGCAATCCGCTGCGCAGCTTCACCGTCACCGGGACGCCGAACTCGCCGGCCGCTTTCACCACCGCCGCCGCGACGGCCACCGCGCGGCCAGGGTCGGCAAGCAGCGCGGAGCCGGCGCCCGTCCGCATCACCTTGCGGACCGGGCAGCCCATGTTGATGTCGAGCATGTCGGGGATGCCCTGGCCCCGCGCCGGTTCGCGGGAGAGCACGAGCCGGGCGGCCTGAGCCATCGCGTCCGGAGCGTCGCCGAACAGCTGGACTGCGATCGGGCGCTCATCCTCCGCGAAGCGCAGGTAGTCCTCCGTGCGCCTGTTGCCGTGCAGAAGGCCGTAGACGCTGACCATCTCGGTGGTGACCAGACCGGCTCCGTGCGCCTTGAGATGCCGGCGGTAGGCCATGGTGGTGAGGCCGGCCATGGGCGCGAGCACCACCCGGTTGGGGACGAGGACCGAGCCGATAGAGAACGGGGCGGAGAGATCGGGCGTCAAAGTGGCCGCGGTGCCGGCATCTGCCGGCACCGCCTTACCGGCGGTTCGTGACTCGCCGGCCATGCCGTCCATTCTAGGAATGATTCCGGCGAAAGATGATCTCCAGACCCTTGAGCGTCAACAGTGGGTCGAGATTATCGAGCGTGGACGCGTGGTCGAAGATGAGGAAGGCCAGACCGCCGGTGGCCACGGTGACCGCGGACCCGCCCAACTCCACCCGCATCCGGGAGACTACCCCGTCCACCTGGCCCGCGAAGCCGTAGACCGCTCCCGCCTGCATGGCGTGGACCGTGTTCTTGCCGATCACCGAGCCCGGATCGGCCAGCTCGATCTTGAGCAGCCTGGCTGCCCGGGTGGCGAGCGCGTCCAAAGAGATCTCGATGCCTGGAGCGATCGCGTGGCCCAGGTACTCACCGGCGGCGGAAACAGCGCTGAACGTCGTCGCCGTCCCGAAGTCCACAGCGATACAGGGGCCGCCGTAGGCCTCGAAGGCCGCGACCGCGTCGACGATAAGGTCGGGTCCGACCTGCCGAGGATCACTCGTGAGGATGGGCATGCCGGTCTTGACGCCTGGGCCCACCACGAGAGCGTCGAGGCCGAACTTGGCCGCAGCCATGGCGGAGTACTCCCCGCTCAGCCGCGGCACCACCGAGGCGACGGCCAGGCCCGACACCGAGTGCCGGGAGAAGCCGTCAAGCCTGAGCAGCGCGTCGAGCAGAGCGGCGATCTCGTCGCCGGTCTTCCGCACGTCGGTGGCGAAGCGCCAGTTCGCCGCCAGATCCTTGCCAGAGAAGAGGCCTACCGCGGTCTGCGTATTACCAACATCGACGGCCAATAGCATCGTCCCACCCCCTCGTTCGTCCGGCCGGTCAACCCATCCGCAACGTCAGGCCGACGTCGACGGGAGGTGCACCCATGGTGAGGGCGCTGGTGGAGATGAGGTCCACCCCCGTCTCGGCGATAGCCCTGACGGACTCCAGCGAGACGCCACCCGAAGCCTCCAGGACCACGCCCGGCTTGATGCCCCTGGCGACGCCCACCAGATGCTTCAGGGAGGCCAGATCCTGGTTGTCGAGCATGATGATGTCGGCGCCGCAGGCGATCGCCTCCCGCAGGTCGGCTTCGCTTTCTACCTCCACCTCCACCTTGAGGTAATGCAGCCCCGCGGCCGCCAACCTATCCATCGCGGGCTTCACCCCGCCGGCGGCCATGAGATGGTTGTTCTTGACCAGCACCATGTCGAACAGGCCGAATCGGTGGTTGCGACAGCCGCCCAGCACCACCGCCCGCTTCTCCCACAACCGGAGCCCCGGGACGGTCTTGCGGGTGTCCACCACGATCGCCCTCGTGCCGGCGACCGCCCGGGCGAAGCGCCGGGACTGAGTAGCCACCCCGGAGAGATGGCTGAGAAGATTGAGCATTGTCCGCTCCGCGGTGAGGATGCGGCGCGCCGACCCTTCTATCGCGGCCAACTCCACCCGGTCGCCAACTTCGGCTCCCTCCGCGACAAGAGGCGTGAACGCCGCCCGGGAGTCGACCTCCAGCATGACCGTCCGGGCAAGGTCCAGCCCGTACACCACCATGTCGGTGCGCGCAGTTATCACGGCGCGCCCCCGCAGTTCGGCAGGCACCGTCAACTCAGAGGTGATGTCGCCGTACCCGGCCAGGTCTTCGGCCAGCGCCAGCCGGACCAATCTCAAATCCGCGTCCTCGCTCATCAGTCCTCCACTGGTTTCGAGTAGACCTTCGGCTCCCCCGTCTCGGGGTCACGCTGGATCAGCACGTGGCGGCGCCAGTGCCCGTCATCCCGTTCGGGAAAGTCGAAACGAAGATGCACACCCCGACTCTCCTCCCGCAGGGCAGCGGAGGCGACAATATGGCGGGCCACCGTGATGAGGTTGATCAGCTCGAGCTCGCCCGCGCTCAGCCCCGGGGCGGCCAGGGAAGCCTCGATCGCCTCCAGCGAAGCGGCAGCTTCTGCCAGCCCCTCCCTGGTGCGAACGATCCCGCAGAGGTCGGTCATGAACCGCGCCACGGCTCTCCTCTGCTCGGCTATCACGGCCGGGTCGTTCCCATTGCGAGGCTCGTCGGCCAGATCCAGCCTGACCTTTCTGACCGCCGGGTCCGACACCGCGAGATATCGGTTCAACTCCCGCACCGTACGGTCGCCGAACACCAGTCCCTCGAGCAGCGAGTTGGAAGCCAGGCGGTTCGCCCCGTGTATGCCGGTGCTCGCCGTCTCGCCGCACGCGTAGAGCCCGGGGATAGTGGTGCGGCCCCAGGTGTCGGTGAGCGCTCCCCCGATGAAGTAGTGAGAGGCCGGCGCGATCGGGATCAGCTGGGCGCAGAGGTCGTATCCCCTCGCCTTGAGGCCGTTGTGGACCGTGGGGAAACGCTCCTGAAGGAACGCGCAATCCAGGTGCCTCGCATCCAGCCAGACGTGATCGGTCTTGTCCCGGTCGAACACCCGCTTCATGTGCCTCACCACCACGTCGCGGGGAGCGAGCTCCGCCCGAGGGTGGGAGCCGACCATGAACCTCTCTCCCGCGTCGTCGCGGAGATACGCGCCCTCCCCACGCAAGGCCTCGGTGAGAAGCAGGGTGGGGTTCTCCGACCCGTACAGCGCCGTGGGGTGGAACTGCATGAACTCCATGTCCCGCATCACGGCGCCGGCCCGGTACGCCATGGCCTGGCCATCGCCTGTCGCTACCAGCGGGTTGGTGGTGTGAGCGAAGATCTGACCCGCGCCCCCGCTGGCCAGCACCACCGCGCGGGCGAGGGTGACCGTCAGCTCTCCTTGCCGGTCCAGGGAGAGGGCACCCACACAGCGGCCGGCGTCCACCAGTAGGTCGATGACGAACTCGTTCTCGTGGAGCTCGATCCGGCTGCCCGAGGTGATCGCTTCCGCGAGCGCGCTGGCCACCACGCTGCCTGTCGCATCGCCGCCCGCCCGCACCACACGAGGAACGGAATGGGCTCCCTCGGAGGCCAGGATGAGCTTGCCGTCCCGGCGGTCGAACTTGGCGCCCAGCTTCTCCAGTTCTTGTACGCGGGCGGGGCCCTCTTCCACCAGCACCCGCACCGCGTCGTCGTCGCACAGCCCCACTCCGGCTTCGAGGGTGTCTTTGAGGTGCAGTTCCGGGGAGTCGTACTCGCCCATAGCCGCCGCGATGCCTCCCTGGGCGAGGAAGGTGGCGGTCTCGTCCAGATCGCCCTTGGTGATGAGGCCGACATGCCACCGGTTCGCGGCGCCGACTGCGGCCGTAAGGCCGGCGATGCCGCCACCGATCACCAGTACGTCGTAGCTGGAATAGCGAAGCTCCGCGCCGCTCCGGGAGATGAGGGGGGCAGCGCTCACGCGCCGACCTCGACCATGCGTTGCACCGCACGCAGGGCCTTCACCCGGATCTCCTCTTCAACGGTCACCACGGGACCCTCCACGCGAAGGGCCTTGAGCACCTTGTCCAGCGTGATCAGCTTCATGTTGGGACAGACGGTCAGATGGGTCAGCGGGTAGAACCTCTTGCCCTGCACGTCCTTCTCGAGCCGGTAGATCATGCCCAGTTCGGTACCGATGAGGTACTCCTTGGCATCGTCCTCGCGGCAGAAACGGATCATCCCCGACGTGCTCTCCACCGCGTCCGCAAGCGCGACGACGTCGCTCTCGCATTCTGGATGGACGACCACCTTGGCGTTCGGATGGGCCGCCCTGGCCTGCTGCACGTCGTCGACCCCGATGAGGCCGTGCGTGGGGCAGAAGCCCGGCCATACGATCACCCAGCGACCAGCTTTCTGCGCCGCCCAGGACCCGAGGTTGCGGTCGGGCGTGAAGATGATCTCCTTGTCCTTGGGTACCGCGCGGATGATGTTGACGGCATTGGCGCTGGTGCAGCAGATGTCGGAGATCGCCTTGACGGCCGCCGAAGTGTTCACGTAGCTCACGACCACCGCCTCCGGATGCTCGGCCTTGAGCTCCTCCAGGCCCTCCACGTCGACCATGTCGGCCATCGGACAACCGGCCTCTTCGTCGGGAAGGATGACCGGGCGGGCCGGTGCGAGGATGACCGCGGTCTCGGCCATGAAGTGCACCCCGCAGAACACCGTCATGTTCGCGGTGGTCGCGGCGGCCTGCCGGGACAGCCCCAGGGAATCGCCGACGAAGTCGGCCACGTCCTGCACTTCGGGCCGCTGGTAGTTGTGCGCAAGGATGACCGCGCCCTTTTCTTGGGCGAGCCGGCGGATCTCGGCTTGCATCGCTGAATGGTCCATGCTCGGCCCCCTGCTCTGCGGCGCACTCGGTTTGTCTGGTTCTTCACCCCGGCTGTCGGCGATGCGCCTCACCGTCTGCTCCCTGACACTTTCGAGCGCGGCCCTTGTCGTCCTGCCGCTCGGCAGGACCAGGTCGGGGGCCAGTTCGGCCAGGGGCTCAAGGACGAACCGCCTCTGTTCCATGCGCGGATGCGGCACTTCCAGGTCGGCCTCGGCGATCGAAGACCCATCGTACCAAAGGATATCGACGTCGATGCTCCTGGGTCCCCACCTCACCAGACGTTCCCGGCCAAGCTCGGCTTCGATCCGACCGATGGCCGTGAGCAGTTCGCGCGGCGATAGTTCCGTCCGCAGTTCGACCACCTGGTTCAGGTAGTCGTCCTGCTCCGGCCCGCCGACCGGAGCGGTGGCGTAGAGGCTCGATGCGCGGACAAGGGAGGTCCCGGGCAACGTCGCGAGCTTCTGGCGGGCCTGTCGGAGCATCTGCTCGGTGTCGCCCAGGTTGGACCCGATCCCCAGGAACGCTCGGACGGCGCTGCGCCGCGCGATGGCCAGACCTCAGCCCTCGAGGTCGGCCCGCACCAGTTCGACGGCGGCGGCCACGCTGTCCAGCGCGACGGCGACGGGCGGATGTGGTTTGGTCACCTGCACCCAGACCTCGTCGGCCGGGAACTTGCGCATGATGGCTTCGGCCGTCATCTGTGCCAGCCGCTCGAGAAGCGAGTAGCTTTCCGTGGTGGCCACGTCCACGATGACGTCCATCACCTCGGTGTAGTCGATGGTGTCGGCGACGTCGTCCGTGAAGGCCGCCGGGCAGTCATCCATGGTCAGACGAACGTCGTAGAGCAGGCGCTGGCCCAGGACCTTCTCCTCGTCCGTCACCCCGTGGTGGCCGTAGACCTCGAGCCCTTCGATGAAGATGTCCATCGCACCCCCTATCAGCCTTTCCCCAGTATCGCTCGGGCCACTCGCGCCGCGTCCCGGTTTGCCGCTACCCGATGCACCCTCACCACATGGGCCCCGGAACACACCGCAATGGCTGTCGTCGCGGCGGTCGCGTCCTCGCGTTCGCCAGCCTTGTCTGTGCCGAGTATCTCTCCCAGGAACCGTTTGCGCGAGGCCCCCACCACTATCGGCCTTCCCAGGGACCGGAACGCCTCCAGCCCCCGCAGGATGGCGAGGTTGTGCTCGGTCGTCTTGCCAAAACCCAGCCCGGGGTCGATGAGCAGGTTCTCCTCCTTGAGGCCGTTGGTCACCGCCCACTCCAGCCGTTCGGCGAAGAAGGCGTACAGGTCCTCGATGACGTCGCCGTACTCGGGAGCGACCTGCATGGTCTTGGGCTCGCCCAGCATGTGCATGAGTATCACCGGGCACTCGGCGTCGCGGACGACGGCGACCATCTCCGTATCCATGCGCAGCGCGGAGACGTCGTTGATCATGTACGCGCCGGCCGCGAGCGCTTTGGCGGCGACCCGAGCCTTGTAGGTGTCGACGGATATCCTGCCGGGAAGTGAGGAGGCCAGGGCTTGGACGACCGGGAGCACGCGGGCGGTCTCTTCCTCCTCCGGTACCGGGTCGGAACCCGGACGGGTCGACTCTCCCCCGATGTCGATGAGGGCGGCGCCGTCCTCGGCCATAGCGAGCGCCGCCTGCACCGCCTCGCCGGCGCTCGCGTAGTTGCCGCCATCGGAGAACGAGTCGGGAGTGACGTTGAGCACGCCCATTAGGAGCGGAGCGTCGGCCAGGTCCAGTCCGGGCGGCCCGGCCGGGACCCGCTCGTCGTAATTACGAAGAGCCGTCTCGATGGCTCCCGCCAGGCGGCGCAATCCGAACGGCTGCTGCTTCAGCTTTGGCAGGAGCCGCTCGAACTGGGTGAGCGTTCCCATGACGAGGCAGTCGGCGCTACCGCCGTGTAGTTCGTACACCTCGCGCGACGTCGCCACCTCTCCCCCGCGGGAAAGCATCTCCTGCTTGAGGATGTTGGCAGCGCGGACGTCGAGGCCGCGGACCCGGACCACCCGGAACAGCGCCTTCTTCTCCATGATGCCGATACCGGCGCCCGAGACCCGGATGTGCCCGAGAGCCGCGCGGGCCTCGGCCAGGTCTCTCAGCGCCAGGACTTGGGGACTACCTTCGACCGGTGACAACCCGACCGTCCTTTACGTAGAAACCCGTCCTTAGGTGCGCGGAGCTTCGATCAGCGCCAACACCTCGGCGCGTGTGGCCGCGTTGGTGCGGAAGATGCCCCGGACCGCTGAGGTGACCACCCGCGAGCCGGGAGCCCGCTCTCCCCGCATTGACATGCAGAGATGCTCGGCCCTCACCAGAACGAGGACGCCGGCCGGGTCGAGCGCTTCCATCAGACTATCGGCGATGATACTCGTCAACCTCTCCTGCAGTTGGAGCCGGGCGGCGGCCACCCGCACGAGGCTGACTATCTTCGAGAAACCGGTGATACTCCCGTTCTTGGACGGGATATAGGCGACATCGGCGACCCCGAAGAACGGCACCAAGTGGTGCTCGCACAACGAGTGAAAGGCGATATCGCGTACCAGCACCATCTCCTGGTGCGTATCGGAGCCGATGGCGACGACCAGCGAGGAAAGATCCTTGGGCTCGGTGAGGATCAGCTCCTCGTACAGTTCGGCTACCCGGCGCGGCGTTTCCAGCAGGCCCTCGCGCTCGGGGTCCTCACCCATGCCCTCCAGCAGAAGGCGGGTGGCCTGCTCGATCTTAGCCTTGTCGACCACCGGGCAGGCTAGTCTTCGTGGTAGGGGGCAAAGGAGGTGACGCCGCCGGGCGCCAGGCTCTCAGGCGCCGGTCCTTCCTGTTCGCGCTGCCGCTGCTTCTTGGCGCGCGCGCTGTCGGCCGCTTTGCGCGCCTTGGCCTCGTCGACGGCCCTGAAGATCTCTTCCGGGTCCTGGCCGGCCGCCAGAGCCTCGAACTGCTCCCGATCGATGGTCTCCTTCTCGATGAGCAGCAGCGAGATCTTGTCCAACTCCTCGCGGTGAGCGGTCAGGATAGCCCTGGCCGTCTCGTAGGCCTCGTCCACGACGCGGCGGATCTCGGCATCGATCTTCTCGGCCGTCTCGTCGGAATACTCCTGGCCCATGCCGTAATCGCGCCCGAGGAAAGGTTGGCCTGGGTCATGGCCGAAGGTCAATGGCCCCAGGTTCTCGCTCATACCGTACTGGGTGATCATGCGCCGCGCGGTCTCGGTGGCCCGCTGCAGATCGTTGGACGCGCCGGTGGTTATGTCGTCGAAGCGGATCTCTTCCGCCACCCGGCCGGCGAGCATATGCGACAGCTTGTCGAGGATCTCCTTCTTCTTGACCATGAACTTGTCTTCGGTCGGAAGGGTGATGGTGTAGCCGAGGGCTTGGCCGCGGCTGATGATGGAGATCTTGTGCACCGGGTCGGCATTGGGCAGGTAGTGGGCCACCAGCGCGTGCCCCGTCTCGTGATAGGCGGTGATGAGCTTCTCCTCCTCGGAGAGCAGCCGCGACTTCTTCTCCGGGCCGGCGATGACCCTGAGGACCGCTTCTTCGAGCTCTTCCATCTCGATGACCCGCTTGCGCTTGCGCGCCGTGAGCAAGGCGGCCTCGTTGACGAGGCTGGCCAGGTCGGCTCCGGTGAAGCCCGGGGTCTGCGCCGCCAAGGTGTCGAGGACCACCCCTGGGGCCAACGGCTTGCCTTTGGCGTGGACTGCCAGGATGGCCTTGCGGCCTTCGCGGTCCGGACGGTCCACGACGATCTGCCGGTCGAAGCGACCGGGACGCAGCAGCGCGGGATCAAGGATGTCGGGCCGGTTGGTCGCGGCCATGATGATGATGCTCTCGTTGGCCTCGAAGCCGTCCATCTCCACGAGCAACTGGTTGAGGGTCTGCTCGCGCTCGTCGTGACCGCCGCCCATGCCGGCGCCGCGATGGCGGCCGACGGCGTCGATCTCGTCGATGAAGATGATGCAGGGCTGGTTCTGTTTGGCCTGCTCGAAGAGGTCGCGCACCCGGCTGGCGCCGACGCCCACGAACATCTCGACGAAGTCCGAACCGGAGATGCTGAAGAACGGCACGCCGGCCTCGCCGGCCACGGCCCGCGCCAGGAGGGTCTTGCCCGTCCCCGGAGGGCCGAAGAGAAGGACGCCTTTGGGGATGCGGGCACCCAAGGCCTGGAAGCGTTTGGGGTTCTCGAGAAAGTCCTTGATCTCCTCGAGTTCCTCCACCGCCTCATCGACCCCAGCCACGTCCTTGAAGGTGATCTTCGGCTGGTCAACGGCCATTCGCTTGGCCCGCGACTTACCGAAGCTCATCACCTTGCTTCCCCCTCCCTGCATCTGGTTCATCAGGAAGATGAAGAAGACGACCATGAGGAGAATAGGCAAGACGGTGCTCAGCAGCGAGACCCACACCGAACTCTTCTGTATGTCGGTGGTGAACTTGACGTTGTTATCGAGAAGATACTGCTCCATGGGGTAGCCTTCGGTGAACCCGACCTGGAAGCTCTGGTTGTCGTCCTTCAACATCCCCTCGACGACCAGATCCTTGGTCTTGAGGACCGCGGGAGGATCGTCGTCGATCTCCCCCTTCGCGACCGCCGCCTGGAAGTCGTTGAATGTCAGAGCCTCGTTCGTGCGGGAACCATTGAAGAGGTTCTGCACGAAGAAAGCCAGGAGGATCACGAGAAGGATAGGGAAGGCCGCGCTCTTGAAAAACCTGCTCAACTGCGCTCCACAGTTCGTTGCGTAAGGGCCAGAGATACTACCACACGGGCCCTATTCGAGGTCGTCCAGCACTCCGATGAACGGTAGGTTGCGGTGCTTCTCAGAATAGTCCAGCCCGTAACCGACGACGAACTCGTTGGCTATCTCGAACCCTGTGTACTTGCAGGGCAGATCGGCGGTCCGGCGGCTGGGCTTGCTGAGAAGCGTCACGATCTCCACGCTGGCCGGGTTCCGGGACCAGAGGCTCTTGGTAAGGTACTGGAGAGTTAGGCCCGAGTCGATGATGTCCTCCACGATGAGCACGTGGCGGCCCTCGATGTCGGTGTCGAGGTCCTTGAGGATCCTCACCACCCCCGAGCTCTCCGTAGATGCTCCGTAGCTGGACACCGCCATGAACTCCAGCTCCAGGTCGAAGTCGAGCCGGCGGGCAAGGTCGGCCATGAAGAAGATCGCTCCCTTGAGCACGCAGACGAGCACCGGCCGGGTGCCGCCATAGTCGCGCGCGATGTCGGCAGCCAGCTCGTCCACCCGAGACTGCAACTCTTCCCTGGGAATGAGGACCCGCACCTCTACCCGTCTCCTTCGCGTCCACCGGTGTCATCCGGTGCTTCTGCGGTTCCGCCCCGGCCCACAGCCAGCCGGACGATACCCTCCGTCTCCCTGGTTATTCTACATTCCTCGGCGACCAGCCACCCGCACACCCAGAGCACCCGGCCGTCGCGCACTACCAGCGGCGTCGTAGCGCGACTCGCAGCCGGGACCCGGAGATCGACCAGGATGTCCTGCAGCTTACGGGTGCCGGGGGCGCCGAGAGGACGCATGAGATCACCCGGCCGGAGACCGCGCACCTCGACTCTCCCCGTGAGGCTGCCGGCGTCGACGAACGCTTCCAGAGAGATGTCGGGAGCGCGGAACCGGTCGACCGCCGTCGCGCTTACCCAGGCGCCGCCCCACAGCACACGGCCGGGGACGGTCAGCGGCACCGGTGCGGGCGCGGGCTCCGGACGCGGGCGGCCGTGCACCAGTGACAGCTCATCGTATTGCTTCACGCCCCTCCAGCCCCCGCCGAGCGCGCGCTCGGCGGACCCCGGGATCTGCAGCAGCGACTCGACAGCGAGGACGGAGGCGCGCGAGGCAGCCTGCCTCGCGCGCCCCTCCAACCAGCGGTGTAGTAGCAGACGCCGCAGCGGTGGCTCGAGACCCAACAGGCCCGCCGCGCTCAAGATCGCCTCTCCGCTCTCGGAGGCAGCGCCGGCGAGCCCCCGGCCACCCTCTGGACTCGAGCCGCCCCTCAGCACCACCCGGCGCTCCGCCTCGGCCAGCAGACCCTCCGCCAAGTGCTCCATCTCGGCGGCCACCTGGGCGGCGCGGGCGGCGGCCTCTACCGCCCCGGGCAGCGCTGCTTCCCAGGCGGGGAGCACTTGCTCGCGCAAAGCGGTCCGCGCGTACCCTGGATAGGCATTACCCCGGTCTTCGGCGAACTCGAGCCCCCGGGCGCGGCAATACGCGGCGGTCTCCGCGCGCCGGCATTCGAGCAGAGGACGGACCCAGGGCGGGTCGCAGGGAAGCATGGCCCTGAAGGAAGCCATGCCCCCATATCGGCCCAGCCGATAGAGCATGGTCTCGGCCTGGTCGTCCGCGGTATGCCCGAGCGCGATGCGGTCGCACCCTTGCTCTCCGGCCACCCGCAGGGCCGTTTCGCGCCGGGCTTCGCGGGCGTTCTCCTGGACGTTGCCGCCCGTCTTGGCGATCGGCCGGTGAGCGATACTGAGACTCACTCCCAGCTCTCCGCAGGCCCGAACGACGAGAGCCTCATCGTCGTCGCTTTCCGATCCCCGGAGATGATGATTGACGTGGAGGACGTGAAGGAAGGTTGGGCCGCCGGCGCGGCCGGTGATGCCGGCGAGCATGTCCAGAAGAGCGAGTGAGTCCTGGCCACCCGACACCATCACCAGCGCCCGGGATCCAGACGGAAAGAGGCCTTCCCGAGCGGCCAGACCGCGGCTCTTGCGAGCCAGCGAAGCCTTTCCCCGCGCGCCCATCGCCCCGCTCGAGGCCACGTTCCTCACTCCTCCCGTCACCGTCCGCCAGGGCTGGTATTGTACTACCCTGCGGCCGGTGGACCCGGCCACCTTACGGGAGGTGCCTTGTGAACGGACGCAGCACTGCGCCGGACGCCGCGGACCCCATCGTCATCGTCCACGGTCCTTCTCTGACGTCATATAGCTTCAGCGACGAGCATCCCCTTCAGCCCAGCCGCCATGATCTGACCATGTCGCTCCTGTCCGCGCTCGGGTGGCTCGGCACTCCGGGGGTGTCGGTCGAAGCGCCGCGCACCGCGACCCTGTCGGAGTTGCTGACGGCCCATACGCTTCCCTACATCCAGGCAGTCCAGACGGCGCAGGCGATCGCCCGCGGCGTGCGTCCGGCCGTCGACCTGCACGTCTACGGTCTCGGCACCGAGGACAACCCTCTGTTCCCGGGCATCCACGACGCACCGGCGCTGCTGGCCGGCGCCGGTCTCCAGGCGATGCAGGCCATACTCGAAGGCCGAGCGGTGCACTCATATAGCCCGGCAGGTGGCATGCACCACGCCATGCGCGCGCGGGCGGCCGGCTTCTGCATCTACAACGACATCGTGGTCGCCATCGCCGCCGCAGTCGCGGCAGGCCTGCGCGTCGCCTACATCGACCTCGACGCGCACCACGGCGACGGGGTCCAGGCCGCCTTCTACGAGGATCCCCGGGTGCTCACCGTCTCTATCCACGAATCGGGCCGCTTCCTCTTCCCCGGCACCGGCGATGCGACCGAGATGGGGGCCGGCAAGGGCCTGGGCGCCTGCCTCAACATCCCCCTCCCGCCCGATTCCGGCAACGAGTCCATTCTGATGGCGTACGAAGAGATCATTCAGCCGGCAGTGCGGGCTTACGGCCCGGATATCATCGTCACCCAGACAGGGTGCGACACGCACCACGCCGATCCCCTCACCGACCTGGCCGCGACGATGGCGCTCTATCCGGAACTGGCGGCGCGCCTGCACGGGCTTGTCCACGCAGTCTGCGATGGGCGATGGCTCGTCTTGGGCGGGGGCGGCTACGACCCGGCCGACGTGACGCCTCGAGCGTGGACGGCCTTCTTCGGGACGATTCTCGGCAGGCAGGTCGAGGACGTGTCTCTCCCAGCAGAGTGGAAGCAGGCGTCACGAGCCCTAGGCGGCCGGCCGCCGGCGCACCTCCTCGACGACCCCGCAGCCGAGTCCGCGCAGCCTCCGGACAACGCCTTCATGCGTTCCCTGGACGAGATCAAGGCCGGCGCCCTCATGGTCCTCCGCGATCGGTTCGGGGGAACGTGAACCGGGAACGAAGCTTCACACACCGGCTTGCACTCCACTCCCGGCTTTGCTTATATTGCACCGCTCGAAAGTCCTAAAGGAGGAAACCATGGGTGTGCCCAAAGTCGATCCCGATCTCTGCACCGGGTGCGGTATCTGTGAAGATATCTGCCCCGATGTCTTCGAGGTCGCGGACGACGGTCTCTCGCACGTGATCGACCCGAACGCATGCGAAGATGCCGGCTGCTGCGAAGAAGCCGCAGACGAGTGCCCAGAGGGGGCTATCACCATCGAGTGAGATCGCCGCGGACTTGTCCACGGAAGACCCTAGGCATCGACAGATGTGGAGAAGCCGCCCTCGGGCGGCTTCTCTGCTTGAATCGAGCTCTCTGAGGAAAGGGGCAGAAGATGGCGGTCACTCCCGAATCCCGCATCCCTCCGGGACAGCGCCTTATCACCGACTTTCCCGTTCTGCACGCGGGCTCCGTGATGCACGTGGAGCAAGGTGCGTGGAAACTCACCCTCTCGGGCCTGGTATCGCCCGGGCTCGTGCTCGACTACGACGCCCTCCTCGCCCTTCCCGCCACCGAGCAGATCTGCGATATCCACTGCGTGACGGGATGGACAAAGCTCGACACCAGCTGGAAGGGTGTCAAGATCACCGACCTGCTCGGCCAGGTCCAGGTGGGATCGGAGGCCCGGCACGTCGTGGTCCACGCCACCGGAGGCTGGACGACCAACCTGCCTCTCGAAGAGCTGACCCTGGACGACGTGCTCCTCGCCTACGAGTACGAAGGCCGCCCCATATCACCCGAGCATGGAGGACCGGTCCGCCTGGTCGTCCCGCGGCTCTACTTCTGGAAGAGCGCGAAATGGATCCGGGGCATCGAGTTCACGGTCGACGAACGGCTCGGCTACTGGGAGCGCGTGGGCTACCACCGGCTGGGAGATCCCTGGCTGGAACAACGCTACTCGTAGAGTTGCGCGGCCCGTAGGGTCGCCTGCCCGCCGGCAGGATACCGGCGGGCGACCGTCGAAAGGTTGTGCTCGAGGAGAAAGGAGCACGCCATCGACCCCACGGCTCTCGTACGCATCGGCCTGGCGGCCTGCACCGTCGCTTTCTTGGCGACCGCACTCATCATCACCGTGCGCGCCGCGGGGCATCCCCGGCGCAAAGCGTCCCTTCCCACTAGGCCGGCCCTGGCGCTCTATCCCCTGCTTGCCGGCGTGTCTGTAGCCCTCGTCTTCCGCCCCGGCATAGAGGTTGCCTCCTTCCCGGTAGGGCAGGCAGTCTTGCTCGTTGCGTCCATCGCCCTGTTCTCCATCGCCCTTTCGCTTGGCCGGCAGGATGCGTCCGTCGAAGGACAACTCCTCGACACCCCTACCGTCGACGCCCTCACCCGCGTGGCCAGCCACCGGGTCTTCCAGGACCGGCTGGCCCACGAGTGCGATCGGGCCTACCGCTTCGGCGACACGTTCATGCTGCTCATGCTGGACCTCGATAATTTCCGCCCCATCAACGAGCGGCACGGGCATCGGGCGGGCGACCGCGTCCTCCTCGAGCTCTCCCGCAAGTTCAGGTCGCAGCTGCGCGAAATCGACCTGGTCGCCCGCTTCGGCGGCGACCAGTTCGCGATGATCCTCCCCCATACCTTCGAGAAGGGCGGCGTCGAAGTGGCGGAGCGCCTTCGCCGTAACATAGCCGCCTGGGTGTTTCCGCTATCCACGAGCGCCGAGGTGAGACTGGCCGTGAGCATCGGCCTCTGCTCGTATCCACAGGACGGTATGTCTCCCCCGGAAATGATAGAAGCGGCCCAGAAGGCCCTGGGATTCGCGAAGGCGATGGGCGGGAACCAGGTGCAACTCGCCCGCGACCTCCCCAACCGCGAGTCCACGGGCAACGTGGTGTCCCTCCCCCACTCGGGGCGCGAAGCAATCGTACGCAGCCTGGCCGCGGCCGTGGACGTCCGCGACGGCTACACCCGGGAGCACTCGCATCTGGTGTCCGACCTCTCCGCCGCCATCGCCCGCCGCATCGGCCTGCCCTCGGGCGATGTAGCCCGCATCAGCGTGGGCGCTCTGCTGCACGACGTGGGCAAGATCGGGGTCCCGGACGCCATCCTCACCAAGGACGGCGATCTGTCGCCCGAGGAATGGGAGTGCATCCGCGAGCACCCTGAACTGGGTAAACGGATCCTCGAGCAGGCGCCCGAGCTCATGGACGTCATGCCTCTGGTGTTCCACCATCAGGAACGCTGGGACGGCACCGGCTACCCGGAACGTTTACGGGGCGAGGACATACCTCTTGGCGCCCGCATCATCGCCGCGGCCGACGCATACCATGCCATCCGCTCCGACCGGCCCTACCGGAGCGGCCGCACGCATCGGGAGGCCATGCGCGAACTACGCCGCTGCAGCGGGGAGCAGTTCGATCCTCGAGTGGTAGAGGCCCTCCTGGCCGTTCTCGACACCGACGCCGGCTTGCGCGCTCTCGCGCCATCCGAGCCCGAGAATGCGGCAGTCAAGTCACGGACCCCATCCCCGGAGCCCATGCAGAAACCGGCCGCCACTGCGAACCTGGGCGGCTAGGCGCGAATCACGCGTAGACGATGAGCCCGAAGATGTGGTAGCAGATGACGGCGGTGAAGACGGCCAGCATGATCACCGCGGCCTCCAGACCACTGCGGAAGCGGCGGCAACGCCAGGCCAGCCAGCTGGTCAGCAGCACTGCCACGAGCTTGAAGATCCCCGCGTACAGCGGGTCCATGGCAAAGAGCGACCTGAGGATCGGATTCGCCTCGCCCCCGCCCTCGGCCAGCACCTTGAGGGTCAGCAGGAAGTCGGCGAGATTCAGGACGTTCACGGCGACCAGCATGCCGAACAGCAGCCGTGGCCTATCGCGCAATGCCAGGAGCCCACGCTCGTAAGCGATCGACGGGCGGCTTGCGCCTTCGCGTCCCCGGCGATCGAAGCCGCTACGCCTATCGCGTAGGACAAAACTGAACCGCCGGTGTCGGCGGTCCTTCTGACGACGGCTGGCGAGTTCGGCGGCGGCGGAATCTTCGTCCATAGCGCTAATTATAACTGCCTCAGTGGAATTTCCATAGCCTCTTCATCGGGTTTCTCGACATTTTCCTCACCGGCCTTGAGCCTATCCCATTCACGGTGAAGGATGGGCGCCGCGACGGCCAAGCCCACCAGCGACACCACTCCACCCAGGCTGATGACGTAACCCGACATGTACCCGTAGAGCACCGGGGCCAGGAGTGTCCCTATGAGGGCCGCCACCTGAAGGACGCTCTGTTCCATCCCCTGTACACTCCCGAGCCAGCGAGGAGGAGCGACCTGCACCAGAAAACCCTGCTTTGCGGGATACGACCAGGCGAAGGCGAGACCCTCCACGATGCTGACCCCCAGGAACAGCATCAGGTTGTCGGTGCTGCCGTAGATGATCCACGCGAACGCCGCCACGGTGAAGCCGGAGAACATGAGAGCCCACCGGCTATAGCGATCGGCCAAGTAGCCGCCGACGAACGCAAGCAGCATGGGAGCGGAGAACGCGATCCAGGTGAATCCGATGAAGCGGACGGAAGCGCCCAGATGCCGGAGCCAGATGCTCCAGAGCACTTCGAACACCCCCATGGCGAAGTGGCCGGTGGCGGCGACGATGAGGAAGGCCAGGATGGGCTTGGTGATCAAAGTGCGGTACGGCGGATGCTGCACCTTGACAGTGCGGCGCCGCCGGGCGTGCTCCGGTTCCTTGACCACGATCGCCAGCACGATCGCTGTCAGAAGCGACAGGGCGCTGCCGAACAGGAAGATGGTGTAGAAAGCCCAGGCGCCCTGACCGCCGCCGAGAGCGTAGAGGGGCCAGGCCAACACCGGACCGGCGACGAGCCCCCCGAACTGGGCCGTGGTCATCCAGCCGTACGCCCGGCTGCGATCCTTTTCCGCGCTCAGGTCGGCCACCAGCGCCTGAGCGGCGGGAGTGACCGCCGCCGCGCCCACCCCTTCCAGGAACCGGAAGAAGACGAACCAGGCCGGATGAGTGGACGAGATGAACAGCAGTTGAGCCAGCGCGTAGAAGACCAGGCCGGCGACGATCACCGGCTTGCGGCCTATCGAGTCGCTCAGCCGGCCAAACAGCGCCGAGAACGCGAAACTTCCGATGTAGAAGGCCGCCGCGATGACCCCGATGAGCCAAACGGAGGCGTGGGCCTGCTCCAGCAGAAAGACGGGGAGGTACGGCAATATGGCGCCGAACCCCGCCCAGACGACGAAGCTGGCCGCGCAGATGAGGCCCAGCTGGAACCACTGGGTCCGCTCCGGACCTACACCCGCTCCGGGCTGGTATCCGCTATCGGCCGGCGCCGCAGCCGACTCGGAACTACTTGTCTGGGAAGCACTCATGTGGGAACTTTGCCGTGAAGTAAATGATCGGGGCGCGCGGACGGCAAAGCTGCCGGCGCGAACCAGGCTGCTGAACCATGACGCTTCGCCGCCAGAGCGCGATGGGCGAGCGCGAGAGAAGGACGCGGGAAGCGCTCGTAGCGGCGCTACGAGCGCGACCGAGGACACCCTATCGTGCCGGCCAGTGCGTTCTGGCGGCCAAGGCTTCGTTGTTCAGCAGCCTCCCGGCTAGGCTACCACTTAGCGGAAGAGGCAAACGTGGCTGCAGAGGAAAAGCAGGAGCATCCCGGACGGGCTTTCCAGCAAGAGACGTCCTACAACAGGGATTCGTCGGAGGAGCACACTCCGGACTGGCGGAGCAAGCCGCAGCTCTACAAGTTCTACAGCTACGCCCCGGTGTTCGGCCTCCCCTCTCCCGCTCTGGGCCCCGACGAGCAGCCCGGCTCAGATGTGCTCACGTGCATCGGCGGGCGGCGCACGGTCCGCTCCTTTGGGGCGACCCCTCTGACCCTCTTGGAACTATCGCGTCTGCTCTGGTCTTCGGCCGGGATCACCGCTTCGTTCATCACCCCGCAGGGCCAGGACTTCTACCGCGCCGCGCCCACCGCCGGCGCGCTCTATCCCATCGAGACCTATGTGGTGGTGAACAAGGTCGAAGGGTTGGAGCCGGGCCTCTACCACTACCGGGTGGCGGGAGCCGACATCCTGGAGCGTCCCATCGTCGAGGGCAGCCACTCGCTGGAGCAATTACGGACCGGGGATATGCGCTCCGAGATCATCGCGGCCGCTTTGGATCAGCCGCTGTGCGGCAAGGCCGGCGCGGTGTTCGTATGGACCGCGGTGTTCGCCCGCTCCGAGTGGAAGTACCGGGAGCGCTCGTACCGCTATTTCTACCTCGACGCCGGGCACATGGCGGCGCAACTATCGCTGGCCGCGGTGTCTCAAGGGTTGGGCACCTGCCAGTTGGCGGCCTTCTACGACCACGAACTCAACGCGCTGCTGGGCGTCGACGGGCAGCACGAAGGCTCCATCTACCTGACCGCGGTCGGCAGACCGAGCAGGCCCTTCCGCAGCGGCGAGGCAGACCCCCGGCACACCGCGCGGCCCAAGGAGTAGCGGCCGCCTAGGTGTCGGCCGAACGCCGTTTGCTTACGTACTCGATCTCGGGGTTGTGAACGTAGTCGATTGCCCGGAAGAACCCCATGGAAGCTTCGTTCTCCGATTCGATGAGCGCGGCCACGATCTCGATGCCCAGCGCCTCAACCCGCTCCTCTACCTCGCGCACCAAGCGGCCGGCGATCCCTTGGCGCTGGTAGGCGGGAACCACCGCCAGCCGGTTGATCCACCCCCGGCGCCCGTCGTGGGTCCCCAGAACGACCCCCACGAGGTCCCCGCCGGCCTCGGCCACGAGGAACACCGCCGTACCCCGCTCCATTTCGATCCGCATGTTCTCCGGCCGGTCGCGCCCCAAGGGGCGATAGGGCAGACCCGCTTCGGTCCACAGGCGGGTGACGGCGTCGTAGTCGTCCAGAGTAAGCTCCCGGATGCTGACCTCGTGCATATCTCGCGATGGTCCTATCGCTCCCATGCCCCTCACAGCCTGTTTGCGTGCTCGTCCCGGCCGGTCTCCCGCCTGCCTTATTGTGCGGCAGCGAGTCGAGCTTGGCAAACGCGGCTCCGGCCGCCTGCGGCCGCCTCGGGAAACTTGGTGACCCGCATTGACTTTTGCCCGCACGTCTGCTCAGATTTCGCCATGGAGTTTCCCGCCGACGAAGCCTGGGAAGGGGCAGCGATGGAGTGAGGGGCGTGGTGGGTCCCAACCGGCACAAACAGTGCGCGATGGCGCAGCCAGTTGATCGCGTACCGATCCAGTGGGGGTAGCTATGCGGGGAGACGGTGAGATAGCGTTCGCGCGCAAGGCCAGCGGCCTGGTGCGCGGCCTCAGCATGTGGGACGCCTTCGGGGTGGGCTTCATGAACCAGGGGCTGACGCCCAGCATCTGGGTCATGATCAGCCTGGGCCTCGGCGTCTATCTGGGTGGCAACCTGATCATCGCCACCATCATTTCTCTTGTGCTTGCCGGCATCGGGTTCCCGCTGGTCTGGGGGATCCTGGGCGGGTCGATGCCCCGATCGGGGGGCGAGTACATCTACAACTCGCGGATCATCCACCCCCTGATAGGTATCGGAGAATCGTTCGGTAACGCGTTCATCTGGCTTATGTGGATCTACGTCCTGGCGCCGTGGATGGCCGATCCCGGTGCCGTCATGCTCTCGGAGTTCATGGGTTGGACCTGGCTCTACGACGCGGCGACGGAGACGTTCTTCGGGGGCCTCTCCTACGCGTGGGGCTCGTTCGTCATCGGCACCATCGCCAGCATCATCGCGTTCTTCTTCGTGGTGTTCGGCATAAAAGTCTTCGCCCGAGTACAGAAGGTGGTCATGGGTCTCGGTATCCTCGGGGCCCTCACCATCATCGTCGTGCTCTTCATGTACAGCAAGCAGGACTTCATCACCTCCTGGAACACCATGGCGGCGGAGTACGGGTCGCTGAACTACAACGACTTCATTGCCGCGGCCAGCGCGGCGGCCGGTACCGAGATGCCGACCACCTGGAACTGGTACGACACCTTCGGGGTGATGGTCGCGGGCTCGTGGCTCTTCGCCTACTCCTACTGCATCACATTCATCGCGGGCGAGGTGAAGCGGCCCGACAAGAGCATCATCCTGTCGAACCTCTTCGCCATCATCGTCCCGGCGATCTTCATGATCCTTACCGCCGTGGGCCTGTACCGGCTGGTCGACTTCAACTTCCTCTCGGCGTCGGCCTGGGTCGACAACGCGGGGACCGATGCGATAGTGGGCTACAGCATGCCCTGGAGCCCGCACTATGTGGGGCTGGCCGCGATAGTGGCGACGAACAAGGTAGTGCTCTTCCTCATGGCGTTCTCGTTCTTGCTCTTCACCCTGTGGTGGGTGGCCCTGTCGTATCTGGCCTTCCCGCGCATCATCTTCGCGTGGGGCATGGACCGCATGGGGCCCAAATGGTTCACCGACGTGAACGCGCGCTTCGCCTCCCCCGTCAAGAACTACATCCTGTGCTTCGTGCTCGCGGAGATCCTTATCGCGATCTACGTGTTCTGGTCGAACAACCCGATGCAGGGACTGTCGGTAACGGCTCTCGAGATCTTCTCGGTGTTCGGCGTTACCGCCATCGCCGCGGCCATCTTCCCGTTCTCGAAGCGCTCTAAGCACATCTGGGAGTCCTCGCCCTACCGGAAGTGGGCGATCTTCCACATCCCCGTCGTCACCCTCGGGGCTGTCGTCAACCTCGTGTACCTGGCGATCCTTGCCGTGTTCTTCTTCTTCCAGCCCACCAACCTGGAGGGGTTCACCTTCGCGACGGGGATGCTGATCCTCGCGACCTGGGCGCTGGGACTCCTCTGGTACGCGTACTGGAGTTGGAGGGTCAAGCGCACTGCCGGCATCAGCACCGCGATGCTCACCGGCGAGTTACCGCCTGAGTGACAGCTGCTTCGTCGCGGCCGGGGGCTTGGGCCGCTTTTCCGGGGATCGCCGCCGCTTCGGCGGCGATCCCCTCATGATTCCCCGGCAATTCTTCTATACTTCGCTCGTCGCCTGACGATCGGCCGGCGCAAGGCGGTGATCCGCCCGGAGAGGAGTGCTAGGTGTTCAAGCTGTTCTACGTGACCGACATCCACGGGTCCAACGTGTGTTACCGCAAATTCCTGAACGCACTGCCGATCTACGGCGTGGACGTGGCGGTGCTCAACGGGGACCTGCTCGGCAAGGTGCTCATCCCGCTGGTGGAGAAGCCGGGCGGAGGACGCGAATGCCACCTTATGGGGCAGTACACCGAGATGAGTTCCGCCGACGAGGTGGCCGCTGTCAAGAAGACCATCGAGAACGCTGGCTACTACTGGATGGAGCAGACCCGCGACGAGTACGACGGCATGAAGAACGATCCCGCGGCGATCGATGCCTTGTTCAAGAAGCGGGCGATAGAGCGTATCGAGGAATGGCTGGCTCTGGCCGACGAGCGCCTGGCCGGCAAGAACACCGACGTGTACATCTGCCCGGGGAACGACGACTGGTGGGAGATCGACGACATGATCGCGAGCTCCACGTCGCTCAAGCCCTGCGACGACATGATCGTGCAGTTCGCGGACTACACTATGATCTCCTCGTCCCGCTCCAATCCCACCCCCTGGGACACTCCGCGCGAGGGTCCTGAAGACGAGCTCGCCACCTACCTCGACGGGCTCTGCCGGCGAGTGGGCAGTTCCCCCAAGGATTTCGAGAACGTCATCTTCAACTTCCACGTCCCCCCGTACGGATATTCGCTCGACCTCTGCCCCAAGCTGGACGCCAACATGCGCATGATGGCCGAGGAGAAGATCCACGCCGGAAGCATCGGGGCCAAAGAGGTGATCGAGAAATACCAGCCGCTCCTGGGCCTGCACGGTCACATACATGAATCGCGCGGTGCCCAGAAGGCGGGCCGCACGCTCATGATCAACCCCGGCAGCGAGTATTCCGAGGGCATCCTCAAGGGCGTCGTCGTGATGCTCGACAAGAAGAAGGTCAAAGACTACGTCTTTACCTCAGGCTAGAAGGAGCGAGCGATGCCCAAGGAATTCGTCCTTCCCAAAGACATCCCGCTGGATAGGTATCCCAAGCCGGAGGTCTTCCTGTCGGAGGGCAAGCGCATCGTCGACGCGGCGAGCCAGAGCGGTTTCGCCATGCGGGTCATGGGGCCGCTCGCGCTCCACTACTACTTCCCGGAGCAGGTGGACCTGTACGCGCGGCTCGAGCGCCTCGGCGAGCGCTATTTCACCGACATCGACTTCGTCGCCTACTCCAAGAGCGACGGCAAGCTCAAAGGCTTCATGGAGAAGCTTGGGTACGAGTGCGACCTGAACACGCTGATGATGACCGGCAAGACCCGCCAGATCTACTACGGCGGCGCGGTTCCTATGATCGACGTGTTCCTCGACAAGCTGGACTACTGCCACGAGGTCAACTTCAAAGACAGGCTCGAGTTCGACGAGTACTGCATCTCCCTCACCGACATCACCCTGCAGAAGCTGCAGATCTGGGAGATCAACGACAAGGATCTCAAGGACCTCGAGTTCCTGCTGACGGTGGCCGATATCGGCGACGACGACCGCAAGAAGATCAACCGTTCGTACGTCGCCAAGCGCTTCGGCGACGACTGGGGCTTCTGGTACACCGCGACCACGAACTTGGGCCGAGTGAAGGCCCACGTCGATGGAGTGCCCGCCTTTGACGAGAGCCAGAAAGCCTACGTCAAGCAGCGCTGCGACGAGCTGCTGGCCCGCATCGAGGCCGAGCCCAAGACCAAGGACTGGCAGAAACGGGCCAAAAAGGGCACGGACAAGATCTGGTATAACACCAACTTCTCCGACTGGTAGAGGCCGCGGTTCGCGTATCCCATCGTCAGTTCTAGTAGGCGGGGCCGCGTGCATCTCCGCTCCGGCTGCGTTTCACGACTCCTCCCCCGGAGACGCACGCGACCCCGCTCACCTGCACTCACGCC
>CAWAOX010000002.1:0-110263 GCA_963783835.1 uncultured Actinomycetota bacterium
CACCGCGCCAACCCGGACGCGGAGGTGTCCGGCCCTGAGCTCCAGCAGGCGCTGGGGCTCGACGCCGCCACGGTGAGGGCGCAGGTCGCCGAGCTGGCCCGCCAGGGCCTGGTGGAGTGGGATCCGCTGCTCAGCAACGTGTGGATCCGCATCACCGACAAGGGGCTTGCGGCCGTCGAAGACGCCGAGTCGCGCCCGGGGCCCAGATAACCTTCCTTCTTCCCCTCCCCCGGCAACTCGTCCGGGGCAGGTGGAGCCCCAGCTTGACACTCTCCGCGGTGGGACTCAGTATCAGGGGAAGAAGGCGCTCGTCCTCAGGGGAGTATCCATCCAGAATGGGCCCCGCTCGGCATACACGTCCTCGGAACCCCCGCCTCTCGCGGGCAGTACTGGCGGCCGGTCTCTGCCTCGTCGCGTGGCTGGCCCTCGCAGGCGCCGGCCCCGGACGAGCGTCGGCGACGGTGGAGAACATCCGTGAGGTCCCCCCCATGATCGGCTTCATGTCGGGGCAGGTCGAGCAGAGCGAGGATGGGGGGACCACGTGGACGGCCCCGTCATCCGGGTTCAGGCTTCCTCGAGAATCACTGCTAAGGACGGGCAAAGACGGCAGTTGTGTCCTGGTCTTCGAAGACCACAGCCTGGTGGCCATGAAGCCGGGCACGACCATCCAGATCCTGCCGTCGGCGCAGGCATTGCGGCTGGCCGTGCTTTCGGGGGAGGCGTGGGTGCGTTTCGACTACGCGGTCCAGAACGAGCGCAACGGGATCGCGCTCCCGCAGGCGACCGTATCGGCTCTGGGAGCGGGCAGCTACAGCTTGGAAGCCACCCGAAGCACTTCGGTCGTGAAGGTGCTCGACGGATCGGTGGCGGTGGCCCCCGCGGGCGAGGCTGCTCGCGCGAATGTCGCTGCCGGTCAGGCGCTTACGGCGGGTCCTGACGGCCTACGACCGGCGGTCGCCCTCGATGTGGATCTCGAGAGGACCGAGTGGGAGTCCCTCCTGGGACAGGCCGGGCTTTCGGTGACCACCACCACTCTTGCCGCCACCACCACTTCTCGCCCCTTGCCGCCCGACGGGCCGGTGGGCCTTCCCACGGGCGCCATCGTGATGCTACTGGCCCTCGGCTGGTCGGCGTTGGGCTTCCTGGCGATCCTGGGGACCTTGATCTATCTGGTGGTGAACCGGCTCAGGCGGGGCCCCGCGGCCGGTCGGTGACAAAGCGCCACGAGGGGCCGGCGCTGAGTCACTGAGCCGCGCGGAGGCCCCGAAGGACCTCCGCTCTTTCAGTCCGTGCTCTGTGGGCTCAGCTAGGGAACTCTTCCATGACCAGTTTGAGGTTCTCCAGGCTGTGGAGCATATCCCGCTCTTGCATCCTTTCGAAGAAGAGGCGGTCGGCCACCTTACCCAGCGCGCCCCCCGGAACCGTGTACTCCATCTCCTGGGTGACCAGGGCGCCACCGTTTTCGGGCTTGAAGTCCATGGTCATCCAACCGGACGAGGAGCCGGTGATGTCACCGCGCCAGTGACCGCCGCCGTCCGGATCGTAGCGGTTCTCCACCGTGCGGACGGTCTCGTGCATGTGTACGCCGGCAGTAGTGATCGTGAAGTCGATCTGCTGTCCTACTCCAATGTCGCCGATGATCTTGTCCGGCTCACTCATGCCCACCATGAACTTCCCCCAGCGGTGGGGATCCTCGGTGTAATGCACCACCTTGTCCACGGGAGCGTTGATGTGGATGCTTTCTGTTAGATGGCCCATGGCACACCTCCTCCTCGGGCAGGCTGGGTCCGAAAGGGGCGATGCGCGCGGGCGTGAACTCGTGCGAGGCCCCGTCTTCACGGCCTCCCCGAGCTATGACGGGGAGCGTAACTTGCTCCCCCGTATAGTTTGAGTATAGGCCGGTTCGGCTCTAGGTCAATTGGGGATCCTCGCCGGCCAGTTCGAGATACCGATGGGCGACCGTTCCCCAGGACGCAACTGGCGTTCCTGAGGAGCTGTTCCGCGACCTCCAGGATGGCTGCCGTCCTAGCGCTCCTTGAGCATCGACCACAGGGCTTTGAGACTTCCGAGACTCAACGATTCCATGACGGGAGGATTCCCGAGCGACCGGTCCATGGCCATCATCCGGGCTTTGGCCGGCGGCATCTCGTTGGGGTCGATGGGCACGCTCACTATCGCCGGCCGGTTCGCCTCGAACGCACTTCTGATCGCGCCGGCCACCTCCCCCGGACGCTCGGCCCTCAGGCCCAGCACTCCGAAGGCATCGGCCAGCTTCATGAAATCGGGCGCCACGAACTGTGAGGCCACGTAGCGGCCCTTGTAGGTCATGGTCTGGATGTCGTGCACCATGGCGAGGGTGTCGTTCTGAAGGATCAGCCAGACCACCGGGATGTTGTGGCTCACGGCGGTCATCACCTCCATCCCGTTCATCTGGAAGTCGCCATCTCCGCAGACGACCAGGGCGGGGCGGTCCGGGGCTGCAAGCTTGCCGCCTATCACCGCGGCCACCCCGGAGCCCATGGCCGCCAGACCGCTCAGCGACATGGTCATATCGGGACGCCTGGCGAGGAGACATCTCTCCACCCAGGTGACGGTGTTTCCGATATCGGTGAACACGAGAGCGTCCTCCGGCAGGGCCTCCCGCAACTCCGCCATGACCCGCTGCGGTTTCAAGGGCACCTCGGTGGATGTCATGGCAGGCTCGGCGAAGTACTCGGTGCGGGCCTTGAGGGCGGGAAAGTCCTCTGCCGGCCGGCGCTCGCCGGTCTTCATGCTCTCCACCCGCTCTACCAGAGCCTTGAGAATGACGCCCGCATCTCCCAGCAGTCCCACCTCCACGGGGTAGTTCTTGCCGATCTCCTCCGGGTCCACATCCACGTGGATCAGGGCCTTGCTCGGCCGCAGCGCCGGGTCCCAGACGTGAGTACTGAATTCGTGCAGGCTGGATCCGACGACCAGGAGCACGTCGAGTCCGGAGCGCAGGTAGCTGTTCGCCGCCCGGGTGCCGTACAGCCCGATGCAACCCAGGGCCAGGGGATGATCTTCCGGAAGAGCGCCCTTGCCGGGTAGGGTCGTGGCAACCGGACAGGCAAGCAGCTCCGCGAGGCGCAGGACCTGGGCCGGCGTGGTCCCCTTCCTTGCGCCCCCGCCTATCAGCATGCCGGGTTTTTCGGAGGCAAGAAGCAGCTCGGCGGCGCGGTCCAGGTCCTCGTCCAGGGGGCGAACGGCCAGAGCCGGACGGTAGCGGTCGGGACTGATGATCTCGTCTTCCACCTCGCCCCGCTGAGTGTCGGCCGGGAGGTCCAGATGGACCGGTCCCGGGCGACCGCTCATGGCGATGCGCAGAGCTCGGCGCAAGGCCTCGGGGAGCTTGCTCGCGTGAGTGACCATGGTCGAGTACTTGGTGACCGAGGAAAGCAATTGGGTCTGCGAGAAGGTGCGGCCCTCGCCGGCCGCTTCTTGAAGCGCCCCCCTCCCTATGGAGGAGGTGCCCACCTGGGCCGTGAGCACCAGCATCGGTAGCGAGCCCATATACGCGGCAGCGACCCCCGACACGAGATTGGTCGTTCCCGGCCCCACCGTCCCGCAACAGACGCCCAGACCCCCTCCCGCCAGCGCATGACCGGCCGCCATGTAGGCGGCCCCTCCCTCGTGCTTGGCCAGGATGGAAGTGATGCTGGACTGCCGCAGTGCGTCGTAGAACGTGAGCAGATGGCCCCCTGGCAGGCCGAAGACGTATTTGACCCCTTCATTCTCCAGATAGCGAACCAGGATCTCGGCGCCTGTGCCTTTCATCTTGCCCCCCCGGGAGATGGTGGTGATCCTTCAAGTGTAGGCCTCGCTCGCAGAGAAGCAAGTCATGCGGGCTCCCGCCCTTCAGTAAACTGAGGGCATGAGATACAGGCAGCAGTCTCGATGACACAGATATGGATCCATGACGTCTCGGTAAGTCTCGGCGGACCGCTTCTGCTGGATGGGGCGACGCTCCCCATCGAAGAGGGCGAACGGATCGGCCTGCTGGGCCGCAACGGGGCCGGCAAGTCCACCCTTCTCAAGATGCTCAATGGCGATATTCCCCCGGATTCGGGCGAGATCGTCAAGAGCGCCCAGACCCGGGTCGCCCTCCTCCCCCAGGACGTCCCCGACACTCTGCCCGGGACGGTCTTTGAGGTCGTCGCTTCCGGCGGGCCCGAACATCTGGAGGTGCTGCGGCAATACCACGATCTGACCGTGCAGTTGGCCCACGGGGGCGACACGCATCTGCTCAAGAGACTCGAGCGGGTGCAGCACCGGCTGGAGACGTCCGGCGCCTGGCATTTTCACCAGCGGGTGGAAACGGTGATCGGCTGGACCAGTCTGGACGAGGACGCGGAGTTCCAGGCGCTCTCCGCGGGCTTGAAACGCCGGGTCCTGCTGGCCAGAGCCCTCGCCAACGAGCCCGACGTCCTCCTGCTGGACGAGCCCACCAACCACCTGGACATCGACACCATCCTCTGGCTGGAGGAATTCCTGCTGAGATTCAACAAGACCATCATCTTTGTGACCCACGACCGCGCTTTCCTGCAGCGGGTGGCCACCCGCATCGTGGAGATCGACCGCGGCCGCCTCCTGTCCTTCGACTGCGGCTACGAAACCTACCTGGAACGCCGGGAGGCCCTGCTGGGTGCGGAAGAGAAGGCCTGGCAGGATTTTGACAAGAAGCTGGCCAAGGAGGAGATCTGGATCCGGCAGGGGATCAAGGCCCGCCGCACGCGCAACGAAGGCAGGGTGCGGGCCCTGCAGCAGCTTCGGCTCGAACGCGATCTGCGGCGGGAACGGATGGGAAACGCCCGGATCGAGATCGGGGAGGCAAACCGCAGCGGCCGGCTCGTGGCCGATGCCGAGAAGATCTCGTTCTCCTTCGGCGAGAAGAAGATCGTCGAGAACTTCTCCACCACGATCCTCCGCAAGGACAAGATCGGCATCCTCGGCCCCAACGGGTCGGGCAAGACGACTCTACTGAAGCTCCTGCTGGGAGAACTGAAACCGCAGAAAGGCCGAGTACGCTTGGGAGCCGGGCTCAAGATCGCCTACTTCGACCAGCTCCGGGCGCAACTCGATGAAGACCGGACGCTCAGGGACAACATCGCCGACGGCGGCGATTCCGTCTCGGTGGGGGGCGCGACGCGGCACGTCGTCGGGTATCTCCAGGACTTTCTCTTTTCCCCCGACCAGATCCAGGCGCCCGTCAGGGTGCTCTCCGGCGGCGAGCGCAACCGCCTTCTGTTGGCCAAGCTCTTCAGTATCCCGTCGAACGTCCTGGTGCTCGACGAACCCACCAACGACCTCGATACCGAGACTCTCTCACTCCTGGAAGAACGGCTTCTTACCTACAGCGGCACCATCCTGCTGGTAAGCCACGACCGGGCCTTCCTCAACAACGTAGTCACCTCCACTCTGGTCTTCGAGAGCGACGGACGGCTGAGGGAATACGTGGGCGGCTACGACGACTGGCTTCGTCAGCGCCGAGAGCCCGCGGCGCCGAAGGAACCGAAGGCGGCGAAGAGAGAGGAAAAGCCCGCCGGGGAAGGGTCCGTGCAGACTTCGGCGCAGGCGTCCGTGCAGGCGTCCGCGCGGGCGAAGCGCAAGCTCTCCTTCAAAGAGGCCAGGGAACTGAAGGCGCTGCCCCAGAGGATCGAGGCTCTGGAAGAGGAGCAGACCGAGATCATCGCCGCCCTGAGTTCGTCGGAATTCTATGCGGGGAGCGATTCCGCCGGGGTGGCCGCGGCCAATGCCAGGCTGGAGGCGCTGGAGCTGGAACTCGATGTGGCGTACTCGCGGTGGGAGGAACTGGAGGAGCTCGGCGGCTAAGGGCACCCCCCTGTGCTATACTACCGTCAAGCATTCGTCAGGTATCTTCTCTAGGCCAAGCGCCGAGCCTCGCAACTCCCCGCCCAGTCTCCAGTTTTGCCCTCTCGCGTGTCGCAATATAACTCCGTTCATGGAGGATCTAGTGAATTCAGCAAAACTGTACGTGGGCAACCTCAGTTACGAGACGTCGGAGGCGAGCATCAGAACCGCGTTCGAAGCTCACGGCGAAGTAGCCTCGATCAACCTCATCACCGACCGTGATTCCGGGCGCCCCAAAGGCTTCGGTTTCGTGGAGATGGGATCGGCCGACGAAGCTCAGAAGGCCAAAGGTGCCCTCGACGGCACTCAGATGGACGGCCGTGCCCTCAAAGTGGACGTGGCCAAAGAACAGGTGCCCCGTGCGCCTCGTTCCAATGGCGGCTATAGCAGCGGTGGCAACGGCGGCGGCTACAGCGGGAACCGCTGGTAAGAGTCGTCTGCAACCGACACTTCGGAAACGCCGGCCTCTCGGCCGGCGTTTCTGCGTCCCTCGATCCGCTGCGTGTGGTACCAACCAAGGTAAGGCAAGATGACCATACTTGATCTCCAACAGGACGTTCGCCCCATCGCGGACGTCCAGCAACTTCTGCAGCTCGGCCAGGAGCGCGGCTATGTCACCAGCGAAGAGATCATGGCGCTGGTGGAAGAGCACGACATGCTCGTGGGAGAGATCGAAGACCTCTACTCGCAGCTCTTCGATCAGTCCACCGAGATCTACGAGCAAAGCCCCGTCACCCAGGGTGGCCTCGACGACATCGAGCCCACCCTCGATCTGTCGATACAGACGGTCACTCAGGACCCTCTTCGCTTGTACTTGCACGACGCCGGGTCCATCCCTCTCCTTACCAAGAACGAAGAGATCGAGCTTGCCAAGCGCATCGAGATGGGCGACAAGCGGGCCAAGGATCGCTTGATCCGGTCCAACCTGCGCCTGGTCATCTCCATCGCCAAGAACTACTACACCCAGGACATGGACTTTCTCGACCTCATCCAGGAGGGCAACACCGGCCTCATCCGCGCGGTGGAGAAGTTCGACTACCACAAGGGCTTCAAGTTCTCCACGTACGCCACGTGGTGGATACGGCAGGCCATCACGCGCGCCATCGCCAACCAGGACCGCAACATCCGCATCCCGGTTCACATGATCGAGAAGATCAACAAGATGGTGCGCACCGAGCGGAAGCTGCTCCAGGAGACGGGCAAGGAGCCCAGCGACGACGATCTGGCCGCCGAGCTCGGCATAGAGCCTAACGAAGTGCAGCAGCTACGCACCATCGCCCGGCGCACCACCTCGCTCGAGACTCCCATCGGGGAAGACGGGGATGCCGAACTGGGCGACTTCATCGAGAATCAGAGTACTCCCGATCCGGCCGACGTGGTCGCCGGCATCATCGCCAAGGAGAGCATAGCCAAAGTCCTCCAGGGCATGGACGAGCGCGAGCGCAAGGTGGTGGAGCTCCGGTTCGGCCTCAAGGGAGAGCATCCCCGGACGCTGGCCGAGGTCAGTGCCCGCTTCAACGTCAGCCGCGAGCGCATCCGGCAGATAGAAGCCAAGGCCCTGGAACAGATCAAAGGGGCGCTGGAGATCCAGGCCATGAGAGAGTCGACCTAAGAGCCGACTGTCGCGGTCACGCCCCTGCCGACGGTCGCTAGGCGGCCTTGAACCGTACTGCCAGTTCCTCCGCCCAGCTCGCGATCGCTTCCCAGTCCCTGAGGTCGGATACCGGCAATCTCTTCATGGCCGGGATCAGGCTGTAGGGCGGGCGGAGCGTGGCCGGGTCGAACTTGCCGCCAAATATCTGGACTGCGACCGGAGCGAACCAGGGGAACTTCGCAAGCGCCTTGTCGAGTTGCGCGCGCACGTCGGTCCATTCCTTCTCGACATCGTTGAAAGGGCCGAGGGCGAAGACCGCCACTTGCCGGACCGTCAGAGCCTGGCGGTGTCGCTTGAGGAAGTGGAGCGCGTCCTTGTGCCAGCGGAACATGTAGAGCGGCGCCCCCACGACCACCGCCTGGTAGCCTTCGAGACTATCCACGTCGCGCAGAGGCTGGATATCCACCGCAAGACCGGCTTCACGCAACGTCGTCGCGACCGCCTCGGCGATTTCCTTCGTGGAGCCGGCGCGGGTGGCGTAGGCGACTAGGATCGAAGCCGACATGCTGCCTCCTTTTTCGGACCGGCGCCCGACGACATTCTGCACCTCTTCATCGTTGTACGCGACCGCTACCCCGAAGCCCGGGTGAGTACTCCCCTCACGTCCAGCGCGTCGATGTTCACCCGCGTACCCCCGCCCGCGACGCTCGCCTCTCCCAGCCAGGTCAAGACGATGGTGTGGGCGCCCCTGACGAGAGCCCCCGTCGACCACACCGGGACCCGGCGCAGCACCGCCGAGCGGTAGAGATCCACGATCACCGGGTCGCGGCCGTCCACGCTGACCGAGGCCCGCCCCTGGTTGAGGCCCTTGGTGGCTATCCAGTCGAGCCGGGTCCCCTCGAACGAGATGGTGGCGGTGGCCCGGGAATCGGCGTAGAGGTAGGTCCCTCCGGAGGCCCCGCTTGCGGTGAACGTAAGCCACCCACCGCTGTAGGCGATGAGAGAGTCCGTCTGCTCGTAGCGGGTGAGCGCAGGCTCGCTAGGCGGCGCCGAGGCCTCGGTGAGCGTCCCCAGGATGTCGAAGGCGTCCACCCCCACATTGGTGTCGGTGGCCGAGCCGTTCTTGCCCCCGGTCCACCTGATGGTGACCGTGTGCGTTCCCGAGGCAAGCGTGCCCGTTTTCCAGACCGTCTTCTGCCAGCCGGTGCCGGAGCTGTGGAGGTCCACCAGGACCGGAGACCCGCCATCCAGCGTGACGCTGGCCACGCCGTAAACGGGGCTCTTCTTGGCGATCCAGGCGAGATAGGTGCCCTTGAAGGTGGCGGTCACCGAGGCGCCGGCGGTGTTCGCGAAGCGGAAGCTACTACCCGAGGCCGAAGGGCTCGACGACACGGTCCAGCTACCGGTGTAGGCAAGGAGCGGACTGCCCTGCTCGATACGCGTGTAGGGGCTGGTAGGCCGCGTGCGTGCCCCGGTAGACGCGGAACCCCTTGATGGCCGCGCTCGGGGTGCCGTAGCGGCTGTTGAGAGTGGTTCGGTCGCCATAGGCGGGATCGTTGAGGTAGTAGGTGGAGCCATCCCGGCCGGTGAGCACCACGAAGTGGGTGGACCCGCCGCGGCTCACCTGGACGATCACCGGATAGCCGGCGTCGAGTTCCTGGTCGATGCGGGTGAGCGAGCAGGAATCCCAGCGGCCCACGTAGCTGATGGTGCCCCCCGCCGCGGCGGGCACGCTCTGCCAGTAGATGGCTCCACTCGAGGAGAAGCCGCCGCTGGAGCTGAGCGCCTTGCACAGCCCCCCGGGGTCTTTGCTCGACCCGAAGTACGAGGCCACCATGGCACAGGAGGTGACGGCGCAGCCGGAGCCCGACATGGTGTAGGAGCTGCTGCCGAGATGCAGGCCGGCCCAGCGCGAGTCGCTCTGCTTCCAGACGGGGACGTCCATCCGGTAGGCCAAGACGGCCGGGGCCAGGACGGCCACGACCAGTAACGCCACAAGAAGAGCGAGGACGAGGACCAGACCTCGACGCTTCAACGATTCGACCCCCTCGCCCGCCGGTTGCCATACAGTGACGCTTCGAGCGTCAGCCTTGCATGATTTCGACGAGCTGCTCCCAGAGCCTGCCCCCCGGGCGGCCCCACCGGTGCGCCCCGGCGGCAGCGCCAGAGTCGGGCTACCGAAAGACTGCTGCCAGCTCCGTCCTCTGCTCCCCCATCTCGTCCTCCTCGAGCAGTTCGAGAAAGGCCTGGACGACCTCAGGATCGAGCTGGGTGCCGGATACCCGCCTAAGCTCGGCCACGGCCTCTTCGGCGGGAAGCGCCTGGCGATAGGGCCGATCGCTGATCATGGCCGAGTAGGCGTCGGCGACCGCCAGGATACGGCCGAGCAACGGTATCTCCTTACCTTTGAGGCCTCGCGGATAGCCGTTCCCGTCGAAGCGCTCGTGATGCGTACTGATGGCGCCCACGACCTCGTTTTGGTTGGGGATACCCTTGACGATCAATTCACCCAGGGTGACGTGCTGCCGGACGGCCACGAGTTCGTCGCCGTTGAGACTGGCCGGCTTGCGCAGGATGTGATCGGGCACGCCCACCTTGCCCACGTCGTGCAGGAGGCCGGCGATGCGGAGGCGAGCGCTGTGTGTCGGGAGATAGGGCCATCCTGGCAGCGAGGGCCACAGCATATTCCGTGACGTCCTCCGAATGTTTGCGGGTGTAGTGGTCCTTGTTGTCCACGGTGGTGACCAGGCCGTCGAGCACGGTGAACGAGCCAATGGGCGTAGGCCGGCTGCCATCGTCGCTGCCCGAGGTGGTGATGCAGTCACCCCCCCTACGCTTGGAGCGGTAGAGACTGGCGTCCGCCGCAGCCAAGAGCTCGCTCGCGCCGCTGCCGTCGCGGGGATAGGTGGCCACCCCGTAGCTCATCTTGATGGGGATCATGTGGCCCTCCACTTCGAGACTCCGGGTCTCGAGGGCGTCTCGGACCCGTTGCAGCAGCGTGAGGGCCTCCTCCGTATCGCAGTCGGAGAGGATGGCCACGAACTCGTCGCCGCCACAGCGGGCGGCCACGTCGGAGCGGCGAAGCGAGCCGGTCAAGCAGCGGGCGGCAGTCTGCAACACTCTGTCGCCTGTCACATGCCCATGCGCGTCGTTGAAGAGCTTGAAGTTGTCGACATCCATCATGACCAGGGAAAAGACCGAGTTCGACTGCGCCCGCGTGGACGACATTCTGCTCCACGCGCCTGTTGAGCCCCCGGTGGTTCAGGAGTCCGGTGAGCGAGTCTCTCTCGGCCAGGAACTGGGCATCGTCGTAACGGCGCGCGTTCTCCAAAGCCAGAGCTATCTGCGAAGCGATGCCCCTTGCGAGCGAAAGCCGCTCTTCGTCTTCCCAAAAGTGATCGTCGCGGCTGATGAGGCAAAGCGCACCCAGGGCAAGCCGCCGGGAGATCAGGGGTACCACGGCAAGCCGGGTGCCAAAGGGCTCCGGCCACGCCTGGACCGGCGCCCCCTCCAACTCTGTCGAAGTGGAAAGCAGCCGCCGCAGTTTCTGCCGGACCGTCCTGGGCAGGCCTTCACCGGCGATCAGACTTCCGCGCCCCCTCTGTGGTGTGCACCCAAAGGGCGGCGCTTTCGCAGCCGACGGCCTCGCAGGCCAATCTGACGCCCGTGCTTAGAACCTCCGCGGTCGTTACGCAGTGGGCGATACTCACCGCGACCGCATTGAGCCGGGCCAGCAGGTCCTTCTCCGTGGCCAGCTCGGCCGTCCGTGTTTCCACCCGGCGCTCCAGGTCCTGGCGAGCCTCCTCCAGCGCCAACTCCGCCTCTTTGCGGTCGGTGATGTCGCGAAGGACCAGGATCTTTCCGCGCACCCGGTTGCGGTCGTCCCGCAGCGGGGAGGCCCGGCCGTGGTAGAAGCTCCCGGCATGCTCCCACTCCTGGAAAGCCTCGGCCGGGTTCGCCGCGTTGTCTTCGTAGGCGGCGAGAAGACCGGGGGCGTCCTCGATCACCTCGGCGATGGGCTTGCCCGCGGCCGAATCGAGCTTCTTGCCGAGCAGTTCTTCAGCCGCCGCGTTGAGGTATACCAGCCGCCCCCGGGTGTCGGTCACCACCAGACTGTCGGCCAGGTGCTTGATGATGAATTCGCGGGCCGCCGGCGTCACGTCCAGGAGTTGCAGGCGGGTGAAACCCCAGTACAGCACCAGTGCCACCCAACCGAACAGGGCAGGCGCCAGATCCACCGCGCCCGATCCCGGGCGCATTGAAGATGTAGACGGAGTCGGCCGCAACCGGCACCAGGATCGCGGCAAGGATGGCCGCGGTCTGCCGGCGATAGAGCCCGGGCTCCCGGATGAACATAGCCACGATCACGAACACCGCGGCCGCGATGAGCGCATACGTGTAGACGGTATCCACCCACCACCACACTCCGGGCGTCTTGTGCAGGAACGCGAAGGGCCCGCTCGTGTCCAGCGTGAGGGCCTTCCAGAAGAGGGTGTGGAACGTGCTGGTCGCATACGAGGACCAAGCTGACGACAGGCACGATCGCCAGAAGACCCAGTCTCCTCGGGGTGACCCACCTCTCGTGCCCGGTGTACTCCGCGGCAAAAACGAATAGGGCAGGCCCGATCACCACGATCGCGACAAACGACAGCTTGTGGAAGACGACTGGCGTCCGTCAGCTGCCGGCGGTCAAGCTCGAGCGCGGTGGTCCAAGCCCAGATGGCCCCAGCCGACGTTCACGACCACAAGGGCAGTGGAGCCCGGGGCCGGGCGCCGGCGCCAGGTGAGGTAAGCCACCACGGCCGAGACGAACCCGGCGAGCAGCATGAGGAAGACGTAAGGATCGGACTGCCGAATCATGGGGCTACGTCCATCAACCCGCCGACCGCTAGTGGATAGACTATGCGAAACAAAACGTCGCGACGAAGCTGTTTACGGCGTTTCAAGGGGAATCTTTAGTATGCGCGGGACTCTGCGGGTCTCGGAGATTTGAGCGCGAAGCGCCGTTGCAGCCTACGGACCATCCCGACAGGTGCACGATTGACAGTCTTCTGATGCTTGTGACATTCTCGCTCGTACCTCGTCACAGCTGCCACGGAAGGGATTGACGACATGGTCTCTATGCGTGATGCACTCATGTCTGGTTTCTTCGCGGCTTACTATCGCTACACGCGCTTTCTCAATCGCGTGTGTGCCGACCATGGGACGATCGATGGAAGGGCCATTCAGAGTATTGCCTTCTGTGTGTATGCCGCTGGGTAACGAACAAGTGCGTTGCCGACTACATACCATCAGGGAAGAGCAGTCCTGGAAATAGGCTGCGGCTCAGGAATAATCACCCTGTATGCGGCCATGAAGAGTCAGACACGTTACAGCCGTTGACATTAGCCCGGACGCGTTGGAGAACACAAAGCTCAACATGGCGGCACTAAGGTATAGAGAATGTGAGTGTTCGTCTAGCAGCGAGGCTTTGAAGCGAGTCGACGGGTGAGTTCGAGGTCGTGATTTCCAATCCGCCCTGGGATGAACTTCGAACTTGATGACCCGCAACAGGAAATGGGCCTCGTCGGCGACGCTTACTCCTGAGCCTGTTCCGAGACTCCGAGGCGGTTCTTGGTCGACGGTGGACTTCTCGTGATCTCATGCCCAGCAGGTGCGAAAGGAAAAGCTTGTGGCGCTTGCCGCGGAGAGCGGCTTCAGCGCTGGTAGCTACCTACCCGAGAGAGCAGAGGAAGGATCTCCGGGTGCGTCTTTTGACCCTTGCTCTACTTGCAGGTGGGTTTTCATCCCCTGGTGTACGTGTTCAAGAAAGAGGGGACACCGGCGCAGGCGAACGGGAGACCCTTGACTACGGCTGAGACCAACCCGGCGAGCAGCATGAGGTAAGCGTATTGATTCAACTGCCAAAGCATCGCTCTAGGATTCTCGGCCATTCAGCCGGGAGTCTTTAGCCGAGCTAGAGCTCCAGGAGCGGCATATCGGCCGCCTCGCGGATCCGGCCGTCGGACATCAGGCTCTGTCCGCCGAGCATCCCCAAATCGTGAGCCACTTGGGTACACCCCTCGATCAGCCGGTCGAGGTGGCTCTGCTCGTGCCGCGCCATGAGGCTCAGGCGCAGGCGGGCTCCGCCCGCGGGCACCGCGGGCCAGCGCATGACCGGGCAGAAGATGCCTCGTGACCGCAGGCCCTCGGCAAAAGCGATGCCCAGCGCTTCGTCGCCGACGAACAGGGGCACCGACGGTATGTCGTGGGTTCCGAGCACCGTCAGGCCGGCGCTCCGCAATCCCTGCTTCAGGTACCGCGACTTACTCCGCAGACCGTCACGTAGTTCCTGCCCGCTCTCGATCAGGTCGATGGCGGCGATCATGGCGCCGGCCATGGCGCAGGTGAGCGCCGAAGAAAGCACGCTCGAGCTGGCGGCGATGCGAAGGTAGTCGACCAGGGTCTTGCTGCCGCACAGATAGCCGCCGGTCCCCCCCATCGCCTTGTCCATGCAGCCCATGAGGATGTCGATCCCGTCGGCGCAGCCATGGTAGTCGGGGGACCCTCCGCCCCGCGAACCGATGACGCCCACCGCATGGGCGTCGTCCACCATGAGCTTGGCCCCGTACTGCCGCGCCATCTCGACGTAGCGGGGGATGTCGATGATCTCCCCCTCGAGGCAGTAGACGCCCTCGGTGACGATCAGCTTGTTGGAGAGGGCCTCGTGCTCCTCCAGCTTGCTCCTGAGGTCGTCCAGATCGTTGTGTTTGAACTTGAACACCCGGACCCGGCTCAGTTGCGCAGCCATCCGACACCGAGCCGTGGATGTACTCATCGACGAATATGGCCCCGTCTTGCCTGCGGTAGGGAAGCCCACCCACGAAGGGGTTCATCACCGTCTGGAACACCGTCACGTTGGCCATGTAGCCGGTGGGGAAGGTCAGACAGTCCTCCATGCCGGTGAGACCGGCGATGCGCCGCTCCACCTCCTCGATCAGGGTCACGTTCCCGCTCATCAGCCGCGACCCGCCGGGACCGACGCCGAAACTCCTCGATGGCCCGAATGGCCGCATCCTTGACGCGCGGGTCTTCCGACATACTCAGATAGTTGTTCGCGCCGAACATCAGGAAGTCGGCGCCGTCCGCCACACACTCGGGCTCGTTCACGCCCGATTCGAGAGTGAAAATATAGGGGTAAAGGCTCCACTCGCGGATGTGGTCGAGCAGGAGCTGGACATTCCCGAAGTTCGCCGTCTCCCGGGCCGCATCCACGGTCAGCAGCTCTCGCATGAAATCTAACAAGTGGGCCTCCCAGCTCCAGAAGCGGGGCGAGTACCAGTTCCGGCTGCCGGCACTGGCCCCGACTGCGATTCGCGCATCAAACCAACAGTTCGGGCGGCCGCGTCGAGGTCCTGCAATGGGACTCACGAATACCTGCCGTTTGCCGACAAAGGAGGTACCAGGCGACTCGAACCCCCGAGGCAACCATGCAGTTCCACCAGACCGGCCCGGCCGGCACTCCATACGACGACCTATTCTGCCGAGAGTGCTCGTCTCCGCTCATCCAGGCCGTGGAGTGGACACGGCTGAACGAGGACCATTGGTCCGTTCTCGTTCGGTGTCCGGAATGCTTCGGCTCCTGCGAGATCGTCATGGACGACGGATCGGGCCCACGAGTTCATGCTCGAGGCGGACGAAGCTATCCGCTCTCTTCTCGAGGCCGCTCAGTCGCTGGAACGCGACATCTTCAGACAGAGTTGCGAGGCCTTCGCGCAGGCACTGCGGGCCGACCACATCCGCCCGATGGACTTCTAGCGGCCGCAGATTTCGGCGGATCCCCTAGCGCCCGCCGTACCGGTTGAAGTACGTGAAATCCTCCACGTCGCGCCGCACCCGCAGATACTCGGCCGGCTCCTCCACCGGATAGCCCAGACGGCAGGAGAAGGCCACCCGGCGCTCCTCGGGGATGCCGAGTATCTCCTTGAGCTCGGCCGCGTCGGCCAACGAGCTGACGATCTGCACGCCCAGCCCCAGCGCCTCCGCCTCAAGCCAGATGTTCTCCATGAGGCAGCCCAGGCTGATGATCCCCAGAAAGTCGCCCTCGGAGGCCGGCGCCCTCCTGCTCGGGTCGTACACCACGACCAGCATGACCGGGCTGGCCGGGAGAGCCCGCTGCCGGGAGGAGATGCCGCTTTGGTCGAGCGCGTCCGCCTTGAAGTCAGGCGTGCGCCAGGCCGGCGGGAACATGGCGGCAAGCAGGCCGGTCTTGCGCTGGAGCAGTTCTTCTTTTGAAAAGGAGAGTTGCTCGTAATTCTCGCGGATGAAGGTCTCGGAGATCGGGCGCTCCACCCGGGCGAGCGCGTCGAGGACGGCCGGTTCGTCGACCACCACGATCTCGAAGTTCTGCATGTTGTGCGCGGTCGGGGTCCAGCGCGCGGCTTCGAGGACGCGCCCCAGATCGTCTTTCGAGACGGGGCGCTCGGGGTCGAAAGCGACCCGCAGCGACCTGCGGTCGCGGATGAGGTCGAGGATGTCGGCCATAGTGTCTGTGCCCTCCTGGTGAGCGGGACGTGCTCTGGTCTCGTGCGCCTTACTATGACACAGCCGTGCGGGGCCGGAAAAAGGGGAAGGCCCCGGCGGGGTGCTGCCGGGGCCTTTGCTCTCGAGGGGGTACTCGAAGAGGAGGGGGTAGTGTCAATCTACACCCCACCCTGTAAGGAACTCATAAAGCGGCCCAGACCGCGCGGGAAGTCGCGCTCACCTCAGGCCGCGTTGACAGCCCTTTGCCCGTACTCCTACACTAGTGCTGAGCAAGTGAGGTACTGAAGTCAGGAGGCGCTCGTGAAAGCTGCATCGCGCTCACTCACCCTCGCGCTACTTTCACTGCTGCTCGTGTTCGTCCTTCTGCCGGCGGCGCCGGCCTTGGCAGCTCCGCCTCCGCCTACTGTCACGAACGTGAACAACAGCTTCGGCGGCACTCCCGGCGGCACCAGGTGGTGGTCACGGGGACGGCCTTTACCGGGGCAGGCTCGGTGACTTTCGGCGGCATCGCGGCCGCGGGGTTCAGAGTGGACTCCGACACGCAGATCGTGGCCTCCTCCCCCGCGCACAGCGAGGGCAAGGTCGACGTCGTCGTCACCACAGCAAGGGGTCGTCCTCTGCGGCCGGCGTCGGAAACGACTTCACGTATGTGCCCCGGGTCGAGCAGGCCAACTTCAACTTTCTCTACTCGGGGAACTGGAAGGCGGTCAGTTCGCCCTCGTCCTCCGGCGGCTCATACAGGTACGCGAGCGCGATGGGGGATTCGGTATCGATCGTCTTCTACGGTAACCACTTCACCTTGCTCGGCAAGCGAGGACCCGATCAGGGGCTGGCCGGCGTCTCCATCGACGGCGGGAACTTCTTCAACATCGACCTTTACAACTCCATCGCGCTCTACAAGCTGAACAATTTCAGTCTCAATACTTCCTACGGGACCCACACGATCACGATCAAGTTCACCGGTTTGAAGAACATCGCCTCTTCCGGCCTTAACGTGAACGTGGACGCGTTCGACATCGTGGGCTCGCTGATCCCGTATTCCCGGATCGAGCAGTCGAACTCCTCCATCGTGTACGCCGGCGCCTGGTCGACGCTCTCCTCAGCGGGCGCCTCGGGGGGCGGCTACAAACGGTCGAGCGCCACGAACGCCGAGGTGAGCATCCCCTTCTTCGGGCAGAGGCTCGACATCTACGGGATGAAGGGCACCACGGCTGGGATCGTGGACGTCTACGTGGACGGTAGTGAAACGCCCTGGAACACCATCGACCTCTCGAACGCCACCGCGCTGTACAAGCAGAAGCTGATCAGCATCACCGACCCCGATATGGAGACGCATGTGGTGACGCTCCGGCCCAACCCGGCGAGCCCCGCCGGCAGGTTCATCAACCTGGACTATGTGGAAGTGATAGGGAGCCTCCTCCCTGCCGGCCGGGTGGAGCAGACCACCTCCTTCTTCACCTGGGCGGGCGCTTGGACGAAGCTGACGAGCTCGTCCTACTCCGGAGGTAGCTTCGCGTACACGAACACCGCCGGCTCCTTCGCGGCCTTCGCTATCAATGGCGTCAGGCTGGACCTCATCGCCAAGACCGGACCGAACTACGGCATCGCCAAGGTGACTCTCGACGGCACGAAGACGTTCTTGGTGGACCTCTACAGCGCCAGCACGTTGTACAAGCGGAACGTCTGGTCTACCGGGTGGCTGGCCCCGGGGGTGCACACCCTCAAGATAGAGTGGACCGGCACCAAGCGGGCGGCCGCCACCAAGACCAACATCAACGTCGACGCGGTGCTGGTGACCGGCCCCGTGTGAGATAGAGGCGGCGCCGGCGGGCGCCTCAGAGTCTACCCCTCCTTGGGCGGGTCCCCGTCGTAGCCGCCGGACGGGTTGAGAAAGATCTCCCCGGGCCTGCCCGGCAGCGGCGTCAGCCAGTCGGGCGAGCTGTGCGGGAAGAGGAGGCGCGCCTGCCAGTGGATGGCGAAGTCCTCGGCCTTGACGTCGGGGTAGAGTTTGAACATCATGTCGACCATCTGGGCGCCGGTCTTGGCCGTGTTGTACACCTCTTCGTACTTGTCGAGGTAGTCGACGGACCAGTCCACGCAGTCGGTGTAGGTGCGGGACGTGTCCTCCTGGACTTCCTCCAGGATCCTGATCTTGGCCGTGTCGCAGTGACCGGGTATGACGATCCGCGGGTCCAGGTCCATCATGCCGGCGATGTCCTTGCGCCACTTGACCCGCCGCTCCACGTTGCTCTCGATGGGCCACAGGTGGCAGTCGTGGAAGGCCACGTCGGTCGCGCAGACGACCTTCAGCGACGGGATCCACACGATGGAGTTGTCGATGCTGTCGCCTTCCAGGTCGTCGTAGAAGAGGATCTCCTCTCCCTCGAGCTCCAGCCGGGGCTCGTGCATGGGCATGGGGATGTACGTCCTGGCCGGGATGTCGGGGCCGAAGCGGTCGATGGCCCACATGTCCACCTTGTCGCTGGAGGTGAAGACGATGTCTTTGACCGCGGTCGGCAGGCCGACGACCTTGGCGTTGGGGAAGGCGGCGTGGAGCACCTCCACCCCGAAGTGGTGATCCGGGTGGAAGTGGGAGACGTAGATGTGGGTGAGGTTCTTCCTCATCGGGATCATCTGGGCGACCATCTTGTGGCTGTCGCTGAGGCACTGCGACGCGTCGATGAGGATGGCGTCCCTCTCCCCGTAGATCAGCGTCGAGTTGCTGTTGAAGCCCAGATAGCTGTGCAGAAACACCTTGTACTTGAGCGCCACGTTGCTCCCCCTGTGTGTACTTGCGCGGGTCGGGCTCGCATAGATTTACCACAACGCCGCCCGGCGGCCAATCATACGATAGTAGAACTTCGGAGATGCCCGGCGCCGGCGATTCCTCCCTCGCGCCCGCGGGCGCTACCCCGCTGGGATCACCGGCGCCAGCAGGAAAACCCATTGAAGAACTGGCGCGGCTTCTCCACATTCTCGAGCTGATGGAAGTGCCACCACTATCCGCCTTGTTCAGGCGGTACCGCCGCCGCGAAGATCAGGTCGCATAGGCGTGCATCCCCCGATGCCCCCAGTCGGCGACAGCACCAGCACGGCCAGGTCGTCTTTCAAAGCCCCGCCGGAAAAGGCCAGCACCTCTTCGAGAACCCGATCCGGGAGGCGCTCCACGGGCACCTGCGCATCGCGGATGAGAGCCTCCAACCGCTGGTCCCCGAAGAAATCGCCGTTGCGACGGGCCTCGATCACCCCGTCGGTGTAGAGGACCAGCCGGTCGTCGACGCCCAGGTCCGCTCTTGACGCCTTCCATTCCGCATCGGTGAAGACGCCGAGAGGGTAGGAACGCGAGCGCAGCCTCTCCACCTCGCCCGAGGCCCTCTTGAGAAGCACATCCGGGTGGCCCGCGGAGGCATAGCTGAGACAGCCGGTTCCTTTCTCCAGCAGGCCCAGAAAGACCGTCACGAACCCCGGCAGGTTTTTCTCGATAAGAAGCTGGTTGGTGTGTCTCAGGACCTCCGCCGGCCGGAGAGACTGGTGCGTGAAAGCATGTACCACGTCCTTGACGAGAGTGGCCGTCCGCGCAGCCTCTATCCCGTGACCGGCCACATCGCCTATGAGGATGGCGACGCTTCCTTCCTTGACCTCGAACACGTCATAGAAGTCCCCGCCCACGCGGGCGGCTTCGGTGGCAGAACGGTAGAGATGGCCCAGCTTGAACGGGCCGATCGCGGAGGGGATGTTCAGAAGCGCCTGCTGGAGGTACTCGGCGATGCCGAGTTGCTGCTCATAGAGACGCTCGTTCTCGGCGGCCAGCAAACGGAAGCGTTCCTCGCTCGCCTCGAGCCCCTGCATCAGCTTCTCTCGATCTTTGATTGACTGAGAGAGCACCGCTTCACGCGCCGCCGCCCGGCGGCGGACGTACTCGCCGGTGACGCCGGCCAGCCAGGCGGCCAGAGCCCACAGCATTATCGACATCACGATGGCCGGCCAGAAGACGGTACGGCCGAAGTCGGTGAGGAACGCGAAGTAGGCAGCTCCGCCGACGAGAGCCACGATCACCCCCGGCACCGGCCCCACGGTGACGGCCGCGACCACCGCGATCAGAGCGGCGGCCGCGCCGGGAATGCCGAGATAGTCACTTGGGGAATCGAACCGGCCTATGACGATGAAGAGCGCCACCTCGAGGAGCGACGCGACCAGTGTCACCAGGAGGACTCCCTTACGGTGAAGCTGCTGCTCTTCCAGCCGGCGCGCCCAGCGGCGGCGGCGGGCTCCCGGGCGCACCCGCGCGGTCACGTCCTGGAGCGAGAACACCAACGCCTCCACCTCACCCCAATCGTCCAGCAACGGGGTGAGGTTCCAGTCCCAATATGTCACCCCCCACTCCGGGTGATCGGGAAACTCGAAGGCCCGCGCCTCCATGGCGATCGGTTCCTTCCTACGACGGACCTCCTCAAAAACCGTCAGGGCGTCCGAAGGATAAAACTCGAAGTGATTGTGACCGGGGAAGTCATCGATTTCCTTCTGACAGGCTCTGGCGTAGGCCTCGTTGACTCGAATGAAGTTGAAGTCGCGGTCGAGCAAGACGAGGGGGGTGAGCGAGTGTTCGAAGAAGGCGTCGAGGTAGGCGGATTCGGCCGGCTCGAGCAGGCTCAGGGGCAGAGGCGAGTCGGCGCGAGCGCGCTCCCGGCCTTCCCGATAGAAGGTCAGGCTGATAAGCGTGCCGCCCTCAGGGGCGGAGTAGAGCGCGAGGTGGTCGGAGAGCTTGGCCATGAGCGGCAGGCCCAGGCCGCGCGTGTGCTGCTGCTTGAGCCGGTCGGGCGTCTGGAACTCGCCCGGGCCTTTCACCTGGACCTCCAGCCTGTCGGGGCGCAGGAGCACTTTGATCTCGACCCGGCCCTTCACCGGCGCGTGCTCGATCGCGTTGGCAGCGGCCTCGGAGGTAAGCAGGGTGATGTCGAACGACCGGGCTTCCCCGAAACCGGCTTCCGCCGCTATCTCGGCGACAAAGCGCCGCGCCCGGGAGAGTTCGGCGAGGTCGGGCGAGAGAACGAGCGACCGGGTGCTCCGGCTCTTGATGCCGTCACTCACGGAACTCGGTAAGGTCGGCCAGGATCCGGAAGCGAGGGTCGGACGTGAGCCCGACGATCTCGAAAACCCGCCGGAGGTTGTGATTCGGCCCTACGACGCCCAGCCAAGAGCGCCCCTCCATCTGCCGCACCGCCTGCAGCAGCACGTTCAGCCCTCCGCTGTCCACGAACGGGCAGCCGGTCAGATCGAGCAGCACAGACGAGTGGTAGCTGCCGGAGTGCAACTCGACGGCGGCGGCAAGCTCCGCGGCGGTCGCCATGTCGATATCACCGTCCACGCACAGGACGGGGATGGTCTCGTGCGAAGATACCGAGAGGTCCATCCGGCCCCTTTCTGCCGTACCGGCCGCGAGTCGGCGCTCGGGCGCGCAGAGAGCTCCCGGCAGCCTGAGCAGTCGCGCTCAGCTACCCCAAGGAAGGCGAAGCTAAACCAGTTTGACAGCCACTGAGAGCTCGGCCGCCCCTCAGAGTTCGGCGACGGAGTGGAACCCCTCGTGCACGGCATCGATGATATGGCGCGGCCGCACGCAGTCTCCTACCACGAAGACCCGCGGCGCCGCGTTCCTCAACTCGTCGACGACGATGCTCCGCGGAGTCATGCCCAGGGCCAGGACCACGGTGTCGGCGGGGATGTCCATCCGGATGCCTCCCGCCGCCCCGGCCGCCGCGCCCGGCGCGGCGCCGGACCCCGCTTCTGGCATCTCCTGCACCGTCACCCCGTCTGCCCGGATCTCGACGACCTTCGCCCCGGTCCGCACCTCCGCCCCGGCTTCGGCCAACAGTTCCAGAAGCATGCCCCGGTTGATGAAATTGAAGTCCAGGGCCGCTTCGGGCAGCATCTCCACCACGGTCACCTGCTTGCCCTGCCGGGCGAGGTGCAGGGCCGTCTCGCAACCTATGCCTCCGCCGCCGGCCACCACCACCCTGTCGCCAGTCTCGGCGTCCCCGCTGCACACGTCGCCCGCCCACACGGCCCCGGCCTCTTCGATCCCCGGTATGGCCGGCCTAATGGGGTCGGCTCCAACCGCTATGATCAGACGGTCGGGCTTCTCGGCCGCCACCCGCCATGCGTCGGCCATCACTCCCAGCCGCACGTCGACGCCGAGGGCACTGACCCGGGAGCGCAGGAAGCGCAGGAACCGCTTGAGCTCGTCCTTGAAGCCCGGGCCGGCGGCCGCCGACAAGTTGCCCCCCAGCGAGAAGCTCCGCTCGAACAACACCACCTTGTGACCCCGCTCGGCGGCGGTGATGGCCGCCTGCAGGCCGGCGGGCCCGCCTCCCACCACCACGACCTTCCGCGGCAGCGGCGAGACCGGCGGCAGCGCCGCCATCTCGGTCTCGATCCCCGCCCAGGGGTTCACGGCGCAGCGCACGGGGATGAACCGGGCCACCCGGGCCAGACACTCGTTACAGCGGATGCAGGGAATGACCTCTTCTTGGAAGCCGTGGAAGGTCTTACCCGGCAGACAAGGATCGGCGAGCAACGCCCGGGCCATCCCCACCATGTCGGCCTGTCCGGTCGCGATGATCCGCTCCGCCAGGTCCAGGTCCACAACGGCGCCGACTGCCGTCACGGGCTTACTGACCGTCTGCTTCAGCCGGGCTGCGAAATGCACGTTCTTGCCTTGCGGCAGGAAGTAGGCGGGATGGACGTAGGGGATCAGCCGCATCTCCCCCATGGTGCCGCAGGACGCGTGGAACAGGTCCACATGATCCTCGATCAGCTTCGCGAACTGCAGACCTTCCTCCTGAGTGAGGCCGCCCGGCACCAGTTCGTCGGCGCTGAAGCGGTATTCGATCGCCAGTTCCGGGCCGCAAAGCTCCCTGACGCGGGAGAGGACGCGAAGCGGGAAGCGGGCCCGGTTCTCCAGACTCCCCCCGTACTCGTCGGTGCGCCGGTTGGTGCGCGGAGAGGTGAACTGGGCCAAGAGCCAGCCGTGACCGCCGTGGAGCAGGATCATGTCGAAGCCGGCCTTCTTGACCCTAAGGGCCGCCTGAGCGTAGTTCTCGATGACCTGCTCGATGAGGTCGCGGTCCATCACCTGCACGTCGATCTTTCGGCCGAGCAGGGCCTCGTGGAGCTGGCTGGTCATCACCGACGGGGCGATGGGCGGGCGATCGCCGATCAGCCCCGGCATGGTCTGCCCGCCGCCGTGGCACAGCTCGATGGAAGCCAGGGCGCCGTAGCGGTGGATACCGTCCGCGATACGGCTGAGGCCCGGGATCTTGTTGTCGTGATCGAGAAAGAGCTGGCCCGCGTGGGTGATGCCGTAGTCGGAATCGATCGCGCTCTCACCCACGGTGACGATGCCGGCGCCGCCCCGGGCTTTCGCCCGGTAGTAGTCGACCAGTTCGGTGGATGCCGATCCGTCGACGTTCGCCAGGCAGACCAGGGTAGGGGCCGCCTCGATACGGTTCTTTGCGGTGAGCGGGCCTATCCGCAATGGTCGACGCAGCGCGTCGAAGTGCGCCGGATCGTAGGGGGCCCCGTCAGAGATGGTCATGTCACGCTTCCCTTCGGATCGGTATTCGGACCGGCGCCCTTCTTCGGTTTCGGCTGTTTCGGCGGCATGGCCGCGGCGAACTCCACCGAACGGCGCATCCACTCGTCCATCGCAGCGGAGTCGCTCCAGACCGCCTCGGGCATGGCCACGTATTCCTTCATCGGCCGGCCGGGGATTGGCTCGAAGGGCTTGGCCTCCAACTCGGTCTCGAGCGCGGCCCTCGCCTCGGGCGGGAGCCTGAGGAACAACTGCTTTCCGTAGACACCGGCAAACATGTTGCCGTTTATGTAGAAAGCGGGACAGCCGAACATCTTCCGGCGCTCGATGAGGCCGAATGGCTCCGCCGTTTCGTCGAGTATCCGGCTGAGTTCGGTCGAAGGCTTCTCCCAATCCACGGTGCTCCTCCTCTCGCTGAGTAGGGGCGGCGCAGGCCTCGCCGCCCCGCTTCCGGGCGCGCCTGGCCACCGGGCGGGCACGCCATCTCAAGCCGCCCCCCGATTCTACCGATATTACCGGTGAGGAAGTGAGCGACACCCGGCCGCCCCTCTGCGACTTTCGTTGGATCGACGGTCGGCAGGGCTCTTGTTAGCCTCTCGACCGTGAGGGCAAAGCCTCCGGAGGTATACGGTGATCAACATAGTGAAGCGCAGTCTGCTGGCGGTGAGCGCCTTGGCGCTCGCTTTCGGGATCCTGGCCGCGGGCCCTGTCCCCTCTGCCTTCGCCGACGACAGTTATCAGGTGCGCCTCGTCGCCACTCCGCTCAAGAACACCAGCCCGTCGTTCATCGCACCGCTCGGCGACTACCTCGCCTGGACCGGCACGTACAAAGGCGTCTCCAAGATGTTCATCTACGACCTGCTTGCCGGCCAGAACGCCTATATCAACCCCGGACCCTCCGGCTCCTACTACAACCCGGCGGCCGAGGGCGACTACGTAGTGTTCCAGGGTTCGACCGCGGGCGGCTACGACGACATCTACCTGTACGACCGCGATGCGGCCAAGGTCACGATCATCAGTTCCCTGGGGCTCGATGGGGATCAGGGCGACTGGAGCCCGCGCATCCAGGGCGGCCGGGTGGTATGGGAGAAAGACACGGCCGATCCCGCGACGGGATCAGGCATCTACCTCTACGACATCGCCACGCGTGAAAAGATAGCGATCATAGTCGGCCCCGAGTACCGCGACCCGGATATCTGGGGCGACTACGTGGTATGCGTCAAGAACGCAGCCTCCGAAGCCGGGCCCAACGCCACCGAGATAGTCCTCTACAACCTGAACACCGCCGAGTCCAAGGTCATCGCGAGCGGAGGCAAGAACAACGAGCACGCCCGCATCGACGGAGGCAAGATCGTATGGTCCAGCGGCAACGTGTGGACTCCGGAGACCACGACCAACTGGTCCACCACCTATCAGATCTATCTCTACGACATCGGCAGCGGCGAGACCTCGGTGCTGACCAACGACGCCGCGGGCAACCTCTACCCGGCCATCGGGGGCGACCTGGTAGCCTGGCAGACGTGGACCCCCTCGACCATCAAGGGCTACCACATATCTACGGGCACCACTTCTGACATCTCCCTCCACGGCGACACGGCCAATTCGCCCGAGATCGACGGCACCCGGGTGGCGTGGTACGGCGGCAAGGGGCTCTACTACGCGGTCCCGGCCTCCGAAGCCACCCGTTTCCCCGACGTGCCCACCGGCCACCATTACCTCACCGCGGTCGAGGGCGTCGCGTCCAAGGGCATCATGACCGGCTACGGCGATGGGAACTTCGGTCCCAACGACTGGCTCATCCACCAGCAGTTCGCGGAGATGATCGACCTGACCATGGGGTACCCGGTGACCGAGCAGGACCTCTTCGACTTCACCGACAAGCCCCCGATAGTGCATCTCGAGAATACGCTCTATCCCTATCACTACGTGGCGGTGGCCGCCCTCAACGGCGTGGTCGTGGCCTACAGCGACGGCACGTTCAGGCCCCTCTACCGGGAGAGGCGTAACGAGGCTATCGAGGCAGCGGTAAGAGCAGGAATGGCTCACCTCGCGCAGCCCGCCGACGACTACACGGGTCACCTTACCGATCCCGATGTCGTGACCGCCGAAGCGCTGCGCGTCGCCGAGTTCAACGGTCTTCTCGACAATATCGTGGGACCCGACGGGACTCTGACGAGCTGGGATCCCAACGCCCCCGCCACCCGGGCGGAGATGGCCCAGATCCTGTGGAACCTCCTGGCGAAGGTCCACCCAGCGACATAGCCCCCCCTTGACCGGAAGCCAGGCCGGCCCACCGGGGGACCGGCCTGGCGCAACCGGTTCGATCCCCCCCCGCGGCGTCCGCTTACCCCCAGCGTCGACGCCGCTTTGTCTGCGCGCAGCCACCCCCGTGGCGGCGCCCGGCCATGCGGCGTAGACTTCCAGCCGTGGAGCCGATCGTTTTCCATATCCGGCCTTTGGTCGAAGCGGACCGGCCCTGGGTGCTCGACATGGTTCTCGAGTGGGGGGCCGATTTCGTCGTGTCGCGAGGAAGGAAGATGTACCCCCAGGATCTCCCCGGCTTCTGCGCCATCGGCCCCGGGGGCGACCTACTCGGTCTGGCCACCTACGAGAATCGGGAACTACGACATTCCCATCCGCGACGAGATCGAGCTCGAGATGCCGGTACCCGCCACGCCAGAGGAGGGAGCGACATGACCAGCCTCAAGAGGACACCTGTCTACCCGAGTCACGTCGCCCTCGGCGCCAAGATGGTGGACTTCGCCGGCTGGGAGATGCCGCTCATGTATCCCACCGGAGTGGTCGCCGAACATCTCGCCACCCGCCGCCGCGCCGGCCTGTTCGACGTGTCCCACATGGGCCGCTTCACCGTCCGCGGCCCGGACGCGCTCGAGTTCCTCCAGCGCGTCCTCAGCAACAACGCGGCCGCCCTCGAGGTCGGCCAAGCCCAGTACACCTTCATCCCCACCGAGACGGGCGGGGCGATCGACGACGCCTACCTGTACCGCTTCTTCCCCGATGAGTACCTGCTGGTGGTCAATGCCGCCAACCGCAAGAGAGACTGGGCGCACCTGCAGGAGCGACTGGCGACGTGGCCGCCAGGTCCGCCGCCAAGTCCGCCGCCCGGGGCGCCGGCCGAGCCGGCCGTCTTCCCCGTCACCCTCGAGGACCACACGTCCGCCTTGGCCATGCTGTCGCTCCAGGGCCCGCTGTCCCGGGAGATCGTCTCCGGCCTGCTGACCGAGGGCACGCTTCCCGAGCCCCGGCGCAACGAGCTCTCGGTCGTGCGGATCGGCCCTACCCGCGTTCTCCTCGGCCGCACGGGCTACACCGGCGAACCACTATGCTTCGAGCTCTTCTTGCCCGCCGAGCGCGCCGCGAGTGTCTGGGATCTTCTTATCGAAAAAGGAGCCGTTCCCTGTGGCCTGGGCGCGCGGGATACCTTGCGGCTGGAGGCCGGCCTGCCTCTTTATGGAAATGAGTTGGGGATCGACCCGGAGGGTACAGAGATCCCCCTGCTATCCTCGCCTCTGGCCCAGTTCGCGGTCAGCTTCTCATCGGTCAAGGGGGACTACCCCGGCCGGACGGCCCTCCTTCGCCAGCAGGGAGCCTACCGCCGCATCCTCGCGGGCGACTTTTCCCTGACCGCCGAGCTGCCCCGCATCACCCGCCCCGTGGCCGTCACCGGCCGGGGGGTCGCTCGGGCCGGCGCCCCGGTCGCCAGGAACGGCCGGCCTGCCGGCTGGGTCACAAGCGGCACCATGGTCCCCTACTGGAACATGACCGGCGAGAAGTTGGAGTCCCGCCCGGGCGACGACTACGAGTTGCGCTCCATCTGCCTCGCGCTCCTCGACAGCGACATCCGCGAGGACGACGAGGTGACCATCGACATCCGCGGCCACGAGGTACCTGCAGTCGTCGTGCCCTACCACCTGCGTGGCGACGCGCCTCCCTACGCCCGGCCCATCGCCTACCATCCGCTGGAGGCCGAGACGCCGCTTCCGCGGCTCGATGCGCGCCATGAGGTCGGCAATCTCCTCGGCAAGACCATCGCCAACCATCGGTGGCGGCAGGAAGAGTGCATCAACCTCATCCCGTCGGAGATGACCCCCTCCCCCCTCGTGCGCCTGGTGTCGGTCAGCGACCCCGCCTTCCGCTACGCCGAGCACCGCGAGTTGGAGGCGTTCGACGATGTGGACATCTTCTACTACCAGGGCACTGGGTTCATCGACCAGGTGGAACAGGCTCTCGAGCGGGAGATGTGCCGTTTCCTCGGCGCCGCCGAGGCCGAGACCCGGCTGATCAGCGGGCAGATGGCCAACACGGCACTGTTCTCGGCCCTGGTCGACTACCTCAACCGCTGGAACCGCAAGGGCGAGCCCCGCCGGCTGCAGATGGTCATGAACAACCACATCGGCAAGGGTGGGCATCTGAGCGCGCAGCCGATGGGGGCCCTCAAAGACTACGTGGCCATCGATCCCCGCACCGACCGTCCGGCCGTGGTCAACTTCCCCGTGCTGCCCAGCGACCAGTACCGCATCGACGTGGCCGGGACTCTCGACCTCATCGACCAATACCGGCCGCGACTCATCATCTTCGGCAAGAGCATGGTGCTCTACAAGGAGCCGGTGGCCGACGTCCGCCGATTCGTCGACGAGCAGGGGCTGGACACGGTGATCATGTACGACATGGCCCACGTCCTCGGGCTCGCCGGCCCCTCCTTCCAGCAGCCGTTCGCCGAGGGCGCCGACTTTGTCACCGGCTCCACCCACAAGACCTTCTTCGGCACCCAGCGAGGCGTGATCGGCACCCGGTTCCGCGAGCGGGACGAGGAGTACGAGCTGTGGCAGACCGTCCGCCGGCGAACCTTCCCCGGCTCCGTATCCAACCACCACCTGGGTACCATGCTCGGGCTGCTCGTCGCCACCTACGAGATGAACGCGTTCAAAGACGCCTACCAGCCGGCGGTGATAGCCAACGCCAAGGCCTTCGCCACGGCCCTCGCCGCCGCCGGACTTCACGTGGCCGGCGACCCCGCCATCGGCCACACCGAGACCCACCAGGTCATCGTCGAGGTCGGCTACGGCCAGGGTCCCGCCCTTGCCGAGCGGTTGGAGGCGAACAACATCATCTGCAACTACCAGGCCGCCCCGGACGAGGAGGGCTTCACCGCCGCGGGCGCGCTGCGGTTGGGAGTGGCCGAGATGACGCGCTTCGGCATGGGCCCAGATGACTTCTCCGCTCTCGCCGCCCTGATGGCCGCGGTCATCCTGCACGGCCGATCGGTCGGGGACGAGGTGCGGGATCTGCGGCACCAGTTCCGGGGTCTCGGCTACTGCTTCGGCGAGGAGGAGTTCCCCGAGGCGATGAGGGAGTTGCGCGAGCTGCTCTGACGCGGGCCCAGTCGCACTGTCGTTAAGGAGAAGGCCGCCGCCACAGCCAGAAGGAGGAAGTCATGGCCACTGTTCCCGACACTCACGAGAACGAAAGCAGTTGCATCTGCGACGCCTGCCCCTCGGATCCCGGGGAAGGGACCCTCTACTGTGCTCGGGGCAAGAGCCAGAGCCCGGTAAGGCGAAGAGGCTGCATCTGCGCAGACTGCGCCGCCTTCAAAGGATATGGCCTCAAGGACGGCTACTACTGCGCCGACGGCGCCGCGGGAGTGGGGCCTAGGTAATGACCAAGCGCCGCGGATCTCAGTTCAAGCGGAAGCCGTCCTGTCTCAGAACGCTAAGGTGGTAGGACCCGCGGGCTACTGCTCCCGTGAGGAGATAGCGCGCCCTTTATGATGTCCCCGGGCCCACGCCGCTCGGCCTGATCGTGGACTCTGCCTCCGGCCCGACGAAGGCCACGTCCTTGCCCAGCTCGATCCACTGGGGAGTGGGCAAAAAAGGGTTGCCCTCGAACGTGTCGGTGAACAACCTGCTGGAGAGCTCGTAGCCGCTGACGTCGCCGGTCGTCTCGTCGAACGTGAAGTCGACGATCTTACCCAACTCCTTACCCTTGGTCGTGAGCAGCTTGAGCCCTCTGATCTTGGTTTTGGTGGCGAGCACGACCTTGATATCGGGAGCCGCCGAAGCCTTGACCACACTGGCGGCCAGGTCGATGACCACGGAATCGGGACCGAAGGCCTGCACCGCTTTCCAAGGGGCTACCCGGGAGTTCGCGAACATGGGGTCGGAGAGGACGATGCCCAGCACTTCGCGACCCGTCGAGTCCACGACCAGATCCTTGATCCTTCCGATATCCTGGCCTCGGTCGCGCACGGTGATAGGGCGACCTATCGCGTCGCTTGCCTTCACCATCGGTACCTCCTACGAGCCGAAAAGATGGATGACGCCAGCGAGGGAGAGTACGATCACCACCACGATGACGAGCACGACGAGCGCAATGATGTTCCACCAAACAGGTACGGTCTTCTTACCGACGAATCGTGGCATCCAAGCCTCCGTGAGACGAACGGGACCGCGGCCTACCAGCAGTCAGACCAGTATACAATCCTTCCCAGCCGGGAATAATGGATGACATGATGGCAAATCACCTCTCAAGCGAGTCGAGCCCTTACCTGCTGCAACATGCCGGCAATCCAGTGGACTGGTACCCCTGGGGGCCGGAAGCGCTGGAGAAGGCCCGCGCCGAGGACAGGCCGATCTTCCTCAGCATCGGCTACTCCGCCTGCCACTGGTGCCACGTCATGGAGCGGGAGTCGTTCGAGGACGAGCGGACTGCCGCCTTCCTCAACGACCGCTTCGTGAGCATCAAGGTCGACAGGGAGGAGCGGCCCGATCTCGATGCCGTATACATGGAAGCGGTGCACGCGCTCACCGGGCAGGGAGGCTGGCCACTGAGCGTCTGGCTGACTCCGGATGGGGCTCCCTTCTTCGGCGGCACCTACTTCCCGCCGGTCTCCCGCCGGGGCATGCCCTCGTTCGGGCAGATCCTTGAGGCCATCTCCGAAGCCTGGGGCACTCGGCGAGCAGATCTGCAGAGCACAGCGGCCGCTGTGCGGGAGCACCTCGCGGCAGGGCGCGGCGAGCGACCGCGGGGGCGACCGCGACGCGACTCTCGACCGGACACAGATCCTTGCTCGGGCTACCGACGACCTCCACCGGACGGTGGACCCGATAGACGGCGGCTGGGGCGGCGCCCCCAAGTTCCCCCAACCGTTGGTGCTCGAGTACTTGCTGGCCCGGCAATCACTCGAACCTAAGCCTGAACTTCAGGTAGATATAGAAGTGACCCTGGACGCCATGGCGGCCGGGGGGATGTACGACCACCTGGGCGGGGGCTTCCATCGCTACTCCACCGATGGCTACTGGCTGGTGCCGCACTTCGAGAAGATGCTCTATGACAACGCCCAACTCGCCCGCTGCTATCTGCACGCGTGGCAACTGCTGGGCAAGCCGCGGTACCGCGTCGTCGCCACGGAGACGCTCGACTATCTGCTGCGCGAGATGCGGCATCCGCAGGGCGGTTTCTTCAGCGCCCAGGACGCGGATACAGAAGAGGGCGAGGGCGCGTACTTCACCTGGACGCCGGACGAAGTACGGGCGGCACTCAGCGCGGAGGAAGCCGCGGCCGTCGAAAGCGACCTACGGACTGACCGTACGAGGCAACTTCGAGGGAAGGAACATCCTCCATCTGCCGAAGAAGAACTCCGCGGCCGAGCGCGAAGAACGGGCGCTTGCGCCGGCCCGCGCGGCGCTGCTCGGGATCCGGGACACGCGCCCCCGACCCGCCCGCGACGAGAAGATCCTCGCCGGCTGGAACGGGCTGGCGCTGGCGGCGTTCGCCGAAGCCGCGGTGGCCTTCGCTTCGCCCGCGTACCGGGAAGCAGCCGAGCAGGCCGGCGAGTTCATCCTGAGCGAGTTGATGGGCGGTACGGGCAGCGGTTCGCCCGCGGGCTCCGGCAGCGGCACGGAGCGAAGCGCCGCCTACTCCACTCGTGGAAGGACGGCCGTAGGTCGGGCGACGCCTTCCTTGATGACTACGCGTGCGTGGCCGAAGGGTTGCTTGCGTTGTACGGCTGCACCCTGGAGGAGCGCTGGTTCGCCGCCGCACGGGACCTGATCGACGACCTGGCGGAACGGTTCCCCCGCCCGGCCGGCGGCTTCTACGACACCAGCGTGGATCACGAAAGCCTCATCACCAGGCCGCGAGCCACGTACGACAGCCCCACTCCCACGGGCAACTCCATGGCCGCGATGGTGCTTCTCAAGATGGCCGGCTATACGGGTGAGAACCGGTATCGGGAGCTGGCCGAAGACGCTCTCGACTCCCTGGCCTCCGGGGCAAGCGCCGCCCCGGTCATGTCGGGACAGTGGCTGTCCGCTGCTCTGCTCGCCGAGGAAGGCACTACGGAAGTAGCCGTCGTGGGAGATCTTGCCGACCCCCGCGGACGGGCGCTCCTGGCCACCGTCAGAGACGGGTTCCGACCCTTTGTGGTACTTGCCGCCCGTCCGGCAGGCGCGCCATCACAGATCCCCCTGCTCCTAGAGCGGGAACCGGGGGCCGGCGTGCCGGCCGCGGCCTGGCTCTGCCGCCACTCGACCTGCGCGCCCCCTACCACCGACCCGGCGGAGTTGTTGCGGCTTCTCGGCGCACAAAAAAGGGGCCGGTCCCCCGGCCCCTAGCCTGTCTGTGCGCCGTGGCGAGGTGCTAGTAGCGCGATCCGCCGCCGCCACCGCCGCCGTAGCCGCCACCGCTGCTGCCACCGTAGCCGCCACCGCCGCCGTAGCCGGGCTTGCGCTGTTCCTGCTCGCGGGCGTTATCGACGTTGATGGTCCGGCCTTCGAGATCGGTGCCGTTGAGGGCGGCCTTCGCGGCATCGCCTTCCTCTGGGGTGCTCATCTCGACGAACGCGAAGCCCTTCGGGCGGCCGGTCTGCCGGTCGGTGATGATGTTGACCGACACGACCTCACCGTGCTCGCCGAACGTCTTCTCAAGGGTTTCTTGGGTAGTGCCGTAAGAGAGATTACCGACGTACAACCTTGCCGTGCTCATTTACCCCTCCACAGTCTCAAAGGACAAACGCGCGCATTCGTTCGGATGCACCTGCGGACGGACGAGTAAACGAAGCACTCTGCACGTCGCGTAGAGATTTCCTACCGATGCAACACAAGCATACAACGGGGGTCGAGAATAGCAAGGGTAATCTGACCTCACCCTTACCCTTCGATTATCCCCAGATGTATGTGTAGAGATGGAGGCCCATCGCTAGAGACACCAACCACAGCGCCAGGGCGGAGCGCATGTAGAGACGCAGGCGTCTGGAGGACTTGACCACGCCGGTCAGCGCCAAGTTGAAGTAGACGAACAGCAGGACGACGATCACACCCAGCACGTGGTGGACGATGATCTCGATGGTGAACCACGACCACCCGCTCCAATAGGTCAAGTAGGCACTCATAGACGGGACCATGAGAACGGCGATGAGGATGATCTGGACCACCACCGAAACCCGCATAATCAGGCAGTGACGGTTGAACTTGCGCCTTCTAGCGAGCCAGAACGCGGCGCCGGCGGCGACAATCAGAAGAATCTGAAGGACGACGTCGATGGCGGCCAAGCTACGAGTCATGGCCCTTCGCGCGAACCAACGCGCGTCGCGCCGTGGCCACGCTACGAGGAGCTTTGCGTCGAGCCGCCCGCGCCCTGTTGCTCGTCGAGGGCCATCAGGATGCTCTGCAGTTCGGCCACCTTGCCGCTGAGCGCCGCCAGCTCACCCGTCAGCCTCTCGGTGGCCTGGCTGACTTTCGAGCCCGCCGCATCGTCCAGTTCGTCCTCTTGGATCAGCTCTTCGATCTCGTCCAGATAGAAGAAGGCCTCGTCCAGCTTGAGCTTCGCCTTGTCCAGATTGCCGATGATCCGTTCCACTGCGTCCTCCTCGGGGTATGCGTCTGTATATTACACACAGTTGCCACGATTGCGGACAAAAGAGGTGCCCGTTGTCAGCCTCCGGCCCGGCCGTCTTCAAGATCGAAGTGTCAGAGCAGGTAGCCGTCACGGTGAAAGTGGAGATGCCCGCTCATCCCGGTCCCCAGACCCCGGTGCTGATCCTGGCTCACGGGGCGAACAACGATCTCGACCATCCCCTGCTTGCGGCGGTCGCGGCGCACCTCTCGCAGCATGCCGGCACCATGGTCGTCCGCTTCAACTTCCCCTACGTCGAGCGCGGCGCCGGCTCGCCCGATCCGACCCCCGTCCTCGCGAACACCTTCAGGCGGGTGCACGATCACATCGCGGACGAGCTAGCGGCTCCGGGCGCGCCGATCTTCATCGGCGGCAAGTCGCTGGGGGGCCGGATCGCGGCGGAACTGGTATCTCGGGGAGAAGAGGGAGAGGGCCTGGTGGCCACCGGATTGGTGGAACTCGGCTATCCGCTCCACCGGCCTGGGCACAAAGAGACGATGTTCACCGAGCCCTTGAGGAAGATCGGGGTGCCGAGCCTGTTCTGTATCGGCGAGAAAGACCCCTTCTGCGACCCCGAGCTGCTGAGGCCGCTGCTGGAGCGCTTGCTCCACCCGGGCAAGCTGTTTGTGGTACCCGGCGGCGACCACTCCCTGCATCGGGCAGGCGCCGGGAAGGGCGGTACTGGCCAATCAGCCGACAACGAGTTCGGGGACGTCCTGAACGAAGTGGCGGGATTCGTGACGGTAGTCGCGAAACGGCAGGCCAGTCAGGGCTGAGAGGGCTCAGGCGCGCCCTGTCTCTACGGCGCCGGCGGGGCCTGCTCGGCCGCGATCTCCGGCTCCTTCTCGGTGCCGATGCGGGCCAAGGTGGTACCGGCGAACACCACGGCGAACCCGAGGAGAGTCCTGCCGGTGAGGGTGTCGTAGCCCACGATGATCGAGAAGATCAGGGCGAAGACCGCCTCCAGGCTCATGATCAACCCGGCCAGGGTGGGCGGGGTGTAGCGCTGACCGACGACCATCAGCACGTAAGCCACCAGACTGCCCATGATCCCCGTCCAGAGGACCGCCCCGGTGGCCGCCCAGCCTGGGAAGAGGGCGGGTCCCTCGAAGATGAACGAGCCGGCCAGCGAGAGCACGGCGCAGGTCGTTAGCTGCAACTGCACGAAAGCGAGCGCGCCCAGCCGGGTGGAGCCGTAGGCGACGCCCAGGATGTGGAAGGCCCAGAAGATGGTCGCGAGCAGCGTGAAGATCTCGCCCCATCCGAACGACAGATCGCCGTAGAGGGACAGGATCGCGAACCCGGCGACCACGACCACAACGCCGACGCCCACCATCGGCGAGGGCCACCGCCCGGTAGCCAGGCCGAGGATGATCGGGACCATGATCACGTAGAGCCCGGTGAGAAAGCCCGAGACGCCCGGCGACGTGGAGCTCAAGCCGACGGTCTGCAACACGAACCCGCCGAAGAGAAGGATGCCGACGCCGATACCGATCACCCACCCCTGCCGGTCGAGCCGCTTCATCTGGCCCCACGAGAACGGAAGCAGGAACACCGCGCCCACGAGGAAACGGAGTCCCACGTAGTAGACCGGAGGCATGTGGCCGATCGCCATCTTGACCAGGATGAAGTTGAACCCCCAGATGAGGGCGGCGGCCAACAGCCCGAACTCGGCTAGGAGCCTCACTTGCGCCGTACCGTGCGGCCGTAACCGCTCGAACCGTTGCTTCAGTTGCACGGGCTGTTCCTCGGGGATGGACGGGACGGGAAACGGTCCAGAAAGTAGCATAGCCGACTCCGTTGGGGGAAGGAGTCGGCTATACGCGGGAAAAGCTGCTTCGCTCTGCAGCGATCTGGGAGGGGGGGTTCCCGGTGACCGCCTTGTTTCAGTGCTCAGCCAAAAAGCAGGATACCCGTTGGTTAGTTATAATTCCAATATATTGTTTCTATCCGTGGTATAAATTACATCTATAGTTGCCATGGAGCTTTTCCAACTCAAATACTTCGTCAATATAGCGGATACGCTCAGCTTCACCCGGTCGTCGGAGTCGCTGCACGTGTCGCAACCGGCGCTCACCTACCAGATGCAGCGGCTCGAGAGAGAGCTCGGCACCCGGCTGTTCGACCGGGAGCACCGCAAGATCAAATTGACCCCCAGTGGCGAGGTGTTCCTGCCCCTCGCACAGGCCGTCCTCTTCCGGGCCGACGAGGCGGTGCGGGTGCTCAAGGAGCACATGGGGGTGGAGACCGGCGAGGTCCGGATGGGCTGCAACCCTTCGGTGGCGACCTACGTGGCGCCCAAACTGCTGGCCTCTTTTCGCTCCTCTTTCCCGCGGGTCACCGTCGAACTGGTGGAGGGTGGCGACGCGGACCTTGCGCGGATGGTGCTGGAAGGCAGCATCGACTTTGCAGTGGTAACCGCGTCCGGCTCGCCCACCACCCTCGACACCACCTTCCTGGCCACGGAGGAGCTACTCGTGGTCGTCTCCCCCAACCACAGGCTCGCCGGACATCGTTCCGTCGCCCTGCCCGAACTGGCGCACGAGGCCTTCCTCTTCCCCTCGGAATCGTTCAACGTGACCGTCCAGGTGATGGAAGCCTGCCGCAGCGCTGGGTTCGAGCCGCAGGTGCCGTACCGGACGGGTTCGGTGGAATCGGTGAAGAACTTCGTCAGACAGGGCCTGGGCATATCGGTCCTTCCGGCGATGACCGTGGGCGAGGTGAGCGGCCAGGGTCTGTCCGTGCTCAAGGTCGCCGGCGGTATGAGCAGAGACCTGAACCTCATCCAGGCGAAGGACCGCTCCCCCACGGGCGCGGCGCGCGCGCTCATGCTGCACGTGAAGATGCACCTGTCGGGGGACGCCGACTAAGAACCGGGTCGGGCCGCCCGCGCCTCGACCCTACGCTCGCCCGCTTGATGGTCCTGGTCTGCCTGGCGTGGACGAAGACATCGCGGCGCACGCTGCGCAGCCGACATGAGCAGACCCCTCTCTGCTTCGCCATTCCAGAGCATCCCCGCCTGCGGCGCGGATGGAGGGTCTGTCCCGCCAAAGAGAAGGGGCGCAGCCCGGCCACGCCGGGCTGCGCCCCAGACCATTCACGTCGGCGGTGCGTTACTCCAGTTTGCCGCCCTTGCCCAGCCAGGGCATCATGGCGCGGAGTTGCCGGCCCACGATCTCGATCTCGTGCTCGGACTCCTCGCGCTTGATGGCGTTGTAGACCGGACGGCCCGCCATGTTTTCGAGGATCCACTCCCGGGCGAATTCGCCGGTCTGGATCTCCTCGAGGATGAGCTCCATCTCCTCGCGCACCTCTCCGCTGATGACGCGCTTGCCGCGGGTCATGTCCCCGTACTCGGCGGTGTCGGAGATCGAATACCGCATGCCGCTGATGCCGTGCTCCTGGATGAGGTCCACGATGAGCTTCAGCTCGTGCAGGCATTCGAAGTAGGCGATCTCGGGCTGATAACCCGCGTCTACCAAGGTCTCGAAGCCGGCCCGGATCAGTTCACTCACGCCGCCGCAGAGGACGGCCTGCTCGCCGAAAAGGTCGGTCTCGGTCTCTTCCTTGAAGGTGGTCTCGATGACGCCGGCGCGAAGAGCGCCGATGCCCTTGGCGTAGGCCAGGGCTTTGTCGCGGGCCTTGCCGGTGGCGTCCTGGTAGACGGCTATGAGCGCCGGCACCCCTCCGCCCTCGGTGTAGACCCTGCGCACCAGATGTCCGGGGCCTTTCGGAGCGATCATCGTGACGTCGACGTTGGGCGGCGGCACGATCTGGCTGAAGTGGATGTTGAACCCGTGGGCGAACATGAGCATGTCGCCGTCTTTGAGATTGTCGCGGACCGCGGCCTCGTACACCACTTTCTGCGTCTGGTCGGGCACCACCATCATGATGACGTCGGCGAGTGCGGCCGCGGCGTTGGCGGTCAGCACCTCGAAGCCGGCGGCGACCGCGCGGTTCCACGCCGCGGTGCCAGGAGCTTCGGCAACGACTACCTTGACGCCGCTGTCTCTCAGGTTCTGTGAGTGGGCATGTCCTTGGCTTCCGAAGCCGATGACGGCCACGGTCTTCCCGTCAAGAAGATGCAGATCGGCATCCTTTTCGTACAGCATCTCTGTCAACTACCTCCTACTTGTTACGTCGTTGGCGAGGTTAACACAGCTCAGGTCGCCTTCCTGCCGCGGCTCATCGCCAGGCGGCCGGTGCGCATCAGTTCCACGATGCCGAAAGGCGCCAGCACATCGATGAAGGCGCCCACCTTCTCGCGAGTGCCGGTCATCTCGATCAAGAGGATGTCGCTCGTGACGTCGACGATGGTCGCGCCGAAGATCTCCACCATCTGCATGATCTCGGCCCGGTTCTGCGCGTCGGCCTTCACCTTGATGAGCAACAATTCTCGCTCGACGCTCCCCGAGGGGTCGAGGTCGGTGATCTTGAGGACGTTGATGAGCTTGTGGAGCTGCTTGGTCACCTGTTCGACCGGCTGGTCCTGCTCGTCGACCGTGATGGTCATGCGCGAAAGCTGAGGGTTCTCGGTCTCCCCCACCACCAGGCTGTCGATGTTGAACCCGCGCCGCGCGAACAGCCCCGCCACCCGGGTGAGAACGCCGGGCTTGTTCTCCACCAGCACCGAGAGCGTGTGTTTCATCAGTCACGCTCCATCATGTCGTGGACCGTACCGCCCGCCGGGATCATGGGATAGACGTTCGCCTCTCGCTTCACCCGGATGTCGATGATCGCCGGCCCGTCGCTGCCGAAGGCCAGCCGCAACACCTCTTCCAGGTCTTGCGGCCTGGTCACCCGGTGGCCCTCCGCCCCATACGCGTCGGCCAGCTTGACGAAATCGGGCTGGCACTCCACGCACGTGTGGCTGTACCGCCCGCTCCAGAACAGCTCCTGCCACTGCCGCACCATCCCCAGGTACTGATTGTTGATGATGCAGACCTTCACCGGCAGCCCGTATTGGACGGCGGTGGCCAGCTCTTGCAGCGTCATCTGGAACGACCCGTCGCCGGCGATATCGATGACCAGTTGGCCCGGGCTGGCGACCTGCGCTCCGATGGCGGCGGGGAAGCCGAAGCCCATCGTGCCAAGGCCGCCGGAGCTTATGAACCGGCGGGGACGCCGACAGAGGTAGTGCTGGGCCGCCCACATCTGATGTTGCCCCACTTCGGTGCAGACCACGGCGTCGCCGCGGGTGACCTCCCAGATCTTGTTGATGGCCCACTCGGGCATGATCTCGCCGTCGTCCGACTCCCTGATGATGAGGGGATGGTCGCGCTTCCAGGCCTCCACCTGCTCCATCCAGGGCAGGTGCCGGTCCGGAGACAGATCCAGCTTTCTGAGCTCCACCATCAGCGCCGCGAGCACCCACTTGGCGTCGCCCACGATGGGCACGTCGATAGCCACGTTCTTGGAGATCTCGGCCGGGTCGACGTCGACGTGGACGAACGTGGCGTGCGGAGCGAAAGCCTCCAGCTTGCCGGTGACCCGGTCGTCGAAGCGGACGCCCACCGCGAAGACCAAGTCGGCCTGGCTAAGGGCGTAGTTGGCGTAGGGCGTGCCGTGCATGCCCACCATGCCCATGGCCAAGTCGTGGTCCTCGGGGAAACAGCCCTTGCCGGTGAGCGTGGTGGCCACCGGGATATGCCCATAGAGTGCCAGCTCCCTCAGTTCGTCCGAGGCGCCGGCGATGACCACCCCGCCTCCCGCATAGATGACCGGCCGCTCGGCCGCCGCTATCACTCGAGCCGCTTCCCGGATCTGCTTGGGATGGCCCTTGAGGGTCGGCCGATAGCCGGGAAGGTCGATCTGCGGGACCGCCGCCGGATCGAACTCCATCTCCTCTTTTGTCACATCGACGGGGATGTCGATGACCACCGGCCCCGGACGCCCGGTACCGGCGATATAGAAGGCCTCCCGGATGATGCGCGGCAGGTCGGCTGAGTCCTTTACCAGGTAGCTGTGCTTGACGATCGGCAGGGTGATGCCGGTGACGTCCGCCTCCTGGAACGAGTCGAGACCGATGAGAGGCCGGCTCACTTGGCCGGTGATGGCCACCATCGGAACACTGTCCATATAGGCGTTGGCGATGGGAGTGACGAGGTTGGTGGCGCCTGGACCCGAGGTGGCCAGGCACACTCCGACCTTGCCCGAGGCCCGGGCGTAGCCGTCGGCCGCATGCCCCGCTCCCTGCTCGTGCCGCACCAGGATGTGGTTGATGTCGAAGTCGTACAGGGCGTCGTACAGGGGAAGGAGGACTCCCCCGGGAAAACCGAATATGGTGTCGACCCCTTCGCGCTTGAGCGCTTCCAGGATCACTCTTGCTGCTTTCATCGCTGTAGCTCCGTCGCTATTTTGTGCGCTTGCCCTGACCAACGGTCGCGGCGGCCGGATCGCGGCCGCAACGTCCGGGCGAAAGCCGAAGCCCGATGCGGCGCGGTGGCAGGCTCAGGAAAGCGGGTCCCCGCCACCCAGTACCGCGCCGGTCTCGGCCCCGGAGACGAAGGCTACATAGCGGCGCAGCACGCCCGAATACTCTCGAGCCGGGCGCTGCCACGCCATTCTCCTTCGTTCCAACTCCGCGTCGCCGACTTCGAGAGCCAGCGTCCGCGCGGGGATGTCGATGCTGATGACGTCCCCGTCCTCAACGAGAGCTATGGGGCCTCCGTCCAGCGCCTCGGGCGCGACGTGGCCGATGCTCGCTCCCCGGCTGGCCCCGCTGAAACGGCCGTCGGTGATGAGCGCCACGCTCTGATCCAGGCCCGCGCCTGCCAGAGCCGAAGTGGGTGTGAGCATCTCCGGCATCCCGGGACCGCCTTTCGGTCCGACGTACCGGATGACTACGACCGAACCCGGGACTATCCTGCCTCCCTCGATGGCTTCCATGAGGGACGGTTCGTCGTCGAAGACCATCGCCGGTCCCTTGTGGACGAGCATCTCGGGCAGGACGGCGGATTCCTTCACCACGCCGCCCCTGGGCGCGAGGTTGCCGAAGAGCATCGCGAGGCCCCCGGTGGTCCGGTAGGGCCGGTCGAGAGGCCTGATCACCTCGTCGTCGCGGACCGTAGCCACTTTGTACTGAGTAGCCATGTCGACGCCCGCGATCGTCGGGACGGAGCCGTCAACGAGGCCGGCCTCTCCGAGCCGGTTCATCACGGCCATCACGCCACCCGCGCGATGCAGGTCTTCCATGTGCTGGCTGCCGGAGGGCGCCAGCTTGACCAGGTTGGGCGTCCGGTCGGCTATCTCGTTGAAGGTCTCGAGCTCGAGCTTGACGTCAGCTTCGTTCGCTATCGCCATCAGGTGCAGCACGGTGTTGGTGGAGCAGCCCAGGGCCGCGTCCACGGCAAGCGCGTTGCGGATGCTGGCCTTGCTCAGGAAGCGGCGGGCCGTCCAGCCCTTGCGCACCACCTCGACCGCCACCGCGCCGGTGTTACGGGCAAGGGTGAGCCGGGCCGAGAACGGAGCGGGGATGGTCGCGTCGCCGGGAAGCGTGAGACCCAAGGTCTCCATGACGCAGCCCATCGAGTTGGCCGTGAACAGTCCCGCGCAGGAGCCGCATGTGGGGCAGACCGCATCCTCGAGCTCGCAGAGCTCCTCGGCCGTCATGTCACCCTTGAAGTACTTGCCCACGCCCTCGAAGATCTGGGACAGGCCGACCTTGCGCCCCTGGTAGTCGCCGGCCAGCATCGGGCCGCCGGAGACCAGCACCACCGGGATGTCGAGCCGCGCGGCCGCCATGACCATGCCGGGGACGATCTTGTCGCAGTTGGGGATGAGCACCAGACCGTCCAGCCCGTGCGCCTTGGCCATGATCTCCACCGAGTCGGCGATGACTTCGCGCGACACCAGGGAGTAGTTCATGCCCTCGTGATTCATCGCCAGGCCATCGCAGACGCCGATGACGTCGAACTCCAGCGGGATGCCTCCACCCTGGTATACCCCGTATTTGACCTGCTGGGCGATGGTGTTCAGATGCATGTGCCCGGGGATTAGCTCGTTGTACGAGTTGGCCACGCCGATGAGCGGTCGGTCGGCGTCGCCCCGGCCGATGCCGAGAGCCCTTAGGAGGGAGCGGTGCGGAGCGCGAGCGGGACCGGAGTACACACGGTGACTGATACCTTCCAAGACGACTCCCAAGCCGAGGTGAAGTAGACAAGAAGACGAAACGTCCACGTAGTTTACTAGACCCGGGAGCCGATTCAAGGCAAGGGCGTGGTACGCTCAGGATCAGCATAAGGACTGATAGCCGCGGGCCGCTCGAGCCGTGGCGAAACCGGTTGGAGGAGTCATGACGACGAACGCCGAACTTGCCGCCCTAAGAGCACAGGTCGTCCCGCGTGGCGTGCCTGCCACCGCACCCGTGTACGTGGCCAGCGCGCGAAACGCCACCATCACCGACGTCGAGGGTCGAGAGTACATCGACTTCGCCGCCGGCATCGGCGTCATGAACGTGGGCCACAGCCATCCCAAGGTGGTCCAAGCGGTCAAAGAACAGGCCGACCTCTACTCGCACATGTGCTTCGGACTCTTCGGCTACGAGAGCTACCTCAAGCTGGCCGAGCGCCTCAACGCCCTGGCACCGGGCGACTCTCCCAAGCGCACCTTCTTCATGAACTCCGGCGCCGAGGCGGTGGAGAACGCCGTCAAGATCGCCCGCTACGCCACGGGCCGGAAGGCCATCATCGCCTTTGACGACGCCTTCCACGGCCGCACCTACATGACTCTAAGCCTCACCTCCCAGGTGAGCCCTTACAAAGTGGGCTTCGGACCCTATGCGTCCGAGGTCTACCGCATCCCCTACGCTTACTGCTACCGCTGTCCCCTGGCCCTCACCCATCCCGGCTGCGGCTGCGAGTGCGCAAAGTTCCTCGAGCAGGCCTTCGCCAAGCAGGTCAACGCCGAGGAGGTGGCGGCGGTCATCGCCGAGCCGGTACAGGGTGAGGGCGGCTTCATCGTCCCGCCGCCGGAATACATGGGCATGATCAAGAAGATCTGCGAGAAGCACGGCATCCTCCTGATCGCGGACGAGATCCAGACCGGCATGGGCCGGACCGGGAAATGGTTCGCCATGGAGCACTGGGGGGTCGAGCCCGACATCATGACCACCGCCAAGGCTCTGGGCGCCGGCTTCCCCATCTCGGGGATAACCGGCAGGCAGGAGATCATGGACTCCGTCCATCCGAGCGGCGTAGGGACCACCTTTGGCGGCAACCCCACGGGATGCCGCGCCGGCCTGGCCGTCTTCGATATCATCGAGAACGAGGGACTCCTGGAGCGCGCGACCGTTGTAGGCAACCGCATCCGGTCCCGCTTCAGCGAACTCCAGAAGCAGTACCCGGTGATCGGGGATGTGCGGGGCATCGGCGCGATGGCGGCCATGGAGCTGGTGGAGGATCCGGAGACGAAGAAACCGGCCGGCGACTTTGCCAAGGCCTTCCGCACCAAGCTCTACGAGAACGGCATCGTGAACGTCGGCGCGGGTACCTATCACAACGTGATCCGCATCCTGGTCCCGCTGACGATCGAAGACTCCACTCTGGCTCGAGGGTTGGATATCCTCGAGCAGACTCTGGCGCAGGTGAGCAAGGTGGTCACGTGGGATAACGCCGGCTGAGGCACCCGCGGCGACCCAGCTGAGGCACCCGCGGCGACCCGGCCGGGGTGAGGCGAGACGGTGGGAGGTTGAGAATGACCGACATGAGAAGAGTGCTGGTGGTCGATCTCACGGCCGCGGCCTCACACGTTGAAGAGCTTGACGCCGAGGGCACTCTCGGCCTGGGCGGAAAAGTTCTCGGCATCCGCCTGCTCGAGAAGTACCTCGATCCCACGGTCGATCCCCTCTCCCCCGGCAACGTCATCGCCATCACGCCCAGCCTGCTGTCCGCCTACGGGATGTACGGGTCCAACCGGTTCGGAGCCTTCAGCAAGAGCCCGCTCACCGGCGCCTGGCTGGAATGCTATTGCGGAGGCACGCTCGCCCGGACGTTTCGGGAGACGGGCTGGGATGCGCTCGTCGTCCGCGGAGAGGCCGGCTCTCCGGTGCATCTCCACGTGACGGCAGACGGAGCGCAGATCCTGCCGGCCGGCGATCTCTGGGGAAAAGACACCCGGGCGACCGAAGACGAGGTGCTCGGCAGGCTGGACAAGCGCTCCTCGGTGCTCTGCATAGGGGTGGGCGGCGAGAACCTGGTGAAGGTCGCCTCGGTCATGCACGAACACGCTCACACGCTCGGGCGAGGCGGTCTGGGGGCCGTGTTCGGCGCCAAGAGACTGAAGGTCCTGAGCGTGACCTCACCCGGCCCTCTCAAGATGGAAGCTCAGCAGCAGTTCGCCGAGAAGCGCCGGGAGGTTGCCAAGATGGCGTCGGAGGCGCCTTCCACCCGCAACTACCACCTCTACGGCACTCCTGTGATGGTCGGTCTGGTCAATGAGGCCGGTGCATTCCCGACCGACTTCTTCGCCCAAGGCGTGGCCCCTCACCGACGCACGCTCGAGGTCGAGCGCTGGAGCGAGTGGTGCACCAGCGAGAGCGACAGTTGCCCGCCCTGCCATCTACACTGCCGCAAGCGCCTGACGCTGACCCAAGGCCCCGAGGCCGGCCGGGTGATCCACGGCCCCGAGTACGAGACGTTGTACGCCTTCGGCGGCTCCTGCATGGTCGAGCACGCTGTGGATGTGGCCAAGCTCAATGAGCGCTGCAACCTTCTGGGGCTGGACACCATGAGCACCGCCAACTTGGTGGCCGTCGCCATCAAGGCCAGGGAACGAGGCCATCGCGCCGAGGGACCCTTGGCGGGAGATGTCGAGACGATAGGCCACCTCCTCGACGAGATCGGCACCCGGTCGAGCTTTCTCGGAGATACCCTGGCCAAGGGGATGGATTCCGCGCTGGCCGTGTTCGATATGAAGGAACTGTCGGTCACCAGCAAGGGGTTGGACCCGGCCGGCTACGAGCCGCGCAAGCTCAAAGGGATGGCGCTCAGCTACGCCTTGAGTCCTCGCGGCGCCTGTCATCTGCGGGCGACCTTCTACAAGCCGGAACTGGGGGGCCTCCTCGACGGCATGGACGACGAGACCTACGTCGAGACGTATATCGACTGGGAAGATCGGATGCTCCTGCTCGACGGTCTCACGATATGCCGGTTCTATCGCGATCTGCTCAGCTGGGACTTCCTGGCTTCAGCGGCAACCCAACTGAACGGGGAGCAGGTCGGCAAACCCGAGCTCGAGCAGCTATCCACCGACACCCTCACCCGAATCCGCCGTCTCAACTTGACCTTCGGGCTCACGCCAGCCGACGACACCGTCGCCGAACGGTTCTTCGTCGATTCTACCGACAAGGCGCCCGCCCTCGACAGAGCGGAGCTCCAGCGGCGGGTGAGGATCTACTGGGTCAAGCGAGGATGGGGCGAAGACGGCTACGCGTCCGAGGTCGGAGGAGCGCGGAGCGGCGCCTAGTTGCGCCTGCTCACCTCTTCGGCGATCGCCTCTCCCATGTCGCGCGTGCCCGAGGTGCCGCCCAGGTCGTAGGTGACGCGCCGTCCCTGCCCGATGACCACCCGCACTGCCTCGAAGAGGGCGCGAGAAGCTTCTGCCTCTCCGAGATAGGCGAGCATGAGAACGGCCGAAAGCACCAGAGCCGTGGGATCTGCCTTGTCGAGCCCGGCGTACTTGGGCGCCGAGCCGTGCACCGGCTCGAAGACCGCCATCTGCTCGCCGATGTTCGCGCCCGGGGCCACGCCCAGGCCACCCACCAGGCCGGCACACAGGTCGCTGATGATGTCACCGTACAGGTTGGGGCACAGGAGCACGTCGTACAGCTCGGGCTTCTGTACCAACTGCATGCACATGTTGTCGACGATGCGGTCCTCGAACTCTATGTCCGGATAGCCGGCCGCCACCTCCCGAGCCACCTCAAGGAACAGCCCGTCGGAGAGCTTCATGATGTTCGCCTTGTGCACGGCAGTGACCTTGCGCCGCTTCTCGCGGCGCGCATAGTCGAAGGCGAACCGGGCGATACGCTCGCTGCCCCGCCTGGTGATGATCTTGATCGACTCGGCCGCGTCGGGGCCTACCATGTGCTCCACCCCGGCGTACAGGTCCTCGGTGTTCTCGCGTACGATCACCAGGTCGACGTCCTCGTAGCGCGACCGCACGCCGGGGATGCTTATCGCCGGGCGCAGATTCGCGTAAAGATCCAGTTCTTTGCGCAGGCCCACGTTGACGCTGCGAAAGCCGGACCCCACGGGCGTTGTTATCGGACCTTTGATGGCGACTTTGGTGTCTCTGACAGAATCGATGACCGCCTGAGGGAGCGGAGTCCCGTACTTCTCCATGACGTCGGCGCCCGCTTCGACGTCGATCCACTGGATGCGCACGCCGGTCGCCGCGACTGCCACCTTGGTCGCCGCCATGATCTCGGGGCCGATCCCGTCACCCGGGATGCACGTGACCCTGTACTCCGTCATCGATCCTCCTCACGCAGGCATGGTTGGAGCATGCTACCGAAGGTCCCCGGCGCAGCGCAAGGTCACAGACCGAGATCGGTGGGCGCGAGCGGCGAAATGTTCTCGTCGGGCCGGTACAGCAAGCCGCGGGCATCGTTCCAGACCTTCGCCATCCTCTGCCTGTCGTCGTCGGTAAGGGGCACATCGGTATCGGGCTCCAGCCCGGGCAACACAGGAAGGATACGGTACTTCGCCGTGTCTTCCCCGGTAACCGCCTGGATGTACAGCGGCAGGTAGCTGACCCCGGTGACGTACGTACGAAGGCCGCGCTTCTCCAGATGGAGATACGCGACCAGCCCGCTGCCGGAGGAGTCCGGCGGCTGAGCAGAGAGAAAATCGCCAAGGGAGTACGCCACGTATTTGTCCTTTACCCGCCAGCTCGCGTAGGGCAAGAGGTGGCCGATGGGCTGGACCACACGGGCGTGGCACCCGAGAATCGCGTCCACGCCGCCGTCCTTGAGTATCTGCTCGGAGAGCACCACCTGATCCTCGCTCGGCCCCTGCTCGTATTCGGTGCCGTAGTTGAGCATCGCCACGACCACGTCGGCGCCCCAACTCCGCGCCGTCATGGCGTCCTGCCTGACGCCGGCGAAATCGAGCATGTTGACCGCGAAGTCCTTATCGTCGGCATCAGGAAGCGTTCCGGCGACCGAGGCCGTGTAGTTGAGAAAGGCCACCTTGATGCCCCGGATATCGGCGATCACCGGGGTGTTCCTCTCCTTCTGCGACCGGGAGGTCCCCACGTGCGCCAGCCCGGCCTCATCAAGCCGGTCGAGCGTCCCCACGACCCCTTCCCACCCCAGGTCGAGGGCATGAGAGTTGGCCGTCGCCACCAGGTCCATCCCCGTCTTCTTGAGCGCGAAGGCCAGTTCCCGGGGGGCATTGGCTAGAGGATCCGCGCTGTAGCCTGCTTCCGGCCCTGCGAGTCGGGGCTCGAGCGCCCCCACCGTGTAGTCGGCGTTGTAGAGGTACGGGGCGATGGGCGCAAGAACCGGGCCGAAGTCGTGGGAGCCGGTCTCGGGATCGCGGACCGATTCCAAGATGGGCATCGAGGCGACGATGTCTCCCACAGCGGCGATGGTGATCTCGATGGGGGCCGCGGCGGTGGTGGTCGTCGATGAGGTGGGCTCAGGTGGCGCCGGGGGCGGCGCTTCGGTGGTGGTAGTCGTGGTCTCCAATCCGGGGATGGTGGTAGCCACGACGACCGTGGGGGGCACGGTGATGGTCACACGAGCGTAACCAAGCACAGGCTGCGTGTCTTCGCCCGGCAGAAGGATGAGCGGCGCACAGAGAGCAACGACCGCGAGGAGGGCGCCCAGTGCTTTCAGCGCGTTTCGCATGTTCTTCATTGTAGCCCCGATCGAACGCCCCGCCTATGCCGCCCAGCGGTACCGGCGGGCGGGGACGTAGTATCATCTTTGCTTGCTGGAGAAACCGATAGTGATGACAGCGAGAGGACACGGTAGGTTCCATGCTTGAGTCTCTGCTCTATCCAAAGGCGGTCGCGGTGATGGGGGCGTCCCGCACGCCGGGAAAAGTCGGCTACGCCGTTGTGGCCAACCTTATTCAGGGGGGATTTGAGGGGGATATCGTTCCGGTCAACCCGTCCGGCGGCGAAATGCTCGGCCACAAGATCTACACGAGCCTGGAGGAGTACGGCAAGCAGATCGACCTGAGTGTTATCGCAGTACCGACGGCAGCCGTCAAAGGAGCGGTGACGTCTTCGCTCCGGCAGGGCGCCAAGGCCGTCGTGGTGATCACAGCCGGTTTCAAGGAAGTGGGCGAGGAAGGGGCGCGCCTCGAACAGGAGATCGCCAATCTGTGCCACTCCTCGGGGGCCCGCATGATGGGCCCGAACTGCCTGGGTCTCATCAACACGCACCACAAGATGAACGCTTCCTTCGCCAGCCATATGCCGGCGGTCGGAGGCATATCGGTCGTATCACAGTCGGGCGCTCTCTGCACCGCGATCCTCGACTGGGCGGCGTCGCGAAAGATGGGTCTGGCGACGCTCACCAGTATCGGTAACAAGGCCGACCTCGACGAGGTCGACTTCCTCGCCGCGTTCGCGGAGGACGAGCGGACAAAAGTCGTCGTGGGCTACCTGGAGAGCATCGGCGCCGGCGACGAGTTCATCCGGGTGGCCGAATCGGTGGCGGCGATCAAACCGGTGGTGATCCTCAAAGCCGGCACCACGTCGGCGGGATCGAAGGCCGCGTCCTCACATACGGGTGCGCTGGCCGGCGCGGACATAGCCTACGGAGCGGCGTTCAAGCGGGCCGGCATCATCCGGGCCGACACCTTCGAGTCGCTGTTCGACTTCGCCGCCGCTCTGGCCATGCAGCCTCTCCCCAAGGGTGACCGCGTGGCTATCATCACCAACGCCGGCGGCCCGGGGATCATGACTGCCGACGCCGTCGAGACGAGCGGCATGAAGGTGGCCTCTCTGCATCCCGATATCGCCGAGGACCTCAGGGAGAGACTCCCCGCCGCGGCGAGCGTCGGCAACCCCATCGACGTCCTGGGCGACGCCGACCCCGACCGATATGCCATGGCGGTCGAGGCGGCCCAGAGCGACCCGGCCGTCGACGCGGTCATAGTCATACTCACGCCCCAGGCCATGACCCGGCCGGCCGAGACGGCGCGCGCGATCGCAGCCAAGGCCAACGGACAAAAACCCCTGCTGGCGAGCTTCATGGGCGGCGCCGACGTGCTGCCCGGCCGTGAGGAACTGGTGGCAGCCAATCTGCCCGACTACCCCTCCCCCGAGCGCGCCGTGGCGGCCCTCAAGGCCATGCATGACTACGCGTCCTGGCGGCTCCGTCCGCCGCGAATCGTCACCCGCTTCCCGGTCAACCGCCGGCGGGTGGAGCGCATCATCTCCCGGCAACAGCGGACCGGGCGCCTCTACATAGGCGAAGCCAAGGCCAAGGACATCCTGCGCGCCTACGACTTCATCGTGCCCGATGGCAGGCTTGTCGCAACGGTCGGCGAAGCGGTCGAAGCGGCGCCCCGTATCGGCTACCCGCTGGCAATGAAGATCGTCTCCCCCGACATCATCCACAAGTCCGACGTGGGCGGGGTCAAGCTCAACCTCAACAGCCCTCAGGACGTCGCGGACGCCTTCGAGCTGATGATGCTGCGCATAGGCCGTTCGATGCCCGACGCCTTCCTCGAGGGAGTCTATCTCGAGCGCATGGTGCCGAAGGGCCAGGAGGTGATCCTGGGCATGACCCGGGACCCGCAGTTCGGTCCCATGCTGATGTTCGGCCTGGGCGGCATCTTCGTGGAAGTCATGAAAGACGTGACGTTCCACTTGGCCCCCATCACCTCGGCCGAAGCCATGAGCATGCTCATGGGCACCAGGTCGTACAAGCTTCTCGAGGGTGTCCGCGGACAGGCCGGAGTCAACCTGGCGGCCATCGGCGAGGCGCTGCAGCGCATCAGCCAGCTGGTCACCGACTTCCCGCAGATCGCCGAGCTCGATATCAACCCCTTCATGGTAGGAAAAATGGGAGAAGATTCTGTCGCGGCCGACGCCCGAATCCAGCTCGCCGCGGGAGGTGTGCTGTGAGCCCCGAGATGCTCGACTACGATAGTGACTGGCAGAGCAGGTATCACGACATGATCATGACCGCCGAACAGGCGGCGGCAAAGATCCGGCCCGGGCAAAGGGTGTTCATAGGTACCGGAGGCGCGCAACCCCTTCACCTCGTCCAGGCTCTGGTGGCAAGGCACAGGGAGCTGGCCGACACCGAGGTCCTTCACTCATTGACTCTGGGCGAAGCGCCGTACGCGTTCAAGGAGCTTGCGGACAATTTCCTGGTCAACACGTTCTTCATCTCCTCGAACGTGCGGGAGATGATCCAGCAGGGTTATGGGGAGTACACGCCCATCTCGCTGTTCGACATCCCCGCCCTGTTCGAGAGCGGCCGGATGCCACTGGACGTAGCCCTGATCCAGGTGACGCCCCCCGACCATCAGGGGCGCTGCAGCCTGGGCATCTCCGTCGACATCGTGAAGGCGGCCGCGGCCAACGCCGGCCTGGTCATCGCCCAGGTGAACCCGCAGATGCCGTGGACCTTGGGCGACAGCTTCGTCAGCATCTGGGACCTCGACATCCTGGTCCCGGTCGACGAGCCGCTCATCGAGACCGGCGACTACGCTTTCACCGACAACGTCCGATCAGGAGAGGTGGCCACCGAGGCGGCCGACCGTACCCGGGCCATCGGCGAGTACATCGCCTCGCTCGTGGAAGACGGTTCGACGCTCGAGGTGGGTATAGGCCGTATCCCCCACGGGGTGGTCGAGTTTCTCATGGACAAGAAGGACCTCGGGATCCACACCGAGGTCGTCACCGACGCCATCATCGACCTTGTCGAAGCCGGAGTGATCACCGGCGCGCGGAAGGCGACCGACCGGGGCAAGATCGTCACCAGCTTCGCCATGGGGACCAAGAGACTGTACGACTACGTGGACAACAACCCCGTGTTCTCGTTCAACCCCACCGAGTACACGAACGACCCCTACGTGATCGGTAAGCAGAACAAGATGGTGGCCATCAACACCGCTCTCGAGATCGACCTGACCGGCCAGGTCTGTTCGGATTCTCTCGGGACGCGGTTCTACTCCGGCATCGGCGGCCAGGCCGACTTCAACCTCGGCGCCGGCCGCTCTCAGGATGGACGCGCCATCATCGCCCTGCCGTCGACCGCGGAGAAGGGCACGAAGTCGAGGATCGTCGCGTCTCTCGCGCCGGGAGCCGGCGTCGTGACCACCCGGGGCTACGTCCACTACGTGGTGACCGAGTACGGCATCGCCTACCTGCACGGCAAGAGCGTCCAGGAACGCGCTATGGCCCTCATCACCATCGCCCACCCCGATTTTCGGGAGGAGTTGCTGTCCAAGGCCGTGGAGTACAAATGGGTGCGCCCGGAGATGGCCGACGTGGAAGGCCGCCTGTTTGTGGGCCCCAAGGAAGCCCGGACCACCATGCTTCTCGACGACGGGACGCTGGTCAGCTTCCGCTCGATGCAACCCACCGACGAGAAAGAAACGAAAGACCTCTTCTACTCGCTCTCCCAGGAGACCGTCTACTACCGCTATATGTCGCACATGAAGCGGATCCCGAGGAAGCAGCTACAGAACTTCGTCTACGTCGACCACCGCACCGAAGTCGCGGTCGTGGGCACCGTGCCTGAGGCCCACGGCGAAGACATCATCGCCATCGGCCGCTACTATCTGGATCAGAAGACCAACCGGGCGGAGGTCGCCTTCGTGGTCCGGGACGACTGGCAGATGCAGGGCATCGGCGGCTTCATCATGAAACACCTGGGCACTATCGCGAAGCGGAACGGGATCTCGGGCTTCACCGCTGAGGTCATGCGCGACAACAAGGCCATGCAGGCGGTCATCAACCACAGCGGGATGAAGGTCCGGAGCAGTCTGAACGACGGGGTGTTCCACTTCGAAATGGACTTCTGAGAGGCGAGGGGCCAAATGGGTTCCCCTCCGGCTGCGCACAAAAGCCTGTGCGACTCCTCCCCGGGCACCCATTTGGCCCCTCGCGTTCCGCTTCGGTGGGAGGGTTGGCCGCTACTGGCCGGGTGAAACACCTAGTCTTGAGCGGCCTAGACCTAGCCGGCAGTGCGGCGATCGGGGCCGAGGTCGCCTGCTAGAAGAAGGTCTCGCGCTCTATTCCCAGCGCCTCAGCTGCCTGGGCCATCACGCGGTCGGCGGTGGCCAGGGTGGCTATGCCCGACGAGCGCATGACGCCGAGATGCAGCGCGTCCAGGGTGCAGAGGGGAATGCCGGGGTGCGCGCCCAGTAGCGATTCGGCGATGAGGAACGACTCGACGGTGTGCGGCAGGAGCACGAGGTGGCCCATCGCGATATCGCCTTCGAACGTCGCGATCACCCTCCCCTGAATCTCCGCATCGATGCAGCCCTCGCGTTTGCGCCTGGCGAGGATCGACCTCATCTCCGCCTTGGTGAGAAGACTTATGTATACCGGGCAGACTCGGCGGAGGTACTCCTCCACGTCGTCGGACCGCGATTCGGCCACATACCACTTCGCGAGGGCGCTCGTGTCGAAGTAGACGCTCGTAGCGCTAGCCTCTCTCCCGATCTTCCCGGATAAGTACCTCGCTTGGGACGTCCTGGTACGGCATGCCGGCCCGCAGGTCCGCATGGCTGGGAGCCGAGCGGCACGAATCGACGGGCGTGACTCTCGCGAGCGCGCGCCCGTGGCGGGTCACGAGGATCTCCTGCTCCTTCTTCACGATCTCGTCAAGCGCGGAGAGGGACTCTCGGAATTCTCTGATCGACATCGTGCGCATAGCACCCCTCGGCTCGCTTTATTCCTTTGTGCCACATATTGTATCGCAAGTGCACATCTCTCCAAGGACGGCTTCACCCGTACTTTCCGCTCCTGGTATATTGCCTCTTGGCACCTGCTGCCATGGCTCCGTCGTGCCGATAGAAGGACTATGAAGAGAACGTCCCTTTTTGCCCCGCTGCTGGTGATTGCTTTGACCGTCGTCTTCCTCTTGGGCATCGGCGTCACCGGCGCAAGCGCGGCCGCCGTCACCCGTTATCAACAGAACGCCTCCCAGTTCGGCTATTCGGGCACCTGGACCGTCTCGTCGGCCACCGCGGCCTCGGGGGGCAGCTTCAGGTACGCGAACGCATCCGGCGCCTCGGTCACGGTTGCCTTCAACGGCACGTATCTTGCCTGGATCGCCAAGAAGTACGCATCCTACGGCATCGCCCGGGTCACGCTCGACGGGACGAAGACCTACTCCGTCGATCTCTACAACAGAAGCGCGGTGTATCAGGCGAGGGTCTGGGAAACGGGCATTCTTGACCCGGGTATTCACACCGTCAAGATCGAGTGGACCGGTACGAAAAACGTTCTGGCCACCAATACCAACGTCGGCGTAGACGCGTTCGACGTGGCGGGAAGCCTGATCGGCGTGGCCCGACTGGAGCAGAGCGACCAGCACCTGGGTTGGACCGGGAACTGGGCGAAGGTGTCAAGCACCTCCTACTCCGGGGGCGCCGCCTGGTACGCGAACTCTGCCGGATCGGCGGTGACCATAGAGTTCGACGGCGCGAGCCTCAGCCTTCTGGGCAAGAAGGGGCCGACGTACGGCATCGCGAGGGTGACCCTGGACGATGACCCTCCGGTGCGGGTGGACCTCTACAACGCCACCATCGTCTACCAGCAGAAGATGTGGTCGAGCGGCTCGCTGACTACCGGCCATCACGTCGTGAAAGTCGAGTGGACCGGCGAGAAACGCGCGGCGGCGACCAAGACCAACATCGGCCTCGACGCGGTGGAGGTCATGGGGAACCTGACGACAGCCCCGCTCTCGTACCTCGCGTTCGATCAGGCGCGGGCCATGGCTCATCTCCACAAGCTGGCGGTGGATATCGGCGTGCGGCATGGGGGCAGCGTGCAGGAGATGGAGGCCGTGCAGTATGCGGTGGACCACTTCACCGCCCTCGGCTACCAGCCGGAGGTCATCGACGTTCCCGTGATCAACGGGACTACTTCGCACGATGTGATCGCGGTGAAGCCCGGTTCCTCCAAGCTGACCGTACTGGTAGGCGCGCACATGGACAGTTACGGGGTATCCCCCGGCGGAAATGACAACGGGTCGGGTTCAGCTGCCGTCCTGGAGCTCGCGCGGGCGCTCAAAGAAGTGGACCTGGTCCCCACGGTCGTGCTCGTCCTCTTCGGGCAGGAGGAGCCGATCGGGGATGGGAACGCCGACCACCACCACTTCGGGTCGCGACGGTATCTGGCGCAGATGACGGTCGGCGAGAAGGCCGATCTCGCGGCGATGATCTCCCTGGACATGATCGGCAACGGCTCCACCTTCAACGTCCGGATGATGGAGAAGGGGCCGAAAGCCCTCGTGAACAGGCTGCAGTCCTATTCGACCCTGACCAACGGGGGACTCGTCTACCTCAAAGACCCCTCCCGGTACGGCTACAGCGATCACGAGCCGTTCGAGCTGGCCGGCTATCCGGTCGCGTGGCTGGAGTGGCGGGAGGATGGGGCCTACCACACCTCCGGCGACACCTACACTCACTGCGGCGCAGCCAAGATCCAGAAGGCCGGCGGACTGGTACTGGGGTTCCTTGGCAGCCTCCGTCTGACCGACCTCCAGGCGCTGCAGGCCGCCCGCTACTAGACGGGTGAAGCGGGCCGCGCCGCAGGGCGCGGGCGGCCCCTCTACCCGAAGAGGTCGCGGCGCCGGTGCTTGTGAACCGGCATTCGTTCCCGCACCGACCGCACGTACGTCATGTCGAGTTCGACCGCGAGGGTGTCCACGCCTTCCCGGCATTGGGCGATCACGGTGCCCCACGGATCGGCCACCAGGCTATGCCCATAGGACTGCTTGCCCGGCGCCCACGGGCCCCACTGGCCGCAGGCGGCCACGTAACAGCCGTTCTCGATAGCCCGGGCCCGGATCAACGGCTCCCAGTGATACATGCCCGTCGGTACCGTGAAGGCCGCGGGCAGCAGGAGCAGCTCGGCCCCGGATTCGGCGAGAGCCCGGAACAGCTCGGGGAAACGGAGGTCGTAGCAGATGGCCAGACCGACGATCACGCCGTCGCAGTCGAACACGGCTATCCGGTCGCCAGGGCTTATCGCCTGGGACTCCCGGTATTCGCTGCCGTCGGGAAGGACGATGTCGAACAAATGGAGCTTGCTGTAGCGGGCGACCTGAACGCCGCCGCGGTCGTAGACGACGCTGGTGTTGAAGTTGCCCTCGTCACGACGCTCGATCAGGCTTCCGCAATGGAGAAAGATGCTTTTTGCGCGGGCCTGCTCGCGCGCCCACTCGGTGCTGGGGCCCGGGATCGGCTCCGCGGCAGCCGCGTTGGCCTCGTCGCTTCCTAGGTGATTGAACATCTCGGGCAGCACCACGAGGTCCGCGCCCTGGTAGGCGAGCTTTTCGATGCCCTCTTCCGCCGCCGCCAGGTTGGCGGCTTTGCCCTGACGCGAGTTCATCTGGACGAGCCCGATCTTCATGCGGCCATCATACCCGGAAGAGGTGCGAAACCTCGCGGCGTTCGCATTGCAGAAACCGCGTCTTGCAACCTATTGTGCAAAAGCGACCGGGTGGGGCAACTCGGCCCCCCCGACTACTCGTTCTCGATGTACTCCAGCGCCATGTGGCGTATGAGCTCGGCGTTCTGGCTGCAGCGGTCGGCGATCGACTCGAGGCGCTCAAGGATGGCCTTCAGCTGATGGAAGGTCTTGTAGTCCGTGTCCCACTCGAACATCTCGCGGTACAGCTCGGCGAAGATATCGTCGGCCCGGCTCTCGATCTTGTCCACCACGGCGGCCAACTGTATCGCCTCGCGCAGGTCGCTCCCCAGGGCAAAGACCGCGTCCTGAAGACCCACCACAGCATCCACATCGGTCTGAGCCAATTGGACGAGTTGCTCGTTCATTCGAGGCGGCAGGGTGAAGCATCGCATCCCGATCCTGTCGGCCGCGCCGGCAGCCAAGTTGGCGATGCTGTCCATCGAGCCTACCAGGCGGGCCAGGTCGGCCCTGTTCATCGGGAACACGCCACCGAGAGAAAGCCGGTCCAGGATCTGCTCTTTGGTGTCGTCCGCTGCGCTCTCGAGAGCATCCATTTCGCGGGCGGACGCCTCGAGTTCCTCGTACTGATCGCAGGCGAAACGTTCCACGACATCCTGCAGCTTCCTGACGATGATGACGACCTGGTCGCTGAACTGGGCGATGCGCTCGATCACCTGCTCTTCGCGCTCTTTGCCCATGGCGTCGATGGCACCCTCGAGCGTGGTCTCTCCGCCCATCGAACGCCGAATGAACTTGAGTCTCGATTTCGCCATGGCTGCCTCTCAGAAGACCAGGTTCAGGATGTAATACCAAATCGCCGCCGCTATGGCGCAAAACGGCAGGGTCACCAACCAGGCCAGCATGATAGCACGGAAGACTTTCCAGCTTACCCCGCCTAGCTTGCTCGCCAAGCCTGTACCGGTGACCGCCGAAGTGACGATGTGAGTGGTGGAGACCGGAAGTCCAAACACGGAGGCGAGCTGAATGATAGTCGCCCCTCCGCCCTCCGCGCTGAACCCGTTGATCGGATGAAGTTTCGTGATCTTCTCACCCAATGTGCGGATCAACCGGAATGACTTAACCGACAGGAACGTGCCGATGGCCATCGCCGCGGCGCAACTGAGGATAACCCAGAGAGGGAACCCGTTTTGCTCCACATACTTCTCGACACTCTGACTCTGTTGAGCCGCCAAGAAGATCACGATGATGCCCATGACCTTGGTGGCGTCGTTGGATCCGTGGCTGAAGGAGACCCAGCTGGAGGAGACGATCTGCATGCGCTTGTAGAAGCGGTCGGCGCGGGCCATGTCCCAACGGACCATGGCAAAGAAGAGCCGGCTCACTCGCATGAAGATATAGCCGGTGATTATGCCCAGGAAGGGTGAAATGAAGAGCGCCGCAAACACCAACACCAGCTTCTGCCAGATGATGCCGGACGGGCCGAGCGCGGCGAGACCCGCGCCTACCAGACCACCGACAAGCGCGTGAGAGGAGCTGACAGGCAACGCCCACCACCAAGTGAGGACTTCCCAGACTATGGCCCCGAGCAGCGCAGCAAGGACCAAGTGGGCGCTGGCGTCGCCGGCCTCTATGATGCCGCCGATGGTCTTTGCGACCGCGACGCCCATGACGAGCGGGCCGATGAAGTTGAAGATCGCCGAAAGGCCGATGGCGATGCGAGGTTTGAGAGCCCCGGTGTAGATGACGGTCGATACGGCGTTGCAGCCGTCGTGGAAGCCGTTCATCATGTCGAAAATGAGAGCGACAGTCACCACCGCAATGAGTTCGATGGTGGCAGTGCTCAAGACTTCACGTACCCCTCTCTCTCAGTGGAAGACGCCGCGTGCCCTTCGTCGGCTCCATGATAAACGAACCCCCGGTCAGCCACAACCGGATTGGGCAGCGCTTGGGAATGGGCAGAAGAACGAGCGGGGGCGCGCCCGCCGAAGCGGGCGCGCCCCCAATACTCCTGGCGGGAGATCCTCTTAGGTGGTCGGCGTGACCAGGGCCTTGATCTGGGCCAGGCCCGCCGTCAGGGGCCCGATCTTGGTCATGAGCACGCCCGCGGCGTCCATCAACGTGGCCGAATCGGGGAGCGCAGTCACTGCGCTGTCGAGGTCCGTCCACGCTTTCTCCGTCGCGGACACGTCCGCCCCTTTTATCTTCTTGGCGTTATCGATGACCGCTTGCACGTCAGCCTTCAACGAGTCCCGGGTCGCCTTGATACCCGCCACGGTGAGAGCGCCGCTGGTGCCCTTCGCCGTCAAGTCCGCTATCGCCGTATCGATCTTTGCGAGACCCGCCACCACTGCCACTTTCGCGGCCGCGTCCGAGCTCGTGCTGTCGCCGCCGCAGCCCGCAACAGCCACGGCTGCGAGCGCTAGGACCACAACCAAACCGAGAAGCACTATCTTTCTTCCTCTCACCGATCCTCCTTCATTCATCCGCCCACACCAGGGCGATTCCGCTCCAGCGTCACTGGACCTTGCTGCACTTTAGCACGGGCTCGATTCTATCGGCTCCATCTCGCCCAAAATGAACGGCAAGTGTTCGGAAGGAACCATGCCAAGCGAAAACCCTGCCGCGCTCACCTCCGGGGATGATAACTTTCTTGTATGAAAAGGTTTGTCCTGTTCCTCGATCTGGCGCGCGGCAAGTCCGCCCTGTTTTCCGTCAGCGAGCCCGTCCTGGGGGCCATGTTGGCGACTGGGACCATCCCCTCGCTGAGAGTCTGTCTGCTCGGGCTCCTCGCCGCCCTGGCGGGGTACTTCTGCGTGTATTCCCTCAACGACCTGCTCGACCTGAGGGCCGACCGTGAAGAGATCAGGGTGTCATCGCCCGATCCCCTGGCCTGGAAGCCGGAAGTAGCCCACATGGACGTCATGACCCTCCGCCACCCCGTGGCCGCCGGAGCGCTGCCCCTGTGGGCGGCATGGACCTGGGTCGCGGTGATGGGTCTCATCGGGTTGGCGGCCGCGTATATGCTCCGGCCCCTGTGCGCCTGGTTGTTCCTGGGCTGCGCCGCGTTGGAGATCATCTACTGCAGCCTGCGCAGGCAGACCTGGCTCAAAGTCATACCGGCCGCCACGATGGTCGCGGTCGGCGGTCTGGCCGGCTGGTTCGCGGTGGGAGAGGCCAACTGGGGAGCCCTGGCTTTCTTCTTCCTGCTCTTCGGCTGGGAAGCGGGGCGGAACCTCACGAACGACCTGGCCGACGTGATCCACGACCGGCTCGTCGGCATCACCACGCTCGCCAGCACGCACGGAGCGGAGGTGGCGGCCAAGGTGATCCTGGTGGACGGCGTGGCGATGGTCGTCATCGCCCTTGCTCAGCCCACTTCCTGGATCGTGCGGGGCTTGCTGGCTGTGGTGGCGCTCCTCACGATGACGATCCCGTCCTTCGTGCTCAGCAAGAACCCAGACGAGCCTTCGGCGCAACGCTACTTCAACCGGCTGACGTTCTTCCCGCCCCTCGCCGCGGCCTGCACGATCGTGGTGGCGATCGTGACCTATTTCGCCGGATAAGTCGGCTGAAAGCGCGGGGCCTCGGCGGAGCCCCGCCGCCTCTCAGGCGTGCCCGCCGCCCTGGTCGTGGCCGGTGCTCAACGGGAGGACCTTCCTCTTCCCGCAGCGGGTGCACTCCACCTCGACAGCGTATTGAGTGTTGCGCATGGCACCCGGCCGATCGAGGTCCTGCGGGATGGCCTGCCATTGGTGCAGTCCGACGCGGCAGGGGAAGGGCTTGGTCCACACCTCATCGCTCATGAGGCCGCTCGCTTTCTCCACCAAAGCTCGACAAGGCCCACACCCCACCATCCTACACCCGAAGGAAAGCCGGGCCCCGCTAGATGCGGGGCCCGGCCGGTGGTGCATATGAGGGCCGCGCGGCTCGATGACCACGGCGGCAGGACTGTCCCGGTGTCTACCGGTTGGTCGTGCCCTCCCAGGTATCGACCTTCTTCTGCTTCTTCTCCGCCTCGGTGAACCAGCGCGACGTGACGACTTTCGTCTCGGTGAAGAAGCGGATGCCGTCCAGACCGAACACGTGGCTCTCGCCGAAGAACGAATCCTTGTGGCCGGCAAAGGGGAAGAAGCTGACCGGCACCGGGATACCCACGTTGACACCGACCATGCCGGCGTTCGTACGGCGGGCGAACTCGCGGGCGTAGTAGCCGCTCTCGGTGAAGATGCAGGAGCCGTTGGCGAAGCGGCTGGCGTTCATGATGGTGATGCCCTCTTCGAAGTCCTCGACCCGCTTGATGGCAAGCACGGGGCCGAAGATCTCGTCACGGCCGACGGTCATGTCCTCGGTGACGTTGTCGAAGATCGTGGGGCCGACGAAGAAGCCCTTCTCATAGTCGGGCACCACAAGACCGCGGCCGTCGAGGACCAGATCCGCGCCTTCTTCGACACCCTTGTCGATCCAGCCCTTGATGAAGGCCTGGTGCTCGGCGCTGACGACCGGACCGAGCTCGGTCTTGGGATCGTAGGAGCAGCCGACGATGCGCTGCTCGGCGAACTTCTTCATGTAGCCGATGAACTCGTCGGCGACGCTGTTCTCCACCACGCAGACAGGCAGGGCCATGCAGCGCATGCCCGCGCACCCGAAGGTGGAGTTGATGATGCCGGCGGCGGCACGCTGAAGTGAGGCGTCGGCGAGCACCAAGCCGTGGTTCTTGGCCTCGGTCTGGGCCTGCACGCGCTTGCCGTGGGCAGCGGCGACTGAGTAGACATGCCTGCCGACGTCGGTCGAGCCGACGAAGCTGACGCCCCGAACCAGAGGATGGGTCAAAAGGAGCTCGGCCTCTTTGCGGCTGCAGGTCACCACGTTGACGACGCCCTTGGGCAGCCCGGCTTCCTGCAGCAGCTCGAGCAGGCGGATGGACGAGGTCGGCACCATGCTGGCGGCCTTGAGCACGAAGGTGTTCCCGGTGACGATGCACAGGGGGATCATCCAGCCCCAGGGGATCATGGCCGGGAAGTTGAAGGGGGCGATGCCCGCAAAGACGCCGAGCGGCTCGCGGTAGCTCACAGTGTCGTGCCCGGTGGACACGTTCATGAGCGACTCGCCCTTGGCGATCATGGGCGCGGCGACGCCGACTTCGCAGCCTTCGATGATCTTGACGATCTCGCCCCGGGCTTCGTCGAGGTTCTTACCCACCTCACGCGAACAGATGTAGGCGAGCTCCTCAATGTTGTCCTCGAGCAGCTGCTTCCACTTGAAGAGCACCTGGGTGCGCTTCTGAAGGGGCAGCGCAGACCAGGTCTGATACGCCTCGTGCGCGGTCAGAATGGCGGCCTCGACCTCAGCGGCCGTGCAGCACGGCGCCTGCGCGAAGACCTCGCCGGTGCTCGAGTCGGTCACGTCCATGTATTTGTCGGTGCGTCGACTCGCACCACTCGCCATTCACACAGTAGTTCAGGGTTTTCACATCCGCCACGTCTATCACACTGCCCTTTCTTATGGTGGGACTAGGTAATTTTATATGGTTGCAGCAACTTTAGGCTCCCTGTCCCATGAAAATCTGACCTAGAGCCTCATCTATTATGTCGAGACCGTATTGCAGCTCCTCCCTGGTGATCACGAGCGGCGGAGCAACGAAGAAGACATTGAAGCGCGAGAACGTATAGAGGTGCTTGCTTCGCAAGTAGGCGGCCAGCCTGCCCATCTCCGGGGAAGTGCCTCCGTACGGAGCGAGCGGCTCTTTCGTGGCCTTGTCCTTGACCAGTTCTACCATGCTGAACAGCCCGATATACCGGACGTCGCCGACGCAGGGATGCGCCGCCTTCATCGCCTCCAGACGCTCGGCCAGGTAGGCGCCCTGCTTCTTGACGTTCTCGAAGATGTTCTCCTCTTCGTAGACGTTCATGCAGGCGATGCCCGCCGCGCAGCAGACCGGATGCCCCGCCCCGGTGAGCCCGGTCCAGAGCATGTGGTCCTCCATGAAATCGGCGATCCTCTTGTTGACGATCACGGCGCCGAGGGGCATCAGGCTGCTGGTTATCCCCTTGGCGCAGGTGACCATGTCGGGCTTGATCCCGTAGTGCTGGGTGGCGAGCCACGTGCCGGTGCGGCCGAAGCCGGCCATGACCTCGTCGTCGATCAGCAGGATGTCGTACTTATCGAGGAGCGCCCGGACTTTGGGCCAGTAGTCGTCCGGCGGCACCAGCAGGCCGTTGGTGCCGGTGATGCCCTCGGCGAGCATGGCGGCGATGTTCTGCGGGCCTTCCATCTGGATGACTTCCTCGATGTGGCTCACGCACTCCCGGCCGCAGGTGTCGACGGTGCCGCCGAAGGGGCAGCGATAGCAGTAGGGGTCGAAGACCCGCACTATGCCCGGCACTCCGGGCTCTGCCGGCCAGCGTCGGAAATCGCCCGACGCGCTCATGGAGCCCATCGTGTCGCCGTGGTAGGAACGGTACCGGGTGATGATCTTGTTGCGGCCGGTGACCAAGCGCGCGATCTTCATGGCGCTCTCGTTGGCCTCGGTGCCGGAAAGGCAGTAGAAGGACTTGGCCAGGCCGGTCACTTGGGCCAGCTTCTTGCCGAGCTCGACCTTGGGCGTCGTCACCATCGTCGGACCCGCGTAGCAGAGTTCGTCCACCTGGCGCTTGATGGCCTCCAGGACCTTGGGGTGCTGATGGCCCACGTTGACGTTCATGATCTGCGAGCAGAAATCGATCCACTTGTTGCCGTCGCCGTCCCAGAACCAGACGCCCTTGGCCTTGGTCATGTGGATGGGCTGGACCGTCCCTTGGACCGACCACGGGAAGAGCGTGTAGTCGCGGGCGTCCTGTACTACCTGCGCGGATGTGATGCCCATGTGTCCTCCCAGTTAGAATGAGACATGGTAGTCACGCGGATGGGCAAGATTCAACGGACAGAGTGTCAAAAGACCCGCAAGAATCGGTACCGTGTCACCCCGACCCCGCGTCGGGAGCCCGCTTGAGCAACTCGAGCGCGACGATCAATCCCATGCGCCTCCGGGGAGCATCTAGATCGCCAAGAAGCCCGTGCAACTGCTCCAGGCGATAGTAGAGGCTCTGCCGCCGCACCCCCAGACGGCGTGCCGTCTCGGCCACGTTGAACTGCGAATCGAACAGGGCCTGGAGAGTCGCGAGAAGTGTGCCGCGCGGGCGGCCGGGCAGACCCAGGATGGGCCCGAGTTGCTCCTCGAGGAACCGCCCGCTTCGACCGGTCTCCACAAGAGCATCGAGCAGACCATCCAACCACTGCTCGTCACCAGGCGCCGGATGGGGCCGAAGTATCGACTCGTGGGCCTCTCTGGTCAGTTCGGCGAAGCGCACTTCGTGACGGAACACGACCAGGGGGAACTCCATCAGCCGGGCGGCGCGCAGCATCTCCTCGGGTACCTCGCGCAGCCACTGCACGAGTTCCAGCACGAGAGCCTGGGCGCCTGCGTCGACCAGCGAGCGCAGGTAACCCTCCCGCGCTTCGGGAGTCGCGCGCGCCAACTCGAGCCCAGTGCTGACCAGCATCTCCCCACCGGAGAGGAACCGCCAGGCGTCCATCAACTCCGACACGTGCACCCAGGTGACGGGCTCGTCGAGGCGGGACTGGCCCGAGAGGACTTCCGCGCCGGCAAAGGCCGGGAGCGCGAGGATATCTCGGAGTGAGGGCAGGCTCATGGCGCCGCACTAGTCCGCGGGCGGCTCTTCTGGCGGCCCCAGTCCGCCGGCGGTCAACCGGCCCGGCTCCTCCGCCGACTGCCTCGGAGACTCCTCCAAGAAGCACACGGTCTCGAGGCACAGCCGGCGTCGCACCGGGAAGAGATCTATGGGCCAGCGCCGCACGATGCTGCCCCAGACACCACGCTGGGCGAAGACGACCACACCCGCCGCCAACACCCCGATCAGGATCAGATACCAGGTGCCGTAGCCCGCGAGCAATTGCTGGAGGGTGAAGAAGATCACGGCTCCCACGATGGGGCCCTCGATCGTGCCGAGGCCACCGATGACCACGGCGAAGATCATCAGGGCGCTCCACTGGAGACTGAAGGCCGCCTCGGGCTGGGCGCGGAGCAGGTTGAGGTAGATGACGGCACCCGTCATACCCGTCCCGAACGCCGCGATGATGTAGACCCAGAGTTTTGACCGGAACACATTGACGCCCAGGCCCCGGGCTCCGGTCTCATCGTCTCTGATGGCGGTGAGCGCCAGCCCACGCCTGGACCGCAGGAGCAGGTAGACAAGGACGACGGAGCCGATGGCCACTCCCAGCGCCCACCAATAGACGACCGCCTCCCGTGTGGCGCGCTCGATCTTACCCGCGCTGTTGATGCTGACGCCCGACCCCCCTCCCAGCCAGGAGATCTGGGTGATGAGCAGCCGGTAGACTTCGGCGATGACCCAGGTGCCGACCGCGAAGTAGCCGCCGCGCAGACGAAAAGCCAGTCCGGCGGTGGGCACCGAGAAGGCGGCCGCGACGAGGCCCGCGATAGGCACGCAGAGGAACGGATTGATACCGAACTTCTCAGCGAACACCCAGAGCGTGTACGCCCCGATGCCGATGTAGGCCTGCTGTCCCACGGAGACGAGCCCCGCGTAACCGGCGAGCAGGTTCCACATCTGGGCGAGAGCCACCAGGGTCAGGAAGGTGACCGACTGCTTCATGACGGCCGAGGAGCCCCAGGCCGGGACGGTGGCCGCGGCGATGACGACGACCGCCGCCACCGGAAGAGCGATCCGGCTGGTGCGCGTGTAGCGCTCGACCTTCACGGGAGCGGCCATCACTGCACCTGCTTCGCGAAGAGGCCTTGCGGCCTGAATGCCAGGATGGCCAGGAAGACCAGGTGGCCGGCCAGCATGCCCCACCCCTGATGGATGTGGTCGCCGAGGACTTGGGCGATGCCGAGCACGATGCCGCCGACCAGCGTCCCCCACAGGGAGCCCAGGCCTCCGATGATGACCGCCTCATAAGCGAAGATAAGGCGGAATGGGCCCGCACTGGGGGTGAAGGTGGTGCGGATGCCGATGAACACGCCGCCGATGGCCACGACGGCCAGAGCGAGGGCCATGGCCATGCCGTAGAGATGACGGTTATCGATCCCCATGAGCTGCGCGGCCCGCTGGTTGTCGGCGGTCGCCCGGAAGGCCCGCCCCGTGCGGGTGCGGCCCAGGAAGAGCTGGAGACTGAAGAGTACGACGACCGAGGTGAGGAGGGTGATGAGCGGGAACCAACCGATCACCACTTGCCCGCTTATCCTGATGAACTCGTTCTCAATCCGGCCCGCGTCCAGGCCCTTGCTGTTGGCGGTGAAGCCCTCGAGCAGCAGGTTCTGGATGATGATGGCTATCCCGAAGGTAGCCAGGATGGCCTGCATGGGACCGGCATCCATGGCGAAGTTGAAGAGGCCGCGTTGGATCAGGTAGCCGAAGACGGCCATGATGATCATCACCAAGATCAAGGTGTAGAACGGATTGATGTTCAGGATCCCCACGAGGACCAGGGATATATACGCCGCCATGATGCCGAAGTCGCCATGGGCCAGGTTGACCAGCTTCATGACGCCGAAGACGAGGGCGAGCCCGGCCGCGAACAGCGCGTAGAGCCCGCCGAGAAGTATGCCCTGGATGATGTCGTTTACCCAAACCACGTCATACTCCGAAGTAGGCGGCGAAGATGGCTTCCTGGCTGATCTCGCCGGGACTGCCTTCAAGGACGAGGCGTCCCTCGAGCATGCAGGTGACGCGGTCGGCGAACTTCATGGCCTGGCCCACGTCTTGCTCGACGAGCAGGACCGTGGTGCCGGAACCGATGATGGCCGGCATGGCTTGATAGATCTTCTCCACGACCACGGGAGCCAGCCCCAGCGACACTTCGTCGAGCAGCAGCAGGCGCGGATTGGCCATGAGCCCCCGCCCGATCGCCAGAGCCTGCTGTTCGCCTCCGGACAAGCTTGAAGCCTGGCGCTGGCGAAGCCTGGAGAGCAAGGGGAAAAGGGCGTAGACCTCATCCATCGTCCAGCGCCCGGCGCGGCGCGAGTGCGCCCCCACCTGAAGGTTCTCGTTGACGGTGAGGCTTGGGAATACCCAGCGTCCCTCGGGCACGTAGGAGATTCCCAAACCCACTCGTTTGTGGGGCGACAGTTGTCCGATAGGTTGCCCGTCGAAACGTACCTTGGCGGCGTCGGTGACGAGCAGACCGCAGATAGTGCGCAGAAGGGTCGATTTTCCGGCGCCGTTGGCGCCGATTATGGCATGGGTCTCACCCTCTTCGATGCGTAGGTTCACATCGAACAGCGCCTGAAAATGACCGTAGCCGGTAGAGATGTTGTCGAGTTCGAGCAGGCTCACGGAGCCATGCTCCCCATGTAGACGTCTCTGACCTCGGGGCTGTTGATCACCGTTTGAGGGTCTCCTTCGGCGATCAGGCGGCCGAAGTCGATGGCTATCAGCCGGTCCACGACCGCCAGAAGGGCGTGGACGATGTGCTCGATCCAGATGATGCTTATGCCCTCAGCCCGCAACTGCCTGATGGTGTCCATGAGCGAGTGCATCTCATGCTCGGTAAGGCCGCCGGCGATCTCGTCGAGCAGCAACACCTTGGGTTCGGTCGCCAGAGCCCGAGCAAGTTCGAGGCGCTTGCGCTCGAGCAGGCTCAGGGACTCGGCGAGCACGTTCGCGCGGGGCAGGAGTGACGTCCGCTCCAAGCGCTCGTGCGCACACCTCGTAGGAGCCCTTTTCCGATTGGCCCCTTCCGTAGGTGCCGCCGACGAGCACGTTCTCAAAGACGGTCATGCCCTCGAAGGGCTTGGGGATCTGGTAGGTGCGCCCCAGCCCAAGGTGGCAGCGCTCGTCGGGAGACCGCCGGGAGACGTCCTGCTCCGCGAAGATCACCGTGCCCTCATCGGAGTGCACGATGCCGGTCAGAAGATTGAGCATGGTGGTCTTGCCGGCCCCGTTGGGACCGACGACCCCGAGCGCCTCCCCCTGGAAGAGGGAGACGCTCAGGCCGTCGACCACTCTCACGCCGCCGTAGGACTTCGTGAGGTTCCTAGCCTCGAGTACGGCCGTCACCGGACCGCTCGTTCCGATGGCTTCTCTGTCAGACCCAGTTACCTAGGCTCTCAGAACGTGGTGAGATCTTTGATCGTGCCGGTCTCCGGGATGTCCGGGTAGTGGGAGTTGTCCACCACCAGGCGTTCCCACGCGCCGGTCTTGCCGATCCACTGACCGCCTACCAGGGGAGTCAGAGCGCAGTTGGGCAGCGCACCGGCGAACTTGACCGGGCCCACCAGCGTCTTCAGGTCGGTGGCCTTGATGGCGGCCGCGTAGGCGGCCGGGTCGTCGACGTTGGCTGTCCGCTTGACCACGTCGGTGATCACGTCGAAACCGGCGCCGCCGGTGAGGCCCAGGGCCGGGCTGAAGGGAGTGCCCTCGGCCGTGTTCCACGCGTCGACCTGCTGCTGGCAGCTAAGACCGGTGAGCGACGAGGTGAACGGGTGAGTGTTCTCCCACCACACCTCGTTGCACAGCCCATTGGCGATGTCACCGATGGCATCCATGTCGGGACGGGTGAGGATGGCCCGGCCGATCGCGGTCGATTTCGGGACGAAGCCCTGCTGCGTAGACTGCTTCCAGAAGTTCGCGAAATCCGGCGGGTTGGCAAGCGCGGTCAAACACTCGCAGCCGGCGGCCTTGAACTGATTGATGACGCTGGAGAAGTCTTCGGTGCCGGTGGTGAACAGGCCCGGGTTGACGACCTCGTAGCCGGCGGCGGTCAGCGCTGCCGGCATGCCGGTCTTCTCGTCGGCGGTGGCGATGCCGTCGGGGTCATTGACCCACAGGCAAGCCACTACCTTGTTGGTGGGGAGTTTGTCGAACAGACCCACGTAGACGGCCAACAAGTCCGAGATGGCCCAGAAAACGTTGTACGTCCACTTGAAGCCCACCGCCGGATCCCCGCCGAGACCGAAGAACCACGGCTCCATGGGGCACCCGTAGGTCACGGCCGGCACGCCGGCCGCCTCGCATTGCTGCGCCACGGGGATGTTGACCACCGGGGTCATACCGGCGAACACTACGTCCGGCTTGTCGCTCGTGATCAGTTCTATGGTCACCTCGGACGCCCGGTTGGGATCGGACTGACTGTCCTTGACGACCCAGGCGATCGGGTGCTTCTTGCCGTCGGCGCAGACCAGACCATCGCCGATGGCGTCCTTCGCCTGCTGTAGAAGGAAATCGTCCGGCTCGCTCAGGCCGGCGAACACGCCGGTCGTCATGGTGACCCAGCCGATCTTGACCTCGCGGCCCATCTCCGCACCGGCGGCCGCGGTGGTCGTCGTTGCGCCGGCCGCTGTTGTCGTGGTCGCACCGGCGGTCGTGGTGGTCGCAGCCGCCGCGGTGGTGGTCGTCTCTTCGGTTTCGCCGCACGCGGCAACCAGACCTCCAAGGCCCGCACCCACGCCGACTGTCGCGCCGGCGATGCCGGCTATTTTCAGGAATTCCCGCCGGGATACCGTTCTATCTGCCATTGTGTGGCCCCCCTTGTTCGTACGCGGGGCTCGTTCGCCCCTGACCCATGTCTGTCTTGTCTAGACTAGCACTGCCTAATCTCGCGTGGCGCCTGCCGTCTCACCCCTTTCTGTTTGGGCACCCCCTTTGCGTCGATTTGGACCTGAGGCTACTTCTACGCCCCGGCCTGCGCCGCCTGCGCCTCGCGGAACGCCTTGATGAACCGCATCGCGTAGTTGTCACGCCCGAGGACCATGTCGGCCGAAAGGATGGCCATCCGCACCAGCGCGACGTCGACGGTGGGACAGGTCAGACCGGCCTCGATGGCGATCGCCAGGTAGGCGCTTGTAAGCACAGGCCGGTTGGGCAGGCCGTGGGAGATGTTGCTGCAGCCCTGTGTCTGGTTGACACCCAGCTCGTCGCGCACCCGCCGGGTCGCCTCCAGGGTAGCCAGGCCCGCCTTGACGTTGGCACCCAACGATAGGGTAAGACAGTCGATGATGACGTCCTCGCGCGGGATTCCGAGAGCCTCCGCCCGCTCCACGATGCGGTGGGCGATCTCGACCCTGGCAGACGCCTCCGCGGGGATCCCCTTCTCATCGAGAGTGAGACCGATCACCGGCAGGCCAAACTCCTTGACCAGGGGTAGGATCTCCTGAAGGGATGCCTCCTCGCCGGTCACGGAATTGACGATAGGCCTGCCCGGGCAGACGGCCAGCGCCGCCGCGAGGGCTTTCACCTTTCGGCTATCGATACAGAGGGGAACGTCCACGACACCGGCAATAGCCTCGACCGCCCGGGGTAGCATGTCGATCTCGTCGACCCCGGTGGCTCCGACGTTGACGTCGAGGATATCCGCCCCAGCCGCCACCTGCGCCAGCGCTTCTTCGCGGGCGACGCTCAGGTCGCCGGCGCGGAGCGCTTCCGCCAACCGCTTCTTGCCGGTGGGATTGATGCGTTCCCCGATAAGCACAGTCGGACGCCCGCCGCCGATAATAACTTCTGTGCTCGCGCTCAGTACTCGAGTCTCCACTTCTATGTTTCCCTTTCTCCGAAGAGGTGGTTGAAGCCTATCTTCTCCTGGGGCGGGACGACGACGATCTCGCTGTCTCTCTCCCCTTTGAACAGCCGCTCGAGCAGTTGCACCGAGCCCCGGACCACCCCGTGCTCCAGTTTGAGCCGGTCGGCCACGGCCCGGCTCTGATCCAGGTATTCGTCTACCTCGTACGCCTGCGTATCGATAAGGTTGATCTGCTCGTAGCCGGCGTACATGGTCGCCCGCAGCGCGTCGGCGCGCTCGCGGCCATAGCGCTCGTCCCATGCGTCGAAGGAGTCGATCATCGAGCTCTCGTGACTGAACCAGCCTTTGGTGAGGTAGTAGCAGCGCGGGTTCCTCTTGATCTCCTCGCGGACGCAGCCATCGTTGAGCAGCAGCGAGACGCAGTCGTCCACCCGGGGGAACACCAGGGTGAGCCGCTCGGCGCTGAGGTCCTTGAGAGCGCTGCCGCAGAAGCCAAGGGCGAGTATGACCTCGTCCACCGGGCCCACCGTGACTTCCTCACGGCGCTCGGCGGCCGGGCCTCTCCCGGGACGCACCGACGAGACTCCGACCGGCCGGTCGGCAGCCGCGGCCTCGTCGAGCAGATGGATCAACCCGCCGAGAGAGGCCTGGAGTCTCTCCGGGCGGTCGTGAAGACCGCTCTCTATCCAGACCAGGGGCGGCCGATCCACAGGCGGCAGCGACTCCAGCGCCAACCGGACTTCGTCCTCAATCATCTCGCAGGCCAGGATGACTCTGCCCGGCATACCACTACTCCTCTAGTAGACGCCGTACTCCTTGGCCGTCTTGACCATCGTCAACAGGTTGTCGTCCTTGCCTTCGTCCGCCACTGCCCCTACATCGAGGATGAACCCGCCGTCCTTGCCGGCCACATCGATGAGCTTGCGGGTGTGCTCGGCCACCTCCTCGGCGGTCCCCGCGTGCATCAGCGACAGAGGAACGTTGCCCTGGATGCAGGACACGGTCCCGACCGTCGCCTTGGCCCGAGCCATATCGGTCTGGTCGAAGAGCCATATGCACGACGCCTTCGGGATGTCCATGATGGCTTCGAGCCGGGTGTTGTAGCGGCCCTCGGCGAAGAGCAGGGGGATCATCCCTTCGTCTACCAGGCCGAGGATGAGTTTCTTGAGCGTCGGCCAGTAGAAGGTGTGGAACTGCTCGTCGCTCATGAAGCCGTCCGCGCCCTTTGTGCAGCGGGATGAAGCAGATCGGTACCTCCGGGGGATTGGCCTTCTTGAGCGGCCAGTCGAGCGCCACCTGGACCAGACGGTCGCACGCGGCCAGAACGTCATCCGGACGCCGAAACATATCGACGATGACACCCTTGGTGCCGCGCAAGGTGTCGCCCAGAATGTCGAAGGGAGCCTTGGTGGCGCAGCCGGCGAACGGCGGGAAGCCGAGAGCCATGACTTCACCCATCGCCGGGAAGACGACCTTGGCCCACTCGTTGACGACCCGCGCCGCCGCGGTCAGCTTCTCCAAACTGCTCAACATCTCGTCGCTACCCCAGCCCAAGGTCTGCCCGAACACGAAAGGCAGCTCGATGAAGTCGAAGAACGAGGAGAGCCCGCCAAAGCCGGCAAAGGCGCCGACCGTGCGGGGCAGGTAGGTGCGCAGCAGATAGTCGGTCGGATCGGAGATAAGCTGCTCGTAGTCGTCCGAGACCATCCACTCTTTTTCGTTGTACTGGTAGCTGGCCGACTCCGACACCCCGTGGCCCGGCCATGAGTACAGGTTGTACTCGAGCGCCGCGAACATGGCGGCCGGCACGGTGTTGTGCAGCGGGTCGACCGAGGCGTCGGGCTGGAACTTGAGGTTGAAGTCCTTCCAGGCCTTCATCGCCCGCGGACCGTCGCTCATGGCCTCATAGGTCGTGAGCCCTCCGCTTTTGGCCGGCCAGAAGCCCATGTTGAGGCGAACCGGGACCCGGTCGGGTTTTTCCAGGTTGATGGCCGCCATGATGCGGTCGACCCGAGCCTTGTACTCGGCTTCGGCCTCTGGACTCGCCCACGGGATGTCGGGGTTACGCCACTTGTCGATGCGCCAGGCGCGCCTCTCCTCCGGGGTTATATCCGCCCAAGCTTTGGTGGCCATGTCAGGCCACCCCGACCGCTTCTTTCGCAAACGCCACAGCAGCCATAGCGTCGTCACCGTAGGCGTCGGCGCCGGTGTACTTGCGGACGGTGTCGTCCATCTGGCCGCCGCCGATGATGACCTTGAGGTTGGTGCGCAGGCCGGCCGCTTCCACCTGTTCGATGGTGGACTTCATGGAGTCAAAGGCCACACTTAAGAAACCGGAGAGGGCAAGGACCTGGGGCTTGTGGTCGACCACGGCTTTCACGAAGGCCTCTTCGGGCTGGTCGATACCTATGTCGAACACTTCGAAGCCGTTCACTTCCAGCATGAAGCCCACGATGTCTTTGCCGATGTCGTGGATGTCGCCTCGTACCGTTCCTAAGACCACGATGCCCAGCTTCTTGGTCTGGTCGGTCTTGGCGGCCAGGAGAGGTTTGAGGATCTCGCCGATCTTACGGAGCATCTCCCCGCTCATGATGAGCTCGGGCAGGAAGTAAGAGCCTTCCTGATAGCGAGTACCTACCACCTGCATGGCTTCCGAGGAGAGATCGAGGATCTTGTTGGGGTCCTCACCTCGTGCCAGCATGTCGTCGACGATCTGAAGGGCTTCTTTCTCCTTCATGTTCGCCATGGCTTCTACGAGTTCGTGGGCCATTGGAGCTCCTTTCCCGGGTGCCACCGCACCCATTCGATTCGCCTATGTCTTTGCGATGTGCACCGATTCGCCGTGCACGTCGTGCGCCGCCTCCATGACCGCCTCGGCGATCGTGGGATGGGCGTGGATGGTCTCGCCCAACTGGCTCACCGTGAGCCCGTTCTGGACTGCGACCGCCACCTCGTGGATCACATCGGTCACGTGAGCGCCCATCATGCTGGCGCCCAACAGGAGGTCCGTCTCTTTGTCGGCGATGAGCTGCACATAGCCGGTCTCCTCGCCCATCGCCATGGCTTTGCCGAGCGCGGCGAACCGGTAGCTGCCGGTGACGGGCTGATACCCGGCGTCGACGGCCTGCTCCTCGTTCAGTCCCACGCTCGCTACTTCCGGCGTGGAATACGTGCAGGACGGTGTCGACCGCAGGTCGCGGGCGCGCCGCTTGCCCAGGCAGTTGTCCACTGCCACGAACGCCTCGTAGGAAGCGACGTGGGCAAGCATCTGCCCACCGTTGACGTCGCCGATGGCGTACACGCCGGGCGCCGTGGTCTCCAGGAAGTCGTTCACGATCACGTAGCCGCGCGGATCGACCTCGACCCCCGCGGTCTCCAGGCCGATGCCCGCGGTGTTCGGCTTCCGGCCGACAGACACCAGGATCTTCTCGGCCGTGATCTCGGAACCGTCCGACAACTTGGCGGTCACGTGGTCGTCCGCGTACTCGGCGATGCTCTCCACCTTGGTCTTCAGCAGCACCTGGATGCCGCGCTTGCGGTACGTGCTCTGGAACTGCTTGGCAAGCCGCAGGTCTTCCAGGGGAAGCATCTGCGGCAGCATCTCCACCATGGTGATCTTGGTGCCCAGCTCGTTGTAGAAGGAGGCGAACTCGCAGCCGATGACCCCTGCCCCCACGATGAGGAGCGACTCGGGCACCGTCTGCAAGGCTAAGGCTTCAGTAGAGGTCAAGATAGCCGGTTGCGAGAAGTCGAACATCGGTAACCGCGCCGGTTCCGAGCCGGTGGCTATGATCACCTTGTCGGCCTCCACCGTCACCGTGCCGCCGCCGGATGCCTCGCCTCTCTCCACCACGACCACTCCGGACCCGGCCAGCCGCCCGGTGCCCCGGAGCACCTCGACGCCGGCCTTCTTGAGCAGCGCCTCGACATTCTCGCGCAGGCGGGTGACGATGCCGTCCTTGCGCGCCATCATGCGGGCGAAATCGGGCTTGATCTCGCCGGCGACCTCGAACCCGTACTCCTGCCCCGCGCGCGCCCGGGAGAGCGCGTCGGCACTGGCGAGCAAAGCCTTGGTCGGTATGCAGCCCCAGTTGAGACAGGTCCCGCCGATGAAGGCGCTCTCGACGAGAGTGACCTTCGCGCCGTGGCGCGCGGCTCTCAGCGCGGCCACGTACCCGCCTGGGCCGCCACCGATGACGACGATTCTTGTCGCCGCGCCTTCCTTCGTGGTCGCTTCAGCCATCTTCGGCTCGCTATCCGGCCACGCCGGCAAGCTGAAGGATCTGGGGAATGATCTCCTCCTTGCCGATGGCCATGACGTGCACGCCGTCGCACACCTTGTTGTCGCGCAGGAAGCGGATGTGCCGGGCGGCGATCTCCATCCCTTTGCGAAGCGGCCTCTTCCTTGGGCACGCTCCCCATCTCCTCGAGAAGGCTGTCGGGCACGAAGATACCCGGGCACCGCCCGGTTCATGTACTTGGCCATGCCCAGGCCGGTGAGTACCACGAGGCCGGCCATGATCTTCACGTTGGTCCCGGCCGTGATCTCCCGCGCCTGCTCCATGAAGCGCTGGAAGTTGTCCATGTCGTAGACGGCCTGGGTCTGGAAGAAGTCGGCCCCGGCCTCGACCTTGCGGGCGAACTTGTACATCTGCGGCTCGAGCGGGTCGGACTCGGGAGTCACGACGGCGCCCACGAAGAAATCGGTCGCCCCGTCCAGTTCCGCACCGGCCCAATCGTGACCCGCGTTCATCTTCCTGCAGCACTGGATCAGATGGATCGAGTCGAAATCGAACACGCCCTTGGCCTGCTTGTGGTCGCCCACCACGGGATGGTCGCCGGTGAGGCAGAGAACGTTGGTGATACCCATGAACGCCGCAGACAGAAGGTCGGACTGCAGGCCCAGACGGTTGCGGTCGCGGCAGGTGGTCTGAAAGATGGGGTCGCCGCCGCGGCGGACGATCTCGCCGGAGACAGCGAGGGAGCCCATGCGCATCACAGCGCTCTGGTTGTCGGTCACGTTGAGGCCGGCCACCTTGTCCTTGAGCAGGTCGATGTGGTGCAGCATGGTCTCGACGTTGGTGCCTTTCGGCGGGCCGATCTCGCCCGAGATGACGAAGTTGCCGCTGTTGCAGGCGTCGCGATAGGTGCCCATTACACCTCGCTCCCCATCTTCGCTTTGTCAGGACCGCGGTCGAGGACTGCGCCGGGATGCCGGATGACGTTCCAATCCTTGGGCTCGTGCAGTATCGTGCGCTTGTTTTCGCGCCCTTCCCTCTTCAGCTGGTTGTGAATGAGCACCCACGCGCATTCCATCTCCGGATCCACCTCGCACTTGCCGTGGCTGGTGCCGCCGCAGGGGCCGTTCACCAGACCCTTGGCGCAACGAGTGATGGGGCAGATGGAACCGTAGTCGTCGATGACGCACGCCCCGCAGTGGGAGCACTTCTCCATGAAGTCCATGGAGCGCTGGATGTTGCCGAGGAACAGCGGGTCGCAACCCGGGATGACACGCTTGTCGGTGGCGGCGCGGGCGGCCTGCGTGCCGGCGCCGCATGACAGGATCAGAAAACCGTCGGCATCGCCGACCGCATCCTTGGCCTGGCGCAGGATGCGCTTGACATCCAACTCGTGGCAGCCGGTGTGGACGATCTCGGTGAAGACCACCTGTTTACCGTGTTCTTCGAGCATGGCCTTCATTTCGGCCACCTCCGGCGGACCGCCGGTCCGCGTGGCGGTGGCGCATTCCCCGCAGCCGAGGATGACGATGCGCGTGAGGCCCTCGAGGTCCTCGAGGACCTCTTCGAAGGGCTTCTTCTTGGAGATGATCAATTTGCCTTACCTCCCCCGGAGACCTTGGCCCCCGGCTGAGAATTCCTACTTCTTCTCGAGCTGCAGACGCGCCGCCCGCAGGGTGTTGCGCGCCAGCATCATGTTCGTGACAGCCCCCACTCCGCCTGGCACCGGGGTGATAGCGCCGGCCTTCCCGGATACCGCTTCGAAATCGACGTCGCCCACAGTCTTGCCCTGGGCCTCGGCCAGATCGGCCCCGCAGTTGCGGCAGGGGTTCTTTTTGCCCCGATTCAGCGTGCCGCAAACCGGGCACACGATCACCCGGTTGATGCCCACGTCGAGGACCACGGCGCCTTCCTTGACCAGGTCCGCCCCAACGAGGTGCGGGACCCCGGCAGCGACGACAAGGATATCGGCCACCGTGGTGTGCTTGGCCAGGTTCCCGCGGTTCGACGTGAAGACGTGGGAGACCGTCGTCGTGGCGTTGCGGTTCAGGAGCAGGAGCGCGAGCGGTTTGCCCACCGTGTTGGAGTGCCCGACCACGCAAACCTCCGCGCCCTCGAGCGCGTCGGTCACGTCTCGCCCCTCGGCCCGCAGATGGCGCTCGAGCAGCTCCATGCAGGCGGCGGGGGTCGCCGGCGGGAAAGTCGGCTCCCCGAGGGTGAGCCGCCCCATGTTGAAGGGATGGAAGCAGTCGACGTCCTTGCCGAAGTCGATCGAGTTGATGACCACCGAGTCGGCCACCTGCGCAGGGAACGGCCGCAGGGGAAGGATCCCGGAGACCGCCGGGTCGTCGTTCAGGCTGCGAACGGCGGCGATAACGGCGGCTTCGCTGGCATCGGCCGGCAAGATCTCGTTGCGATAGCCCAGCCCCATCTCGCCACAGAACTTCTCCACCGCTCCGCGGTACATGCCCGCGCCGAAATCATCGCCCACCATGAGCGTGGCGATGCCCGGATCGGCGCCCGCGGCCCGCAGTTCCTCCAGTTCGCGCGAAAGCTCTTCCCGCACCTCGGCGGCGATGGCTTTCCCGTCGATGATCTTGGCTGCCACTCGTGTCTCCCTTTCTTGGACGGGACGCGCCGGACTCGGCTATATCTTGCTGTAGGTGAGCGCGAGGACCATGTCGCGCAGGCGGGCGGTCTCGGAGAGGACCGCTTCGACACGCGTCCACGCGTCCCGCTTGAACCCGTCGTCTTCGATCCAGGCCAGGTTGATCTTGACGTTGAGCGCCGCCGACTGCGCGGCGGCATCGGCGAGCACCACGGCGACGCCGGCATCGGACACCGCGTTGGTATTACCCTTCTCCGCGGCCGGCAGCGAGAGCCGCGCGACGGCGGCGGCCGCTTCGGCCACCTTGAGCGGCACCTCGGCCGCTCCCTTCAGCGCCGCCTGCATCACCCGGCTGCGCTCCTTCTTCTGCCCGTCGGTGTCGCGGGGCAGTTTCATGGCCGCGGCCACCTGGGCATACGCCTCGGCGTCGGCGGTGATGAATCCCGTGAGTTCGCCCCGAAGCTTCTCGGCCTGCTCTTTGATCTCCGCCATCGCGTCCTGCACCGACGCGTACTTCTCTTTGCCCAGCGTGAGCGCGGTCACCATGGTCACGAGACCGGCTCCCAGCGCCCCGACCAGGGCGGCGACGCTGCCCCCGCCGGGCTCGGGATCCGCGCCCGCCAGCTTGTCCAGATAGGCCTGGATGCTCCACTCGGCGTATGTCTGCCCGGCCATTAGAACAACCCCACGATCTCGCCGTTGATGAGGTCGATATTCTCGGCCGCGGGGTGCTTGGGCAGGCCAGGCATGGTCATTATCTTGCCGCAGACCGGGACAACCATACCCGCGCCGGCCGACAGCCGGATCTCGCGGACGGTGAGGCGCCAATCGCGCGGCCGGCCCAGCTTGGCTTTGTCGTCGGACAGCGAGGACTGGGTCTTGGCCATGCAGATCGGCAGGGTGGCGTACCCCAGACGGGTGAAGCGCTCGATGGCGGCCATGGCCTCGTAGTGATAGTCCACCCCGTCGGCTCCATAGATCTGCGTGGCGACGGCCTCGATCTTCTGCGGGATGGTCATGCCCAGCTCGTAGGCAAAGCGGAAGGGAGGCTTGGCGTCGCTGCTCTCGCAGATGCGGACGACCTCTTCGGCCAGTTCCACGCCGCCTTCGCCGCCCAGCGCCCATACGTCGGAGAGCACTACCTTGGCGCCCATGGCGCCCGCCCGCTCCCGAAGGAGCGCGACCTCGGCGTCGGTGTCGTCGGGGAAGCGGTTGATGGCGACGACTACGGGCGGGCCAAAGAACTGCATGTTCTCCAGGTGCTTCTCGAGGTTCTCCAAGCCGCTCGCGAGAGCCGGCAGGTTCTCCTTCTTGAGATCGGCCAGGGGCACGCCACCGTGCATCTTGAGCGCGCGGATGGTGGCGATCAGCACGATGCAGTCGGGCACCAGGCCGGCGTAGCGGCACTTGATATCGAAGAACTTCTCCGCTCCCAGGTCGGCGCCGAAGCCGGCCTCGGTGACGCAATAGTCACCGAGCTTGAGGGCCATGCGAGTGGCCTGCACGGAGTTGCAGCCGTGAGCGATGTTGGCGAACGGGCCGCCGTGGATGATGGCCGGCGTGTTCTCGAGGGTCTGCACCAGGTTGGGCATGAAGGCGTCCTTGAGCAGGACCGCCATGGAGCCCGACACCTTGATGTCCTGAGCCGTGACCTTGCGGCCCCACAGCGTGGAACCCACGATGATGCGATCCAGGCGGGCCTTGAGGTCTTCGATGTCGGTGGCCAGGCAGAGGATGGCCATGATCTCCGAGGCCACCGTGATGTCGAAGCGGGTCTTACGCTCGACGCCTTCTCCGCCCTGTCCGACGGTTATCTGCCGGAGCGCCCGATCGTTCAGGTCGACCACCCGGGGCCAGGAGACGTCGTTGGGGTTGATGTTGAGTTCGTTACCCTGGAAGAGATGGTTGTCGAGCACGGCCGCGCACAGATTGTGGGCCGCGGTGATGGCGTGGATATCGCCGGTGAAGTGAAGGTTGATGTCCTCCATCGGGACTACCTGGGCGTAGCCGCCGCCGGCCGCACCGCCCTTGATGCCGAAGCACGGGCCGAGGGACGGCTCGCGCAGCGTGGCGATAGCCTTCTTGCCGATCTTGTTGAGGCCCATGGAAAGACCGACGTTGGTCGTGGTCTTGCCCTCGCCGGCCGGGGTCGGAGTGATGGCCGTGCAGAGGACGAGCTTCCCATCGGGGCGGCTCTGCAGCCGGTCGAGAACGTCCAGGTGGATCTTGGCTTTGTACTTGCCGTAGGCGTCCAGGTCGTCCGGACTCAGCCCCAACCCGGCGGCCACCTCGGTGATCGGGACCATCGTAGCTTCGCGTGCGATCTCGATGTCGCTCTTCATGCTCCCCGTTCCTTCAGCGTTCGTGGCGGATATTCTGGCGGGGGCCTGCCTATTGTGGGCTCTTGCCCCTGAGGGCCCTTCCCTCTTTGGTGCGCATATCCTATATTTATATAGTTAAATTGGCAAGAGGCTCCGGACGGGTCTTTGGAGGACTGCGCCGCACCCGGCGGAGCCAAGGGATGGAGACGTGAGACAGACGGTCAACAGTGGCGCATCCGGGGGCATATCGACCCGAGGCGCACGCGCCAGCGAAGCCGCGCGCGCCCCCTACGAGCCCGCATATCTCCACATCGCCAACAGCATCGCCGAGCAGATCGGGGCGGGAGTCTACCGCTCGGGCGATCAACTCCCCACGGAGCAGCAATTGCGGGAGAGGTTCGGGGTCAGCCCCGTCACCGTCCGCCGGGCGATAAGCCTTCTCCTCGACCGGGGGCTGGTCACCACCACCCAGGGCAAGGGCACCTTTGTCCGCTCGCTGGACATGGGAGAAGCGGTCTTCAGACTGCACGAGATCACCGAGATGTGGACGGACGACGCCTCCGTCGACGTGCAGCTTCTGGAGGCGCGGATCAAGCCGGGAGAGGAGTTGGCAGCCCGCATGCTTCACCGTGAGCCGGGGGAGCCGCTGGTCTATATGAGGCGACTCATCAGGCGGCGGGGTGTCCCCCTTGTCTATCAGGTGGAGCACGTGGTCTACGACGAACGCCGTCCGCTGGTGGAGTCGCAGCTACAGGTGACTTCGCTCGACGGCGTGCTGCTCTCCGGCCGGGGAGAGGGCGTCCCGAGCGGCCGGCTGAGCATCCAGGCGGTCAGCCTCGATGCCGAAGCCGCGAAGTACCTGGGAGTCGCCGAAGGCTCCCCGGCATTCTGTCTGGAGCACCTCTTCCTGGACTTCGAGGGGAAGCCCGTCAGTTGGGGTAGGTTCCTGTGCCGGGCCGACCAGTTCCGCCTGAGCACGAGCATCGGAGTGCCGCAGGAGCGGACCGAGGATATCTAAGGAGCCTGGATGGAGAGCATCACAGCCGCGGTGGCGGCCCTCGACTATGGATCGACCCTCACCCTGGTGCGCGACGCCTTGGCCAAGGGAGAGAGCGCGGCCGACATCGTCCGCGCCACCCAGGCGGGACTGCAGGTCGTCGGCGAGCGCTACGAACGGCAGGAGATCTTCCTCTCCGGGCTGATCATGGCGGGCGAGATCTTCCGCGGAGTGATGGAGATAGTGCAACCGGATTGGGAGAGCAGTCTCGAGGGCGGAGCATCGGGACGGGTGCTCCTGGGCACGGTGGCCGGCGACATCCACGACCTGGGTAAGAACATGGCCGCGCTGGCATTCCGGGCTTTCGGTTTCGCCGTCGAGGATCTGGGCGTGGACGTGCCCCCGCAGGCGTTCCTCGAAGCCGCGCGCCGGACCAGGCCCGATATAGTCGGGCTCTCGGGGCTTCTGACGCTCGCGTTCGATTCCATGCGGGACACGATCGCCCTTATCCGGCAAGACGCGGCCGAACTCGGCCGGATCCCACTGATCGTCATCGGTGGCGCGACCATCGACGAGCACATCGCCCGCTACACTGACGCCGACCATTGGACCAACGACGCCATGGAAGGCGTCCGCATCTGCCAGCGGCTACTGGAAGAACGAAGACCGACTGAGAGGGCCTGAATGAGCACCACCCAGATCGACCGACTCGCCGCGCCGGTGATTCCCGAGTCGGAGCAAGGCCTCGCGGACAGAGTCGATGAAGTGCTGGCCGCCTTTGCCGGCGAGAAGGCGGAGTTGATCTCGATCCTGCAGCGGGTCCAGCACGCGTTGGGGTATCTGCCTGATGAGGCGATGATCCGCATAGCGCGTTTCACCCGCATACCGGAATCCACGGTCTACGGCGTCGCGACGTTCTACTCCCAGTTCAAGTTCGCGCCGGTCGGCCGCAACGTCATCAAAGTGTGCCGGGGTACCGGATGCTACGTGAAGGGCGCCCCCCGGCTTCTGGACGAAGTCGAGAAGCTGCTGGGAATCACCGACGGCGAGACGACGGGCGACCTCGAATACACCCTCGAGACGGTGGCCTGCTTCGGCTCCTGCGCCCTGGCTCCTGTGCTGGTCCTCAACGAGAAGGTCTACGGTTCCATGACACCCGAGAAAGTCAAGGACCTGCTGCGTCGCAAGGACGAGGCGGAGTGAGGTGGTGAGCACGATGCGCTCGAAGCTCCGGATCTTGATCGGCACAGGTACCTGCGGCGTCGCCGCCGGCGCCGACGAGATCCTGACGACGCTCCGGCGCGAGCTGGACAGCAACCAACTCGAGGCCGACATCATCCAGGTGGGCTGCATAGGTCTCTGTTATGCCGAGCCTCTCATGGAGATCGCCAAGCCCGGCCGGCCCAGTGTCTTCTACGGCAACCTTACTCCCCAACTCACGACCGAGATCGTGCGGGACTACGTGGTGGGCGACGACCCCCGGCCCGACCTGGCCCTGGGCACGAGGGGCGAGGGCGATCTGGACCCCATCCCCCGGTTCTTCGACCTGCCGGTGCTCAAGCCTCAGGTTCGTATCGCGCTCAGGAACTGCGGGAACATCGACCCCGCCGATATCGACCATTACATCGAGGCCGGCGGCTATGAGGGGCTTGCGAAGGCTCTCAGGATGAGCCCGGAGCAGGTCATCGAAGAGGTCAAGCGCTCGGGCCTGCGCGGCCGGGGAGGAGCCGGATTCCCGACCGGGCTCAAATGGCAGTTCTGCCGCGACTCACCGGGCAGTCAGAAGTACATCATCTGCAACGCCGACGAAGGCGACCCCGGGGCCTTCATGGACAGGGCCGTCTTGGAGGGCGACCCCCATGCGGTCCTGGAAGGCATGCTCATCGGCGCCTACGCCATCGGGGCCTCCGAGGCCTACATCTACGTGCGGGCCGAGTACCCGCTGGCCATCGACAGGCTGATGACGGCCATGGAGCAGATGAAGCAGCGCGGGCTGTTGGGAGAGAACATCCTGGACTCGGGATTCGACTGCCATGTGAAGATCAAGGAGGGCGCCGGCGCGTTCGTGTGCGGCGAAGAGACCGCGTTGATGGCCTCCATCGAGGGCGACAGGGGCATGCCCCGCTCCCGGCCTCCGTTCCCGGCACAAAGCGGCCTCTGGGGCAAGCCGACGAACATCAACAACGTCGAGACCTGGGCCGATGTTTCCGCGATCTTCGAGAAAGGGGCGGACTGGTACGCCGGCTACGGCACCGAGAAGAGCCGGGGCACCAAGACGTTCTCGCTGGTAGGCAAAGTCAACCGGACCGGGCTTATCGAGGTGCCGATGGGGATCAGCCTTGGCGAGATCATCCAGGGCATCGGCGGCGGTGTCCCGGAGGGCAAGGTCTTCAAGGCCGTGCAGACCGGGGGCCCCTCGGGCGGGTGCCTGCCCGCGAGCTTCCTCGACGGCTCCGTGGACTACGAGTCGCTGGCGGCCGCCGGGTCCATCGTCGGTTCCGGCGGGATGGTGGTGATGGATGAGGACGACTGCATGGTGGACGTGGCCAGGTACTTCCTGACCTTCACCCAGCTCGAGTCCTGCGGCAAGTGCATCCCCTGCCGGTGGGGGACAAAGCAGATGCTGGATATCCTGGAAGATATCGTGAGCGGCAAGGGCCGCGAAGGTGATGTCGAATTGCTGCTGGAGTTGGGCGAGGCCGTGAAGAACGGCTCGCTCTGCGCTCTGGGTGGGACGGCGCCCAATCCCGTCCTGACGACCATCCGCTACTTTCGCGATGAGTATGACGCTCACATCAAGGAGAGATGCTGCCCGGCGCTATCGTGCAAAGCGCTGGTTCAGTACTGGATCGATACGGAGAAGTGCCGGGCATGCGGCAGGTGCGTGCGGGCCTGCCCCGCCGACGCCATCACGGGCAGCAAGGAGATCGACTACATCATCGATCAGGACCGGTGCACCAAGTGCGGCGGCTGCCTAGCCGCCTGCCCTCCCCGATTCGACGCGGTGGTAAAAAGGTCCGGCGAGCGCCACGAACTGCCGGCCGAACCCGTCTCCGTGGCCCCATGAGCCCTTTGAACAGAGTCCGCTTTGGAAGTCTTGGAGGCGACCGATGACGATAGCCAGCTTGCCTGAGGCCGGCGCAACGAGAGTGCGGACCATCGCTCTGACGATCGATGGGATGATGATCCAGGTCCGGGATGGCACCACCGTGCTCGACGCGGCCCGCAAGGCCGGCGTCTACATCCCCACCCTCTGCCATGACGAGGATCTCACCCCCTATGGGGCCTGCCGGCTCTGCGTCGTGGAGATCGAGAACATGCGGGGCCTCCCGACCTCCTGCACCACCCTGGCCACCGATGGCATGGTCGTCCGCACCGAGACGCCTGCCGTCGAGCGCTCCCGACGCGCCACGATCGAGCTCATCATGGCCAACCACCCTGGCGACTGCCTCAGTTGCGCGCAGAACCAGAACTGCGAACTTCAGAAGGTCACGCACTACGTAGGCGTGGACGAGGGGCATTTCAAGCGTCTGCGCCAGAGGACTCGCGTTGTGCCCGTGGACGACAGCAACCCCGCGTATGTCCGGGACATGAACAAGTGCATCCTGTGCGCCCGCTGCGTGCGCGCCTGCCACGAGATCACCGGTATCGACGCCATCGACCTGGCCTTCCGCGGGAACGCGGCGACGGTGAGCGGCTTCGGCGACAAGCCGATCATGCTGTCCCGGTGCGAGACCTGCGGCGAGTGCGTAAGCCGCTGCCCCACGGGAGCCCTCGTCTTTCGGAACACCCGCCAGGCCACCCGGGAGGTCAGGACCACCTGTCCCTACTGCGCCGTGGGGTGCCAGATGTACCTGGGCGTGCGGGGTACCGAGATCGTGGGAGTGCGCGCCGACAAGGAAGGCCCGGCTAACGAAGGGCATCTGTGCGTCAAGGGAAGGTTCGGCATCGCGGACTTCGTCCAGCACGAGTCCCGCGTCAAGACACCCCTCATCAAGAGAAACGGGGTGTTCGAGGAAGCCAGCTGGGACGAGGCGCTCGACCTGGTCGCGAGCCGGTTCAAGACGTTCCAGCCCGAGGAGATCGGGGTGGTCTCGTCGGCGCGGGCCACCAACGAAGACAACTACGTCATGCAGAAGTTCGGAAGGGCGGTGCTGGGCACCAACAACGTCGATCACTGCGCCCGCTTATGACACGCCCCCACGGTGGCCGGTCTGGCCACCACGTTCGGCAGCGGGGCCATGACCAACAACATCGATGACTTCAGCAACACGCGATGCGTGCTTGCCATAGGCACCAACACCTCCGAGGCCCATCCCGTGCTCGCGATGAAGATACGGCGGACCGTCCGAAACAAGGGCGCCAAGCTCATCGTCGTGAACCCCGTGGAAGTCGACTTCGTGCGCGACGCCGACCTGTGGGTACGGCTGAAGTATGGTACGGACGTGGCCCTGCTGATGGGCATGTGCCGCATCATCCTCGACGAGGGTCTGCACGATGCGGCGTTCATCGAGGAGCGGTGCGAGAACTTCGATGCCTTCAAGAAGGAGCTCGAGAATTACCCCCTGGAGCGCGTGTCCGAGATCACCGGGGTCGAGCCCGATGTGCTCGTGCAGGCTGCCCGGATGTACGCGCAGAACGGTCCGGCGACCATCCTGTACGCCATGGGGGTGTGCGAGCACAGCCACGGCACGGAGAACGTGATCGCCACCGCCAACTTGGCGATGCTCACCGGCAATGTGGGCGGGGCGGGCGCGGGGGTCAACCCTCTGCGCGGGCAGAACAACGTGCAGGGATCCTGCGACATGGGAGCCCTCCCCGACGTCTACCCCGGTTACCAGAAGGTGGACAACGAGGCGGCACGGAAGAAGTTCGAGGCAGCGTGGGAAGTCGGCCTGAACCCCTATCCCGGGCTCAAGCTGACCGAGATGATCCCCGCCGCCCGCGAAGGGCTCATCAAGGCTCTCTACATCATGGGCGAGAACCCGGTGCTGACGGACCCCGATAGCAACCACGTCATCGAGGCGCTCGAGAGTCTCGACTTCTTCGTCTTCCAGGATCTGTTCCTCAACGAGACCGCCCAGTTCGCCGATGTGGTGCTGCCCGCAGCCAGCTTCGCCGAGAAGGACGGCACGTTCACCAACACCGAGCGCCGCGTCCAGAGGGTCCGCAAGGCGATCGAGCCGATAGGCCAGAGTAGGCCCGACTGGTGGATAGCCTCCGAGATAGCCAAGCGGATGGGCGCGGTGGGCTTCGACTACGACGACGCGGCGGAGATCATGGACGAGATAGCCCGGCTGACGCCGAACTACGGGGGCATCAGCCACAAGCGTCTGGAAGAGGGCAGCCTGCAGTGGCCCTGCCCCAGCGAGGACCATCCGGGCACCTGCGTCATGCACTCCGAGATCTTCTCGAGGCCCAACGGCAAGGGGTATTTTGTGCCGCTGAAGTACCGTCCTCCGGTCGAGATGACGAGCGACGAGTATCCCCTCATGCTCATGACAGGCCGGCGTCTGTACCACTACCACGCGACGATGACCAGGAAGGTCGGGGCCCTGAACGCCCTCCTGTCGGAGGAACTGGCCGAGATCAACCCGGACGACGCGGCCCGGTTGGGCATCAACAGCGGCGACATGATCCAGGTGGCTTCGCAGCAGGGTGAGGTGGAGGTCAGAGCCAGAGTGACCCGGGCGGTCCCGGCGGGCATGGTGGCCATGGCTTTCCATTTCGCCGAGTGCCCCACCAACCGGCTCATCAGCTCACGGCCGGATACCCTGGACCCGGTCACCAAGACACCGGCCTACAAGACGTGTCCGGTGCGGATCCGCAAGCTCGAGGGAGTGACTTCCGCCGACGCCATGCTGGAGGCCTTGCACCGAGTCAGTCAGGACGGCGATTTCCGCGCCCTGCTTTCGCGCGATCCCGGGGAGGCACTGCGGGATTACGGCCTAACGGACGAGGAGGCGGCGGCGATCGTGAGCGGCGACGTCGACAGGATGGAGTCCCACGTGGGCGCGCTGGACGAACGTCTCAAGCAGTGGCTTCTGGCCGAGGCCGTAAAAAGGTGACCGGCGCTACTACTCCCTGACGTCTTCGATGCTCGCCACGAGCGGCTCGAGGGTCATCAGCAGCGCGTCGCGGTCCACGTCCTGGACCTTAAAGGTCACCGTCTCGGAGTCGGCGGCGATGCCGAAGGCCACGAACTGAGCGCCAAGCGCCGAGATAGCGCTGGAGATCTTGGCCAGGGTGCCTTTCTCTCGGTGCACTTTGGCCGTCACCCGAATACCTGGCTCACGGGCCCCGAACAGCTCGAGGAGGATGTTGAAGAGATGGGACTCGGTGATGATGCCCACCAGCTCGCCGTTCCGCGTGACCGGTAGACCGCTGACCTTGTTGTCGGCCATGATGCGGCCCGCTTCCTCGACCGCGGTATCTTCGGTGACGGTGATCACGTCACGGGTCATCACCTTTTCGACGAGTATCTTCTCGAGCAGATAGTCCAACTCCCACACGCTGAGCGATGTGGCCGGCGAAGGGGACACGCGCAGAAGATCGTCCAGAGCGACGATGCCCACCAGGTCTCCCTTCTCATTCACCACCGGCAACTGCCGGACCTTGCTGCCCCGCATGACCTGCAGAGCATCGGGAACGGTCGCGCTCGGGTTGGTCGTGATAGGCATCCTGGACATTCTGTCGCGCACTAACATCGGGCCCTCCTAACAGCCGCTTCCCTCACCTGGACCAGTGTACTGCACCTACGCGCCGCCGGACGGCGCCCGCATCTGCCGGGCTCGCTCGGACGCCGCTTCGACTGCCTGTTGAAACGCGAGCCGGACGCCTCGCTCCTCGAGAACGTGCACGCCTCCCCGGAGCGGGTCGCCGGACGGTGCCAGCTGCCGCTGCAGTTCGGCCGCCGACTCATCACCGGCCACGAGCATCCGGGCGGCGCCGAGCATCGCCCGGCGCGCGAACACCCGGGCAGAGGAGCGCGGCAATCCTGCCGCCACTCCCCCATCCTCCAGGCCTTCGAGCGCGAGCGCGAGGAGCGCGGGGCCGGTCCCCGAGACCGCCGTCACCGCGTCGAGCATGCTCTCCGGCACGACGACCGCCAGCCCCAGTGCGCTGAACAGATCGACCACCCGCTGCTCCAACTCCGGCGCAACGCCCGGCTCCGCCGCTACCGCTATGGTCCCGGCTCCCAGTTCCACGCCCAGGTTCGGCATCACTCGGAAGAGCGACGGCCCAGGTCCGGATATCCGCCGGATCTGCCCTAGCTCCACCCCAGCCATCGAGGAGACGACCACTTGGTCCTCGCGCAGCAGGGGAGCGATCGAACGGAGGAGTTCCTCTGCGTCCTTGGGCTTCACTACGACGATGACGAAGCGCGGCCTCGCTCACCAGGTGAGCGGGCGATTCGGCGACGGCGACGAACTGGCTCTCCGCCACCCGCTGCACAGCACTCGGGATCTTGTCCCACACCAGCAGGCGCACTCCCGGTACCGACGCCCGCGACCAGCCGCGCACGAGAGCCGAACCCATGTTGCCGGTCCCGATCACGCCGATGGTGGTACCTGTTTCTGCCACGGAAGGCCTCCTTTCGCCTGCACCCTACCATGCCGCCCGGCTGCTTGTATGATTCAGGGAGTTCACCCGGGAAGAACGTAGCGGGCCGCAAGGGGAAGGAGCCTCATGGAGCGGGCGTCAAGCCAGGACGAGATGAAGAAGCAGGCAGCCCTCGAAGCGCTCACCTACGTGAAGGGTGGCATCGTCGGGGTGGGCACCGGGTCGACCGTCGACCCACTTTATCGACGCCCTGGCCACCATCAAGGACCGCATCGACGGGGCCGTGTCGAGTTCCGTGGCCTCGGGCGTACGACTGGGGAGCTACGGCATCCCCGTGCTCGACCTCAACGACGTCGGCTGCCTCGATCTGTATGTCGACGGCGCCGACGAGTCCAATCGCCACCTCCAGTTGATCAAGGGTGGCGGAGGCGCACTCACCCGGGAGAAGATCGTGGCTGCCGCCAGCCGGCGGTTCATCTGCATCGCGGACGAGAGCAAGCTGGTGGATGTCCTCGGCCGTTTCCCGCTTCCGGTCGAGGTCATCCCCATGGCCAGGAGTCACGTGGCCGCCAAGGTGGTCAAGCTCGGAGGCACGCCCATCTTGCGGGAGGGCGTCACCACCGACAACGGCAACGTGATACTGGACGTCCACGGACTCCGGATCACATCGCCGGTCGACTTCGAACAGCGGCTCAACAACATCGCCGGAGTGGTCACCTGCGGCCTGTTCGCCATGCGGCCCGCCGACGTGCTGATCCTGGGTACCCCGGCAGGGCCGCGGACGGTAGAGGCGGAGCAGCCGTGAAAGCAGTCGTGTTCGAACAGTTCGGCGGTCCCGAAGTCCTTGAGTATGTCGACCTGCCGATCCCGACCCCGGGTCCCGGCCAGGTGCTGGTGAAGATGCGGGCGGCCGGCGTCTGTAAGGCCGACTGGCGCGTCAGGACAGGCCGCTGCCAGTGGCTCACCTGCCCTTTTCCCGTGACCTTGGGCTACGAGATGGCGGGCACCATAGAATCTCTGGGGCCGGGAGTCACCGGGTTTTCGGTGGGCCAGCCGGTGCATGTGCTCCACATGGCCTGCTACGGCACCTACGCCGAGTACATGGCGGTGACGGCGGACGATGTCGCGCCCCTGCCGGACGGCGCGGATTTCGATGCGGCCGCGGGCGCCTACAACTACTTCGTGGCCTGGGGGCTTCTCAACCAGATAGTCCAGGGGACCGAGGGGCAGACTCTGTACATCGGCGGAGCGGCCGGCGGTGTCGGCACCGCCGTCATCCAGTTGGCGCAGTACAAGAAGATGGACATCATCGCCAGCGCGAGCACCGAGACCAAGTGCGACTACCTGAGAAGCCTCGGTTTGGGCAAGGTGTTCAACCACAAGGTAGAGAGCGACGTCTCGGCCGTGCGAAGGCTCACCGAAGGCCGCGGCGTGGACTACGTCTACGACCAGGTCGCCGGCCCCGCTTTCTGCCGTCAGTTCGACATGCTGGCGACGTACGGGCAGATCATCCTCTACAACTATCTGGGCGGCTATCCGGAGGACAAGGAGATAATCCACATCCTCCAGAGCCGTTGCGAAGGGTGCTACGGGATCAGGTACTTCTCCATCCACGTGCACGACACCGACCCGGCCGGCTTCAGGAAGGTCAAGGAGGAAGTGCTCGGGCTCATCGCGGCGGGCGCCCTCAAGCCGCCCATCTACAAGGCGCTCCCGCTTTCAGAGGCGCGCGCGGCTCACGAGATGGTCGACTCCGGCGAGGTACTGGGCAAGCTGGTGCTGCACCCGGCAGTCTAGAACTGGGCCCACGCCCCTTGAAGGGCCGTCTCGCTCCTCGGATCTGCGGGAGAGTGGAGTTCCTGAGTGGCACTCAGGGTCTCGCGGCGAACGTCCGGCACGGTGCTCATCTTGCGCCAAAGACAGAGGTCCTTCCTGAGGTATTTGGCCTTGATCGCAGGGGAACAGTCCGTCACCGGACACGCGTAACACGGGCCCAGGTCGTTTTGTTTGACGCTCACCCTCTTCCGGGGCCTTTCGCCATGGTCGATGCGCACTTGCGTCTGCAGAAGCAACTCTTGCACGTCGCCGCGGATCGCGATCCTGAACTCCGGCATCTCGTCGGGCTCGTCGTAGGTGAAGACCCCAGTGCGCCAATGGGCAAGCTCGAACATCCGAGCCATGATCAGACGGTACATCGCCTGTCGGATGATCGCTTCACTCGTGAACCCCTTCTCGACAAGGCGCTGGCCCAGGGGTGCGTGCCCTTCTCTATCTTCGGGGCGCGCAGCCTCCTCCATGAGAACTCTTGCCAGCTGACCTTCGTTCAACAGCCCGCCCTTTATCAGGTGCACACCCAGCCTGTCGTCGGTCAGTGGCAGGGAGATCCCTTCGAGGCGTCCCTTGACGAGGTAGATATACCCGTGTTCCTCGAAGTCCCGGATCTCGAGAATCCCGGTCGCGGCGTTCTGCGCGAGGAACTGCAGAACGCTCGCCAGGTCGAACCTTTCTATCGATCCGTGCAGAATCATCGCTTTGCTCCCCTCGCTTTCCATCACCGCTTGGATATATCGGCAGGATGTGAGGCTGAGCTTTAGATATGAGGCTTTGCGGAGGTGAAGAAACGGGGGGCCGCCTCTTGCGCGGCGGCCCCCCCTTGTGGTTTCGATCGACTTGGCAGCTTCCCGCCTGAGGTCGCCCTACCGAGATGCTCAGTCGGCCACAAGCGTCAGGACGATGTCCCCTGTATAGGGAGCATGACCCGGTTGGATGTCAGTCGCGGTACCGTCAACGGTCATCTCGACCGAGAAGCCGGCGGGAGCTATGATCCCGGCAGACTCGCCAACCGTAAGACCGGTCAGATAGCAGGTGTCGGTCACCACCCAGACCGAGGCTCCGACGAGAACGACCATCACCCCGTTGTTGACGGCGGGGCTCGGCTCGTTGGTGACTTCACCCAGGTACCTGTAGTCCTCAGCGTCTATCGTCGACATGGCGTGGTGCGTCGTGGACGCAGTGATCGCGCCGGTGATTGTCGAGCCCTCAAAGGTGAGGCCCAGATTCCGCGGGCTTGGCGGGCCGAACGGCCCAGGAATGTCCCCGCGCATGCCGTTGAAGAAGTCGCCGACGAGATCGATGTCGCTGAAGGTGGCTGTCGCGTCGTCACTGTCGATCGCATAGATCTTGTGATCGGCTTGCGGCATGACGTCTCCGGTCGGTTCCTCATACACGCCGATGTTCAGCATGCCGTCGGGCGTCGGGACCGGGCCTGGGTCGTCGTCGTCCATCAGCTGGAAGAGAACGCCGTTACCCGGGTTCAACTGGGCACCATCGGACCCGTCGACGTCGATGTCGATGGCCTGGCCCTTGTCGAGGAAGGTGCTCTCATCCGTGTTGAACACCGTCCTACCGCTGATATCCAGGGTGCCCCCTCCGTGCCACATAACGCCGAATCTATCCGAATCGACGATGGTGGGCTTGTCCGGGATGCGTGCCAGCTCCTTGGCGCTGAGCCCGAGATCGAGCTCCGCGTTGAGGCCGGCTACCACATCGGGATCGCTGTCACCGTAGAAAAGATGGCTGCCCCTGCTGATCGTGGCATACGTGGGTACATCGAACGCACAGCCGAGGAAGTACTCGGTCGCGTCACCGATGCCGTAGGAACCATAACCGTCCGGCCCGGTGATGGCGATCGTGCTGTTGATGGCGGTGAGGATAGGCTCTTTGCAGCCGTCCGTGGACAGGACGCCCCAACCGGTCGAGCCTATATAGGAATTGATGTAGCTGGCTTTGGTGTAGTCACCGAGCAAGTTGGTCGCCCTTACGTTGCCGGACAGGCTCAGCATCCAGGGCACCGACCTCATCTGGGTCGTCTCGATGGTCGGAACGTAGCCCTCCGGCAAGACACCATCCGTCGTCTGGATGTACGAGTTCTTCACTATGACGTTGCTGCCCTTGTCGGCAACCACGCCGCTCCGGACGACACCTGTGTTCTCGATCCTCACCTTGTCCAGCACGAGCCGGGTATCTTCGCCCCGGGCAACAACTGCCGCGCCGTAGCCGACGAAGTCACTCCGCCCGTTGCCCCTGAGAGCGATCTTGGCGTTGGTGATCGAGTATTCGCCCCCGGCTACGAAGACGCCGTCGAAATTCTCGCCCCTCGAACTGATCTGGATGTTCTTGATATCGAAGGCGGCGGGCTTCTTGCCGATCACGGCGGCCGGGACCGACTTAAGGTCGACGACTCCGGTCTCATCCAGGTAGAGCGCCTGACGGAACGGGAAGTACATGGGCGGGGGCGGAGGCGGAGGGCCACCCGGCTCGGCGGCCGCATCGGTCGAGGCACCGGGTCCCGGGGGCGGCCCGCCTCCTCCCATCGAGTACTCGATCGAGTTCTCATCGGTCACCGTGAGAACGACCACGCCCCTGTAGGTGCCGGGAGCGGAGATGGGAGTGTCCACCCCATCCCATTCCTTCAGCACGCCTCCCATCTCAACGCCATTGACTGTCAAAGTCAGGGCATGCCCCTCATCGGCCACGAGCGAGGCGCCGGGCTCAATAGTGAGCACTTTGAACGTCATCGTCTGCGTGATCACGTACGGGTCGGCCCGGGCAATGAATGTCTTGAACGCGTTTGTGGGTGGCGCCGCAAGCGCGATCGGGGCCAAGATGAGCAGGGCCGCCATCGCGAGCGCCATCATTGTGAACAAGGCAAATACGCGGTTCTTCTTCGTCATCAGTCCGACTCCATCTGACAGGTGACCGGTGCGGTCACCGATTGTCGCGCGCCCTTACAGTGTACCGGGGCCTGCCCTCTCGACCCCCCACCTCCTTTTTGGAAATAGTCACCCGTCGGCGTTTGCTGTTCTTACTTCACTTGTACCTCTGTTAACGAGTTCAGTCAATGGGTAAGGCCGTTTTTCCAATACTCGAGTGGCGAGTCTCTCTGACATCCGTCGGTCTCTGACATGTCGTCCGAGCGGGACGACGAGGTTCCTGAAGCGGCGCGAGGTGGGCGGCTCGCCTCCACCGGCTGGGCGATCACCACCCGCTAAGCCATCCCGGCCGACAGGCCGGAGCACCGCCGGCCGCGGCCCAGTGCTATGGCCGCACGGTCACTCGCCGCCGAGCACCGTCACCTTTTTGCCCACATCTTGATCGACAGGGCGGCGGCGGCAGCAAAAACTCCCAGAGCCGTGATGCTGAGCTTCGTCACGTCCAGCACCGGCCTGACCTCGACGCCCTCAGGGCCGACGACTATTACCGCCACGGGCCGCCCCATCGCGCCTCCGCCTCCGCCTCCCCCACCGCCGGCTCCCTCGAGGGCAGCCTCCGTAGACCCGCCCGCCTCGGTGGACCCGCCCGGTGCGGGAGAGGAACCACTGCGGCGCATTCTGGGCGAACCAAACCCCATGCCCGAGCCGAATCCTCCGCCGGCCGCAACCTCGGCGGCAGGGATCACGGTGTAGTCGCCTGACGAGACCGGCTGTCCGAACACCGCCGAGGAATCGGCGGCGGAGAGAAGCCGCTGAAGCGTCTGGGACCGGGCCTCCGAATCCTTGCGCACACTCTCCAGTAGGTCGTTGACGCCTTCACTCATGACCGCTCCTCTCGTTCCCTGGTTCGAGACCATACCTCGTAGATCCACAGCAGTGCCACGAACATGATGGCAATCTGAGCCCATCGGGTCGCGTTGACGACACGCACGCGGGAAGTCCGCCCGTCGACCGAGACGAGCACTGCGGAAGGCCAGCTTCGGACGATCACCGCCCCCCCGCCGCCTACCCCCGAGCTCCGCCCGACGCGCACGGTCACCGACCGGGCGACCGGCGTGGCCGTCAGCGACCCACGGGTCACCTCAGGCCCCCGCAGGGTCTGAAGCTCGACAATCCGTTCGAGGGCGTCTCGCAGACTTCTCATGACACCACCTATACCCTCATCGGCCACTTCCGATAGATCGGAGCGAAAGGTACTATCGAGGCACCCACAAACGATTATCCCTGTTCTGCCGGGCTTGTCCAGGAAAGGAACATGCGATGCAGGTAGAAGTGACCTTCCCGAGCCCCACTCGGATCCAAGCCCGCAGCAAGGATCTGACCGTGGAAGTCGGCCCTCCGCCCAACCGCGGAGGCGACCCCGGCGCCTACGGTCCCTTCGATCTGCTGCTCTGCTCGCTGGCCACGTGCACCGGTTTCCAGGTGGCGGACTTCCTCCAGGAGCGGGGCTTCGACACGGCGGGCGCGGGAGTGCGCATCGAAGGGGAGCGGAGCGAAGAGACGCATCTGCTGAAGGCCATATCCATCCAGATCAGCGTGCCCCCCGGTTTCCCCGAGAAGTACAACGACGCGATCGTGCGAGCAGCCGGACTGTGCTTCGTCAAGCAGCAACTGGGGCACGCGCCCGAGATCAACACGTCGGTCGTCGCGGCGGCGACCGGCGGTCCGGCGGCGACCGGCGGCCCGGCCGCAAGCGGCCCGGCGGGGAGCTAGCATGGATGTCGGCGACGCGCTCTGGGCCAGGCGGACCGTCCGCGCCTTCCTGGACCGCCCGGTACCCAGAGAGACCCTCGAGGCGATCCTCAGCGACGCCCTTCGCACCCCTTCCTGGGCCAACACCCAGCCCTGGGAGATCTTCGTCGCGGGGGGCGAGGTGTTCGAGCGGATACGGCGCATATCCCTGGAGCGGACCCTGGCGAAGATGCCCTCAGAACCCGGACGTACCCTTCCCGGGCGCCTGGACTCCCGAGTGCCGTGAGCGCACCAAGGAGCTCACAGGGGGACGCGCCGAGACCCGGGGCACCAGCACGGAAGACCCCGCCTTCCATCACGACTTCCTCATGGCCAACCGCTCCTTCTTCGGCGCACCCTGCGCCGTGTACCTCTGTATGGACCGGATACTCGGGACGTGGTCCATCTTCGACCTGGGGGCGATGTGTCAGAGCATCACGCTGGCGGCGCAGGATCAGGGCGTAGACTCGGCCATCGCCATCAACCTCGTCGTCTATCCGGACCTGCTCCGCGACGAACTCGGCATCCCCCCGGAACTCCTTATCGTCATCGGGATCGCGCTGGGCTATCCCGACTCCGGCGATCCCGAAGACGCGTTCCGCAGCACCCGGCGCCCGCTGGGCGACGCGGTAAGGTTCGTGGACATCTAGCAGGGAGGTCCCTTTGTCCAGACTGCTTGGTAAGGCTGCGGTCGTCACCGGCGCCGCTTCGGGTATCGGCCTCGCCGCCGTCACACTGTTCGCGGCCGAAGGAGCGAAGGTGCTGGCCATCGATCGGGATGGACCGGCCCTGGAGAGGGCCGTTGGTCAGCTGGCGCCGAATGTCGCGGCCTTTGTCGCCGATGTCACCGACGAGACCGGTATGGCAGCCGCGATGGCCGAAGCCGCGGAGCGCTTCGGCGGCATCGACGTCCTCGTACCCAACGCCGGCATCTTCGGGCAGCACGCTCACATCAAGGACTGCCCGATCGACTCTTTGAACCAGGTCCTGCAGGTGAACGTCACCGGCGTCGTCATCGCCATGAAGCACGCCATCCCCTACATGATCCCGCGGGGCGGCGGCGCCATCGTCATCACCTCGTCGGTCGGCGCGATCGTCGGCAACCCGGGAAGCGTCGCCTACGCAGCGAGCAAGCACGCGCTGACCGCGGTCATGAAAGTGGCGGCGGTGGAACTCGCTCCCTACAAGATCCGGGTGAACACCGTGAACCCCGGGCTGGTTGACACGCCCATGATCCACGCCATCGAAGCCGACCTCTCCCCCGACGATCATTCCAAGGGGCGAGCGATGCTTCAGGATGCTACTCTGCTCAAGCGGTACGTGCAGCCCTCCGAGGTCGCGGAGCTGATGCTGTTCCTGGCGTCAGACACCGGCAGCTTCTGCACCGGCGCCATGTACCTGATCGACGGGGGCATGCAGTACTTGCTGCAGCACTGAGGAGGGATCGATCGTTGATGACCGTTGACAGCAATGAACTCCTGGACCTGTACCGCTGCATGGTCCGCATCCGGTCTTTCGAGGAACACGCGCGCAAAGCGTTCCTGAAAGGAGGCATGCCCGGTTTCCTTCACCTCTACAGCGGGGAGGAGGCCATTGCCGCCGGGGTGATGGCCGTGCTCGACGACGAGGACTACATCGTCACCAGCCACCGCGGTCACGGCCACCTGCTCGCCCGAGGCGGAGACCCGAACCGCATGTTCGCCGAGCTCTACGGGCGCGTGGACGGCTACTGCAAGGGTAAGGGCGGCTCCATGCACATAGCCGACATGGCCCACGGGATGCTGGGTGCGAACGGGATCGTGGGCGCGGCTGTGAACATTGGCACCGGCGCGGCGTTCGCCGCCAAATACCGGGGGAGAAGAAGGTCTCCGTTTCGTTCTTCGGGGACGGCTCGACCAACCGGGGTACTTTCCACGAGGCCCTCAACCTCGCCGCGATATGGGAGCTACCGGCCATCTACGTTTGTGAGAACAACCTCTACGGCGTGGCGAACTATCAGTCCGACCACATGAAGCTGAGAGACGTGGCCGACCGCGCTGCCGCGTACGGCTTCCCGGGAGTGGTGGTCGACGGTAACAACGTGCTCGCGGTACGCGAAACCGCGACCGAGGCCGTCGAGAGGGCCAGGGCCGGCGGAGGCCCCACCCTCATCGAGTGCAAAACTTGGCGGCATTGGGGCCATTTCATCGGCGACATGGCTAAGTACCGCGACCCGGCCGAACACGAGTCCTGGCTCAGACGCGACCCCATCCCCGCGTTCGCGGCGGTGCTCCTCGACCGGAGCGCGGCGACCGAGGCAGAGCTCCAGACCATCCTGGCAGAAGCGGATACCGAGATGGACGCCGCAGTCGAATTCGGCAGGCAGAGCCCCTTCCCGGACAAGTCGGAATTGATCACCGACGTGTACGTGGGAGACCCGGCATGAGGACCCTCAACTACATGCAGGCCATCGCGGAAGCCCTCACCCTGGAGATGCGGCGCGACCCCAACATCTACATCGCCGGCGAAGACGTGGGCAAGTTCGGGGGCAGCTTCGGCGTGACCGGCCCGGTGTTCAAGGAGTTCGGGGCAAGCCGGGTGCTCGACACGCCGATATCCGAGACGGCCATCATCGGCCACGCGGTCGGAGCGGCAGCTGCAGGACTGCGCCCGGTGGTGGAGATCCTGTTCATAGATTTCCTGCCCATCGCAGGCGACGAGTTGTACAACCAGGCGGCCAAGATCCACTACATGTTCGGCGGACAAATGAGCTGTCCGATAGTGGTCAGGACCGCTATCGGCGCCGGCATCGGCGCGGCGGCTCACCATTCACAGAGCCTGGAGGCGTTGGTCTGCCACATTCCGGGCCTCAAGACCATCGCCCCCTCCACCCCGGCCGATGCCAAGGGCCTGCTCATCTCGGCCATCCGCGACGACAACCCGGTGGTCTTCCTCGAGCACAAGATGCTGTACGCGTCCAAGGGAGAAGTCCCCGAGGGGGATTACACCATCCCCATCGGGAAAGCGGACGTGAAGCAGGAAGGCGCAGACGTGACCCTCGTCTGCTATTCGGCCATGGTGCGGCAGTGCCTGGCCGCGGCCGAAGACCTGAGCAAGGACGGCATCGGCGCCGAGGTGCTCGACCTGCGGACCCTTATCCCCCTCGACAAGCACGCCATACTCGCTTCGGTCGCCAAGACGGGACGGGTCGTCATAGTCCACGAGGCCTGCCTGACCGGCGGCTTCGGCGGAGAGGTGGCCGCAATCATCGCCGACGAAGGCTTCGGGTCTCTGCGGGCGCCTATCAAGCGCGTTGCGGGCCCCGATACCCCGGTCCCCTTCTCCCCCGCTCTCGAATCCGAGTTCATCGTGAACGCTGAGAAGATCAAAGCGGCCGTGAGGACGCTGTTCTAGGAGGAGCATGGATGGCTGAAACGATCGGGATGCCCAAGCTAGGACTTACGATGGAGACAGGCGCGGTCGGAACCTGGCTGGTCGCCGAGGGCGATGAGGTCAAGGCCGGCGCGGTGATCGCGGAGATCGTCACCGAGAAGATCACCTACGACCTGGAGGCCGAGACGGCAGGCGTGGTGCTGAAGATCCTCCTCGACATAGAGGTGGAAGTGCCGGTCGGGACCCCCATCATCGTCATCGGCCGGCCGGGCGAGGAAGCGTCCTAGGCCGGGCGAGTACCGGACACGCGTGGACCCAGCCGGCTTTGACCCCCTGGCCTACCCCCTCGAGCCGGAATGGTTCGAGCGGCCGGACAGCATCCACGGCGTCTCGCACGCTCGCCGGGTGCTCATCCATGCCCAGGCGATCGCGGAAGCCAGAGACCTCGACCCGGACTGGTTCGAATCGGTGGTGCTGGCAGTGGCCTGGCACGATATCGGGCGGACTCACGACGGCCGGGAGCCGGAGCATGGGCCCAACAGCGTGGCAAAGGTCAAGCGGCTGGGTGTCGCCGAAGGCATCCATCCGCAGATCCTCGCTCGGACCTTCTTTGCCATGGAGTGGCACTCCGTCTCGGACTACCATGCCCTGGATAGAGCGGCGGCGCTGGAGCCCGGCCACAGACCGGAACCGGGGACGATGCTCCGGGTACTGTGGCTGCTCAAAGATGCCGACGGGCTCGACCGGGTACGCATCTACGACCTCGACCCCCGCCAACTGCGGTACGAGGAGTCGATCAAGCTGGTGGACCGCGCCTGGCAGTTGCTGAAAGAGATGCCCTAGCGAGATGGCCTAAGAAGGAGGCGCGAAATGGAGGAGCGGCGGATGGCTGACGACAACCTATCGGCTCGCGAGATCGTCTTGGCGTTCTACGAAGCCGCTCTGAACGAGAAAGACATCGACAAGGCCAAACGGTACCTTGGCGACACCTACATCCAGCACAACCCCCACGTCCCCGACGGCCCCGAGGGCCTTTTTCGCTTCATCCAGTTCCGCCGCGACCGGTATCCGTCCGCCCGCAACGAAGTGAAGCGGGTGATCGCCGAGGGCGACCTGGTGGCACTCCACGTCCACTCCGTCGTGATACCAGGGACGCCCGGGCGGCAGATCGTCGACATATTCAGAGTCGAGGACGGCAAGGTGGTCGAGCACTGGGACGTCATCCAGGAGATCCCGGTGGAGTTGTTCCCGCCGATCAACGACGGCGGGCTCTTCTAGGAGCGGCGGGCGGCGATGGGCGGCGCCCGGCACGGGTCGGCTTAGCGTCACGGAGGACGTTTGGGAACCCGGCTCCCGGCCTTCGGCCGGAGCTGTCGGCTACAATCGCCCTCATGACAGAAGACGGGACACAGGATGCACGGGCGCCCCTGACGGGGCGGACGGCCGCGGTAGTCCTTGCCGCGGGACGCTCGTCGCGGATGGGGACGAGCAAGCCCCTGCTGCCGGTGGGCGGGGTGACGGCGATCGAGCGGGTGATCTCCTCTCTCCGCGCAGCGGGAGCGGGGCAGGTGGTCGTAGTGACCGGGCACGATGCGGAAACGCTCCTCCCGGTTCTCCGCCGCCTCCAGGTCGATCCCGTCCACAACCCGGACTACGAATCCGGGATGTTCTCCTCCGTGCAGGCAGGGATCGCCGGGCTGCGGGGAGACGCCGACGCCTTCTTCGTTCTGCCGGTCGATTGTCCGCTCGTGACGCCTCGAGTCCTGCGTCTGGTGCGTGACTTCTTTGACCGGAGCCGCAAAGGCATCGTCTATCCCGCCTGCTGCGGCCGCCGCGGACACCCTCCCCTTCTCTCCGTGCGTTACGTTCGCGCCCTCTTGGAGGCCGATAGAAGCAGCACTCTGCAAGCCCTTCTGCGCGCTTTCCCCGAGGACGAGGCCGACGTGGACGTGCGGGACCTCACCGTGCTCATGGATATGGACACACCGGAGGAGCATCGGATACTCGAGCGTTTCGCTGCGGTCCTCGACTGCGGGAACCCTTACCCGCCGCCCGGCCGGGGCACCCCATGGTCGCTTGGCGAGGAACCGCCCCTGACCGTCGAGGAAGCACTCTTCATCCTTGCTGCCGTCGACGCGCCGGCCAACGTGGTGGCGCACTGCCGAGCTGTCGCCGCTGTCGGCGAGAGACTGGCGGAGGCTCTCAAGTCGCGTGTCCCGGGCCTCGATGTGGCTCTGGTGCGGGCCGGATGTCTGCTCCACGACATGGCCCGGCTTCTGCCGAACCACGCCACAGTCGCCCAAGAGTGTACTCGCCAATCTGGGGCTGCCCCGGTTGGGCGGCGTGGTGGGACAGCACATGGTGATCACGCCCGAACCCGCGAGAGGCTTTGGAGATCAGCGAGGCCGAACTCGTCTATCTGGCAGACAAGCTGGTGGCCGAGGATGAACTGGTGGGTCTGGACGAACGGGAGGCGAGGGCGTTCCGGAGGATGAGACCGGGCCCCGAAGCGGCCGAGGGGATCAGGGCGAGGATGCGCGACGCCTCGGTGATAGCAGACAAGCTGGCGACGATACTCGGCCGGCCTCTTGACGACGTCCTCAGCGACGACGGCCGCGGCCGGGCAGGCGAGACGAATGAATTGCAGGTATTCCTGGTCAGACATGCGGAGTCGACAGCGCCTGGGGGGAGGCGCTTCTTGGGCCAGGCAGACCCGGATCTCGGCGTTCTTGGCGAAGAGCAGGCAGAACGGCTCGCTGGCACGCTGATGGCCATGACCGGCGGTGCCTGCTTCGACGCGATCTACAGCAGCGACCTGCGGCGCTCTCTCCGCACAGCCGAGATCGTCGCCGAAGGCTGCGGGGCAGTGGTACGGGCCGAGCGATGGCTGCGGGAGATCGACGTGGGTCTCTGGGAAGGACTGAGCTGGGAGGAGGCTCGGCGGGACTACCCCGCCGAGCATCTCGAACGCGAGCGGGACGTGATCGGGCAGCCGTTCCCCGAGGGCGAGAGCTTCCAGGATCTGCAGGCGAGAGTGGTCCCCCCGTTCCTCCGCCTGATCGCCGAGAACCTGGCCGCCGGCCGACGACGGGTGCTCGTGGTAGGGCACAAAGGGGTGAACCGGGTGATCCTCGCCCACTCTCTGGGACTACCCCTCGAAGATGTCTTCTCCATCGAGCAGGACTTCTGCGCCACCACCGTGCTGCGATTCTCCGCCCCACACATTCTGGACCCGGAGAACGTCGGCGCCGTGGAGATCAACGGTCACGGGGTCCGACCGAGCATATAGCGAAGGTCTCGCACCCCTGCGGACCGGATGATAGATTCGAACCAGCACACCGACTGCCAGGGGGGACACATGGGCCGAGTACAGGACAAAGTAGCGATCGTCACGGGCGGGTCGACCGGATTGGGCAAGGCGACCAGCCTGCTTCTCGCCGCCGAGGGCGCCAAGGTCGTCATCGCCGACATCCAGGACGGTCTCGGGGCCGCGGCAGCCGAGGAGATCAAGGCCTCCGGCGGCTCGGCGCACTACTTCCACATGGACGTCACGTCCGAGGAGAACGTCAAGGAGGTCTGCGCCGACGTCTTCAAGAGCCTGGGGAGCGTCGACATCCTCGTCAACAATGCCGGCATCACCGGCGCCCCCAAACCAACGCACGAGATCACCGTGGAGGAGTGGGACAGAGTACTGAACGTCGATGCCAAGGGCGTCTTCTTGTGTACCAAGCACGCCGTCCCCTACATGAAGCAAAGCGGCGGAGGGAGCATCGTCAACATCTCCTCGGTGTACGGGATCGCGGGCGGCATGGACGTGCCCCCGCCCTTCCTGTACCACGCGGCCAAAGGGGCCGTCAGGGTGATGACCAAGTCCGACGCCATCTGCTACGCGGCGGACAAGATACGCGTGAACTCCGTCCATCCCGGCTGGCTGTGGACACCGATGCTGGAGAACGTCGGCAAGGACTCCACCGAAGGCCCGGAGGCGTTCCACGCCCGCATCCTCAGCCGGCTGCCCCTGGGCCACTACGGCGAGCCCATCGACGTCGCCTACGGCGTCCTCTACCTGGCCTGCGACGAATCCAAGTTCGTCACCGGGACCGAGCTGGTCATCGACGGGGGGTACCTGGCCTGGTAGCGCCCTAGCAACGTACTGCGGCCGAGGGGAACGCTAGGACCGGCCGATCAACTCCACCATCGCCTGGATGTGGGCAGGTGAGGTCCCGCAGCAGCCGCCGACGAGCCTTGCTCCTGCTCGCACGCACTCTTCCACTCCGGCGGCAAAAGCGGCCGGGGACATGTCATAGACCAACTCCGTGTCGACAAGCCTGCCCCTGCCCGCGTTGGGCTGGGCAATGATGGGCAAGGACGTACCCTCTCTCATCATGGCGACGATCTGGGCCATCTCGAGGGGATCGACGCTCCCGCAGTTTGCCCCGACCGCCGACGCTCCCGCTTCGGTGAGCGCCTCGGCGCATTGCAGGGCCGTGTTCCCCATCACGGTCCGCCCCTCGTTGCCGGCCGTATTGAAGGTGATCGAAGCGATGACGGGTAGGTCGCAGGCTTCTTTTGCGGCGCGTAAGGCACACAGCGCTTCTCGCAGATCGAACATGGTCTCGACGATCAACCCATCCACGCCGCCCTCGACCAGGATGGCCGCCTGCTCCTTGAAGGTGGTGAAGGCGTCCTCCTCGGGGAGCTGCCCGTAAGGCTTCAGCATCTTGCCGGTGGAACTCATGTCGCCCAGAACAAACTGGCCCTCGCCGGCCGCGGCTCTCGCCAACCTCACTCCGGCCAGATTCACCTCGCGTACCTCGGCCTCCACGTTGTGCGACTCCAGGTTGGCGCGGTTCATGGTCAAGGTGTTCGTGAGCAGCAGGTCGACCCCGCAGGCGGCGTACTGCTTGTGAACGGCCAGCACCGCCTCGGGGTTGTTGAGGTTGTTCTGGCCGCCCATCTCCAGGCCGGCCTGTCCCAACTGGGTGCCCATGGCCCCGTCGAGGAAGATCGTCTTCCTATCACCGTTCAGAAGTTCCAGTAGGTTCATGCCGTTAGTCTAGCGCACCTTCATCTAGTGTCTATAGCGGCAGGTCTCCCCCAGATCGCAGAATTCACAGGGCGAGCGCACTTCGGATAACTCGTAGTCCGGCCCGGCGCCCACCATGATCGACGCCGACTTCTGCGGCACGAGCATCCCCGAATCGGTGACCCGTACTCCGATCGACTCCAGGTCGAGCAGCCGCCCCACCAGTATCTGCTCGGCGATGGCCCATCCCGAAAGTTGGCCCGGGGCCAGTTCTGCTCCTACACCCCAGCCGCGCCCGGCCGCGTCCTTCTCGACGATCGAGCGGGCCCTCAAGATCAGCATCCCGACGGCAAACACGCCGGCCGAATCGAGCATGAACGCATCGAGCGCCTTGCCGGAAGCCTGGAGGTCCCGACTCCGGGCCTCCAGTTCCGGCCCGATCGTCACCACGGCCACGAAGGCCTGGTGGGCCGGCCCAAGCAGGTCCGCGTGCCTGCCGAGCTCGAAGACTACGTCTCCGACTTCGGCTTTGCTCCGATCCCGATCGCCCACGGGGAACCAGTCGTACGCGAGCGCCGGGGAGATCAACCCGGCAGCTGCAGCCAGGGCCTCCCGCGCAGCCTCCTTCATCGCCGGGCGCCGTAGCGCCTCGCCCTGCGCCTCGAGGAACTCGTCCAGGTCTAAAGTCAGGTCGAATCCCGCCAGAGTCATCACGCCTTCAGGCCCTCCGCCTTTTGGTCGACGCCGTTACCCATTCGTCGATGTGCGCCCCGAGAATCGATCCGAGAAGAACCGCACCCTGCTCGGGGTCTCGGGGCCGCTCATGGGGATCCCGTGGCCGCCGGCAAGTACGCGTGGCTCCAACTCGGCCAGCAGCGCCGCGGATGCTTTGGCGGCCCGCCAATCCCACGTGGTGTACCAAGGCGGCCCCGAGACTCGCTGCCGTCCCAGTAGGATGCCCGAGAGTGAGTTGAGATCCAGAGTCACCATCGCATCGCCGGTGATGAGGACCCGATCCTCCCTCCGGAAGAAGGCCGTATGTCCTGGCGTGTGACCCGGCGTGGGAATGGCCTCCCATCCCGGAAGACCGGGGAGCTCACGGTCCGGATCGAATGTGCGCGCCCGGTCCCTGAAGCTCGCCTGCTCAAGCATGGCTTTGGTCCGCTTCGGCCCGAGCAGATGCAGGAAGGGCAGGACGATCCAGCGGTCGAGAGGGCCGGGGTACTGTTCGAACGTGGAGAGGTCTCCCAGGACCAGCGGGAGTTCGTCGGGATGCACCCACGCGTAGCAGTCCCACGCCTTCGCCAGTTCGTTGACCGAGCCGGCATGGTCGGGATGGTCGTGAGTGAGTAGGATCGCAGCCGGACACGAGGACTCCCCGAAAAGGCCGGCGGCGGCCTGCCGGAGCGCCCGGCCGCTCTTCGCCGAACCGGCGTCGATGAGCGCCCACGAGCTGCCGGACCGCACGAAGTACACGTTGGAGCGGAGAAGGCCCCTCCCCACCTCCAGCCACCAGACGCCAGGAGCGATCTCGCTGGGCGTGACCGTATCGGGTTCTCGCGAGGGCGCCGCCATTTCGCCGCTAGCTCGTCTCGTCGTGGTTCACACTGATGACCACTTTGCCCTTATGCCCTCCTTCGCCGAAATAACGCATGGCTTCGGGCACCTGGCTCAGATCGTAGGGTCCGTCCACGACCGGCTTGAGCTTGCCAGCCTCAAAAAGCTCGGCCATGTACACAAGGTCCTTGTTCGGCTTCAAGAAGACGACTCGGATCTTCTTCTTGCTGGTCAGCTTGATCCACGGCGCAAAGAGGAGGGCCTGCATGATATAGCGGGTGGCACCCCCGCACGTCACGTAGGTCCCGCCAGGGTTCAGGGCCCGCGCGCAGTCGAAGACCGAACGGGTCGACTTGGCATCGAGTATGAGGTCGTAGCGCCGGCCGGCCTGGGTGAAGTCTTCGGTGGCGTAGTCGATGACGTGATCGAAGCCCAGCGACCGCAGCATGTCGAGCTTCCCCGCGCTGTCAACCCCGGTCGTCTCGCAGCCGTAGAGTCTGGCGATCTGGATGGCGAAGGTGCCCACACCCCCGCCCGCGCCGTTGATCAGGACCTTCTGTCCTTCCTGGATCCGCCCGCTGTCGCGGAGACCCTGCACCGCCAACATCCCCGCTTGAGGTATGGCAGCCGCCTCTTCGAACGTCATGCCGGCCGGTTTCAGCGCCAGTGCGTCTTCGCTCGCGCAAACGTATTCGGCAAAACCGCCCCAGCGGCCGCTCAGGTCCCCGAACACCTCATCGCCAGGCCGAAACCGCGATACGCCTCTGCCGACCGCTTCTACCCGCCCGGCTACGTCGGACCCGAGTATCTTCTTCTTGGGCTTCAGCAGCCCGGACATCAGCCGGTTCGCGAACGGAGTGCCGTGGAGGAGCCCCCAGTCCCAATCATTCACGGATACCGCGCGTACTTCTACCAGGATCTCATTGTCCTTGGGGGCGGGCTTGTCCACCTCCTCCAACGCAAGGAGGTCGGGCGGCCCGTATCTGTGGTAGACGATGGCCTTCATCACGATTCCTCCAAAGCTGCGAACGGCGTGGGCGGCCACATGGGCAATCTTACAGGTCGACGCGGCGGCGAAGCCCCTTTCGGATCCTGCGAGGCGTATGACGCGCGCCGGCCTCTAGGTGCCTGAGGCCGGGGTATCTGGTCGATCATCGGTTCGCCGACCACGCAGTCAAAATCGACCTCAAGCGAGGCCCGCTAGGCTGTATTGCTTCGAAGATGTAGCGACGCATCTTTGCTTGTCTAAGCCCACATCTTAGCTTTCCCAAGGACCTCTTCGGGGGTCCTTCCTTGTGTCAGCCTCCCCGTGTGAGCCCGGTCTTGGTTAAAGCAGCTGACGTAGCGTTTGAGATCGTGACGCAGGCCGGTGTATTTGGGGATGTGATAGCGGGCAAAGGCTGGTTTCCAGCACTCCTCCAGGATGGTGCGCTGCACCCGCTCCACGCAGCCGTTGGACCGCGGTAATCTGCCCGGATGAAGCGATGGGTGGCGCCCAACTTCGTGAGTGTCTCCTCGAACTCGTGGCTGCGGAACTAAACGGCGTTGTCGGTCACGAGCACCTCGAGCTTCCAGCCCCGAGAAGCCAGATCCCGGGCGATATCCTCGGCCAGATGCGAGCACCAGTGCGCCGTGGGGTTGCGGGGGGAAGTATGCAGATACGCCCACACGAAGCTGGAAGCCACGGTCCATAAAGGTGATTGCCACACCTCACCCCCGGTCTCGGAGAGCTCTACCGATGGCAAAAAGCGTCCATCTGCACCACCGCACCGGGATGCGGAGCCTCGATATGGCGTTCGGGCTCCGGATCGCGAGGTAGAGGGTCCGGCGGGCAGGCATACCCCGCCACCAGGCCCAGGCGCTTCTGGCGGGTCTCCAGACCGTGCCGGCCAAGGACCCGGTAGACGCCGGCCGGTGAGACGGAGAGCCCTCCCCACAGGGGGCGGGCGAGCTTGGCGGGAGATGCGGGCCTGGGCCGAAGCCGCGGGGTGCCCCAGGGCGAAGGTGATGATGCGTTGGCTGACGAGCACGCTGATGGCGTTGGGCATGCAGGGAGCCCGCGCTCCCGGGGCCTAAGCATCTCCAGGCCACCCCGGTCCACCTGATGCTTCCAGCGGTAGTAGGTGGAGGAATGCACGCCGAGAGCCCGGCAGGCGGCTCTCACACTCCCCAGTTCGTGCGCCAGACCAAAAAGCCGTAGACGAAACCGGAAGGGGCAGGTCATCATCAGTCATAAGCGGCGCTCCTTCTCGAAGACTGGCAGGTCAACGAGAAAGATGCGCCGCCCTTGTTTCTAACCCTTGTGCTTGCTGACTTGAGTGTCGCGTCAACTCGGAAACAGGACACGCTAGGCGATGATCGACACCCATTTCGCGCCTCCCGCGGGTGGGCCACGGCCGCGCCGACCTGGAGACGAGCGCGCTGATTGCGCGGGGGCCTCGGAAAGCGGCGTCCACAAGGTCGCCTGCACGCCTCACTTGCCAGATTGACACGGGCCCGACATCCGGCGTGCCGGGGAGTGATAAGGCGAAGTAGAGGACGGCGCTCTCGACCTCCGCCAGGATGTCTTCGCGCTCTGAATGTGACGACAGGCGGGAGAGCAACGAGCAGATGACACACAGCGAGTGAGAGCGCACCGGATGCACAGCGTCCGGCTGTTGGTTCAACATCAAGGAAAGGCTTGCTCTCGACACGAGTTCTGAGTTTCGGCGAATACCTATTGCCTGGTGGTGATGGGTGTCGCAGCCCAGCACCGACGTCCTCCAGCGTAAACGTCTGCGCCCCCGTACTAGGCTGCTACCAAGCCTTGCCAGCCGGGGGGCTTTATTCTCTACAGCAGCAGTGATTGTGATTGAAGCCGTCTGGCCTACGCGACGCTTTGGACCCCGTGGTCTTCGCTATCTACGCCTCATGAGTGCCCACCTGATAGAATCGCGGCCCGCGACGACACGCTGCGAGGGAGCGTTGATGCGCGAGATCAACTTGATAGAGATCAGGCCCTCTGCTGTTGCCCGCGTGTTGGGAGCGGCGGCCATTCTGCTCGTCATTCTCCACGTCCTAGCCAACGTTGGCGCTTTCGTGTTTGGGTACCCCAGCGCCAAAGCGCTCGTCGCCCTCTTTAGCTTCGAGTGCAAAGCAGTATCCCTAACTTCTTCTCCATGTTCCGATCGCTTTCGTCAGCGCTGCTTCTTTTTCACATCGCAGTGCTGAAGAGGAAGCAAGAGGACCCTGATGTCCGGATGTGGGCGCTCCTTGCCTTCGTGTTGCTGCTCTTGGCGGTGGATGAATACGGGTCATACCATGTACCGCTTCTCGGCCCGAGGGGCGAGTTCCTAGAGGGTGAGAACCTTGGCTTTCTCTATTGGGCCTTGGTCCTTGCTGGCATCGTGTTCGTGCTTGTATTCGTGCTGCTCTACCTGAGGTTCCTCTGGCGTCTTCCCAAGAGGACACGATGGACCTTCGTCTTGCCGCAGTCCTCATCGTCGGAGGGGCCGTCTGCATAAAGATGGCCGGAGGCTACGATCTCGACCTGCACGGCTGGCAGGACATGGACCACGCCTGGATCACGACCGTAGAAGAGGGTCTCGAGATGTCGGGGTTATTCCGTTCATCTACGCCCTCCTGGAGTACATCGGTACTAACTACGGGGAAGTGCGAATGCGCATATACGGCGCCGAGCGGGACTGCCAATCGAAGAGCGTAGAAAGGTAGAAGGGCTGAGGCCCCAGGAGTGGGCTGCAGTTCGCTTCGCCATCATTTGCGGGGGCAGGTGTGAGGAGAGCGCGATCAAGCACTGGTGGAGCGGCTTGTATGTGGCCAAAGCGCGGATCTGGACGGGCTTGCCTGGAGTTCCTTAGGCCGCGCCAGCCGACGGGCTGCGCCCGTCTTTGCTGCTGAGCCCCGCCCTGCCAGCCGGGGGCTTCTGACTTGCCCGCCACTCCGCCCCAGAGTACAATCGCCACCTACGGAAGCTAGGTCTCCACTAGCCTGCACACGGGGGTAGCGGCACATGTTCGCTCGCAAGACCCTTCTGATCACCGGCGGCACCGGGACCTTCGGCAACGCCGTGCTGCGCCGCTTCCTCGAGACCGACTTGCGGCGAGATCCGCGTCTTCAGCCGGGACGAGAAGAAGCAGCACGACATGCGTCTGGCCTATGCCGATCCCAAGCTCAAGTTCTACATCGGCGATGTGCGGCAGCCCGACAGGCCTGCAGGACGCCATGGTCGGGGTCGACTTCGTCTTCCACGCCGCCGCCCTCAAGCAGGTGCCCTCCTGCGAGTTCTACCCCATGGAGGCGCTGCTCACCAACGCCTGGGCGCGGAGAACGTCATGAACGCGGCTGTTGCGGCCGGGGTGAAGCGGCTCATCGTACTCTCCACCGACAAGGCCGCCTACCCCATCAACGCCATGGGCATCTCCAAGGCGATGATGGAGAAGCTGGCCATCGCCAAGTGCCGCGTGGCGGCCGCCGGGGACGACCATCTGCGCCACTCGCTACGGCAACGTGATGGCCTCGCGAGGTTCGGTCATACCGCTTTTCGTCGAGCAGATCAAGCAGGGCAAGCCCCTCACCGTAACCGACCCGGGCATGACCCGCTTCATGATGACCATCGACGACGCCGTGGACCTGGTGATCTACGCGTTCCAGCATGGGGAGCCGGGCGATCTGTTCGTGCAGAAGGCGCCGGCCGCCACCATCGAGACCCTGGCGCTGGCGATGAAGAAGCTCTACAGGCGGACAATCCCGTCCAGATCATCGGCACCCGCCACGGCGAGAAACACTACGAGACGCTGCTGACCCGCGAGGAGATGCCCGCGCCGGGACCTGGGCGGCTACTTCCGCGTGCCGGCCGACAACCGTGACCTCAACTACGACCAGTTCTACGTCGAAGGGCAGGCCCGAGCTCTCCACGACCGGAGGACTACCATTCCCACAACACCCCCCGGCTGGACGTGGAAGGGATGGCGGAGCTACTGCTGAGACTTGATTTCATCCGCCAGGACCTGGGGTTGCCACCCCTTGCGGGGACCCAGGCGACGCCGGCCTCCGATCATGTAAGACTCGTGGCGCCTACGTACTCGTCACCGGCTCCAAAGGCTTCATCGGTCGTCATCTAGTGGAGGCGCTGCGCCGACGAGCAGAGACTGGCAGTCCTGAGGGTCGACGGATCCCCGCCGGAGCGCTCGCGAGCGCCTTGGGCGGCGGGCGTCGTCTTCCATCTGGCCGGCGTCAATCGTCCCGAACACCGCGGAGGATATGAGTCCGGCAATACCGGCGCTGACCGCAGCGCTCTGCGCGGAACTAGCGGGCTCCCGGACGACGCCCGATGGTGGTCTTCAGCTCGTCTAACACAGGCGGCGCTCGACAACCCCTATGGCCTCAGCAAGCGCCGGCCGAGGAGGTCCTGCGCGCCTGGGCGGAGGAGCGGCGGCCCGTCGCGCTCTTCCGACTCCCGAACGTCTTCGGCAAGTGGTCCCGCCCCAACTACAATTCGGCGGTGGCCACCTTCTGCCACAATGCCGCCCAGGGCCTGCCCCTCAACGGTGCACCGACCCGCCGCGCTGCTGACCCTGGTGTACATCGACGAGGTGGTAGAAGCTTGTCGGGCTGCCTGGACGACCCTCCCCGGGGCTGCGAGTACCGCGTGGTCGAGCCCGGTTTTCGTATCCACGTTGGGCGAGTTGGCCGACTCGATCCTCTCCTTTCCCCGCGAGACGCGGCAGTCGCTGCTGGCCCCGGACTTCGGCGACCCACTCACCCTGCGCCTCTACGCCACCTACCTCTCGTATCTGCAGGGGGCCGACTTCGCTGTACCAGCTCCGCAGCTCGGAAGACGAGCGGGGCGCCCTGGCCGAGTTGTTGAAGCAGCCGGGCTTCGGACAGATCTTCGTGTCGCGCACGGCTCCGGGCATCACCCGCGGCAACCACTACCACCACACCAAGAGGGAGAAGTTCCTGGTGCTGGAGGGCGAGGCGGTGATCCGCTTCCGCGACATCCGCGGTGGGCACGGTGATCGAGTACCGGGTCGAGCGGGCGGGATTTCGCGTGCTCGACATCCCTCCAGGGTACACGCACAGCATCGAGAACGTAGGCGAGGGGGAGCTGGTGACCCTCTTCTACGCCAACGAGGTCTTCGACCCCGAGCATCCCGACACCTACTACCTGCCGGTGCTCCCGGCCGAGAGCGAGGAGGGCGCGCGATGAAGGTAGCGACCATCGTTGGCACGAGGCCCGAAATCATCCGGCTTTCTCGGGTGATGGCGGCGCTGGACCGCCACCTGGACCACGTGCTGATCCACACCGGGCAGAACTACGACTATGAACTGAACCAGATCTTCTTCGAGGATCTGGAACTTGCGCCAGCCCGACCACTTCCTGGAAGCGGCCGGGCGCACTGCTCGCCGAGACCATCGGCCAGGTGATCGCGCGCGCCGACGCGGTGCTTCGTGAGGTGCAGCCGGATGCCGTGCTCATCCTGGGCGACACCAACAGCTGCCTGGCCGCCATCGCCGCCAAGCGGCTGCGGATCCCCGTGTTCCACATGGAGGCCGGCAACCGCTGCTTCGACGAGCGGGTGCCCGAGGAGATCAACCGCCGCATCGTGGACCACATCGCCGACATCAACCTGCCCTACAGCGACATCTCCCGGGGCTACCTTCTGGCCGAGGGGCTGCCCGCCGACCGCATCATCAAGACCGGCAGCCCCATGTACGAGGTGCTGCACCACTACCTGCCCAAGATCGAGGCGTCGGACGTCCTAGAGCGGCTCGGGCTGGACGCGGGACCGCTTCTTCTTGGTGAGCTGCCATCGGGAAGAGAACGTCGATTCGGACGGCTGTTCCCGCACTTGTCGCGCTGCTGCGCGCCCTTCCAGCAGAATACGGCCTGCCGGTGGTGGTCTCCGCGCACCCGCGCACGCGGAAGCGCCTCGAGGAGGCGGGGATCCATCTGGGTCCGCAGGTGCGGCTGCTCAAGCCGCTGGCATTCACCGATTACGTGCAGCTGGAACTCACGCGCGGGCCACCCTCTCCGACTGCGGGCACCATCACCGAGGAGTCGTCCATCCTCAACTTCCCGGCGCTCAACATCCGGGAGGCCCACGAGCGCCCGGAGGGCATGGAGGAGGGGGCGGTGATGATGACCGGGCTGGGGTGGGAGCGCATCCGCAGGGACTTGCGATCTTGCAGGCCCAGCCTCGGGGCGAGGACCGATTGCTCCATATTGTGCGCGAGTACGAGGCCCCGTTCGTGTCGGAGAAGGTGGTGCGAATCATCGTCAGCTACACAGACTACGTGCGGCGGGAAGCGCGGCGGGATGTTGACCTGGTCGGAAGCCCACGAGAAACTTAGAAGATATGCTCTCGGCCTTCGTCGAAGGCCAGCTCACTCCATGGGCCGCTTCCCCTACAGAAGAGGGGCAGCCACGATCTGATACGCGCTCTCCTCGCGTTGAG
>CAWAOX010000003.1:0-12897 GCA_963783835.1 uncultured Actinomycetota bacterium
CCCGCCTCCGGCACTCGTCGCGGCCACCAGGGAGGCCAAATCGGCCTCCCTGGTGCACCCGCGTTGACAAAGGGCGGCCGCTCCTTCTAAATGGCAGCAGCAGTTCGTTGCGCATGCGCTTCGGGCGTGCAGGGTCGTGTTCGGTCACTTTTGGCGTGAGGGGGGTCCACGTGGGCAAGAAGCCAGGCATGATACTCGGCGCTGCGGGGGTAGTGCTGATCGCGGTGGCGATCGTGTGGTGGGTGGTGCTTGCGCCCTCGCTGACGAAGCTGCCGAGCGATATCGACGTCACCATGAATTTCGAAGGGACACTGACTCAGTACGTCGATTCCGCGACCGGGCAGGCGCTACCGGCCGGCAAAGAGGTGGCCATCCCGTTCACCGTCCTTCGAACGTTCGCCTCTGTCTCCGACCAGTACACTTCCGGCACCGCGGTCTGCCGCGACACCCTCGCCATGACCCTCGCCGGGCAGGAGCGGCCTGCCCAGATCGCCCAGTACGCACTCGACCGGACGTCGCGCCTGTGCGTCCCGAGCAATGAGAACTGGGCCTACAGCCCGAAGATCGTGCTGAGCGACCGGGCCGGCCATTATGGCCCGCTCTTCCCCGGCGGCCTCGCGGCCGGGGACACCCTCTCGGCGTTCTTCAACGACGTCAACAAGGCGTTCGATGTGAAGGCCGCGGAGAAGATCGAGGACTACAACGGCCTGGGGATCACCGCCGTGAAGATCGACGCGGCGCGCCCGGCTGCTGAGTATTACCCACCCATCGCGCAAGCGGTCCTGGGGGCACAGGGCCTGCCCATGGAGGTGACCTTCGCGCAACTCAGCGCCCAACTCAAAGCCAAGGGCCTCGATCTCGGCGCCCTAATGGCTGGGCTGGCCACGGTGGCCTCTCCTGAGGATCTGCAGGCGCTCCAGGCGATCGCGCAGCAACCCATCAAGGTGATCTATACGCAGGAGAGCGGGGACGTCATCTACATCGAGGAGAAGACCGGCGCCACGGTCGGGGCCGACTTCGACCGCACCACCCTCATGGATCTGGATACCACCAATCTCCTCGAAGCATTCGCGATCATGGGCAAGTACGCGGACGATCCCACGATGGGCCCGGCGATCAAGACTGCCATGCAGGCGGCCGGCCAGTTGGGACAGGCGGAGTCTACGAAGGTGTACAACCAGAGCATGAGCATCGTCGCGGCCAGCGAGAAGGCTCTTGCCGCGGACGCCCAGAACAAGGCCTCCTTGCTGGGCTGGGTCGGTCTTTGGATACCTTTGATCATCGTCATCGTCGGTGTCATCGGGCTGGCCCTGGGTGGATTCCTTCTCTACAAGAGCCGCAAGGTCGTGACCCCCGCCGGCTGAAAGCCCTCGCCACCTCGATTTCCAAAGCGAAGCGGCCGGGTAGCTGGACTGTTGCACCTGCAGGTGGCCTCATGTAGTCTCGGTCCTGTGAAGAGACCGAGTAGGCGCCGCATCATCATCTACGCCGTTGTGGCTTTCTTGCTGCTGGTGATCCTGGTGGGACCGTTCCTCGTACCGATACGACCTCCAGAAGCGACCGTCTCGCCCCAAGAACTGGCCGATGCCGACAGCCGTTTCGTCGCCATGGGCGACGCGGTCGGTACAGCCAGACTCGACGTGCACTACAAGGACGCCGGTACCGGGGATCCGAGCATCGTGATGCTCCACGGGTTCGGGGGAAGCACCTTCTCGTGGCGGGACGCGCTGCCGGCCTTGGCTTCCGAGCATCGGGTGGTCGCTTTCGACCGGCCCGGGTTCGGTCTGACCACCCGCCCCCTTCCCGGCGAATGGACGGATGGCAACCCCTACTCTATGGAGAGCCAGGTCGGACTGACCATAGGGATGATGGACGAACTGGGTCTTGACGAGGCGGTGCTCGTCGGTCACTCGGCCGGTGCCGCGGTCGCCCTGCAGACGGCGCTCTCGCACCCGGAGCGGGTGAAGGCTCTGGTACTGGTCGCTCCGGCCGTGTACGGGGGCGGACCCCCCTCGTGGATCAAGCCTCTGCTTCGCATCCCGCAGATACGGCGACTCGGCCCCCTCGTCGCTCGGCGCCTGGTCGGTTCGCTCGAATCGGTGCTGGATCGCTCCTACGCCGACACCTCCCTCATAACGCCGGAAGTACGGGAGGGCTACAAGAAGCCGCTGCAGGTGGATGACTGGGATCGCGGTCTGTGGGAATTCACCTTGGCCGCCGGCAACGGTGATCTGGCCGACCGACTGAGTGAGGTCTCGGTCCCCACCCTGGTGATCACCGGCGACTCGGACCGGATCGTGTCGCCCGAAGATAGTAGGCGGGTAGCAGACGCGATCCCCGGCGCTGAGCTCGTGGTCGTCCCAGAGGCCGGACACTTGGTGATGGAAGAAAGACCTGCCGACTTCCTCCAATACCTCACCCGGTTTCTGGAAACGCTGTCCGAAACACCGTAGGGCTACGCCCATGCGGGTTCGAGTCCCGCCTCCGGCGCCGCTCAGATACCACCTTCACAGGCACGCCGGCTGCGAACTCATGCAGAAGTAGGCCGGCGACGGCGGGACCGTTGCTATGATGGGGTCGTGAGCCAGCTTGCGTTTTGTCCGGGTCCTGCAAATGGTCGGTCGTGGCATCGGGGGACAGATGGTAGACGACACAAGAAGACAGCCAGGCGAGAAGATGAGGGTCCTGGTGAAGGAGAAGATCGCCCAAGCGGGGATCGACGTCCTCAAGGAGCACTTCGACGTTGAGGTTCGCACGGACATGACGGACGAGGAACTCAGGGACAGGATCAACGACTACGACGCGATCCTTGTCCGCTCGGCCAGCAAGATCACCGCCGACGTTCTCCGACACGCCACGCGTCCCCGGATGATCGGTCGGGCCGGCGTGGGAGTGGACAACATAGATGTCAAGGCCGCCACCCAGAAGGGGATCGTGGTGGCCAATGCTCCCGGGTCCAACAGCCTGTCCGTGGCCGAGCACGCCATAGGTCTGCTCCTGGCTCAGGTCCGGCAGATCCCCAACGCCAACGCTTCCATGCACGCCGGCCTGTGGGAGAAGTCCAAGTTCAAGGGCGTGGAGATCAGCGACAAGGTGTTTGGCATCATGGGCCTGGGGAAGATCGGGCTGCTGACAGCCCAGCTCGGCAAGGGGCTGCGCATGCACGTCATCGCGTATGACCCCTACGTGTCCGTGGAGCGCTTCCGCGAGCTCGGCGTGGAGCGGGCAGAATCCCCTGACGACCTGTATGCCGTCTCCGACTTCATCAGCGTACATCTACCCAAGAACGCCGAGACCACGGGCCTGATCGGTGACACCGCCTTCGCGAAGATGAAGAAGGGCGTGCGCATCATCAACTGTGCCCGGGGAGGCATCGTGGACGAGGCGGCGCTCGTGCGCGCCCTCGAGTCGGGCCAGGTGGCGTCGGCAGGTCTGGACGTCTTCTCCACCGAGCCTGTCCCCGCGGACTTCCCTCTCGCAAGGTTTGACAACGTGATCATGACCCCTCACCTGGGCGCTTCCACCGCTGAGGGGCAGGATCGCGCCGGTGTCATAGTGGCGGAACAGATCGTGGCTGGTCTCACCGGCGGAGTAGTGACGAACGCCGTCAACATCCCATCCGTATCCGAGGAAGCCATGCAGGCCATCGGGCCGTTCCTTCCCCTGGCCGAGATCTTGGGACAGCTCATGTCGGCCATAGCCGAGGGTCCGCTCTCCAAGGTGACAGTCCGCTATGAGGGTGAGCTGGCCGAGCAAGATACGAGGCTTCTGACTCTGGCCGCTACCAAAGGGCTTGTCGAGGGAGTCGCCGACGAGGCGGTCAACTATGTCAACGCGCCGACCGCGGCCGCCGATCGGGGGCTCCAGGTGTCGGAGGCGAAGGACCGCCGCTCGCCGGACTACACCAACCTCATCACTCTGGAGGGCAAGGACAGGCAGGGCGAGCTGAACACGGGGGGCACTGTTTTCGGCCCCAGGAACCGGCCCCGGCTGGTCAAGGTCTACCGGCATGCCATCGACATCAATCCATCGAGGCACATGGTCTTTCTGCGCTACGAAGACGTGCCCGGCATGATAGGCAGGGTGGGCACCATCATCGGCGGGCACGCCATCAATATCGCCTTCATGAACGTCGGCCGGAAGAAGGTCGAAGGCAAAGCCGTGATGGGGCTCGCGCTTGACGACCCGCTGCCGGCGGCGGTGCTGGACGAACTGCGTAGCATACCCGGCGTCGACGGCGTCCGCGCGGTGGAGCTCTCGTTGGGGAGTTGACGGACCGCCAGGCACCAGACACGAGGATCTTCCCGAAAGGAGCATCTCTTTCATGAAACCGACCCTACGTCCCAGCAATCCCTGCTTTTCCTCGGGCCCCTGCGCCAAGCGCCCGGAGTGGAGTCTGTCCGCCTTGGAGGGGGCGCTCGTCGGGCGCTCTCACCGGTCTAAAGAGGGCCGGGCCCGCATCCAGGAGGTCCTCGACCGTTCGCGTGCCCTCCTGGGCGTCCCTGCTGAGTACCGCATCGGCATCGTCCCCGCGTCCGACACAGGGGCGGTAGAGATGGCCCTCTGGTCCCTGCTCGGTCCCCTCGGTGTTGACGCGCTCGCCTGGGAGAGCTTTGGGCAGGGTTGGGTGACCGACATTGTGAAGCAGCTCAAACTTCCGGATGTGCGCGTCTTTTCGGCGGACTACGGGCGGATTGCGGATCTCTCGGCGGTGGATGACGACCGCGATGTCGTCTTCACCTGGAACGGCACTACCTCGGGTGTGCGTGTTCCCGACGCGGCCTGGATACCTGACCCCCACGAGGGGCTGTTCATCTGCGACGCCACCTCGGCCGTGTTCGCGATGGACGTTCCCATAGCCAAGTTGGATGTGGTCACCTACTCCTGGCAGAAGGTGCTGGGCGGCGAGGGCCAGCATGGGGTCCTCATCCTCAGCCCCCGGGCCGTGCGCCGCTTGGAGAGCTATCAGCCCACATGGCCGCTTCCAAAGATCTTCCGGATGACGAAGGGCGGTAAGCTGATCGACGGCATCTTCAATGCGGACACCATCAACACACCCTCGATGGTGTGCGTGGAGGACGCACTCGACGGGCTGAAGTGGGCCGAAAAGATCGGTGGCCTGCCCGAGTTGATCCGCAGGAGCCAAGACAATCTGGCGGCCGTCGCCGAATGGGTAGCCCGCACGTCCTGGGTGGAGTTCCTGGCTGAACAGCCGGAGATCCGTTCGAGCACCTCCATCTGCCTAAGGATCGTCGACCCGTGGTTCACCGCTCTGCCGGGCGAGGAACAGGCGAAAGCAGCAAGGAAGGTGGCATCTCTGCTTGATGCTGAGGGCGCGGCCTACGATATCGCCTCCTATCGAGACGCGCCCGCGGGATTGCGCCTCTGGGGCGGTGCCACAGTGCGGCGGCAGGACCTGGAAGCTCTCTTCCCCTGGCTGGATTGGGCCTACGAGCAGGTCAAACAGCGGTAGAGCCGAAGGGCGAACTGCCTCGGCATGAACTCAAGCCAGGCGATGTGGGACCTCTGGAGTGAGACCTGTCGGTCGAACACCTGCTTGGCAGTCAAGACGTGTCTGGAGCCTGCCGATAGGAGCCGTGGGACTTCCAGCATTGCACTGTGGTCGATGGTTGCCAAGGGAGACGCGACATGGCGCACGTAGGTCTTGGTCGGGAATCGCTTCTTGCCCTCTATAACCCAGGGTACGTGCTGCGTGAGGTCGAAAGCCATCTCAAGCGCCATAGACGTCGCGGTCGCCCATTTGCTCTTCTCGTGGTCGACATCCACAACATGGCCTGGGTCGACAGTACCTTCGGCCAGGCAGCCGGCAACTCCGCTCTGGGGGATCTGGCAGATCTCATCGCTGCGAACATACGCGAAGTCGACGCGTGGTTCCTGTGCACGCGGGATCAGTTCATCATCGTTATGGACGAGACCGATGGGCAAGCCGCGCACACGGTGGCCAAGCGACTCGCCGCCGAAGCGGAGAACACCAGGTTCATACTCGGCCCCGATGGCCTAACCCTGGAGATGAGTTTCGGCACCGCCTCCTGCCCCGAGGACGCAGTAGAGGCGGAAGCGCTCCTGCGGGCGGCGGGGTTTCTCCCTGCGTAGACGCTGCGTGGGTGTCGCGAATACCAAGCGCTGACCTGACGCGGCGCTCGCCAAGCTCCGTTTCTCGGACTCTGAAGGGTGGCGGGAGGCGGCGTCCGCTGCCGGCGGGATTCTTCTAAGGGGATGTTGGGAATAGCACACACATTGTTCGGGTGTGGGCATCTTCAGACCGGGAGTCTCTCATGGATGTGATCGAAAGCACGATCGGCGGTGTCCCCGTCATAGTGATCGATGGCGATCTTGACCAATCGTCCAAGCAGGCCGCCCGTGATGCGGTGGACGAGATCCTCCAGGGGGCGTTCCCGCCTCAGAATCTTCTGTTTGATCTGACCGACTGCACGTTTCTCGACAGCGGCGGATTGGGTGTCCTTCTGTCTGCCTTGGCGCAGTTGCCCGCTCATGGCTGGCTGGGTCTCATCGGTGCTTCGGCCGGCCCAAACCAAGTCCTCACCTACACCGGCTTTCTCGATACCGACAAGGTGCGCTTCTTCTCTTCGCGTAGCGACGCGGCAGCTTCACTTGCTCGGGAGAAGAGGAGGCTCTCCTAGCCGGCCCGCGCCCGGATCAGTCCGCGCCCGTTTCAGTCCTGATAGGTCAGCCCGAAGCGGTACGGATAGGCGGCGGGCTGACCCCCAAATGGTCGAGAAGCGCCTGCCCGTGAAGCTCACCGTATTCGACGATTGCGGCGTCGGGGTCGAAGGGCGGCAGGTGGTCGACGCTCGTCGGGATGGCGAAGGGCAGGCGGCCCGTCGGCTTCTTGCGGCCGAGGAGGATGTCGGCGAGCGCGTGGCCGCCCTCCATGCCCGGGTACCACAGGATGAGGATCCCCGGCACCGAATGTCGCCAGCGCTCCATCAGGACCGCCGAGCCGCAGACGAGCACGACGATCGTGCGGCTGTTGGCAGCCGCGACCGACTGGATGAGCGCTTCCTCATCGTCGTGCAGCGTGAGCGACCTGCGATCGCCCCCGCCGAAGAGTCCGTCCCCCCGTCGGCGAAGCCGTGCAGCCGCGACCAAAGCCTTCGGGATCAGCTTGAGAGGCGGGCGAGGCAGGAGGTTCTTGAACCCGGGGGGAGGGAACTTGCCGATGTACTCGCCCTCGTCACGCCAGTCGTAGCCCACGACGACGATCGCGGCGTCGGCGCCGGCGGCGAGCGCAGCCGCCCGCTCCGGTTGTGAGCCATCGTCGTGAAAAACCTGCACGCCGACTGGGTCGAGCGCGGCGCGTAGGCCCCCGAGCGGCGTCACCACGTACGGAGCGGTCACGCTACTCGAGCCGTGGTCGCCGGTGTTCGGGGCGTCGCCCAGACGGCCGATCACGGCCACTCGACGCAGTTGCCCCCCGTCGAGCGGTAGGACCGGCCTTCCCTGCACCGCCTCATTCCGCAGGAGCACGATGCCCTTAGTGGCTGCCTCTCGCGCCAGTGCGCGGTGCTCGTCGCAGCCGACGACGCCCGCGTCGTACTCCCCGTCCCCGATCGCGGCGAAGCGGAACTGCTGACGGATCAGGCGAAGAGCAGCGTCGTCGACTCGCGCCCGGGGGACGAGTCCGCGTTCCACCGCCTTGGCCACCCGGTCGTCGATGAAGAGCCGAGCGGGCATCTCGAGGTCGAGGCCGGCGTTGACCGCCGCGACGCCATCGCGGATGCCGAAGACCCAGTCGCTGACCACGAACCCCCCAAATCCCCAGCGTTCCTTGAGGATCGAAGTGAGCAGCCGGTAGTTCTGGCCGCACCATTCCCCGTTGACCGAGTTGTAGGCCGACATGACGCTCGCCACGCCCTCGTCCACCACTCGCTTGAAGTGGGGCAGGTAGACGCTATCGAGCACCTCCGGGCGCACCCGGACGTCCACCTCGAAGCGCGAGTCCTCGATGCTGTTGCAGGCGAAATGCTTGGCGCAGCCCATGACATGTCTCTGGAGACCGCGGACGAAGGCCGCGCCCATCTCGCCCACGTGCTCGGAGTTCTCGCCGTAGGTCTCCTGCGCGCGCCCCCAACCTGGGTGGCGTAGCAGGTTAAGGCAGGGGGCCAGGCAGACATTGGCGCCGTGGGCGCGCGTTTCCCGTCCGATCGCCTCGCCCACGCGCTCCTCCAGCAAAGGGTCGAAGCTGGCGGCTCTCGAGATGGCAACGGGAAAACACGTGGATATGCCGCGAGCGACGCCGCGAGGACCGTCGACGAAGTAGAGCCCGCCCAGACCCAGCCTGGGAACGGCGGCGGCCGAGTAGAGCGGGGGCTTGTAGCCGTCGCCGGACGCACCGAGCATGTCCTTGTAGAGGTCCTGGTATCCGGCGAGCAGGCGGAGCCTCTCTGCCGGGCTCATCCGGTTCAGCAGGTCGCGCGCCTGGACTTCGATCTGTGGCGATACCGTCATTGTCTGCCCAACTCCGGCGGCGGTGTGCGGGTCACCGCGGGCGGGCGCGGCGCGGGGGGAGGCCGTCGCCGCCGGACGCCGAGGACGATGAGTGTGGTTGCGATCGCCAGCAAGACCAAGCCGCCCGCGGTCAAGCCGATGACGATGGGCGTCAGGATCCCGAAGCGGGCTCCTACGCTCATGGTGGCCGCGACCGGGGCGCTCGCGTCGGCGTTCATGATGACGACGGTCCAGTTGCCCTGTTGGAGCTCCCACTCCAGCGTCTGGGTGCCCGAGCCCTGTTCCTTGGCCACCCAGAAGCTCTGCTTCGCCGGCGCCGATGGAAGCGTCGTGCCGTCAACATGGCTGTACTCGACCGATCCCGCTATCCAGTCGATTCCCGTGATCTTGTCGTGCGGAACTCCGGCCAGGTACTTGGACACGCGTCCGGTCGGAGCGACCCCGATGAACAAGGGAGCGGGCAGCATCGAGTCTCCTTCGATCCGCACCGTGACGTTCCCCCGGGCTGGGACCCAACTTAGCCATCGAGAGCCGAAGGTCGCATTGACGTTGGGAGCGGTCAGGGCGAAACCGTAGCTTCCCACTTGCTGGTCGGGGCTGGTGAAGAAACCCGAGGGATCCCTCTGCGTGGCGTAGACGCCCAGAAGGAAACCTCCGGACGTCACGGACGCAAGCCCGGTCAGGGCGAGGAGAATGCCGAGGATGATGGCGACTATCTTGACGAAACGCATCCGGTCAAGCTTACACGAGCGCCGGTATCTCGTAACATGGTGGTATGACGAAGCACGACGACTACGCTGCAGAACTCGGGAACATCTCCCATAAGATCGCCTTTCTTCGCCAGCACTCGGGCCTGCCTGGGCCTCGGGGCAATCTGGAATTGGTGCAGGCCGCGGCCGACGTGGGGCGGGAGCCGGAGTTCCGCGAATGGATAGCGGTGGGGTCCGGCGACGAACCGACCGACGAGTTCCTCGTCGTCTGCGGCGTCGTGGGGCTCGGTCGGCTTGCAGCCGAAGGCAGGACGGAGCTGGTGGAGGAGTTGCGGACCCACGCGTGCGATCGCCGCTGGCGGGTGCGCGAGGGCGTAGCCATGGCGCTACAGCGCGTGGGGGACGCGGACGTCTCCCGGCTGTTGGGGATCGTCGCCGGCTGGGTGGACGACCGGCCTTACGTGCAGCGGGCGGCCGTGGCGGCCGTGGCCGAGCCGAGACTGCTGAAGACCGGCGAAGCAGCGTCGACGGCTCTCGAGATCGTTGATCGAGTGACCGCGCACCTTGAGGCCGCCGGTGACCGGCGCTGCGACGAGTCCCGGACGCTGCGGCAGGCGCTCGGCTACTGCTGGAGCGTGGTCGTCGCGGCCGACCCAGAGCACGGGAAGCCGCGCATGGAGTCTTGGGCGAGGTCGTCCGACGCCGACGTGCGCTGGGTCGTCAAGGAGAATCTCAAGAAGGCGAGATTGATCCGGCTCGACCCCGCCTGGGTCGCGGCACTTCGAGACTCGGTCGCCGGCCAGGCGGCGGTGGCCCCGGGAACGGGGCTCCCGCCTAGTTGAGCAGGTCCGGTCTTTCGACGGTCTCGATGGCCTCGTCGATCTCGAAGGCGCCGAGGGGCTGGATCGGCAGACCCCAGATGCGCATCCCCTCTTCTATGGCCGGCACGTCGCGCGCCACCAGGAGGGCCTTCCAGCCATCGTAGTCACCGTTCGAGAGTTGTTCGGGGATATCCCTGTCGAGTTGCTCGTCGGTGCGCGGAGGGTTGCCCACCGCCCGGTCCCATTCGTGCATGACGTCGTACGCGTTCACGATCCCCTCCTTAGTGGTAGATGGTGGCAGTGTAATCCATTCGGCGTCCGCCTATACTGGGTCCACGAAACATCGCCGGGGCGGGAGGTGTTCTGTGGAGATCAGGCAGCAATTGCTTGGCGCTGTTCCCATCATCCGTGTCAGTGGCGAGATCGACCATCCGAACGCGCCGGCCTTGGAGAAGGCTTTCCGGGTCCATTTGAAAGCCGGCAATCACCGTCTGTTGCTGGATTTGAGCAGTTGCTCGTACATCGACAGCGGGGGGTTGACGGCGATCATCTCGACAGTCGGAGATCTGCGGGACGATGGATCATTGGCTGTAGTGGCTCCGAGCATCTCGATACGCCGCCTGCTCGAGGTGGTCGGTCTGTACGAGCACAAGCGGTGTGCGATCTTCAAGGCCGAGCCGGAGGCGCTGTCGTCCATCCTGGCCATGAGCCCCAAAGGCACCGTCCTCTAGGACGACTTGCGGAGGCGCGAACGGCGAAATGAACGATATCGATCTGCAGAGATTCGGCGCGCTGCTAGAGCGCGAGCAGGCCCGCTTCGAGGCGACCCACCCCAGTTCCAAAGCGCTCTACGCCCGCGGGCTCGAGTGCTTCCTCTATGGGGCGCCGATGCACTGGATGCAGCAGTGGCCGGGGAGCTATCCCCTCTACGTCGCCGAAGCCCGGGGGGCCCATCTTACCGACGTGGACGGCCAGGACTACGTCGACTTCGCCCTTGGCGATACCGGCGCCATGTTCGGCCACGCCAATCCGGTGGTGATCGACGCGATCGAGGCTCAGCTTCGGCGCGGGGCGACCATGATGCTGCCGACCGAGGATTCGGTCTGGGTGGGGGAGGAGCTGGCCCGCCGCTTCGGATTGCCGTATTGGCAGGTGACCACGTCGGCGACGGATGCCAACCGGTTCATCATCCGTCTCTGCCGCATGGTCACCGGGCGGGACAAGGTAGTCACCTTCAACTGGAACTATCACGGCAGTGTGGACGAGACCCAGGTGGAGTTCGACGAAGCGAAGAGGATGGTGCCTCGGACGGACGTCCACCCGAATGCCATGCACCACGAGCAGACCACCCGGCTGGTCGAGTTCAACGACGTGGAGGCTCTGGAGGAGGCTCTCGGTCACGGCGATGTCGCCTGCGTTCTCACCGAGCCCATTCTGACCAACATAGGTATGGTGCCGCCTCTTCCCGGCTACCACGATGCCCTGCGCCGGCTCACCCGGGAGCACGGCGTGCCGCTCGTCATCGACGAGACGCACACCATCTCCACGGGCCCCGGCGGCTACACCGGCGCATACGGCCTGGACCCCGATTTCTTCGTCCTGGGCAAGAGCATCGCCGGCGGAGTGCCGGTGGCGGTGTGGGGGGCTTCGCGAGAACTGGCCGAACGGATCTGGTCTGTATTGCCCCATTTCAAGCCCGGGGATGCAATCAACCACTTCGGCTTTGGCGGCACCCTTGCGGGCAGCGCGCTTCAGATGGCCGCCATCCGCGTGACTCTCGAGCAAGTGATGACCGAGGAGAACTACCTGCACATGAGCGCGCTCGCCGAACGGCTCGCGCGCGGGGTCTCGCAGTCAGTGGAAGCGCGGGGGTTGCCCTGGCACGTCACCCGCATAGGCGCCCGGGTGGAGTATCTGTTCAGCCCCCGGCCGCCCCGGACCGGCGGCGAGGCCCATCAGGCGAGGCACCCGCTGCTGGAGGCCTACATCCACCTGTACCTGCTCAACCGGGGCGTGCTCTTGACCCCGTTCCACAACATGGCCCTCATGTGCCCCTTCACGACTGCGGATGACGTCGACCTTCACAACCGGCTGATCGAAGACTGTCTGGAGGCCCTCCAATGAGAAGCCCCAAAGTGGGTACCCCCGGCAGGCGCGCCCTCGTCTTTCTGACCGCGGCCTTCTTGCTCGCCGGCGCGGCCGCCGCCGGCCTGTTCCTCGCCGGCTGCGGCTCCGCGCCGTCAGCGTCGACGACGACGGGCCAGACGACCGCCACGGGCGCGCCCGACACGACGGCCGCCTCCCCGAACACCGCGCCGACCGCCGCGCCGAACACGACGGCCACTGCGCCGACGACTGCGCCGACACCGGGCCGACCACCGGGCCGACTACTACCGGGCAAGCCGCGGTCCCCCTGGGCGAAGAGGCCAGGGTCGGGCAATGGAAGGTCACGGTGACGAGCGTGACGGCGCCGGCCACCGAGTTGGTCGCTTACACCAACGAGTTCAACGAGCCGCCGCCCCCCGGCTTCGACTACGTGGTCGTCACCGTCCGGGCCACCTACACGGGAGGAGGCTCAGCGGATTTCTCCCTGGATATCGCCTCCGCCTTCGTGGGGAGTGACGGAGGTGAGTTCGGGGCGCCGCCGCGGCGCGCGGAAGCCCCGCAGCCGATCGAGGAGGCGGGCGAGGCGGGCCCGGGAGAGACGGTGTCCGGAGATCTGGTCTTCGAGGTGAGCTCGGCCGAGATGGCGGGGGGAACGGTCAGACTGGCCCCGGCATCGGCCCCCGAGGCGGCGATCCTCTTCGCCACCCGGTAGGCGACCGCCAACAGCCTCGGCGGAACAGGCCAGCGTCAAGACGCGGCCGCGAGGCCCG
>CAWAOX010000004.1:0-18044 GCA_963783835.1 uncultured Actinomycetota bacterium
GCAAAAGAGAAGACCCCCTCCCTGTGGGGGGAGGGGGTCTTCCTCAGTCTGTCATCGTCGCGATCCGCTCAGCCAGTATCCCGGCTTCGCCGGTCTCAGCGATGAGTGGTCGTTACCTCTGGTCCCAGGGCTTGAACGTCTCTGTCGGTCCGACGGAGAGCTCCTTCGGGGCCCTCAGGTTACGTTCGCCGCCGATCCACTGAAAACCAAGCAAGGGGATCTCGGATATACCCTGATCGTTATACGTGATGTCCCCCATTGTAGTGCCGGGGAACGTGCCGCCGAATACTTCGTCACGGACCTTGCCAGGCTCGAGTTCGCCGGCCCGCTCGATAGCCGTGAATAGGATCTGGGCACCGGCGTAGGAGAGGCCCACGCTCACCGAGGTGTTGCCTTCATGGGAGTCCTGGAAGGCCTGGCCCAGCTCTTTCGCGTAGGGGTACGGGAGGGTCTCGCTCCAGAAACCGTCGAAGCCGATGTAGTCCGAATCGGCACCGAGGCCCTTCATGAACTCCACAGGCCAGAAGCCCTTGTATCCGAAGAGGTACTTCGGTGCCCAGGCTTGTTCTTTCATCTGCTTGACGAAGGTGATCCCGTCCGAGGGCGAGATCAGCACGATGACGCCTTCCGCACCCGCCTCTTTGAACTTGAGGATGATGGAGGAGAAGTCCTTCTGACCCTCGACGAACTTCTCGTAGGCTACCACCTCATAGCCGGCCGCTTCCAAGCCGGCAACGGTACCGTCGCCGAAACCGATGCCGTCCGGGTTGTTCTCGGTCATGACTGCGAGCTTCTTGATGGGCTCAGTCATGTTCTCGACAGCCCCAGTGGCGGCTTTCCCCGCGTTGTACGCGGCCACGAAAAGGTCGGAGGACCACTTCAGGTCCATGCCATCGATCGTGTCGGTCCAACTTGTGACGATGTGATAGTACGCTTGGTACTGCTCCGCCACAGTGGCAGCCGCCTGGTTGTACGGAGTGGTGTTGGAGCTGAGGACGACCTTGAGGCCGTCGGTCTTGATCAGCTTCTCCATAGCCGAGGCAGCTTCGGTATCGGAACTCTTGTCGTCGTAGTACTTCAGCACGATCTTGTGCATCTTGCCGTCGGCGAGTTTGATGCCCCCCTTGGCGTTCCAGTCGGCTGCTGCCTGCTCCTGAGCCCATTTATGCTCGGCGCCGGTCAGAGCGTTCACACCCGTGATCGAGTTGATCGCCCCGATGACGATGTCGTCGCCGGCCTCACCGGCAGCGGTGGTGGCTGGTCCTGCGGTGGTGGCTGGTCCTGCGGTGGTGGCCGGTCCTGCGGTGGTGGCCGGTCCTGCCGTAGTCGTGGTCTCTTCGGTCCCACCACAGGCAGACAGGAAGAGAACCGACATGAGGCCGATGGCCAAGGCCAGAATCAAAACAACCAGTTTCTTGTCTCTCACGTTACCCCCCTAGTTCGCTGCTGCAATATCATGGTTGGAAATGGAACAAGCCGAGCGTGTTCATGTCATAGATTTCCCCCTACGTTCATTTGTGCAAGTCAATCTGCACAATAGTACTCCAATGAATCTTACAGGCAGCGCCGCCGCCGCCGCAAGTGATACCGATCTTCGGCGAATGCAAGAGCGAACCGCCCCGCCGATCGGCACCGGGGCGGGTTCTGGACTTTTCCAGATTCTCGACTTCCCAAAGGCGGGGGCATCTGCTATGTTTTGCCAGCGCTTCGGCGGGATCTGTGGGTGCCTCACCAGCAATCTGACAGGCTACGGGGGGATCTATTTGAGCTACATGCCACACGGTCGTGGACTATCCACGTTGCTCTCGTTGGTATCGACCCCCGTGGGCGCATCGCCCCGGCCGGCTCCGAGTGGGCGGTAGGCCATGGCGGCTGGAGATCCCCTCCTCAACCTCACCAAAGTCGACAAGCACTTCGGCGGCCTGCATGTCATCACCGACTTCGACTTCGAGGTGCGAGAGGAAGAGATCGTGGGCCTTATCGGCCCGAACGGCGCCGGCAAGTCGACCGTGTTCAACCTCATCGAGTCCATATACCCGGTCGACAGCGGCAGTATCCGGTTCAAGGAAAAGGAGATCGCCGGCCTCGCTCCTCACAAGATCTGTCATCTGGGCATAGCGAGGACCTACCAGCTTGTCCGCGTCTTCCTCAAGATGTCGGTCTTTGACAATGTCATGACGGCCGCTGTCTACGGAGGCAAGCATTCTCAGGGCTCCAAGCAGCGCGCCCTGGAAGCCCTCGACCTTGTGGAGCTATCCGGCAAGCGGGATATCAAGGCTGCGCACCTGACCCTCTCCGACCGTCGCCTGCTCGAAATTGCTATGGGCTTGGCTTCGATGCCGTCGCTCATCCTGCTCGACGAGCCAATGGCCGGCCTTACGTCCATAGAGATAGATCACCTGCTGGGCGTGATCCGGGCCATAAAGGACGAACGCAAGTTCGCGATCTTATGGATCGAGCACAGGGTGGACGCGGTCCTTGACTTCTGCGACCGCGTCGCCGTTATCGACTACGGCGTCAAAATCGCGGATGGATGCCCGGACGATGTGGCGTGCGACCCGAAAGTGATTGAGGCTTACCTTGGCGAACCCACTGCTTGAGGTCAGAGAACTAAGGGTCTCCTACGGGGACGTCCGGGCCCTTGCGGATGTTTCCCTCCAGGTGGAGGAAGGGACCATCGTTGCACTCATCGGGTCCAACGGCGCCGGCAAGTCCACCCTCCTGAAGGCTATCGCCGGTCTTCTGCACCCCTCCCATGGAGAGGTGCTCTTCATGGGAGAAGGCTTGGGCGGGATGAGCACCAAGCACCGCGTTGACAAAGGGATCGTGCTCGTGCCCGAAGGACGGCGGCTCTTCCAGACTCTGACGGTCCTCGAGAATCTGAGGCTGGGAGCATATATCCCGAGAGCACGCGCCACCTATGACGAGTCTCTGGAGCGAGTGTTCGGGCTGTTCCCGGTGCTCAAGGAACGTGCGCACGGCAAGGCCGGCCTTCTAAGCGGCGGCGAGCAGCAGATGCTGGCCATCGGGCGGGCCGTGATGGCGCATCCCAAGCTCGTCATGATCGACGAAGCGTCTCTAGGCCTCAGCCCTATCCTCACCAGAACCATTTTTGACTTGATCGTTGCGCTCAACCAGCAAGGAACCACCGTCTTGTTGGTCGAGCAGAACATCCATATGGCTCTCAAGATCTGCCACCAAGCCTACGTGATGAAGACCGGCAGCGTCATCATGAGTGGGACCGGGGAAGAGCTGCTTTCGAATGTCGATGTACGAAAGGCATACGTGGGCGAGCGGGGGAGCAAGCTGTAATGACATCGCTGATGCAGGTCGTAATAAACGGCATCCTCCTCGGGTCTATGTATGGGATCGCGGCCGCCGGACTGAGCCTCATTTTCGGCACGATGCGCATCATCTTCCTCGCGCAAGGCTCGATGATCGTCTTCTTCGCTTTTGTGGTCTACTGGCTCTTCGTCAAGCTCTCTCTCGACCCCTATCTCTGTCTCCTCATCGTGGTGCCCTTCGCATTCCTTGTGGGGCTGGGTATGTTCTATACCCTGTTCCGACGAGCTGTCGCCCTCGAGGACAAGAATGTCTCACTCCTTATCGCCGTCGGTCTGATGTATCTGATCGAGAACGCGATACTGAAGATTTGGACGGCGAGTCCACGGGGCCTGAATATCTCGTACTCATCGGCCGCCCTCGAAGTTTGGGGCCTCAGGATCTCGTGGCTGCGTCTTGTGCTTCTCGGGCTTGCTCTTCTGTCCGCGCTTGTCGTGTTTGTGTTCCTCAAGAAGACACGGTTGGGCACCGCGGTGAGAGCTGCTTCCGAGGATATGGAGGCCACCACGCTACAGGGGATCAACTCGGGATGGGTGTGCGCCATCAGCTTCGCGGTCGGGATCGGGCTCGCGGGAGTGGCAGGTGTCGGGATGGCCACGGTGTACTCGTTTGACTACCAGTTCGGGTTCGCATTCGCCATAAAAGCCCTGATCGCCTTGGCCCTGGGGGGGCTCGGCAACGTGTTCGGCGCTCTGGCGGGAGGCCTTATCTTGGGCGTGATCGAGAACCTCACGGCCTACTACGTGAGCATCAGTTGGATCGAAGCCGTCTCCTACGGGGTGTTCATCCTCGTGCTTATCTTCCTGCCTCAGGGACTGTTCGGCAGGCGGGGACTGGTTAAGAAGGTCTGATGGAAGAGACACACGACATGATTCAGAACAGCGATGTAGCCCCGGCCGAAGTTCCGGCTGAGTCCCGCAGCCTCTTGCGGCGCAAAGGGGTATGGATGGCGATCGCGGCGGTGGCGCTGGTGTTCTTCGCGACTCTGCCCCTCTACTACGATGTTCACAACGGGCAACTCGGCATCTTCTTCTTCATGGTTTTCATCTACGGCATCGTTGCCCAAGGGTGGAACCTGGTGGCCGGCTATACCGGCCAGATAAGTCTCGGCCAGAACGCCTTCTTTGGCCTTGGCGCTTTCACCACGGCTCTTCTTTGGTTCTTTGCCATCACAAAGACGGGGTATTGGTTCGATCCGGTCCTTATGATCTTGAGCGCGTTGGCGCCGGCCGCACTCGCCGTCATTATCGGGATCCCGCTGTTGTCCCGGCTACGGGGAGATTACTTCTCCTTCGGTACCCTGGGAATGGGGATGATCGTCTCGGTGATCTTTCTCAATGGGGGAGATATCACCGGTGGGAGCGAAGGGAAGCTCCTTATCAAAGTCTTGCCTGAGGGCGTGGTCTTCAACCTCCGCACTCACTACTATGCGGCCCTCATCGTGGCTGTCTTAGCGACCGTAGTCGTCTATTTCATGACCAATTCCAGGATCGGGCTTGCTCTCAAGGCCATTCGGGAAGACGAGGTCTCGGCGGCGTCTCACGGCATCAACGTCCTCAAGTACAAGGTCATCTCCTTCGCGGTGGCGGCTGCCCTCGCGGGGCTCGCAGGCAGTCTGTACACCTATTACCTTCTTCATCCGATGCCCATGAACGTCTTCGCGCAGTCCTGGCTTTTCATCCCCATCCTCATGGTAGTGCTGGGGGGGACCGGGACGATCCTCGGGCCTTGGGTAGGCGCCTTGTTGGTCTATGCCATAGCTTGGTACGGAGACCAGTACTTCCCAGGCTGGCATCCGATCATCTTGGGCGTCATCATCATCATGGTCATGTTGTTCATCCCCTCCGGTCTCATGGGGATCGGACAGAATGTCAACCAGCTCTGGAGAAGAGGCTCGCGCGGCCCATAGCGCCTGTGGAGCCTGCGGTCCCGGTCATAGCCCATAGGGGGCGGCTCCGGTGGCCGGGTGACATCGCGGAAGGGCCTCCGTTCGCGTCTCCAGATATTGGATGCGATCTTTTTCGCTGCGGGTCGGCGCGGCGCGCCTGCAGGCCGGTCATACTGGGTACAGCTGAACGACTGACCAAAAGGGGGTCACAATGGCCGAAGAAAAACCATCGTTCCCGACCAGGCGGCTGCACCACGTGGGCATAGTGGTGAAGGACATGGAAGCAGCCATAGCGCAGATGGAGGCGCTGGGGTTCGGACCGTTCATGTTCGACAAGGAGCATCGGACGTTCGCCATCGACTTCAAGGGCGAGTTACACGGCGAGCCGGCCGAATGGACCACCCTCATCAGCAACGGGATGATGGGAGACGTCGAACTGGAACTGCTGGAGCCGGTCGCCGGCAATCAGGCCCTCAAAGAGACCCTCGACGCTCAAGGTGAAGGCCTGCACCACATCGGCTGGCTGACCACCGATCTGCAGGGAGACATGGAAAAGGCGAAGGCCGCGGGCGCCAAGATCTGGACCAGCTCGATAGTCCCCGGCCAGCCCGGGTTCTGCTACTTCGAGAACTCGGCCGTAGGCAACCTCGCCATCGAACTGCGGGAGCCATAGGTCGATGAAAGCCGCGCTCACATACGGCCCCTTCGACATGCGGGTCGAGGACGTCCCCGAGCCGACTCCCGGTCCCGGTGAGGTCAAGGTCAAGATCGCCTACTGCGGCATCTGCGGTACCGACCCCGACATATACGACGGCACGTTCGGCTTCCTGAAGGCTCCGTGGTGGCCCAAACCCCCGTTCCCGACCGGGCACGAGGCGTCGGGCACCATCGTGGAATTGGGCCCGGACCTCGTCCGCGAGGATCTCCAGGTGGGACAGCGGGTGGCCATGAACTTCCGCACCTACTGCGGCAAGTGCGACTACTGCAAGTCGGCCCGCGAGCACATGTGCGAGCACGTCACGAGCTACGAAGCGGGTTTCGCCGAGTACGCGGTCTACGGCGAAGCGGCCATCTATCCGTTGCCGGACGACGTCAGCCTGGAGCACGGGGCGTTTCTCGAGCCGACAACGATCTGCACTCACGCCGTCGACCAGGGAAACATCATCCCGGGCCGGACGGTGGCCATCTGCGGAGGGGGGACGATCGGGTCCCTCGTTCAGCAGATCTCCATGCGGGCCGGAGCCGCCCGCGTGCTGGTGTCCGACCCGATGCCCGAGAAGCGGGCGCTCGCCAAGAGACTGGGCGCCGACTGGGTGGTCGACCCCATGAACGAGGACTTGGAAGCAGCCGCACGCGGCTACACCGAGGGCCGGGGCTTCGACACCGTGTTCGAGTGCAGCGGCAGGCTGGCCGTGGCCAAGCAGTGCGTCTACCTGGCCGACAAGTGCGGCACTGTCGTGTGGGCGGGTGTCTACCCAGAAGAGGCCGAGTTCCCCTTCAACCCGTACTACCTGTTCGCGAACGAGCTGACGGTGCGCTCTACCACCTTGGCTCCCTACGCGTTCCCAAGAGCCGTCAAGCTTCTCTCCAAGCTGGATCTCGATCCGCTCCTGAGCGAGATCGTCCCGCTCGAGAACATCGCCCAGGCTCTGGCGGGCCGGAAGAACAGCACCGCCGTCAAGATCCTGATACAGCCCTGAGTCCTGTCACCCACTAGGTCGCTCAAAAGAGAGGTCGTCAGAAGTGAGAGGTCCCTATGAGTGAGAAGATCAACTGCGATAACTGCGGCATGATGCTGTACTACGGGGAGGAGATCAAGCGCCGGCTCTACATGCGCGCCATCCCCGACGAAGCGGCGGTCTTGGCGGCCTACGGCAACGCGTGTCCGCGCTGCGGCAACGCGCTCGCGGTGGATTCCGTGAAGATCGAGATCAAAAGGCGGGCCACCCATGAGTCATAGCGACGCCCTCATCCAGGAGTTGGAAGCCAGGTCCAAGACCATGGCCAACCACTGCCTCACCCAGTTCTGCACGTTCAGTCAGGGTCACGTGGGCGGGACCATGTCGGTGATGGAGATCATCACCTCCCTGTACTTCCATCACATCAAGTTCGATCCCAAGAATCCCGACTGGCCCGAGCGCGACCGGGTGATCATGTCCAAGGCCCACTGCTGCGAGGCCATCTACGCGGCCCTGGTCGAGCTGGGTATGTACTCGGAGGAGACGCTCGGCACCTACTACTGCTACGGCTCGCCCTTCCAGGGCCACGCCGACCGCTGGTGTACGCCGGGCATAGACTTCTCGGGCGGCTCGCTGGGTCAGGGGCTCTCGTTTGCGGCCGGTCTGGCGCTGGCCGAGAAGCTCAAGATGAAGTTCAACCCGCCCTCGCGGGAAGACACCTTCCTTCCCCGCTACATAGTCCGCTACAACCCGAAGTTCCGCACGTATTGCATCCTCGGCGACGGCGAGCTGCACGAGGGCCAGGTATGGGAAGCGGCGATGTTCGCCAACAAGTTCAAGCTGGACAACCTCATAGCCATCGTCGACTACAACAAGTGGTCGCTCGACGGCCCCACCAACGACATCATGCCCATCGAGCCGTTGGTGGACAAATGGAAGGCCTTCGGCTGGACCGTCTACGAGATCGACGGGCATGACATCCGCCAGATCCTGGACGCTCTCGACCTGGTGACCAAGCAGTACGGCGACAACAAGCCAAAGGTCATCATCGCCCACACGGTCAAAGGGCGCGGCGTCTCCAACTGGGAAGAGCTGCATATGCACCTGGGCCGCGGCGACGAGATGATGAAGGGCGTCAAGGAAGGGAGAGCCAAATATGGCGACGTGGAATAAGCATGTAGCTATCGGCGAGCCCGCGATGCCCTACAAGGGGATCGGCACTGCTATCAAGGCCGCCTTCCAGAAGGACCCCAAAGTGCTTGCCATCCTCGAGGACATGCAGTTCCCCGAGATCGAGTGGTTCACCGACAACATGTTCGACCGCATGATCGAATGCGGCATCGCCGAGCAGAACGGCGCCTGCGTGTCGGCAGCGCTGGCGGCCGAGGGTTTCATCCCTGTGCACAACAACTTCCTGTTCGCCAGCATGAGCCGGGCCTATAACCAGATCCGGCAGAGCATCCTGGTCGACCGGTTCAACGTGAAGTTCATCTCCCGCGAGGGAGTATGGGGCGAGGTCGGCGTTTCCCACGCCACGGTGGAGGGCATCGGCAGTCTCCGCAACCTGCCGAACCTGGTGATCATGAACCCGGCCGATATCGTGGAGGCCGAGAAGGCCACCGAGGCCATGATGCAGTACATCGGGCCCTGCATGGTGAGGGCGGAGCTCAGCCCCAACCCCTACCGGATCTTCACCGACGACTACCCGTTCGATATAGGCAAGGCCTACTCGCTGCGTGACGGCAAAGACGCCACCATCATAGCCACCGGCTACATGGTGACCGAGGCGATCAAAGCCGTCGACCTGCTGGAGAAGGACGGCCTGGACGTGGGCGTGCTGAACGTCTGCACCTGGAAGCCCATCGACGAAGAGGCGATCGTCGCCGCGGCTGCGCGGACCGGCGCCATCGTGACCGCCGAGAACTGCAGCGACATCAACGGCCTGGGCGACACCGTGGCCTGCGTGCTGTCGGAGAACTGGCCCACACCGCTGATCAAGGTGGGCGTGGAGGACGAGTTCGGGCAGTCGGGTCTGATCACGCCCGAAAAGGACGAGCTCATGGAGCACTTCGCCCTGAGCGCCGCCGACCTCGCCGTCTCGGTCAAGGAGTGCATCAAGAAGAAGGAGAAGTTGGCGGCGGTCCGCGGGTAGCCACCGGCACAGGCGGCCGGCCTCTGTGATGGCGCCGTCCTGAAGCCGTTTTGAAGTTGTCGCGGGGCCGGCGGGTTCCAGGAGTACTGGGCCGGCCGGCCCCGGTCTTTTCAGCCCGGCCCGTGGGCGGGGTTCCAAGGGGCGGAACAGGAGGAGGTTCTTGATGAGGGTCCTGGTCATCGGTGGTAGCGGTCTGTTTGGAAAGAAGTGCGCGCTGGCTCTGCTCGCCGACCCCGAGTGCGAACTGGTGGTGACTTTTGACCCGGCGCCGCCCGACACGCTGTTCATGAAACGCATCGAGCCGTACGCGGACAAGTTCAAGTACGTCCGGGGTGATATCTCCGACCTGCAGCAACTGCTGGCCGCCGCCAGTGACAACAAGGTGGACCGGCTGGTCAACTGGGCGATGATCCTCTCCAAGGACCCCATGCCCTGGCTCAATATGAAGATCGGCCTACAGGGGATGGCCAACGTCTTCGAGACGGCGCGCATCCTCGGTATCAAACGGGTGGTGTACACGAGTTCCGAGACGGTCTACGGCGTCCAGGAGGACTACGGCGACCGGGAGATCGTGGAGGACGACAGGCTGCTCCCCTATACCGGTAGTGTCTACGCGCTGTCCAAATGCCTGGCCGAGGTTTTCGCCGCCCAGTACGACGAGCTGTACGGCATAAAGTCGACGGCTCTGCGGCCCTGCATCGGCTACGGCCACGGCGGCAAGGACCCCGTGTTCGTCCGTTGGTTCTCAAACATCGTGTCGCTTGCCTGCCGTTGGCAAGCCCGTCCATCTCGAGTGCACGGGCAACTGGCAGTTCTCGACCATCCTCTCCGACGAGGTGGGGGAGTTCACTCGGCTCGCCCTACACGCCGACTCTTCGCCGCACGCGGCCTATAACCTGGGCGGGCCACCGGTGAGCCTGCGCGATTTCGCGGCGGTGGTCAAGAAGTACCTTCCCGACGCGGATATCACCTTCGGCGACGAATCCGAAGATTGCGAGCTGCCCTGGAAGGTGAACTGCGACCGGGCCAAGGAGGACTTCGGCTTCACCCTCATGTCTCTCGAGGAAGCCGTGCTCAAGCACATCAACGAGGCGCGGGCCGAAGCTGGGATGGAGCCGCTCGGGTAGCGCCTGAGGCGGAGCCTGGCGCGCCAAGAGAATCATCGACTGTATGGGGGGAGAGGTATGAGAGCCGCTGTTTGCTACCGGTTCGGGACACCGTTGGTCATCGAGGACCTGGTCATGCGGGCGCCGCATCCCGACGAAGTGAGGGTGAAGGTGGCCGCCACCGCCATCTGCCACAGCGATCTTCACGATATCCATGGCGATTTCGGGGGCGGACTACCCTTCGTTGGCGGGCACGAGACCGCCGGGTACGTCGAGGAGGTGGGGTCGGGCGTCACGTCCGTCGCACCGGGTGACCCGGTAGTGGTGAGCCTCCTCGAGTCCTGCGGCGAGTGCTTCTACTGCCGCACGGGCCGGCCCTACTTCTGCGAGACCAAGGTCACGTACGACGTCCGGGGGACCCTCAAGAACCAGAAGGGCGAGGAAGTGATCCAAAAAGCCCGGGTAGGCGGCTTTGCGGAGTACGTCCTGGTGCACGAATCGCAGCTTGTGAGGATCCCTCAGGGCTTTCCCATGGACATCGCTTCTCTCCTGGCGTGCGGGGTGACGACCGGCTTCGGCGCCGTAGTCAACCGCGCCAAGGTCCCTCCTCTCAGCAGCGCCGTGGTCATCGGCGCGGGTGGAGTGGGCCTCAACTCGGTGCAGGGAGCAGTCACCTGTGGGGCCAATCCCATCATCGCTGTGGACATCCTCGACTCGAAACTGGCTCGCGCCAGGGAGTTTGGGGCCACTCACACGGTGAACGCGAAGGAGACCGACGCAGTCGTCGCGGTGAAGGAGTTGACAGGAGGGAGAGGCGCCGACTACGTGTTCGTCACCGTCGGCAGCTTCGGCTGCGCTTCAGCAGGCCTTTTCCATGCTGGCGAGACGGGGCAGCGCGGTCATGGTGGGCCTGCCGCCCGCATCGGATCCGCCTGTGAGCCTCCCGGCCGCCGAGTTCGCCCTCACGGAGAAGACGGTCACCGGCGGCTTCATGGGCTCCATATGCCCGCAGGTCGATATCCCGGCCCTCATCGCCCTCTACAAGGCGGGAAGGTACAAGCTGGACGAGCTGATCGCCGGCCGCTACCCGTTCGAGAAGATCAACGAGGCCATCGAGTCGCTCGGCCGCGGGGGAGGCGTTGCGCAACGTGGTCCTCTTCGGGTAGAGCTGGCCCAGGGGTTTACTTGCCCTTGTAGCTGGGCTTCCGCTTCTCGAGGAACGCCGTCGCGCCTTCCTTCTGGTCTTCATAGCTGAAGGCCAGAGCGAAGAGGTCGCGCTCGTAGCTCATGCCCACTTGCAGGGGAGTTTCCAGCGACCTGTTGATGGCGATCTTGGCCAGCCCGATGATGGCCGGGCTGTTGCGCAGCAGTTCGTTCACCAGGTTGTCGGTCGCCTCCCGCAGTTGGTCGCGCGGGACCACCTGGTTGATGATCCCCAGGTCCTTCGCTTCCTGGGCGGTGATCATGCGTCCCGTGAAGATGAGCTCCTTGGCCTTCTTCTCGCCGACGAGCCGGGGCAGGACCTGAGTCCCCCCGCCGCCCGGGATGAGCCCTACTCTGATCTCGGTCTGGCCGATCTTCACATCGTCCGCGGCGATGATGATGTCGCACGAGATCATCAGTTCGCACCCGGCGCCGAGCGCGAGGCCGTTCACGCAGGCGACGACCGGTTTTGTCATGTTCCGGATCAGCTCGAACGGGCGCAGGATGTACTTCTGCGCGACCACATAGGAGGGTACCCGCGTGACGTACTGGGCCACGTCGGCGCCCGCGCTGAACGCCTTGTCGCCGGAGCCGGTGATGACCACCACGAATACTTCTTCATCGTCGGAGGCCTGCTCCAGCGCGTCGACCAACTCCAAGCGGAGCCCGTCGCTCTGCGCGTTCAGGGCATCCGGGCGGTTGAGGGTGATCCATGCGACCCGATCCGCCTTCTCGTAGATGATGAACTCATAGCTGCCGGACATAGGAACGCCTCCCGGTGCGGGTGTCGGACTTCGTTGTATCTCGATGATATCGCAGAGCGGCGGGGGGCGGGCGTCTTCGCGGGCATCCCTGAGTCGATTCTGGTACGCGAATACCAAAACAACCCCTGTACCGCTCACCGGCTGTTGTATAATGAGGCGCCGGCGAGAAACGCCTGCCGGCTCCCCTATGCACGCGGCGGAGGTAAGCATGCCCGGAATACTTGATGGTGTAAAGGTCGTAGAAGTAGGACACGTCGTGGCGATCCCGGCGGCTTCTTCCATGATGGGCGACTGCGGCGCCGATGTGATCAAGGTCGAGCCTCTCACCGGCGACCAATCCCGCACCTTCCGCGGTTCTGAGATGAACCCCGGCTTCTTTCTTCACAACAGAAGCAAGAGAGCCATCGCGGTCAACCTCAAAGACGAGACCGGTCAGAAGATCGTCTATGACATGGTCAAAGACGCCGATGTGTTCCTGACCAACTACCGGCAAGAGGCGCTTCTCAAGCTCAAGATGGACTACGAGTCGATAAGCGCGGTCAACCCCAAGATCGTCTACGGGATCGTCACCGCCTACGGCACCACCGGCCCCGACAAGGACATGCCGGGCTACGACTTCGCCGCCGGCTGGGCGCGCTCGGGCATCCAGTACATGCTGACGGTGCCTGGGGCGATACCTCCCACCTCTCGGCCGGGCATCATCGACCGGGTCTCCTCCATGCAGATCTTCGGGGGGATCGCCGCCGCCCTCTACCACCGGGAGCGCACCGGCAAAGGGCAGAAAGTCGAGTTCAACCTGTATCACACCGGCGTCTGGATGGTGGGCGCCGACATCATGGATGCCCTCGTAGGCGTCCCGCTCCGCATCACCGACCCCGACAAGTCGGACAACCCGTTCTACGACACCTACAAGACCGCGGACGACCGCTGGCTGCAACTTACCGCCGGCGACCGCTACGCCGCCGCATCCGACCCCACGGGCCGCGCTTTCTGGACCAAGTTCACCAACGCTCTCGACCGACCCGACCTGGCCGACGATGCCCGGTTCGCGACGACCGCCGACCGGCAGGTGCACCGCAAGGAACTCAAACCCATGCTGGAAGCGGAATTCCTTACCCGTACCTACGCGGAATGGGAAGTCCGGCTGCGCGCGAACGACCTGATGTATGGTCCTATCCTTTCACCGCTCGACGTCATCGACGATCCCCAGGCTTTGGCCAACGACTTCTTCGACGACATCGAGCAGCCCGGAGTCGGCAAGCTCCGGCTGATCAACCAGCCCATTCGGTTCGTCCAGGATCCTTCCTCGATCCGGTCGACCGTGCCGGCGCTGGGCGAGCACACCGATGAGGTAGTAGGCAGCCTCGGCTACAGCGCGGAGCAGATCGCCGAACTCAGAGACAAGAAAGTCATCCGCTAGAGGGGTGTCCCATCGGGGGCGTCTCTGGCGACAAGCGAAACGGAGGTTCAGGTGGCAGAGACTAAGCAGGTGCTGATCGGTGAGAACCTATTCGACATGTCTGAGGGCAAGCCGAGTCTCATCGTCACGCACTGCACATCGTGCGGGGACTACTTCTTCCCCAAATCGTTCACGTGTCACAACCCGAACTGCACCGAAAAGCAGGTCGAACAGACGCATCTGAGCCGGTACGGCAAGGTGGAGAACTACTCGGTCATGAACTACCCGCCGCCGCCGCCGTTCGTCACCAAAGAGCCTTATGAGCCCATTGTCTGCGCAGCCGTGGAATTCCCCGAGGGGATCACGATCCTCGGCATGATGGAAGACACGACCGCCGACCAGGTCAAGATCGGCATGGACGTCGAAGTCACCGTCGGCGCGTTGTACACCAACAAGAAAGACGAAGAGATAATCGCCTGGAAGTTCAAGGCGGTCTAGGTCGAGTTGCTGCTGATAAATCCGCTAACCGAAAAGGCGTGACGAAAATGAAGGATGTGGCGATCATCGGCGTGGGGATGCACCCCTGGGGCAAGTTCCCCGACAAGCCGTGGACCCAGATGGCGAAAGAAGCCATCGACGAAGCTCTCGCCGACGCCGGCGTTCAATGGAAAGACGTAGGTCAGGTGATCTCCGGCTCCCAGTTGTGGGGCGGACGTAAGGGTATCTACTCCGGCACCTACATCGAAGAAGTGATGGGGAATGTCGGCGTGCCCGTGGTGAACGTCAACAACGCCTGCGCCACCGGCGGCACCATGCTGAGCGTGGCCGCGATGGCCGTGGCTTCCGGTGCCGCCGACATCGTGCTGGCCGTCAGCGCCGACAAGTCGGCCAAGGGCTTCTTCCCGGCTCTCCCCGTGTACCACGAGGAGCCGGTGCCCTCCGACGACACGCTGCGTTGGAACATGGGCCTGCCGAACCCGGTCTACTGGGCCCTCGAGATGCGCAAGCGGATGATCAAGTTCGGCGACACCGAGGAGCATCTGGCCAAGGTCAAAGTGACCATGAGCAAGCATGGCAAGCTCAACCCCAAAGCCCGGTATCAGCGCGAGTTCACGCTCGAGGAAGTGCTCAACTCCGCGATGGTCACCGACCCGCTTCGCCTCTACGAGATCTGCGCCACCAGCGACGGCGCCGGCGCCGCGATCCTGTGCAGCATGGAGAAGGCAAAGCAGTTCACCACCAAGCCCATCACCATCATCGCCTCTTCTCTGGGCAGCCCGCTGTACGGCGACCCGACCGCCCGCATCCCCGTGGTGAGCATCAATCCCAAGCCGGGCGTGCCGGTCATCAGCGAGAGCTGGGTGGCGGCGCACCGCGCGTACGACGAGGCCGGCATCGGCCCGAAAGACATCGACTTCGTCGAGTTGCCCGATAACAGCGCCTGGCACGTGCTCCAGTACATCGAGACCATGGACTTCTGCGGAGAGGGCGAGGCCTGCGCCTGCCTCGACCGGGGCGATTTCGCCATCGGCGGCCGCATCCCGGTCTGCCCGAGCGGCGGCTTCTCCAGCTTTGGCGAAGCGACGATGGCTCAGGGCTTCGCCCAGCTCTACGAGATGGTCCTCCAGCTGAGGGGCGTCTGCGGAGCGCGGCAGGTCGAAGGCGCCAAGGTCGGCATGTCCGAAGTGTACGGCGCCGCCGGCAACAACGCGGCCGTCATACTCAAGAAGTAGACGGCGGGCGCGGCGACATGAAGAAGATCGTAGTAGTGGGCGCCGGCACGATGGGTGCCGGCATCGCCCAGGTGGCGGCCGACGCCGGTTACAACGTCGTGCTGGGCGACATCAGCGACGAGTTCGTCCAGCGCGGCCTCGGGATCGTCTCGAAGAGCCTCAACAAGGCCGTCGAAAAGGGCAAGATCGCTCCCGAGCGGCCGGCCGAGGTCATCGCGAAGATCAAAGGGGTCACCAAGGTCGAGGAGACGGCTGAGGTCGCCGACGCCGATCTGGTGATCGAAGCCATCGCCGAGGTAATGGACTGGAAGCGGACGCTCTATCAGGCTTTGGACAAGGCCTGCCCGGCCGAGACCATCCTGGCCTCGAACACCTCGAGCCTGAGCATCTCGGAACTGGCCGCGACCACCACCCGGCCCGACAGGTTCATCGGTCTGCACTTCTTCAACCCGGCGCCGGCCATGCAACTGGTCGAGATCATCGCGGGGGCGGGTACGAGCGCCGATACGGTGAAGGCCTGCGTCGAGTTCACGACGTCGATCGGGAAGACCCCGGTCACCGTGTCCGAAGCACCGGGATTCGTGGTGAACCGCATCCTTTTCCCGATGATCAACGAGGCCGCGTTCGTGCTCATGGAAGGCACGGCGACCGCGGAGGACATCGACACCGGCATGCAGCTGGGCGCTAACCATCCCATGGGACCGCTGCGCTTGGCCGACTTGGTGGGCATGGACGTGACGCTGGCCATCATCGAGAACATCTTCCGTGAGACCGGCGACAGCAAGTACCGGCCGTGCCCGCTCCTGAAGAAGATGGTGCGGGCCGGGTTCCTGGGCCGCAAGACGGGGCGTGGCTTCTACCAGTACTAGCGGCGACTGACGAGCCAGACTAGCTGAGGGGGTGGGACGGTGTTAGTAAGCGCCTCTCGAGACGGCGATATCTGCACGGTCACGATCAACCGGCCGGAGGTCATGAACCCCCTGAGCACCCAGGTCTTCAAGGACTTGGAGCAGGTGCTGGACGAGGTCGCCGCCGACAACGCGGTGAGCGTAGTCATCGTCACCGGGGCCGGCGACAAGTCGTTCGTTGCCGGGGCCGACATCGCCGAGATGCGGAACATGCCCCCGGCCGAGGCGTACGCCCTCTCCACGAGGGCCCACCGGGTCTTCGACAAGCTGGAGAACCTGCCCCAGCCGACCATCGCCGCGGTCAACGGCTTCGCGCTGGGGGGTGGCACGGAAGTGGTCCTCTCCTGCGACATCCGGATAGCCTCCGACCGGGCCAAGTTCAGCGACCCGAAGTGTGCCTGGGCATCACCCCGGGGTTCGGCGGCACCCAGCGGCTGCCCCGGGCCATCGGCCCCTCGAGGGCGCTCGAGCTGATGCTCACGGGGCGCATGATCGACGCTCAGGAAGCAGTCGCGATAGGCCTCGTCAACCGGGTGGTTCCGCACCAAGAATTGCGGGACGAGGTGCTTCGCGTCGCTCACTCCATCACGGCGAACGGGCGAAACGCCGTGCGGCTGACCAAGCGGGCCGTGCGGGCCGGCCAGGACATCGACGTCCAGGCCGGTTGCGAGATCGAGGCTTCCATCTGGGCCCTGTCTTTCGATGAGGAGCGGACGGAGCGGATGACTGCCTTCCTGGAGAAGCGCTCGAACAAGTAAGAGGGGGAGCCATGGCGACAGAGGCGGCAAGGGCGGCGGATCTCCGCTTGTTCGGCATCTCCGGCAGCCTGCGGGCCGGCTCCTACAACTTGGCGCTGCTTCGTGCCGCGGCCGAGGTCTTGCCCCCGGGAGTCAGCCTGGAGATCGGCCGTATCGACGACATCCCCCTCTACAATGCCGACGTGCAGAGCCAGGGTGACCCCGCACCGGTGGCGCGCCTCAAGAAGCAGATCGAAGACGCGGACGCCTTCATCATAGCCACGCCGGAGTACAACTACTCCATCCCGGGCGTGCTGAAGAATGCTCTCGATTGGGCTTCGCGTCCGCCCAAGACCTGCTGCCTGCGCAGGAAGCCCATCGGCATAATGGGCTGTTCGGGCGGAGACAGCGGCACCATACGGGGCAGCTTGCCCTCCGGCAGATGTTTGTCTTCACCGATTCGTACGTGATGCTCCAGCCTGAGTTGCGCGTTCCGAGGGCGGGGGAGAGCTTCGATCAGGCCGGCAGGCTGGTGGACGCCGCGCTGCGGGAACGGCTCGGGTTGTTCCTCTTCGCGCTGGTGGACTGGACGAGAACGTGGGGGGCCGCTAGCTCCTAGCCCGGAGGCGCTTCCTCGCCCGGGGCCTGCGGGTTCCGCGTAGCTCTCCAGACGCCGAGAACCTGCTTGCTGCCCGACAGTACGGCCAGGGCAAGCGCCGGCCAGAGCAGGATCCAGCCTATCTTTATCCAGCCTTCCAACTCGAGGATCCCCCCGAGCAGGAACAGGTACAAGGCGACGCTCTGAAAGATCATCTTGGCCTTGCCGAACGCGTTGGCCGGCCGCGCGCTGCGAGTCTGAAGCAGGATCTGGGCGTATACCGCGGTCAGGGCCAGCTCGATCACTATGAACCCCACCATGACCCAGGCAAGGATGATCTCGTTCTCGTACGCAACGAAAGCGAGCACGGCGGCGACCAGCAGTTTGTCGGCCAGCGGGTCGATGTAGGTGCCGAGCACGGTTATCTGATCGCGCCTTCGGGCCATAGCGCCGTCGATGAAGTCGGTGCACGTGGCGGCGACGAACACCCCGAGGGCCCACCAGTCGAGATCCAGCGCGAGGAGGACGAGGACCA
>CAWAOX010000005.1:0-36066 GCA_963783835.1 uncultured Actinomycetota bacterium
TCCCCGTCGTACAGGCATGGGCGGAGGGAATGGTGCCTCTGATGGACTACCCGGCGGGCTCGGAGGGCCCTTCGAATGAACACGGGCTCTGACGGGGGTTGCATGATGGCGGCACACGACCGGGTCACGAAGGCTGGCGTTCGCACCCTCCTCGTGCGGCTCTCCGCAGGAGCCACGGACGTGGACGTCTACCTGCCTGAAACGACCGACCGAGCGCCCCTTGTGATCGTGGCGCACGGGTTCTGGCGAAATCGTCACTTCATGTCCGGGTGGGGCCGACACCTCGCCGAGGAGGGCTTCGTGGCGGCGGTGCCGGATCTGCCGGCGTGGTCGGATCCTGCCCGCAACGGTCGCTTCGTCTCAGAGTTGCGCGCGTATCTTTGCGCGAATGACCCCTGGAGTTCTGTCATCGACTCTTCGCGCACGGGACTGATGGGTTTCTCGGCCGGCGGGTTGGCCACCCTGCTATCGGCGCTCGACCACCCCAAGCCTGTCATCTGGATCGGGCTCGATCCAGTCGACCGGAAAGGCATGGGGGTAGAGGCGGCCCCCGGGGTGGAGTGTACGACCGTTGTGGTGACCGCCGAGCCGTCGGCGTGTAATGCACACGGGAACGCTCAGCGCATCGTAGGCGCTCTGCCCCGCTGCCGTCACGTGAGCGTCGCCGGAGCGGTCCACGTGGATGCGGAGTGGCCTACAGACTGGAAAGCCGAGGCTATCTGCGGTCGCTCCAAGGAGGAGAGACGCGGCGAGTTTCGCCGGCACGCGACCGAGGCTCTTCACGAGGCTCTGACAATGCCCCCGGTGTCCGACCACTAGCGAGGCTTCGGCTGGTAGCTCCACTCCGGCCAAGGAGACATAGTGGCGGAAGGCGTCGGCAAGACCGGGATCGACTCCGGCGGCATAGGTGAGACTGATTCCTAGCGCCCGCCCACCCGAGGCAGGGCTTCTTGCGTCTAGCAGAACCGGCCGATGAGCGCAAATCCCCGAATTCTGTCCCCCCATCGATTCGCTCCGGGTCCCGAATTGAACCTGTGACGGCTCCCGATCGGGGAAGCCCACCAAGTCGTGCGAGCTGTCACTGTACCAATTGTGGTACGCTGCTTACATGAGCGAACCAGGCGACCACAAGCCCATCCTGCGCGTGGTGTTCTACCTGACGGCCGCGGGCAACGAACCCGTTCGCGACTGGCTACTCGGGTTGTCACGTGACGACCGGCGCGTGGTCGGGTTCGATATCAAGACGGCGCAGTACGGTTGGCCGCTCGGGATGCCGCTCATCCGCAAGCTCGAGCCGGGTTTGTGGGAGGTCCGCTCCCATATCGGCGATGGGATCGCTCGAGTGCTGTTCACCGTGACGGCCGACACGATGGTGCTCCTGCACGGCTTCGTGAAGAAGTCCGAGAAGACGCCAGTGACAGATTTGAAGACGGCCAGGCAGCGCATGGCTGATCTGCAAGAAAGGTGAGAGAGATGACCAACAAGCATATCGGTAGTGACTTCGACGACTTCCTTCGTAACGAGGGCATCCTCGATGACGCGGAAGCCGCCGCCGCCAAGCGCGTGATCGCCTTCCAGATCGCCCGCGAGATGGAGAGCGCGCACATCTCCCAGTCGGAGCTTGCGCGCCGGATGAAAACAAGCCGCTCAGCCGTCGAGCGTCTGCTAGACCCGACTAATCACTCGGTTACCCTTCAAACGCTCGAGCGCGCCGCGAGCGCGGTGGGCAAGCGGCTCACGATCCAACTCACAGCGCAGTGATCCCAGGCATCGAGCTTGAGCCGGCAACAGAGCAGCGGGTGTGGGCCGCTTTCGACAAGTGCACACTCCACTCGCTCTCATTCCCGTCCTTGTCTCTCGTTCCGCCATCCAGGAATCCCTGAATCTCAGTCTTATGGTGGCTCTTCTCACACTCACGGAGAACGTCCTGGAGCTGCGCCGCCGCCTCAGGGTCGAGGTGCCCGATCACCAGGCCATCGATCAAGCACTCGACTTCGTTCGGGTCATGACGGCTCTTTGGATTTCGCCTCAGCTCGATGGTGACCGGGATAGCAGTGTGCGGGTCGCCGTAGTCCCTATAGCCGCTCACCAGGTTGGCCGCCACAGCGCTCAACATGTCCTGATAACGGCTCGTGTCCACGATGTCCATGCCCGGCAAGGGCTCTACCGCGCATGGCTCGGATTCCCGCTTGAACAGTCCCATGCCTCTCGCCCTACTTCCTCACAGGGGTAGTGTTGACAGGGGCCTTGGGCGCCACCGGCACCACGCCCGCCAGGTCGCCGATGACGTTGATCAGCTCGCTGCCGGTGGGTATGACCACCTTGGCGTTCTGCGACAGGGCTTTTTCCATGGCTTCCAGCTTCCTCAGCACCTGGGCGTTGCCGACGAAGTACTTGTCGGCCGCGTCATTGACCAGTTGGATGGCCTGGGCCTCGCCCTCGGCCTCGAGGATGCGGGCCTGCTTGATGCCCTCGGCCTTCTTGATCTCGGCCCGGCGCTGACCATCGGCCTGGGTCTCGGTGGCGGTGGCGAAGTCGATGGCGGCCACCTTCTCGTTCTCGGCCTTGACCACCTTGTTCATGGTCTCCTGCACGTCCGCCGGCGGGTCGATCTCCTTGAGTTCGGTGCGCAGGATCTCGATGCCCCAACTCGCGGTCTCCGAGAGAAGGGTGCTGCGTAACTCGGAGTTGATCTTGCCCCGCTCGCTGTTGGCCGACTTGAGCGTGAGCGTCCCGATGATGTTACGGAGAGTGGTGCGGGCCAGGTTGACGATCTGGTTCTCGTAGTTGGTCACGTTGTATTGCGAGGCCTTGATGTTTTCCTCGTCGGCCTTGACCTTGAGGTACACCTGGGCGTCGACCTGGGCGTTGAGGTTGTCGTTGGTGATGATCATCTGCGGCTGGGCTTCGACCAGCATCTCGCGGATGTCCACTTTGAACATCCGTTCGATGATCGGGATGATGAGGTGGAAGCCCGGACTAGCGTAGCGGTTGTACTTGCCTAATCGCTCCACTAACCCCCGGTGGGTCGGCCGCACGATCCTGATGCCCGAAAGCAGGAGCACCAGGACGATGACAACCGCAATAACGATACCGACAATCGCCCATGTGGACATGAGGCCACCCCGCCTTTCGACCGATCCGCTGACTCGCGCGTTCTTCCTGTATTCCAAGCCTACACCCGGAGAGTGTCCTCCACCACACTCGCGGCCCGATTCTCGGCGACAATGGCGCGGCTGCGCCCATAAGGCCGGCATAAGGCGTGCCGCCAGAACCCAGCTGGGCGGGAACTAGGCGCTCCAGGTGGCAATCTGAGACGTGGCGGTCCCCACGGCCGCAGTGTCCAGCAGCTACTTCCGGAAGGGATCGACATGGAGAAAACGAGTGCAAGAACATCCTCAGGTTCACTACCCCAGCGCACCCGGTGGGTTGTCGCGTTGCTGGCGATGGTCCTAGTCGTGGTCGCCGTAACGGGTGTTCTACTCAGCTCGACCGGCCAGGCCGCGGCGGCGGCACAGCCAAGCGCCAGCCCCGCTCAAGACGTGGCCAAGGTCCTCGGCCCGAGCGTGGTCAATATCAAGGTCGCGTGGGGTTCGAGCGGCGGGGCCGAAGGTTCGGGCGTCATCTACCGCGCGGACGGCATGATCATCACAAACAATCACGTCGTCACCGACGAGAGCACCGGGAACGCGGTCTCAGCCATCAAAGTAACGCTCGCGACGGGCGAGCAGCTCGACGGGACCCTGGTGGGCCGCGATCCGACGACCGAGATAGCGGTCATCAAAATCGACGCCGGCCACGATCTGCCCGCGGCCAAATTCGCGGGACAACTGCCGACTGTGGGCGAATACGCGGTGGCCATCGGTAGCCCCCTCGGATACGACAACTCGGTGACGCTCGGTATCGTCTCCGGCCTCACCCGTCAGGTCGAGGGAGCAACGGGTACCGAGGCAGTCGCTCTCAGCAACCTGATCCAGACCGATGCGCCTATAAGCCCAGGCAACTCGGGTGGTGCCCTGGCCGATGCGAGCGCGCAGGTGATCGGGATCAACGTGGCCTACGAGCCGCCGGCCCAGACAGGCGCGGTAAGCATCGGGTTCGCCATCCCGGCGACCACTGCGACGTCCGTGGCCGAACAGCTCATCAACAACGGTAGCGTGAAGCAGGCGTACCTTGGTATCGGCCTGGTCGAGGTCACGCCGGAGCTTCAGCAGCAATACGGCCTGTCCCGGTCATCCGGCGTTCTTATCGCCGAAGTGGCGCAGGGTAGCCCGGCGGAGGCCGCCGGCCTGCAGCAGGGCGACATCATCATCAAAGCCGACGGTCAGGACGTCACCAACTCGTCCACGCTGTACGCGATCGACCGAGATAAGAAGCCCGGTGACAAGGTCCAACTGACCATCGACCGCAACGGCCAGGAGCAGACCTTCACCGTCACGCTCGGAGAACGCCCGGCGAGCGCGCAGTAGTTACGAGGCGTCACAGAACGTGGTGGGGGGTGAGGGGTGGTGGTGTCTAACCCGGGTGGGTTAGACACCACCAGACAGGGCGCCACAGCTCAGGAGGGGGAAGAGCAATGCCGTGAGAGTATGTTCGCACCGCGCACCTGAATTCGTCCTGAATGCGTGAGAGGGCTCACGCTCCTAGTCCGGGACCGGCTCCGCCCGCGGAGTGCCGTTTACCCAGTGCAGTTCGTAGCGTCTGGCCCACAGAGTCTGAGGACCGGCCGGGTCAGCCCTGAGTAGTACTTCCAGCGTGAGACGCTCCCGGTCGCGAAAGAGCTCACGGGGGATGCGGAAGGTCAGCGTACCCTCATACGCGCCGCCCAAAGGCCAAACCGTCTCCCGCCCGAGAAAGCCCCCAACCTGGTAGCGAACGATCGCCTTGGCTCTTTCTACTTCTCCCATCGCTCGGACCGGTACTCGCATGAGAACGAACCCGCCGTTGCTCGCGAGTTCGCAGGTCTCCACTCCGTTCTGCTCAACCCTCACTCATGGCCTCCCATGTTTCCCAGCCGCCCTCATTCCAGCAGCCGTCGCCGATTGCAGAGGGAGTGAGTTCGCTTCGGCCGGCCGGCCACGGTCGCCACTCGCTCGATGCCCGCCAGCGCTGTTCTCTAGCGCGACACTACCACTTCAGCTCTATCTCGATCTTGTGCTTGCCCTTCTTCTCGGAGTACTCGAACTCAAAATCCACCGAGTCGCCCAGTTCGCTCACCGGTGCTCCCCCGACGACGAGACTGCCACCTTCGAGCTCGCACACGATGGCCTTAAGGCGGGAAATGACCTTCGTCCGCGTCAGGGTTTCCTCTATCTCCACCTCGACCGGTTCGACTATCGGCTCCGCCGCCTCTATGGTCTCATCCGCGGAGACCGTCAGTTCCTTCTCGGATTCTTCCATCTGCGCAACACCTCGTTCCTTCGTTTGATCATGAGTAACAGAATGCCACACCACGCCCCCGGGTTGGGATCCTTCGGCTGCTTCAGTTCGCCTACTCTGATGCGCCACCGGGAGGCTCTCGATGTCCCAGTCCCTGAGGTTCTCCGTCGTCAACCCCGAAGGCCGGCTCGTGCAGACGGTGGAGCCCGAATCCGCCCGATCCGCCCCGGCATCGCTCGCCCCCAGACTCGAAACCCTGGAGGGTAAGGTCGTCTATCTCGTGGACACCGGGTTCGGCGGCAGCTATCGGTTCATGCAGCAACTCCAGAAGTGGATGGGCGAGCGCATGCCCGCGGTCACCACCATAAGGAAGCGGAAGCCCGGGAACGTGTTCGCCGACGATACCGACGCGCTCTGGGACGAGATCAAGGCCAAAGGCGCCGATGCGGTCATCCTCGGCGTAGGTGGCTGACCCGGTTGCGCCGCGGCGGTCGCCGCGAGCAGCAGCAAGCTGGAGCGCACCTACGGCATCCCGACCGCTCCTCTCTCCACCCATGAGTACGCGGTTCACGTGCAGAGAGAGATGAGGTCGCTGGGGGTGAGGTTGCCCTTCGTCTACACCCCGCACCCGGTCGTCGGCGTGCCACCCGAGACCCTGTATGAATATCTCGAGGGCGACGATCCCCTCACGGGCCGGCGCGTGATCGACGAGATCGTCGCTGCTCTCACCAGGACCTCGGCTGAAGCTCAAGCTGAGGCTGAGACTACTCCTGTCCGGCTTCCCTCCGAAGAAGCCAGTGGTCGCGAGGCGTTGGTGGGGCCCGACACCGAGGACAACCTTCAGCGCCTGTTCTACGAGCGGGGCTGGACCGACGGGCTGCCGGTCATCCTTCCCACCGAGGAGCGGGTGGAGAAGATGCTCAGCGGAACCGGCCGGTCCCGTGACGAGCTGGTAGGGGAGATCTTCCTCCACGACACCAAGGAGATGCTCAGGTACACGGTCTTCGACATCGCGGTGGTGGCGGTCATGGCCGGGGCGCGGCCGGAGCACCTCCCGGTTATCCTCGCCGTCGCAGCGACCAAGCTGTCGTCCCTTACGCCCTCGACGACGCCTTTCGGCAGTATGCTCCTGGTCAACGGGCCCATCCGCAACGAGATCTCCATGAACTCCGGGGTCGCGGCCTTCAGTCCGGGCAATCTGGCCAATGCGGTCATCGGCAGGGCCTGGACCCTGATGTCCATCTGCTGGGGATACGGCCGGCCCAAGCTCACACTGTGGAGCTCGCAGGGGAATGGGTTCCTTTACAACAACATGTGTTTCCCCGAGAACGAAGAGCGGAGCGTGTGGACGCCGTTCCACGTGCAGAAGGGCTTCCAGCCCGAAGAGAGCGTGGTCAGCGTCTTCAAGGGATGGTTTGTCATGAACAGCCTCCACGCGGCCGCCAAGCGTACCGTGGGGGAGGAGATACAGCTGCAGCTGAGCGTCATCCCCGCCCTCAACTCCAGTGCGACTCTCATGCTGGACCCGCTGGTGGCCCGGCAGCTCAAAGAGGTCGACGGTTTCGAGACCAAAGAGGACTTGAGCCGGTGGATATCGGAGAACGCCCTCATGCCCGCCGGAAGATATTGGGGCACCGACCACATCGACATGCTGGTGGCGCCGAGGGCTGACGCCGGGGAGGAGCCGTTCGCCACGTGGAGGAAGGCGGCGGACGACGAGCTCATACCCCACTACCACGATCCGGAGCGGATCAACATCGTGGTGGTAGGGGGAGAGACGAGCCCGGTCTGGAAGACGAGCGACTACGGGTGTTGGGCCTCGGCGCCGGTCGACTACTGGCGGCCGGGGGAGGCGTCGGGACGAGCGGCGGCGGACTGCGCGGATGGCGCATGCGGCCTACCCGACCCGGACGTCGAGTACGACGACCAGTAGGACCGCGAACCAGAGCCGACGGAAGCCCCGCCGCACGCGGGGCTTCGCTTTGTGATCATGGGCCGGTCGGCGCTATGACACGTAGGAGTCGACCGCTGTGTACGCGGTCGCGTAGTGAGCCTCCATGGCCGCTCTAGCCGCGGCCGCGTCGTGCGCCTCCAAGGCATCGACAACGGAACACATGGCCTGAAAGGCTTCATCGAATGTGTCTGCGATCGACGGCACCATCTCCAGGGCCACGTACACATCCTTCATGAGCGCCTCCATCATGTTGTAGAGGCGAGGGTTGTGGGCTGCCCGGGCGACCCCCAGGTGGCACTTCGTGTCCACTGCAACGAACTCCGCCCCGGTCTGCGGTCCGGTCCGGAAGGACTCCAAAGCTTCTCTCTGGAAGCGGATGTCTTCCTCGGTGGCTCTCTTGGCGGCCAGTTCGACGATCATCATCTCCACTGCCCAGCGAGCCTCGAGCGTAGCCTCCACTTCGCGTCTTGCCATTGCGGCGGTGCTGAGGAGTTCGGGAGGTATGGTCTCGCTCACGACGAAGGTGCCGCCTCCAGGGCCTCGCTTCACGGTGACGACCCCCGCTTCGCGCAGGATCTTGATCGCCTCCCGGACGGTCGGCCGGCTCACACCGAACTGCTCGGCCAGCTCTCGTTCGCGGCCAAGCTTGTTCCCCTTCCTCAGCGCGCCAGAAAGGATGGCGCTATTTATCTGGTCAAGCACTCTATGGCAGGCGCGGGCAGAAACGAGCGGTGTGAACACGGCTCTCGGCTCCCTGGGACGGCAGGCTGATCGACAACGATCTGACAATAGCAGAAATTACTTTACCTATACCATTGACAGCGGGTCGACGAGTGTGATACTAAAAGCGCATTCGAGTTTACCTATTTACTCGAAGGTCATTCACACGAGGGTAAGGGGGGTGGAATGGACCGCAAGCGTTTGGGGGTAGGCCTGCTTTTGTTTGCAGCCATACTCGCGGTCGTGTTGGTGGTGGCAGCGTGTGGCGGCACGGAAACAACGACTACGGCCGGACCGGCGACGACGGCAGGACCTGCGACTACGGCCGGACCGGCGACGACGGCAGGGCCCGCGACAACAGCGGCATCGACAGAACCCGCGAAGAAGAGCACCTTGCGCATGGGTTGGAGCGAAAGCCCGCAGGCCGGGATGAACCCGTTCCTGGCGCGTACCGAGGGCGACTACGTCTATCTGGGCCTCATGTACGAGCCGATGGCCATACCTCTCATGGATGGCACCATCAAACCGTGGCTCGCCAAGAGCTGGACCTACGACGCCGCCGCCAACACCTGGACCTTTGTGCTCGACGAGCGGGCCAAGTGGAGCGATGGACAGCCGGTGACGGCGGACGACGTCAAGTACACGTTCGACACTTCCTACGCCAACAACCTGCCCATCGGGGCGACGACGCAGGCTTTTGTCAGCACGATCGACGTCATCGACCCGCAGACGGTTCGCTTTAATTTGAAAGAGCCCCTGGCCGCCTTCGCTTCCTTGGCCGGTGGCACGTTGATCATGCCCAAGCACATCTGGGAGACGGTCGGGGCGGTCGATACGTACGAGAACCCGAACCCGGTCGGCAGCGGTCCCTTCCTGTTCAAGGAGTACAAGCCGCGCGAGTACATGGCTGTGGACAAGGACCCGGAGTACTGGCAGGGTCCCGCGAAGGTGGACGAGGTGATCGTCCAGGTCTTCACCAACCCCGAAGCCGAGGTCATGTCGCTGAAGAGCGGCGACCTCGACGTCATGCCTGACCTGTCCGGGAACGAGTCTCTCATCCCGGCCCTGCTCTCCGATGACAACGTCAAGGTGCCGGTCGACAGATGGCCTCACATCCTTTACCTTGCCGAGAACTACCGGGTGCCCGCGCTCGCGGACCTCGAGGTTCGTAAGGCCATGGACCTGGCCATCGACCGCGACGCCATCCTCAAGACCGCCCTGGCGGGCTACGGCGAGGCTCCCCTCATGGGGTATGTCCCGCCGCTGGTGACCAAGTGGGCCAACACAGCGGTCACCTGGAAGGGCAAGGGCATCGCCGCCGATGAGCGCGTGAAGCAGGCCAACGCCATCCTCGACGCAGCGGGCTACAAGGCCGGCAGTGATGGGATGCGGGCAGCTCCCGACGGCAAGAAACTCGAATTCACCATCCGGTGCATCACCTATCCCTCATACGTCCGCACCAGCGAACTGATCAAGGAAGACCTGGCGAAGATCGGCATCAAGATCGGCGTCGAAGTATCCGATCCTGAGACGCTCTACGGCGGCATCATCTACAGCGGCGAAGGCGGCGACAAGTGGGATCTGCTGGTCCACGGATCGACCATGACTCCCGACCCGGACAACATGGCCCGGGAATGGGCTCCGGACACACCGACTCCTTGGGACAACGCCACCGCGTTCGGCTTCTCCGACCCCGAACTGCAGCCCCTGCTTCAGGCCTCGCGGCGTGAGATGGACGAAGCCAAGCGGGTCGAGCAGATCATGCAGGCTCAGCAGATGTTCGCGGACAAGCTGGTGGTGGTCTCTCTCGCGCACCGAGCTCATCCGGCCGCGTACCGTACCGACAAGTTCGACGGGTGGAACCCGGTGATGATCGCCTACGGCGGGATGGTTCATCCGCTCGCCTCTATCGTCAACCTGCTCTCCCTGGTTCCCAAGTAGATCCTCCTCCTGCGGCCTGCCCGGGACGTGTCCCGGGCAGGCCCTGCTCCGTTCGCTTCGCTATCATCGAATCCGCATACCGGCTCTAGGTGGGGGTAGACTTGTCCGCACGGTGGCTTGCGAGAAGGATCGGCACGAGCATCCTCGTGTTCTTCTCGGCTCTCATCATCAACTTCGCCATCCCCCGCCTCATGCCCGGCAGCCCGGTGGCCGCGTTCACCGGCGGGGTGAAGTTGACCGAGGAGGCGCGCGCCGCGATGATCGCGCGCTTCGGTCTCGACAGTTCCACCTGGGATCAGTTCTGGCGCTATATCTCTCGCGCCCTCCACGGCGACTTCGGGTTCTCGTTCTACTACTTCCCCAAGTCGGTCAGCTCGGTCATCGCCGCGGCCCTTCCCTGGACGCTCCTGGTGCTTCTCACCTCGCTCGTCCTTCAGGTGATCATCGGCTACTTCCTGGGGGCCACGTCGGCATGGAAGGCCGGCAAGAAGACCGACTCGGTGCTGCAGACCACGTCGCTCACCATCCTTTCGGCGCCGCTCTTCTGGATAGCCATGGTGCTTTTCTACGTCTTCAGCTTCAAGTTGGGTTGGTTCCCCTATGGCGGGGCCTACACCCCTGGCGGCGTCGACGGCGGCTGGTTGGCCAAAGTCGGGGACATAGCCCGGCATGCGGCGCTACCCATCATCTCCCTGACCCTCGCGCAGTACGCCACCTACCAGTTGATCCTGCGCAACACCATGGTCACCACGCTCAAGAAGAACTACATCCTGGTGGCCGAGGCCAAAGGCCTTAGCGAGTCGCGGATCAAGCACCGTCACGCGGCGCGCAACGCGCTTCTACCGATGGTGACGTTCCTGGGACTGAGCCTCGCCGTGAGCGTCGGGGGATCGGTGTACATCGAGACGGTGTATTCGTACCCCGGCGTAGGCAAGCTCATCTTCGATTCGGTGCTCGCCAGGGACTACCCACTGCTCCAGGGCTGCTTCTTCGTGTTCGCAGTGGTGGTCATTCTGGCCAGCATCGCCGTGGACATCGCCTATATGTACCTCGACCCCCGGATCAGGAACTCCTGATGCAGGCGGCGGCGACCACCATCAGCCTGCGCCGAAGAGGCCGCGTAGCCACGTCGTGGCGCACTATGCGGCAACGGCCCTCGGCCTTCTTCGGGGTCGTGGTCATAGTCGTCTTCGTTATCGCCGCGGTGTTCGCTCCCTGGGTGGCGCCGTACAGCCCCACCGACAAGAGCGGCGTTCCCTTCGACCCACCCAGCCGCGCCCACCTCCTCGGCACCAACGACATCGGCGAGGACATACTCAGCGAACTCATCTACGCCAGCCGGGTCTCGATACTGGTAGGTGTGGTGGCGGCGGCCTTTATCACCATCGCGGGGCTGCTCATCGGGATCCTGGCCGGCTACTTCCGGGGTCGTCTGGATGAAGTGCTCATGCGCATCACGGATGTGATCATCGCGCTGCCGCGGCTGCCTCTCATGCTGGTGATGGCCGCGTATCTCGGGGCAGGCACCGGGACGATCATCTTCGTCATCGCCGTGGTCGGCTGGCCCAGCCTGGCGCGGCAGGTCAGATCACAGGTGCTCTCCGTTCGGGAGTCAACGTTCGTCGAGGCCGCGCGCGCCACGGGGGCGGGAAGTGGCCGCATCATGGTGAAGAGCATCCTTCCCTCCATAGCGGGCATCGTTATCGCCAATGGCGTTATGGAGATCATGTTCGCGATCCTCACGGAAGCCGGCCTGAGCTTCCTCGGATTGGGCGATCCCACCCATCAGAGCTGGGGAGTCATGCTGTACTTCGCGCAGGCGCAAGGCGCCTTCCTTCGCGGAGCCTGGTGGTGGATCTTCCCACCAGGCGTGTGCATCGCCCTCTTCTGCCTGGCCTGCAACTTCATCGGGACGGCGATAAATGACCTCTTCGGCCTTCGACTCGGGCGGCGCTGAGATGCCCCTACTTGCCGTCGATACGCTCCGGGCCTACTACCGCACCTCGGGTGCCGTCGTCCGGGCGGTGGACGGCGTGACCTTCTCGGTCGAGCCGGGGCAGTCGCTCGGCATCGCGGGCGAATCGGGTTGCGGGAAGAGCACTCTCGCCTTGAGCCTGATGCGGTTGCTCAAGGGCGGGGAGGTAGTCGGCGGGAGCATCAATCTGGACGGCCTGTCGCTCCTGGAGCTATCCGCGAAGGAACTCAATCGGGTGCGCTGGGAGAAACTGGCCTTCGTCCCCCAGGCCGCGATGGATGGGCTCAACCCGGTCCACAGCATCGGCGCTCAGATCGTCGAAGCGATTATCGCGCATCGCAAGACGAGCAAGGACGCGGCCTGGAAGCGGGCCGAGATGCTTCTCCAGCAGGTGGATATCAACCCGTCGCGGGCCCACGACTACCCCCATCAACTGAGCGGCGGCATGCGCCAGCGCGCCATGATCGCCATGGCCCTGGCTCTGGATCCGCAGATGATCATCGCCGACGAGCCGACGACCGCCCTGGACGTCATCACCCAGGCGCAGATACTCAAGCTGCTTCGGCGTCTCCAGCGTGAGCTCGGCATCGCCATCATCTTCATCTCTCACGATCTCTCCACCCTCGCTCAGGCCTGTGACCGGGTGATGATCATGTACGCAGGCAAGGTCGTGGAGCTCGCCGACTCGGAGGCGCTCTTCGCGGCGCCCGTCCATCCCTACACCCAGGCATTGCTGCGCTCTTTCCCCGACATCGACAGGAAGATGCCGACGCGCGCCCTTCGCGGCGCGCCGCCGGACCTCTCCCAAGTCATCGCCGGGTGCCGGTTCCGTCCGCGCTGTCCGGAGGCCATCGAGCCGTGTCTGCTCGAGGAACCACAGATGGTGACTGTCGGCCCCGGTCACGAAGTGAGCTGCCATCTTCGGAGGCAAGCGGGATGAACAAGGCTCCTGTGATCCTCCGCGTCGACGATCTGTACAAGTGGTTCCCGGCGCAGAACCAGGGCTTTCGAAAACGGGAAGCTCACTTCGTCCATAGCGTCGACGGCGTGAGCCTCGACATCCAGCAAGGCGAGACGGTCGGGATAGTCGGAGAAAGTGGTTCGGGCAAGACGACTCTGGCCCGCCTCATCATGCGCCTGGTCGACCCCAGTAAGGGCAAGATCTTCTTCAACGGCGAGGACATCACCACGCTGAACGGCCGGCAGATGAAGCCCCTGCGGCGGAAGATGCAGATGATCTTCCAGGATCCCTACGGCGCTCTCGATCCCCGCAAGACCGTGTACGGCCTGTTGGCAGAGCCGCTGCAGGTTCACAAGCTCCTGCCAGAGAAGGGGGCGCGGCTCCAGCGTGTGCTGGAATGCCTGACCCTCGTCGAGTTGCCTGCCACCGAGGCCTTTCTCAACCGGGTTCCAGACGAGCTAAGTGGGGGGGAACGGCAGCGGGTGGGCATCGCCCGGGCCCTGGTCCTCGATCCCGAACTGGTGGTCGCCGACGAACCGGTGAGCATGCTCGACGCGAGCGTCAAAGCGGGGGTGGCCGACCTGCTCGTGGGCCTCAAGGAGCGGATCGGCCTCACCTACGTCTTCATCACCCACGAACTGGCACTGGCCTACCAGCTGTGCGATCGCATCGCGGTGATGTACATGGGCCGGATCGTCGAGATCGGCAGCGCCGAGACCATCGTCCGCTCGCCCCTGCACGAGTACTCGCGGTTGCTGATGGACGCCATCCCGCCACCGCATCCCGATCCTGAGTGGGGCAATTCCATCCCCGAGCGGGGAGAGTTGCCTTTCTCCCTGGAGCCGCCCGCCGGCTGCAGATTCCACCCGCGGTGCCCGGCGGCCCAGCCTGGCTGCGAGGTGCAAGACCCCGCGCTGGTCGATATCGGCGATGGCCACTTCGTGGCCTGTCACTTCATGAATACGAAAGGAATCCAACGATGAGCGACACCAACTGCGGAGGACCGATCGGCGGACAGCTCGAATGGCCGTACCCGATCGAGTACGGCGAAGAGACGCGGGTCGAAGCAGACGTCCTTGTGCTCGGCGGCGGCCTCGGCGGTTGCTTCGCGGCCATCAGCGCCGCCCGGAAGGGCCTGAGCGTCGTGTTGGTGGAGAAGGCCTGCACCATCCACAGCGGCGCAGCCGGATCAGGGATAGACCATTGGATGGCCTGTCCGTCCAATCCGGGCAGCCGTATCACGCCCGAGGAGTACACGATCTCGCCCATCAACAAGTTCAAGGGCGGCTACGGCAACGTCATCACCTCGTACATCACGGCACGCGACAGCTTCGACGCCCTCTTGGAGCTCGAAAGCATGGGAATGAAGATCAGGGACACCGACGACGAGTTCGCGGGGGCCGATTTTCGCGACGAAGAGACGAAGTTGCTCTACGCGTACGACTACGAGTTCCGGCACTGCCTCCGGGTGTGGGGGACCGAGATGAAGCCCTCGCTCTATCGGGAGTGCCGGAAGCTCGGGGTTAAGATCTTCGATCGCACGATGGTGACCAGCCTGCTCACCGAAGACGGGGTCCAGGGGGGACGGGTGGTGGGAGCGACCGGGTTCAATACCCGTACCGGCCGCTTCTTCGTGTTCTCGGGCAAGGCGTCGGTACTCTCCATGGCGACTCCCGAGCGGCTGTGGATTTTCTCGTCGGAGTTCACTGGGCTTGTTGGGCGGGACGGTCCTCCGGCCAACGCGGGGAACGGGCACGCTATGGCGTGGCGGGCCGGGGCCGATTTTGCGATGATGGAGCGCTCCACGAGGGAGGAATGGGGAGGCAGCACCGGTCTCGGAGCGCTGATGTTCGCCAGCGCCTCGAGCTTTGCCACCTGGTACCCATGCTCGATAGTGGACGCCAACGGCAAGGAAGTGCCGTGGGCCGCGAACGGTAAGGTTCTTGAGGCCTACGAGCAGCGGACCCATCCGGCTCCCGGGGCGCACTTCTTCTCCTTAGTGCTGGGCGGGGGCGAGGGCGGAGAGAGTTCGCTTCCGGGGTTGATCCCCGACCTGCAGGAGCGGGTCAACAAGGGAGAGTTCGCCCTACCCCTCTATGCAGACCTCCCAGGGATACCGGCGCACGAGCGGCGGGCTATCTTCGGGCTGATGGTGGGCCAGGAAGGACACACCCAGCAGGTATACGAGGTCCTGACGCGGTCGGGGTTCGATCCCGAGCAGGATCTGCTTCAGGTCTACGCGCTGGGGGAGGCGCCTCCCGGCTGGCGGCGGCTCCGCTGGGGCGGTCTGGCACACGATTGGGATCTGCGTACCAACCTCGAGGGGCTTTACGTAGCCGGTCAGCAGGCCTTCGATTCATGCGGTGCCTCCGCGGCCTGCGCCACCGGCCGCTGGGCCGGCAGGCGGGCGGCGGAATACGCCGTATCGGCCGCCTCCGCTCGGATAAGCGAGGAGCAGGTGAGGCGGGAGAGAGAACGCGCATACAAGCCGCTCGAGCAGGACGATGGGATCGACTGGAAGGAGCTCGAGTCCGGCATCGCCAAGACGATGCAGGACTACTGCGGCGACGTCCTGACTGATGAGCTGCTTCAGATAGGACTCATCACGCTGGCCGAGATCGAAGAAGCAGAGGCGACGACTCTGATGGCCCGCAACCCTCACGAGCTCATGCGCGCTCTTGAAGTGCAGGACATCCTCACCTGCGGACAGATCGTCGCGCACGCCTGTCTGGCTCGAAAAGCGAGCAACAGGTGGCTCAGCTTCGAACGGCTCGACTACCCCAAGGACGACCCGCCCGAGTGGCGGAAGTGGGTGACAGTACGATCCGATGGAGATGGAGTCCAGGTCGGTGAGCTGCCGCTCGACTACTACGGGTCGGTGGAAGACAACTACGAAGCCCACAACCGGTAGGAGGATCGCATGGCCGAGCGGGAAGCCCGCGCGTTGCCCAATCTGGTGACGCCGAACAAGCCGGTGGTGATCGACCCTGCCGTCTGCAACGGCTGCAATCGCTGCGTGGAGATGTGTCAGAGCGACGTGCTCGTCCCCAGCGTGCAGAAAGGGGAGCCGCCCGCGATCTTGTACCCCGACGAGTGCTGGTACTGTGGGTGTTGCGTCAAGGAGTGCCCGCGCCCGGGAGCGATACGAAGTAATTGGCCGCTTGCGCTACGAATAAGGTGGAAGCGCAAGGAGACCGGCGAACACTACCGGGTCGGGATGCGTAACCCCCCGCCCCCGAATACCCGGCCCCCGGCCTGACCATCTGACGAGAGGGGAGGCGGCGCGATGAGCATTGTCGCCGAAGAGGAGCGGAGCGTAGCGGCGTCGCCCGTCGCCCGGAAGATCGCCGAGTCGAGTGCTCAGGGCTCCTGGATCAGGCGCATGTTCGAGGAAGGGATCCGCCTGAAAGGTCTCTACGGGGCCGACCAGGTATGCGACCTCAGCATCGGGAACCCCAACGTCGAGCCGCCTCGGGAATTCCTGGATGTGGTCAACGATCTTCTTCTCGATAAGACCCCCGGCCTCCATGGCTACATGCCGAACGCTGGCTATCCGGAGGTCCGGCAGGCGCTCGCGCAGTGCCTCTCGCTGGAACAAGGGGTGCAGGTACCGGCAGGCAATGTAATGATGACGGTAGGGGCCGCCGGAGGACTCAACGTCGCGCTCAAGACGATCCTTGATCCGGGCGACGAAGTGATCTTCACGCGGCCCTATTTTGTCGAGTATGGCTTCTATGTGGACAACTTCCAGGGGGTACCGAAGCCGGTTCCCGCCTCCGCCGATTTCGACCTCGACCTAGGGGCCGTCGAAGCGGCCATTGGGGAAAAGACCCGCGCCGTTCTCATCAACTCCCCCAACAACCCTACGGGCAGGGTGTACCCGCGGGAGACGCTCGCTGCTCTGGGCGAGCTGCTGAAGGCAAAGAGCGCGGTTCTCGGCCGGACTGTCTACTTGCTCTCCGACGAGCCGTACCGCCGCATCGTCTACGACGGAGTCGTCGTGCCGCCTGTCTTCCAGGCCTACCAGAACTCCATCATAGTGAGCAGCTATTCGAAGGAGCTCTCGCTGGCGGGCGAGAGGATCGGCTACCTCGCCGCTCACCCGGATCTCCAGGGCGTCGAGACGCTCATGCAGGGGCTCGTCTTTGCCACGCGAGTCCTTGGCTTCGTCAACGCGCCGGCGCTCATGCAGCGGGCCGTCGGGCGGCTGCACGGCGCCACGGTGGATATGCGCACGTACGAACGCAACCGGGCCGTTCTGCTGGGTGGCCTGGCCGCTGCTGGGTACGCGGTACCGCTCGCCCAGGGTGGGTTCTATCTCTTCCCGCGGTCTCCTATCAGCGACGACGTGGCGTTCGCCACTGAACTGGCGGAGCAGCGAGTACTGGTCGTGCCCGGTGTGGGTTTTGGGGAGCCCGGTCACTTCCGCTTGTCGTATTGCGTCGCCCCCGACGTTGTGGACCGCGCCCTCCCGGCGTTCGAAAGCCTCGGCCGGAAGTACCTGGCGTGACCTATCGGGGGAGCAGCTTGCCGTCGATCTCTTCGAGGTCGAACCACCACTTGCGGCTCGGGTCAGGCTTGGCGTATCCCATCGCGTCGTCCATCCAGATGAGTCCGCGCCGGGCCAGGCCCGAACGATGGGCGAGGCGAGTGGCTGCACCGTGGTACCAGCTGTCTGGCTTGTTCCAAGGGCAGACCCTGATGCAACGTCCGCAGCTCGACCCACGGGCGTTCGTCACCCGGTAGCGGGTGCACGCATCAGAGTCGCAATTCCAGCGCTCGTAGCCGTTGTGCATGACCTTATCGCCGTCGGAGATCGCCCCAGACGGACATTCTCGAGCGCACTTCTTGCACCGCGCGCAGAAGTCCTGCAGGCCGAAATCGATGGGCTTGTCGTGGACCAGCGGCAGATCGGTGGTGACGATGGAGGCCTTGAAACGGGGCCCGAGGAAAGGATTGAGAACGATGTCACCGATGCGACACATCTCGCCGAGGCCGGCAAGCAGGAGTAGCGGAGGAACCACGACCTGGTAGTTCCCCGATTGGTGAGCGCGGGACGGATACCCCAGGCGGCGGAGGTAGTCGGCGAGTATGTGTGCGACGAAGGCCGATCGGGTGTAGGCCACAAAGCTCTGCGAGCCGCTGATCCAGTCGTGTCCGGTCGCGCCGACGAAGGAATCGTACCCTTGGTCGACAACGATGGCGATCGCGTTCCGGTGCTCGTTGACGACCGGATTGCCATCTCGATCATGAGAGTAGACGGCATAGGGCGGCAGTTCGCAGATGCCCACGGCGTCCGCCCCCAGGAAGTGGCACACCTCCTTGATGTGCCGGCTGAAGACGCCCGGGTCGTTCGGTAGGGGGGCCAAGTCGGGAGCTACCGGACCATCGAGGCGCAGAAGGTCTTCCATGTCGGACAATGCGGCAGACAGGGGATGCTTCTCGATGAAGCGGCCCACCTCTCGTTCGGGCACCCGGCCCAGTTCCCCGTGGGCGGCTCGGTTGAAACCGCTGTCCCGCTCGCTCACACGGGCGATGTCGGAAGTGACGAGGGTCGTGGGCTGATCCACCCGCTTCAGCTTGTGCGAGGGATAGCGCTCGTTGCGTCGCTCGCGCAGCAACCCCCCGGGGATGCCGGCATAGATCCGGCCGGTCTCGGCATCAACGGTCATCGCGTCCCTCTCTCCAGAGCTATTGGTCTTCGATGGCGCCGCGAGGTGCGGGAAGGCGGCGGCACACAGGCCATGCTACCAAGCGTTCGGGACGGTGCGTCCAGGTTATGGCACGCGGGACTTGAGTACGAGGGTCACGGACGGAGGAGGGGGTTGATGACGTCTGGCCCCGGAGGGCCAGACGTCATCGAACAGGACAGAGGCAACGGCTCAGGAGGGGGGTTGAGCAATGCCGTGACACCATGTTTGCACCAATTACCTGAATTAGTCCTGAACGCATGAGGCACGGCTTCCCTAGTCGCTGATAGACGCTGTCCAGTACTTGTTGCCGTAGATATCGGTCAGCCGGTAGGTCATCTGGTAGCCGTTGTCGCCGATGGGCAGGTTCTCGATCGTCCATTCGCCGGTGGCGGTGTATTGGTCGCCTGTCACCACTATCCATGCGGCGCCGCACTCCCCCGGGGTCGAATCGAACGGCGGAACACGCTGCCCAGGCGTCCGATCAGGGCGCCTGGGCCGGGCGGTCACCCGCTGAGGCCAGCATACGCCGCTCGCGCCCATCCTGGGGAATAGAGCCATGTGAAGCGAGTATGATTCGATCCCGGGCTACTCTCGTCAACCCGTGCGGGGAGTGTGTGACGATGAACTACGTAGGCGATTTCAGCGATCTAAGAGACGGTGATCTCGAGGATTTGAGGCAGGCGAAGACGTTTCTTGTCTCTCCAAGCCTCACGGCCCGGCTCGGTGAATTCATCGGCGGGCCCATCGAGCGAGGTCTCAGGCTTCTGCCCAGCAACTGGAACGACAAGGTGTCCCAGGCGACGGAGACCGCCCTCTTCAGAGCGCTGGAATTCTCTGTTTCCACTATGGGCCGAGGCGAGACCAGGCGCTCCCGAGACTGGCTTCACAAGGCAGCCGTCGTCACCTCCGGGGCGGTAGCCGGGGCGTTTGGGTTCTACACGGTGATCGTCGAACTGCCTTTCTCGACCACCGTCATGCTGCGGTCGATAGCCGATATCGCCCGCAGCGAGGGGCACGACCTCTCCCTGATCGAGACCAAGCTCGCGTGCCTCGAGGTGTTCGCTCTCGGTGGCGGTGGGGTGGCGAGCGATTCCGCGGAGACGGGGTACTGGGCCATCAGAACTGCACTTGCCGTCACCATGCGCGAGGCAGCCAGTCACATAGCGACGAAAGGGCTGACCCAGCGAGGAGCCCCGCCCCTTGTACGGCTCATCGCGGGGATATCGTCCCGGTTCGGCGCGGTGGTCACTGCTCAGGCGGCGGCTCTCGCTATCCCGGTGGCCGGCGCGGTATCGGGTGGGGCGGTCAACTACCTCTTTATGGACCACTTCCAGGACTTGGCGAGAGCGCACTTCATCATCAAACGCCTCGAGGATGAGTACGGAACCGCGGCGGTCCGGCTGGCCTACGACCGGCTGATGGTCTGACAGAGCGGTCGGAGCGCGGCGGCAGCTAGCCTCTTCCCGCGAGTCGGGCGGCCGCCTTCTTCTCGGCGTCGTGCGTAAGCGCGTTCGGATCTCCATAATGCAGAGCTTTGCTCGGGCATACCCGAACGCATGCCGGCTCCAGACCCTGTTCGAGGCGCGCGCTGCAGAGGTCGCATTTCTGCATGGTGCCGTCCCGGCCGAAGCGGGGCGCCCCGAACGGACAGGCTATCGAACAGCTGTGGCATCCGATGCAGAGTCGATCGTCGATCCGCACGGCGCGGGTCGTGGCGTCCTGAGAGATCGCTCCGGTGGGGCAGGCCACGCGGCACGGAGCGTCCTCACAGTGCATGCAGGCCATGGAAACGTAGCGTAGCCGCGCTTCTGGGTAGGCGCCCGATTCCACGGTGAAGACCTGCCGCCAGGCGGTCGGCTCCGCGCCGATCTCCAGGTCGTTCTGGTCCATGCAGGCGACGGCGCAGGCCATACAGCCGACGCAACGGTCCAGGTCGAGGCGAAGGGAGTAACTCATTTCGGCGCCTCCCGGGCGATGGTCTCGGTGGGCGCCTTCCGCACGGCGCAGAGCGAGGCCTTGTATCCGGGGAATCCCGAGATGGGATCGAGGTAATCACCCTCGAGAAGCCTGTTGACGTCGGCGTCCGGATAGCCGTGATACATGTGCACGTCTCCGGGGCGGATCATCTGGGAGAGGTTGGCCCGCACCCGGATAGACCCGGTGGGGGTGGCAAGCTCTATCCCGTCGCCCTGGGCGATCCCGAGACGGCCGGCATCCGCGGGATTGAGGTCCGCGGCGGCATCTTGCCGCAGGCTCCGCACCCACGGCAGGCGGAACAGGCGCGAGTGGATGAACATCGGTAGGCGCGCCCCTGTGCTGAGCACGAACGGGTAGTCCTTGGCCCTCTCAGGGGAGGAGACGGGGCTGTACGGCGGCTCCGCGTAGAGGGGAAGGCCGTCGATACCGGGGTAGTCCGAGTACTTCTCCAGGATCGAAGAGGAGAACTCCATCTTGCCGCTCGGAGTGCGGAAACCCGATTTCTCGTATTTCCTGTACGCGACCGGGGTCGGATCCGGTACCGGCATCCCGGCCGGGTGGGTCTTGAGTTCGGCGATGCGCATGCCACTGGGTTCGAGGATCCAGTCGAACGCCGCCTCGGTCGCCTCCTGGAAGTTGGGGGCACCGTTCGGGAGATAGGCACCCGGCCCCTCGGCGGTCGGTTCCTGCCCGGTTCCCGCCTGCACCTGGTAATCGAGCCCCAACTTGTCGGCCAGAGCGAAGATGATGTCGAAGTCCGAGCGCGACTCACCCAGCGGCTCGATGACCGGAGTGGTGTAGACGACGTACTTCTGCGGGTAACAGCGCAGCTCGCTCCGCTCGAGAGACGAGCAGGTGGGGAGGACGATGTCGGCATGCCTGGCGCTATCGGTGAGAAAGAGGTCGACGTCCACGATGAAGTCCAGCTTGTCGACGGCGGCGAGGAAGCCTTCGGAGTCGGGCCACAGCCGGTAGTTCATACCGAAAGCCACGAGTCCCCGCAAGGGATATGGCGTCCCGGTGGCTACCTGCCGGGGGATATCCATCGACTGGCATTCGTCCACCATCTCGGTCCATACCGGGAAGCGGCTCGCGCCCACACGCGGCGGCAGCTCGCTCCACGGCCGGGACAGCTCGAACTCGTGCTCCCGGGTGGTGAATCCGGCGCCCGACACGTGGAGCCAACTGGGGGAGACGGCGACGTTTCCTCCGGGGATATCGAAATTGCCGGTCAGGCCGACCAGCATGAGGGTGGCCCTCTCGTACTGCACGCCGCTCACGTGGTGGACGACAGGGGAAGAGCTCGCCATCATGGCCGCCGGCTTGCTCGTCGCGTAAAGGAGGGCGGCATCCCGGATCTTGGCCGCCGGGACTCCGGTTATCTCCTCCGCCCGCTCGAGCGTGAACTCGGCCGCGTACTTTCGGAATTCCTCGAACCCTCGGGTCCATCGCGACACGAACTCGCGATCGTGCAGGCCCTCGGAGATTATGAAGTTCGCCATGGCGAGCGCGAGGGCGCCGTCGGTGCCGGGCCGCAGTTGCAGGTGGATGTCGGCCATCGAGGCCAGAGGAGTCACCCGGGGGTCGGCCACGATGAACTTGACCCCTCGATCGCGGGCGTCGAGCAGATGCCGGGATTGAGTGGTGCCGGCATGGAAAGGGTTGCGCCCCAGAGCGAAGACGCATTTCGTGTTGGCGAGGTCGGGAGAGGTCCCCTGCCCGTAGACGGAACGCCAGGCCATGCCGGCCGCGGTGGCGCAGGCGCTCGACTCGGTGCAGTAGTTGGGCGAGCCGTAGAGCATGGCCAGTCTCTGCAGGAAGGGCCGCGGGTGCTTGGGGTATCCGCAGTAGAAGACGACGGATTCGGGGCCGCTTTCGGCCTTGATCGCCTGAAGCCTCTCGGCGATGGTGTCGAGCGCCTCGCTCCAGGAGATGGGCACCATCTGCCCGCTCCCTCGGGGTCCCACTCGCTTGAGCGGAGTGCGGAGCCGGTCCTCGTGGTAGACCCACTGGCGCTGCGCCGCGCCCTTCGCGCAGAGGGTGCCTGCGTTCTGGGGATTCTCCAAGGTCCCCTCGACCTTGATGACCCGGCCGTCCTTGACGTAACAGTCGAGTCCACACTGGGTCACGGGGTCGCAGACGGTGCAGATGGATTTCCGCACCTCGATGCCGGTCTCGCTCCCGGGGATCTTGCCCCGGGTCAGTCGCTCAAGCTTGTCCATGTCTTCCGACCGCCTAGGTCTCGCTCTGTGTGTCGCACATCATCCCGGCAAGCCTGTCGATGGTCCACTCCACAAACGCCGGGCAACGGCTGAGGGCCTGGCTCTTCTTGGCCTCCCTGAAGCTCTGGGTGGTGCTTATGTCGCATCCGAGCAATCCCTTGCAGGTGACCGCTCCGAAGGTCGCCTCGAAATCCCGGATGAGCTGCTGGAGCGGGATGAAGGCCGAGTTCTTCGGCAGCGCACCCGGAGCCAGCAGGTCGCGCAGGCCAAGAGTCACGGCAGCGCCCGTCAACGCTCCGCAGGTCTCTCCCGTCCTCGCCATTCCGCCGCCGAGGTAACTCCCCACCGTCGTGAACTCGGGGTCCTGATCCATCATCAACAGGCCGCTGAGCATCACTGCCTGCGCGCAGTTGAGATGTGCGGGGCCGGGGTCGCTATACCCGGCAAGGGCCTGCGCTTTTGCGTGTTTGCACTTCTCCGGCGTCACGTGGGTCTCCTTGGTGGTTGCGTACTCGTCCCAGTGTACCTAGCCAGCCGTCCCAGCGCTTCTCTGTGCACACTCGGGAGCATTCAGTATAATGCACAAATCTGCAAAACCACCAAGGCTGGGGGACAACTGGCCCGACCCGCCAAATGGCGATGTCTCGAGTGCCTTCCCGGAACCAAGTTGTTCGGTCCGGTGGGGGTGCCCGCGCGGCAGTTGGAAACGGTGCGGCTGGCTTTCGACGAGCTCGAAGCCTTGCGCCTTCTTCACCTGGAAGGCGCGACGCAGGCGGAGGCCGGCAGCAGGCTGGGAGTATCGGGCTCCACGGTGAGTCGCATAGCGGACCGCGCTCATCGCGTCATCACCGAAGCTCTCATCACCGGGAAGGCGGTCTGTGTTGAAGGCGGGCCGGTCACGGTGGTGCGGGTGAGCGGGAGTTCGAGAATCACCGAGCCGGCGGACACAACACAGGAACAAAGACATACGAACGAAGGAGAAGGAATGATCGTCGCGGTGCCTTATCTAGAGGGTAATATCAACGCCCACTTCGGAAGCACGCAGGCGTTCCTCATAGCCGAAGCGGTGGACGGCGCGGTCGAGCGGACTGCAGTCTTCGAGGTACAGGGGATGCAGCACAACCATTCCGGCATCGCCGGCTTCCTCAAGGAGCAAGGGGTGGAGGTCATTCTGGCAGGCGGCATGGGCCCGCCGATGCAGCAGGCCCTCAAGATGCAGGGCTTCGAGCTCTATTGCGGCGTCTCCGGCCCAGCCGTCCCAGCGATCGAGGCTTTCTTGCGGGGCGAGATAGAGCAGTCGGAGAGCACCTGCGGACATCATCACGGGGAGGTCTGAGCATGGAAATGGAGATCTACTTCCCGGGTGGCAAGCGCGTATATGCCGACTACGGCAAGTTCACGATCCAGACCGATCAACCGGCGCGGAGCGGTGGCGAAGATTCCGCCCCGGCGCCTTTCGATCTGTTTCTCGCCTCCATCGGCACCTGCGCCGGTATCTATGCCCTCGGCTTCATGCAGCAGCGCGGCATCGACCCCGAGGGTTCCAAGATGACCATGCGCGCCCACTACAATCCGGCCGTCGGCCTCATCGACCAGATCGAGCTGGAATTGAAGACCCCGCCCGGTTTCCCGGACAAATACCGGGACGCGATCATCAACGCCATGGAGCTGTGCGCGGTCAAGAAGCACCTGCACCAGCCTCCGGCATTCACCGTCACGACCGTGGCTGAGTAGCGGGCCGCGATGGAGCGGTGGTAGCCGGGCCGGCATGAAGGGTCTGGAACTCGCCCAGCGGTACTACGAGGAGTGCGGCCGCCCCCTGCTGGCCGCACACTTCGCGCCCTATGAGGACAGGATCGCGGCCGGTCTGGTGGGCGAAGGCTCGGAGTGCTTCGGATTCGACGATGAACTCTCCAGGGATCACGATTGGGGCCCCGGATTCTGTCTGTGGCTGACGGCCGCTGATCACGCCCAGATCGGGGACGACCTTCAGGAGCGCTACGATGCGTTGCCCCGGGAGTATGCGGGCTTCGCGCGCGCGGTCCCGGGCCCGCATGCCGGGAAGAGGACGGGCGTCTTAGAGATCACCGATTTCTATCGCCGGTTCGTGCGCTACGACCATGTGCCCGCCGGCCTGGCCGAGTGGAGATCGCTGCCCGAGACATACCTGGCGACGGCCACCAACGGCAGGGTGTTCGCCGACCCCCTGGGGGAGTTCACGGCGTTCCGAGAGGGGCTCCTGGCGTTCTATCCCGAGGATCTCCGGCTGAAGAAGCTGGCCGCGCGCTGCGCGACGGCCGGTCAGGCGGGGCAATACAACTATCGGAGGAGTATCGCCCGAGGCGAGTTGGTGGCGGCTCACAGTGCCCTGGGCGACTTCATCGAGGCGGTCGTCTCTCTGGTCTACCTTTTGAACAAGCGGTACCGTCCCTTCTACAAGTGGATGCACCGTGGCATGAAGGATCTGCCCGTCCTGGGCGAGGCCTGCCACGGACTGCTCGCCGACCTGTGTGCCGAGCCCGGCGCCGAGACCGGCAGGGCCGTCTCCCGCGTGTTCGCACAGCGGGAGCAGATCGTCGAGGCAATCAGCGCCCTTGTCATCACCCGTCTCGCCGTTGAGGGGCTGAGCGACTCCCCGAGCGACTTCCTCCTCGATCACGCCTACGTGGTGCAGGATAGAATCGAGAACCAAGCCCTGAGGAGCCTACCCGTCACGATGGAGTGGTGAGAGAAGGTGGCTATCGGCCGAAGCCGCGCAGAAGGCCCGGATCGAGTCCTCGCCATGCCGTCGCCTCCCCTCTGGGTCGTATACGCGCTGGGCTCTTTTCTCTGCTACGGCGTCACCAATTCCCTCTTGGGCGCCATCTTCGAATGGAGCGGGCGCAACCCCGATACCCCGGTAACCGCGCCCTTTGTCCTCTGGATGACCATGGGGGCGATCGGCGCCGGCGCGGCTGTGGTCTTCAGGCTGAGTGGCCGAGGCTACAAAGGATTGCCGGCGCGCCGGTTTGTCTGGATCGCCGCGGCGGCCGGCGTCACCCTCTCGTGTGCCATGCTGACTCTCAAGCTTGGACTGGCGAGCGACCCCAACGCCAAGGGGCCCATCGTCGCCGTCACCTCCGCCAACGCCATGATCGTCGCCCTGGGCGCCTGGTTCATCCTTCGCGAGAAGCTCAGCAGGGGCCAGTTGCTCGGCATGTTCGTCATCATCTGCGGGATCGCCGTCATGGCGCTGGGCACCGGCGCGGGCTCCAGCTATCGAGGCCTGCTCTTTGGCCTGGCGACCATGGTCCTTTTTGGTATCACCAACTTCCTGCTGAAATACGCCGGTCACCATGGCAGCGATTCGGTCACGACCACCGCCATCCTCTGGCTGTCGGCGGGGGTCTGTGGTGTCCTCGCCATCGGCTATTGTCTGATCCGATACGGGAATCTGCCCGGGTTGGAGCAGCCCTCCCTGATCCTGTGGGCCGTCGTGGCCGGCGTCACTCTGGCGCTGGGGATGCTCTTCTTGAAACTCGCCGTCACCAGTGGTCCCGGAGGGCCGGCGACGGCCATCACCGGCTCCAACTCCGTCCTGGTCGTGCTCTTCGAGTTCCTTGTCTTCGCCCACATACCGCCGGCTCAGAAGCTGATCGGCATGGGCATCGCGATAGCCGGGATCATCGTACTGAGCCTGGCCCCGAAGGTCCTGGAAAGACCTCGGTAGCGGCATGACCACCGACATCATCGTCACCGTCGCGGCGGGCATTCTGCTGGCCGTCGCCGTGGTTGGGACGGTCTACCCGGTGCTGCCCGGCAGCCCAATAGCTATCGTCACCTTGATCGGGTGGGGATGGGTGCTGGGCTCGGCCGCCTCGTGGACCGCGGCGGGCATCGGGGCGCTGCTGGCCGCTGTGGGTTGGTCGGCCAGTACAGTGCTGACGGGCCGTCGGCTGAAGAAGGAGCGCATTCCCCGGCGCTCGATACTGGTGGCGGTAGTGGCCGGCATCGTCGGGATGTTCGTGATCCCCGTCGCAGGCCTCTTCATCGGCTTCGCCGGGGGTCTGTTCCTGAGTGAGTACGCGCGCGCGAGAGATGCCAGGTCGGCTTCGAGATCGAGTCTCGAGGCGCTGAAGGCGATGGGGATCGGCATACTCGTCGAGTTCTTCATGGTGTCTCTGGCGGCGTCGGTATGGACGATCGGTGTGATCGTCCATTTCACGCTCGCGGCGTAGCGCGCGGCTAGTCCTGGTCCGGGGTATCGTCCTCGGGTCCACCCAGAAGGTCTTCGAAGCGCCGGGCGACCTTCTCCTGCTCCGCGTCGTGGGCGGCGAGGACTTTGGAGGCCGCCTCGTCCAGGGCGGGCTTCTTCCGCTCTGCCCCCGCCAGCAGGACCTCGATCGTCACCGGGGCCTGATCCTTGGCCGCCTGCTTCAGTATCTCCAGCAGTTCCTGCTGAAGCGACCGCTGGTTGTGAGCCGCGCGGTTGCGAAGCCCGCGGGCGACCTCGTCGGGCACGTTCTTGATAGAGAGGTTGACGGGCATCCTGGCTGCTCCTCTCCGCTTTCCTCGATGGGTCGGTCAGTACGCGTCGATTCTAGCCCGCGCTGGACCGCTCGCGCCATCTGCCGCGCCGCTCGAAGGCCCTGGCTGGTATCGTGTCGTCAGGCAACGCACGCTCCGGGAGGGACCGGGAAGATGGCCGACCACGAGGACACCGCCGCGGACAGACGACGCGAAGCCCGGCTCCGCCGCGCGGCCGCCGATATGGGGCTGGCGCTGCGCAAGTCGCGCACGCGCGACCCAGGCCGCATGGACTTCGGCTGCTATCGGATCGTGCAGAGCAAGGACGGCTGCCCGGTGGCAGGGACATATCCCTATCCGTGCTCTCTCAACCTCGACGGGGTGGAGGAGGCGCTCGAGCAGCTTCTGGAGGGCCCCTCCGAGAGGCCGCGGAAGAGCGACGGGACGCCCGTGCACGGACATGCCGGAGCCGCCGATCCCGATTGGGGCAGGTGATAGAGGTGAACGACGGGGCCATCCAGGTCCGGGTCTTCTCCGACTACATATGACCCTACTGCTACATCGGCACGGGTATTGTCGATAAGCTGAAAGAAGAGTTCCCTCTCGAAGACACCTGGGTCAGCTACGAGATCCACCCCGAGACCCCGCCGCAAGGCATACTGCTCGAGCGCCTGTTCGGTCCGGGTATCGTTCGGAGTCAAGAGGGCCAACGCCAGCGGTGCATGGAACTGGGATTGCCCTTTGAAGCGCCGCGCCTGCTGTCCAACTCGCGTCTCGCCATCGAAGCCGGCGAATTCGCCCGGGAGGCCGGAAAGCACGCGGAGTTCCATCGGGCCCTCCTCGCGGCCTATTTCGCCCGCTCCGAGGACATCGGTGATGTCGAGGTACTGGCCGGACTGGCCGAGCAGGTAGGGCTGGATCCGGTTCGCCTCCGCGGGGAGCTCTCGAGCGGTACATACGGGGTCACACGCGAGGCCGCGGGAACTGAGGCCACCCGGTTGGCGGTCACCGGCGTTCCTACCTACATCTTCGCCGGCGGAGCCAGAGTCGTTGGCGCCCAGTCTCTGGACTATTTCCGCCGGCTGCTCGAAAGCATCGCCGCTACTCCGAGGTAGGATGGTTTCGCCACCCCCAGCCCCCTCGTCGATCGCCGACGTGATCGCGGCGGAAGGCGGCCAGGTCACGTTCGCCCGCTTCATGGAGATGGCTCTGACCCATCCCACCCTGGGCTATTACAGCCGCGCGGATCGGTTGCTGTGGCACGGGGGAGACTTCAGCACCGCCCCGGCCATATCTCCCTTCTTCAACAGGACCCTGGCCAGGCTGATAACCGAACTGGTGGATGCTTCCCTGGAGGCGGCGATGATCGACAGACCCAGCGTCGTCGAACTCGGCGGCGGTGAGGGCCAGTTGGCAGAAGCCGTCCTGCGTTACTGGCAGGGCGAGCATCCGGAACTTCGGGAAAGGATCGCCTACCGTGTCGTCGAGGTGGGTCGCGGGTCTGCAGCGGAGACAGGCGGCCGCCGTGGAAGAGCTTGCCGCGGCCGGTTGGGATATCGAGTGGGGCGCGGATCTCGAGGAGGTCTGCGTGGGCACGCGACCGGTGGTCATCGTCGGGAACGAGTTCCTGGACGCGATCCCGGTGCATCTGGTCGCCGTCGGCGAAGACAGACTGCGGGAAGCATACGTGCAGGCGACGCATCCGAGTCTCGAGCAGACGTGGGGAGAGCTGTCCTCTGCGGCGGCGGCCGAGATCGAGCTTCTGTTCGGCACGCTCGACCCCCGGTGCCTCTCAGCCTTCACCGAGGACGGGATCCTCGAGATCTCCCCGGGTCTCGGCGCCCTCACGCGGCAGGTGGCCAGGGCCATGCCCTCGGGAAGCTTCGTGAACATCGACTACGGAGAGTGGCTCCCGGGTCTTCCCCAGGTCGGCGAACGGTGGGGTCTGGAGGGCCGCACCAGGCGCAGGCGGACCGTCCGCGGCTACTTCAAGCACCAGATGGTCCTCGATCCGCTCGCCCGAGCGGGCAGGCAGGATCTAACGGCCGACGTGGACTTCGCGGCGCTCGACCTGCACGGGCGGCAGGAAGGTCTCGAGACCGTTCTCTTCACCACCCTTGCCGCGTTTCTGCGCGCGGGAGGGGCGGAGGGCGAACTGCAGGCGCTGCGCGCCGCCGCCGCTGCCGTGACATCGCCCACCGAAACGGTGGCGACGGCGGCACCCGCGGCCGGTGCGCCGGATCCCCTTGAGGCCGACAGGCAGGCCACAGTGCTCGCGAACCTGCTGGACGAACGGGATCTGGGCGGCGCGTTCAAGCTGATGGTGCAGGTCAAAGAGTGCGACGAGAAAACCGCCTCTCGCGAGGCGGGCCCTGAGGTTGCTATACTGCCCTTCGATGGATAACGACACGCCCCTCCGTTCGAGCGGGCAGCCGGCGCGGCTGCATACGGATAGCAACGCCTCCCGCCGCAGACGGGCCGTCCTCGTGGGCGCGATCGTTGTCGTCGCGGTTCTCGCACTCATCATCTTCCTGCGCTACTACGTCGACTGGCTCTGGTTCGACGAAGTGGCTCTGCGCACGGTCTTTTGGAGGCGGATCACCACCGGCCTCGTCGTCGGGGTGATCGCAGCCGTCGTCTTTTTCGCCATCGTGTACGGCAACGTCGAGATCGCCCGCCGGCTGGCTCCCAAGTACCGTCCCGTAGAGGGCGTCGACATCGTCGAGCCGGTGAACGAGAGGGCCGTGCGGCGGGTCCGGCAAGTGGGGCTCGCGCTCTCGCTCGTCGTCGCGGTGATCGTCGGCTTCTCCTCCGCGGGCTCGTGGCTGACGTTCGCTCAAGCGCTCAATGCCGTCCCGTTCGGGGTCACGGACCCCATCTTCAATCATGACCTGTCGTTCTACGTCTTTGTCGTGCCGGCCTGGCAGTCTGTCTACTGGTTCCTGTTTGTCACGCTGATCGTCTCTCTGGTCGCGTCCATCGCCGCGCATATCATGCTCGGCGGCGTGCAGGTCGATCAGCGCCTGATGACTCAACCCACGACGCCGACCCAGCCGCAGGACGCGGTCAAGATGGCCCGCAGCGCGCTGCAACTGACCGGGGGGGTGCACATCGATCGCGGCACCGTCGCCCACGTCTCGGCGCTTCTCGGCGCTCTGTTCATCCTGAGCGGGGCGGGATATCTGCTCAAGGCCTGGAACCTGCTTTATTCCACCGCGGGCGCGGTTTTCGGCGCCGGCTACACCGACGTCAACGTGCGCCTGCCGCTCATCCGGGTGCTCATGGTTTTGGCTTTCCTGCTCGGCGCGGCGCTGATCTACAACGCCGTGCGGGGCCGGCGCAGGCTGTGGCCCCCGTTGGCTATCGGCGTATGGATCGCCGCTCTTATCGTCCTCTTGGCTATCGTTCCGGCCATCTGGCAGGCGTTGGCCGTGAACCCGAACCAGCTTACAAAGGAAACCCCCTACATCGCCAACGACATCGCCGCCACCCGCGCGGCCTACAAGCTGACGGAGATCAGTAAGACCCCATACTCGCTGCAAGGCGATCTTTCGGCCGCCAAGCTCCTGGCCAACAACGTGACGGTAAGCAACGTCCGTCTCTGGGACCCGGAGGTACTGCTCACGAGCTACGGCCAGCTCCAGGAACTCCGGCCGTACTACTCGTTCGAGAGCGTCGGTGTCGATCGCTACCTTGTCGACGGTGTGTATACCCAGACCATGCTCGCTCCGCGCGAGTTGCGCGTCTCCGGTCTGCCGGCGCAGGCGCAGACCTGGGTGAACCAGCACATCACGTATACGCATGGCTACGGGGTGACCGTGTCGGCTGTGAACCAGGTCTCCTCCGGTGGGTCTCCTGACTTCCTCGTCCAGGATGTCCCGCTGGTGTCGTCCACACCCGCTCTTGCTGTCACCGAGCCGCGCATCTACTACGGGCGCACCGGCACCGACTACGTCCTGGTCAAGACCACCGACCAGGAGTTCGACTACCCGGGCGCCGACGGCGACGTCTACACTACCTACACGGGCAGCGGCGGCATCCCGGTGGGTTCGTTCCTGAACAAGCTCGCTTTCGCGCTGCGCTTCGGCAGCATCAAGTTCTTCACCTCGTCGGCTATCACAGATGAAAGCCGCATCATCATCAAGAACAAGATCACCGAGCGCCTGGCCACGGCCGCGCCGTTCCTCACCTTCGATAGCAATCCCTATATGGTGATCGCCGACGGCAAGCTCTACTGGATTGCCGACGCCTACACCACGACCGACCGCTACCCCTACTCGCAGCCGGACGGTGCCATCAACTACATCCGCAATTCGGTGAAGGTCGTCATCGACGCCTACAACGGCACGATGACCTTCTACACCTTTGACCCGAGTGACCCACTTATCCGTACCTACGAGAGGATCTTCCCCGACATGTTCAAGGCCAAGGCCGATATGCCGGCCGGCCTCAGCGAGCACGTGCGCTATCCCGAGGATTTCTTCATGTCGCAGGCCCGGATGTTCACTACCTATCACGTCACCGACCCCGCCGTGCTCTACAGCAAGGGCGACCAGTGGGAGATCCCCAGCAACGTGACAATCTCCGAGGGAGCTCCCATGAGCCCCTACTACATGATCATGCGGCTGCCGGGCCAGACCCACGAGGAGTTCGTCCTCATCCTGCCGTATGTGCCCAACAGCCGCAGCAACATGATTGCGTGGCTCGGGGCCCAATCCGATGCGCCGGACTACGGTAAGGCGGTGAGCTTCGAGTTCCCCTCCAGCCTGAGCGTCTACGGCCCGGCGCAGGTCGAGGCCGCCATCAACCAGGACCCGGCGATCTCGGCCCAGCGAACCCTCTGGGGTCAGGAAGGTTCGACCGTGATCTTCGGCAACCTTCTCACGGTGCCGATCAGCGACTCGCTCCTCTATGTGCAGCCGCTCTACCTGCAATCCAACCAGACGGAGCTGCCGCAGATCCAGCGCATCATCGTCTTCTATCGGTCACCGTCGGCCACCCCCAACCTGCCGTCGGGGCAGCAGCAGAACGTGGTGATGGCGCCCACTCTGGGTGAGGCGCTCGCGGAGATCTTCGGCGTCGCGGGGGTTCAGCCCGGAACGGGGCCCACTCCTCCGCCCAGTACGGGACCGACGAATCCCGCCGTGGTGCAATTGATCGCGCAGGCCAATGCGAAGTACGCGGAGGCCCAGGCGGCGCTGCGTGCGGGCGACCTGGCCACCTTCGCCCAGCATATCGATGCGCTGGGCAAGATCCTCACGCAAATCCAGACTGCGCTGGGGTCGGCTTCCCAATAACCCTCTCTTTGGTCACGCCCGACGAGATCGCTCCTGGCGCCTGGTGGCTGGAGGTGGGGAGTTCTCCGATCCGTGTGCGGTCGGACTGCCGCGCGATCAGATCAGCGGCTCGGTGGAGAGCTGGCAGACGTGGTGTCCCGGGGCGCACGCAACTCGGACCTAGCACTTGAACGGATGATACTCAAGGTACTCGAGGACCTAGCCGTTATACTCTCATGACATGCCGCATCCCAACATCTCGGGCGTCAGTACGCGCAGTATCTCAACAAGAAGTCGAATCTTTTCCGGCGCGTCGACTCCGTGCTAACCTGATTCGGCGGGACCAATCTAGGAGGCTACAGAGTGCGCAACGCTGAAGGTCAAGAGCAGCACAACCCGGGATCGACGACGGAATACCTCAGGGTCATCCGCGAGCGAGCCTGGGTGATCATCCTGTCCGTCGTGATCGTCGTGGGGGCAGCGCTGGCGATGTCCTATACCTCCACCCCGCTGTACCGGGCGTCCTCCAAGCTCGTGTACCAGACGAACAGTCTCGACCAGGACACTATTCGGGGCGCAGGTCTTCTCCAACTCCAACCAGCCCCGGGACGTCGAGACGGGGGCCCAGATGATCACGCTCCCGCAAGTGGCCGAAGGCGTCAAGACGCAACTGAACTCCTCACGGTCCGCGGGGCAACTGCTGGCCATGATCAGCGTGACCCCGTCGACCACCACCAACCTCATCCAGATCGACGCCGTAAGCCCCGACCCGCAGGAAGCAGCCAACGTCGCAAACGCCTTCGCCGAACAGTTCGTCACCATCCGCCAGAACACCGATAGGGCCATCGTCGCGGCCGCCCGGGAGCTGGTGAAGAAGCAACTTGACAGTCTGAGCCCCGCGGACGCCAGCACCGAGTACGGCCTGATGCTCAAGGATAAGTACGAAAGCCTTCAGATCTTGGAGTCGATGCAGAACGGCGGCTTCACTCAGGTCCAGACCGCCTACGCTCCCTCCGCGCCGTTCTCGCCCCGGCCGGTTCGTACCGGCATGCTTGCTCTCTTCGCGGGACTGGTGCTCGGGATTGGACTTGCCTTCCTACTCGATTATCTGGACAAGCGGGTCAAAGACACGAAGGTGCTCGAGCAAGTCAGTGGCCTGCCCGTGCTCGCCGTCGTCCCTGCCGTCGGCGGTCGATGGAGAGGCCGTCCGGGGAAGGAGCGGTCCGTGAGCCCGGTGGGCTTCGCTGCGAACCCTGAGATGCTCGAATCCTTCCGAACTCTGCGCTCCAGCCTCCAGTACTTCGACGTTGAGAAGAGCATCAAGACCATCCTCGTCACCAGCGGTCTGCCGCGCGAGGGCAAGACGGTGACGACCGTCAACCTGGCTCTCAGCCTCGCGCTCGCCAGCAACCGAGTGGTCATCATAGAGGCCGATCTGAGACGTCCCATGATCCCGCAGTATCTCGGCATCGATAGCGAATTGGGCCTCTCAACTGTCCTGGCGACAGGCGTAGACGTGCAACTCGCGTTTCGGTCGGTCGATCTCAAGGCCCTTGTTCCCAAGGAGGTCGGGGAAAGAGCACAGGGGGCCGGCGGCTTTTCTCTTGAGGGGAGCCTGCGTTGCCTGGCCTCGGGCCCGCTTCCCCCCAATCCCGCGGAGTTGCTCAGTTCCGACCTGATGGAGCAGTTACTGAAGACACTCAGGGCGAGTAAATCGGTCGACTACATCGTCATCGATACCCCGCCTGTCTTGTCGGTCGCCGATGCTCTCGTTCTCGCGCCCAAAGTGGACGCCGTCATCGTCACGACCCGGATGAACTGGACGACCCGGACAGAGGCGCAGGAGGTGAGCAGCCAACTGCGCCGATCGGGTGCTCGAGTGCTGGGCGTCGTGGCGACCGGGGTAAAGGCCGAGAGCCGCTACTATGGAAAGCGGGGCTACTACCAGTACGGCTACCGCTACGCTAGAGTGGCCTAGGCGCCCGCCGCTTCAGTAGGCGCCTCGGCGGGCGAGCACCACGACGATCGTCTTGAGCATGATGCTCAGATCCAGGCGCAGGGACCAGTTGTCCAGGTAGTACTTGTCCAGCTTGACCATCTCATCAAAACTCAGGTCACTGCGCCCAGACACCTGCCAAAGCCCGGTGATCCCCGGCAGACCCTTCAGCCGGCAGTAGTGCTCCGAGCAGTAGTGCTCGACCTCTCGGGGAAGCGGGGGCCGGGGCCCCACCAAGCTCATCTCGCCCTTGTACACGTTGATGACCTGGGGAAGCTCGTCCAGACTCCACTTGCGCAAGAAGCGGCCCACCCGGGTCACACGCGGATCGTCCTTGATCTTGAAGAGCTGGCCGTTGGCGCCTCTTCTCGTTCTCGTCCTCCAGGTCCTCAATGAGCGCATCGGCGTTAGACACCATCGTCCGGAACTTGTACATCAGAAAGCGCCGCCCATTCTTTCCGACCCGTGGTTGCTTGTAGAAGACGGGTCCGCGAGAATCCAGTTTGATCGCCGCCAGGAGCACAAGGCAGGGGATGCACCCTAGTACCAGGAGGACACTCGACACACCCACGTCCAACGCTCGCTTGAAGGCCCTTTCCACCTGGTTGAGAGGGTCGACGTCGACGTCGATGACGGGGAGTTCCCCGTATCCGAGCAGTTCAGCGGACAGGTAACTCTCCTCGAAGAGCGAGGGGACCACCCGAAAAGACACGTGGGCCACGGACAAGAGCTTGGTGATCTCCGGGAGGAGAGCGTGCTCGCTCGGGTCCAGCGCTACCACCACTTCACTAGCTCCGCATGCGGTCCACACCCGGTCGAGATTGTCGAGGCCTTCGTAGGTGGGCGAGATACGAACGGGCGCTTTTGGTCCGAATGGCGCCGCAGTGACATCCTGGCTCGGCGAGCCATACTCGAGCCTGCCCACGCAGGCGACGCCGAGCCAGGGCCGCTTGGCCAGAAAGGCGGTGAAGTCCCTGGCGGCCTGGCCGTCACCCAGCACCAATACTCTCCTAAAAGCCACACCACTCATAAAGAGGGACCGCTGCCTGATGGCAAGGCCCACCCGGGCTGAGGCGCCGAGAACGAAGAAGATGGCGAGGCTCGAGCCTACCAGAAGCCGGGAGAAATCAAGCGATCCGAAAAAGAAGCCCTTGGTCGCGAAGGCAAGAAGAGCGATGACGCTCGTGGCGATGAGGAGATGGGTGGCCAGTTTCCCGGGGTCCCCGAGCCGCGACAGCCGCCGGCTATGGGTGTACTGGCCGTTGCGAAATCCCAAGACCATCGTCAGCACCAGGACAAGTCCGACCCCCAGGTCGGCGGTACCGGCCGCGGCCACGCTCTCCATGGGGTGCCAGTTGCTGATTGCGAGCAGAGCCAAGAGCGCGCACACCGCAGCGAACCCGTCGAGGAGAGCGAGCAGCCGACGAGGACGGCGAAGCCACTCGTAGCCTACCGAGGCCTCGTCC
>CAWAOX010000006.1:0-93799 GCA_963783835.1 uncultured Actinomycetota bacterium
CCGTACGCGCCTGGAGACCGTCCCCGCCGTGTCAACTGGCGAGCGACCTCCATGCGTCAAGCCCTGTATGTCAACGAGCAGCACCCGGAGCGCAACAGCGACGTCGTGATCTTCCTGGACACCTTTGCCGAGGCGAGGCGCCGGGACGAGAGCACGCTCGATATGGCCGTGCGAGCTGCGGCGACGCTTGCCGAACACTATCTTTCCACTCGCGACCGCGTGGGCTTTGTGAGCTTCGGCGCCACGGTGCGCTGGCTCGCTCCGGGTGCGAGTGACGTCCAGCGCTACCGCATGATCGAGGCGCTGCTCGAGACCGAGATCGCCTTCTCCTTCGCGTGGAGGGACATCCAAACACTGCCCGCCCGCAGTCTGACTCCCCAGGCACTGATCATCGCGCTCACTCCGCTGCTGGACGAACGAGGCATGGGCGCGCTGCTCGATCTGCGGAGGAGGGGGTTCGACCTGGTCGTGGTGGATATCTCTCCTCTGGCCTTTGCTCCGATCGGTCGGGACCCGGTGGATGCTCTTGCCACTAGGTTCTGGCGTCTTTCGAGGGACGCCGTCCGCTTTCGGTTTGAAGAGTCGGGCGTCGCCATCGTCGAGTGGGATGGGCAGGCGCCTCTCGCTGCCGCGATAGAGGAGGTGAGATCATTCCGCCGATACGCACGCAGCGCCTCCGGATAGGGCTGGGAGCGGTGGCGGCGGTCCTCGCCGCCGCCCTTGCCGGCTATCCCCTCGCCTACGCCGGCGATCTGACGCCGCCCGCCGCATTGCTCGCTGGGCTCGGCCTGCTCTTCGTGCTGGCGGCAGCGGTCTTCCGGGTCCGGTTCGCCGTCGCCGTCGGCCTCTTCGCGCTGGCCGCCGAATACGTATTGGTGGAAGTGACCGATCATGTCGCGACTGTGTCGATCGCCGGCTACGCCGTGGGTCTGGTGGTTCTCGCCGAAGTTCTCCTCTGGTCGGGGCAGCTTCCATCCCCGGCACGCATGGACGTGGCCGTGGTCACCCGGTGGCTGCGGGGAGTGGCAGCGACAGCCCTGGCTGGGGCCGCGCTTGCGCTCGTGGTCCTCGCTGCCGCCGGCTTCCGGATGCCCGGCGTGCTCACCGGTACCATCGCGGGCGCGGCGGCCGCGGCGGTGATGCTCGCTCTTCCCTGGCTGCTGGTCAGGAGGAGGCTTGTTCGGTAAGCGGTTACAGGATCGTCATCCCCGATTAACCGCCGCGTATCACGCTACCTGCATACTGACTCCATCGGTCCGTACCGATGTTCGGCAAACGAGCAAGGAGAAGCAGGAATGAAGTCAATCAAGACCAAGTGGGTCGTGCCCTTGGCGGCGCTGGTCCTCACCCTTTCTATCGGTGGCGCCGCATTTGCCGCGACCGGGTCATCCACCGATACGACAGCGGCTCCGGCACGCACCGCCCCCGCCGGCGCCGAGCAGCACAAGGGACAGCAGCGCGCCGACGAGACGCTGCTGACCGGCGACGTTCTCGCGCAGGTGCAGGCTGCGGCACTGGCCAAGATCGGCAGTGACGCGACGGTGGAGCGCGCTGAGACCGACGCCGACGGCAACGCCAAGTATGAGGTCCATGCGGTGAAGGCCGACGGGACCCGGGTAGTCGTCTACGTCGACGCGGCCTACAACGTGGTCAGCGTGCAGACCTGCTCCGGCCCCGAGGGCCGCGACGGTGGCCATATGGGCGGTGGTAGCGACGAGACGGCGCTGACCGGCGATACCCTGGCCAAAGTCCAGGCCGCGGCGCTCGCCGAAGCCGGCGCCGGTTCCACTCTGATGCGCGCCGAGACCGACGCCGATGGCAACGCCAAGTACGAAGCTCACGTAGTGAAAGCCGACGGCACGCACGTCGTCGTGTACCTGGACGAGTCCTTCAAGGTGGTCAAGACCGAGGCCGGTGGAATGGGCCGGCAGGACATGGGCGGCCGCGGCCATGGTGGCCAGGGCGAGGCCACATGCACGGCACTGACGACCGGCAGCCTCGACGACCGGCGGGACCATCACCAACAACTAATTGTCTCCCAGGACGGCGTCTCGACACTGCCCGCCGTCCCCGCCGGCACGGCCTTCCCGCAGAAGGCCGTGCCGGCGACCTGCTTTACCCGCAACCGACAGGCCAAATGATAGGCTCAGTAAATGGCGCCAGATATCGACCGAGAGACGACCATCCTGCTTGTCGAGGATGATTCGGCCATCGCCGAAAGCGTCACCGAGGGCTTGGAGAGGGAGGGCTACTCCATCCACTGGGAGTCGCTCGGTGCGGCCGGCATAGCCTACGCCCGGGAGAAGCATCCCCGTCTTGTGGTCCTGGACGTCCGTCTGCCCGACATCTCCGGCTTCGACGTATGCCGGGAGATGCGCCGCCTGGGTCTGCGGCAGCCCATTCTGATGCTCACCGTCCAGGGTGAAGAGCTCGACAAGGTGCTCGGTCTGGAGATGGGGGCCGACGACTACATGACCAAGCCCTACAAGCTCCGCGAGTTGGTAGCGCGGATCCGCGCGCTTCTCCGAAGGGCATACGGAGAGCTGTCGACCGCAGAAGCCGACCTTCTCTACGTGGCCGATCTGGTCATAGATCGCACCAGCGCTCAAGTCACTCGGGGGGCGGCAAAGATCGACCTGACCCCCATCGAATTCCGGCTGCTTGTCTTTCTGGCCCAGCATCCCGGCCAGGTCTTCAGCCGGGGGCAGTTGCTCGACCAGGTCTGGGGCTCCTCAGAAGCCTACTACGACGAGACCACGGTCAACGTCCACGTCCGCAGGCTGCGGGCCAAGATCGAGTTGGAGCCGAGCGATCCTAGGTTGGTCCTGACCGAACCCGGACTTGGCTATCGCTTGAACGGGTCGGTATGAGCGCTCTCTCGTCCGCGCGTAAACGGATCGCCCGGGTCTCCTTGCGGCGGAAACTACCAGCCGCGTTCGCCGGGGTGGCCCTCCTCACCATGGTGGTATTGGGCGCCATCCTCGTTCCCCTTGTCAGCCAGCACTACTCCCGCTCGGAGGTCTCGTATCTCAAGGCGGCGGCCCAACAGGCGGCTACCGGTCTGTCTACGGTCGATTGGCTGGCTGTCGCGGCAGCGCAAAGAAACACGGGTGGCTCGTCGTCCACTGAGGGTATGCATGCCCTCAGGCGCGCGCAACTGGTCGCCCTTTCGACCCAGGTGCGGGTGCGGGTCTACGATCCCGCTGGTACCCTGCTGGTCGACTCCGGGTCGCCGGGTCAGATCGACGTGGTGGATCTCACTGAAGAGGATCTCACCGAAGAGGATCTCTCCGGCGTTGGCACCATGCGGGACGAGAAGGGCCACGGAGAGGGAAGAGGGATGCACGGTCTTCCGAGCCCGATCGGGGACGGGCTCTTCAGCGGGCAGGACGGAGGGGGGGCGAGTTCGGACCGCACGATCGAAGCCGCGCTGACGAGCGGAGGCACGGCGGTTGCCACATTGCTCCTTTCCGATGGCCCCGCGTACGGAGCGGCAGTGGTGCGGACGACGCTGGTGGCCTGGCTGATAGCCGGATGCGCCGCCCTCATCCTCGCGGCTCTGGCTGGGTGGATCTACAGCCGGCACCTCACCAGGCCGTTGCTGGCCATGGCCGCGGCGAGCAACGGGATGGCAGGCGGAGACCTTGCCCTGCGCGCAGATGTGGATCGGGCGGACGAGATGGGAACGCTCGCGGATTCCTTCAACGCTATGGCCGAGAAGAACCAGGCGACGGTCACCGCTCTTCGCCGGTTCGTGGCCGACGCCGCGCACGAGATAGGGACCCCCTTGACCGCTTTGCAGACCGACCTCGAGTTGGCCAAGGACAGCCCTGAAAAGGCTGCCCGCGAGCGGCTCATCGACCGGGCCATGGCGCAGGCCGATCGGATCGGGCGTCTCTCGGGGGCGCTGCTCCGGCTCTCCGTGCTCGACACGGGCCAGCGCAGCCGACTCCAGCCTCTTGATCTCGTCCCTCTGGTACGGTCCGTGGGCGGCTCTTTCGCATCGCGAGCCGAGCAGGCGGGCATCAGTTTCGCGGTGACCGTCGCGGATGCAGAGTTACCCGTTAATGGGGACGAAGCGGGACTGCGGGCGGCCATCGACAATCTTGTCGACAACGCGCTCAAGTTCACACCGGCCGGGGGCTCGGTGGAAGTGGGTGTGGCCGCTGAAGGCCGGCAGGCGCTGATATGGGTGGAGGACAGCGGCATCGGCATCCCGCCCGAGGACGTCTCGGCGCTGTTCTCGCGCTTCCACCGGGGCCGGAACGCAGCCGCCTATCCGGGAAGCGGGCTAGGCCTGGCTATCGTCCAGGCCACCATGGATCTGCATGGAGGCAAGGCCTCAGTGGCCAGTTCGCCGGCCGGCTCCCGCTTCGAGCTCAGATTGCCCCTCGCCTGAATCGCTCGCCTGGGAGGCTGCTGAAAAGCGAAGCGGGCGTCGAAGCGCACCGGTCGTGCGCGCGGGCTGACCCAACGGCCAGCTCCGGCCGCGCAGCGCGCCACATCGGGCGCGCTGCGCGGCGGACACTTCAAGTCTCAGTCTAGAACGGGACCGCCTGCGCGTTCGTGATGATCCCCACGTAGAAGTACTGGTTGACGTTCCCCGAGGAATCGGCGTACACCAGGGCCAGTTGGGTGCTCGCGTCGGCCCGCAGCACATCGAACGTGAAGGTGTAGATGCCCGGGCTTCCGGTCTTCGGTCCGGCCACCGGGGTGAACACTACATTGCCCGTCTGTCTGAGAACGGACGTATCGATCCTCTTGATCGACCACGTGTACGGCGAGGAGGCGTCTCCGCCCAGCGTCAGCACCACTTGAGCGCCGACCGTCGCGTAGACGACCTGCCCGTTGTTCCGCTCGTCCAGATAGGTATTGGCGGGGATGATTTCCGTGGGCGGCCGCTGGATGTACGAGGTGCTCGTGGTCGGCGGGAGGGTCGGTTTTGTCGTCGTCGTGGTCGGTTCGGCGGTGGTCGTGGTCGCCGGTTTTGTCGTCGTCGTGGTCGGCTTGGCAGTAGTCGTGGTAGTGGGCTTGGCCGTGGTTGTCGTCGTTGGCTTCGCGGTGGTCGATGTGGTTGACGCGCCGGTCGTCGTGGTGGTCGCCGCACTCGTCGTCGTGGTCGAAGCGGCCGTCGTCGTGGTGGTCGCGGCCGTCGTCGTCGTGGTGGCTTCCGTGGTGGTCGTCGTGCTCTCCGCAGTCGTTGTGGTCTCATCGGCAGTTGTGGTCGTCGACGACGTGGGCGTGCTCGACACCACCTGGATGGTCAGCTTATAGGAGTCCTCCGTCTGCCCCTGCGGGTTCACGTAGTCCGCCGAGACCTCCGTCGTGCCCAGCGCAAGCGCGAGGCCTGCGAAGAGGTAGGTACCGGGCGTGTCGCCCGAATCCGGCGTGATCTCGGGGCCCGGAAGGCCCCTCACAACCTCCGGGTCGGGTGGAACCACGTTCCACTGATAGCCGCGGGTCGGGTACCCGGGGAGTTCCAGGATGAGCAGGTAGCCGGGAGAGACCGTCACCGTCTTGCCGTTGGACGCCTCGGTCAGTCTCACGACTTCGGTGCCGGGTGGGATCTGAGCCTGAGGGCTCGTCGTGGTAGTCGTTTCTTCTTCACCCGCGCAGGATGCCAGATAGACGACGACCACCACCAGGATGATGATGACGGCCACCAGTGCTATCCCGATCCAGTTGATCTTTCTCTTCCCATTGGTAGCCATATGCCCTCCTTGCCGAAGCTTCTCGCGGAATCACATTATCGAGAGAGGGGGCTCCATCCGGAGCCCCCGCCGGTTGACTATCGATGCATTGCCGCTCGTGTTCTAGTACGGCACCACTTCGGCCGCGACCGTTACGATGCCCACGTAGAAGTACTGGTCGACGTTGCCGTCGGGGTCGAGGTACACGAGGGCCAGTTGCGTGCTGACGTCGGCCTTGAGGACGTCGAAGGTCCAGACGTACACGCCGGGGGCCCCGACTTCCTTGGAGTCGGAGATGAACTCCGGTTCACCCTCAGCCTTGATGACCGATTCGTCGACCTTCTTGATCTCCCAGTGGTATCCGGTCGACGGATTGCCGCCCAGGCTCAGCACTATCGTGCCGCCGACTATCGCATTGACCACGTCTCCGTTGTTCCGCTCGTCCAGGTAGGTGTACCCGGGTTTCTCCTCATAGGGTGGCCGATCGATGAACGAGGTGGTCGTCGTCGGCGGCAGCGTCACAGTCGTGGTCGTCGGTTCGGCCGTCGTCGTAGTGGTCGGCGCCGCGGTGGTCGTGGTCTCCTCTTCGGTCGTGGTCGTCGGTTCGGTTGTCGTGGTGGTCGTGGCCGCCTGCTCGTGGTCGTAGTGGTCGGCGCCGCGGTGGTCGTAGTCGCCGGCGCCCGTGGTCGTAGTGGTCGCGCTCGGTCGTGGTCGTGGTCGCCTCGGTCGTGGTCGTAGTTCCCCCGGCCTCGGTCGTGGTCGTAGACGTCGGGTTGCTCGAGATCACCTCGAAGGTGCAGGTGAAAGTCCTCTCGACCTGCCCCTTGCGATCCACATAATCGGCAGTGAAGGTAGCTGTACCCACCCGAAGGGCGAGGGCCGTGAAGGTGTAGGTGCCCTGCAGGTTCGCTTCGTCGAAGATCACGCGGGGACCGGGCAGAGTCAGCACGATCGTCGGGTTCGGCGGGAGCACGTCCCAGTGATTGCGCAGGCTGGGCTGCCCCCGGAGTTCGAGCTGGATCAAGAACCCCGGCGAAACGAGGACCACTTTCCCGTTCGACCTTTCGTTTATCTTCACTACTTGCAGGTTCTGCCCGAGTTGGCGCTCGGTAGTCGTTGTCAACTTGCCACCGCTGCATGCCCCGACGAGCACCGCCATTCCCAGCACGGCCAACGTCAGGACGGCAAGTACCGCCACCCGGCCGCACCAGTGTCCGCTTTGCCCTCGTTTGCTTGGCACCATGTCCTCCTCCGCGGGTTTCCCCGCCCATAAACCGTCCACATAGTGGAAATATCGGTAGAAACGAGCGTACAGAATAGAGGGTTCTGCTCTATCAGTTTCAATCCTTTTCGCCACGAAGCCTTCGAGCAGACCGGTTCGTCCTCGCGCGGGGTCTGTTAGTCTTTCATCGGGTTTGACCGTGGCGCCACTCGCCCGTTGTTCGCGGCTTCGAAAGGTTCTCCATGCGACTGCTTCTGTTCGCGGGTTTTCTCGGCTCCGGAAAGACGACCCTCATACTCGCGCTCGCAAAACGCGCCGTCCTCGAGCACTCCCGCGTCTGCGTGTTGGTCAACGAGGTTGGAGAGGTGGGGATAGACGGCGAGGTGCTCCGACTGGGCGACATGGAGGTCGTCGAGATAACGGGTGGCTGTATCTGCTGCCAGATAGGGGTCGACCTCGTCCGCGCGCTGCGGGATCTGGAGCAGGAGTTCGAGCCCGACCTTGTGATAATCGAGGCCAGCGGTATCGCCACTCCGGAGGGCGTCCTTGACTCGATAAGGCGCTACCCACCCAGGAGTTTGACCTCGGTCCGCACGGTCACTGTCGTCGACCCCCTACGCCTTGAAGCGCTCTACGAGGTGCTTACGCCGCTGATCGAGGGGCAGATCGCAGGGGCCGACGTCATCGTGATCACGAAGGCCGACGAGGCGACCTCCGGGGAGGTGGATGCTGCTGTGCGCCGCGCGGCCGAATCGTCGCCCTCGGCGCCCGTGTACGTGGTCGATGCCAAGCGCGAAGAGTCGCTGGTGGATCTTCTCGCCTCGGTCGCCCTGACAGGACGAGCCGGCCGCCACGGAGGCGGGAGGGTGAACCAGGACTGCGGTGGCGCTGCGCCTCACAGCCCGCCCTCGGCCGCCGGAAGCCTTGAGCCCTACGGCGCCCGGGTCACCATAGGGGCCGCTTCACGACCGCTCGAGCCGGAGCAGTTCCTCACCACGCTTCTGGAAGACCTCGCAGCTGCGTGTCTTGCCTCGGGGGCTTCGATCATCGGCCACCTCAAGTGCCTGCTCCGCACGTCGGATGGGGTGATCGCGTGCAATCTCACCTCGATACGGTCCGGGGCGACATGCAGCGGCCCCGCAGGCGCTCAGGAGCCGAACACGCCGCTCGCTCCAGGCGAAAGCGGGCGTCTCGATCTGGCCGTTCTGGTCTACGGCCTGCAGGCGGCGACGATCGACACCTTGCTCCGGCAAACGCTGGAAACATTACTGGAGCCGCTCGAGGTCGCGTGGGCGATGGCCGAGTCGGGCGAGGCGCCGAGTAGAGAGCCTCAAAGGGTCGGGGAGGATCTTCTCGAGTACCTCTGAGCCCCGCCTGTTTGACTGCGGTCGTGCAAGAGCATAAGGTATTAACGGTATTAAGGTCTAATCGATTTTCCATGGAGTAGGAGGGGCGACTATGGGCCCATTCGATCCCGCCGATTTTGAAATCTTCTATCCCGGCGTGTACAGCGCGCGCGAAGCGGGTGCTGTCGAGCGTCATCTGGCGGGCAACAAGGCTCTCGAAGAGCGGGGCGACATCGATACCGAGGCCCTGGTTGCCGGAACCTTACCGGCAGACACTCCCGGTGTCGGCCCCACGCTCCCGGTCACCGAGGCGATGGTCCGCTACAACAACAGCAAGTACGACCCGGATAACGGGCTGCTGAACGATGCCGGCTACGCGCGGTCTCTCGGCTACAAGGACATCTTGGCCATGCCCTGCTACGGCGCCCACGACGACACCTTCATGGTTCCCTTTCCGCCGGAAGCGCGGGACACCCTCCTGGTCTCCCAGCTCAACCACAGCGTCACGAACTACGTGCCCGTCTACCCAGGGGACACCCTCTATCTGATCACCGACCGGCGCTCCCTCGTCGACCGCACCCCGGACGAGGGCTCCATCTACCGCCACGTCACTCTTGTCTCGTACGGTTCCATCTACAACCAGAGGGGCGAGAAGGTCAACGACACCAGTTGGCGCGTGACTGAGAGCCTCAAGACCTACAAGGACGGCAGACGGCCGGAGAAGATGGGCTTTGCCGAGATGTGGGAGGCTCCGGACTGGATGAGCCGCCCGGCACACTTTTATACGGACGCCGACTGGGACTTCATCAAAGGCGTCTGGGCCAAGGAGAAGCGCCGCGGCGCCGAGCCGCTGCACTGGGAGGACGTGAAGATCGGTGACGAGCCGGCGTGGACCGCCGATGGCCCCATCGACGAGTCCCTCTCCCCGACGGCGCCCTACGGGATGGGGACGGGGGGCAGCCGTACCCTCCGCAAGGAGATCATGGACCCGGCCATCTTCGCCACGATGGTGAGGGGCGAGAACGACGGCATCTACCGCCTCCCCAGCCGGGAAGATTGCGTCCCCGCGGTGCCCGACGGAGCCGTCCCGTTCTTCATGGTCGACCCGGACAGCACCGAGCAGGGCGGGGCCGTCGACACCCAGGACATCCACAAGAAGACAGGCCCCGACCGTGCAGCCCTGATCAACTTCCTCGGCCGCGATCTTGCCATCCGGCACATCAACAACTGGATGGGGGACCACGGCTGGGTGCGGAACATCCGCTGGGGGATCATGCCGGCCGCGGCTCACGCCGCCCTCGGCAAGAGCGTACCCGAGGACACCGGCGCTGAGTACTTCCTCGGCAAGGTGCCGCAGATGGCGGGCAGGCAAGGTCTCGCTCACGGCCTGACCGGCGACCTGGCGCTGGTGAAGTCCTATGTGTACGGCAAGTGCGTTTGCGACGGTGAGTTCCTGGCGGCTCTGGCTTGGTGGATCGAGACTATCGAAGGCGACATCTGGCTGGCTGGAGGGGCGACGGTCAAACTGCCCTCCTCCCGCGCGGCCCAGTCCTGAGAGGGGGGCATGGTGAAAGCAGCACTCTATGAAGGCGTCAAGTCGGTCAGCATCGTCGACCGGCCCATGCCGAAAGCCGGCCCGGGCGAAGCCGTGGTCAAGATCGCCCTCTGCGGCATCTGCGGCACCGATCTTCATATCTACTTCGAAGGGATGCTGCCTCCGCCGTTCGTCCCCGGCCATGAGAACGTGGGAACCATCGCCGAGTTAGGCGAGGGGGTCCAAGGGTTCGCGGTCGGCGACCGGGTGGTCGCCGGACCTCCCGGAAGTTGCGGCCGTTGCTTCTACTGCCTCCATGGACACCCAAATCTGTGCGTCGACGGCTTCGGCAGCACGAACGGCCTGACCCGGGACGGCGGCATGGCCGAGTACATGCTGGTCCGGGATGCCCGGCAGATCACCTATATCGTGCAGGCCCTGGAGAAGGCAGGGGACGCGCTCGAGCCGGGTGCCCCTAAGCCCCGCTCTTGACAGCGTGCCGCGCCCTCTGCCAGAATGCGTAGAGCGAGCGCTCTATCTGCGAGGAGGCAACCGTGCGGGGCAAGATCGCGATAGTGACCGGCGCCAGCCGGGGTATAGGAAAGGCCATCGCGTTGGGCTACGCGCGGGAAGGGGCCACTGTGGTGGTGGCGGCCCGGAGTGAGACGGCCCCGAGCGAGCGCCTTCCGGGGAGCATCCATGAGACGGTCGAGCAGATCGAGGCCCTCGGCGGCCGGGCACTTGCCGTCCGCTGCGACGTCACCGACGAGGCGAGCGTCAACGCCATGGCCGAGACGACCCTCGCCGAGTTCGGCCGGATCGACGTGCTGGTGAACAACGCGGCCGTCGATTTCCCGAGCCGGGTGGTGGACATGCCGCTCAAGCGCTGGGAGGTCGTATTCCGTGTCGGTCTGACCGGGCCGTTCCTGTGCGCGCGGGCAGTGCTCCCCGGCATGATCGCCCAGGGCGGCGGCAGCATCATCAACATCAGTTCCATAGCCGGGTCCGAGCGGGGAACAGGTACGGTGGGCTACAGTGCCGCCTACGCTGCGACGAAAGCCGGGCTCGACCGCTTCACCTGGGCCCTCGCCGCCGAGGTCGGGCGCCACAACATTGCGGTCAACGCGGTCATGCCGTCCAAGGTCATCGATACCGAAGGCATGCGGATGTGGGCCACCGAAGAGCAGAAGCGGCACTTCGCCCCGCCCGACAGCATGGTCGCCTGCGCGATCTTCCTGGGCAAGCAGGACGCCCGCGGCGTCACCGGCAGCATCGCCAGCGACGACGAGTATGTGGTCTGGCACGGGCTGAGGGTCGGTGCCGGTACGTGATGCGCCCGACCGCAGGTCCGGGTGGGAGGGGCGAAGCCCTGTGAGGGCGGTCGTTTACCGGGGTCCCGGCGACATCCGGCTGGAGACGGTGCCGGAGCCCACACTCCAAGGCCCGGAGGACGCCATCGTGCGGGTGACGGCGGCCAGCATCTGCGGCAGCGACCTGCACGTTGTGCACGGTCTGATGCCCAAGATGGAGCCGGGCATCATCGGCCACGAGTTTGTGGGTGTCGTAGAATCGGCGGGTACCGCGGTCGAGCGCTTCAAGCCTGGCGACCGGGTGGTAGGGCCGGCGGCTGTGTGGTGCGGCCGTTGCCGCGCCTGCCGAAAAGGGCTGCTGAGCGCCTGCGAGAAGGGAGCCATCTTCGGCAACGGCCCGCTTTTTGGCGGTCTGGCCGGCGCTCAGGCCGACTATGTCCGGGTCCCCTTCGCAAACGTAACACTGCAGCCGATCCCCGACGGCCTTCCCGACGAGCAGGTCATCTTCGCCGGCGATATTCTGCCGACCGGCTACTCTGCGGTGGCGGGTCTGGCCCCGGGCAGCCGAGGGGTGCGTCCTGGCGACAACGTCGTCATCTTCGGCGCCGGTCCGGTGGGTCTCTGCGCCTCGGCCTCGGCCCGGCTGTTCGATCCGGCGCGCATCATCGTCGTCGACATGGAGAGCTACCGGCTGGAGATGGCGGCCTGGCTGGGAGCCGATGTGACCATCGACGCCTCGACCGAGGACGTCCGTGCTCGGGTCAAGGAGGTCACCGACGGGTGGGGCGCCGACTACGTTGTCGAGGCTGTCGGCAAGCAGGAGACGCTCGGGAATGCCGTGGCGGTATCCGCTCCGGGAGGAGTCGTCTCCGTGGTGGGAGTGTTTCAGCAGCCCGTTTCCATCAATGCCCCTCGCATGCTGGCGAAGAACCTCACTCTCACAATCGGCATGGGCGACCTGGGTTGCATCGCCGAACTGATCGGCCACATCGGAGCCGGCCGGCTGGACCTCACTCCTTTGATAACTCACAGGCTGTCCCTCGATGAGGCTGTGCACGCCTACGACGTCTTCGAGAAGCGTACCGACGGGGCGATCAAAGTGCTACTCACCCCTTGAATGTCGCTGGCCATCTGACGAAAGGGCGAAAAATGGAAACACACGAACTGGAAACGCGCTTGCTCGAGTTGGAAGGCACGGTCACGGAGTTGCTGGGGACGGTCGAAGAGTTGCGGGGCCGGGTGCAGGTGACCGAGGACGTCAACGAGATCAAACAGCTCCACTGGACTTATCTGAACGCCTTGATGGCGACCGAGTGGGATATCTGCGCGAGTTGCTTTGCCGAAGACGCGCTCGTGGACGTATACCTGCACGACCCGGTGAAGGGCAAGGTGGCCATCGAGCACTGGTTCAAGGAGGAGCTGGCCAAGACCCACGCGGGCAGAGAGGGCGACGTCTGCATCCACCCGATCATCACGGTGGACGGCGACACGGCCAAGGGCAACTGGCTGCTCTACATGATGTACTTCTACCCGCGGACGGGGCAGTCGATGTTCTGGGTCCAGGGCTACTACGACATGGACTACGTCCGCGAGAACGGGACCTGGAAGATCGCGGTGATGCGCTGGCACGAGACCATCGGACTGCCGGGCGGCGGCCCGCCGACCGGGCTCTGGTGATCGGGCCGTCTTTGGCGCCCAGTCGGCGTCAGCTTTCCCGCTGAGGACTTGACAGCAGGGAGAACCCCTGCCAGAATGCGTAGAGCGAGCGCTCTATCGAACATGGCGTCGACAGGCGCCACGCTGAGAAACAGGCTCCGGCAGAGGTCTCGGCAAAGGGAGGGGTGGTGGCACAAACAGCGGCAGGGCGGCCCGGCGAGGTCACGAACACCACGCGGCGCCACCTCGACGAGATGCAGTTGCGGACTGCCGAAACCGACGTCCCCGGTGGTCCCGCCGACCGCGAGCTGACCGAGATGAAGCAGCGGCTCATCGTGGAACGGGCAAGCGCCGTCCTTTTCGAGAAGGGTTTCCACGGCACCTCCATCCGCGACATCGCCGCGGCCTGCGACATGTCGATGGGGCAGCTGTACCACTACATCTCGTCCAAGGACGACATCCTGTTCCTCATGCATCTCTACAGCCAGGAACAATGGCACCGCCATCTCTCCGAGGGCGGCTTCGAGCAGATCACGGACCCGGTGGCCAGACTCGAGCACGGGCTGCGCCTGTCCATGAAATACCTCTCCGAGAACCGGGGCCTCATACAGTTCATCTTCACCGAGAGCAAATACCTGGACAGTGAGCACCTGCGGAAGGCCCTAGAGCTCGACGATCAGAACGTGGTGGGCTTCTACCGGCACCTCCTCTCGGAGATCCCCGGCGCCCCGGTCGAGGGGCCGCGGGTGCAGCTCGCCGCCAGCATCGTCTCCTTCCTCTGCACCTTCCTGTCCCTGCGCGGTTGGAACCTGGACCTGCCCGATGAGGCAGCCGTGGATGCGTCTATCGATTTCCTTGTCGAGTTCATTTTCCGCGGCCTCGGTATCGAGCGCGGGTAGACATCGAGGAGGCTACTGATGTTGTTGATCCGAAAAGCGGCGGTCCTGGGGGCGGGACGTATGGGCACGGCTGTCGCCGCGCACCTAGCTAACGCGGGAATACCCACACTGCTGCTCGATCTTGCCCCGACCGAGTTGACCGAGGAAGAGCAGAAGAAGAAGCTGACCCTTGACAGCCGGAAAGTGCGCAACCGGCTGGCGGAGGCGGGCATCGCCACCGCCGCGAAAAGCCGCCCGGCTGCGTTCGCGCATCCCGCACGGGTGGGCCTTCTCACCCCGGGCAACTTCGAGGACGATCTGCCCAAACTGGCGGACGTGGACTGGGTCGTCGAGGCAGTCGTCGAACGCCTCGACATCAAACAGGACCTGCTGGCGCGGGTGGCGCAGCACGTCGGACCCAGCACGATCGTGTCCACCAACTCGTCAGGGCTATCGGTCAACGCCATGGCGGCGGCCCTTACCGACGACGTCAAGCGCCGGTTCCTGGGCAGCCACTTCTTCTTCCCGCCGCGTTACATGTACCTGCTCGAGCTCATCCCCGGCGAGAAGACCGACCCCGCCATCGTCGACGCACTGAAAGACTTCGCGGAGCTCCGGCTCGGCAAGGGCGTCGTGCTCAGCAACGACACTCCCAACTTCGTGGCCAACCGCGTCGGCATCTTCTCGACCGTGTATGCGATCAACGCCATGGACAAATATGGGCTGACCATCGAAGAGGTCGACGGGGCGAGCGGCCGGGCCCTCGCCCGTTCGGTCACCGCCACCTATGGCACCTCCAACTTGGCCGGCACCGATGTCCTCGCCTACGCCGTCGCCAGCCACTACGAGACGGCCGTCAACGACGAGATGCGGGAGCAGTGGCGGCTGCCGGAGTGGATCCTGGACATGGTGGCCAAGGGCTATCTGGGCGAGAAGACGGGCGGCAGCTTCTTCCGGGAGAAGCGCACCTTGGTGATCGACCCCGCCACCCTGGAATACCGGCCCTGGCAGGACCCGCGGCAACCGAGCATCGCGGAAGCGAACAAGACCAGTGACCCCGTGGAACGGGTGAGGAAGTTCATCTCCTTCGAAGACGCGGCGGCCCGCTTCGGCTGGGACCTCCTGGCCGCGACCTTCGTCTACTCCGCCAACCGCGTTCCCGAGATCTGCGACAACATCGCCGAGATCGACCGGGGCATGCGCTGGGGTTACGCCTGGGATCGGGGACCGTTCGAGTTGTGGGACGCGCTGGGCGTCAAAGAGACGGTCGCGCGCATGCAGGCCGAAGGCCGGGCCGTACCGGAATGGGTGGTGGAACTCGCCGCCTCCGACAGCCCCTACTTCTACAAACGCGAAGGAGACGCGCTCACCGTCTGGAGACCGGAGAAGACCCGTGGGCCGCTCGCAGCCCGGCCCCGCACCCTGGTGCTGGCCGACCTGAAGCGGGGCGGCAAGACGCTGGATGAGTCACCATCCGCGAGCCTTATCGATCTGGGCGACCGGGTCGCCTGCCTCGAGTACCACACCCGGGCCAACATGGTCACTGAAGAGATCCACCAGTTCACCGAGAAGGCGCTGGCCGCGGCCGGCACCGACTTCGACGCTCTGGTCATTGGCAATCAGGGCTCCCACTTCTCCGGCGGCGCCGACCTCAAGGTGATGGTCGAGCGGATCCAGGCGGAAGACTGGGCTGCTATCGACGCCACCCTCCGCTACGTCCAGAAGGTCAGCATGGCGGTCAAGTACGCGCCCATCCCTGTCGTGGCCGCTCCGTTCGGCCGGGTCCTGGGCGGCGGGCTCGAGATCTGTCTCCATTGCGACCGCGTCCAGGCCGACGCCGACGTGAGCATGGGCCTGGTGGAGACCAGCGTGGGGCTCATCCCCTCTGCGGGCGGCATCAAGGAATCGCTTCTGCGGACTATGGAACTCGCCAAGGGTGTCGTCTGGCCGTTCCCGAACCTCATGCCCACCTTCGATGCGCTCGCTCAGGCCAAGACGAGCGGTTCGGCCTGGGAAGCGTTCGATATGAACTACCTCCGGCGAGGCGACGGCGTGACCATGAACCGGGAGAGCGTCATCTACGCCGCCAAGCAGGTGGCGCTGGGCATGCTCCTGGCCGGCTATCAGCCCCCTCTGCCTGCCACGGTGAAGGTCATGGGGCTCGACGGCATCGGCAATTTCCGCAGCATCCTCACCAACATGGGGCAGAGCCAGTTCATCTCCGAGCACGACCGCTACCTGGGCGAGAAGATCGCCTGGGTGCTGAGCGGCGGCGATGTCGACACGGGTACCGAGGTGGACGAGTGGCACTTGCTCCATCTGGAGCGGACGGCATTCCTGGAGGTCTGTCACGCGCCCAAGACGCTGGAGAGGATCCAGCACATGCTCAGTACCGGCAAACCCCTTCGCAACTAGCCGGCCCGGGCCGCAGTACTAAGGAGATCTTTCGATGAGAGAAGCAGTGATCGTGAGCGCGGTCCGCATCCCGGTCGGCAAGGCGCCCCGGGGAGTGTACCGGACCACGCGCCCGGAGGACCTGGCGGCGCTTGTCATCAAGGCGGCGCTCGACCGGGCGCCGGGTTGGGACCCCGCTGAGGTGGACGACGTCATCATGGGGTGCGCTTTCCCCGAAGCCGAGCAAGGGTTGAACATCGGACGGAACGCTTGGCTGCAGGCCGGCCTCCCCATCGAGGTGCCCGGGGTGACCGTCAACCGGTTCTGCTCGTCGGGGCTGCAGGCGGTGGCCTTCGCCGGCCAAGCCATCATGTCGGGCATGGCCGAGATCATGTTCGCCGGTGGCATCGAGTCGATGTCCCGGGTGCCCGGCGGGGGCAACAAGCCCATGTTCGGCTCGGCCCTGATGGACGCCAGTCCGAACGCCTTTCTCAGCATGGGCCATACCGCCGAGAACGTGGCCGGCCGCTTCAACGTGACCCGGGAGGAGCAGGATGCGTTTGCGGTTCAGAGCCACGCCCGGGCGCTGGCTGCCATCTCCTCGGGCCGGTTCAACGACGAGATCATCCCCGTCCCCGTGACCCACTACCGCCCTGGCCCCGACGGCACGTCCATCGCCGAGACTTCCGTAGTCACGACCGACGAAGGTCCTCGTCCGGGCACCACGATGGAGACGCTGGGCAAGCTCAAGCCGGTCTTCAAGAAGAACGGCTCCGTGACCGCGGGCAATTCCTCGCAGACCAGCGACGGCGCCGGCATGCTCATTCTCATGAGTGCCGATAAGGCGGCCAAATTGGGGCTCAAGCCCCTCGCCCGCTTTGTCAGCTTCGGCGCCGGGGGCGTCGATCCGGGCGTCATGGGCATCGGGCCGATCGCAGCCATACCCAAAGCGCTGCGCCTCGCCGGGCTCACCGTCGCCGACCTCGATCTGGTCGAACTGAACGAGGCCTTCGCCAGCCAGGCGGTCTACGTGATGCGCCACCTCGGTCTCGACCCCGAGAAGACCAACGTCAACGGCGGGGCCATCGCGCTCGGCCATCCGCTGGGGGCGACGGGGGCCAAGCTCACCACCACCCTGCTCTACGAGATGGAGAAGCGGCAGAGCCGCTACGGATTGGTAAGCATGTGTGTAGCCGGCGGTATCGGTGCCGCCGCGATCTTCGAACGGCTGTAACAGGAGGCATCATGGCGCTCGGCAAATTCGCCGTCGACTACGAGCAGAGAGTGGACTACCCCCGCCTGCGGGCCGAAAGGCTGCAGCGGGCCAAGGATCAGATCAACAAGGACGGTCTCGGCGCCCTCGTGACCTGGGACGAAGCTAACGTTCGCTACCTCACCGGCTACTACATCACCACCCCCAACCGGCCACTCGAGGCCCAGTTCGCCTTCATCGCCCGCAACGGCGAGCCCCACATCATCGGCGGCAACGATCAAGAGGGCTTGATCCAGCGCATGCCGTGGATGGGCGGCCGCATCCACGCCCCCGCGGGCATCGCGAAGATAGCGGCCTTCACCCCCGACGACCCGGTGGTCCAGAGGGTGGTCGATCAGATCTTCGGGTTCATGACCCAGTATGGGGTGGAGAAAGAGCCTCTGGGCATCGACGGCACCACCCTGTCGTACATCTATGCCGAGGCCTTCAAGAAGCGCGGCATCCAAGTGGTGCACGCGAAGCCCACTATGGACCTGGCCCGCATGATCAAGACCCCCGACGAGATCGAACTGATGCGCATCACCTGCGCCAACTCGGAGAAGGCATTTGCGGACATCGTCGACGCTATCCGGCCGGGCATCCGCGAGTGCGACCTCGTCGGCATCGGCATCAAGGCCCTCTACGAAGAGGGCGACGACCACACCGAGGACCTGGTCTGCTGCTCGGGCCACAACACCAATCCGTATGGCTGGTCCTTCACCGACAAGCCCATCCAGGTGGGCGACCTGGTCTACATCGACGTGGACGGCGCTTCCTACCAGGGCTACAAGTCCTGCGTCTACCGAACCTTCTGCTGTGGCAAGGCCAGCCAGGAGCAAAAGGACGTCTACGAAGAATGCCGGGCCATGCTCTACAGCGGGCTAGACACCATCAAAGACGGCTCCACCGACTGGCAGTTGCTCGATAAATGGCCTGACAGCCCCGAGTACTGGGGCCACAAGACCTGGGGCGAGGTCGGTCCTTACGCGATCGGGCACGGCCTGGGTCTCACCCTCCACGACCGGCCCTTCTTCAATCGCATGAACCAGGTAGCCGGCGTGCCCGAGCAGACGTTTCGCGAGGGGATGGTCCTCGCCGTCGAGACCTACGCCGGCCGCAAAGGCGGCAAGTTCGGCGTCCGGCTGGAAGAGAACATCCTGGTGACCAAGGACGGATACGAACGGCTGAGCCTGTGGCCCATCGACGAACTGATGGAGTGCTGGCTGCCGTACCGGTAAGACAGGCGAAGCGGAAGACAGGCGGAGCGGGCAAGGCTTACGAGACAAAGTGAGGCAGTGATGGCGGATCTATTCAGACTTGACGGCAAAGTCGCGGTCGTGGTCGGTGGCGGCGGAGGCATCGGTAAGGCGCTGGCTCTGGGGCTTGCCCGGCAGGGAGCCGACGTCGCTCTGGCCAGCCGCAATCTCGAAAAGCTGGCGGGTGTGGCCAAGGAGATGCAGGCCGACCCGGACGTGAAGAGCATGGTCAAGGCCTTTCAGATGGACAGCTGCGACGAGGTGAGCGTCCAGAACGCGGTCAGAGAGATCGTCGCCGACATGGGTACGGTCGACATCCTGGTGAACTCGCAGGGGCTCAACATCAAAGAGCCGTTCGAGAACCAGACCGTGGCCAGCTGGAACAGCCTGTTCGAGAACAACGTGAAGGGCGTCATGCTCACCTGCCGGGAGTTCGGCAAGGTGATGATCGAGAAGAAGAAGGGCAAGATCATCAACATCGGCTCGGTGGCCGGTGACCGCGGCGTTCCGCTTGCCGGCAACGTCGGCTACTGCTCCAGCAAGGCCGCGGTGGGCAACCTCACCCGCATGCTGGCCTACGAGTGGGCCAAGCACGGTATCAACGTGAACGCCATCGGCCCGTCGGTCATCTTCACGCCGGGGATGAAAGCAGCCCTGCCCCCCGAAATCCTGGCCGGCGCGACCGCCCTTCATCCCCTCGGCCGGGTAGCCGAGCCCGAGGAGCTCATGGGCACCTGCATCTATCTGGCCTCCGCCGCCTCCGACTATATGACCGGACAGGTCGTGTACGTGGACGGCGGACGCAGTTGTACCGCTTAGAAAGGGGTCGTCCATGCACGTGAACGATGTCAAGAAGGTGGCGGTGTTCGGCGCCGGCACCATGGGGCCGGGGCTTGCCCTGGTCTTCGCCCTTGGCGGTCATGAGGTGTCGCTCTATTCCCGCAAGGCGGAGACGCTCGAAAAAGCGATGATGACGGCTCGGGAGAGCCTCGCTACGCTCGTCGACCACGGCACCATCACTCTGGCGACAGCGGACCGGGCTCTCGCCCTGATCCACCCCACCCAGTCGGTGGAGGAGGCCGGCCGCGAGGCCGACTTCGTCATGGAGACCATCGCCGAGAACAAGGACGCCAAGACGCAGCTCTACGCGGATCTGGACGCGATCTGCCCGGAGCACACGGTCTTCGCCAGCAACACCTCCAGTCTCAACATCTTCGATCTGATGCCGGCGAGCCGGCTGTCGCAGACCGTCTGCGCGCACTTCTTCGCCCCGGCTCATATCATCCCGCTGGCCGAAGTCGTCCCTGGTCCCGAGACCTCTCCGGAGGCACTCGCGTTCGCCGTCTCGTTCCTCAAGGCCGTGGGTAAAACCCCGGTGAGCATGAAGAGGTTCGGCCCGGGATTCATCGTGAACCGTATCCAGCGGGCCATCGGTGAGACCTGCATGGACATGGTCCAGGAGGGTCTCGTGGAGCCGGAGGAGATCGACCAAGCGATCAAGGCGACGTTAGGCATCCGCCTGCCGATCGTCGGGGTCATGCAGACCTTCGACTTCCAGGGTCTCGACATGCTGCTCGCCTATCAGAAGAACGTGGGCAAGGTCTACTCGTTCGTGGAAGAGCGGGTGGAGAGGGGCGCTCTGGGGGCCAAGACTTCCAAAGGTATCTACGACTATCAGGGCCGTACCGAGGCCGAGATACTCAAGAAGCGGGACGAGCTCTACCTCAAGATGATCGACTATCTCACCCAGATCGGCGCCTTCGAGCCGGTCTGAGCAGGGAATCGCGAGCATGTTGAGCCACCACAGGACGGAAGGATCTGATGGCAGTCACTGATTATTCGAAGCTGCTCGAGCCGGGACAGATCGGCAAGGTCACGACGCGGAACCGCATCTACAAGTCGGCCGCCGGTATGCACTCCTTCGAAGAGTATGAGTTCGACCAGATGAACGACAACACCCTTGGCTTCTACGAAGCGCTGGCGAAGGGCGGAGTGGGGATCATCGCGGTCGAGGCGCCGACGATCGACTATCCCCAGGGATGTCGCTGGCACCATCGCTACCGGATGGACGAGGACAGATTCATCTCCGGGATGACGCAGCTGGTGGACCTCATCCACAGCCATGGCTGCCCCACCTTCATGCAGATGGAGCACGATGGTCCCTGGCAGAATCCGCTGTTCCCCAACCATCCCGCGACGTATGACGGGCCGCCCATCGGCGCCTCGGCCGTGAACATCCCCCGTCCCAGCGACTTCCATCGGGACATGATCCGGCCCCTCACCATCCCCGAGATAGAGGTCATCACCCGCAAGTACATCGACGCGGCCGAGCGGGCGCAGAAGGCCGGCTTCGACGGCGTGGACCTGAACATGGGCAGCACTCACATCACCATGAACTTCATGTCTCCGTGGTGGAACAGGCGCGACGACGAGTACGGGGGTACCCAGAAGAAACGAGCCAAGCTGGGCATCGATATCGTCAGCGGCATCAAGCAGCGCTGCGGCGACGATTTCCCCGTAGTCGTGTGTGTGAACGGCTTCGAGACCGGCTACCTGCTGGGCGAACCCGATAGCAAGGTCTTCAATCACGACCTGGCGCTGGAGACCATGGCCATGCTCGTCGACGCCGGAGCCGACGCCCTGATGATTCGCAGCAGCTGGCTCGGGCTGCACGTGCCGGGCTTCCTGCCCGACTACCTCTTCTTCCCCGAGGCCCAAGTCCCGCTGGAGAAGATACCTCCCCAGTACTACGCCAAGGACCTGGGCAAGGGCGCTATTAGGCTCATGACTGAAGAGGCCAAGAAGCGCTTCGACGTGCCCATCATCCTCATCGGCTACGTGACCCCTGAACTGGGCGAGCAGATGCTCGAAGAGGACAAGGCCGACTTCATCGGCATGAACCGGCCGCTGATCTGCGACACGGACCTGCCGAACAAGCTCAAGGCCGGCCATCCCGAGGACATCGCGCCCTGCACCCGCTGCGGCACCTGCCTGGACCAGTCCGAGTCGTTCCTGCGCCATTGCCGCATCAACGCCCAGGTGGGCTTCGGGCGGTACGGCTTCCCGAAGGCAGATGAGAAGAAGAAGGTCGTCGTGGTAGGGGGCGGCCCCTCCGGTATGGAAGCGGCGCGCGTCGCCGCGCTGCGAGGGCATGACGTGACCCTGCTCGAGAAGAGCTCTCACCTTGGCGGACTGGTCCCGCTCGCGGCCCTCATCAAGGGGACGGAGCTGGAAGACCTGCCCTCACTGATCGGCTATCTTAAGACCCAGTTGACCAAGACCGGGGTCAAGGTCCGGCTCAAGACCGAGGCGAGCGTCCACTCCCTGGAGGAGATGAAGCCCGACGTGGTGATCCTGGCCACCGGGGGCGTGCTCACGTCACCCAAGCTCGAGGGCGGCAAGAAAGTCAAAGGCAAGGTGGTCACCACCCCCCAACTGCACAAGCGGGTGAAACCCTATCTGAACCGGTTCGGTCCCAAGTTCCTCGGCCGAGCGACACACTACTATCTGCCGATGGGCAAGAAGGTCGTCGTGGTCGGAGCCGGTCTGCACGGCATGGAGGTCGCGGAGTACCTGGCCAAGCGAGGCCGCAAGGTCACCATCGTCGAGCCTACCGAGGTCATCGGCGAGGGCATCATCGACTTTCGCCTGGGGCTGACCATGGACTGGTTCGCCCAGAAGGGTGTCCGCATCATCGCCGGGGCCAAGAACATCAAGGTCACCGAGAAGGGGCTGGCCTTCGAGGACAAGAACGGGGTCAGGACCGAGCTTGAGGCCGACACCATCGTCCCCACCTCGCCGCTGAAGGCCAACGACGATCTGTACGAGAAGCTGGAAGGCAAAGTGCCCGAGCTGTACCTCATCGGGGATGGCCGGGAAGCCGGCATGATAGTGCACGCCATCCGTTCGGGCTACCAGACCGCCTGCGCTATCTGAGCGACCAGGCCCCGGCGATTACACAAGGAGAGGACGACATGACCGAAGCGCCGAACTACGAAGAGCTCCTCAAGCGGCTGGAGACGACCGAGCGCAATGCGCAGATCGCCCGAGACTACGTGGAGATCTCCAACCTCCACGGCCGCTACAACCACCTGTGCCTGGGCCACTACTGGGACAAGATCGTCGACGAACTGTTCGCCCAGAAGACCCCCGGCATCAAGGTGGAGATCGTGGAGAGCGGGGTGTTCCATGGCTTGGAGGGCGCGCGCAGGGTGTTCGTCGACATGCTGGGCAAGCTCTACCACTACGAGGGCAACTGCGCCATCCACGAGCTGACCACTCCGATCATCCAGGTCCAGAAGGACATGAACACCGCCAAGGGCATGTGGTACCACGTCGGCTTCAACACCTTCCTCGACCCGGTGAAAGGCGTCATCCCCATCTGGCAGGTGATCAAGTACAACCACATTTTCGTGAAAGAAGATGGTCAGTGGAAGTTCTGGGACTACCGGGCCCACCTGCTCATCCGCAGCTCGTTCGACAAGGGCTGGGTGAACGAGCCGGTGATCCAGGGGAGCGCCATCCAGGGGGAGACGCCGGCGGACGCCCCGATACCGGACGAGCCGAGCAGCTTCCACGAGCCCTATCCCGGCCGCTATGGCAACCATTCGGGGCTGCCGATGCCACCGGAATACGTGGACCTGGACAACTAGCGAGAGTCGCGCGGACGCGGCAAACGGAGCGAGCAGCGCGACCGCTTGACAGGCGGGGCAGGACCTGTAAGAATGCGTAGAGCGAGCGCTCTATCTAAGAGGGAATAGGGAGAAGATCCAGTGGCCATCAAGACAGCAGAGCAGTATCTGGAAAGCCTTAAAGACGGGCGGGTCGTCTACTTCGATGGCGAACTGGTCCCGGATGTGACCCAGCACCCGGTCTGCAAGATCACCAACGATTGGGTCGCCATGGACTACATTATGAACAACGACCCTCGGTACCAGGACCTGCTGACCGTCCTCGACACGGACGGCGAACGCGTGAGCTTCGCCCTCCAGCCTCAACGGACGCCGGACGACCTCATGCGCCTGCGCGAAGTGGTCAAGCTCTGGGCGCGGGTCTGCTTCGGGAAGCCGTCCGGCGCCAAGTTCGTGGCCAAGGACGGTCTCAACGCGGTGACCGTCGTCGCCCCGCGGGTGGACAAGAAGTTCGGCACCAAGTACGCCGCCAACGTGGAGGCCTACCGCAAGCACCTGCAGAAGAACGACCTGTCGTTCGCCATGGGGCTCACCGACATCAAAGGGGATCGCAGCCTGCGGCCCTCCGAGCAGGTACAGCACAAAGACTTCTACGTCCGTATCGTCGAAGAGCGGCCGGACGGCATCATCGTGACCGGCGCCAAGACCCACATCAGCCAGGCCCCGGCCTGCAACGAGGTGTTGATCGCTCCCTGCCGCGCGATGCAGGCCGAAGACGCCGCCTACGCCGTCGCCTTCGGCATCAACTTGAACGCTCCGGGCATCACGATGATCTGCGCCCAGCCCGAGATACACGAAGGGGCGTCCCTCTTCGACAATCCCATCTCGGCCGCCGTCTATATCAACGACGCGACCATCGTCTTCGACAACGTCTTCATCCCCAACGAGCGCATCTTCCTCAAAGGGGAGTGGGAGTTCGCGGGCGAGGTGGCCTACATGTTCGCCAACTTCCACCGCCTGAGCGCCGAGACCTACAAGGCGATGGAACTCGAGCTCTTCACCGGCGCCGCCAGCCTGATGGCCGAGTACAACGGCATCATCAAGAAGCCCCATGTGCGCGAGAAGCTCACCTGGCTGGTCATGTACACCGAGGCGGTCGAGACCTTGGGCCGGGCCGCGGTGGAGCACTACGTCGGCGAAGAAGGCTCCGACCTGGTCTATCCGAACCCGATGATCGCCAACATCTGCAAGTACTACTTCGCCGACAACTGGCACACCGCCACCAAGTACATCCAGGACATCGGGGGCGGCATCATCGTCACCGCTCCGTCTTCCAAGGACTACTACAACCCCGCCACTCACGACTTTATGGAGAAGTACTTCGCAGGCAAGGCCGGAGTGCCGACCGAGTACCGGCTGCGCATGGCCAAGCTCATCCGCGACCTGACCTCCTCCTATGAAGACGTTCTCACGATCCACGCCGAGGGTTCGCTGGAAGCGCAGAAGATGTCCATCCTCCAGCTTGCTGATTGGGGCCGCTACCGCGCCGCCGCTCTGCGGGCGGCGCATATACCGGGCGCCGAAAAGCACCCGGTGTTTGCCGAACTGCCCGAATTCCCGCCGGCTTTGTAGGGAGACAGGCACCTGGTGACGTCCGAAGATACGAGATGGTAGAGCCCGCGAGCAGTGCGCCGCCCCCTGCGGCCGTCGCGCTCGTCCGCGGCGCGCTGGCCGCCGGCCTGCCCGGCCTCGATGAGTGGCGTTCCAAGCAACTGCTCGCCGCCTACGGCGTCTCGGTACCGATCGGAGCCCTGGTGACGACTGAGGCCGCGGCCGTGGAGGCGGCGGCACGCATCGGTGGCAGGTTGGCGATGAAAGCTGTCGGTGCCACGATCCAGCACAAGACAGAGGGCGGTCTGGTTCATCTCCGAGTCCCGGCGGGTGACCCGGCCGCGGTAGCCGAGACATACCGGCTGATCCTTGAGCGGGCCGGCAAAGCGCTCGGGGGCGTCCTCGTCGAGGAAATGCTGGATGGCAGCCGGGAGCTACTAGCAGGGCTGAAACGTGATCCCGTCTTCGGACCGGTCGTGGCCTTCGGCCTGGGTGGAGTGCTGACCGAGGTGCTGGGCGATGTCGCGCTCGCTGTCGTCCCCCTTAGCGACCGCGACATCGCCCAGCTTCCCGGTCTGATCCGGGCCAAGAAGTTGTTGGGCCCTTTCCGCGGCGCCCCCGCGGTCGACCGTGGGCGACTCGCACTCGTGATCCAGGCGCTGGCGCGCATCGCCACGGACTTTCCGGAGGTCTCCGAGATCGACATCAACCCCCTGCTGGTCGCCGGAGACCGCCCCGTGGCGGCCGATGCTCTCGTGATCCTCGCGCCGGACGGCACGCCCGCACCCGCGGCGCGTGCCGTCAAGCCGGACCTACGAGCTGTCTTCGCCCCCGATTCGATCGCCATCGTCGGCGCTTCGGAAGACATCGGGAAGTGGGGGGGTTCCGCTCTTCGCAACATACTCGACGGGGGCTACCGCGGAAAGATCTACCCCGTCAACCCGCGCGGCGGAGTCTTCTTCGGTACTCAGGCCTACCCCAGTCTTGCCGACCTGCCCACGGCTCCGGACCTGGCACTCCTGGCCGTCGGCGGGGCGCAGGTGAAGGGCCTGCTCGAAGAGTGCGGCCGCCGAGGGGTGCGGGCCGCGGTGGTGCTCACCGCCGGCTTCTCCGAGACGGGCGCCGAGGGGGTCACGCTCGAACGGGAGATCGTCCGAACGGCGACCGAGTACAACATTACTCTCATCGGTCCCAACTGCATGGGACTGCTGTCCAACGAGAAACAGCTGCATGCGACAGGTTTGGTCGCTCTTCACCCCCCTGCCGGCAAGCTCAGCTTCATCTCGCAGTCGGGCAGCATGGGCCCGACGGTCATCAGCAACTGCGAGCGACGGGGCATCGGGATCGACACGTTCATAAGCGTCGGCAACGAGGCAATGGTGAGCGCCTTCGACGTGCTCGACTACCTGCGCGACGACCCGGCGACCGAGTGTGTGGCTCTCTATCTGGAGGGCATCGACGACGGGCGGCACTTCCTTGACGCGGCTCGGCGCACCACGTCCAGTAAGCCCGTGGTCGTACTCCGTGGAGGGCTGACCGAGCCGGGCGAACAGGCTGCGACCTCCCACACGGGGGCGCTTGCGGGTTCCGCGGCTGTATTCCACGCGGCCGCGCGGCAAACTGGAGTGTTGACCTGCGGCACCACGCAGGAGTTGGTGGATCTGGGAGCCTGCCTTGCCTACCTCCCGCTGCCTCGCGGCCGCAGGGTGGCGGTGATCACCAACGGGGGTGGCCCAGGAGTGCTGGCCGCCGACGAGATCGCGCTCAACGGCCTCGAACTTGCTCCCCTGAACCCAGAGTTGCTGGCGGCGCTGGACGAGATCCTGCCTCCTTTCTGGAGCAAGAGGAATCCTCTTGACCTGGTAGCCGCCGGCTTTGGCGAAGTCGGTCTCCGGGCCCTCGAGCTTGTGGCCCGCTGCGACACGGTGGACGCCATCATGTCTCTCAACTTCCTCGGCGTGCCGAGCACCGCGGGGGTGCGAGACAAGCTCGCGAACGGTGAGTACGAGGGCTTCACCGCGTGGGAGGCGGCCGTGCTCTTGAGAACGGCCGAACTCATGGAACAAACGGGCAAGCCGGTCATCAACGTCCCCGACCATCCGGTCCACGGGATGGCTCCTTCTGGAGCCAGCCCCTTCTCCCCGGTGGTCCTAGCTTCACCGCGCGCGGCAGCGCGGTCGCTGGGCAGAATGGCCTGGTATGCGGAGTACCGGCGCGATGCGGAGAGCAAGCGACAATGAGCGCGAGCAACTCCCAGGCTGGTATCCTGACGGAGGCGGCAGGCACCTCAGAGCGTAGCTCCTTGACAGTCTTGGTTCAAAGGCCTATTGTATTTTCCAATCGCGGCCTGACGAGGATGTGGACTAGGTGATACTCTGCGCTGCTAACATAGAGCGAAGATCCTATAGTGACCTCATCGCGCGCAGATGACGGATCGGATAGAGATGGCACGCAAAGGGGGGCATTTCTTGAGCGACTGCGGTGTCGCCGTGAATTCGGCGTCGGCGTCCCGGTCCCGCCGGGTACGCGAGGGGCGGTGACCGATGGATAAGTGGTTGCAGCTCCTCGTTACGGGCATCACCATGGGCTCCATCTATGCCCTGATCGCCCTCGGATTCGTCACCATCTACCGTTCCTCGCGAATCGTGAACATGGCCCAGGGCAGCTTCGTCATGTTCGGCGGCCTGTTCGCCTTCAGCATGTTCATGGAGCTTGGTCTGCCCTATTGGCTGGCGGCCATCATCGGGACGATCCTGGTGGTCATCGTGGCGGTCATGATGTGGCAGATAGTGCTGAAGCCGGTCTTGAAGATCTCGCTGGTGACCATGATCCTGTGTACGGTGGCTCTCAGCCTTCTCTTCGAGAACCTCTCCCTCATAAGATATGGAGGCTATACCAAGACGCTCCCGGCCTTTGGCGGAGACCACACATTCCAAGTAGGTGGGGTCTACATAAACGCGCAGAGCCTCTACATCATCGGCATCACCATGGTCGTCCTTGTCGTGCTCTACTTCCTCAACAACCGCACCACCCTGGGCAAGCGGATGACCGCTACCGCCACGAACCCCATGGCGGCGAGCCTCTCGGGCATCAACGTGGCCAGGATGATCACAATCTCGTTCATCATCAGCGCGGCGATCGGCGCCATCGGGGGTGTCGCGATCTCCAGCTATGTCGGGGGCATCAGCTACGCCTCGGGCGGCATCTACGGGATGATGGGCTTCATCGCCGCCGTCCTCGGAGGATGGGGCTCGAGCACTGGGGCGGTCGTCGGCGGCCTGATCCTCGGGATCGTCCAGGCTCTTGCTACCGGCATCGTTCCCGCCGGCTACAAGAACGTCGTGGCCTTCATCATCCTTCTGATCGTCCTCTACTTCAGGCCCCAGGGGCTGCTGGGCACCAACGTCCCGGAGGGTGAGGTCTGATGGCCATCGACGTGAAGACCCAAACGCAGGCGCCGAGCCGCCGCGTGGCTTCGCTCGATTGGCTGGCCGCGCACATCGCGACCATCGGCAAGGTGCTGCTCATTGTCTTTCTGCTCGCCTTCCCGGTCGTCTATAAGAATCTGTCCGACAGCAACTACGCTCTCAACGTGATGAGCCAGGCCGGCCTGTACGCCATCGTCACCATGGCGGTCGGGCTCGTGCTCGGGCAGGCGGGACAACTCTCCTTTGGGCACTCCGCGTTCTACGGCATAGGCGCCTACACCTGCGGGCTGCTGATCCTGAAGTTCAACGTAAACACCTTCGCGGCCTGGATGGCCGGGGCGGCAGCCGCCGGGGTGGTGGCGTTGATCATCGGTCGTCCGGTGCTCAAGCTGAAGTACTTCTACCTGGCCCTGGCCACGATAGGGTTGGGGCAGATCTTCCTGGCCGTCGTGTTCGAATGGAAGTGGGGCGGCGCCTCCAACGGGTTCGGCCCGGTCAAGGCCCTGAGCATCTTCGGATTCGATTTCACCACTCAGATGCGCAAGTACTACCTCATCTGGGTGGTCGCCATCATCATTCTGCTGTTCCTGTCCCGGCTGCTCAAATACCGGGTGGGACGCGCCCTGCGCGGGCTTGCCATCAGCGAGATCGCCTCGTCCACACTCGGCGTGCGCAACGCCAACTGGAAACTGCTGGCCTTCGTGTTCAACGCCGTCTTCTGCGGTATCGCGGGCGGCATGTTCGCGTTCCTGTACGGCGCTGTTTCTCCGCAGAACTTTGTATTCGCGGCCTCGGTCCTGCCCATTGTGATGATGCTGGTGGGCGGAGACCGGAGTATCTACGGAAGCATCATCGGTGCCCTCATCATGACCTGGGTGACCAACGGCTTCTCCGGGACCATGCTCCAGTACAACGGCACGGTCTACTCGGTGATCATGATCCTCCTGCTCCTCTTCCTACCCGCCGGTATCCTCGGCCTTCGCCCGAAGATGGCGAAGCGGCTATGGGCCCAGATCAAGGGGGAGACACTTCAGGAGACCCCTGTTGCCGCCTTGGCTTACGCCGATGCGGTTGATGCCGGCGCGGCACCGGCATTCGGGGCGGCCGAGCAGGTCTCGCCGGCCCTATCGGCTTCGGTCGCTGCCGGGCCGCAGATAGGCGGGTTGCTACGGGAAGACCTGGCTCGGCAGAAGAGCGAGATGCGCGGAGCCGGTCCGCTTCTGCGGGTCCAGGATGTGTCCGTGCATTTCGGCGGCCTGAAGGCGGTGAGCGAGGTCTCTCTTGAGGTTCAGGAGGGCAGCATCACCGCTCTGATCGGACCGAACGGCGCCGGTAAGACCACCCTGTTCAATGCCGTGAGCCGGCTTCAAGAGATGACCGGCGGCCGGATATGGTTCGGCGACACCGAGTTGACGAAGCTGGACCCGGCGAGCGCGGCCCGCGTGGGAATGGCCCGCACCTTCCAGAACCTGCGCATCTTCGTGAACATGAGCGTCCTAGACAATGTGCTTGTAGGTTGCCATCGGCACGAGAAGTCCGGCTTCTGGTCCGGCGGTCTGGGCTTCCCCTCCCAAAGGCGTGAGGAAAAGCGTTCCCGGACCCGTGCTATGGACGCGCTGGAGCTCGTGGGCTTGAAGGATCAGGCCATGTTGCCGGCCTCCAGCCTCCCCTACGGGAAGCAGCGTCTGGTCGAGATCGCCCGCGCTCTGGCTTCCGAGCCGAGACTACTTCTGCTCGACGAGCCGGCGGCGGGGATGAACGCGAATGAGCGGGAGTATCTGATCGCCCGGATCCAAACCATCAGGGACGCAGGGGTCACGGTGCTCCTGGTCGAGCATGACATGGGTCTCGTCATGGACATATCCGACGAGATCAACTGTCTCGACTACGGCAAGCTCATCGCCTGCGGCATACCGGAGCAGATCCAGCGCGACGAGAAGGTCATCGCCGCGTACCTCGGCGTCGATAGGGGCGAGGTCGACTTGTGCGCGACGCGCGACCTGGTCGATGGAGAGAGCTGCCCCGTGCCGGAGGACCTGCTTGTTGTCGACGGCCTCGTGACGAGCTACGGCTCGATCGAGGCGCTGCATGGGGTTTCGCTCACGGTCCACAAAGGGATGGTCGTCGCGGTCCTCGGAGCGAACGGCGCCGGCAAGAGCACTCTGCTTCACACTGTCTCCGGGATCGTCCACCCCAATCACGGCCACGTGTACTTCCAGGGCGTGGACATCACCAAGATGGCGCCCGAAAAGATCGTGACGAAAGGTATCTGCCAGGTCCCCGAAGGCCGGCAGTTGTTCCCCAGCCTTTCGGTGGAGGACAATCTGGTGGTCGGTGCGACCGGTCGGAAGGATCGCAGCAGCCTCGCCGACGACATCGCCTACGTGTACGAGCTGTTCCCAATCCTTGGTGAGCGGCGCAAACAGGAGGCAGGCACTCTCTCCGGTGGGGAGCAGCAGATGCTGGCTATCGGCCGGGCCCTCACCGGCCATCCCACGCTTCTTCTGCTGGACGAGCCGTCAATGGGCCTGGCCCCCCTCGCGGTCGAGCGGATCTTCCAAGCTCTCGCGAAACTCAACCAGGAAGGCTTGACCATGCTTATGGTGGAGCAGAACGCCGAGATGGCGCTCTCGCTCGCTCACAACGCGGTCGTGCTTCAGACAGGGAACGCGACCCTATCGGGCACGGCCACCTTACTCAGGCAGGATGACCGCGTACGCGCCAGCTATCTGGGCGGCCAAGGATGATGGCGCCGGGCGGTCGTTTTGGCAAGAGAACCCGTTTCAGAATGGAGTTACACCGGCAGGGACGCACTGGGCGATTGCGAGGCTAGGACGCAGGGAGCGTTCGTAGCAGAGCTACGGATGCGACCGAGGACGACGCATCGTGCCGTCCAATGCGCACTCGGCGGCCGCAACTGCATTTGAAACGGGTTCCAAGGCAGCGCAGGGGCAAAAGAGCAGTAAACAAGGAGGAGGCAGTAATGAAGAGAGGGTACTGGATAGCACTAGGACTAGTCCTAGTGCTCGCCCTCGGCCTGTTCGCCGCGGCGTGCGGCGGCACCGAGGAGACCACCACGACGGCTGGTCCGGCCACGACGGCTGGGCCCGCTACGACAGCGGGACCGGCCACCACAGCAGGACCGGCCACGACAGCGGCGCCTTCGACCGACACGACGGCTGCGGCCAACACGTCGCCGCTCAAGTTCGGCATCGCGATCTCGCTCACGGGCGACAGCGCCGCTCCATGTGAGCAAATCAAGCAGGCCTGCGACACCGAGGCCAAGTACATCAACGCCAACGGTGGCATCAACGGGCGCATGGTCGAGTTGACCTATGTTGACGACCAGTCCAAGATGGACACGGCCGTAGCCGCCATCCAGTCTCTGATCGACCAGAAGATGGATGTCATCATCGGCCCGTTCCCGCAGTGGACCCAGGCTCCGACCCGACCGCTGACGGAAGAGGCTGGGATATTCCACATCGCCTTTGGTCCGCCGACCCTGGCCGAGTTGAATGAAGATCAGACCAAATGGACCTACTCCTTCAACCCGGCAACCGGTCCCGACGGCTGCGCCGATGCCTACGTTAGGCAGATGGTTGCGGACGCCAAGAAGAACGTCCTTGCCGTGGGCGACCAGATGGTCATCAGCCAGGAATCGCTGAAGATCGTCAACAAGGTGCTGAACGACATGGGCATCAAGTGCACTCTCATGGAGGACAGCTGGGGTCTGGGCGAGACGGACGTCACCCCGATCGCCAACAAGATCGCTGCCAAAGCCAAGGAGATCAACCCCGACGCTATTCTTCTGGCCAGCAACCCGGTGCACGTCAACCAGATCACCAAGACCCTGCGTAGCCTGGGCGTGACCGCCCCCATCTACAACCAGGGCTCTGGTTCTCACCCGCTGGTTATCTTCGCGCCGGCCGGTAACGACCCGGCCAACGTCGCCGGTGACTTCTCCTTCGGCCCGGCCATCGTCGACCCTTCGCAGATTCCCGACGCCTACCCGACGAAAGCCGATCTGGTCGCTTTCATCGCGCGGTGGAAAGCGGACAACCCGGATCAACCCTTTGCCAGCCTCTTCTTGGGCTTCGGCTACGACACCATCCACCTCGCTGAGGCGGCCATCACGACTGCCGCGACGCAGGATGCGGCCGGCTGGGCCGCGGCCATGGAGAAGGTCGATTGGTGGGGTGCCCAGGGGCGCTACGTCTTCTCGGACACCGACCATGTCGGTGGCCACGGTGGCCACATGCATTGGCAGTACACCACCGACCCCGCCCAGGGCTTCAAGTTCGTGCGCGACCTGAACGCCATGAGCGACCCCACACTGCTCCCGGAAACCGCGGCGGCTGTGGCGTCCTTCAAGTAACCACGAACCTCGAGTAACGACTCAGCAGTGAGTCAGGGGCGGCTCGCGGGAAACCGCGAGCCGCCCCGTTTCTTTGTCCCCGTCGCACCCCCAGGCTGCTGCGCGAGTGCGCATACCTGCTACCATAAAGCAATGGATAACCCAGCTTACCAAAGGAGTAGCTGATGGCCGATAGATTGAAAGGCAAAGTAGCGGTTGTGACCGGCGCCGGCGGGCTCGGCATCGGACAAGGGTGCGCTCTCATGTTCGCCCGCGAAGGGGCCGACGTGGTGGGGTGTGACATCAACCAGGCCGCCGCCGACGAGACTCTGGCCATAGCGAAAGCGGAAGGCCTGTCCTACGAGAGCTTCATAGCCGACCTGACCGAGCCCGCCGCCAGCGACCGGCTCATGCAGTATGCCGTCGACCGGTTCGGCGGGTTGGATATCCTGGTTACGGCCGCGGCGTTCGTGGAGTTCGCCCCCATCGAGGAGTTCGACTACGAGAAGCACTGGAAGCGGACGCTCGTGGGCGAGCTCGACTTGGTCTTTTTGCCCTGCAAAGCGGCCTGGAACCACATGAAAGCGCGTGGCGGCGGCTCCATCATCAACTTCGCCTCGGCGAACGCGTACGTGTCGCTGCCCAGCGGCGCTCTGGCTCACTGCGCCACCAAGGGCGGAGTGCTAGCCATGACCCGCCAGTTGGCATCCGAAGGCGCCAAGCACCATATCAGGGCCAACACGATCTCGCCCGCGCTCATCGTGACCTCTCACACCAAGGAGCGCCTCGACCACGAGGCCGGCTTCAAGGAGATGGTGCTGAGTTCCATCATGCTCGATCGCCTGGGCACCCCGGAAGACATCGGCTATTGCGCCACCTATCTGGCCTCGGACGAGTCGAGCTGGGTGACCGGGGCCGACATCAGGGTCGACGGCGGCGCCACAGCATTCTAGCCGCCCGACAAAGCGAAAGGGAGCGACATGGATCTTCCCCGGATGGAACTGAAGACCGAGTTCCTGTACAGGGCGCACGTCGACGTGGAGGGCTTCTACGAGGTAGGCCACACCTTCCGCGGGCAGCGCACGATCGTCAAGGTAAAGGGCGGCTGGTTCGAGGGGCCCAGGCTGAAGGGTGACATTCTGCCAGGTACGGGTGACTGGTTCATAATCCGGCCCGGAGGGGTAGCCGAAGGCGACGTCCGCGACACGTACCGGACGGACGATGGTCACATCATCTACGTCAGTTACCGGGGCATCATCGACGCCGCGCCGGAGATCTGGGAACGGCTCGGCCGGGGCGAGGACGTGCCCTATACCGAGTACTATGCCCGCATGCAGCCCATGTACGAGACGGCGGTCGACGGGCCATACAGCTGGCTGAACAGCGCCCTCGCTGTCAGCGTGGGCAAGCAGGAGGCGCTGGGAATCACCTACGACGTCTACCAGGTGCTGTAGTCGCCGGGAGCGGCCGTCCCGACACCCGCGGCGCAGCCCGAAAGGAGAGGCAGGAAACACATGCTCAAATTCATGCTCGCCGCCAGACGGAGACCCGATACTCCCCAGCAGCGCTACTTCTTCGAGTGGGGAATCATCCACGTCTCCCTGATGCTGCAAACGCCCTCGGTCATGGACAGCTTTCGCCGCTACGTACAGCACTACTCCATCAGCGGGATCGACGACGACATGCTCATCTACCCGCTGTCCGCGATGGCCTGGGATAACATGGCCGATCACGTGGTCGACGACTACGAGGCCATAGGCATTCCTTTCAAAGACCAGGACTACCCTAACCGGATGCAGCCCCACAAGTTCGGCGACGACGCTTTCGCGGTCGAACTGCTGGACTGGGAGACGCTGTACCAGGAAGAAGGCTTCTACGCCGGCGGTGTGAAGTTGATCCACTGGCTGCGCAAGCGTCCGGAGTTATCCCACGAGGAATTCAACGCCGCTTGGCGAGAGCACGGCAAGAAGATGGTGCAGGCAGCGCCGGCCGGTCTCATCCGCAAGCTGGTCATCGACAAGCACGTGCCCATGGACCCATCCGTCTTCAAGGGGACGCTGTTCGAATTCGGCAACGTGGGGCACTATGCCGGGGTAGAGGAGATCTGGTTCCGGGATGTCGAAGACCTGGCCACCCTGCGTCGGGACCCCGCCTCGTACCGGGCGCTAAAAGACAGTTACGATACCTTCGTCGACGGTGACGACACGTTCTCCATGGTCACCACCGAGCGCGTGGTCTACGACTTCATCACTCCGGGACACATCTCGCCGAAAGCCTCAGTGCTCACCCCCGGCACGCTCGAAGCCGAGGTCGACAAGCAGGGCTACCACGGTTGGAATGTCCCGGGCTGGGACGCGGAACTGTACAGGTAGGAGAAGCGGCCAGTAAGGGCCCCCGGCGCGCGCGGGGCGTGATCCCAGCGCGGCCCGGCGGGTCTAGCTGCGGCTGCGGCGCTCGATGCCGGCGATCTCGAGTGCCTTGTCGACAAGGGTCTCGACCAATCTGATGTGGTCGGCCATCCTCTCGCAAGCGGCCTCGGCGTCCCGGTCGCGGATCGCCGCGATGATCGACAGGTGGCTGTCGTGCACCTCGTGCGGCCTCTTCTCGAGACGGTCGAGCGCGATCGGAACAAAAAGATCTCCCCGGGCCGACATCATGGCCCGCTCGAGCCGCTGGCTGCGGGCGGCGCGGGCGATCGTTCTGTGGATATCGATGTCGGTGCGGAAGAGGGACGGCCAGTCTTGAGGCTGGCGCTCTCCCGCCGCCGCCCTTTCCATGGCCTGGAGGTCCGCTTCGGTGCGCCTCTGCGCCGCAAGCGCGGCCAGCTTCGACTCGATGGTCGCGCGGAATTCGAATATGTCGTCCAACTGGCCCGCGTGATCTTGCATCCATTGGTTCCAGCACCGGGAAAGAGAGACCGCGTCGGCCACGCGGGAACCGCCGCGCGAGCCACGAGTGGTGACTATGTAGCCCGTGCTCTCCAGCGCCTTGAGCGCCAGGCGGAGTGTCATGCGCGATATCCCCAGGCGCGCGCCCAGGTCTCGCTCAGGCGGGAGTTTGTCGTTGGGCCCGAGCTCGCCGGAGAAGATCAGGGCCCGCAAGAAGCGGACCGCGCTATCGCTCGCCGTCTCGGTCTCGAGGGCGATATCAGTGGCATCGACGTTGCTTTCCACTGCGCACCCCACTGTTCACAGCATTGGCCTATAGTGATACCACTATACCAAAGGCGAATCACCACTAGCCACCTCGAACTCCTCGACTCGCTCGGGCTTGCGGTAAAAGGTTCAAAGAGGTACCATTAGACATATAGCGAACTACAGGGGAGACAGCGTGGCCACCGACATGATCGAAGCCGCCCTTGCGGCCGGCAAGACGGCGCTGGACGAATGGGAGTCGAAGCGGCTCTTCGCCGCCTACGGCATCCCGGTGCCGGATGGGGCTCTGGTGACGAGCGAAGCCCAGGCTGTCGAAGCGGCGGGCAGGATCGGCGGCAGAGTGGTCATGAAGGGCGTGGCCTCCGAGATACACCACAAGACCGAGGCCGGTCTCGTGGTGCTCGGGCTGGAAGCGGCCGATGCGGACGCGATCTCCGCCACCTACCGCCTGCTCGAAGAGCGGTCGGCGGGAGGTCTCGAGGCCGTGCTCATCGAGCAGATGATCGCGAGCAACCGGGAACTCATGGTCGGGATGAAGCGGGATGCGGCCTTCGGCCCGGTGGTCGCCTTCGGCCTGGGGGGCGTGCTGACCGAGGCTCTGGGTGACGTCGTCCTGGCTGTGGCGCCGCTCGACGACCGCGAGGCGAGCGAACTGCCCGGGTTCATCAAGGCGAAACGGCTGCTGGGCTCCTTCCGCGGGTATCCCCCGGTGGACCGGGATGCGTTGGCGAAAGTGGTCCAGGCGATAGGGCAGATGGCGCTGGACCATCCCGAGATAGCCGAGATCGACGTCAACCCGCTGCTGGTGCAGGGGGGCCTGCCCGTGGCCGCGGACGCGCTGATCATCCTCTCGGACAAGCCGGCGGCGGAATCGGCGAAGTCCTCGTTCGTACCCAACCTCAAGGCGCTGGTCGCTCCTCGGTCGATGGCAGTGGTGGGAGCCAGCGCGGACATCACCAAGTGGGGCGGTTCGGCCCTTCGCTCCATTCTCGACGGGGGCTACACGGGCACGATCTATCCCGTGAATCCCAAGGGCGGCGAGTTCTTCGGCCTCCCCTCGTACCCGAGCATCGATGACCTGCCCGAAGCTCCCGACCTGGCCCTGCTCGCTGTTGGCGGTCGCCAGATAGCGCCCATGTTGGAAGCGTGTGGGCGCAAGGGTATCCCGGCCGCTATCGCTATCGCGGCGGGCTTCGCCGAGACCGGGGACAGCGGGGCCGATGCCGAGCGGGAGATCGCTCGTATAGCCACCGAGGGAGGGGTCACCCTCATGGGCCCCAACTGCATGGGGATGATCTCCAACGAGGTCAGTCTCCACGCTGTTGGGTTCGTCGTCCTTCACCCTCCCAAAGGGAGCCTGAGCTTCGTGTCGCAGTCGGGCAACGTCGGTGTGCAGACCACCAATAGCTGCCAGCGCCGGGGGATCGGCATCGACAAGTTCCTCAGCGTCGGCAACGAGGCGCAGATAGGGGTCGTCGACGCGCTCGAGTACCTGCGCAACGACCCTCACACGACGAGCATCATGGCCTACATGGAGGGCGTCGACGATGGCCGTCGCTTCATGGACGTCGCCAAGAGCACCACGGCCGTCAAGCCCGTGGTCGTGTTGCGCACCGGCCTTACCGAATACGGAAGCAGGGCGGCTGCGTCCCACACCGGGGCAATGGCCGGCAGCGCGGCCGTCTGGGAGGCTGCCGCGCGGCAGGCGGGGGTCATCACCTGTACGCGGACGCAGGACGTGGTCGACCTCGGGACCTGCCTCGCCTACAACCCTCTCCCGAAAGGGCGGCGGGTCGCGGTAGTCACCAACGGCGGCGGGGCAGGCGTCATGGCGGCCGACGAGGTGGCCCGGCACAATCTCCAACTGGCCGAGTTCCCGCCGGAGCTCTACACGGCTCTCGATGAACTCCTGCCGCCGTTCTGGAGCAAGCACAACCCGCTGGATATGGTCGCCTCCGCCGGTGGCGACGTGGGTCCGCGGATAGTCAAGCTTGTCGCCGAGTGCGATGACGTGGACGCCATCATCGTCCTGTCCTGCCTGGGCGTGCCCAGCAGCGGCAGTAATGAGAGGGCGAGCGTCGACGGCGAATACGCCGGGCTGAGCGTCTGGGAGACGAACTTCATGACGCTGATCGCAGACTTGATGGAGGCGACCGGCAAGCCGATCATCAACGTTCCCGATAGTCCCATCCGCGGGTCGATGTTCGATTTCGGGCGGCGGTACAGCCCGATAGTCCTCGGGACTCCGGAGGCGGCGGCGAGGGCGCTCGACCGCATGGAATGGTATGGTGCCTACCGGCGCGCGCGCGGCGCTCTGTAGCTCACGATCCCCTGCAACGCGCACAACCCCCTGTCTTAGGTGGAGGAGATATGGCAATCAACGTAGAGACGGAGCACGCGGTCGAGATCCTGTCGGGCAACGAGGCGATAGCCCGGGGCGCCTGGGAAGCCGGCGTCAAGCTGGCGGCGGCCTATCCCGGCACGCCGAGCACCGAGATCCTGGAAGAGCTGGCGAAGTATGAGGGTGTCTATTCCGAGTGGTCGCCGAACGAGAAAGTGGCCATGGAAGTGGGTATCGGCGCGTCCATGGCGGGCGGCCGCGCGCTCGTCTGCATGAAGCACGTGGGGCTCAACGTGGCGGCTGACCCCTTCTTCTCGTCGGCCTACATCGGCCTGGAGGCCGGCATGGTCGTGATCTCCGCCGACGACCCGGGCATGCACAGCTCGCAGGACGAGCAGGACAACCGCAACTACGCCAAGTTCGCCCGCGTACCGCTTCTGGAGCCCTCGGACAGCGGCGAGGCCAAGGACTTCATGGTTGCGGCCTACGAGCTTTCCGAGCGCTTCGACACGCCTGTCCTGTTCCGTACCACCACCCGGACCTCGCACTCCAAGAGCCTGGTCACGTTCGGCGAACGAGTGGAGACCGATCCGGTGGTCAAGCTCAAGCGGAACTACAACAAGTACGTCATGATGCCCGGGAACGCCACGGCCCGGCATCCCCTGATCGAGCAGCGGGTGCTCGACCTGGCTGAGTACGCGGAAGACTGCCCGTTCAACCGCATCGAGATGGGCGACCCCCGTATCGGGATCATCACCTCCGGGTCAGCCTACGGCTACACGCGCGAAGCGCTGCCCGACGCCAGCTACCTCAAGCTGGGCCTGACCTATCCCCTTCCCAAGAAGATGATCGCCGACTTCCGCGCCCGGGTCGAGAAGCTCTACATCGTGGAAGAACTCGACCCCTTCCTCGAGGAAGCCATCCGCCTGATGGGCGTCACGATCGACGGGGGCAAGGAACTGAACACGCTGCTGGGCGAGATCAGCCCCAGCTCGGTGGCCCTTTCGTTGGCCAAAGCCGGAGTCCCCGGAGTCAACCCCGAGCTGTTGGTGGACGTCCGTCCCGCTGTAGAGGGCCTGCCCAGCCGCCCGCCCACGCTCTGCCCGGGCTGCTCGCACCGCGGCATCTTCACCGTCCTCAAGAAGCTGCGCGTCTTCGTGAGCGGCGACATCGGCTGCTATACGCTGGGCGCGCTCGAGCCGTTCAACTCGGTGCACGCGAGCACGTGCATGGGTGCCAGCATCAGCATGGCCCACGGGATGGCCAAGGTCCAGGAGCCCGGCCCCGCCCCGGCTGCCGAAGCGCGTCCCGACTTTCGGAACAGGGTCGTCGGGATCATCGGCGACAGTACCTTCTATCACTCGGGGATCACGTCCCTGATGGACGTGGCCTACAACAACGGCAACACGCTCAGCATCATCGTCGACAACTCGACCACGGCGATGACCGGTGGCCAGGAGAACCCGGGCACCGGCAAGACTCTTCTCGGCGACCCCTCGCAGTCGGTCGACCTCCCGGCTCTCGTTCGCGCGCTTGGCATCAAACGGGTCGCGGTGATAGACGATCCCTTTGACCTGGAGCTGGTCGAGCGGGTGCTGCGCGAGGAACTGGCTGCCGAAGAAGCCTCAGTGGTCATCGCCAAGTTCCCCTGCGTCCTCCAGTTCAAGATCAGGCGGCCTATCTTCCAGGTCGACGCCGAGCTCTGTATCGGCTGCAAGCGCTGCCTGCAGGCCGGTTGCATGGCTCTCAACCTGATCGAGGATGCCGAGGGTGAACGCAAAGTGGAGATCGACCCGACGCAGTGCAACGGTTGCGGGATCTGCGCCCAGCTGTGCAAAGAAGACGCCATCGTCCGACCCGCGCCGGCCGAAGGAGGGAAGGCCTGATGACTCGCCCCACGATAAACATGCTCCTCTCCGGAGTGGGCGGCCAGGGAGTCGTGCTTGCCAGTTTCGTGCTCAGCCATGTCGCGATTGAAGAGGGCTACGACGTCAAGCAGAGCGAAGTACACGGCATGAGCCAGCGCGGCGGCAGCGTGACCAGCCACTTCCGCTTCGGCGACAAGATATGGGCGCCGCTCGTCTCGCCCGGCGCTGCCGATATCCTCATGGCCTTCGAATCGCTCGAAGCCCTGCGCTACATCCACTGGCTCAAGCCGGGCGGCCTCCTGGTCTACAACGCCCAGCGGATCAACCCCAGCCCGGTTTCGTCCGGACTGGCGACCTATCCGGCCGAGATCGACGCCCAGATAACGGCGGCCTGGCCGCGTACCCAGTGCGTCAATGCCAACGTGCTCGCCGCGAAGGCGGGCACGGTGAAGTCGGCGAACGTGGTCATGCTTGGCGCGGTGTCGCCGGCCCTTCCGTTCGCCACCGAGACCTGGGAAGCGGTGATCCGCAAAGCGGTTCCGCCCAAAAGCATCGACGTCAACCTGGAAGCGTTCCGGCTGGGCGTCGCAACTGCGGCCGCCCCCTCCGCCTCGTGCGCGACCGGCGCGGCCTGACCGGGGCGGCCTGACACGCCAGCCGACATGGCGACCAGCGGATATAGCGCGATCGGATGAGCGTGGCTTGAACGGCGTGACGTGAGACTCGGCCGGAGTCCAAGGTACCGGTGGGTCGTCCTGGCCATGGCTTTTCTGGCTGTCTTCGGGGCCCTGGGCTTCGGCCGCTTCGGCTATTCCGCGATCCTCCCCGCCATGCAGAAGGATCTGGGGATCAGTAGCGCCGCTGCCGGCTCCCTGGCTTCTTGGAACCTGGGCGGCTACGTCATCATGGCAGCCATCGGGGGGCTGCTCGCCTCCCGGTTCGGCCCCCGCAAGGTGGTCGCCGTAGGTTCCATCGTCGCGGCCGTGGGCATGCTGCTGACCGGGTTGGCGAGCGGCCTGGTGTCCGCCTCGGCGGCTCGGCTTCTTACCGGTTTGGGCGGCGGCTGCGTGCTCGTGCCCTCGGTGGCGCTCATGTCCGCCTGGTTCGACGTCCGCCGCCGCGGGATGGCGTCGGGCATCGTGACCTCCGGCTCGTCACTGGCCCTGGTCATCGCCGGCGCGATCGTGCCGCTCATCATCTCCGAGGGAGGATCCGACGGGTGGCGCCTCGCCTGGTACTTCTTCGCGGCGCTCACCTTCCTGGTGGGCATCCTGACCATCGTGTTCCAACGCGACCGCCCGTACTCGGCCGCGGCAAAAGCCCGCGCCGCCCGGGGGTCACGGCCGTCCCTCGACCTCAAGAGCGTGGTGCGCTCCCGTTACGCCTGGCATATCGGGTTCGTGTACATGATGTTCGGGTTTGCCTACATGGTGTACTTCACGTTCTTCCAGAAGCGGCTTACCGCCGACCTGGGGTTCAGCAGCGCCGCCGCAGGCCAGTTCTTTCTGGTGGTGGGAGTGGCGAGCCTCGCGTGCGGGGTGCTGTGGGGCGTCATCTCCGACCGGGTGGGCCGGGGGAGGGCCATCGCCGCCATGTGCTTCCTGCAGGCAGTGGGCGCCGTGCTCTTCGCCCTGTGGCCGGGAACCTCGGGGCTCGTCCTGTCGGCGGTCATATTCGGCCTCACCTCGTTGGCGGTCCCGGGAATCGTCGGAGCGGGGTGTGGTGATCAGTTCGGGCCGGTGCTCGCTTCGGCCTCGCTCGGGTTCGTCACCATCTTCCTGGGCATCGGCCAGGTGGTCGGCCCCTACCTGGCCGGCAGGCTTGCCGACACGTATGGCACCCTCACCTACTCGTACCTGATGGCGGCCGGCGTCTTCTTCCTGGGAGGCCTGCTCGCGGCGGTCCTGCGAGAAACGGGGTGGAAGACGGCCATCGGGGCCCGGCATATCGGATCGGCGGGACCCCCGCCCATAGGACCATCACCCTCCAGTATCCAGCTTCCCCACACTCAGCCTGCAGAACCGCGGCCGGCGAAAGGAACATGACATGAACATCCGGCCTGACCACGCAGGCATCAGCGTCGCCGACCTCGAGGCCTCCGTCGCCTGGTACGGCGACATGCTGGGCTTCACCGTCGACCGCATCGTCGACGTGCCCGGGGGTACGGGCCGCGTTGCCCTCATCAGGAACGGGGACTTCATCCTCGAACTCTTCTGCATCCCCGGTGCGGCTCCCCTCCCCGAAGAGCGCCGCCATCCGGCCACCGATCTGCGGACGCATGGGATCAAGCACGTCGCGTACGCCGTCCCCGATATCCGGACGCTCATGGATGAACTGAAGGCCAAGGGCGTGGATATCGTCTGGGACGTGGTCCTGCACGACAACACCCTCTGCGCGTTTTTGCGGGACAATTCCGGCAATCTGGTCGAGTTCGTGGAGCGATAGGGCCGTGAGGTCTTCCGTCTGACGGCCCGCCTCTGAGGACCCCGCGCCCGAGCGCCTGGGGCTGTCTCTCCGTCGGCACCGATTCCTCGCATCGTGGTATTCTCATACCAGTTTTTCACCCGGGGAATGTGCCGTTCGTCGACCTTCGGCTTGGAGTTCAGGTGCAGGTAGGGGACATCAGGAAAGTCGCGGTATTCGGGGCCGGCACGATGGGGCCCGGCCTGGCCCAGGTGTTCGCCACCGCGGGGTACGAGGTAGCCCTCCATTCTCGCAGCGCCGAGACGCTCGACAGGGCGATATCTCTCGTCAACGCGAGCCTCGAGACGTTTGTCGACCGGGGGATGGTCCATGAAGACGACATCGCGGGCATCCTAGGGCGGATCGCCCCCACGCAGTCGCTGGACGAAGCGGGGCGCGGGGCGGATGTCGTGATCGAGACGATCGTGGAGAACCGCGACGCTAAGCAGGCTCTTTACGAGGAGTTGGACGCGATATGTCCGGATGGGGCAGTGTTCGCGAGCGACACGTCGTATCTCAACATCTTCGAGATCATGCCGGCGCGGCGACTGGCCCAGACCGTCATCGCCCACTGGTTTGCTCCTCCTCAGATCACCCCCCTTGTAGAGGTGGTCAAAGGGCCCGAGACGAGCGCAGAGACGGTCGATCTCGTTGTGGCGCTGATCGGCAAGGTGGATCACATCCCCTCGGTCATGGAGAAGTTCGTCCCCGGTTTCTGCATCAACCGGCTCCTGCGCGGTATCGGGCGAGAGGTGTTCTTTCTGCTCGACAACGGGTACATGACGCCCGAGCAACTGGACGTCGCCGTCAAGGCCAGCATCATCCCGCGGGCGATGGTGCTCGGTTTCGTTCAGCGCTACGACTTCACGGGACTCGATCTCGCCTACAACAACCTCAAGAACGAGGCTTTCACGGAGGCGCCCGTAGACAGCGAACCCCGCAGTCTGGTAGAACGGGTCGAACGTGGGGAACTCGGAGCGAAGAGCGGCAAGGGTTTCTTTGACTATGGCGGGCGTTCGTTGGAAGAGGTGCTGCACGAGCGCGACGCGGCGCTGCTCGGAGTACTTGGCGATATGAAAGATCTGATCTACAAGCGGATATAGACTCGGGAGGGCACGCATGGATATGCCGGCGACGACAACAAGGATAGAGGACCTGGACGATCTCTTCTCGCTCAAGGGCAAGAACGCGGTAGTCGTCGGCGGCGCGGGAGGCATCGGCCGGGGACTCGCCGGAGGCCTGCTGAGGTACGGCGCCCAGGTAGCTATCGCCGACATCAATCTGAGCGCGCTCGAGACCGCCGTGGCCGAACTGCAAGAGTTCACGATGGGTGCGGCTGTCAAGTCGTATCGGGTCGACACCGGGCAGGAGAGCAGCGTCGAGGAACTGGTGGCGAACGCCTCAGCAGACATGGGCGGTCGGATCCATGTTCTCATCAACGCCCAGGGCTTCAACGTCAAGGCGCCGGCTACCGAGTTTCCCGCTGCCGATTGGGACAAGCTCTTCTCCGTCAACGTGCGGGGCGTCATGCTCTGCTGCAAGCACTTCGCGGGCCACATGGTGGCGCAGGGCGGTGGCAAGATCATCAACCTTTCCTCCATCCGCGGAGCGAGGGCGGCCTTGGGTGGCAACCTGGCCTACTGCGCGAGCAAGGGCGCTATCGACATGATGACCAAGCAGCTGGCCGTCGAACTGGCCTCCAAGAAGGTGCTGGTCAACGCCATCGCCCCGATCATCACCATCACGCCCATGACCGAGGAGAGGGTCAGGCGGGAGGCCGACCGTTACGAGAAGATGCTGGTCAACGTGCCCATGGGCCGGATGGGGACCGTGTTCGATCTTATCGGGCCGGTGGTGTTCCTGGCGTCGCGGGCGTCGGACTTCGTCACCGGCACGATTCTCTATCCCGACGGCGGGACGATGGCGTTCGTGTAGGCGCTGCCGGCCGCCGTTCTGGCGAGGCGGGAGTCGATGTCGATCTCGCCGTTGCGGGCCGCCTGAGCAGCTAGGAACAGCCATAGGTAAGCCGTGAGTAGATCTTCACGGCGATACCGGCTGGGTACGGGAGAGCTGAGCGTCGCGCGCTCGTACGCTCCGAAGAGGGCCAGCGCGATCAGCTCGTTCGGAAAGACGGACTGGTTCGGGTGATTCTCTCGCTCCCGGTCGAGTTCGGCTCCGATCTCCCTCACTATCGGGGCGATGACCTGCTCCACCGACTTGCGAAGGTCGCCTTCATCCACATCGCCTTCCACCTGCAGCACGGCCGCTGCGGCCGCGCTCAACTCGAGAACGCGTACTCGTTCACTGAGGGTCCGCAAGAGGTGCTCCGCGGCGTCTGCGGGAGTGCTGTGTCTGGTTGCTGACGACCCCGAGTTCGACCGGTTCAGGAACTCTACGCACTCGGCGAGCAGCCTACGCTTGCTCGGGAAATGACTGTAGAAGAGGGCGGCCGTGATACCCAGCTCTCGCATGATCGTTGTGACGTGGGTGCTCTTGTAGCCCTCGGTCGCGAATTCCTCGGCTGCCAGCGCAAGGATGCGGCTGTGCATCCGTTGGTACTCTTGCGCGACGAGGTCCACTGCGACCTCGTCGGCCTGTTCGTCCTCCGGCTGAAGCTCGTTTCCTATCTCGAGAAGAGAGCGGCCTTCCCGCTTGAGCTGTGCGATCTTCCCCAGGATGTCGACATGCTCCTGGGTGTACAGGGAGCGGCTCGCGGCCGTCTTCTGGGGGCGGGGCAGCAGACCCTGTCGCAGGTAATAGTGGATAGTGGTCCGGGGCACCCCGGTCACCCGTTCAAGATCTCGGATGCTGTAGACCTGGATCACTATCGCTCCTTGTTGGTGAAGCAAGCTTACCGCCTGCATGGACTTGACTACGTAATGATGTTGCGCGAAACTGTTTCATACAGAATCGATGGAGATCTTGCGAAGACCCGAGGAAGGGTTCAGAACACATGCCTGGTTTCATGACTCATCCTCTGATACCACCGGTGCCCGAGAACGGCGAAATCGATCAGGTGACCTTGCAGGCTTTTAGTGCTCTGGGAAGGTTGTTCCACCTGCAACGCCAAGCGATGCAGCGGCGCTTGAGTAATCCGGGCGCTCATCACGGCGCGCTCATCAGCCTGCGACTGCTCGCGGCGAGCGAAGGCATGAGCCAGAAGGACCTCGCGGAGACGCTGCATCTGTCGCGGCCCAGGGTCACGAGCATCCTTCAGGGGCTCGAGAAGGAAGGCGCAGTCAGGCGGGAGGTGGACCTCGACGACCAGCGAGTCACCCGTGTGTTCTTGACAGCCGAGGGCCGGCGGCGGGAAATGGAGAACCGGGCGGCGTTCGAGGACTACGTCAACCGGACTGTCGGTAAGCTGACAGACAGCGACAAGGTGGAACTGACCCGGCTGTTGGATGAGGTCTCCGGCTATATCGCGGAACTGGTGTGTCCGGCTGTACAGGAACAGGAGACGCCAACGTCATGAATCGTCTTCTCCTCAAGTATCTCAGACCCTATCGGGGCCGGATCGCTCTGGTGGTGGGGCTGGTCCTCATCCAGTCCATCGGGAACCTCTACCTACCCACCCTGAACGCCGACATCATCAACAACGGCATCGCCAAGGGCGACACAGGCTACATCCTCCAGATCGGCGGAATCATGCTCGGCGTCGCGCTGCTGATCACCGCTTGCTCCATCACCTCGGTGTTCCACGCTTCGAAGACGGCCATGGGTATGGGCCGCGACGTGAGAGGCTCGCTCTTCCGCAAGGTGGAAAGCCTTTCCCAGAGCGAGATGGGACGCTTCGGGACTCCCTCTCTGATCACCCGGAACACCAACGACGTGCAGCAGGTGCAGATGCTGATCGCCGTCGGCCTGACTTTGATGGTCATGGCCCCGATGCTGGCCATCGGCGGCATCATCATGGCTCTCCGCCAGGACGTGACCCTTTCCGCCGCGCTGGTCGTCATTCTCCCCATCATGGGGGTCTTCATCTTCGTCGTTCTCCGCCGGGCCATACCGCTGTTCCGGACCATCCAGGCCCGCCTCGACAAGATCAACCAGATCATGCGTGAGGCTCTCGGCGGGATCAGAGTGATCCGGGCGTTCGCCCGGACCGACTACGAGGAGAGGCGGTTCGCCCAGGCCAACCAGGAACTGACTGATGTGACCGTCCGGGTCTTCAAGCTTTTCGCGCTCGTGATCCCCGCGCTCTTCCTCATCATGAACCTTTCGATCGTGGCCATCATGTGGTTCGGCGGCCAGCGGGTGGACAGCGGAGACATGCCGATCGGGAATCTCTTCGCCTTCATCGCCTACGTCATGCAGATCCTCTTCGCCGTCCTCATGTCTACAATGCTTGCCGCAATGGTCCCCCGCGCGGTGGCATCCGGGGGCCGTATACAGGACGTTCTGGACGTAGAGCCGGCGATCCACGATCCTCGGGTGGCTGTCCTCATACCGGCGAGGGACGGAGGCCAGCGCGGACTTGTGGAGTTCAGGGACGTCGAGTTCCGGTATCCCGGAGCCCAGGATGCCATCCTCAGCCACATCTCGTTCACCGCCCGCCCGGGCGAGACCACAGCGATCGTGGGGAGCACGGGGAGCGGCAAGTCCACCTTGATCGGGCTCATCCCCCGTCTGAACGACGTCACGGGCGGCAGCATCCTGATCGACGGGATAGACATCAGGGAGATGGACCGGGCCGATCTCTGGCAGCACATCGGATTCGTCCCGCAGAAGGTCTTCCTCTTCTCGGGGACGGTGGCGAGCAACCTGCGGTACGGCGACCCGGACGCCACCGACGAGGAACTGTGGCACGCCCTGCAGGTCGCGCAGGCCGAGGACTTCGTCTCGGCGATGACGGACGGTCTCGACGAACCCATCACCCAGGGGGGGACCAACGTCTCGGGGGGTCAGAGGCAGCGTCTGGCGATCGCCCGGGCGGTCGTCAAGAAGCCCGACATCTACGTCTTTGACGACAGCTTCTCGGCTCTCGACCTGAAGACCGACTCGGCGCTTCGGGCCGCCCTCAAGCGCGAGACGAAGGACGCGACGGTGATCGTCGTCGCCCAGCGGGTCAGCACCATCCTCCACGCCGATCGGATCGTGGTGCTGGAAGAGGGCGGGATCTGCGGTATCGGCGAGCACAAGGACCTGGTCGATCGGTGCGAGACCTACCGCGAGATCGTCTACTCGCAGTTGACGGCGGAGGAAGTGGCGTGAGCGCCGAAGAACGCAACGACCAGGTAGCGCCGGTGGTCGCCGCCCCAGGCGACAGCGGGCCAGGCGCAGCCGCGGAGAAGCCCCAGACGGAACGAAAGGGTCGCGCCGGCCGGGGTAGCCAGCCCCACGGCCCCGGGTTCGGCCCGCCGGGCCTCATCGGCTCTGGGGAGAAGGCCAAGGACTTCAAGGGGTCTTTCAAGAGGCTCGTCGGGAGGTTGCGCCCCGAGAGGACCAAGATCGTACTGATCATCCTTCTCGCGGTGGTCAGCGTGAGCTGCACGGTCGCGGCGCCCAAGATACTGGCCCGGGCCACGAACCTGATCTTCTCCGGCGTCGTGAGCAAGCAACTGCCTGCCGGGGTCACCCAGGAGCAGGCGGTCGCGGCCTTGCGGGCTCAAGGTCAGGATAATCTGGCCAACATGTTGGCGGGGATGAGCGACATCAACCCCGGCCAAGGAGTGGATTTCGCCGCGGTCGGCCAGGTCCTCCTCGTCGTCACCGCGATCTACCTCCTCAGCGCTTTGTTCGGCTGGCTGCAGGGCTACATCATGGCCGGAGTGGTTGCCCGCGTGGTCTACACGCTGCGCCGGGACGTCGATCTGAAGCTCGCCCGCCTGCCCCTCAAGTACTTCGACAGCCACCCGCGGGGCGACATTCTCAGCAGGGTCACCAACGATATCGACAACATCCAGCAGACGGTGCAGCAGACGCTCACGCAGATCATCACATCGATCCTGACACTCATCGGGGTACTTGCGATGATGTTCTGGCTGAGCCCGCTCTTGGCGGTGATCTGCCTCGTCACCGTGCCGATCTCCGTGGTGATCACGATGTTGATAGCCAAGCGTTCCCAGAAGCAGTTCTCCCTCCAGTGGGAGCATACGGGAGACCTCACCGGGCACGTGGAGGAGAGCTTCACCGGCCACACTATCGTGAAGCTCTTCGGGCGCCAGAAGGAGGCGATCGAGCAGTTCGACGGCGAGAACGAGGAACTCTATCAGGCCAGCTTCAAGGCCCAGTTCATCTCCGGCATCATCATGCCCATGATGATGTTCGTGGGGAACCTCCAATACGTCGCCATCGCGGTGGTCGGGGGGCTGCGGGTTGCCACGGGCGCCATGACCTTGGGAGACGTCCAGGCGTTCATCCAGTATTCCCAGATGTTCATGCAGCCCATCACCCAGACGGCGAGCGTCGCCAACGTGCTTCAGTCGGCAGTCGCCTCGTCAGAGCGCGTGTTCGAACTGCTCGACGAGGCCGAGGAATCGGCCGACCCGGTCAAGCCCGTGGTGCTCAGGCATGTCACTGGCCGCGTGCAGTTCGAGGACGTTTCCTTCCGCTACCTCCCCGATGTGCCTCTGATCGAACACCTCAACGTAGAAGTCCAGCCGGGGCAGACCGTCGCCATCGTCGGCCCGACCGGCGCCGGAAAGACCACCCTCGTCAACCTGCTCATGCGCTTCTACGAGATCGATAACGGGGCCATCCTTGTCGACGGCGTGGACACCCGCAAGATGGCTCGCGCCGACCTGCGACGTCTCTTTGGCATGGTACTGCAGGACGCCTGGCTGTTCGGGGGCACCGTCCGGGAGAACATCGCCTACGGCCTGGAAGGAGCGACCGAAGCGCAGATCCAGGCCGCTGCCGAAGCGGCTCACGTGAACCACTTTGTGCGCACCCTTCCCGAGGCTTACGACACGAAGCTGGATGACGATTCCGCCAACGTGTCGCAAGGGGAGAGGCAGTTGCTCACTATCGCCCGGGCCTTCCTGGCCGATCCGGAGATCTTGATCCTGGACGAGGCGACCAGCTCTGTCGACACGAGGACCGAAGTCCTGATCCAGAAGGCGATGGCGCGCCTGCTCACTGGGCGGACAAGCTTCGTCATCGCACACCGGCTGTCGACTATCCGCGGCGCCGATCTCATACTGGTGATGAACGAGGGCAACATCGTCGAGCAGGGCACCCACGAGGAGCTTCTCGCCGCGGGCGGCTTCTACTACGACCTCTACAACAGCCAGTTCGTGGAGGCTCTTGCCGAGGCTTCTTGACGGCCGGCCTTGGCCGCGCCCACGCCTCTACAGCGCCGCCGCCCCGCCCATAGAAACGGCCCCTGGAAGGGGGGCTTCCAGGGGCCGTTTCTCGCCACAGTCCGTCGACCTCGTCGCAGAGGCGGCCGACCTAGGTTCCTAGGTGTCTTGCATCCCCGAGGAAGGCACGAATCCGTACTCCTCGGTGTGGAACACGTGCTCTGTCAGTTCCTCGTCCTTGGCCTTGTACACCTTGCACAGCAGGCAGGTGAGGTCGGGCGAGCCGTACATCGGGTCCAGATGGTCGTTGCTGGTGAGCACGTTCGGGTTGGAGATGAACACGCCGTGATAGCCCTTGGCCGGCTCTTCCGGGTAGAAGCAGTTGGCCGTGGCCATCAGGACGCCCTTCTTGATGCCCGGGAAGGTGCGGAGCTTCTGCCGTATGCGGCCCCTGGGCGATTCGATCCAGACGATGTCGCCGTCCTCGACGTTGTAGAGCTTGGCGGTCTCGGGATGGAGCTGGCAGGTCGGGAACTCCATGAAGCTGCGCAGCCACGGGATGTTGCGGTACTGGCCCAGGAAGTAGAAGGGCTGGCGGTAGCCGCTGCTCATCACGATGGGGTATTCCTTGTACAGCTCCGGAGTGGAGATGGGGCTTTCCCCGGGCTCGGCATAGACCGGCAGCGGGTCGTAGCCTAGCGACTCCAGGTGGTTCGAGTGGAACTCGAACTTGCCCGAGGGAGTGGGGAAGCCGCCGCCTTCTCTCCAGTAGTCGGTCTTGTACTTGTAGTACACCTGGTCGGGGCCCCAGCAGCCGCTCACGAGCTTCTCGCTGAACTCTTTCCACTTGAGCGGGCCGCCGTCCTTGCTCTCGCCCCTCCGGATCTGGTAGTCGAGCATGTCATCGACGCTGTCCCACCACTTGTCGGGGACCACCCGCTTGCCGATCTCGTTGAAGATCCAGGCGTCGGACTTGGCTTCGCCCGGCGGCTCGACGACCTTGTTGTGAGCTTCGATCATGAAGCGCGGGTGCATGTCGTAGACGTCGTCCAGCTCGAGCCAGTGGGCCGCCGGCAGCACGATATCGGCCGCTTCGGCCATCGGGCCCATGAAGAGGTCGGTGTGCGACATGAACTCGACCTTCTCGATGGCCGCGACGACTTCTTTGGTGTTGGCCATGTGCACGATCTGCTGCCCGCCGACGCTGAACCACACCTTGACCGGCGCGTCGCCGGCCATGATCTTCTTGACCATGGTGTCGGGGTTGCACGTGCGGGTGGCGCCCATCTTGAACCGGTCGCCCCCGATGATCTTGGACTTCATCTCGTCGGTGATGGGCAGCTCGAGGTTGAAGTCCTCGATGAGGCCGGTGTCCGGAAGCACCCAGCTGATCATGCTGCCCGGCCGCTCGATGTTGCCGGTGAGGCCCATGAGGCAGGTGATGGCCCGGAGGGTGTGGCCGCAGTTGGCCTGGCGCTCGAGGGAGCTGCCTACCTGGATGCACCCGGGAGTATCGATGGCCCACATGCGCGCGGCCTCGATGACATGCTCTTTGGGGATCCAGCAGGTGTCGGAGACCTTCTCCGGCGTCCATTCCTTGACCCGTTCGCGCAGCTCGTCGAAACCGAAGGTCCAGTTGTCGACGAAGTCCTTGTCCCAGAGTTCCTCTTCGACGATGACGTTCATCATGCCCAGGGCCAGGGCGCAGTCGGTGCCCGGCCGGGGCTGGATCCACAGGTTGGCCCGGGAGGCGTAGGCGCTGGCCCGCGGGTCGATGATGATGAGGTTCTTGCAGTAGTCGAGCGAGTTCATGAACCAGTAGCACATCTCCGAGTCGGCGCTACTGATCTCGAGCTGCTTGGCCCACATGATCTGGGTCTTGGGGAACTCGCCGCCCCAGCCGTGGTAGTCGCAGTACAGCCGGCCGTAGCCGGTCACCAGGGCGTAGAGGCCCAGGCGGGGGCTGTGGCAGACGTAGCCGGGGGTGATGGCGTTGCCGGTGCCCAGGGAGCGCGCCAGCCGCATGGTGTAGCGGTTGTATCCGCGCCCGGTACCCTGGGAGATGGCGATGGTCTCCGGTCCGAAGTCCTTGATCGCCGCCTTCATCTTGTCGGCGATGGTGTCGAGAGCCTCGTCCCAGGAGATCCGCTTCCACTTGCCCTCGCCCTTTTTGCCCACCTGCTTCATGGGGTACTTGATGCGGTAAGGGTTGTCGATGTGCTGGATGCTGGAGAGACCCTTGGAGCACATGGTGCCGCCGGTGAGGGAGTCGGGGTTGCCCTCGATGTGGACGACGACCCCGTCTTCCTTGGTGACCTTCACCCCGCAGCCGCCGTGGCAGCTCTTGCAGGTCGAATAGACTACTTCTCTGTTAGCCATAGTGTCTCCTCAACACGCGCCGTGCGCCTAGTAAGCGTGGGCTTTGGGAAGAAGGGGCCGGTAGATCCCGACCTTGAGCACGCCGTACTTCAGGGAGAAGGCCCCGATCGTGTGGCAGATGATCGCGAATACCAGCAGTCCGGTAGCAGCTTCCTCGCCGGTGAAATAGCTCGCGATCGAGATGCCGAGCGGAACGATGATCCCGAGGACCACGATGCCGAGCCAGAACACCCAGGCGAGTCGCCCGCGGATGAGCTCCCTCACCGACAATTCCGCCGTGGCGGACTGGTAGTTCGCGTTGACCAAGTAGGCCACGATGAGCAGGGAGTTGATGATCAGCATGATCCGGGTGGCCGATTCCGCCGTCGGTATGACGTCCTGTCCCGTGACCAGCCCCACACCCATGATCAGCGCCAGACCGTCGGCCACACCCATGAACAGGAACACGATGGGGAGCAGGCCGGTGTTCCAGAAGGGGACGCTCTTGCAGTAACTCATGGCGAAGCCGCAGTAGACGGAGGTCATGACGCAGAAGACGCCGGCGAGCACCATGAAGACATAGTTGGCGGCCATGGCGCCGGAGGCGGCATCCACCACTTCGTACGCGATGAGGCCCTGCAGGATCAACTGGACGGCCCCGAACGCGAGGAAGAGCATCGTGAAGACGATGCCCCGGGCGAACCAGGAGGTCCTCCACGCCTTGCTGAACGGCGGGAAGCTCTTCCAGAAGCGCCAGGGCTTCCCGAGGTAGGCCAGGTGCAGGGGCAACTTGAAGAGCGCGATCATGATCCAGCCGAAAACGCCGCCCCAGAAGGCGGTCAGTGCGAACTCCTCCTGGAGGGCGAAGAAGAGCGACACCAGATAGAGGCCGGTGCCGAGGGCCGAAAACACCTCTGCCAGCCAGACGAGCAGCCCCTTGCCTTCGATCCATTCGGTCTGGGCCATGGGCTTGACCATCCACTCATGCGTGACCATCCACTGACGAGCAGTCCTTGCATTCATGTGTAGTACCCCCCCGCCTACTCAGCGTTCTTTTTGGCGAGCTTCGGCTTGCTCGGCTCGTACACCGTGCTCAGGTGCTGGATGTGGCTCCCCGTCTGCGCTTCGACCGGGGCCTTGTTGTCGTTGCCGCCCAGCTTGTAGTCGATATAGAACACCGAGGGGTCGGTGCCGTACTCGGGATGCAATACAAAGCCGCTCTTGTCCCTGATCAGCTTGGAGACGTTGCTGTTCGGGTCGTCCAGGTCGCCGAAGGTGAGGGCCTTAGCCTGGCAGACATTGACGCAGGCCGGGGTGGCTTCCCGGTCGATGCCGGGCTTCAGGCCCTTCTCCGAGCCCGCGTCGATGCGCTCGTGGCAGAAGTTGCACTTCTCGGTGGTGCCCACTTGGTGCTTGTAGAGCTTCTCGCCCTTCTTCTCGAACGAGGTCTTCGGGTGACCCGGGAAGTGGCCGGGGTTCCTGGCCCTGGAGAGGTAGGTCCGGTTCTGGTAGGGGCAGGCGATGACGCAGTACCGGCAGCCGAAGCACTTGTCGGAATCGATCGCTACGATGCCGTCTTCCCGCTTGTGCGAGGCCTCGGTGGGGCAGGCGTCCACGCAAGGGGCGTCTTTGCACTGGTTGCAGCGGACAGGATAGGTGGAGACGTCGACGCGATAGCCCTCGTCCACCTCAAGGGCGATCAGTCTGGGCCACGTCACGCGAAGCGGCAGGAAGTGCTCGATGCGACACGCAGCTACGCAGGCATGGCATCGGGTGCACTTCGCGAGGTTGATGACCATCCCCCATCTCGCCATGGGCACCTCCCGGTAGGTAGAAGACCCTGCAGAAAAAACTCATACCACGATAGCATATGTACAGCCAGTAATATCAAGATAACGAGGAATGGAATACAACTGACACTTCATTCCCGTCGCGCATGGGTCGGTTGCCGCGCGTTTTCCGGTATACCGATATCACTCTTCATGCTACCATCAGGGAGCGGTTCAAGGGGTCGTTTTCCGCGACCACAGGGTTTGGGGGTTCGGCGGGATGGCAAGGCCACGGACGAGAGAAGATCAGGGTGAAGGGCTGGCCGGCTCCGCGGAGGGCGCCTTTCTGGTCAGGGCGCTGGCCAAAGGCCTGACGGTACTCGGGCTCTTCGACGCCGAGAATCGGGAGTGGACTCTCGACGAGATCGCCGAACACGCCGGTCTGCCTCGCATGACGGCGTACCGGATGATCCGCACGATGGAATCGGCCCGGTACTTGGTGCGCGACCCCGTGACCAACCGCTACCATCTTGGTCCTGCGCTTCTTGCCGCTACGTATCTCTCCGAGGGGTACGCGGAACTGGTGGAGATCGCCAAGCCGTACCTGCGCGAACTGACGGAGAAGACAGGCGAATCGGCCACCCTCGCCGTGGAAGTGGACGGCGTGGCGGTAAGCGTCGATCTGGTCGATACTCCTCGTCCCTTCCGGCGGGAGGTGGCCGTCGGCCGCATCATCGGCGATACGGCCAATGCCAACGGAAAGGTCTTCGCCGCTTTCAAGAGCGGGAGCGAGAGGGCGGCCATCCTCGCGCAGCCCCATCCGCAGATCACTCCCAACACCGTCACCGACCCCGCCGAGTTGGCGGCCGAGCTCGACGGCGTAGCGCAGGACGGCGTGGCCTTCGACATGGAAGAACGGAACACGGGCACGTGTGCGGTGGCGGCTCCGGTCCGCGATCAGCTCGGCAAAGTCATAGCCGCGCTCTCTATAGTGGTGCCGACGGGCCGCTTCGGTCCCGCCGAGCGGCCTCGCTACGCGGAGGCCGTCAAGGCCGCGGCCGATTCTCTCTCTGCATTTCTGGGGTATTCTCGGCGCGGCTGAGCGCCGCAAACGAACAGGGCATACAGGGGGGCACCTCGATGGCTAACGGATACACGGGGAGACTGCTTTTCGTCGACCTGAGCAGCGGCGCGATCACTGAAGAGACTCGGGACGATGCCTTCTACCGGAAATGGATAGGGGGCGCCGGGCTTGCGGCGGCCACGATCCTGGAAAAGACCACCGCGGGCATCGATCCGCTGGGCCCGGAGAACATGCTGGCCTTCGCGACAGGCCCGCTCACCGGCACGGGGGTCTACGGCGGCGGCCGCTACACCGTCGCCTGCAAGTCGCCGCTCACCGGCGCCTGGGCCGATTCGAATTCGGGGGGCACCTGGGGGCCCGCGCTGAAGTTCGCCGGCTATGACGGACTGTTCGTGACCGGGGCGGCTGCCAGCCCGGTCTGCATCGTCATCGACAAGGGGAAGGCGAGCATCGTCCCCGCCGACGATCTGTGGGGCAAGGACACCTACGAGACCGAGGACGCCGTCCAGGAGAAACTCGGAGACCCGGGCACGTGGACGGTCACCTGCATCGGCCCGGCGGGCGAGAAGCTTTCGCTCCTGGCCGGCATAGTGAACGAGAAGGGCCGCATCGCCGCCCGTTCCGGAGTGGGCGCGGTCATGGGGTCCAAGAAGCTGAAGGCCGTCGCGGTCCGGGGAGCGAAGGGCGCCCGCGTCGGGGTCGCCGACAAGGAAGGTCTCAAGGCCATCCAGAAGCGCTACGGTCAGGAGCTCAAGAACAGCCCGTTCCACAAGGGCCTGACCGCGGCCGGGACGGGAGGGGCGACCAGCTTCCTGCTCTCCATCGGGGACTGTCCGGCCGATAACTGGGCCACCACCGGCACCGACGCCATGCCCACCTGCGACAAGCTCGACGCGGCCAAGATGGACGTCTACAAGCTCAATTCCTATGGCTGCCATACCTGCCCGGTGCGCTGCGGCGCCCTGATCCAGATCAGACGAGGGCCCCTTCGCCACCAAAGACGAGGTCCACCGCCCCGAATACGAGACCCTGGCCGCGCTGGGGCCCAACTGCCGCAATGACGAGGTCCAGGCGGTCATCAAGGGCAACGATATCTGCAACCGCTACGGCATCGACACGATGGGCGTCGGAGGCGCGGTGGCCTTCGCCATCGAGTGCTACGAGAACGGCCTCATCGACAAGGACGACACCGGCGGGCTGGAACTGAACTGGGGTAACCCGGAGGTCCTCGTCGCCCTCATCGAGCAGATCGGCGCCCGCGAGGGCCTGGGCGCGCTGCTCGCCGACGGCTCCAAGTACGCCGCGGAGAAGATCGGCAAGGGCAGCGAGCAATACGCGATGCACGTGGCCGGCCGGGCCATCCCGTTCCACGATCCGCGTCTCTCCCCGGCCATCGGCACGCACTACATCGCCGACGCCCAGCCGGCCAGCCACATGGGGCCGGCGCCGATGGCGGTGCTCGAAGGCGGCGGAGCGTTGGGCACCGACCCGCTGCTGACCTCCGACACGAGCAACACGTTCGGCGACTACGACAAGAAGGGCGACATCTACGTGCGCGGCGCCTCCTTCTACCAGCTCCTCAGCTCCGCCGGGCTCTGCGGCCTCTACGCTCAGTTCTATTCTCCGCCGGTGGTCGAGCTGATAGCTCCGGTCACGGGTTGGGATATGGACTGGGCCGAAGGGATCGACACCGCCAAGCGCATCCTCACCGCGCGGCAGGCCTTCAACACCCGGGAAGGGATCGACATGGAGACCTTCCATCTGCCCAAGCGGTTCCTCGAGCCGCTCGTGGCCGGTCCCGCGGCCGGCGGTACTCCGCCGCCGTTCGAGACCTTGCGGGAAGGTTACTACGCGGCGATGGGCTGGGACACCAAGACCGGAGCGCCCAGCAAGGAGACTCTCGCCGCGATGGGGATCTAAGCTGCCCAGGCAACGCGGGCCGATCGCGGCCTACTCGCGCTGACTTTCGGGCCGGCTCGGGCATAGCCCAGCCGGCCCCGGGTCTTGTCACTCCCGACGCGTCTCCGGGTCGGTCCCGGTCTCCGCATCCGCGGCGGCTGCACCTGCGAGAGCGGTCTCCATGAACGACCGCCACGTGGCGAGGACGCTTCGCACATCCACACTGCCCGGTTCGGCGAGCAGTTGGACCGCCAGGCCGTCGGTGAGGGCAACGGTCATCGCGGCCAACTCGCGCACGACGGGCGGAGGATCGCCGGGCCGGTCGCCCCACAGCGCGCGGGCATTCACGTCGCGGTAACCGCGATAGAGATCCGCCAATTGGCGTGTCATCCGCGGGTTCTCGAGAAGCCGGGGCAGGAGATCGAACAGAAGCCGGTACGAGGCCTCGTCGTCGACGATGGCCTCCACCGTGTCCGCGACAACATCCAGACGGTCGTGCGTATCCGAGAGACCGGAAAGCCGCTGGCGGGCACGCCACAGCGTGTCGGATATCAGGCTGTCGGTGAGCGCCACCAGCAACCCGTCTCTTGGATCCGAAGTAGTAGCGCATAAGCGCCTTGTTCTCGCCGGCCTCTTGGCCGATGGCTTCGAGCGACAGAGAGTTGTAGCCGGAGCGCACCAGCAGGCGGTGGGCCGCATCGAGCAGCCGCTGAGCGGTGGGAGGTAGGTTGGGCTCGGCGCCGGGAAGCAGAGGCGCGCGCCCGGCGCGAGCCGTCGTTGCGACGTCGCGCTCTGCTCTTTCTGCGGCCGCGCCGGCATCCGATCTGGTGGGCTCCGCCGTCATCTGGCTCCCTCGTCATCCTCCGTTTGGCTCTCCTACATGCCCTAGCGAGGAATAGTACCATTGGCTTCAGTATTAATCGATTGTTTAAACAAGGCGGCTCTCATGGTTCTGGCTCGCTGAGACCGTCCATTGGCCTAAACGCCCTATCATTGAACATATCAAGAACCAGCGACCGTGCTTGACGGAGCGTGGCAGGGCTGATATATAGAAGATGTTAATCAACCGTATAAACAACACTCGACTGTGGAAGCACAGTCGCCACGGGGGGGACGGACATGATCGTCGGCGTTCCTAAGGAAGTCAAGAATCACGAGTACCGGGTGGCCATGGTGCCGGCCGGAGTCAAGAGCCTCGTCGAGGACGGGCACACGGTGCTGATCCAGGCCTCCGCGGGCGAGGGATCCGGCATCTCCGATGCCGAGTACACCGGTGCCGGAGCGCAGATCCGGCCGACGGCCGAGGCCGTCTACGCCGAAGCCGACATGATCGTCAAGGTCAAGGAGCCCCTTCCTCAGGAGTACCCGCTCCTGCGCAAGGACCAGATCCTTTTCACCTATCTCCATCTGGCGCCGGCGCCGGAACTCACGAAGGCGCTCCTCGATCGCGGCGTCATCGGCATCGCCTACGAGACCGTGCAGTTGGACAACGGGTCGCTGCCTCTGCTGACTCCCATGAGCGAGGTGGCGGGCCGGCTCTCGATCCAGGTGGCCGCCCACTGGCTGCAGAAGGAGAACGGCGGCAGCGGCGTACTCCTGGGCGGCGTCCCGGGCACCCCGCCCGCGAACGTGGCCATCATCGGCGGCGGGACGGTGGGCATCAACGCCGCCAAGATGGCGCTGGGGATGGGAGCACATGTCACCATCCTCGATCTGAGCCTCGACAGGCTGCGATACCTGGACGACGTCCTGGGCGGCCGGCTGACCGTGCTGGCCTCGAACGACCTGAACGTCGAGAAGGCCGTGGTCGAAGCCGACGTGGTGGTCGGCGCGCTGCTGATCCCGGGCGCCAAGGCCAAGAAGGTCGTCACCAAGGTCCTTGATGTCGCGGATGCGCAAAGGCTCGGTCGTCGTCGACGTGGCCATCGACCAGGGCGGATGCGTGGAGGGCGCGGTCCCGACCACCCACCAGGACCCGGTCATAAGGATCGACGGCGTCACGCTGTTCTGCGTGGCCAACATGCCCGGCTGCGTGGCCCGCACGTCCACGTTCGCGCTGACCAACGCGACGTTCCCCTATGCGTCGAAACTCGCGAACCTGGGGTACAAGGCGGCCTTGAAGGCCGACCCGGCTCTGGCCAAGGGGCTGAACGTCCTGCAGGGCAAGCTCGGTGTCGAAAGCGGTGGCCGAAGGCGTCGGCATGGACTATACGGCGTACGAAATCTAAGATTGTGCGAACGCGGCGTTGTTCGTGCCCTCGAGCCGAAAGGATGGGCGGCAGATGATCTCCGAAGCCGAACTGATGGGACTCTCGTTCCCCGACGCTCCCAAGATGATCACCAAGGTGCCGGGGCCCAAGGTGGCGGCGCTCATGGAAGAGTCCGCCAAGTACGAGGCCTTCACCCGCGGCGGCGGGGGTTTTCCGGTCATCCTCGCCGAAGGGCATGGGCGCGACGGCCAAGGACGCCGACGGCAACCTCTATATAGACATGGCGGCCGGCGTGGCCGTCAACGCCGTGGGCCGGGGGCATCCCAAGGTGCTCGAGGCGATGCGCCGGCAGTGCGAGCTCATCATGCACACCACCGACATCACCAACCCCAAGCGCATCGAGCTGGCCAAGAAGGTCTCGGGCATCATGCCCGAGGGCCTGCGCGGCGATTGCCACACCTCGTTCTTCCAGGCCGGGTCCGACGCGGTGGAGACGGCCATCAAGTTCTCCCGCAAGCACACAGGCCGCACGCAGATCCTCGCCTTCCAGGGCGCCTACCACGGCGTGTGGTGCGGCACGGCCGCCCTCACCACCGGGTACAACTACCGCCATGGCTGGGGGCCGCTCATCGCCGGCGTCCAGCACCTCCCCTACGCCTACTGCTACCGCTGCCCGTTCAACATGACCTACCCCAACTGCGACGTGCAGTGCGGCAAGTACGTCGACTACGTGCTCAACACCCCGTACACGGCGGCCGACGACGTCGCCGCGGTCATCATCGAGTCGCAGCAGGGCGAAGGCGGCTACGTCGCTCCGCCGCCGGAGTTCTTCCAGATCATCAAAGAGGCGTGCGAGAAGTACGGCTGCCTCTACGTGGCCGACGAGGTGCAGTCGGGAGCGGGCCGCACGGGCAAGATGTGGTGCATCGAGCACTCGGGAGTCAAGCCCGACATGCTCACCTGGGGCAAGGGCATGGGGGGCGACATCCCCATGGCAGGCCTTACCTACAGGGCCGAGATCGAGAAGAGCCTCCCCGAGGGGTCCCAGCCGAGCACCTTCGCGGGCAACGCCCTGGGGTGCGAGGTCTGCATGACCAACATCGACATCATCACCGATCCCGAGCTGGACCTTCTGGGCCGGGCCACCCAGCTCGGCGAGGAGATCCGGGGACGGTTCACCGACGCCATGCCGAACGTCAAGTGCATCGGAGAGGTGCGCGGCCGCGGGCTGATGATAGGCGTGGAGGTGGTGGCCGACCGCAAGACCAAGGAGCCGCTCGACCCGTCCAAGAGTCGGCGAGATCGCCTTCAAGCTGCTCAACAAGGGCGTCCTCATGACGCCGTGCGGCCGCTACGGCAACGTGTTCCGCTTCATGCCGCCGCTGACCGTCCCGCGCGAATACGCGTACAAGGCCACCGACATCATGATCGACATCCTCAAGGAGTATTGAGGCAAGGGACTGCTGAGGCGACGGTACTCAGGCAACTGACAGAGGGGGGCGGTCGATGGGGGAATCGGCGCGCTGGATATCGGTGGGGGAGTTGGCCGAGGCCTTCGGCCCGGGCAACTACACCCCGCCGCCGACGGGAGACCTGGCCGGCTCGACTCACGTGCTTCACTTCGAGGACGGACGGGCGCTCGAGTACCGGTTCCTGCCGGACTCGAAGGTCGCCTGGTTGGCGCCTGGGAGTGAAGGCGGGGCGGCCGTGGGGAGAGGGAGAGGCCGGCTACTTCGCTCTCAAGGTGCGGGACGGTCTGTACTTCGTCGACTTCGTGGCGCAAGCAGGAGCCGCCGACGAGCGTCAGCCTGATCCTCGACCTCGAGCAAGGGATAGCCACCGCTCTCGTCGCGGTGCTGCCGGACTCGCCCGACGTGGGCCAGTCGCTCGCGGCCCGCATCGCAGCCGGGCAGGAATTGACGGCGGTGGCCGCCGACGTTCTCGAGCGCCGCCGTGGACGCGCCGTTCACTGCCGGCACCCCGCGTCATCGGCCCACCGCGGAGCTTATCGGGCGCCGCGTGGAGTACACCTACAGCCCCACAGAGCGTTACGAGCACATCTATCTCAACGAGGACTTCTACACGTGGCAGTGCCTCATGGGGTCTGAGAAGGGCCTCGCCGACACCGACCGTTGCCACTACCTCAAGCTGGGGGAACAGCTCTACCTCTTCGTGTGGAGGGAAAAGATCGTCCCCACGCTGGGCGCGGTGGTGGCCGACTTCAGCGCCATGAGGACCATGGGGAAGATCTTCGGCCACGCGCAGGACGGCTCCGGCGGAGTGGATCGGACTTCCCGGTCGGCGCCCATGCGCGACTGCTCAACGTGACCTCTCACGGGGAGGAGATAGGCGCTTGAGCAGCGACTTTTTCCTTCGTGGTACTCTGGACCCCACGGATGGCGCCCTCACTCGCCGGTGTGGGGCGGCCGGGGAATACCTACGACAGGTCTTGGGGGGAGAATGAGCCAAGCACTGGTGACCGGGCTCAACGGGCTGTCCTACGCGTTCATCCTGTTCCTGCTGGCGGCCGGTTTCTCGCTGACGTTCGGCGTCATGGGCGTCCTCAACCTCGCTCACGGCGCCCTCTACATGCTGGGCGCTTACATCGGCATCCAGATAGTCAACACGCTCGACCTCTTCTGGTTGGCGATCATGGTGGCGGCCGCCGCTCTGGCGGTCATAGGGTACGCCCTGTACGCGTTCTTCCTGAAAAGACTCTACGGGAGGGTGCCCGAGCAAGGGGTGCTCACGATCGGAGTGCGCCATCATGATCGCCAACGTCGTCCTCTGGATCTGGGGGCCGCGGGCCAAGATCATGCAGACCCCGGATTTCCTCACGGGCGTGGTCACCATCGGCGGCTTGAGCTTTCCCATCTACCGGCTCTTCGTGTGCGGCGTCGGCGTGCTCGTCCTCGGTCTGCTCTGGTACATACAGGACAGGACGCGCGCCGGCGCCATCATCCGGGCCGGGATGGACAACAAGGACATGACGGTCAGCCTGGGCATCAACTACGGCCTCGTCAGCACGCTCGTGTTCCTGCTCGGCATGGCCCTGGCCGGCGTCGCCGGCGTGATAGGGGCGCCCATCACCGGGGCCTACCCGTCCATGGGCGACAACCTCCTGCTGCTCACCCTGATCGTGGTGGTGGTCGGCGGCACCGGCTACATCCAGGGGACGATGCTGGGGGCGCTGGTCATCGGGCTCCTCGACACCTTCGGGAAGGCCTACATCCCGCAGGTCGCGCTGTTCTTCGCCTGGATCGTCTTCCTCGCCGTGCTGCTGATACGGCCGAGCGGGCTTATCGGTAGGAAGGTGTTCTGATGGACGAAGAACTCAACGAAATCCCAGGGGGTCCCCCCATCGCCGTTCCGTCCCCGGAGGACCCCGCGGCGCGAAGGACTCCTCGTCCCCTGGTCGAGACGGTGCTGCCCATCGTCATCGTCGCCGTCATCGTGCTGCTGCTGCCTCTGTTCATCCCCTCCTTCGTTTCGAGCCTGGTCACGAAGATGATGATCTTCGGGCTCTTCGGCATGAGTCTAAACCTCATCTGGGGCTATGCGAACATCCCCAGCTTCGGCCACGCCGCCTTCTTCGGAGTGGGTGCGTATACCGCCGCCGTGTTGGTCACCAAGGCCGGGATCTCGAGCTTCTGGTTCAGCCTGCTGCTCGCCATCATCGTCACGGCGGCAGTAGCGGCGATCCTCGGTGTCCCTGCCTTCCGCGTGTTCGGGGTGGGGGCGGGGCCGCCAATCCCATCTACTTCCTTCTGGCCACCATCGCCTTCGGGGAGTTGCTCTCCCGTATGGCCATCATCATGCGGCCGGTCACCGGCGGGACGACGGGCCTGTCGGGGATCCCGAAGGCGCGATATCGGATTCGGGGCCACAGTGAGCGCGGACCAGTACTACTACCTGGTCTTCGTCATAGGCGTCGTCTGCCTCTTCCTCATGTACCGCATCGTCAACTCGCATTACGGCTACGGCGCTTCGCGGCATCCACGACAACGAGCGGCGCATGCAGGCGTTGGGATACAACACCTGGCTCTACAAGTACACGTCGTGGATCGTCGCCGCGGTCTTCGGCGGCGTGGCCGGCGTGCTGTTCGCTTACTTCGGGAGCACGCTCATACCCAACAACCTCGCCATGGTCACCAGCGACATCTCCTTCCTTCTGGTCATCCTGGGGGGCACGACGGTCTTCTTCGGGCCACTCGTGGCCGCCGTGTTCTACGTGGGGGTCGAGTACGTGGCCAGCATCTACATGCCTCAGCGCTGGCCTCTTATCTTCGGCGCGCATGTTCGTGATCGCGATCATGATGATCCCCTGGACCAAGGGTCGATATCAGGGCCTGGGCCCCGAGGTTCTGCGGCTGTGGAAGAAGGTGACCCGTGGCGCTGCTTGAGGCTCAGAGGCCTGTCGGTGCATTTCGGCGGCCTTGCCGCGGTCAAGAGCGTCACTTTCGGCATCGAGCCGGGCGAGAGGCTGGCCCTCATCGGGCCCAACGGCGCCGGCAAGACGACCCTCTTCAACCTACTCACCGGGCAACTGAAGCCCTCCGGAGGGAAGGTCTTCTTCAAAGGGCAGGACATCACCAACGCGTCGGTCTACTCGCGCACGCACCTGGGGATGGCCCGCTCGTTCCAGATCACCAGCCTCTTTCCGTACCAGAGCGTCCTGGTCAACGCGATGATCGGTCTGCAAGGGGTGGAGAAGAGCCGGTACAGGTTCTTCCGTCCGCTTTTCAAGGACCGGGCTCTCCAGGCGGCCGCGCAAGAGTTGCTCGAGTCCACAGACCTGTGGGACCTCAAGGACGAGATCGTCAGCTCGCTGGCGTACGGGCAGCAGCGGAAGTTGGAGATCGCGCTGAGCCTGGCCAGCCACCCGGAACTGTTGCTGCTGGACGAGCCGAGTTGCGGCCTCACCACCGCCGAGAGCGCGGACATCACCAGGAGGATCCGCGACCTGGGCTCCAAGATCACCGTCCTCATGATCGCTCACGACATGGACCTCGTCTTCGGCGTGGCCGAGCGCGTCATACTGCTCCACTACGGCCAGATAGCCTGCGAGGGCACGTGCGACGAGATCCGCTCCAACGAGATGGTCAGGGAGATCTACATGGGCAGCCGCAAGCAACCAGGTTCGGGTGGGTGATCCATGCTCGAAGTCAAGGACATCCACACCTGGTACGGCGATAGCTACACCTTGCAGGGTGTGACTCTGGAGGTGAAAGACGCCACCGTGGTGGCGCTTCTCGGCCGCAACGGGATGGGAAAGACGACCACCATCCGCTCCATCATGGGTCTCACCCCTCCCCGCAAGGGAAGCATCCTCTTCAACGGGCACGAACTCGTCGGCCTGCCTTCCTACAAGATCGCCCGGCTGGGGATAGGACTCATCCCCCAGGGCAGGCTGATCTTCTCGTCGCTGTCGGTCACGGAGAACCTCAAGATGGCGGCCCGTACCAGTGGGAAGAAGGATCCCTGGACGCTGGACAAGGTCTTCACCGTCTTCCCCAAGCTGGGCGAGCGCCGCAAGAACAAGGGGAACCTTCTCAGCGGGGGCGAACAGCAGATGCTCACCATCGCCCGGGCTCTGATGACCAACCCCGACTTGCTGCTCTTCGACGAGCCTTCCGAGGGGCTGGCTCCAGTGGTCGTGGACGAGGTGTTCCGGGTGATCCGGGAGCTCAAGGCCGCGGGGGAGTCGATCCTTCTGGTCGAGCAGGACTTCGGGATGGCGATGAGCGTCTCCGACTACGCGTACATCATGAGCAAAGGCACCGTCGTCTACGAGTCGACTCCGGACGAACTCATCGACAACGAATCCGTCAAGGCCACCCATCTAGGCGTCGGAGAGTGAGCGCTGCACAAGGCCGTGCGGAGTCACCGATGACGGCAAGCTAGTAAACTGCCATGAGCGAATGAAGTGAGGGGAAGGAGGGGGACACAAACACCCGCTAGAAGATTCCAGCCAGCCAGTAGATATATGGGGGGTTAGTATGAATAAGAGACTCTTGGTCGTGGTCCTGGTCCTCATGTTGGGGATATCTGCCATCCTCGTGGCGTGCGGGAGCGGGTCCGACGAGACCACCACGACGACTGCGGGCGAGCGCACCACAGCGACACGACCGCTACAGCGCCGCCGCCTCCGGCGAACCCATCAAGATCGGGTTCGACGAAGGGTTCACCGGCTTCATGGCGTATGACTGCCAGCTTGCCGACCAGGGCGTCAAGACGGCTCTGGCCATGCTCAACAACCAGTGGGAGGGCCGCCCGCTCCAGTACTTCGCGGAGGACAACAGGTCCGACCCGGTCGTAGCCGTCGATAAGGCTCGGAAACTGGTGGAAAGCGACAGGATCAACGTGATGATCGGCCCGATCTTCTCGCCCTCCGCCAAGGCGGTAGCCGACTATCTGGGTAAGTCCTCGGGCATACCGGAGATGTCCATCGTCGGGCAGCCGACAGAGAACCTGGAGACCGCCAACGGGCTGGCCTTCATCCACACCGGGTTCTTCGACTCCCATGGCTACTACTTCGGCAAGTACCTGGCCGAGAAGGGCTACAAGACGGCCAATGTCATCAACTATGACGACACACCCGCCTACGCGCTGACCGCCGGCTTCAAGAAGGCCTTCGTGGACGAGGGCGGCGGCCAGATCCTGAGCGAGAACTACGTGCCTCTGGACATGGTCGACTTCAGCGCGTACCTGTCGGCGATGAAACCGGCCGACGTCACCGTGAACTGGATCTTCGGAAACGGCGCGGTCCCGTTCGTCAAGCAGTTCAACGATTACGGGCTCAAGGGCGCGCTGGCCGTCCCGATGTCGAACAACTTCAGCGACGCCCAGTTGGCCGAACTCGGTGACATGTCCTTGGGCATGATCGCCTGCGACTACTACGCCTGGACGATCGACAACCAAATGAACAAAGACTTCATCGCGGCGTACGAGAAGCTGTACAACGGCGAGAAGCCGACTCCGCAGGCCTACGGCGCGTGGCAGGGCGTGATGCTCTACCTCGAAGGGTTGAAGGCTACCGGCGGCGACACCGATCCGAAGAAAGTCATCCCGGCGATGTCGAACCTGACCATGGATTCGCCGGCCGGCAAGTTCACCATCGTTCCCTTCCAGAACGCGTTCATAGCGAAGCGCGACTTCTTCATCCTGGAGGTGCAGAAGGTCGGCGACGTGCTCACCTGGGTACCGGTGAAGACCTACGACCAGGTGCTGCTGGGCGACCTCGCGTCGGTAGGCAAATAGCCTCCCGCCTCGATCCAGCAGACCCGTCTCGCAAAACACGGGCCCCCTGCCGCTCAGCGGCAGGGGGCCCGGTCTTTCTACCGACCCGGTCGCGCCGCGCTGACGCGGGCGGCCGGTCTGCTGCGACCGCTACTTCGCCAGCGCTATGTCTCCCAGGTTGACGTCCTTCTCGGTGCTGATCGCATCGAAGGTCTTGTCCTTGAAGCCCGGAGCGGCGATGGTCAGGCTGTAGGTGGCGCCGTCGGCCAGGCCGCGGAACCAGAAGTCGCCGAACCCGTCGGTGGTCGCCGTGCAGGTCGCGCCGTCCGCTCCGGTGAGCGTGCAGGTGGCGCCCTCGACGATCTCCTTGGCCGCCGGGTCGTACACCGTGCCCGCCACGAACTTCTTCGGGATGTTCAGGTAGTAGACGCGCGGCTTGGCGCCGGGCTCAGGCTTCAGCACCTCGGCCTTGGCGATCACGTCCGCGAACTCGCTCTCCTCGCCGAACTTGATGGCCTCGGTGGGGCAGGCGTCGGCGCAGCGGGGGATCTTCCACTCGCCGCCATCCAGCAGGTGGGCGCAACCGGTGCACTTCTGCGCCAGGTTCAGGTCCTCATTGAAGTAGATGGCGTCGTACGGGCAGGCGTCCACGCATATCTGGCAGCCGGTGCACTTGTCGGAGTCGATGATCACCAGACCGTCTTCGCGCTTGTAGATGGCGCCTTCGACGGGCAGGCGGGAATGCAGGGCGCCTCGTCGCAGTGCATGCAGGGATTCGGGACGTAGTGCATCTCCACCTTGGGCACCGTGCCGCGGATGTGCTCGTCCAGCCTCATCCAGAACTGGCCGGTGTCGGGCTGGGGCTTGGCGATGGGCGACCAGTCGTTGCCGACGTGCTCATCTTTGCAGACGAACTGGCAGGCGTAGCAGCCCACGCAGAGATCGACGTCGATGACGAAGACCTTCATTTATGCCTCCTTCCTCGATCCAGGCGTCGAAGCGCAGGCCGGCACCCTGGTCATATTCTCTGGCAAAGGCCTCGGGATAGTCCCTGCGCCATGCTTCCCATTCCTCGTTCTTGACCTTCTGCACGTCGACCAGGTAGCCGCTGGTGGCCTGGCCGCAGCAGTTCTTGGAAGTGAGCCCGTTGGGGGCGATGGTGTTGATGGCTCCACCGCGGTCCACCTTGCCGGGGACCAGCGGGTCGTGCCGGGCGCCGTGGTCTACGTAGACCACGCCGGGCATGATGCGCTCCCACACGCGCGCGCCCACCAGCACGATGCCGCGCTCGTTGAAGACCTTGACCACGTCGCCGTCCTTGATGCCTCGCGCTTCAGCGTCGCCGGGTTGATCCAGATGGGCTCGTACTTGTAGCCGTCGAAGCCCAGCACCTTGCCGGTGGGGGTCTCGCGGGCCCAGCTGATGTCGTCGCCCTGGGCGTGCGTGCGCCAGCGGGGGTGGTTGGACATGAGCAGCAGCGGGAACATGTCGGCCCGCTCGCTGGAGAGGTCCTCGTCGTGCGTGATGCCCTTTGGACCCACTTGGGGAAGGGCGGGCGCTCTTTGTCGTCGGGGAAGTGCTGCGCCAGCGCGCTCGGAGTAGAACTCCAGGAGGCCGCTGGGGGTCTGGAGCGGGTTGGTCTTCGGGTCTTCGTAGAACTTGCGGAACCCGGGCGGGTCTTGCTCCCAGTCCTTGGCGGTCGAGTAGACGTAGGTCTTCTTCTCGTAGAAGTCCTCCCACGTGGTGAGCTTGTCCATCTTCATGGCGTCGAAGACGATCTTCTGCAGGTCCAAGCGTGGTGAGGCCGCCGGTGAACTCGTCGCCCATGCCCAGCTTCTCGGCGATCGCGAGCACTATCTCGTAGTCGCTCTTGGACTCGCCGATCGGCTGGATGGACTGCTCCTGGATGGACACGCTCGCGAAGTGCGGGCCCTGCCGGACGGTGGTGACGATGTCCTCGACCTCCAGGGTGGTGTTGGCCGGCAGGATCATGTCGGCGTAGAGGCAGTCGTTCTCCAGCCAGGGATGCTGAGCGAGGACGAACTCGATGCTCGAGTCCTTCATGGCCTCGATGGTCCAGTTGCCGTGGTTCCAGCAGGTGATACGGCAAGGGGTGTCGGTCCAGATCATGTGGATGGGTACGCCGCCCTTCTCCTTCGCGATGGGGTAGGTGTACCTGGTGAACTGCTCCTCGGTCTGGCACTCCTGGCCGCCGCTGCCGTGGAAGACCAGCGGGGCCTTGAGGATGGCGTCCTGGATGAGGGTCTTGGGGATGAGCTGCGGGCCCCAGGCGTGGACGGTGGTCCAGCAGGGCTTGGTCAGGCGCTCGGGCAGTTCGGGGTTGAAGAAGCGGACGCTCCCCAGACCCTCGGCCCGCGGCATGCCGAAGTAGGTCATCTGGCACTGGTGGACGCCGGGGCCGCCGAGGCCCTGCATGCCCAGCAGCACGCATTCCAGCCGGCCGGGCTCGTGCGAGTACGGGCCGCGGAAGGCCGAGCCGCCGAAGTAGTGGATGATCGAAGTGGTCTTCTTGGCGAACTCGCGGGCCAGGGCCTTGATGGTCCACTCCGGGACGCCGCATTTCTTGGAGGCCCATTCGGGGGTCTTGGGGATGCCGTCTTCGTCCTTGCCCAGGACGTAGTCGGCGATCTTGTCCATGCCCACCGCGTGGGTCTTGACGTACTCCTTGTTCCAGGTGCCTTCCTTCAGCCACACGTAGATGATGGCCAGCTGCAGGGCGGCGTCGGTATTGGGCAGCACCGGGATCCACTTGTCGGCGTGGACCGCCGCCGCGTAGTTGAGGTCGGGGCAGATGTAGACCTGCTTGATGCCGGCCCGGGTCCAGAACTGCGAGATGCGGCTGGCGTACTGGCCGGTGAAGCCCCAGGGGGTGGTCTCCTCGTCGCAGCCCCACTTGAGCACCATGTCGCCGTGCTCGGAGATGTCTTTGATGAGGTTGGCGGCCGGCGACATCATGCCCTGGAAGCCCTGGCCCCAGACGTGCTTGGCGCCCCAGTACCAGCCCTCCCAGCTGTCCGGGTTGCGGACCTGCTGGGTGAAGCCGCCCATCATGTCGAGCAGGCGGGCCTGGTGGCCGTGGGGGGTGTGGATGGTCTTGTTCTCGCCGTGGCCGTCGCCCTGGGCCAGGATGGCGAGCGGGCCGTACTCCTTGTGGATGCGCCTGATCTCGGCGGCGATGATGTCGGTGGCCTCGTCCCAGGAGATGCCGCGGTACTTGCTCTTGCCGCGGTTCTGCGGGTTGCGCTCGCCGTTGGGGTCCCAGTCGACCCGCACCATGGGGTACTTCACGCGGTTGGGGGAGAAGGTCCTCTTCTTGTAGGCGAGCGAGAACGGAGCGGGCAGGGCCTTGGGCAGCGGGCTCAGGGTCTCGCCATTGCGCTCGATGGTCCAGGGGTTGAGCTTCTCGAAGTCGGTCTTCCAGTCATACTTGTAGGGCCTGATGCGGACGGCCTTGCCGTCCTTGACGTCGACGAAGCACTCGCCGCCGCCTCCCAGCAGGCCCCCCATGGCCAGGTTCTTGATGGTCACCTTGTCTACACTGACGTCGACCTTCTTGCCTCCTCGTCCGCCATCATCAATCTTTTCCTTTCGCGCCGTTTGCCTGGCTTCATCGCGACTGCCTTCAAGACGGAGCCTCCCCCTTTGTCGGTAGCCTACCTGATAGTCTACGGTCGCCACTAGTCAAGCGTGCGAGTATACCCAAGCGACGCACCGTCTGACTCAGCCGTAGCTTCTGGGGGTCCAGCCCAGATAGGCTGAGAAAGACGCGGCGGCCGCCTTGACCGCCTCGGTGCAGAGCGCCCGCTCGTCCGGGCCGAAGCGGCCCGAGGGCATGACCACCGCTATGGTGGCCGCTATGCTCCCGAACTGGTCGCGAACAGGCGCGCCGACTGCGCAGGGGCCCAGGTACGCGCCCTCCATGTCGTAGGCGACGTCCTCCTCGACTATGCTCCAACTCGGCCCGATCTGGTCGAGGTCGGTGACGGTCTAGGGAGTGTGCGGGAGCGGGGCTTGGCCAGGATGGCTGCTCTCTCTCGGCGGGCGCCTTGAACGCGGCGAAGATCTTGCCGTGTACCGTGGCGATGTCGCCGAGGATCCTGCCGGGGGCGGTCTGCCGTTTGAACGGCCGGGTGGTGTTGATGATGTCCACGCAGACCGGGTAGCCGTCGACTCTCGACGGCCAGGGTGACCGACTCGCCGGTCTCTGCACCAGCGCCTCCAGGAACGGCCGGGCGGCGTCTACGAAGTCGGAGTGGTCGTCGGACACATAGCACATGGCCAGGGTGGCCGGGCCCAGGCGGTAGCGGTTGGTGCTGGGGTCGCGCACCAAAAAGGCCATGGACTCGAGCGTGCGGGCCATGCGGTAGACGGTCATGCGCACCAGACCGGTCTGCTCGGCCATCTCGTCGATGGTCCATTCGCGATGGTCCACGTCGAAGAGGCCGAGTATGGAGAGCCCCGGGTCAGCGCCCTCACCGAAAGGGGGTCCGCTTCCCGCGATACAATGGCTCTGCCATGCCCCCCCTGGACTTGCCGTCTCCGCGGCGGGCCCGCGCCTTGCAAATAGGCACTACGACCCTACTCTACGATATTAGCAATATTACCTGGCAATATCGAGATTTCGTTTTGACGAGCGCGGGCCGGTCACCAATCCTCGATCTCTGAGGGGGCGGATGTCTGATGGCCGAAAAGGTCTACACGAACTGCACCAACAGTGGTCCGGTGTCCGTGTACGTCAAGGACGGCAAGATCGCGCGGGTGCGTCCACTGGTCGCGGCCGACGAAGACTATGAGCCCTGGACCATCGAGGCGGGCGGCAAGAAGTACTCCCCCCCCAAGAAGGTCACCCTGGCGCCCTATGTCCACGCCGAGCGCCGGCGTATCTACTCCGACGAGCGCATCCTGTACCCCATGAAGCGGGTGGACTTCGACCCCAACGGCGAGCGCAACCCGCAGAACCGCGGCAAGTCCCGCTACGAGCGCATCTCCTGGGACGAGGCCTCCAACCTTGTGGCGTCCGAGATCAAGCGGGTCAAGGAGACCTACGGGGGCTCGGCCATCAGCGGCATCACCTCCTCCCACCACAACTGGGGCATCGTCGGCTACAAGATGGGACCCTTCGCCCGCTTCATGAACATGATCGAGTTCACCCCGGTGCTCGACAACCCGGACAGCTGGGAGGGCTGGCACTGGGGCGCGACCCACACCTACGGCTTCTACTGGCGCCTGGGCATGCCCGAGCCCTACGACATGCTCGAGCGACGCTCTGCAGAACGCCGAGATGATCGTCTACTGGTCGAACGACCCGGACAGCACCCGGGGCACCTACTCCGGCCAGGACTCCGCTCTCTGGCGGCAGTGGCTCAAGGAGAAGGGCGTCAAGATGGTCTTCATCGACCCCTTCCACAACTACACCAACGCCGTCATGGGCGGCAAGTGGATCGCCCCGCGGCATGGGCACCGACACGGCCGTCGCCATGGCCATCGCCTACGTCTGGATCACCGAAGACACCTACAACAAGGAGTACGTCGAGGACCGCACCATCGGCTTCGAGGAGTTCAAGCCCTACGTGCTGGGCGAGACCGACGGCGTGCCCAAGACGCCGGAGTGGGCCGCGGAGGAGTCGGGCGTCGAGGCCCGAGTCATCCGCGCCCTGGCCCGCGAGTGGGCGGCCAAGCGCACCATCCTCTCCGGCGGCTCCCGCGGCGGCGAAGGCGGCGCCTGCCGGCAGGCGTACGGCACCGAGTGGGCCCGCATGATGGTGCTGCTGCAGGCCATGCAGGGACTGGGCGCTCCGGGCCGCAGCATCTGGGGCACCACGATGGGCGCGCCCTCCGACACCACCATCTGGTTCCCGGCCTACGGCGAGCCCGAAGGCCGCATGTCGATGTCGACCAGGTCGCCAAGTACATCCCCGCAGAACACCACCAAGCAGCGCCTGTGGCGCCTGACGGTGCCCGACGCCATCCTCGACGGCCACGCCGAGTGGTACGGCGAGGGCTTCTGCGGCAAGTCGCTGGAGCAGCAGTTCATGCACTTCAGTACCCGCATGGGGGCTACTCCGAGATCAAGCTCTGGTACCGCTACGGCGGCTCGTTCATGGGCACCATGAGCGACACCACCAAGTGGGTGCGCATGTACCAGAGCCCCAAGCTGGAGTTCGTCGTCAACCAGGACATCTGGTTCAACAGCGAGACCCGCATGGCCGACGTCATCCTGCCGGCCTGCACCAACTTCGAGCGCGACGACATCGGCGAGTGGGCGGCCGTCAACGGCTACACCGTCGCACGCCAGCAGCGGCTGCAACTACCGGTTCGTCGTGCGCGAGCAGAAGTGCATCGAGCCTCTGTGGGAATCGAAGTCCGACTACGAGATCTTCGCCCTCATCTCCGAGAAGCTGGGTCTGCGCGACAAGTACACCGACGGCGGCAAGACCGAGCTCGACTGGGTCAAGAGGCTTCTTCGACATCTCCGACCTGCCCAAGGAGGTCAGCTGGGAGGAGTTCAACCGGAAGGGCTACCACATCATCAACATCAACGACGACTACAAGCCGACTCCGGGTCTGCGCTGGTTCTACGAAGGCCGGCCGTGCGACACGCCCGACCTGGGGAACCCCAAGCGCCTCACCGAGAGGCGGGGCGAGCTGGGCACCTTCAGCGGCAAGATCGAGTTCGAGTCGGAGAGCCTCAAGCAGTACTTCCCCGACGACGAGGAGCGGCCGGTGGTGCCGCGCTACATCCCGAGCTGGGAGGGCTACCAGACCGAGGAGCTCTTCGACAAGTATCCGCTGCCGCTCATGTCGCCGCACCCGCGGTTGTCGTTCCACTGCCACTACGACAAGCACACCGACTGGCTGAACGACATCCCGGTGCACCGCATCAAGAAGGACGGCTACGCCTGGTGGCCGGCGCGCATCAATCCGGAGGACGCGGCCAAGCGCGGCATCAACAACGACGACATCGTGCGGCTGTACAACGACCGGGGCTCGGTGCTGTGCATCGCGGTGGTGACCGGGCGGGTGCGTCCGGGCATCATCCACAGCTACGCCTCCTCGGCCCTGTACGACCCGCTGCAACCCGGGGACCCGACTCTATCGACAAGGGCGGGTGCGTCAGCATGCTGACGCCTTCCCGCATGATGTCCAAGAACGTTCCGGGCATGACGCCGAATTCGTGCCTCATCGAGATCCAGAAGTGGGAGGGCTGAGACATGGCACGCCCTGGCCTGCTCATAGACGTCACCAAGTGCAGCGGCTGCCATAACTGCTTCCTGGCCTGCCGCGACGAGTACTACGACAACGACTACAGCCCCTATTCCGCTCCGCAGCCGCTCGACGGCCAGTTCTGGATGCAGGTCAAAGAGGTGGAGCGCGGCAGCTATCCCAAGCCCAAGCTCGACTACATCCCGATGCCCTGCCTGCACTGCGAGGACGCCCCCTGCATCGACGTGGCGGCCGACAACGCCGTCTACCGGCGCGAGGACGGGTTCGTCATCATCGACCCGGAGAAGGCGAAGGGTCAGAAGGCCATCGTCAACTCCTGCCCGTACCGGGTGGTGTTTTGGAACGAGGAACTGGAGATCCCGCAGAAGTGCACCATGTGCGCTCACAGGCTGGACGAGGGCGAGAAGGAACCGCGGTGTGTGGAGGCGTGCCCGACGGGCGCCCTGGCCTTCGGCGACCTGGACGACCCCAACAGCGAGATCGCCAAGCTGGTGGCCGAGAAGAAGATCGAGGCCTACCATCCGGAATACGGCACCAAGCCGACGGTCATGTACGTGGGCATCCCCAAGCGGTTCGTCGCCGGCGAGGTGGTGCGCGACGACGTGCGCGGCGAGTGCGCCGAAGGGGTCTCGGTCACGCTCGAGGGCGACGGCGTCAAGCGGGAGACGAAGTCCGACAGCTACGGCGACTTCGAGTTCGAGGACCTGGAGAAGAACACGCCGTACAAGATCACGGTGAGACTCGACGGCTACGCGCCGAAGGTCTTCGATATCACGACCCACAACGACGTCAACCTGGGTGAGATCGTCCTAGAGCGGGCGTAGCCCCGGAACAAGCGCGAGCGCAGGACTGATGTGAACGAAGTCGTCATCGTCAGCGCGGTCCGGACCGCGGGAGGCAGGATCGGCGGCGGGCTGAAGGACGTGCAGCCGGAGGATCTTGCCAAGGTCGTCATCGAGGCGGCCATCCAGCGGGCCGGCGTAGAGCCGGAGGCGGTAGACGAGGTCATCATCGGGCAGGCCAAGCAGAGCGCCGACGCGGCCAATCTGGCCCGCGTCGCCGCGCTCCGGGCGGGTCTGCCCGTCGAGGTCCCGGCCTACACTGTCATGCGGCAGTGCGGCTCCGGTCTGCAGGCGGTGAACAACGCCGCGCAGGCCATCATGTGCGGCCTGGCCGACGTCGTCGTGGCCGGCGGCACCGAGAGCATGAGCAACGCTCCTTACTATTTGAGAGGGGCCCGCTTCGGCTACGGCGCCGGCAACGCGGTGCTGGTCGACTCCAACACCGAGAGCCAACCGCGCTCCCAGCCTTTCGAGATCTACGGCAACCTCACCATGGGGCTCACCGCCGAGAACGTGGCGGAGAAGTACGGCATCACCCGGGAGGAGCAGGACCGCTTTGCCCTCGCCAGCCAGGAGAAGGCGCTTGCGGCCATCGCGGCCGGCCGGTTCGAGGAAGAGATAGTCCCGGTGGAGGTGCCCCAGAAGAAAGGGCTGGCCGTGGTCTTCGCCACCGACGAGCACCCGCGGCAGACCAGCCTGGAGCAACTGGCCAGGCTGCCGGCCATCTTCAAGGAGGGCGGCACCGTCACCGCCGGCAACTCGTCGGGGCGCAACGACGGCGCCGCCTGCCTGGTCCTGATGTCGGCCGCCGAGGCGGCGCGGCGCGGCGCCGCGCCGCTCGCCACCATCCGCAGCCAGGCCGTGGCCGGGGTGCCGCCGGAGATCATGGGCATCGGGCCGGCGCCGGCCAGCCGCAAAGCGCTGGCCGCGGCCGGGCTGGGTCTGGACGACATCGGCCTGGTCGAACTGAACGAGGCCTTCGCCGCCCAGAGCCTGGCGGTGATCAAGGAACTGGGCCTGGACGAGGCCCGGGTCAACGTCAACGGAGGAGCGATCGCCCTCGGGCATCCTCTGGGATGCTCCGGAGCGCGTATCCTTACCACACTGCTCTACGAGATGCGGCGGCGCGGCACCCGCTACGGGCTGGCCACGTTGTGCATCGCCGGAGGGCAGGGTATCGCGACCGTGGTCGAAGCGGCCGTCTAGTCACAGATCCGGCGGCCGGGAAAGGCCGGGGATGAAGACGCACGAGTATCAGGCGCGCGAGATCCTGAGAGGCTATGGGATCCCGTTCCCTCCGGCCGGCGTCGCCGAGACTCCGGACGAGGCCGAGGCCATCGCCCGCGAGCTGGGCGGCAAAGTGGTCGTGAAGGCCCAGGCCCTGGTCGGGGGGCGGGGCAAGGCCGGGGGTATCAAGCGGGCCGGCACCGCCGAAGAGGCCCGGGAAGCGGCGGCGGCGATGCTCGGCTCCTCGCTGAAGGGCGTCCCGTCCGCAAGGTCCTCGTGGCCCAGGTGGTCCCCGTGTCGCGCGAGTACTACCTGGGCGCCGTTCTCGACCGCTCCGCGAAGAGGGTGACGCTTATGGTCAGCGCCATGGGCGGGGTGGATATCGAGGAGGTGGCCCGCACTTCGCCCGAAGCCATCGCCCGGGTCTCGGCCGATCCCCTCCTCGGGCTGGCCGACTACCAGACCCGAGACCTCGCGCGCGCCGCCGGTCTGACCGGCGAACAGGCCAAGGCGTTCCGAGGCATCGCGCGGGCGCTCTACAAAGCTTTCTTCGAGTGCGATTGCTCGCTGCTCGAAGTCAATCCGCTCGCGCTGACCGAAGACGGCGAGTTCGCGGCCCTGGACTCCAAGATGGTGGTCGACGACAACGCTCTGTCCCGCCAGCCGTCGCTGGCGGCTCTCCACGATCCCGAGGCGGAAGAGCCGGCGGAGGCCGAGGCGCGGAGCGTGGGGGTGAGCTACATCGAACTCGAGGGCAACGTTGGGTGCCTGGTGAACGGAGCCGGTCTGGCGATGGCGACCATGGACGTGATCAAGCTGTACGGAGGCGAGCCCGCGAACTTCCTCGACATAGGCGGAGGAGCCCACATAGACCAGGTTCGCGCCGCGTTACGGATCCTTCTCCACGATCCCTACGTGCGGGCGGTGCTCGTGAACATCTTCGGCGGGATCACCCGCTGCGACGTAGTGGCCCAGGCGGTCGTCGACGCCATCGCAGCGGGGGAAGTGCGGGTCCCGGTCGTGGCCCGCATGGTGGGGACCAACGCGGCCGAGGGGCGCCAGATACTCGAGGGGACTGAGGTCGTGCTCGCCGGCACGATGACCGAGGCCGCGCAGAAAGCCGTTGCTCTGGCCGCCGCCGCGGGGTCTGCGGCCGCGGGATCTGCCGCCGGCCCTGCCTCCACGGTGGCCGCCGGAGAGGAGGCTGGGGAGTGAGCATCCTCGTCGACGCCGACACCAGGGTCGCTGGTCCAGAACATCACCGGCGACGAGGGCCGTTTCCACACCCGGCAGATGCTGGCCTACGGCACCAAGGTGGTCGCCGGCACGGCGCCCGGGCACGGGGGCCAGGAGGTCGAAGGGCGTGCCGGTCTTCGAATCGGTCAAGGAGGCCGTCGCGGCCACCGGGGCCAACGCCGCCGTCAGCTTCGTGCCCGCCCGCTTCGCCGGGGACGCGATCGTGGAGGCGGCCGACAACCTCGTACCGCTCATCGTCTGCATCACCGAGTGGATCCCCGTGCTCGACATGGTCAAGATCTGCGCCCACGTACGGGCGAAGGGGTGCCGGCTGGTCGGTCCCAACTGTCCTGGCATCATGACCCCGGGCTGCTGCAAGATGGGCATCCTCCCGGGGAACATCTTCATGCCCGGCCCGGTGGGCATCGTATCCCGGAGCGGGACCCTCACCTACGAGATCGCGCGGCGCTCTGACCAATCTGGGCGTCGGGCAATCCACGTGCGTGGGGATCGGCGGCGACCCGATCATCGGCTCGACGTTCATGGACATCCTGGCCCTCTTCGAAGAGGACCCACAGACCGAGGCGATCGCCATGATCGGTGAGATCGGGGGGTCTGACGAAGAGGAGGCGGCCGCCTTCATAGCCGCCCGGGTCACGAAGCCCGTCATAGCGTTCGTCGCGGGCAAGACCGCGCCGCCCGACCGGCGGATGGGCCACGCCGGGGCGATCGTGTCGGCCGGTCGGGGCACCGCGGCCGGAAAGATCGCGGCGCTCGAGCAGGCGGGCGTGATGGTATGCAACAGCACCGACGAAACGGCCGAAGCTGTCGCCACGCTGGTCGCGAAGAGGAACAGGGGCGCTCGGCGCTGACCGGATGGCCTGCGCGGCGCCAGCGGCCTTCGGCCGGCGTGGCGCTCGCCGTCCCGCGCCTGCGCTACGGCGCCAGCGAGATGCGGGGGGTCTCGGCCGTCAGGTAGTCGATACGGCTGGTCCCGCCGCAGAAGCGGTCGATCAAGTCGGCCACTTCCTCACAGGCTTCTCTGATCTCGTCTTTGGTCACCGGCGGTAGACCGTCGACGTTGAACTCGATAGCCTGCGTCTCGGGAAGCGTCAGCGTGTGATTGGCCTGCCGCCAGGTCCACCGCCGGGTCAGGACGACGCTCCCTTCCACGAAGATGACCTCGCCGGGCAGCGGATGTTCCAGATCGTTGGTGCCGAAGGGCACGAACTCCTCCTCACCGGTGGCGAACCGCAGTTCGATGTCGCCTTTGAGCACGTCGATGGCGTGTCCGCCGGCGGGGATCAGATGGCGCAGCGAGATGATGTTACCGATGTCGACGAGGGCGTTGATAGCCGGCAACTCGTCGCCGCGGAGAGCGCGGCGCGCCATGGCCTCGACCGAAGAGCGGAACTCCGCGGGTTTGGCGCCGAACGCTCGGTAGGCCTCCCGCCACGCCTTGATGCGCGGCTCCTCGGCGATCTGCTCGAGTACCGCCCGGCCGCGCACCGATCCTTCCGCCTGGCGCAGCAGCTGGACCAACTCGGGAGGGGAGGCCCCGTTGGTGACTTCGTAGGCGACCACGACGCCGCGGACATAGCCGGGGAAGCGGGCGAACACTTCAGGGGAGATGCTGTAGCTGCGGTATTCCATGGCTGATCCCAGTCCTCGATCGGGGTGGCGACGCATCGCGATGCCGTCTTCCCGATTCTACCCGAAAAGGCTTTTCTCACTCCCAACCACCACTATCCTGGGGTATCCTCAGGGCGGTGGCATGGCAAGCGAGCCTCGCAAACACGGACGAGACTGGACGGAGCAGCGCATGCAGGTTGAGGTCCCTTGGGGTACCGGCACGGTCCCCGTAGAGGTCGACGAGCGCCGCGTGGCGGGCGTGCTCGGCGCCGAAGGTCGATAGAGCTGAGGATCCGGAGGGAGTGCTGAGACGGGCGCTGGAAGCGCCTGGGGCCGGCTTCAAGAGCTTTCTCCGCCGGGCCCCCTCGCCTTTGCTGGTCGTGGTCAACGACGCCACCCGGCCGACGCCCTCGGCCGAAGTGGTGCGGGTGATCCGCGAAGACCTGGAGGGATGGCTCGCGACGGGCGAGCGGCTCGAGGCGGTCGGTCGCGGGCTTTCCTTCGTCGTCGCCACCGGCACTCACCGCGTCGCGCTCCCCCAGGAGTTGGAGCACATCTTTGGGAAGGAGTTCCTCAAAGCCCACGCCGGGCGGGTGTCGTCGCACGACGCCAAGGACGCCGGGCGACTGGTCCATCTGGGCCGGACCTCGCGGGGTACCGAGATCAAGGTGAACCGGCTGCTGGCGGAGGCGCAGAGCCTCATCGTGATCAACTCGGTGGAGCCACACTACTTCGCCGGCTATACCGGGGGGCGCAAGTCCCTGTTCCCTGGGCTTGCCGGCTACGAGACCGTCTGGGCCAACCACGCGCTTTCCATGAAGCCGGGGTCGGAGAGTCTCGTCCTTGAGGGCAACCCCGTGCACGAGGACCTCGAGGAGGCTCTGGCCGTCGGGATAGACGGCAAGCAGGTGTTCTCCATCCAACTGGTGCTGGACAAAGACCACCGGGTAGGCTTCGCGGCGGCCGGCTCTCTGGAGGAGACCTTCCGCCGGGCGGTCGAAGTCGCCGAGCGGCAGTTCGTTCTCGACATAGAGCGGCGCTACGAAGTCGTCGTCGCGGTCGCCCCTCACCCGATGGACTGCAACTTCTATCAGACCAACAAGGCTATCCAGAGTGGCGCGCTGGCCGTCAAGGATGGGGGAGTCCTCCTGGTCGTCTCGGAGTGCCCCTTCGGGTTGGGAGAGAACCAGACCCTCTACGACATGTTGGCGGCCGCCGAATCCCCCGCTCAGGCCTTGGAGCGCGCCGACCAGGAGGAGTACCGCCTGGGGGTGCAGCAGGCGACCCGCATCGCCGGGATCCTGCAGCGGGCCGATATCTGGGCGGTGACGTCGCTGCCCGAGGAGCAGGTCCGATCGGTGTTCATGAGGCCCTTCAGCAGCGTGCAGGAGGCCGTCGACGCGGCTCTCTCCTCTCGGGGGCCGGACGCGGAAGTGCTGTTCCTCATGGAAGCGAGCATCACCGTGCCCCGGCCGCGAGGCGCCGGCTACGCGGGGCCGCCGACGGCGCCCTGTCACGCCTCGCCAATCCGGAAGGCCGTGGTTATGGGGGTCCCGCTCTTGAGCATGGCCCACACCGGGCAGAGTTGGTCCTCGGCCACCTTGAGGGCCTGGGCAACCCGCTCGGGCTCGGTTTGCGTCCCGGTTATGACGAAGTCGAGGGCGATCTCGGTGAGGACGGTCGGGTGCTCGTCCCGCCGTTTGCCCCTGCGCCTCGACCGCCAGGCCGGTGAAGGGCTGCTTCATGCGCTCGAGGACCAGCGACACGGTGCTGCCGGCGCAGACGGCCAGGCTGGTGAGGATCATCTCGAGCGGCGTGGGACCGGCGGTGGCCCCGGGCCCAAGGGGATAGTCGAGGCAGACGGTATGCGGGGGTAGTCCAAACATACGGTATGTTGCCCGGTGCTGGCGGTGAAGCACGTCCCGCTCTCCCGGACTGCGCGGACGGACAATTCCTGGGGCATGAGGGCCTCCCTACCGGGGAATCGGACCACGCAATGATAGGTCGTGGAACGGCGCGCGGAAAGTTGAAATGGCAGGGGCCTTTGGGTATCATGCGAGTTCGCCTCCGCGTGGGGTTTCGCGCGTGGGGGGGTGCCCGAGTGGCCAAAGGGAGCAGACTGTAAATCTGTCGGCGCAGCCTACGGAGGTTCAAATCCTCCCCCCCCACCTCCACGGTCCAGCGGCGAGTGGTAGCCGGAGCAGCCATATCGGCTCGGCCGGCTCGAAGGGCCTCCATAGCTCAGTTGGCAGAGCACTTCCATGGTAAGGAAGGGGTCTTCGGTTCAAATCCGAATGGGGGCTCCATAGGACCCGTTTCAGAATGAAGTTTCGCCGGGTGCCCACCGAGGGCGACGCATCGTGCCGTCCAGTGCGCACTAGGCGGCCGCAACTTCATTTGAAACGGATCCCTTAGGGGCGGCGTAGCTCAGTCGGTCAGAGCAGCGGAATCATAATCCGCGTGTCAGAGGTTCGAGTCCTCTCGCCGCTACCTTCGTTTGTGGTAGCATGCACGGGCGTTAAATGACTAGGGAGCGGTGAAGTAATGCGGGTTCGGGTCACGATGGCTTGCCAGGAATGCAAGCGCCGTAATTACACCAGCATGAAGAACAAGCGCAACGATCCCGAGCGGATCGAATTGCGCAAGTACTGCAAGTGGTGCGATACGGTCACCGTCCACAAAGAGACCAAGTAGTCCGGTGAGCGGAAGACTGGGGGCGTAGGGCAGTAGCTCCAACGGTAGAGCGCCGGTCTCCAAAACCGGATGTTGGGGGTTCGAATCCCTCCTGCCCTGCCATTTCTTCCCGAAACGAGTAAAGGCTATGGCGAAGAGCGTCAGCGACAAGACAACGAGCAAAGCCGCCCCCGCGACGAGCAAGCCCGCGAAGCAGTCGGGGGGCATCAAGAACCCGTTCTCGCGTTCTTCGTCTAGTGCTGCCGCCAAGCAGAGCGCCGGCCCGCGGGGCACGGTGACCACCAAGCCCCACGGTCGTTTGCGCACCTTCCTTCGGGAAGTCCGCATCGAGATGAGCAAGGTCACTTGGCCGCCGCGCAAGGAATTGATCACATCGACCGGCGTCGTCATCGTCGCGGTCATCATCGCCAGCGTGTACATCGGGGTCTGGGACTTCATCTGGAACCTGATCGTCCAGCGCAGTAGGATTGGGGTAGCTGTGGCCGAGGTGGAAACCAGCACGACGACCATGGATGCCAAGTGGTACGTGATCAACACGTACTCGGGCCACGAGAACAAGGCCCGCACCAACCTCGAGCACCGCATCCAGTCGATGCACCAGGAACCCTACTTCAAGAAGATCGTGGTGCCCACCGAACAGGTGGTCGAGACCAAGGGCGGCGAGAAGGTCCAGGTCGAGAAGCGCATCTTCCCCGGCTATCTGCTGGTCGAGATGATCCTCACCGACGACTCCTGGTCCCTGGTCAAGAACACCCCCGGGGTCACGGGATTCGTCGGTTCGGAGAACAAGCCGACCCCGCTCATGCCGTCGGAAGTGGACCGCATCCTCCACACCACTACTGTGGTGAAGCCCAAAGCCAAGGCCGAGTTCGTGGTGGGCGACCAGGTGCGGGTGGTCAGCGGACCGCTGGCCGACTTCACGGGTGAGGTCTCCGAGGTCAATATCGAGCAGAGCAAGCTCAAAGTGTTAGTGTCGATCTTCGGGCGGGATACACCGACCGAATTGGGTTTCGAGCAGGTCAAGAAGATCTAGGCCGGTCGGACCGGGGATCCTGGATAGATACGGAGAATCAAGGTGGCGAAGAAGGTACGGGCGATAGTCAAACTGCAGATCGTGGGCGGAAAAGCCAACCCGGCTCCCCCGGTCGGCCCCGCGCTGGGCCAGCATGGCGTGAACATCATGGAGTTCTGCAAGGCTTACAACGCCGCCACGCAGGACAAGATCGACTCGGTCGTCCCGGTCGAGATCACGGTGTTCGAGGACCGTTCCTTCACGTTCGTCCTCAAGACCGCCCCTGCGGCGGTGCTCATCCGTAACGCGGCCGGCATCAGCAAAGGCGCCGCCAACCCGCGCAAGGACAAAGTGGGCAAGATCACCAAAGACCAACTACGGCAGATCGCCGAGACCAAGATGCCCGACCTCAACGCTCTCGATATCGACGCCGCCATGAAGATCCTGGCCGGCACCGCGCGGAGCATGGGAGTCACCATAGTCGAATAGCCCGCGGCCGCGGGAAGAACAAGCCCTCGCGTTGCACTGGGATCGCGCGCGCAGGGCCGGAAGGTGGGAGGGCCGGAGAGCCCGTTTGACCACCAGGAGGTATGAAGATGAGCAAGGATTCCAAGCGCTTCCAGGAAGCGAAGAAAGCCGTCGAGCCGGGCAGGGTGTACTCTCCGATCGAGGCGGCCAAGCTGCTTAAGAGCGTGGAGACCGCCAATTTCGACGAGACTGTCGAAGTCCACATCAAGCTCGGTGTCAATCCCCGTCATGCCGACCAGCAGGTGCGCGGCACATGCATGCTCCCGCACGGCACCGGCAAGACCGTTCGAGTCGCGGTGTTTGCCAAGGGGGAGAAGGCCACTGAGGCCGAAGCGGCCGGGGCCGACATCGTGGGTGCCGAAGACCTCGCCTCTCTGGTGGAGGGTGGCATGCTCGACTTCGACGCCGCCATCGCCACTCCCGACATGATGGGCGTGGTGGGCAAGCTCGGCCGGGTGCTGGGTCCCCGCGGCCTCATGCCCAACCCGAAGGCAGGTACTGTCACGTTCGAGGTGGCCAAAGCCGTTCAGGACATGAAAGCCGGCAAGGTGGAGTACCGTACCGACAAGTTCGGCGTGATCCACCTGATCGTCGGCAAGAAGTCGTTTGAGGCCGAGAAGCTGGTCGCCAACTACGCCGAGGTGCTGGGCGAGATCGTCCGGGCCAAGCCGGCGGCCGCCAAAGGCAAGTACCTGCGCACCATCACCATGACGACGACCATGGGTCCCGGTGTCCCCCTGGACACCTCCAAGACCAGGGCCATGCTGGAAGAAGAAGCTTAGGAGGGGCGCCGGGCTCGCGCCCGGCGCGTGCGGCCGCCGGACTTCGCTGGAGCGAGGTCCGGCGGCCGTTTCTTTCTTGCGATACTGAAGCGACGCGTCACCTGTTATAATCCCCCCCGCAAACCCGCCAGAGACAGCTGGTGCCGCCTAGGCGGCAGAAGCGGCCCGAGTCCTCGGACCGGCCCGCCAGCCGAGGCAGAGTGTGACCGACATAGCGGTCCGAAAGGGCCTGTGACGTCATCGTCCGCCTCTGCTGATCGAGGTGGACGATTTTTGTTTGAAGGAGGTGACACAGTATGTCGAAACAGAACAAGATCGACGCGGTCGCGGAGATAACCGCCGATCTGAAGGGTGCGGATGTCTATTACTTCGTCGACTATCGCGGCCTGACCTTCGCCGAAGCCACGGAGCTTCGGAGACGGCTGCGCAAGGTCGACGCCGATCTCAAGGTCGTCAAGAACACCCTGGGCAAGATCGCGGCTGAAAACGCGGGCGTGGAGGGCCTGAGCGAGTTGCTTCAGGGGCCCACGGCCATCGCGTACGTCCATGGCGATCCCGTCCGGGTGGCCAAGACCATCCAGGACTTCATCAAGGAGAAGAAGAAAGCGGCTATCAGAGGGGGCAAGCTCCAGCGCTCCCTGCTGACGGCTACCGACATCGAGGCTCTGGCCGCGCTACCCAGCCGCGAGCAATTGATCGCTCAGGTGGTGGGCGCGATAGCCTCGCCGCTGTACGGTCTGGCCAACGTCCTCGCCGGCCCCATCCGCGGTCTGGTGGTCGTTCTCGCGCAGGTGCAGGACCAGAAAGCAAACGCTGCGTAGCCGGAAGTCCGTTCGCGGACCTTCTGCGCAGGCACATTGGACATACATACCATTCTCAGCAGGAACATTCGGAAGGAGTTGAACGAAAGTGACCCCCCAGGAACTTATCGAAGAGATCAAGAAGATGACGGTGCTGGAGCTTTCCGCTCTGGTCAAGGCGCTTGAAGAGGAATTCGGCGTAAGCGCCGCCATGCCGATGGCTATGGCCGCCGGTCCGGCTGCCGCCGGTCCCGTGGTCGAGGAAGAAGAGCAGACGGAATTCGACGTCATCCTCAAAGCTGCCGGCGAGAAGAAGATCAACGTCATCAAGGTCGTGCGCGCCCTCACCGGTCTGGGCCTGAAAGAAGCCAAGGACCTGGTCGACGGAGCTCCCAACCCGGTCAAGCAGGGCATCACCAAGGCCGAAGCCGAAGAGATCAAGAAACAGCTCGACGAAGTCGGCGCCGACGTCGAGATCAAGTAACCGGTGACGCCGGCGGGCGGCTGCGCCGTCCCGCCGGCCGAAGCGCAGGCCTGGCCGCGGTCGGAAGAATCCTACCGCTGCCAGGCTTGCCGCGCATTGCCATGCGTGATAGCATACAAGTTTGCGCGTTGACCCAAGTTCAAACCCCCGGCATGCGAGGAGTGATCCCCTTTGGGCGAAAGGACGACTCCAAAACCGCGTAAAACGTTCTCGAAGCTACCGTACATTCTAGACCTCCCCAACCTGATCGCAATCCAGACCGAATCGTTCGAGTGGTTCAAGAGTCAAGGCCTCAAGGAGACCATCCAGGACATCAACCCGATTGAGGACTACACGGGGAACTACGCCGTCGAATTCGGTGAGTACCAGTTCAACGAACCGAGTGTTTCTCTCAAGGAATGCAGGGATAAAGACCAGACTTACGCTGCGCCTCTGTTCATAACCGTCCGGTTCGTCAACCGTGAATCCGGCGAGATACGCGAGCAGAACGTCTTCATGGGCGACTTCCCCATGATGACGGAACAGGGCACCTTCATCATCAACGGCACCGAGCGGGTGATCGTCACCCAGTTGGTGCGGTCCCCAGGCGCCTATGTCATGACCGCCAAGGACCCGACGAAGCAGGTGCTCATCGCCAACCTCATGCCGGCGCGTGGCTCCTGGCTGGAGTTCGAGATCGACAAGCGCGGTGCCGTGTCGGTCCGCATCGACCGCAAGCGCAAGTTGCCGGCCACCGTGTTCCTCCGCGCCCTCGCCGGCATCGATTCCAAACGTACCGGGGATGACCTCGACTTTCTTTCCAAGGGCACCGACGAGGAGATCCTCGATCTCTTCGACGCCAACCCCTTCATCAAGGCCACGCTTGACAAGGACTCCGTACGATCGGTCGAAGAGGCTCTTGTCGAGCTGTTCAAGAAGCAGCGCCCGGGTGAGCCGCCCACGCTCGAGGCCAGCCGCAACCTGCTCTGGAACATCTGCTTCGACCCCAAACGCTACGACCTCACCCGGGTGGGCCGCCACAAGCTCAACGCCCGGCTGGGGCTCGACACCGACCTAGACGTCCGCACCCTCACCAAAGGCGACATAGTGGCCCTGGTGCGCGAACTCGTCGCGGTCCCGCTGGCCATCGACCACGAGCACCTGCTCGAGGAAGCCCGCGACCTGGCCGAAGTGGCCCCCAGCCTCCCGTGGGACGAGGTGGCCAACCGGCTGGACGAATACGAGCACTTCGGCAACCGCCGCCTGCGCATGGTGGGCGAGCTGGTGCAGGAAGCGTTCCGGGTCGGCCTGTACCGCATGGAACGGGTCGTTCGCGAGCGGATGACGACCGAAGACGTCGACACCATCACGCCGCAGTCCATCATCAACATCCGCCCGGTGGTGGCGGCTCTCAAGGAATTCTTCGGCAGCTCGCAGCTGTCGCAGTTCATGGACCAGACCAACTCTCTGGCGGGCCTCACCCATCGGCGGCGGCTCTCCGCCCTCGGTGCCGGCGGCCTCACCCGGGAGCGCGCACCTATCGAGGTGCGCGACGTCCACCCGACCCACTACGGGCGCATGTGCCCCATCGAGACGCCGGAAGGTCCCAACATCGGGCTCATCGGCTCGCTCTCGAGCTATGCCACGGTCAATGAATTCGGCTTCATCCAGACGCCCTATCGCAAGGTAGTGAACGCCAAGGTCGGCGACCAGATCGAATGGCTCACCGCCTATCAGGAAGAGAAGCGCACCATCGCCCAGGCGAACGCCCCGGTCAATCCGAAGACCCACAAGTTCGCCGAGGACACTGTCCTCGCCCGGGCGCCGGGCGGCGAATACGTGAGTGTCCGCCGGGAAGACGTGGATTACATGGACGTCTCTCCGGTGCAGATCGTGTCGGTGGCGACGGCCCTCATCCCCTTCCTCGAGCACAATGACGCCAACCGGGCCCTCATGGGTTCGAACATGCAGCGCCAGGCTGTGCCGCTCCTTGAGGCCGAGGCGCCTCTGATCGGCACCGGCATGGAGTACCGCTCGGCGGTCGATACCGGCGACGTGCTGGTGGCCAAGCAGCCGGGTAAGGTCCGCGGCGTGTCCGCCACCCGCATCCTCCTCGAGACCGACGATGGCGACATCGACTCTTACGACCTGCTCAAGTTCGAGCGGTCGAACCAGGGCACGTTCATCCACCAGAAACCGGTGGTCGACATCGGCGACGAGGTCAAAGCCGGCACCGTTCTCGCCGACGGCGCCTCTACCAAGTACGGCGAGTTGGCGCTCGGCCGCAACCTGCTCGTGGTCTTCATGAGCTGGGAGGGCTACAACTTCGAAGACTCGATCGTCATCAGCGAACGGCTGGTCAAGGACGACGTCCTCACCTCGGTCCATATCGAGGAGTACGAGGTCGAAGCCCGGTCCACCAAGCTGGGCGACGAGGAGATCACCCGCGACATCCCGAACCGCTCTGAGGAGTCCCTGGCGGATCTCGACGAGGAAGGGATCGTCCGCATCGGGGCCGAAGTGTCCTCCGGCGACCTGCTGGTCGGCAAGATCACCCCGAAGGGGGAGACCGAACTGACGGCGGAGGAGAAACTCATCCGGGCCATCTTCAAGGAGAAGGCTCGTGAAGTGCGCGATACCTCGTTGAAGGTGCCCCACGGCGAGAAGGGCGTCGTTATCGACGTCAAGGAGTTCTCCCGCGATGCCGGCGACGACCTGTCCCCCGGCGTCAACCGCTTGGTCCGGGTCTACGTGGCCAAGAAGCGCAAGATCGCAGAGGGTGACAAGCTGGCCGGACGCCACGGTAACAAAGGGGTCATCTCCAAGATCGTCCCCGAAGAGGACATGCCGTTCCTCGAAGACGGCACGCCCGTCGACATCATCCTCAACCCGTTGGGTGTGCCTTCCCGTATGAACATCGGCCAGGTCCTGGAGACCCACCTGGGGTGGGCGGCTCATCACGGCTTCTACCAGCTCAAGCGGAACAGCGTGAGCATGGGGGGCGACGTGATGGCGAGCGATGATCTCCCGCCGGCCGAGCAGGCGGCGCTGGTCAAGCGCTACTACGATGTGGCCGACGAATCGATGGCCGACGGCCCCGTGCCTATCGCCACTTCGGTGTTCGACGGTGCCACGCAGATCGAGGTCGACGAGACCCTCATGGGATGGATGGTCGCCCAGGAAGACCGCTTGCGCAAGTGGCGCGAGGCCAATCCGGGGCTGGAGCCCAACCTGGCCGTCAGGATGCCCATCAGCCTGGATAACAACCCGGGCACCATGGTGGCCGGGAAGGTCCGGCTGTACAACGGCCGCACCGGCGAGCCGTACGACCAGAGCATCACTGTGGGCTACATGTACATACTGAAACTGCACCACTTGGTGGACGACAAGATCCACGCCCGTTCCACCGGCCCGTACTCCCTGGTCACCCAGCAGCCGCTGGGCGGCAAGGCGCAGTTCGGCGGCCAGCGCTTCGGGGAGATGGAAGTGTGGGCGCTCGAAGCCTATGGCGCCGCCTACACCCTCCAGGAGATGCTCACTATCAAGTCGGACGACACCCAGGGCCGCGTCAAGGCCTACGAAGCGATCGTCAAGGGCGAGAACATCGCGCGGCCGGGCGTGCCTGAGTCGTTCAAGGTGTTGCTCAAGGAGATGCAGTCGCTGGCCCTCGACATCCAGGTGATGAGCGAGGAAGGCGGAGCGCTCGAAGTGGGCGAGGAGGAGGACGACCTGCTCCGCGCCGCCGAAGAGCTGGGCATCGACCTCTCGGCGCGCTACCGCGCCGAAGAGCGCGCAGCGGCGCAACTTCACGGCGACCTCGTGCCTACCGACGCGACCCAGCTCGACGAGGAGGCCGACGACGAGCCCGCAGAGACGAGCGAGTTCGAGGGGGCACCTGAGATCGCGACGTTCGAGATCGATGTGGACGGCGGCGACCTGGACGGCATCGAGCTTCCCAGCTTTGCCGACGATGGGGAATAGGAGCCTTCGGTGATAGACATAAATGAATTCGACGCCATCAGGATCGGCCTGGCCTCACCGGAGCAGATACGCGCCTGGTCGTCGGGCGAGGTAACCAAACCCGAGACCATCAACTACCGTACCCTCAAGCCCGAGAAGGACGGCCTGTTCTGCGAGCGCATCTTCGGTCCCACCAAGGACTGGGAGTGCTATTGCGGCAAGTACAAGCGCGTCCGCTACAAGGGCATCATCTGCGAGCGCTGCGGCGTAGAGGTCACCCGGGCCAAGGTGCGCCGCGAGCGTATGGGCCACATCGATCTGGCCGCGCCCGTGAGTCACATCTGGTACTTCAAGGGCGTCCCCAGCCGTATGGGCTACCTGCTCGACATCTCGCCCAAGCAGCTGGAGAGAGTGCTCTACTTCTCCGCCTCCATCGTCACCTTCGTGGACGACGACAAGCGGCAGCGCGACGGCGGCAAGCTCGAGGACTTGGTGCAGGCCGACATCGACAACACCTTCGCCTCGCGCGACGAGCAGAAGGTCAAGATCATGGCCGAGCGCGACAAGCGGGTCTCGGTGCTCTATGGCAACTCCACTCCTGACGAGGACGACGAGAACGCTCTCGGTTTTGACGAGACTCCCCTGTCGGAGTGGACCCAGGAGGAAGTCGAGAAGCGAGCGAGCGAACTCCGCATCGAAGCCGACACCCGGCTCCGCGACCTCGAGCGCTACGCCGATCAGCAGGCCGCCCGCCTGCGCGAGCTTTGGGCCGCGTTCAAGCAGATCAAGAAGGGCGACATCATCACCGATGAGACGCTCTTCAGGGAGATGAAAGAGAAGTACGGCAGCCCCTTCGGCTACGGCGTGTACTTCCGCGGTGGCATGGGCGCCGAAGCTATCCGCGAGCTGCTCGGTGCCGTGGACCTCGAGACCGAGGCCAAGTCGCTGCGTGAGATCATCAAGACCTCCAAGGGACAGAAGCTCTCCCGGGCGGTCAAGCGTCTCAAAGTGGTGGAGGGCTTCCTCCGGTCCGACAACAAGCCGGAGTGGATGATCCTCCAGTCGGTACCCGTCATCCCGCCGGAACTCCGGCCCATGGTGCAACTCGACGGCGGCCGCTTCGCCACCTCCGATCTCAACGACCTGTACCGCCGGGTGATCAACCGGAACAACCGCCTCAAACGGCTGCTGGACCTTGGCGCCCCTGAGATCATCGTCAACAACGAGAAGCGCATGTTGCAGGAAGCGGTCGACGCCCTGTTCGACAACGGCCGGCGCGGCCGCGCGGTGACCGGCCCGGGCAACCGCCCGCTCAAGTCGCTGTCCGACATGCTCAAGGGCAAGCAGGGGCGGTTCCGCCAGAACCTGCTCGGTAAGCGCGTGGACTACTCGGGCCGCTCGGTCATCGTGGCCGGCCCGGAGCTCAAGCTGCACCAGTGCGGCATACCCAAGACCATGGCCTTGGAGCTGTTCAAGCCCTTCGTCATGAGCCGGCTGGTGGAGCGCAAGCAGGTCCAGAACATCAAGGCGGCCAAGAAGCTGGTCGAGAGCGAGTTCACGGAAGTCTGGGATATCCTCGAAGAGGTCATCTCCGAACATCCGGTCCTGCTGAACCGGGCCCCGACGCTCCATCGTCTTGGCATCCAGGCCTTCGAGCCGATCCTCATCGAGGGCAAGGCCATCCAGCTCCATCCGCTGGTCTGCACGGCCTTCAATGCCGACTTCGACGGCGACCAGATGGCCGTCCACCTGCCGCTCTCCGTCGAGGCGCAGGCCGAGGCCCGCATCCTCATGCTGTCCTCCAACAACATCCTGTCGCCGGCCCACGGCCGGCCGATAGCGGTGCCGACCCAGGACATGATCCTGGGCTGCTACTACCTGACCTACTTCGAGGATCCGGAGAACCCGAAGCTCGATCTTTCCAAGCTGGACCCGTTCAGCGAGGAGGACGTGCAGAAGCTCTCCATCCGTCCCCGCCCCTTTGGCGACGTGGCCGAGGTCGAGTTCGCTTACGCCGAGAAACAGATCGGCATCCAGGATCCGGTCCTCTTCCGCTGGAACGGCGGGCGCCTGCTCACCACCGTCGGCCGGGCCATGTTCAACTCGGCAGTGGTCGCCTCTCTTGAGGAGTACTTCGGCGACGAATGGCTGCAGGCCGGGCCGGAAGGCACCATCCGCAGGGACGACTACGAATTCCAGAACAAGGTCTTCACCAAGAACGAGATGACGACCTTCGTGAGCGACCTCGTGGAGTACTACGGAGCCATAGCCGTCGCCCATCTTCTCGACGTCCTCAAGGACCTGGGCTTCAAATACGCCAGCGTAGCCGGGGTCACCATCTCTAAGAACGACATCGTGGTTCCGCCGGACAAGGGGGAGATCCTCGCCGGCTACGAGACCCGGGTCCACGAGATCCAGGACGCGTACATGCACGGGGCCCTCAGCGACAGCGAGCGCCGCGAGCGAGTCACCGACCTGTGGACCGAGGCCACCGAAGAAGTGGCCACCGCCATGGAGAAGAACTTCCGGCGCCTCAACCCGGTCTTCATGATGGCCAACTCGGGAGCCCGCGGTTCCTTCAAGCAGATACGCCAGTTGGCGGGGATGCGCGGACTGATGGCTTCTCCGAAGGGGGAGATCATCGAGAACCCGATCAAGGCCAACTTCATGGAAGGCTTGGGCGTACTCGAGTACTTCATCTCCACTCACGGCGCCCGCAAGGGTCTGGCCGACACCGCTCTGCGGACCGCCGACTCGGGTTACCTGACCCGCCGTCTGGTGGACGTGGCCCAGGAAGTGGTGGTGCGGGAGCTCGACTGTGGTACCCCCAAATCCATCGAGATGCCGCTTCGCAAGAACGAGCGCCTCAACGAGCTGCTGCTCGGCCGGGTGCTGGCCACCGACGTGGCCGATCCTGAGACGGGCGAGATCGTCTACGAGCGCAACGAGATGCTGAACAAGCGCGCGCTGCAGAAGCTGCTCGCCCTTCATCCTGCCACCGATGAGGACGTCAAGCTCGAGGTCCGCTCGGTGCTCGGCTGCCAGAGCCGTATCGGCGTCTGTCAGCTCTGCTATGGCCGTTCGCTGGCCGCCAACGACCTGGTCGCCATCGGCGAAGCGGTGGGTCACATCGCTGCCCAGTCGATCGGCGAGCCGGGCACCCAGTTGACCATGCGGACCTTCCACACAGGCGGCGTCGCCGGTGCCGACATCACTCACGGTCTTCCGCGGGTGGTCGAGCTCTTCGAGGCGCGCAAGCCAAAAGGGCAGGCCAAGATCACCCAGTTCGCGGGCGAGGTGCATGTCGAAGAGTCCGACAAGGCCAAGAAGGTCGTCATCCTCGACGACACCGGCGAGGAAGTGCACAGCTACGCCATCAGCCGGCGGGCCGACCTCATGGTCCAGGACGGGCAGCAGGTGGAGGCGGGCGACCAGCTCTACAAGGGCTCGCTCAACCCGCACGAGCTGCTCAAGTACCGGGGAGCCCTGGAGACCGCCCGCTATATCGTGGGCGAAGTCCAGGACGTCTACCACAAGCAAGGCGTGCAGATCGACGACAAGCACGTCGAGTTGATCGTGCGGCAGATGACCAAGAAGGTCTTGATCGAGACCCCGGGAGACACCAGCTTCCTGCCCGGACGCATGGTCGATCGCCTGATCTTCGACGAGGAGAACGAGCAGGTCGTAGAGAACGGCGGCGAGCCGGCCACCTGTGAGGACCTCATTCTCGGCATCACCAAGGCCTCGCTCGCGACCGAGAGCTTCCTCTCGGCGGCTTCCTTCCAGGAGACCACGAAGGTCCTTACCGACGCCGCGCTCGAAGGCAAGGTCGACGAGCTCCGCGGCCTCAAAGAGAACGTCATCATCGGCAAGCTCATCCCGGCGGCCACCGGTCTGCGGTCCTACCGGAACATCGAGCTGGTCACTGCCGGCATCCCGGCGGAGATGGATGTGTTCGGCGACGTCATGGCAGGGCGCCGCGGCGGCGACGGTCTCACTCCAGAGGAGCAGTGGGTGGCCCTCACCGGTTCGTCCCACGACGTCGAGGCGTACAACATGCTGGTCGACGACCTGGATCTGCCCACGTATGTCCACTCCGTTCTCAGCCGGGCGGGCATCGAGCGGGTCAGCGACCTGCTGGGTTACACCACCAAGGAACTGATGGACATCCCGGGGCTGGGGCAGAAGAGCCTGGAAGAGGTCCGCAGCCGCTTGGCCGACAAGGGGTGGACCCTCATGGGGGACGACTTCGCTGAGCCCAGCGGAGACGTAGAGGCCCTTCTTGGCGACGGTCTGGTGAGCGACGAGCCGGAAACCGCCTTGCTCGGCGGCGACCTCATCGACGCGGGATCGTTCTCCGACGAAGAGTAGAGAACTACAGGGGTTGAGGGGGCTTGTTGCAGGCCCCCACAGCCTTTGCTATACTTCGCGGCCGCTGCGCGGTCGGATGCGTGTTGTCCGGCTGCGCCTATACGGCGCGGAAGCAGCGTTTTGTGAGCATAAGCGAGAAGTAGACGAGGAGCATTTGTGCCGACGATCAACCAGCTGATCCGCAAGGGCCGGCAGGCGCAGTCCAAGAGGACCAAGACGCCCGCCCTCAGAGGCGCCCCGCAGAAACGTGGCGTCTGCACCCGCGTGTACACCACTACGCCCAAGAAGCCCAACTCGGCCCTGAGGAAAGTGGCGCGCGTACGGCTGGTCAACGGGATGGAAGTCACCGCTTACATCCCCGGCATCGGACACAATCTGCAGGAGCACTCGGTGGTCCTCATCCGCGGTGGCAGGGTCAAAGACCTCCCGGGTGTGCGGTACAAGATAATCCGCGCGGCCCTCGACGCCGCGGGAGTGGCCAACCGCAAGCAGAGCCGCTCCAAATACGGCGTCAAGCTCGGCAAATAGGGTAAGGAAGGCGTACGCAGCTATGGCTAGAAGATCAAAGGCTTCCAAGCGGGATATCCAGCCTGACCCCATTTATCGCAGCCGACTGGTCACCCAGATGGTCAATCGCATGATGCTCGACGGCAAGAAGTCCACCTCCGAGCAGATCATGTACAACGCGATGAACATCCTCCGCGAGCGCACCGGCAACGATCCCGCCGGCGTGCTGAAAGAAGCGGTGGAGAACGTGCGGCCCGCCCTCGAAGTGCGGTCCCGCCGGGTGGGCGGCGCCAACTATCAGGTGCCCG
>CAWAOX010000007.1:0-86377 GCA_963783835.1 uncultured Actinomycetota bacterium
GGCTCCCAAGAAATAACGAGACCAGGCTTCTAAGCAGACGAGCCGAGTTGCGGGGGCTCCCGGGCGGAATGCCCGAGAGCCCCCGCGTCATTCAAAGCCTCCCGCTCTGCGCCCTACTTGGCGGCGGCCGCTGCCTCGTCGGCCGCTATCCGCGCTGCGGACCGCTGCTTCACCGGATCGAGCCGCAGCGTCACCGCGAAGTTGATGAGAGCGAACCCGCAGGCGATGAAGAACGGCACCTGGTAGCCGGTATATATGAGGATGACCCCTGCCACGACGGGAACGACGATGGCGGTGGCGTGCAGGATAGTGATACCCATGGCCAGGCTTGATGCGACATCCTCGTGCACCGCGATCTTCCGCAGATACGTCGACCCACCGATGGACGAGAGCGGTGTTATCACCGAGTAGATGACGTAGAAGAAGCTGGCCAGCCACGCGTTGCCCGCCAGCGCGAAACCGACGAGGGCGAAGACGTAGAAGAGATTGACGATCGAAAGCGTTCCCCGCTCCCCTCGCCGGTCGATCAACCGTCCCAGCCGGGAAGACGAGACCATCGATACGAACGTCGCCACCATGAGTAGCAGGGCCATGTGAGTCACGGTGAAGCCGAACTGCTTCACCAAAACCATCAGCCCGAACGAGAAGAAGATCTGTTGCCGGGCTCCATCGAAGAGGTTGAGGAGGTAGTAGTAGCGATACTCCCGCTTGAAGACGATGGGTTCCCGTTTTGGCGCAACAGCCCGGAGCTCCCCCTCGTAGAGGTGGGGAAAGCGCCAGATGGCGATGGCGCCGAGGAAGGCCACGGCCCCCAGGATGATGAAGGTGGACTGGTAGGGCGGGCGACCAGCGAGAAGGAACGTGAAGAATATCAACACGTAGGCGACGAACGTACCCGCCTGGGTGAAGGCGCCCATCCGGCCGAGGATCGCTCCGCTCCGCTCTTGCGTGGTAAGGCTCATGCCGAGAGCCGTCTGTGTCTGCAGCACGGTGTGGAAGCCGAAGCTGGAGATGAGCACCCAAGGGATGACGGAGACGAAACTGGTAGCGACCGAGAAGAACGCGTACCCGATGGCCAGGAGGATCATCGCTCCGGCGGTGACCCTCTGCAGCGAGACGCGGTACAAGAGCGCGGTCAGGAAGATGAGCACGAAGCCGCCGACTTCCCGGATCGCGGTGATGTAGCCGAACTGCGGCGCCGAGAAGGCAAGGACGTCGTTGAAGTAGTTGGTGACGATACTGTTGTGCGCATTCATGGCAAAGCCAAGGCACGCCGACATCGCCGCCAGCATGAGAAAACCGCGTCCCGCGGGAGTGCGCCACGTCACGCGCAAGAAGGCCTCCAATGAACGGATAACCGAGGGAAAGCAGCGGCTATTGTACTTCAGGCGCGGGTGTTTCCGCCTTCATCCCGCCACGCGCCCGTTTGCCTGACGGGCCGCTCCGCTGTAACTTCAGCAGGTGTCATCCGAGCCAGATACCCTCCCCGTGGCCGCTGAGCCTTCCCCGCCGCCCGGCGCTGCACAAGCCTCCGCCCGGCGCGACTCCACCACGGCTGCCCTCCTGGTGGTCGCAGTGGGAGTGCTCATGCAGGCCGGCTCTGCCGTGGCCGTCCTGGTCATCGACGCCGTCGGTGTTGTCGAGGCGTTGTGGCTGCGCACGGCCCTGGCCGCGTTGATACTGGCCGCCGCTCGGCCCCGGTTGGTCCGTTTTCCCGCCAAGAGCGACAGGCTTCCCCTGCTTGCGCTGACCCTCAGCCTGCTGGCGATGAACTTCAGCTTCTACGAGGCGATCAGCCGGGCCCCCATCGGTATCGTGGTGGCGATCGAGTTTCTGGGGCCCCTCGGCGTCGCCGTGGCCGGTTCGCGCCGGCTGCTCGATGGCCTCTGGGTGCTGCTCGCGGCGGCGGGTATCGCCCTTCTGGCCCAGCCGGGCGGCACCGTCAGTACGGGTGGGCTTCTCTTCGCCCTGTTGGCCGCGGTCTTCTGGGCGGCGTTCATCCTGTCGGCCAAACGTGCGGTGGGTACCGTCGGCTCGCTCCAGGCGACCATACTCATGCTCGTGGGTTCCGCTCTGATCGTTACTCCCATCTTCTTGGCCACCGGCGCGAAAGTCGTCGGCCAGGGCCGCGCGCTTCTGCTCGGTCTGGCCGTGGCCGTTCTGTCGTCGGCCCTGCCGTATGCGCTCGAGCTCGCCGCTATCAAGCGGGTCCGGCCCTCCACCTACGGAGTCCTTCTCAGCATCGAGCCGGCCATCGCCGCTCTGTGGGGTTGGATCATCCTTTCCCAGCGGCTGGCCCTACGGGAGCTGTTCGGGATAGTCGCCATCGTACTGGCCGCCGCGGGCGCGGCTTGGGCGAGCAGCGCCGATGTTCCCCGTCCGTCGCGGCGCGGCCCGACCCGCCGGAGCAACACTGACGCGAAGGGGAAGCGCTGATGGCGGACACGTCTGGGGAAGACCGCTTTCGCGTGCCACTCGCCGTTGCCGCCCTGGCGGGACAGTCGGTGTTCTTGGGCTACAACTGGGTCGTCATGAAACAAGGGCTCCGCTACGCCGACCCCTGGGCGTTCACCGCCCTTCGCACGAGCCTCGGGGCGGTGGCGCTCTTCATCGTTCTCGCCGTCTTGCGCAGACCCATGCGTCCCACCCAGCCCAGGCTGACGGCCTTGCTCGGTCTACTGCAGACCACGGGGATGATCGGCCTGCTCATGTGGGCGCTGCAGAGCGGGGCTGCGGGCAGGGTCTCGGCTCTGGTATACACCATGCCTTTCTGGGCGATGATGCTCGGCTGGGTCTTCCTGGGTGAGCGGGTCACCGGACTGCGCTGGTTGGCTGTCTTCTTCTCACTGGCTGGATTGGTGCTGGTGCTCGACCCGGCGCATCTCGGCGGCAGTCTGGAAAGCAAGTTGTTGGCCATCGTCTCCGGCATGTCTTGGGCCGCGAGCGCGGTCGTGGTCAAACGGATACGGGCCCGCGGGCCCACAGACGTGATCAATCTCACGGCCTGGCAGATGCTCTACGGCAGCATTCCCATCATCATCATCGCCCTGTTCACCACTTCCCGGCCCATCGAGTGGACCGGCGCCTTCATTGCCGCCCTGGCCTACAACGTGATCCCGGCCACGGCTATAGCCTGGGTATTGTGGCTCTACGTGCTGCAGGTGCTGCCGACCGGGGTGGCGGGAATAAGCACGCTCGCTACACCCGTGATCGGGATCGTAGCGGCCGCGGTGGTGCTGGGGGAGCGGGTGACCCCGATGGAAGGCGCGGGAATGGTCTGCATCATCGCGGCCCTCCTGGTTCTCGCGATCCAGGGGCTGCCGCTGCGCCGGCGATCCCGGCCGGCGCCGGAACCGGCCGCCGGCGACCTTTGCGCCGCGGTGGCGCCCGAAAGGGCCGGCGACGCAGCGAATGTCTTGCGGGACTAGGCGTGGTCGCCTAGACCTTGCCCTCCCTCACCAGCTTGGCAAAATGGTTGAACGAACGGTCGTAGGTACGCTCCGCCTCCGGCGGGAAGGCGCACGCCGGCAACTCGTCGCTCTTAAGGTGATACGCGATGCAGTCGCAACAGACCCCCTTGCGGGGGCATGAGGGCCAGCTGCAGGTGCAGCGAGCCAGGTTGGTCTCCTTCTTACACTCCATCTAGCCTGTCCTGTCGGTCGGTTCGCTTGCCGGTAGCCCGGCCCGGTGTCATCATCCTCCATGATGCAGTCCCTGACCATCAACGAGCTTGAAGAGGCCTCGGGAGTCCCGCGCAGCACCATCTACTACTACGTGCGCGAGGGACTGCTGCCGACCGCGCAGAAGGCCGCGGCCAGCCGGGCGATCTACACCGATCACCACGTTGCCCTCCTGCGCGACATAAGTCGCCTGAAGGATGAGGGTGTCCCGCTCCGGACCATCAAGCAGCGTCTGGCGCCGCAGATCGCCGCCGGTCGAGCGACGGACGTCGATCTGGTCGCCGAGCAGAACGAGCAGACCCACCAGGCCATCCTTACAGCTGCCGCCCGGTTGTTCGTCCGCAAAGGGTACAAGCGCACGCGGGTGGCCGACATCATCAAAGAGGTCGGGATCACCCCGCCCGTCTTCTACGGCCACTTCCCTTCGAAGCAGGACCTGTTCGTCGAGGCGTTCGGCGTGTTCGTCGGGTGGATGCGGGGCTTCATCGAGGGCCGCTTGGCCGGTGAGCCTGACCCGGCCGCGCGCGACCTCTTCCGGGTGCACGGCTATCTGGGAGTGCAGACGCTCAGCCCGGATCTTATGTCCCTGGTCCGGTCCGAAGCCCTTCAGGAGGACGGCGCGTTGCGCCGGGCCGCGGAGAGATCCTACATGGACATGACCCGGGACACTCTCGACGATCTGAACAGCCTCCGGAGGAAGGCCGGGACCGCACTCCCCGCTTCGGACGAACTCATGGCCTACGGGCTGCTCGGCGGGGTGGAGAACATCGTGATGCGGGCCTCCTGGGACGGTCGCTATTCCCGGAGTGACGTGCTCTGGACGACCCTGTGCATGTTCCTCGCTGTGCAGGCCTTATATTCCGGCCGCTTGGACCTGCGGGCCGAGTTCGAGCGCTACGCGGACACGGTGGCCCGATTGGCGGACACGCCGCCGCCGGTGCCCCCCGACGCCGTTTCCTGAAGAGCGGGCTCGCTCCCGGCGTTGACAACCGCCACCTGCTTCTATAGTCTCTATAACATCAAGAAACAGTCCTATAGTAACTGGTCGCTAGCCCGACAGTAGGAGGTGTTCGGTGCCCATCAAACTGATGGCGGTCTCCCGCCGCCGGCCGGGGCTGACTCGAGCGGAGTACTTCCGTTATATCGAGCACTATCACGGGACGGTCGCCCGGCTGGAGCGCTTCAAGATCGACCGCTATATCCAGAACCACGTGATCGACGGCGCCTTCGGCGTCCTCGGCGATACCAGCCACAAGAACAAGGTCGCCGACCGCGACGGCGTCGTCGAGCTTCACTTCAGCGAGTTCCGCGACCTGCTCGCGACTCTCGAGCCCGAGGGCGTGACGCAGTCGCGCGCCAACCAGGACGGCCGGTTCTTCGCGGACGAGCCCACGAACATCATCGTAATGGCCGAGGAGATCGAACTGCCGGTCGCCAACCCGCGGCCCAAGTTCAACCCCGGTCTGGCCGAACCGGGCGTGGGTGCTCTCAAAGTGATGCAGTTCATCATGCGCAAGCCCGAGGTCTTTCCCAACGACTACGACAAACTGTGGCGGCAGGCGCACGACGAGGCCCTGGCGAAGTCGCCCTACGCTCAAGAGATGTTCCGCAAGATCGTGGTGAGCAGGCGCTCCCGGGTCAACGACAACGATGCCGCTGCGCGGGCCCACTTCCGCATGGTCGACCCACCGGTCTACGACATGGTGGTGTCGTTCTGGGTGGACAGCATCGAGCAGGTGGGGGCCTTCCGGCAGTATCTCGACGCGTTGCAGCAGACGCCGCTCGACTTCGCCGACTGGTCGGAGTCCTTCTACCTGTACGTCCGGCCCGTGCGCATCATCGACGACGCTCCGCCGAAAGACTGACGGTGCGAAAGACTGAGGTGACGAAAATGATCACGCCCGATATGACCAAGCCCGAGTGGAGGTCTCAGAAGACCTACGCGCAGAACCGCCTCGACAGCGTGATGAAGGGTATGCGGCCTGCCCTCACGCCCGAGGAAGAGGCCCGGCCCTTCGCCAAGTACTACTACGAAGCGATCCCGGAGCCCGATCCGGCCCACTACAACAAGATGGAAACGCCCATCGACCCAGCTCGGGCCTTCGGCCCCGAGGAGATCAACAGGCTGCTCGACCCCGAGCGATTGGCCACGGAAGAAGTAGAGATCGGCTGGTGCAGCCTGCCCAACGGCGCCGGCTTCATCGCCAACACCATCCTCTACCCCGACGCGACCGCCGAGATGATCGACTGGTGGTTCATCTGGCACACGCTCGAAGATCTGCGCTACCGAATCTGGTACCCCCCGCAGCACGCGGGAATCATGATCAGCCCCATCGATCGCGCGCGCATCCTTGATCCCGATATCCCCATGCGGGAGAAGAACTGGGGCGTCACCCACTACGTGACGGAGAACTGCGACTGCGGCATGGACAACGTCGACATCGGCTTTCGCTCGCCCCAGGACATGGGCTTCGACATGGAGAGGTTCGACAAGGTCGCCGCTACGTTCGCGGGCGGTGGCGGCTGGGCGGTCACGGTGAACAAGTGCGACGGGTCGATCACGGCGCCGGCCATCATGTCCCACATGTTCTACGACGAGCCGGGCGGCCTGCGTCACCGGACCCGGTTTTGGATGGGCTACCGCTTCAACGAGTCGGGCAAGCCAGAGCTCTGCCTGCCTCCTCACGTGTCGGTCCCGGCCGAGGCGGTGCAGGGGTTGGCGCGGCACAACGTCAAGGAGTTCACCCGTTTCCGCGACTTTCTGCCCCGCATCTACAAGGAACTGGGCCCCAGTCTCTACTGCTAGCGGCGCCAAGTAGCGAGTAAGGAGAAGCAGATGCTGCGAACGATCGTCATGATGGATCTTCCTATCGACGACATCGCCGATATGGAAAGATGGTATTACCGAGAGCACTCTTCGGAGATCTCCCGGCGCTATGGCCCCTGGTTGGAGCGGCACGAGAGCTTCATCGCCCTCAACGCGCCGGCCGACGCCCAGCAGTACGGGTTCTACAACTGGCGGACGACGGAATGCTACTGGCGGGAGATGCCTGAGGCAGGCCCCAAGGGCGCGTACGTCTTCACGCCCGCTCCGGTCTGGAACCCCATCGTGGCCGTCGCGACGCCGGCGCAACCCGACCACGACTTCTTCGGCTGGGACCGCTTTGCCACCGACGGGGCCTGCATCCGCTGGTACCAGATCTTCCGCTATCCCCTGGGCGTTCGCCTCAACGACGGTGAGGACTGGTATGTCAACGTCCATGCTCCGGAAGCGGCGAAACAGCCCGGTCTTCGGCGCTTCTTCAGCTATCCGGCGCTCAAACCGCCGGTGCCTCTGGCGGGCATGTGGCATCCCGACGCGACCCCTCCCGACGATATGCAGATGGTGCAGTGGGACCGCGTGACCGAGATGTGGTACGACAGCTTCTCGGCCTGGCGGAACGCAGTGATCGACAACCCGCCCGCCTACACGCTCCCCGAGTGGGCGACCGACTCGTTCTATCCCGAGACGACGGACAAGTTCCCGTTCTTCAAGCCGGGTGTGGACTTCGTCAGCAGCTTCATCCTGGAGCGGCCGGCGGACGAGTTCAAGCGCGACACCCGCTACTACCTGCCGTAAGGGGTGCAACATGGCTGAAGCGAAGATCAGAGAACTGACCGCCGAGGAGAAGGCGAAGCCGTACTCCGCGTGGTACTTCCGCCCGGTCAGCGATCCGGACCCGGTGCTCCTCGAACTGGTGCGCCCCGACCGGCCGATGGACCCGGCCCAAGCCCTCTACCCCGAGGAGATCGACCGGCTGCTCGACCCCGGATACATGGAGGTCGAGACCGGGTGGTGCAACCTCCCCAACGGCGCCGGCTACATCTGCGTCAACAACAAGATGCCCGGGGTCACCGTCGACATGCTCGATTGGTGGTTCGCCTGGCACTCCCTGGCCAGCATGCACTACGGCATCTGGTATCCCCCGGGCCACTTCGGCATCTCTATCAGCGAGAAGGACCGCAAGAAGGTGCTCGACCCGAACCTGCCCATCAAAGACAAGATCTACGGCCGCACCGATCACGTGGTCGAGGACGTAGGGACCGGCGCGGAAGACATCTACATCTACTTCTGCCATCCGTCCGAGCTTGGGTTCGACATGGACCGCTTCCACCCGCCCAACGTCGCGGCGATGTACGGCGGCTACGGCTGGGACATGCCGATGGGGTCCAAGCCGTGGCAGATTCGGTTTCCGGCCATCATGTGCCACTTCATCCGGGATATCCCGGGCGGGGTGGAATTCCGCTCCCGCTTCTGGATGGGCTACACCCTCATCGACAAGAAGCCCATCATGATGCTGCCACACGGGATCAAGGTGCCGCCCGTGGCCGTCCAGGGACTGGCCGAGCACAACGTCCGGGAGTACACGAACCTGCGCAACCTGCTGCCCGGGATATATGAGGAGCTGGGCGGGCGCATCCCCTGATCGCGAAAGACGACGGGTGAGGCCACTCGGCCTCGCTCCTCGCTACGTCTCCATTCCGTGCGACTCGGAGAGGCTCGTCTTGATGTGCAGGGCGAGCGAGCGGGCCGCCACGGGCAGGGGCCGCTCGTTGGAGTAGATCAGATCCAGGTCTCGAGTGACATGCTCTTTCAGCGGGATCGCCACCAGGCCGTCCAGGGTCTCCGGAGGAACGAACATCCGAGGCAGCAGCGCGATCCCCAGCCCCTGCCGCACCAGGGCCTTGGAGAGCTCCAGGTAGTTGGCGCGGTAGGGGACTTTCGGCTCGAAGCCGGCGCGCCGGCAGGCGTCGGTCAGCAGGTTCGCGCTGTTGAGCGAGTGGCCAGGCAGGAGGAAGGGCTCGTCGGCCAGATCGGCAAGCGACACGGAACGCTGCCCGGCTAGCGGGTGGTCTCGGCGGACCACCAGCAGCATCTCCTCTGTCAGAAGATGCGTCACCGCGGCCCGCGACGATCCCCAGGCGGTGATGATGGCGCAATCCAATTCTCCGTTGAATACCCCCTCTTCAAGCAGGGTGTCGTCGCGCTCGATCAGATCCAGGTGGATCTTGGGATAGGCCTTGATGAAGGCGGCGAGTATGGGCGAGAGCAGGTGTCCGAAAACGGTGCCGGTCGAGCCGACCCTGACTCTGGTGGACACCATGCCTGCATGCTCGCGCATCATACGAGCCGCGTCGTCCGCTCGCGAGACGATCCCCTTGGCCAGCGGGAGGAGTAGCTTGCCGTCGGGAGTGCATTCCACACGGCGGCCGTAGCGCTCGAAAAGCCGCACCCCGAGTTCCCCCTCCAAACGTGCGATCTGCCTGCTGATAGCAGGCTGCGTCAGGTGGGCGAGAGACGCCGCACGGGTGAAGCTGCGCACCTCGGCGACAGCAACGAAGGATCTGAGTTGGTCTAGCTCCATCGTATGACGGATTGTAATGGAATTGAGGAGCGATGCAAAGGTGGGGAGGTCTGACGTAAGGAGGGGGTCGCGCGGCCGGCGAGAGCGCGCGGGAGAGTATTGTGGAGTGTAGCCTGTCCTTGACGCGGCTGCGATAGAATTCGGCCTATCGGAGATTCGGGCAATCGGAGTGGCGCGGAGTGCCGCCGCCGGCGGCCGCAACTATCTAGTCCACTGGGGGTACCAAAGTGCTCGGTTACATGGGGACCATCCTGCGTGTCGACCTTACGAATCGTACGATCGTCCGCGAACCGCTCGACGAGGAGACGGCAAGGGCTTTCATCGGTGGCGCGGGCTACGGTACGAAGGTGATCCACGACGAGGTCCCGGGCGACACCGAGCCGCTGGGCCCCGCGAACAAGCTGGTGTTCATGACCGGCCCCCTGACGGGAACAGCCTTCCCCACCACGACTCGCTACCAGGTGTGCACCAAGTCTCCCCTCACCAACATGTGGCTGACGACGAGCTCCGCGGGTTGGTGGGCGCGCGACTTCAAGCTCGCCGGGTTCGATGGCCTCATCGTCGAGGGCAAGGCGGACACCCCGGTCTACTTGTGGATCAATGACGGCAACGTCGAGATCCGTGACGCCGGTGCCCTGTGGGGGCTTGACTCCGATCAGACTCAGGAAGCGATCCGGGAAGAGCTGGGTGACGACAAGGTCAAGGTGTCGTGTATCGGGCAAGCAGGCGAGAAGCAGATTCTGCTCGCCTGCATCATGAACGACGAGCAGCGGGCTGCCGGGCGCGGAGGCGCAGGCGCGGTGATGGGCTCCAAGAATCTCAAGGCCGTGGCCGTGCGCGGCACCGGCAAGGTCCCTGTGGCCGACGAAGCGGCGCTCAAGCAGGCCACCAAGAACGTCCGCGAGGCCATCAGCCATCATCCGGTCGTCTCCCAGTTCACCCCATACGGGACGGCCGGTCTTCTTGAGCATTCCTGGGCCTCGGGCGACAGTCCCAACAAGAACTGGGCAAAAGGGGAATGGCGCGAGGGCTGCGAGGCCCTGAACGGCCGGACCATGGCCGAGACTATCCTGGTGCCCCACGCGGGCTGCCAGGGTTGCTTCATCCGCTGCGCCCGCTGGATCAAGATCGACCAGGGCCCCTTCGCAATGGAAGGGCCGGGCCCCGAGTACGAGACGCTCTGCGCCTTCGGCACCATGCTCATGAACGACAACCTGGAGGCCGTCTGCTGGGCTAACGACCTGGCCAACCGCTACGGCGTCGACACCATCTCCACCGGCTCGGCTATCGCCTTCGCCATGGAAGCATACGAAAAGGGCATCATCACTCGCGAAGAGGCGGGCTGCGATCTCACCTGGGGCAACGTGGACGCCATCATCGAGATGGTCGATCAGATCGGCACCGGGCGGGGTCTGGGCGCTCTGCTAGGGCAGGGGGTCATGCGGGCCGCGGCTGAACTGGGCCGGGGTACCGAGGACTACGCTGTGCACGTCAAGGGCATGGAAGTCCCCTACCACGATTCCCGCGCCTACACGTCCATGGTCCCGGTCTACGCTACCGGCACCCGCGGCGCCTGCCACATGCACGGCGCGGCCTTCGTCATGGAGCAGGGAGCGCCGCGTCCCGACACGGGCATCCCGGTGGGCGAGATCGACCGGTTCAGTCGGGAAGGCAAAGCGGTCCTGGCGATGCTCTCCCAGGACAAGGCCTCGGTCGTAGATTCCCTGACCCTGTGCATGATCTGCTCCGACGGGATGATCTACGCCGATATCGCGGCGGCTCTTCAGGCCATCACCGGCGAGACCTGGGACTCCGATCGCGTGGGTAAGGCTGGCGAGCGCATCACCAACCTGCAGCGCGTCTTCAGCATGAAGTGCGGCATCACGGGGGCCGACGACAAGCTGCCCCGGCGTCTGCTCGAAGGCGCTCCGGACGGAAGCCACGCCGGCCAGAGCCCCGATATCGCCTACATGCTTCAGGACTACTACCGGGAACGCGGCTGGGATGACAAGGGCCGGCCGACCCCGGAGAAACTGGCCGAGTTGGGCCTGGCCGAGATCGTAGGCGAGTTCTAGGGCCGCGTCGACCGCACGATAGGCGCCACCAGAGAGGCAGACATGCGCGTTACGATGACCTTCTTGGGCATCATCCGGGACAAGGTCGGGCAGAAGAGCATCGACGTCGAGTTACCGGAGGGGTCGGGTTTTGACGATCTGATGCAGGTCATCGCTCCGCTCATGAGAGAAAAGCTGGATGGCTGGGCGTGGGACGATAGCAGGTGCCGGTTCTCACCCCAGGTCATCGTATCGCGAGGAAGGGCAGTCGGAGGAGTCGACCTATCCGCACCTCTCGAGGAGGGCGAAGAGGTCCTCGTGTTCCCTCCCCTGGCCGGAGGATAGGCATGATCAACGAGATGATCGGAGGATTCTGATGAGCAAGATGGCGACCGCGGCCGTGGTTCACGAGGCCGGCGGCAAGTTCACCATAGAAGACGTCGAGATCGAGGACCTCCGACCTGGCGAGGTCTACGTCCGCATCAAGGCGGCCGGCCTTTGCCACACCGACCTGAACATGCAGTTCCTATTGCCCATGCCCGCTGTGGTGGGTCATGAGGGCGCGGGTATCGTCGAGGAGATCGGCCCGGGCGTCAACTATGTCAAGCCCGGGGACCGCGTGATCATTTCCTGGCCGTCGTGTGGCGTCTGCTCCAACTGCCTCACCGGTAAGCGGTACATCTGCGAGGCCCAGTTTCCCCTGCTCTTCAGCGGCTGCCGCCTCGACGGTTCGAGGACCGTGCGGCTCAAGGGAGAGCCCATCTCGGCCTGCTACTTCCAGCAGTCGTCCTTCGCTACCTACGCTCTGGTGCCCGAGTCGTCGCTGGTCAAAGTGGAGGACGACGAAGTCCCCTGGGAGATCATGGCTGCTCTGCCCTGCGGCGCCATGACCGGGGCAGGGTCGGTATTGAGCGCTTTGGAGGTCGGGCCCCAAGACGAACTGCTCGCACTTGGAGTGGGAGGGGTGGGCCAGAACGCCATCATGGCGGCCCACCTTGCCGGCGCCTATCCGATCATTGCCGTCGCGCGCAATCCACGGCGCCTGGAGTTGGCGCTGGAACTCGGGGCCACTCACACCGTGAACGCCAAGACGGACGACGTTGTCGCCCGGATCAAGGAGATCGCGCCCCGCGGGATCTCAAAAGCCCTCGACAGCTCGGGTGCCGTCAGTTCCTGGGTCACCGCCGCCAGCGTCCTGCGCAATGGGGGCACCTTCGGAGTGGTAGCGGCGCCAGAGGCCGAGACTCTTGGCGGAGGACCTCACGCGCTGCTGTCCAAAGGCGTCCGCGTCCAGTTCATCATGGCCGGCTCTGTGGTGGCGCGGGACTTCTTGCCCAAGCTGATCGAGTGGTACAAGCAGGGACGCTACCCTGTGGACAAGCTGGTCACCACCTTCGACCTCGCTGACATCAACGAGGCCGTCCTGGCGGCCGAAGAAGGACGGGCCATCAAGCCTGTCTTGCTGATGCCCTGACCTAGTTCTGCCTTGATCGGCGTGCATGCGCCGTTTTGCGCGCGCATGCACGCCCCGGGATTCATGCGTGGGCGTCATAGCATCTTCGCCTGATGCAAAGTGCTCGGAGAGCAGCGACTTCTCCATCCTCGAAGGCTATAGTGGCATCACCCTTGATACTTCAGGGATGACAGTATGCCGCTCGCTTTCGCGAGGTGAATACCGAAAGGCGGTCCAAAACGTGGAAGGGATGAAACAGGACCTTGTCGGTCTCTTCGGGGACGGGCACGTCCTCGAAGACCCGGCGATCCTCGAATCATACGCACGGGACGAAAGCTTCGTGCTTCCCATCAAGCCAAGACTGGTAGTCAGGCCCGGCAGCGAAGCCGAGGTTCAGGCCCTCGTCGCCTGGGCGAATCAGACCGGAACGCCACTCATCCCGGTGAGCTCCGGAGCGCCCCATTTCTACGGCGACACGGTCCCCAGCGTGCCGGGTGCCGTCATGGTGGACCTAAGCCGGATGAACGGGATCCTCCGGATCGACCGCCGCAACCGCATGGTGGTCATCGAGCCCGGCGTCACCTACGCCCAGCTTCAGCCCGAATTGGCCAAGGAGGGCATGCGCATCACGCCGCCCCTCTACCCGCGGGCCAACAAGTCGGTCATCGCCAGTCTTCTCGAGCGGCAGCCGACACTGATCCCGCGCTACAACTACTCCCTGCCCGAACCGCTTCGCAACTGCGGCGTGATCTGGGGCGACGGCGCCCGGTTCTTCACCGGTGAATCCGGTATGGGGCCGGCGGACCTCGAGGGACAGTGGGCGGCCGGTAGCCGGCAAGTGGACCCTAAGGGCCCGTTACAGACCGACTACTACCGCCTTCTCACCGGCGCGCAGGGTACCTTCGGCATAGTCACCTGGGCGTCGGTCAAGTGCGAACTCCTGGCCGATCCCAAGAAAGTGCTCTTCGTCACCGCCGCCACGCTCGACGATCTCGTGGACCTCACCTACCGGCTCGCACGCCTCCGGGTGGCCGATGAGCTATTCATCGTGAACGGAGCCTATCTGGCGGCGCTGGTCGGCACCGACGCGGCCGATGTGGCCGCGCTTCGCGACGCCCTGCCGGCTTGGACGCTGGTCATGGGCGTCGGTGGTCGCGCCCTCTTCCCAGAAGAGCGCATGGCGGTTGCCGAGAAGGACATCGCCGAGGCGGTGGCCGCTCACGGCAAGATACTTCTGTCCGCCGTTCCCGGTCTGGCGACTTCCCGCGTCGGGGCCGCGGTCTACGGACCGTACGATGCCGGGGCGGCGGTCGACGGCGCCGCTCACTGGAAGCTCCGCTCGAAGGGCGCAGTCCGCGACATTTTCTTCCACACGCCGCTCGACAAAGCGTCCGGCTACCTGGCCACCATGCTCGATGCGGCGGCCGCGCATAAGTACTCGGCTGCGGACGTGGGCGTCTACCTGCAGCCGCAGCATCAGGGCGTGGCGTATCACATGGAGTTCAGCCTTCCCTTCGCTCCGGACGACAAGAGGGAAGCCGGTAACGTCCGCGCCCTATTCACCGCCGCCAGCAAGCAGCTCGTCAACGACGGCGCCTACTTCTCCCGGCCCTACGGCGAGTGGGCCGACCCGGTCTACAACCGGGACGCGGCCGGTCGCGATGCGTTGCGCACGGTCAAGAAGATCCTGGATCCCAATAACGTGCTGAACCCCAGCAAGCTCTGCTTTTGAAGAGGAGTAGCCACGATGGCACTTGAAGATTATCGACCGGACGCGATGCGATGTAACCGATGCTCGTATTGCAAGTGGATCCCGCAGGACCGCATCAAGAGCTGGGAGTTCGCAAAGGGATGCCCCAGCGTTGATTACCGGCACTTCCACGCTTACTCGGCCGGGGGCCGTATGGTCGCCCTGATGTCACTTGTCGACGGCCGCAGCGAGATCAGCGACGAGTTGGTGGACGTCGTCTACGAATGCACGCTGTGCGGCAGCTGCGACGTCAGCTGCAAGGTATGCCGCTACGACATGCACATCCTCTCCGGCGCGCGGGAGTTCCGGCACTATCTGAACCAGAAAGGCGTCGTTCCTCCGGCCTACCCGGGGGTCATCGCCAAGCTGCGCGACAGCGGCAACATGGCCGGCGCTCTGCAGGCCAAACGGAACGATTGGGCGGACGGTCTGGGCCTGAAGAAGCTTGCCGCCCCGGGCTCAGCAGCCGGTGCCGGGACCGTCGACAAGGCGGAAGTCCTGTTCCACGCTGGGTGCCTCTACTCGTTCAATCCTGCCCTCCGCGGCGCCGTCCAGGCGGCCGCCCGGGTCCTCACCAAGGGTGGCCTCGACTTCGCCCTCGATAGCGATGAAGGCTGCTGCGGCGGCAAGGCGTACGACATGGGCTACCGCGACGACTTCGCCGCGGCTGCCGAAGCCAACCTCACGAAATGGGCGGCGGCGGGCGTCAAGACCATCGTCACCCCCTGCGCCACCTGCTTCTGGACGTTCAAGCGGCTCTATCCCAAAGTCGCCGGCGACGACTACGGTATCGAAGTGCTGCATACCACGCAGGTGGCCGACAAGCTGATCAAAGAGGGCCGGCTCCAGCTCACCAAGCCGGTACCGATGAAGGTCACCTATCATGACCCCTGCCATCTCGGTCGTCAGGGCGAAGACTACGTGCCCTGGAACGGCAAGGAGACCAAGATCTACGGCCAGGCGGTGGTCTATGACCCGCCCCGTCCGCGCTACAACGGCGCCTTCGGCGTGTACGAACCGCCGCGCGACGTGCTCAAGGCCATTCCCGGCCTGGAGCTGGTGGAGATGGAGCGCAGCAAGGAGGCGGCCTGGTGCTGCGGCGGCGGCGGAGCCGCCCCGCAGGCCTATCCGGACTTCGCGGACTTCACGGCTTCCAAGAGGCTGGATGAAGCCAAGACCACCGGGGCCGAGGCCATCGCCACGGCGTGCTCGAGCTGCAACCGCATCCTCGGCAGCGCGGCGGCGAGCGACGGCAGCACCATGAAGGCCATCGACGTGCTCGAGCTGGTCGAGCAGGCTCTCTAGGAGGAACCATGGCTCTCTCCACCGAAGCATACGAAGCCCTCCAGGCCATCGTCGGCGAGCGCAACGTCTCGCGCGACCCTGCCATCCTCGACGGGTACGCGGTCGAGATGCTGACCGAGCTCGTCCGTCCCGACTGCAGCCACTACATGCCCCGCGCAGGGGCCGTCGTCATGCCTGCGTCCACCGAAGAGGTCCAGGCCATCGTCCGGGCGGGCAACAAGTACAAGTTCGGCATCAAGCCGCTCGGCACCGGCTGGTATCACTGGGCGTCGGCGATGTACGACGAAGGCAGCCGCTACGGCGACGAGAAGGACACGGTCCAGCTCGACATGCGCCGCATGAACGAGATCGAGATCGACGAGAAGAACGGCATCGCCATCGTGGGGCCCTACGTCATCCACGCTCAGCTGCACGCCGAGGCCATCAAGCGCGGTTGGAGCTGCAACATCATCGGCGCGGGTTCGTCTTGCTCCGTGGTCGCCGCGGCTTGCGCGTACTCGGGCATCGGGGCCGGCACCATGTGGATGGGCGGCAACGCCGAGAACGTGCTGGGCATGGAATGGGTCACCCTCAGTGGCGAGATCATCCGCAGCGGCTCGCTCGGCTCCGGCGACGGTTGGTTCTGCAGCGAAGGTCCCGGTCCCAGCGTCCGGGGCATCATGCGCGGCATGCTCGGCAGTCGGGGGGGCATGGGCGTCTACACCAAGTGCGCCGTCCGTCTGGCCCACTGGCCGGGTCGCACCGATTGGCCCGTTACCGGGACCGTCCCTGCCTACCGCCTGCCTCTGGACAAGACGTTCCGGGCTTATACGGTGGCCGTTGCCGACTGGGGGGCCTGGAGCGACCTCTACTACAAGATCTACGACAACGAGATCGGCTACACGCTGCATCGGCAGTTCAACCTGGCTGGGGCCGAGCTCGCTCCCACCTTCTGGCTCATGTACAACGACGCCACCAAGCAGTTGAGCGACCTGCCCTGGATGATCGAAGAGCCGGGCATGGCCGAGCTCACCGAGGAGATGCGCATCTCCCTGCAGATCGTCATGGCCGGCCGGTCCGAAGCCGACATCGAGCTGCAGGACAAGATCCTCGACAAGATCCTCGAGGAGGTGGGCGGCTGGAAGGTCGAGCGCTACTGTGAGCAAGACATGGCCGAGTTCACCAACATGTATATGAACCGGCTGGGTCACAAAGAGATCAACTACGTCTACTCCGGCAACTACATCGGTAGCTGGATGCAGGGCGGCACGCCCGACTGGGTCAAGGGCTACGTGCCGGCGGCCGCGGCCGGCTATGAGCGCGACTACGCGAACGGCCTTCTGGTGCAGGCCGGCGGCGACTCGATGATGGGCACCGTCGGCGCATATCCCGGCGGTGGGGTCATGGGCCTGGAACAGTTCGTGTCCTACGACGGCAACGACCACGACTCCTGCGCGGCTGCCTGGTACCACATGGACGATGCCGTCGAGGACGCCAAGACCATCAACTACCCGCCCGGCAAGGAAGGTCTCTACATAGAGATGCGCTACACCGACGAGCAGGCCTTCGACAAATGGGCCAAGGCCAAACAGCCCTGGGCCTTTGCGTTCCAGCGCAAGATCCGGGAGCGCTACGACCCCAACTACATCGGCGACCGGCAGTACAACTGGATCCCCGAGGAGTGGGAGAGGGGCGAGAAGCACGCCACCACGCCGATCATGCCGGGGCCGGGGCGGCCGCAGCCGGCGCCGGAGGGCTACCCGACAATCTAGTCGTCACTTCGTGGCCCACGGCTCGCGCCGCTCATAGCAGACAGACCGAGGGCGGCCCTTTTGGGACCGCCCTCGGTCTGTCTTACGAGCTGGTCATGAGAATCCACGCAGCGGCGGACGCGGACGATTGTGTGCCCGACTAACTCCGGATCGCCGGGTAAGCGGGCGATTGCGGCCCCTGATACGTGGCTCCCCCATACCCCAGGATGGGGATGAAGACGAAGGGCAGAAAGATGAGGCCGAGTGTGAAACCCACGCCCTTCCCATAATTGTTGGCCACACCGGCGTAGATCATGATCTCCACCACGATATTTACGAGCGGAATGAACAGCAGGAACAGGGTGGCGCCCGCCCGGCGCCCTCGGTCTACGCCAGGACGAAAGCCATACCCCGCGTGTAGAAGTGGTCGCCGGCCGCGTTCCGGCCGGTCATGGGCTCCGTCACGCGCACCTCTTGAGTCACACGGACGAGGCCGGTAGACACCAGAGAGCGGACGATATAGTCGCGCTCCGCATCGATGTTGGGATCGATGTGGTGGATGGGCATCGGGAACAGACGGCCGACGCCGACGCCCGCGTCGTACGAAGCCGTGGCCACCCACACCTGCGTGCCCTCACAGGTGAAGTCCGTGAGCCACCAGCGGGCATGATGTCGCCGCCGGGACGACCCTCCGGGGTTGGTCTTCTGGAACGCTACGTCGTGCAGCTTGCCGTCGAGGAAGCTGGGGAACACGGGGGCGCAGTGGTACGGCCGGTTGAGCACGCCCCGGCCGAAGGCGCGTAACGCCGTGCGCGGTGTTATGCGTTCGGCTGCGTGCCACCCCCCGGCGGCGAAGGTCTCAAGCAGTTCGCGGCCGCTGCCCAGGAAGATCAGGCTCACCGGGGCCTGGGTGGCCCCCGTCATTCTCGCGGAGAACCGGGGAAGCAGACCCACGTGATCGTGGTGGATGGCCAGACCGGAAGAGCTGTCGAGCAGTGCCGGAAGAGACCGGTCGGCGGATGTGACCTTCGTCTCGGCGTGAGCCGGATCCGCCTGCATCCCGATCATGAACTCTCCGACTGCGACACAGGATGCGCCGAACGTCAGAGCCGCTTTCATCGTCCGCGTTCGAGGCTCTTTGCCCTCCTTGGTGATCGTCTCGTAGGCCCAGGTGAGGAAGACGACCCAGGTCACGGTGATGGCCAGGGTGAGCATCATAAGGAACTCACGGCCCTCGACGTTGCCGATAGCTCCGCGGAGCAGCGGGAGGACGGCCACCAGAGCACCGAGAAGGCACAGCCGGGCCAGCCAGAGCGGCCATCGTCGCGCAGCAATCGACTCGAGCGCGAAATCCGCTCCTTGCGGCAGGTCATCAACTGAATATGAGCGAACCTCTGAAGAGGCCCGCGAGTATGTTTGTCGCACGGTACTCCTTGTCGCAAAACAGGATACCACCCCTCTCTGCTCACAGACCGATAACCCTTTCTGGTATACTCGTTTCGTTTTCCGGTATCTCTGATCGGTATCTCATCCCCACAAGGAGCGCTGAAGATGTCGAACGTCACCATTGATCCCGCCAGCGGGCTTCAGATGGTCGAGTTGAGCCACGTCTGGGGCCACGGGGCGCCGTCCTATCCCGGCCAGACCGACGTCAAGATGCACCGTGCCGTCAAGCACGCCCAGCACGGGGTCCTGGCCTGGCGCATCGTCACCGTCATGCATACAGGCACTCACATGAACGCCCCTATCCACCTCATCCAGAAGGGCGCCGATCTCGCCGCGGTCTCGCCGGATCGCCTGTTCGGCAACGGGTGCGTCCTCGACGTTCCCAAGAAGCCCTGGGAAGTGATTACCGCCGCCGACCTCCAGAACGCCAAGCCGGGGGTCAAAGAGGGCGACATCGTGGTCATCGTGACCGGCTGGCATCACAGGTACTCGGACGCTCTTGAGTACTACGGCGAAGCGCCGGGCCTCTCCAAGGAAGCCGCTGAGTGGCTCGTGTCCATGAATCCGAAGATGGTCGCCATCGACACCCCGTTCATCGATCACCCGCTGGCCACCTCCATGACCACTCATCGCGGCGGCCCGCACATGAAGCGCCTCGCCGGTGAATATGCCAGGGCGACCGGCCTCGATCCCAAGAAAGAGCACCCCGAGTGGAACATCGCCGGGCGGACCATCTTGGGCGCCGGCATCCCGGTTATCGAGCAGGTCGGCGGCGACGTGGACGTCCTCAAGGGCAAGCGGGCCACCTTGGCCGCCACTCCCTGGAAGTTCGAGCACGGGGACGCCTGCCAGGTGCGGATGGTCGGCATGATCGACCCGAGCGGCGCCTGCCGCATCGAGCCCGGTAACTGATCACCCGCGGAGCCGAAAGGAACGAGCCATGAGCCTCAAGATATATGACCTCACCCACACGTTCACCCAGTTCATGCCCGAGTGGCCCTCGACCCCGAGTGTGAACGTGTCCATCGACAAGTTCCACGCCAAGGACGGCGTCTACCAGGTGCAGTGGGAAGGCATCATGCACCGCTGTACCCACATGGACGCCCCCCTCCACGTGACCGAGAACACTCCCACCATCGGCCAGTACCCGCTGTGGCGGCTGTTCGGCACCGGGGTCTGCGTATCGATCCCCAAGGAAAAGTGGGGCATCATCACCCCCGAGGACCTGGAGAACGCGACGCCCAAGATCCAGGAAGGCGACATCGTCGTCATCAACACCGGCTTCCATCACCTGTGGGCCGACACCGACGAGTATTTCGCCTACGGCTGCGGCATCTACCAGGAAGGCGCGCAGTGGCTGGTGGACAAGAAGGTCAAGATGGTGGCCTACGGCTGCCAGGCGAACGACCACCCCATCGCCACCAAACTCGTCAACCACGGGCTAGGCCCCACACACCCGCACCTCATCGAGGAGTGGAAAGAGAAGTACGGGCACGATCCTATCGAGGACTTCCCCAACTGGGAATCGGCGCACAAGACCCTCATGGTCAAGGGCGGCATCCCCGGCGTCGAGAACGCCGGCGGCGCGATGGACGAGGTGACCGGCAAGCGCTGCACCTTCATGTGCTTCCCGTGGCGCTGGCCCGAAGGCGACGGCTGCATCGTCCGGCTGCTGGCCATCACCGATCCGGACCAGACCTTCCGCTTCGAGACGGGCGAGTAGAGCTTTCGAGCGCGGAAACGCGGAGCGCCCGCGCGGGCGCTTGCCCGCGCCCGACACGGCCGACAAAAAGGGCCGGGGGTTTCGATCCCCGGCCCTTTTATTTCTCCGCTAAGCAGGCCACGCCCTAAAGGGCGCCTCGCTGCGTCAGGCGTCTACGGTTTGGCCGTCGTAGTGGTCGGCGCCGCGGTCGTGATGGTCGCGCCGGCGGTAGTCGCGGTGGTATCGGCGGGGCCGCTGGTGGTCGGGGTCGTAGCTGCGGTCGTCGTGGTGGTCGGAGCCCATGCTTCGGCGTAGATCACGCCCGCTGCCTTCTTCTGCTCGTCGATCCAAGTGCGCCAAGCCTTGCTCTTCGCCGCGTTCACCAGGGAGGCCTTGATCTCCTCCTTGACTTCGTCGAGAGTGTACTGCTTGGCCTCGTTGATACCCGTCACCTGGATGACGTGGTAGCCATAGGCGGTCTTGATCGGCTGCGATATCTCATCCTTCTGCAGGGAGAAGACCGCGTCTTCAAACTCCTTGACCATCTCGCCTTTGGAAATGGTTCCCAGATCACCGCCCTTTGCCTTAGAGCCCGGGTCGTCGGAGTATTTGGCCGCTTCAGTCGTCCAGTCGGCGCTGGCGACGAGCTCGGTCCGCAGCTTGTTGGCGGTCTCTAGAGCCGCGTTCCAATCCGCGTCGGTCGGCGCGGCCGTGGTAGTCGTCGAGGAGCCGGCCGTGGTCGACGTGGTGGAACTGGCCGAGGTGGTCGTGGTGGTCCCGTCGACGCGAGCCGGGTCCGGAGCTATCAGGATATGCCGCGCCGTCCGCGTCTCCTCGACGAAGTATTCGGTCTTGCGAGCGTCGTAGTCGGCCTGGATGTCGGCGTCCGGGACGGTGGTGACGTCCTTGGTCACCTCGTCATAGATCCTTTGCATGAGCATGGACTCTTTGTAGCTCTTCTTGAGCTGGTCTATCGTGATGCCCTGCTGCTTGAGGGCGTCGTCGAACTTCGTCTGGTCCCCGCCGAAGGACGTCTCCTTGATCGAGTCGATCTCCTTCTGGACCTCCTCGTCGGTCACCGCGACCTTGAGTTCTTCCGCCTTCTGGCTGGCGATCCGGTAGGTGATGATGTATTCGAGGACGTCCTGCTGGAAGATCTTATAGTTCTCAGGATCGGTGCTCTCGTCGGGAATCTGACCAGCATATTGGGCTGCGAAATCGGCGACCCTCTGGTCGAGTTCTTCTTGCGTGATGGCGGTGTCGCCGACCTTGGCCACAGCGTTCTTGGGGAGTTCCCCACCGCAGCCCGCCACCAAGCCGACCGTTGCAGCCAGCAGCAGCACCACGAGGACGGTCAGGATTCTCTTGGTCACAGAAACCTCACTTGATGGTTCTTTGCGAAGACGGCGCGAAGGAGTATAGCCTCATTGACATAAGGAATCCGTTAGAAGCGCGCAGATGCAGGCACTCCGGACGAAACGAAATGCGGTCCTGGGGGCGATGGAGCGCTTGCGATAAGCGGAGCGAGCACTCACTTAGTGGGCTCCCCGCGCGGCCCCTCTTGGTGCTACGATGGGGGCGTGGGCCGTCCGGTTTCGGCCCTTTCCAGGGAGTATCCACTGAGGAGGGGATATGGAAGACAAGTCTGTAAGCCGTCGTGATTTTCTCAAGATCGCCGGCGTCGCCGGGGCTGCCGTAGGCCTGGGTGCGGGTCTCGGCGGGCTGGTAGCGGCCTGCGGTGGGACCGAGGAGACGTCGACGAGCGCGACGGCGCAAGCGTCGACCACCACCACGGTAGCCGAGACGACGACCACTGCCGCGCCCACCACGACCGTCAGCGCGGGCCCCGAGACGGGCCGCGACATCAAACTGGGTCTCGTTTCGCCATCGACCGGCCCCCTCGCTCTTTTCGCCGCGGCGGACGACTGGTGGGTCGATTTCGCGCTGAAGACGGCGACACCGGACGGCATCATCGCCGGCGATGGCAAAAAGCATCTGATCAAGATCTTGCGGGCCGACAGTCAGTCGGACTCCAACCGGGCCGCCCAGGTGGCGGGCGACCTCGTGGCCAACGACAAGGTCGACCTGATGATGGCTTCCGGCTCCCCCGACACTGCCAACCCGGTGGCCGACCAATGCGAGGCGCTTGGGTGCCCATCGATCGCGAACTTCGTGCCGTGGCAGCCGTTCATCTTTGGCCGCGGCGGGGCTCCCGACAAACCGTTCAAGTGGACCTATGCCCACGCGCTGGGCCTCGAAGACATCGTCGGGAACTTCATCGCGATGTGGGAACAGGTGCCGACCAACAAGAAGATCGGCTTCCTCTTTGCGAACGACGCCGACGGTGCGGCCTGGACCGACATGACGACCGGGCTTCCGCCGGCGGTCGAGGCCGCGGGCTACACCTACTATCTGCCCGATCTCTACCCCGTACCCACTGAGGACTTCACCAAGTACATCTCGGACTTCAAGAAGGAAGGCTGCGAGATCTGCTGCGGCACGATCAGCCCGCCCGACTTCACCAACTTCTGGCAGCAGTCGATACAGCAGGGATACAACCCCAAGGCGCTGACCATAGGGAAGGCCCTGCTCTTCCCGCAGACGCTGGACGCCATTGGCCCGATCGCCTACAACGCCACGGTCGAGGGCGTGTGGGAGCCCAGCTGGCCGTACAAGGACTCCATCACCGGGATGACCTGCCAGCAACTGGCCGACAAGTTCATGGCCGACACGGGCGAGCAGTGGACGGCCCCTATCGCGCAGTATGCTAAGTACGAGTGGGCGGTCGATGTGCTGAAGCGGGTCAAGAACATCGACGACAAAGAGGACATCATCGCCCAGGTCAGGACCACGAAGCTGGCCACCTGCCTGGGGCCGATCGACTTCACCGCCCCGATCGACATGACCGACCTGGCCAAGAGCCAGCACCCGGTCGAGAACGTCTACAAGTGCCCGACCGGCGGCGCCCAGTGGATCAAGGGTCAGAAGTTCCCGTTCGAGCCCATCATGGTCAGTAACGCCAATCACCCGGATCTGCCGGTGGTGGCCAAGGTGCAGCTCATGCAGTACGACGCCTGATCCCTCGCCCCATAGAGCAAACGATCGCGGCCTGACGGCCACATCGAGACCGAGAGCCCCGCGAAGGCGGGGCTCTCGTCGTTTCTGGGCATCGTGCGCCTCGCCGGGCACTCAACAGGTAACGGTGTGCTCGCCCTTCAGGTACAAGGTCAGCGCTTCTTTCAGCTCCCGGTACAACACGGCGGTGTCGATGCCGTAGTACAGTTCGTGCTCGGGGCCGAACACGAGACGGCCGCGGATGACCGCCGCATAAATCCCGTAGGCGACGCTGATTGCAAGACCCGGGTCAGCGTGCCCTATCTCGTCGCTGTGGGCGAGGAGGATCTCGCTGAACGTCTCGCGTCTCTGCCGGTTGACCAGCTCGCCTCGCGCACGCAGGACAGGGTCCGCTACCGACAGGCTCATGAAGCCTCGGGACAGCTCCCGCTCCCCCACCACGTTCCGGATCAGCACGTCGATCGCCGCGTCGACCGCATCCGCGAGCGTTGTGCACGGTCCGGCCTCTGCGATCATCTGCTCGCGGATGCGGGGCTCCAGCCGGTTGTGGAAACGGTCCTGCACGGCTAGGAGGAGGGCGTTCTTGTCGGGGAAGCGGGCGTAGAAAGCGCCCACAGAGAGCCCGACGCTGCTTACGACCCCGCTGATAGTGAGCGCCTCGATCCCGTTCAGTCGGATCTGATCTTCTGCCGTCTCCAGCAGGCGTTCGAGGGACTCCCGGCTGCGCTTCTGTCGCGGCGACTTGTATGGCGTCAGTTGTTCTTCCATGGCATCACTATATCGTCGTTCTCATGTCAAGTGCAGAAAAAAAATGATAATTCTTGTTCTGTTCTCTTGACTGGGGAACCGCGAATCGCTAACCTATGTCGCAGGTTTCGAGTCCCGTCTTGTGGGCTCGGCGGCGCATACCACCCAAGTGAGGGGGAATTAGGATGCTAGATAACACGATCAGCAGGCGCGAGTTCTTGAAGCGAGCCGGGATAGCCGGAGCGACCATAGGAGCCGTGGGTGGCCTCGGCGGCTTGGTCGCCGCGTGTGGAGGCGAAGAGGCCACGACCACGACCACGGCGGCGGCGGCCACGACGACCACCGCAGCGGGAGCCACGACGACCACGGCGGCGGCGGAGACCACTACGAGCGTGAGCGCGGCGGTCGAGACAGGCCGGCCGATCAAGATCGGCTTCGTGAGCCCGATCACCGGCAAACTGGCGACCTTCGGAACGGCCGACAAGTACGTCCTCGACCGCTGGAATGAATATGTGGAGGGCGGGGTCGTCCTCGGTGACCAGAAGAACCATCCCATCGAGATCATCCTTCAGGACAGCCAGTCGAGCAGCGACCGGGCCGGCCAGGTAGCGGGCGACCTCATCAATAATGACGGCGTGGACATGATGATGGTGGCTTCCACGCCCGACACCACGGTCCCGGTAGCGGACCAGGCTGAGGCTTTCGGCTTGCCCTGTATCTCTAACGACACGCCGTGGCAGGCCTGGTTCAACGGCCGCAAGGGCGACCCCAAGGTGGGCTTCAAATGGACGTACCACACCTTCTGGGGCCAGGAAGACATCCAAACAGCGTACTTCGCCATGTGGGACCAGTTCGAACAAAACAAGGTGTATGGAGCGCTATGGCCGAACGATGCCGACGGCAACGCCTATAGGAAGGCCTGGCCGCCCGCGCTGGAGCAGAACGGCTACCAACTCTCCGACCCAGGCGCGTTCGAGGATGGGCTGGAGGACTACACCGCGGTCATCTCCACGTTCAAGAAAAGCGCCGCCGACATCTGCGCGGGTGTTCTGTCGGCCCCCGACTTCACCAACTTCTGGAGCCAGTCAAAGCAGCAGGGTTACAACCCGAAGGCCGTCACCGTCGGCAAGGCCCTGCAGTTCTGGCAGACCGTTGAGAAGTTGGGCGATATCGGGATCGGTCTGACCACTGTCGTCTACTGGACGCCGACCTTCCCATTCAAGTCTTCGCTCACCGGTGAGACCTGCGCGGAGTTCGCTGCTGAATACGAGAAGCGGCAGGGCGAACAGTGGGTGCAGCCTCTCTATCACTACGCGCTCCTCGAGATGGCCCTCGATTCGCTCAAACGGACTGAGAACCCGGACGACAAAGCGGCGATCGGCACCGCGCTCTCGACTATGAAGCTCGAGACCCTCGCCGGCCCCGTGGACTTCACGCTTCCCGTGGAACCGGGCACGAGGCGCCCGGTGCCCAACGTATACCGGACCGTGTGCGCAGCCGGCCAGTGGGTAAAAGGCACGAAGTATCCCGTCGAGCTCAAGATCACGAGCAACGCTGGTAACGAGATCATCCCCGTGGAGCAAACGACCACGCCACTAGCCTAGGCCCCCCTGCTCGACGCGACGTCGGGCCTGATTCGGCCCCGGCCGCCTCCCGGAAGGGCGGCCGGGGCCGGTTTGTTTTCGTGCTTCCGCGCTATTCATCAGACCGTTGTTTTGCCTGCAAGTTGGCCGCATCGTTGGTATCCTTTCCCCAGCAACTGAGCAACTACTTATCAACGGGGGGATTCGGGGCCGTATCAGCCTCGAAGGGTAAAGGAGCGACATGTACGCAGGCGGCTATACCGGCAAGGTCCTGAGGGTCAACCTGACGGATAAGACGTTCAAGGAGGAGGCCCTCCCTGTAGACGTCGCGCAGGACTTCATCGGCGGGTCGGGCTTCAGCGTCAAGTATCTCTACGACGAAGTGCCGGCCGATTGCGACCCGTTGGGGCCGCAGAACAAGTTGATCTTCGCTCCCGGGCCCTTCACTGGGACCACCATCCCGTGTGCCAGCCGCATGGCCATCAACGCCAAGTCCCCGGCAACGGGGGCCATGGGGGTGGCGACCACCGGCGGGCACTTCCCGGCGGAGATGAAGAAGGCGGGATACGACGTCATCATCATCGAGGGCATGGCCGAAGAGCCGACCTACCTGTGGATCAAGAACGGCGAGGTCAAGTTCCGGGACGCCAAGGAACTGTGGGGTCTCACCAGCATGGACACCCAGCTGGTCATCAAGGACGAACTGCACGACCAGAACATCCGCATCGCCTGCATCGGGCCGGCCGGCGAGAAGCTTTCCCGGATGGCCTGTATCGTCAACGAGCGCCGGGTGGCCGGCCGCAAAGGGCTGGGCGCGGTCATGGGCAGCAAGAACCTCAAAGCCATCGCCCTGCGGGGTGAGGGCCAGTTCACAGTGGCCGACAAGGAGAAGTACGACGCGGCCCGCAAGCGCATGCTGGCCGGGATGCGCAAGAGCCCCATCCTCTACCCCGAGTTCTCGCGCTACGGTACGTCGACCACCCTCGACCTGACCCAGGCCCTGGGGATCTATCCGGCCAAGAACTGGACAGCTACGGGCGTCTTCACGCCAGCCGACAAGATCGGCGGCTACGCCATCGAGAGCCGGGGTGCGGGCAAGACCGCCTGCGCAGGCTGTCCGGTGGGGTGCAGCCAGATGCGTCTGGCCCAAGAGGGGCCGTATGCCGGTCTGTTCACCGAGGGACCTGAGTACGAGACCCTCTACTCGTTCGGCGGCGTCACCGGCGTCGACAACCCCGACGCTATCATCGCCTGCGACCGCCTGTCGGACGAACTCGGCCTCGACACCATGTCGGCCGGCGTTGCCATCGCCTTCGCGATGGAGCTTTTCGAGCGCGGGATCCTCACCCTGGAAGACACCGGTGGCCTCGACCTGCGCTTCGGCAACGACCAAGCGATGGTCCAACTCCTGCACATGATCGGGGAGCGCCAGGGTCTGGGCGACCTGCTGGCCGATGGCGTCAAGGCCGCCGCGGAGAAGATCGGCAAAGGCTCCGAGAAGTACGCCATGCATGTCAAGGGCCTCGAACTGCCCGCGTACGACGTTCGCGGGGCCAAGGCCCACGGCCTCAACTTCGCCACGGCGTTCACCGGGGCCGACCACAACAAAGGCTATGCGTTCCAGGAGATCTTCGGCATCCCCATCCCCGAGCCCGTCGATCGTCTCGCCTACGAGGGCAAGGGCAGACTGTGCAAGTGGAACCAGGACGCGCGCACGGCGCTGGCTGACTCTCCCACCATGTGCGTGTTCCTCATGGACATGGCCGTGGCCGACTTCATGTTCGAGAACACCGCGAACCTGATGGAGGGGACCACGGGGCTGCTGTACACGCCGGATGAGGTGCATCAGGTCGGCGAGCGGATCAACAACCTTGCGCGGGTGTTCAACACCAAGGCGGGCTTCACTCGGGCCGACGACGACCTTCCCGAACGGCTCAAGACCGAGCCCATACCGGACGGCCCATCCAAAGGCGAGCTCATCAGCCAGAAGGATCTCGATTTCATGCTGGACGAGTACTATGACGCTCGGGGCTGGGCCCGCGACGGCGTGCCGACCCGGGAGAAGCTCGAAGAGTTGCGTCTGGGCTACGCCGCCGACGCCCTAGGGCTGTAGGCGCGACGAGCACCGCCCCGACAGTGAACATCAGGGTGCGCAGCATCGCCCTGATCCGCAGCCTACTGGGCAAGGAGCAGTTGGACTTGTCCCTGCCCCAGGGGGCCACCATCGAGGACCTTCTCAACCGCTTGACCGCGGTGGGCGACCCCAAGCTCGCCTCCTACCTGGCCGAGCCGAAGGAGAAGAGCGCCCACGCGCCGTTGCGCATCATGATCAACGGCCGGGACATTACCGTGCTTCAAGGCCGTGACACCGTCCTCGCGGACGGTGACGACATACTCGTATTCATCCCCATCGCCGGAGGCTGACAGGTTGAAGACCATCGATTTCGAGACGCATTTCGTGACGCAAGAGTGGGTTGACGCGACCTACGCCAATCCCGGCTATCCGCGATTCGTGGATGACAAGACCACCGGTCGCCGCCGGATGTACTACCGGGAAGACGCCTTCGAGCCGCACGGCGATTTTCTTCTCAACCGGCTTCTCGATCTAGGTGAAGGTCGCATCAAAGGGATGGACGAGGCGGGCATAGACACGGCCATCGTCTCGCTGACGTCGCCCGGGATCGACCACTTCGACCCGAGCGTCGGCACCGCCCTCGCCCGCAGCGTCAACGACGAGCTGGCGACCGCGATCGACAGGTACCCCGGCCGCCTTCTGGGTTTCGCCGCGCTGGCGCCCAAGGACCCGCAGGCCGCCGCGGCCGAGCTCGAGAGGTGTGTGAAGGAGCTGGGTTTCAAGGGGTGGAAGACCCACTCCAACTTCGGTGACTCCTACATCGACGAGCGCCGCTACTGGCCCATCCTGGCCAAGGCCGAGGAATTGGGGGTGGTCATCTACCTTCATCCGGTCGCTCCGATGATCAAGGAGTTGCGCACCTACGGCCTGGCCCTCGCCGGTGCCGCCTTCGGCTTCGGCGTGGAGACCGCGACGGCCATGATGCGCCTGATCCTGAGCGGGGCTTTCGACGCGTTCCCGGACCTCAAGATCATGATCGGGCACTATGGCGAGGGTCTGCCCTTCCTCATGCAGCGCATCGATCACCCCTTCGTGCGGCCGCATCTGAGGGCGTCCGACCCCGAGGTGGTGCCCGACCTCAAGCGTGTGCCGAGCGACTATCTGCGCGACAACATGCTCATGACCACGAGCGGCAACTACCTGCCGGCGGCTTTCAAGTGCACGCGAGAGGCTCTCGGCATGGAGAGGATTCTTCTGGGCAGCGACTATCCTTACGAGGAGATGAAGGACTGCATGGACTTCCTGGAGGGGCTGGGGCTGTCGCAGGAGGAGAAGGAATTGCTCTACTACCGTAACGCAGCCGAACTGGGGATCGTCTGATGGAACGCCTCAAGTACCACGACATCCTGTACGACGACCGCCAGATCGGTCCCTGGCCCACGGACAAGCTCAAGCGGGTCGCCAAGCCCACCAACGAGATCGCCGGGCCCATCGAACGGCGCGACGAACGGGAGAGCCCTTTCGGCAAGTCGCTGTTCGGAGAGTACGGGGAAGAGATCGAGCGCGAGTTCAAGCGGATGACCCGGCGGTATCCGCTGGGCGCCTCTTTCTGGGATATGCAGGATCTGGTCAACAACAACGTGATCCGCAAGATGAACCCGGTAGCTCCCGAGCGGGCCCCTATCCCCGACGACACCCGGGTGCTCACCCGCCATGTCAAGCTGCTCGGTCACTTTCTCGGTGCCGACCTAGTGGGCATCGGGCCACTGAGCCAGTCCGCGGTCTACACGCACAACATGAAGGGCAGGGAGATCGAGGCCCCGTTCAAGTACGCGATCGTCCTACTCGCCCGGAAGCACGAGCCGACGCTATGCGCGGCCAACGGCTGGGAAGAGATAGTCGATCCGGCCAGTTTCCAGGCCTACCAGCGCTTGGCCATGCAGACCGAGACCATGGCCAACTACCTGCGCCGGCTCGGCTTCGAGGCCCAGGCTTCCAACATGAACCGCTACATGACGCTCATGCCCCAGATCGTGCTCGACGCAGGTCTGGGCGAGGTCTCCCGGATGGGGATCATTCTCAACCCCTTCCTGGGCAGCAACTTCAAGTCGGCCTGCGTGCTCACCAACATGGAACTGGAGACCGACGGTTACGTCGACTTCGGTCTTCAGGACTACTGCGGCAACTGCACGCTCTGCGCCGAGCAGTGCCCGGCCCGGGCCATCACTCGGGGGCCGAAGACTCTCTACAACGGCTACTACACGTGGAAGCTCAACAGCAAAGCCTGCTCCGACTTCGACGTGCTGAACAAGGAAGGCTGCGTGTGCGGGCGCTGCACCAAGGTCTGCCCGTGGCACGTGCCTTTCACCGAGCCCCGCGACTTCGCGGAATGGGATGGCAGCATCGAATGGCTGCACAAACGCGTCGACGCGCACAGGGAGCGGGTCATCGCCAACGACTACGTCGATCCTACCGAGGCGACCGACAAATGGTGGTTCCCGCTGGACGAGGTCGACGGCAGGCTGGTGTTCTACGACGACAGGAACTCGCAGAAGATCTGCCGGGAGTACCCGCTGCAGAAGTAGGGTCTGCCTGACTATCAGGCCGCGAAAGCCCGGGGCAGCCGCAGCGGCTGCCCCGGGCTTTCGCTTCGCGGTAGAAGGGCCGCGGCCGTCCGGGCCGACACGACGCCCGGCCAGGACGCTCCCTACTCGGCCGACCCCGGCTTGAAGCTCGCGATCATCGCGTCGAAGATCGGTTGATCGGCCGCCCAGTTCTCGTCGGCCGCCTGGGTGGTCAACTGGTACTCCATGTTCCCGTCGAACAGGAAGTAGAGGGTCGACGTGCAGGGGGCGCCGTCCTTCGTGAAGGTGTAGGTGACGTTGTAGCCTTTCATGCCGGCTGCCGTCGTCTCCGCCAGAGGCACCTGCACCTTCATGCCGGTGCCCTGGCTCTCGAGGCTTGCCAGGACCGCTTCGATCTCGCTCTTGAGTTGCGGGAAGACCGAATCGTCCACGGTCACGGTCAGCTTGTAGACCGAGACCAACATCAGGTCTATGTAGGTGCTTTCCACCTTGGCGCCATTGGGATCGAAGACGCTCGCGCCTCCGGCCGAGGTCGCGCCGGCGCTGGCATCAACGGTGGTGTCCTCCTGGATCTTCCAGGAGGAAGGGTACGCGAAGCTGTACCCGTAGTCGGCGTCGGTGTAAGTCTTGGTGTCAGCCGCACCCGCACCCGTGCTGGTGCTGCTGGAGCTCGATCCGCAGGCCGGCAGCGCGAAGGCCGCAACCAAGAGGACCAGCAAGACGATCCCTACCACCAACGACCGAGGCTGCATTCTCACAGTCATCATCTCCTTGTTCGTTCACTCCGTCTATCCTCTACCCTATTGTGCCACGCGGCGCACCGCGAGGGTGGCTGGGCTACACTGAACGTGTAGCCGCAACACGACCGGGAGGCAGCTTTGGAGGCGCGCATCATCGGGCTCAAGGGGTGCGGTAAGACGACCCTCGTAGCCGCTCTGGCCGAAGGACGAGGCGAAGGCCACGTAGCTACCGTCCACGTCGGCGACCCGCGCATCCGCGTTCTCTCCGAGATCTTCCAGCCCAAGAAGACCACGTTCGCCGAGTTCAAGGTGAGGGAAGTGGCCTGGCCTGAGGCGACCGGGCGCAAGGGGGAGATGGAGAGATACTTGGACGCGCTGGCCGGAGGCCAGGTCTACGTCCACGTCCTCCGAGGTTTCGATAGCCCGCTGCTCGGTGAGCCGGCGCACCCGGAGGCCGACCTGGAGGAGCTCGACCGCGAGTTCCTGTTGTTCGATCTCATCCGGATCGAGCGGGCTTTCGAACGAACCAAGAAGGCGCCGCTGGCCGATGCCGGGAAGAAGGCGCTCGCCCATTGCCAGGAGGCGCTCGAAGCCGAGAAACCCCTCCGGGAAGTGGACTTCGACGAAACGGAGCTGACCTTCATCCGGGGCTACCAGTTTTTGACCCTGATCCCGCAGCTGCTGGTGCTCAACACCGAGGCAGGGAGCACTCCCGACACCTCCTCTGTCGAGGCGGCCGCACGGGGACGGCGGCTGCTCGCGTTCCCCTTCCCCGATGCCCTCGAGGTATCTCAGCTCTCCATCGAGGAGCAGGCCGAATACGCGGCTGCATTGGGGCTGCCCGGACCCGCGGCCGAAGTGGTGGCCCAGGCGGCCTTCCAGCAACTCGGGCTCATCAGCTTCCTGACGACCGGCAGCGACGAGGTGCGGGCGTGGCCCATCCGGAGTGGAGAGACCGCCCGGGAGGCGGCCGGCGCGATCCATAGTGACATCCAGCGCGGCTTCATCCGGGCCGAGGTCATCTCCTACGACGACTTCATGCACCACGGCACCATGAAGGCTGCGCGAGAAGCGGGCGTGCTCCGTATCGAGGGCAAGGACTACATCGTCAGAGACGGGGACATCGTCAACTTCCGCTTCAACGTGTAGCGGGGGAGCGCCACCGATGGCATGGGCTACGGGGTCCAGCCTCGTTCCGACCCTGAGGCCTAGTCGGAGGGCTGCCCGCCGGTGTAGCCGCGGGCCGAGTGATACGTGGCGCGGTCGAAAAACGCCGCGAAGCGGCTTTGCAGCTCCATGACCCGGTACATCTCCATCGGCCGCTGCCACACGCCCTGAGAGCGAGCATGGGCCCAGATCTGGCGCTTGAGCAGCATGATGGCCGACAGCAGTTCGTGAAGGGGGACCCTCTGCGCCTCTCTGCGCGCGCCTAGTTCCCGGAAGACCTGCTTGATCTGCTCCTCCGTGCTCTCTCCCTCGAGCCACCGTCCCAGCTGCAGGAGGCTGGTAGTGCATTCTGCCAATAGCGATTCGGGATCCAGGCGCATGTAGCTCGCCGTGGTGTGGTTGGAGCGGACGTCTGCCAGCCAGAGCCTGGCCACCAGGGGGATGCTCTCGTTGACGAAGCCGATCAAGCTGTCGGAGAGCATCTGCGCTCCCGCGGCCGGTCGCCCTCCGGCGGCTTCGGCACCCGGCTCAGTTTCGGCACCCGGCTCGACTCCGGTCCCCGCTGCCTCTTCCAGCCGGCGGAAGGAATCGTGGATGGCCCACTCGTCCCTGTGGAGATCGGCGCACAAACGTATGGCCTTCTCGTTGTGAGGGAAGGCCAGGGGCGGAAGCCGGTCCAGCGGGAAGTAGTCCACCTCTTCGGCGTCGTCTCCCGCCCTCTCCGAGCCGAGGAGCTTCTCGACCTCGAAGGTGACGACCAGCACGTCTCCGTAGAAGGCGCCCTTCCAGGAGTCGGCATCGATGAGCCGGACGACCCGGCCCGTGATCCCCGTCTCCTCGAGCAACTCGCGCAGTGCGGCTTCGGAGATGGTCTCCCCGAGTTCGGCGAAACCGATGGGAAGGCACCACATGCCCTCGCTGGGCGGGTATTTGCGCTTGACAAGGAGCACGCGCCGCAGGTCATCGAGCACGAGGGCGCCCGCGGCGGGAAGGGGGTTCTGATAGAAGATCGTGCCACACGCAGAGCAGACGTCCCGGGGCCGATCCCCCACCGTCTGCACCTCGATCGAGCCGCCGCACTTAGAGCAGAACAGCGCGTTCAGCTGATGGGCTCCTCCGTGGCCTGCATAAACACATGTGAACCGGAGTCATGGGTGTAGATGCCGAGCTGCTTGCCAAGTTCCTCGGGGCACTCCCGGACCTTGCCCAACTGGGTCTTGCCTGCCGTGACGACTTCTCCGATCGAGACGGCCGGATCGTCGACGAAGAGCATCGAGATGGTGATGTCGCTCATCTCCTCAGGACGGATGTCCACCTGCACGTCGTCGTACTTGCCGTAGAGCCTGTAATGCTTCACGGCGGTCACCGTCCCCGACACGGGCGCGGTTATGGGACAGCCGGGCGCCGCTCCTACCAGGATGGAACCTGTAGCTCCCGTGCCGTCACTGGACAGCAGGTAGTACCGGACTGACGGCTCCCCGGCGAAGATCCCCCGGAAGAACCTCACAAGCGCATTGGTGTTTGTGCGATCTCCTATCGGAGAGAATTGGACCGCTCGCTCGTCGCTGACCGGCTGGTAAGCGATGATGGTCACGTCTCTCGCCGCGACGGGCAGAAGGAGGTTGCGGTCGCCCAGACGGGCGAATGCGGGCCGGTTCTCGCCGGTGGCCGAGACCGCCGCGGAGGGGGAGGGATCGTTGCTCACCAAGAGCCCTTGAGAGCTCACCTGCCCGGTCGAATCGCCCGCACTGAAGGCGATGAAAATACCCGCGACGACGAGGCAGAGTATGCCGAAACCCGCAGCTAGCCGTATCCGGCGTCGACGGTACAGCGTTTCCTGACGCCGTTTGCGCCTGACCAATTCGTCCTGATACGAGAGTTCTGGTGAAGATGCCGCTTCTCTCATCACGTCTACCTTACCATCACCCGCCCGGATTGCCCAGAAAAAGCCCGTTTGCGCGCTCAAACGCTATCCGCAATCCGGTCTCGAGACTGATAATCTGTGCCTGTAGTGTGGCCTTAGGATAGGCGAGCACCGACAAGGAGGGGTAGGTGCAGATCACCATTCCTCGATGGGCCCAAGCCGTGCTGATCCCGGTGGCCATCTTCCTTGCCCTCTACTTCGCCAAGGTGGCAAGCCACGCGGTCTTCGTCTTCCTCATGTCGGTAGTGGTCGCCGTTCTGCTCAACGCGGTGGTCCTGGGGATGGGGCGGATCAAGGTTCCTCGCTGGGCGTCCGTTCCGATCGTCTACCTGGCCTTCATAGCCGTGGTGGTCGTCCTGTTCATCTTCCTCGGCCCTCCGCTCATCCGCCAGTTTCAGAGGCTGTTCGAGACCATCCCTGCCTGGCTCGAGGACTTGAACAAGTCGCTCGCGGATCTACAGGCCTGGCTGGCCACGCACAACATCACGGTCAATCTGCAACTCAACACCACGGACATAGTCACCTGGCTGCAGAACAACGGCAGCCGTTCCGTAGGCACGCTTTTCTCTGTGGGTGTGAGCGTCGCCGGCCTGTTCGTCAACATCTTCCTCACCATCGTCATCAGCTTCTACATGCTGATCGACGGCAAACGCATCTTCCGCTTCATGTGCCGCCTGGCGCCGGGGACCCCCGAGGTCAAGGAGGAATACGTCCGGGGTCTGCAGACAGCTTTCAGCCGTTTCGTTCGGGGGCAGGCCCTTCTGGCCGCCACAATAGGACTGGCGTGCGGTCTCGCCATCTGGATACTGAGCTGGGATATCGTCGGCGTCTGGCCGGAGGGCGGCCAGTACGCCTTGCTCTTCGGCTTCTGGGCAGGAGTGACCGAGGTCATACCCTACGTGGGCCCATGGATCGGCGCGGTGCCGCCCGTTATCGCCGCGTTCTTCCACTCCCCGACCGCCGCCCTGGCGGTGATCATCGTCTACTTCGCCATCCAGCAGCTGGAAAGCCACATCCTGGCCCCGAACATCGTGGGCAGTTCCGTGGGCGTGCACCCACTCATCGTGATCTTCACCCTGCTCGCCGGCGCTCAGGTCGGAGGGATAGTCGGGATCATCGTAGCGCTGCCGCTCCTCGCGATGCTCCGCCACACGCTACAGTTCTACCATTTCGGCAGATCCAAGGCGCCCTGGGCCATGGACGACGGAATAGCGCTCATCCCCGCACGCTCAGGAGGCCCTCCTCCCCGGAGAGTGGTGCCACCCCCGGGGCCGGACAGCCCGGCTCAGGGGCCTGCCGCCTCGGCTGAGGAGCCTCTCGCCCCAACTGCGGGACCGGGCGCCCCTGCCCCCGGATCTCCCGGGCGCGAGGCGTGAGGAGGCCCCGCGATTTGTGGAGGGTGGGCGATACTGTTACAATCGCGAATTGCCGGGGTGGGTAGCTCGGAATCCAGAGACTAGCAGGGCAATGGAGAACATTCGCGATTCTTTCGGGATAAGGCTGCGGAGAGGTTTCAACCCGGTCATCTCCACTCTCCACCGGCTGGGGATCACCCCCAATCAGGTCACCGTCGTCGGCACCCTGCTCAACGTCGGCGTGGCCGCCCTCATCGTCTCCGATCACTTCATCTGGGCGGGCGTCCTTGTGCTCGTCGCGGGTATCTGCGACATGCTCGACGGTTCTCTGGCCCGGATGGCGAACATGTCCACTCCCTTCGGGGCCTTCTTTGATTCCACCCTCGACCGGATATCCGAAGGCTTCGTACTGGCTGCCATCTGTTATGTCTTCGCGCACGAGGGACATGCAGTCGACGCGGCCCTTGCCGCGCTCGCCCTTCTGGGCAGCCTCATGGTGAGTTACACTCGTGCTCGGGCGGAGAGCCTGGGTCTGGAATGCAAGGTCGGGATCATGAGCAGGCCCGAGCGTATCATCCTCGTGGCCATAGGGCTCTTCTTCAACGTGCTGCCATATGCGATCTACATAATGCTGGCCCTCACCGCATTCACGGTGATCCAGCGCGTTGTCCACACCTATCGCCTGATCGGCAGGCAAAGGGAACAGGGAGGATCCGTTGAGCGATAAAGTTCGGGTAGCTGTCATCGGGGTCGGTAACTGCGCGTCGTCCTTCATCCAGGGCGTGGAGTACTACCGCAACGCGAAAGCGGACGAGTTCGTCCCCGGCCTCATGCATGTGAACCTCGGCGGATACCACATCTCCGACATTGAGTTCACCTGCGCCTTCGACATCGACAAGACCAAAGTGGGCAAGGACCTCTCCCAGGCCATCTGGGGCGGCCGTAACTGTACGGTCAAGTTCTGCGACGTCCCCGATATGGGCGTCAAGGTCTACCGCGGCATGACCCACGACGGTCTGGGCAAGTACCTCTCCGAGGTCATCGAAAAGGCCCCCGGACCGACAGACGACGTCGTCGGAATCCTCAAGGACACCAAGACCGATGTGGTGGTCAGCTACCTGCCGGTGGGCAGCGAGATGGCTACCAAGTGGTATGTCGAGCAGATCCTCGAAGCGGGCTGCGCCTTTGTCAACTGCATCCCGGTCTTCATCGCCCGCGAGAAATACTGGCAGGACCGCTTCATCGAGCGCGGGCTGCCGGTCATCGGCGACGACATCAAGTCGCAGGTCGGCGCTACCATCGTCCACCGGGTGCTCACCCGCCTCATGCGTGAGCGCGGCGTTCGGCTGGAGCGCACCTCCCAGCTCAACGTGGGCGGCAACACCGACTTCCTCAACATGCTCGAGCGCTCGCGCTTGGAGAGCAAGAAGATCTCCAAGACCAACTCGGTCACCTCGCAGCTCGACTACGACATGGGTAGCAAGAACATCCACATCGGCCCCTCCGACTACGTCGAGTGGCTTGAGGACCGCAAGTGGGCGTATATCCGGATGGAAGGCCGCACCTTCGGCGACGTGCCGCTCAACATCGAACTGAAGCTCGAAGTGGTCGACTCGCCTAACTCGGCCGGCATCGTCATCGACGCGGTCCGCTGCGCCAAATTGGCACTCGACCGGGGCGTCTCCGGCGCGCTGTTCGAGCCGGCTTCGTACTTCATGAAGTCGCCGCCGATCCAGTACAGTGACGAAGAGGCGCGGCGCAAGACCGAGGCCTTCATCGCCGGCGAAGCGCAGAGCGAGTAAGGTAGGACAAGAGCGTTTGTCGGGGGCCCGGGCGGACGTCGTCAGCCCGGGCCCCCGTACTTTGAAGCGCATGGTGCATTCAGAGCGGGGGGCTTGCGTGGGAGATAGTCTGCACATAGCTCTGGTCGCTCCGTTCTCCTGGACCCAGCCGAGCGCCGTCAACCAGCACGTGGCCGATCTTGCCCGGGCTCTCAAGGCCCGGGGGCATCTGCCTGTGGTGGTCGCCTCCTCCGACGAGCCCGAAGACGGCGCCCGCACGCGAGCGCTGTTCCAGCGCGCCCGAGGCCAGGTTGTCACCCTTCTCGCGGACTATCACACCGGATCGTCTCCTCATCGCCTGCTCCTCCCGCTCGCGGGCAAAGGCCCACTCAGCCCCGAGGACCAGATCCCGGTCGTCCCGGTGGGTTTCAGCTTCCCGGTGCGGTTGAACGGCAGTGTGGCGAACCTCGGTCTGCCGGTGGACATCACCTCCCGCATGGAGAAGCTCATGCTCGGAGCCGATTTCGACCTGGTCCACGTCCACGAGCCGCTGGCTCCGTCGCTGAGCTTCACAGCGCTGCGGGAGGCGCGGTGTCCTGTCGCCGCTACCTTCCACTTGACGCCTGTGGCCGCCGCCGCCTACGAGCTGGGGCAGTCCGTACTCGATCGCTTCTTGCGGCGGTTGAACGCCCGCGTGGTGACCTTTCCCGAGGGACGGCGGATGATGGACGATCTCTACCCGGGGGACTACGAGTTCATCAGTTGTGGGACGACGGTGCGGCCGGTCGAGACTGGCGGTCCCTCTCGAAGCGCAGCCTCTCCGCGTTTTGGCCTGTACGTATACCGTGGCGATTCCCGGCGCTCATTGCGAGCGCTGCTACGCGCCCTCGCCGACGACTTTCCCTCAGGCCTTGACCGACTTGTCATCGCTTTTCAGCAGGCCTCCGTGGATCGCTGGCCGCCGCGCGCCGTGCCTCGCAAACTGCGGACCCGGGTGGACCTCGTGCGGTTCGAGTCGTCCGAGGAACTGGGTCCGGTCTATCAGGGCGCGCAGGTCGCCATCCTTCCCTTCCTCGGCGGTGAGTGGCTGTGCAGTTCTATCGCCGAGGCGGCACTCTGCGCGTGCCCGGTCGTCGGTCCCGACCTGCCGCCGGTGCGCGACTATGTCGAGTCTCTCGGCGCGGTCCCGGACGGCTCCGCCCCTCGGGGCGCAGTGTTCTCGCCCAACGATTTCGGCTCGCTCGGCCGAGCGGTCGCGGAGGTGCTCCGACCTGCGAGCGGCACGGATACCGCCGCCCTCGCGCCCGCCGGCGCGCCGCCCGAGCGCGGGGACTTGGCTTACTCGATGTCCAACGTCGCGGAGCGGCTCGAAACTCTGTACCGGGATACGATCGCGGCCGCCACCGGGGGCCGGGTGGGTGGGAGGACTCTGGCCGCCATGCATTCCCTTCAGGTTCGCGGCATAGGCGAGGAGCCGCTTCGTAGGCGGGCAAAGCTGGCGGTGCTGAGCCCCGCCCGGCCGGACTGGATCAACGCCGACCTGCATATGCACTCAAACTTCTCCAAGGACTGCACGCACACCGTCGAGTCGATCATCCGCACGGCCCGGGAGATCGGATTGGGAGCCATCGCGCTCACCGACCATAACGAGATAAAGGGAGCCTTTCTTGCGCGGGAATTGGCCGAAGGCGATCCCTTCGTCATTGTGGCCGAGGAGATCAAGTCCAAAGAGGGCGAAGTCATCGGTCTCTTCCTTCAAGAGTACATCCCCCCGAAGTTGAGCTTCGACGAGACCCTCTCCCGGATCAAGGAGCAAGGGGCTCTGGTCTACGTCCCCCATCCCTTTGATGCCCTGCGCACCACCCCAACGTACCAGACGCTCGTCGACAACCTGCATCGCATCGACGTCATCGAGATCTACAACGCAAAGGTCGCCCTCTCTTCGTTCAACCTCAGCGCCGAGCGCTTCGCCGCCAAATACAATATCGTTGCCGGGGCGGGCAGCGACGCGCACGTGCTGCAGGCCCTGGGGACGGCCATGTTGCGGATGCCGAAGTTCGACGACCCGGAGAGCTTCATGGCGGCCCTGTGGGAGGCGGATATCATCGCCCGCCGTAAGAGCCTGCTCTACCTGCAATCGCTCAAGCTCTTGCACACCACTCTCGACCGGGTTCTGCCCGAGGAGTAACGCGGTCCGCCACCGGCCGAGAGGCCTCGGTCGCAGCGCGGGCGTCCGCGCCGGAGGATTTCACCGTTCGCCCGCCAATATAGTCAGCATGAACAACTCCCAGCCTCACACCGAGGCCACCGAGATATACCGCAAGCTCGAGGAACGGGCGATAAGCGACAGCAACGACCTCAACCGCCGCGTCGTCGCCTGCAGGAGATGCCGCAGAGGGCAGGGTTACCTACCCACCGTCGGGTCCGGTCATCCGCTCGCCGATATCCTTCTGGTGAAATACCAGCCGCACTACCTTGAGGTGAACGAAGGGGTGTCGTTCTACGGCCGGTCGGGGTCCGCGATCCTCAAGAGCATGGAACGGCTTGGCGTGAACCCTCTGGTGGTCTACGGCAGCAACCTGCTCAAGTGCCACGACGTCCGGCCGGCAGAGGGCGAGAAGAACTGCCTGCTGTATTGGCTGGAGGAGTTTCACATCACGCACCCTCGCATCATGGTCGTGATGGGCCGGCAGACGATGCTGGCCATCAACAAGGCCAGGGTAGCCGGGATGAAGCGGCTGGCCTGGGACCCGGGGGCTCTACAGACCTTCACGCCCTTCTGCAAGGCACTGGTCACCCCGGATATCGACGCCTCGCTTGACGACGACCAGGCCAAGGCGGAGTTCTGGAAGGCCTTCCGCAGCCTCGGAGAGTGGTTCCAGGACGAACCGCCTTACTAGATAGCCCGCGGGGACCTGCTCGGCCGTCCTAGTGTGACGCCGGGCAAGCGCCCGACAACGTCCACCCAATCTTCAGATGGAGGATGGCCGGTATGAGGAAGATCGCTGTAGTGCTCGCAATCGCATCGGTGCTGTTGGTCGTCGTCGGGTGCGGGGGCCAGGGCACCGAATCGGCGGACGAGACATCGACTTCCTTGGCGCCCTCTGGGGGCCTGGTCACGACCTCGTCAAGTGACACCACGGCATCGACCGCGGGCGGAAGCGGAGCGACGTCGTCGAAGGTCTTCGAGCCCAACCAACTGCTGTCGGCCGAAGAAGCATCGGCGATCGCGGGTCATCCCATAACGATGGATGAAGGGACCCTCAACAAGGACGCGGAGAGCGGCGTCATCTCCGAGAGATACAAGTACGACCTGGGAAGCTCAACGGTCCACGCTCTCGTGGAGATCCACCAGGACAGTCTCAAGGAGAGCGACGGCAGCGTGAAGGATGCCTTCCTGTTCGAGAGGGACCTCATCAAGGACGACATCACCGCGGTAGATCTCGGCGACGACGCCTTCACGCTCAACAACACCGGTCAGTTGCACCTGCTCTACGACGGTTACTATATCGTCGTCGCCTTCGACGCCGACGAGTACGACTCGTCGAAGAACGCGCCGCTCAACACAGAGCTCGGCAAGAAGATCCTGGAGAATCTCAAAGCGAAGCTATAGTGACAGAGACCCCACGCACTCCACGTGCGGGGTGTGCGGGAACATGTCCACGGGCGTGACGCGCTCGAGGCGGTAGCCGAAGTCCTGGAGCCGGGCGACGTTGGGTCCCATCGTGGCCGGGTTGCACGAGACGTAGACGATCCGGGGTGCCGCAACCTCGCCGATGCGGGCGATGGTCTTTTCTGTGAGCCCCGCGCGCGGGGGATCGACGATAAGGACGTCGGGTCTTCTGACCACCTCCGGGAGCTCGCGGGCCCCGTCCGCCACTTCGCGCAGCACCTTGGCCACGTCCCCTTCGACGAAGAAGGCGTTCTCTATTCCGTTGAGGCGGGCGTTCTCGCATGCGTCTGCCACGGCCGCGGGTATCGCCTCGATCCCCATGACCGCCCGGGCGCGTCCGGCAAGCGAGAGGCCGATGGAGCCGACCCCGGAGTACAAGTCCCAGATGACCGGGCCGGCCGTGTCCCTGTTGCCGACCGGGCTGGCGGCGGCTGAAGTGATTTCCCGAGCGACGAGGCCGTACAGCAACTCCGTCATTCCGGTGTTCGTCTGGAAGAACGCGTCGACCGAGACCTTGAGGCTCAGCCCGGCGACCTTCTCCAGCAGATAGGGCCGGCCCCAGAGGGTCGTCGACTCTAGACCATTGCTGATCTCGGCTCTTCCACCGTTGACGGCGTGGACGAGGCCCACCAGCTGCGGATGGGCCGCGCGGAGCCGGTCGACAAGTCGGGCCACACCCGGCAGCTCGCCGGGGATCGTGACCAGACTGAGGAGGAGCTCGGATCCCCCCTGGGCGGAACGCGCCAGAAGATGTCGGGCGAAGCCCTCGCCTCTCCGCGGTTCCCAGCCCGGCAGACCTTCGTCCCGGAGCCAGGCTTCCACCGTCGTCCGGGCCTGCTCCAGCCCGGTCTCGAGAAGATGGCATTGGGAGAGCGGAAGGACGGAATCCCATCGTCCCGGTGGCCGGAAGCCGACGACCGCGCCCTCGGGAGCCGTGCCGATGGAGAAATCCGCCCGGTTGCGATACCTCCACGGGTCGGCCATGCCGGTTATGGGGAGCATCTCGAAGTCACGCAGACCACCCAGGTGCTCCAGAGACTCCCGGACCTGCCTGGTCTTGTACGCGAGTTGCACCGCGTAGTCGAGCCCCTGCCAGACACACCCTCCGCAGGTGCCGAAGGAAGGGCAGCGATGAGGTATCCGATCGGGCGAAGGAGTGAGGATCGTCTCCGCTCGGGCCTCGGCATAACGCTTCTTCAGCTTGGTGATGCGGGCGCTGACGATGTCGCCGGGGACGGCCCCGGTCACGAACACGACGAATTCGCCGATCTTCGCGATGCCTGCACCGCCGAAGGCCAAGTTGGTGACGCTCACGTCGACAAGCTGGTTCTTCTGTAGCCTCACGGCCCGCTCGATCTGCTGTTTTTGCTTCTGCTCCTCCATAGGACCGAGGATTATAGCGAGCCGCCGTGGTGGAGGGCCGGCGGCGGCGTCGCGAACCTGGCGGCATTTCCCGGCGGCCCTTGCCGCGGCGAAGAGGATTGCCTATTGTTGGGCGATGTTCTGGCGCCGCAAACACAAGACCGAAAGCCGAGTCCCCGTTCCGGGTGCTTCGGCCGCCGACATCGGCTTGGCCATCAAGTTCGTCGCCGAGGCGGGCAAACAGATGCTCGAGGCGAGCCCCTCCGTGAGCGAGGTGTTGGACAACCTGCGCCGTCTGCTGCCGGTCGTCGGCCTGGAAGGGGCCATGATCGACGCCAACCTCAGCACGCTCACACTGAGCTACTGGGGTCCGGGGATGGACTTCCCGGTGACCACGATGCGACCGGGCGTCTCGGGCGCTGCAGACATATCCCCTCCCGGGGAGACCGCTAGACCTGCCGGCCAGCAGACCGCTGAACAATGACACCTCGCCGCCAGGGAGGCCGGCGTCTCAGGTGCCCGCGCCGCTGAGGCCGCGCCGCTGACCCTGCGCCCGGCTATTTACTCCTTACCGGGTGCATCAAGCCCATGACGATCAGAACGACCGCGGCGGCGCCGATCGAGATAAGAAAGCTCCAGATGTTGAAATTGTCGAAGATCCCGCCAAACCCGGCGGCCCAGCCGATGAACCCCCCAACCAAGCCGCCGATCAGACCGGCGATCAGCGTCCTGACGAAGCCGAACCGCCGGCGGGTGATGAACCGCGCAAGGTAGCCCAGCACGAGACCAACAAGTATCCAACTCAACAGTGGCATTGCTTCGTCCCCCTATCTTCCGGATAAGCCTCCTGCCCAGAATCCTAGCATGGGCCGGGAACCTACTCGCCCGCCCTTTCGAGGACCAGCTCCTATACACAGGGAAACGGGTTTGGTACCGTCTGGTCCGAGCGAGTAGCCTCTAACTGGAGGTGGGTCGATGCCTCGGAAGAAGCAGACGGTGCTTGCAGGTCTGTGTGTTGCTCTGATGGTCGCGGTGGGTTCTCTCCTCTTGGGCTGCGACGCGGGCTCTTCGGTCTCGACGACCACCGTCGCCACCTCCTCCCCCGCGACAGGGAGCGACGCCGGGACTCAGCCCGGCCAGTCGACGACGACAGCATCCAGCCAAGCCTCCGCCGAAGCCGATCTCACCCAGGCGGACGGCATCTCGGACCGCGAGTGCTTTGCCCATCTGAGTGACGGGGACCCCTTCCTGTTCCCCAAGTACCGACTCGCTGTCGAACTGGCGATGGCAAACGGCCCCGGTCGGCCGACCACGGGCGACACCATGACCTCGACAGGGCTATTGGAAGGGGCGCTGAGCGCAGAGCCGGTCGCTTCTTCTCTGCCGGCCAGACAGTCAGCATGGACCCTGCCCACCGTGTACTTGCCGCTCACCGCGAGCACGACATCGATCGTCGCTCTCAAGGTCAATGTGCCCGCCGCCGGGACGGTGCTCACCGCAGGCGCCAAGTACGAGGTGCGGTGGAGCTACCCGATCGCCACGGCAACGTTCACCGTGTCGATCAGTACCGACAACGGCAAGACCTACCGCGGACTGGCGACCGGCCTGACCCGCAAGAGACTCACGGTCGCCCTCCCCAACAAGACCTACGATCATTGCTACTTCCAGGTCGAGGTCGACATCGACCCCGATGTTGACGGCGGTATCGCGGTAAGCGCTCTATCGGGACCCTTCAGCATCGAGCCCAAGCGCCAACCCGATTCCCGGCCCGCCTATCCGCCGGTGCCCGCCCCGGACCTGGCCTATGTCAAGGCGGGGACACTCTTCATCAACACGGATCAGGGCGGGGTCCGGTGGTTCCGGCTGGACAACATCGACGCGCAAGCGAAGAGGCTGGTCTGGCAGATCTCCAGCGTTCCCTACAGTGGCTTGAACTCTGAGGCTCTGGATCCTCCCGGCCTGCTTGCGGCCGGGGAGGTCAGCTCGTCGGAGAGCGAGTTTGCGGTTGACTTCACGAAGATCGTGGGCGAGCTCACTGCCGGGGTCACGCCGCTGGCCGCGGGCGGGGAGCCGGCCGCTCCCTATTCGCTCACAAAGGGGCGGGTGCTTCTTAGCCAAGACCGCTACGTGTTCTACATGCGGGTCATCGCCCTGGACGCGACGGGTGCACTCATCGGCGATGCCGGCCGTGGGATCTCGATGGGCTACGGTTCCCCGATCGTGCAGCTGGACCTCAATGACGCGATCCCGGGGGCCGCGCTGGGGATCATTGAGACCTGGTCGGGCGAGAGGGGCATGCCCAAAGATGGCTCGTACGGTTACCCGTACGAGCACCAAGTGCAGAAGGGGTTCTACGCCTACACCGACGACAAGTACTGGGACTTCGAATTCCGGTCGACGCCGGAAAGGACGGTGGCGGCTGAGTTGCAGGTGGCGACCTCGCCTTTCGGGACTGACGCGGATTCGTACGAGAACCCCGTCGGCCTGGTGCATCACCTGCGTTGGGACCAGGGCACGTTCGTCACCAACGCGTGGCGATACAGGGTTCCTCTGCACGAGTTCACGGGCCAGGTAGAGGGAAGCAGCTTCAAGCCGGCCCGTTACTACGTGAGGATGGTGTTCTTCACCGCCACGGAAGATCCGGAGGTGGTCCACCCGGTGGCGTCGGAGACGCAGACCATCTACTACGTTTCGAGCTCGCGTCCGTCGCTCAAGAGTCCTGGTCTATCGGTCACCGACTATCGGCCCACCGAGACGATAACGGTGAAAGCGGGGGTGCCGTACACCACGTTCAGCTACTACCAGCCGGTGCAGTGGGAGGCTCCCGACGCGAACCGGTGGTACGAGGTCACCCGGCGCATCATGGCCGACGAGATGGTGTTGACGGTCAAGACGCCTCACGGCACCATCTATCCCTATTTCACCCAGTTCCAAAAGACCGGCATGAATAAGGAGCAATACCAGGCGCTGCTCGATCAGACACTGCCGCTCGGGACCTACTTCCCCCTGACCATCACCACGGACGCCGTCGCCGACTTTCTGGACCTCCTCGGCGCCGTCTACGGCTCGATCAAGAAGGCCTACGACGAATTCAAGACGACAATCGTGTCGTACGCCGCGGACAACTTCCCACTTATCGATAGTGATACGCGCAACGCTCTAGCCAAAGCCCTGGCTGTAGCACTGGACGCTGGTCTCGCCGCCATCGGCGTGCCGCCGACCCTGCCCGACTTCGAGGCTCTTGCCGCCGATGGGTTCGCCTACGCCTTGGGTGTCGCCATCGAAGAGGAGTGCCGGAGCCTCGGTGTGGACCCGAACCAGATAACCGACGCGATGCGCAAGGAATTGACCAAGCGGTTCTCGGCCGAGATGGCCGAGCTGGCAAAGCTCAAGACCGTGAACCCGCTTGGCGTGGGCTACCTCAAGCCGGCGAGCAGAAAGCAATTCCGTCCCGCGAGCGTGACCTTTCTCGTCCAGAACTTCACCGACCAGGTCAGTCCAAGAGGGACGCTCACCATAGGTTACAGGGCGCTCGATGGGTTCATGCACTTCTACAAGTCGGTCAACCGGCCTATCCCTCCGCTGCAGCCGAAGACCCACATGGTTATCACGATCTACCTGCAGCCGGATATCCCATACACGGGTATCACCGGTAACAAGAGCCGGTACGATTACTTCTACTTCGGCGACGGCGGCCTCTGCCAGTTCACCCTTACGGCCAAGTACGACATACCGGACGGCAAGACGCTGGCGGAGCAGCAGGGGCTGACACCCAAGGATCCGTCGCCGTTCCTGGCATACGAATACGTCTACGACCACGACCCGACGTATCGCTTCTCCTACGAGGGCGCTCCCTCCGAATGGAAGACAGGGGGCGACCCGTCGGTGAGCCCGCTGGACTTCGGCGGGTAGAACCAGTCACCCGCGGCGCCTGAGCTGTGGCGGCGCCGGCCCAAGTCTCGCAGGCTAGCTCTCCGCGGCCGGTTCGGGGGCCTTCCCGGCGACCTTTTCGAAGACCAGCTCAAGACCATGCTCGTCAACCATGATCGTATCGCCGTCGCGGAACTCGCCTTTCAGAAGGGCGAGAGCCACGCGGTCCTGGATCTCCTTCTGGATGAGGCGTTTGAGCGGCCGGGCTCCGTAGGCGGGGTCGTAGCCCTGCTGCGCCAGGTAGAGCTTTGCCGCGTCGGTGATCTCCAGGTGGATGTCGCGGTCCCCCAGCCGCTTGCGCAGCAACCCAGTTGGATGTCGACAATGCCTTTGATGTCCTCCAGACTCAGCCGGTGGAAGATGACGACTTCGTCCACCCGGTTGAGGAACTCCGGCTTGAAGGTGGCCTGCATCAGTTCAGTCACCCGCATGTTCATCTCGATCTCGGTAATGTCGGGGTCGAGGATGAACTGGCTGCCGACGTTGGAGGTCATGATGACCACCGTGTTCTTGAAGTCCACCGTCCGGCCGTGGCCGTCGGTGAGCCGGCCCTTCGTCGAGGATCTGCAGCAGCAGGTTGAAGACGTCGGGATGGGCCTTCTCGATCTCGTCCAGCAGAAGGACCGAGTAGGGGCGGCGCCGCACGGCCTCGGTGAGGTAGCCGCCTTCTTCGTAGCCTACGTAGCCGGGCGGCGCCCCGATGAGCCGGGCCACGGAATGCCGCTCCTGGAACTCGCTCATGTCCACGCGGACCATGGCCTTCTCGTCGTCGAACAGGAACTCGGCCAACGCCCGGCCGAGCTCGGTCTTGCCGACGCCGGTGGGGCCCAGGAAGATGAAGCTGCCGATGGGCCGGTTCGGGTCCTGCAGGCCGGCGCGGGCCCGCCGGATGGCGCTGGCCACGGCCTCGAGCGCGTCGTCCTGGCCGACTACCCGCCGGCGCAGCCGCTCCTCCATGTGGATGAGCTTCTCCACTTCGCCTTCGAGCAGCCGCGAAACCGGGATCCCGGTCCACTTCGCAACCACTTCCGCGATATCTTCCTCCTCCACCTCTTCCTTCAGCATCCTGACTTCGCTCTGCAGCTCGTTCAGGTGCTGGTTCTCGGCGGCCAATCGCCGTTCGGCGTCCGGTATGCGGCCGTAGCGGAGTTCCGCGGCCTTCTGCAGGTCGCCGACGCGCTCGGCGCGCTCCGCTTCGGTCTTGGCCTGGTCGATCTCCTCTTTGACCGCCTGGATCTTGCCGATCGCGTCTTTCTCGGCCTGCCAGTGGGCCTTCATGCCGGCCGACTGCTCGCGCAGGTCGGCCAGTTCGGCCTCGATCATTCTGCGCCGCTCCGTGGAGGCCGGGTCCTTTTCCTTGCTCAAGGCGTGGTGCTCGATGTCGAGCTGCTTGATACGCCGCTCCACCTGGTCGATCTCCATGGGCATCGAATCGATCTCGATGCGCAGCCGGCTGGCCGCCTCGTCCATCAGGTCGATGGCCTTGTCCGGCAGGAAGCGGTCGGAGATGTAGCGATGGGAGAGCACAGCCGCCGCGATGAGACCGGAGTCCTGGATGCGGACGCCGTGGTGCACCTCGTAGCGCTCCTTGAGTCCACGCAGGATCGCGATGGTGTCTTCGACCGAAGGCTCGCCCACGAGCACGGGTTGGAAGCGCCGTTCCAGAGCCGCGTCCTTCTCCACGTGCTTCCGGTATTCATCGAGCGTGGTCGCGCCCACGACCCGCAACTCGCCCCGGGAGAGCATGGGTTTGAGCATGTTCGAAGCGTCGACCGCGCCCTCGGCGCCTCCAGCGCCCACGATCGTGTGCATCTCGTCGATGAAGGTGATGATCTCGCCTTCGGAACCCGCGATCTCCTTCAAGACCGCCTTAAGGCGCTCCTCGAACTCGCCACGGTATTTCGCTCCCGCGACGATGGCGCCGATGTCGAGCGCTACGACCCGCTTGTTCTTGAGTCCCTCGGGCACGTCGCCCGACACGATCCGTTGGGCCAGCCCCTCGGCGATGGCCGTCTTGCCGACGCCCGGCTCGCCGATGAGGACGGGGTTGTTCTTCGTCCGGCGGCTGAGCACCTGGATCACGCGGCGGATCTCGTCGTCACGGCCGATGACCGGGTCCAGCTTGCCCCTGCGGGCGAGTTCTGTCAGATCGCGTCCGAACCGCTGCAGCGCCTGGTATTTCTCTTCGGCGTTCGGATCCTCAGCCCGCTGAGAGCCCCGCAGCTCCTTCAGTACCTGAAGGATGGCGTCACGGGTGACCGCAGAGCGCTTGAACACATCGCCCACGTAGCCCGGGCTGGCTGCCAGGCCCATGAGCACGTGCTCGGTGGAGACATAGGCGTCTTTCATCTTGTCCGCTTCGGCCTGGGCAGTCTCGAGCGCCGCCTGGGTCTCCCGGGCGAAGCCTACCTGCGTGTCTCCGTGCACGGTCCCGAAGCGTTCCAGCCGTCTTGCCAACTCGGTGCGTACGGCGGCATGGCTTGCGCCGATGCGCTCCAGTATCGGCACGGTCAAACCTGCCTCCTGGTCCAGAAGGGCGACCGCCAAGTGTTCTGGCTCGACCTGGGCGTGGCCGCGCTCTTGAGCCGATTTCTGTGCGGCGGCGAGCGCTTCCTGGGCCTTGAGCGTGAAGCGTTCCAGCTGCATCGCGGGTGGTCTACGGGAGCGGTGGGGGTACGGTCACCGTCACCGGCGGCGGCGGCAGAGTAGTAGTGGTGCTCTGCGTGGTCGTCGACGACGGGTAGGTCGCATAAGTGCTGCGGAAGAAGGGGTTGTAGGCCACGAGGACCTCCGGCTTACTGAAGTCGGCTTCGGGGTAGTCGCGGTCCGCAACATTCATGAACTTCTGCCAGATCTGGGCGGGGAAGCTTCCCCCGGTGACGCTGTCCCCGTGTACGTCGGTCATAGGGACCTGTCCTTCAGGGTGGCCCACCCACACCGTCGTCGACAGGTGCGGCGTGTATCCGCAGAACCAGGCGTCGCCGAATTCCTGGGCCGTACCCGTCTTGCCGGCGGCCGGCCGGTCGATGTTGGCCTTGGTGCCGGTGCCGTGCAGGATGTTCTGCTGGAGGATGCGGGTGACGTCGTAGGCCACGCCGGCGGAGATGGCCTGGGTCTGTTTAGGATTGGCCTGCCAGATCACCGTGCCGCTGGAATCCTTGATCCGCAGGAGTATCGTCGGCTCGACATGCCTCCCCTTGTTGGCAAGGGTGCCGTAGGCTGAGGCCATCTCCAGAGGGGACACGCCGTACGTCAACCCTCCAAGGACGATGGCCGGACTTGCGTTCAGATAGGACGTGATGCCCATGCGGTGGGCAGTGTCGACGATGCGGTCGGCGCCGACGTCAAGCGCCAGTTGGGCGTATACGGTGTTGTCGCTGCGCAGGGTCGCTTGGACGAGGGTCGAGATGCCGTAGGACTTGCCGCCAAAGGTCTTGACCTTCCACGGCTGGGTGGCGCCCGGGTAGGTCAGTTCGACCGGCATGGACATGTAATAGACCTCCCAGGGGTTGATGCCCATCTCGATGGCCGCCGTCAGCGCGAAGGTCTTGAAAGCCGAGCCGGCCTGACGCCGGCCCTGGGAGGCGAGGTTGAACTTCGACGTGTCGTAGTCAATGCCGCCGACCATGGCCCGGATGTAGCCGGTGTCGGTCTCGATGCTCACCAAGGCCGACGACGGGTCCCCCTGCTGGTTCAGGGTGGAGGTGATCGCATCGGTGGCCAGCTTCTGATAGGTGGGGTTGATCGTCGTCTCGACCTGCAATCCGCCCTGGAACACCTTCTCCTCGCCGAACATGTCGATGAGCTGCTTGCGCACATAGGCGACCACGTACGGCTCCTGCACCTGGGTGTAGGGGGAATAGGGCGCTAAGGCGACCGGCGCCAGGAGCGCGTCCTCGGCTTCCTGCTCGGTGACAAAGCCGACCTCGGCCATCTTGTTGATGACCATGTTGCGCCGTTCCAGAGCTCTTTCCGGATGCTTTCGGGGCGAGAACCCGGTCGGAGCCTGGGGAAGGCCGGCTATGAGCGCCGCTTCGGGGAGGGTCAGGTCAGCGGGGTCCTTGCCGAAATACGTCTGCGCGGCGGCCTCGACGCCGTATGCGTTCGAGCCGAAGTAGACGGTGTTCAGGTAGAGGTCGAGGATCTCGTCTTTGGAGTACTTGCGCTCCAACTGCCAAGCCAACGCCATCTCGTTGAACTTGCGGTCGAACGAGAGGTCGGTGCGGTCCAGATAGAGGTTCCCCACAAGCTGCATCGTGATGGTCGAGAAGCCTTCGGTGGCGCGCTGGGCGTTGATGTTGACGGTCAGCGCGCGCACGAAGCTCCGGAAATCCACGCCCGGATGGCTGTAGAAGCGCTCGTCCTCGATGGCTACAACAGCGTTGCGCAGGACCCGGGGGATCTGATTGCCGCTGATGACGGTCCGGTTCTCGACCCCGTGGAGGTAGGCGAGAAGGGTGCCGTCGGCCGCGTAGATCGCGCTCGTCTGCGCCAAAGAGACCTGGTGCTGGTCGCCGAGCGAGGGGATCTCCTTCTCGACCGCGGCTACGGTGCGCAGGCCCAGACTTAGCACCACGCCGAAGATACCCGCCACTATCAGCGGCACAGCGACGACCACGGCGATCAGGATGATGAGGCGCCGCCGGTGCGTCTTTTCCGAACGCCTCCGCCGGGCACTGCGTCTTTGTCGACCGACCTTCATTGCGTCCCTCAGGAGCGTGGTGAACGGCCCCCCGGGACGGTGGACCTCACACGCTGCGACGTATTGTACCGAATACGAGGTTTCTTCGGCATTTTCGTCGGAAGACTGAGCCTCCGCAGACGCCCTCTCCGTAAACTTGACAACATACGACTCATATTTTATACTGTCCGCATGCTAATGAACCTAGAGCGAGCTGCGGAGGATATCTGAAATGGGCAAGATCATCGGCATCGACCTCGGCACGACCTACTCTGCCATGGCCGTGCTCGAAGGCGGCGAGCCGACCATCATCCCCAACGCTGAGGGCGGCAGGACCACCCCATCGGTGGTGGCCTTCACCAAGACCGGGGAACAATTGGTCGGCACCGTCGCGAAGCGCCAGGCTGTAACCAACCCCGAGAACACTGTCTTCTCCATCAAACGCTTCATGGGGCGCAAGTTCTCCAACGTGAGCGAAGAGATGAAGATCGTCCCCTACAAGGTGGTGGAGGGTCCCAACAGCGACGTGCGCGTCAATATCAAGGACGCCCTGTACTCTCCGCCGGAGATCTCGGCGAAGATACTTCAGAAACTCAAGCGCGACGCTGAAGCGTTTCTGGGCACCGAGGTGACTGAGGCGGTCATCACCGTCCCGGCCTACTTCGACGACGCCCAGCGCCAGGCGACCCGGGACGCTGGCATCATCGCCGGTCTGGAAGTCAAGCGCATCGTCAACGAGCCGACGGCGGCCTCGCTCGCCTATGGGCTCGACAAAGAGCACGAGCAGACCGTCCTGGTCTTCGACCTGGGCGGCGGCACCTTCGACGTCTCCATCCTCGAATTGGGTGACGGCGTGTTCGAGGTCAAATCGACCAACGGCGACACCCATCTGGGCGGCGACAACTTCGACAAGGCCATCGTCGACTGGATCGTCAACGAGTTCCGCAGGGAGAAAGGCGTCGACCTGACCAAGGATCGCCAGGCTCTTCAGCGCCTCTACGAAGCGGCGGAGAAGGCCAAAGTGGAGCTTTCGTCGGTACTCGAGACCACCATCAATCAGCCCTTCATCACGATGGACCAGAGCGGCCCGCTCCATCTGGAGATGACCCTCAGCCGCGCGAAGCTGGAAGAGCTCACCCGCGAACTGCTCGACCGGACCGTCGGTCCGACCAAGCAGGCCATGGACGATGCCGGCATGAAGGCCGGAGACATCGACCAAGTGATCCTTGTAGGCGGTATGACCCGGATGCCTGCAGTGCAAGAGAAAGTCCGTCAGCTGGCGGGCAAAGAGCCCCACAAGGGCATCAACCCCGACGAGGTAGTAGCCTTGGGCGCGGCCATTCAGGGCGGCGTGCTGGCAGGGGAGGTCAAGGACATCATCCTTCTCGACGTCACCCCACTCTCGCTTGGCATCGAGACCAAGGGCGGCGTGTTCACCAGGCTGATCGACCGCAACACCACCATCCCCACGCGTAAGAGCGAGATCTTCTCGACGGCCGAAGACGGCCAGACCTCGGTGGAGATCCACGTGCTGCAGGGCGAGCGCGACCTGGCCGCCTACAACAAGACTCTGGGCAAATTCCAGCTCACCGGTCTCCCGATGGCGCCGAGGGGCATTCCGCAGATCGAGGTGGCCTTCGATATCGACGCGAACGGCATCACCCACGTTTCGGCCAAAGACCTGGCCACCGGCAACCAGCAGAAGATCGAGATCAAGAGCTCGAGCGGCCTGAGCGACGACGAGATCAAGAAGATGATGCGCGACGCCGAGATGAACGCGGAAGACGACCGCAAGAAGAAGGAAGCGGTCGACGCCCGTAATCAGGCCGAGAACCTGGTGTACTCGACGCGCAAGTCCCTCAAGGAAATCGGCGACAAGGTGGACGGCGCTACCCGCGGCGACATCGAGAACGCCACGCGCGACCTGGAAGACGCCATCAAGGGCGACAACGTCGAGCTCATCCGGAGCCGCATGAGCACGCTGCAGGAAGCGGCGTACAAGCTGTCCGAGGCGGCCTACCAAGCGGCTCAGGCACAACGTGATGATGGAGGCGCGGGCGGCGGCGCCGGCGGCGGCTACCAGGGTGGCGGCAGTGCGCCCGAAGACGAAGTAGTGGAAGAAGCCGACTACGAAGTGATCGACGAAGACAAGTAGTCGACCGCCGAAGTAGCCGGTGGAGATAGGCAGACAGTGAGAGTAGGAGGTTCGAACAAATGGCACTCGTAAGGTGGGACCCGTTTCGTGACCTGACGGCTCTGCAGAGCGAGGTCAACCGTCTCTTCTCCCGCGCCAGCGGCGGCGATGTGGGCGAGCGGCAGTCGTGGACTCCGGCCATCGATGTGGTCGAGACCGAAGACGCGATCGTGCTCAAAGCCGAGCTCGCCGGCATGGATCCGAATGACATCAACATCGAAGTGCAGGACAACGTTCTCACCGTCAGCGGCGAACGCCGGTTTGAGGAAGAGGTCAAGGAAGACAAGTTCTACCGCATCGAGCGGCGGTACGGCTCCTTCAGCCGGTCCCTGGCCCTCCCGCCGACCGCCGACGAGACCAAGGTGGAGGCCAAGTACGAGAACGGTCTGCTCCAGATCACCGTTCCGAAAGCCGAAGTCGCCAAGCCGAAGAAGATAACGGTCGCAGTGCGTAGTGGGCAGGAGCAGAAGACTGTCGAAGCCACGGCCACCGAGACCCAAGCGTAAGCGGATGACCGGTACCAGGCAACACATACCGATCAACGGTCAGTCGGCCGCGGTGGAGGATCCCTCCGCCGCGGCCGCCCCGACTGCCGAGACCTACCCGGTCCCCGGCACGGCTAGCGCCGACGGCCCCGGCGAGACAGCGCAGGCGGACGAACAAGCCCAGCTTGCGGCTGAGGTCGCGGCGCTGCGCCAAGAGCGCGACGCCATCGCCGACAGAGAACTGCGGGTCCGCGCCGAGTTCGATAACTTCCGGAGACGCGCGTCCCGGGAGGCCCTGGAGGCTCGCGAGCATATCCAGGGCGAGCTGCTGGGCGAGCTTCTGCCCGTTCTCGACAACTTGGAGCGGGCGCTCGACGCAGCCGAGCATCACGATGAAGGCAAAGTCCTGGGCGGCGTCCGCATGACCCGGGACATGTTCGTGGAGCTGCTCCGGCGCGCCGGCGTCGAGGAGATCCAGACCGTAGGGGCGGCGTTCGATCCCCACGTACATGAGGCCGTGGTCGCGCAGCCCTCCGACCAGGAGGAAGACATCATCACGGCCGTCCTCGAGCGGGGCTATCGGCGGGGCGACCGCATACTTCGGCCCGCCCGGGTGGTAGTGTCCGCGGGACCGGCTGAGCCGGCCGGCGGACGCGAGTAGGCGCACTGTGGCCACCGGCGATCGCGACTACTACGACGTCTTGGGCGTCAAGAAAGCCGCCACCCAGGACGAGATCAAGAAGGCCTACCGGAAGCTGGCCCGCAAGTACCATCCGGACGCCAATCCCAACGACCCCAAGGCGGAGGAGAGGTTCAAGGAAGTCTCCAGCGCCTACGAAGTCCTTTCCGACGCAGACAAACGGAAGCGGTACGACGCCGGGCCTACCCCGTTCTTCGGGCAAGGTGGGCCCCGTGGCGGCACGCGCCAGGGTCAGCAGGCGCCCCCGATGGGCGGCGACTGGTCCGACCTCTTCGGAAGCCTTTTCGGCGGCGGAGGGTTCAGCGGAGGCGGCGGAGGCTTCGGCGGCGGACGCCGGCAACGGGCGCCGGAGCGCGGCGAGGACGTCACGGTCTCGGTCCAGATGTCCTTCGACGACGCTCTCAAGGGCGTCACGACCAAGATAAGCGTGCCCCAGACGGTCAACTGTGACGTCTGCGGCGGCAGCGGAGCGGCCCCGGGGACGAGTCCGATGGCGTGCCGTCAGTGCCACGGACGGGGAAGCGTCAATGCGAGCCAGGGATTCTTCTCAATCAATCAGCCCTGCCCCAGTTGCGGCGGTGCCGGCACGGTGATAGAAAGCCCGTGCGCCGCATGTAACGGCACGGGGACCGGCAGGGCGCTCAGGAAGTTCACCGTCCCTCTCCCTGCTGGGATCAAGGATGGGACCAAGATCCGGCTCAAGAATAAGGGTGAGCCCGGGAGACGCGGTGGGCCTCCAGGCGATCTGTATGTGGTCGCACAGGTCGAGGAAAGCCCGGTGTTCGAGCGTAGAGGCGCCGATCTCGTAGTGGAGGTGCCGGTGACGATCGTGGAGGCCGCGCTCGGCGCCACCATCCGCGTCCCCACTCCCGAGGGGAGTGTCAGTTTGAAGGTCCCGACGGGAACTCAGAACGGCAAGATGCTCAAGTTGAAAGGCAAAGGAGCTCCCCGTCTCGGCGCGTCGGGCAAGGGCGATCTGCTCGCCCGCATCAAGGTCGTGGTTCCCGAGAAGCTGAGTGGTGAGCAGAAAGACCTGTTGAGGAAGTTCGCCGAAGTGCGCGAGGAGGACCCGCGGGCCGGCCGCATCGGCTGGTCGGCCTAACCGCGGAGATGGTTTATCATGGCGCCAAGACCCCGGACGGAAGAGACGAAGATGCCCTTTGAGGACAAGATGAGACCCGTCTTCATGATCTCGGTAGCCGCCGAGCTCGCCGACATGCATCCGCAGACCTTGCGGATGTACGAGCGGCGCGGGCTCATCCGTCCCCGGCGTTCTTCCAAGAGCACCCGGCTCTATTCGCTGGCCGACGTCGAGCGGCTGCACCGCATTCAGCAACTCGTAGCGGACTGCGGGCTGAACCTCGCCGGCGTCGAACGGGTGCTCGAGATGGAAGAGCAGCTCGATACGTTGCAGCGCCGCCTCGACCAGTTGCAGGTCGACATGGACCGGCTGGCGACGGAGGCGAGGGAAGAACTGGAGGCCGTCCATCGCAGCTACCGGAAAGAGCTGGTCCCCCTCTCGAGGCCTGGGCAGATAATCGTCCTCACAGACCAGCGTCGCGCCAAACGGTGAGCGAAGAGACCGTTTCCAGCGGCCAAGTGTCGCCGGGCGAGGACCTCCCCACCGAGGAACTGCCCGGCAGCTACGAGTTGCCGGGTGCCACGGAGCAGCCCTGCGCCAACCATCCGAATCGCCTGACGATGGTCACGTGCAGCAACTGCAGCAAGCCGCTCTGCCCGGACTGCATGGTCTATTCCGCGGTCGGCATCAAGTGCAAGGAATGCGCCACGCCACCCCGGTCGGCCCTTGCCACCCTCAAGACCAGCAAGTTCTTGCTCGCGATCGCGGCCGGCCTGTGGACCGCCACCGCTCTGGGCTTCGCCTACTACTACGTTCTGGGCGGCATCCGGTTCTTCTTCGTGTTCATCTTTGTGTCGGCGGGCATCGGCTACCTTGTCGGCGAAGTGATCAGCAGGACCTCGGGGCGCTATCACGGGCTTAAGACGGCCATAACGGCTGCAGGCGCCACCATCTGGGCCTTCGTGCTTCCCCCCATCACGGCTGCCTTCATCAGCTACGGCGTCAACTGGAACACCGTGGTGTTCGCCTTGTCCGCGCGCGGGATCATCAACTGGATCGTGATGCTTTTCGCCGCGTACCTCGCCTGGAACCGTAACCGCTGACCGGCGGCGTTTGCAGGTTGCCGGGCCCCTGGCAGCTGCCCCACTCCTGGCTGGCACTCTAACCCGGTGAGTGCCAAAACAATCTGCAGCAGCGGGCGATTTTCGCTATACTATGCGAGGTTAGATCAGGAGGATCACCAGCTTTGCCTACATACGAATACAGATGTGTGTCCTGCGAGCACCAGTTCGAGCGCTTCCAGCGCATGTCGGACGAGGCCGTCAAGGAGTGCGAGGTCTGTGGGGAGCCCGTCAAGCGGCTGCTTTTTCCGGTGGCGATCCATTTCAAAGGCAACGGCTTCTACAGCACCGACTATGCCAAGAAGAACGCCCTAGCCACGGCCGGCACCAGCGCCGGGAACGGTGGGAGCGCCGACTCGTGTTCAACGAGCGACGACAAGGGTTCGGCGGATAGCGCCAAACCGCCGGCAACTACGGCAAACACGCCCGCACCCGCGGCAGCGACCGCTACGACCGACTGAGCCTCCCCTCCCGCATGGCCGGCAGGGAATGCGAGTTGGTCGCGTTCGGCTCTCGCCGACCGCTCATCGTTCTCACCAACGATGACGGAGTCACGTCACCTGCTTTGAGCATCCTCAAAGCCGCGCTCGATCCGCTTGGCGACGTACAGATAGTCGCGCCGGACCAGAACCGCTCGGGTGCGGCCCGCAGCATCACGATGCATGCCCCGCTGTGGGTCGAAGAAGTCGAGTTGGCTGACGGCAGCCTCGCCTACAGCACCGACGGGACTCCGGTGGATTGCGTGCGCATGGCGGCCCTGGGCCTGCTCGACCGCGCCCCCGACCTCATCGTCTCCGGCATCAATCTCGGCGAGAATCTCGGCGACGACATCACCTATTCGGGCACCGTCGCCGCCGCTTTTGAGGGTATTATGCTCGATATCCCGGCTATCGCGCTGTCGGCCCAGGGCTACCACCCCGGCTACGACCTCAGCGTGCCGGCCCGCTTCGCCCGCCGGCTGGTCTCGGTCGCGCTGGCGAAGGGCTTTCCGGCCAAGACCCTGCTCAACGTGAACTGTCCCGACCGGCGGTGGGAGGAACTGAAGGGGGCCCGGCTGACGGTGTTGGGCAGGCGCATCTACGGGGACAAGGTCGAGCACCGCGCGACCAGCGGCAAGCGTCGCCAGTACCACATCTACAACGACGACCTCGGCTATCACCACGCCCCGGGCACCGACTTCGAGGCGGTGGCCGAGGGCTACGTGTCGGTCACTCCGCTCCAGTTCGAGCTCATGTCGCACGAGGCTCTCGAGCGGCTGCGCTCCTGGGAAGTCGCCCTGAGCACCGGCGGTGATGGTGGCGCCATCGACGCCGGCGAGGACGGGCGCTGATGGCGCCCGCGTTCAAAGCCGTGGTGTTCGACCTCGACGGGACGCTCGTCGACTCCGTCGAACTCATCACGATCTCCTTCCAGCACGCCATCCGGGAAGTGCTGGGCCGGGAGGCTTCGCGCGAGGAGGCGGTGCAGCACGTGGGCACTCCGCTCCGGGAGCAGATGGTGCGGATCAGCCCTGAGAACGCCGACGAACTGGTCGAGGTGTACCGGGAGTTCAACCACCGGGAGCACGACCGCATGCTCAAGCTCTACGATGGCATGCTCGATCTGCTGGACCGGCTGACAGAGGCTGGGGTCAAGCTGGGGCTGGTCACGTCCAAATCCAGGGCCACCACGCAGATGGCCTTCGACCTCACCGGAATCGAGCACTACTTCGGCGCGACCGTCTGCTGTGACGAGGCGCCCGGCAACAAGCCGACCGCGGAGCCGATCCTCTTCTGCTTGAATGGACTCGACACGGCTCCGGAGGACGCGGCATACGTCGGCGACAGTCCCGCCGACATGCAGGCGGCGCACGCGGCCCGGGTGAGCGCCATCGCCGTGAGTTGGGGAGTGTTCGACACAAGGGCGCTGGCTGCTGAAAAGCCGGAGAGACTGGTTCATACTATCCCTGAGTTGGCGGCTGTCCTCGGCGTGTAGGAGGCTGTTCGGTGACCGAAGGCGATACCTCGGCGCGGCGGCTGGCGGAGCTTCGCGAGCTCATCCGGCATCACGAGCACCGCTACTACGTCCTCGACTCCCCGGAGATATCCGACGCGGAGTACGACGCTCTCTACCGGGAGCTGCGGGAAATCGAAGTCGAGCATCCCGGGCTCGTCACGGCCGACTCCCCGACCCAGCGGGTCGGCGGGGAGCCCTTGGCCGGCTTCGTCCAGGTGCGGCACGGCGAGCCGATGCTCTCCCTGGCCAACGCGAAGAACGAGGACGAACTGCGGGCCTGGTACGCCCGGGTGGTCAAGCTGGCGGCGGACGCCGGGGCGAGCGCCGACACCTTGCGCTTCGTCCTCGAGGCAAAGATAGACGGTCTGGCCATCTCCCTGCGCTACGAAGCCGGGCGCCTTGCCGTCGGGGCGACGCGGGGCAACGGTGAGATCGGGGAGGACGTCACCGCCAACCTGCGCACGATCCGGACGGTACCGCTGGCCATGTCGGCTGACGCGGCCCCCTATCCGGAGGTCGCGGAGGTGCGGGGCGAGATCTACCTGCCCCTGCAGGCCTTCGCCCAGCTCAACGAGCAGCGGGTCGCCGCCGGAGAAGCCACCTTCGCCAATCCCCGCAACGCCGCAGCCGGTTCGCTCCGGCAACTCGATCCCCGGGTGACGTCTTCCCGGCCGCTCGCCGCTTGGTTCTATGGCGTCGGCCACCTGGAGGGGGCCCGGTTCGCCACTCATCACGAGGCGCTCGAGTGGCTCAAGCAAGCGGGCTTCCGGGTGAACCCCGATACTCGGACGGCCTCCACCGTGGACGAGATCATCGACGGATGCCGGGCCTGGCAGCATCGCCGCGAGGAGCTGGACTACGACATCGACGGCGTGGTCGTGAAGCTGGACGACCGCGGCCTGCAGTCCGCGCTGGGGTCTGTCGGCCGGGATCCCCGCTGGGCCGTCGCGTACAAGTTCGCCCCCACGACCGCCCAGACCCGGTTGCTGAAGATCCACATCAACGTGGGCCGGACCGGGGTGTTGAACCCCTGGGCGGAGCTGGACCCGGTAGAAGTCGGCGGGGTGACGGTGGAGAAGGCCACGCTTCATAACGAGGACGACATCCGGCGCAAGGATCTGCGTGAGGGCGACGTGGTCATCGTGCAGCGGGCGGGCGACGTCATACCGCAGGTGGTCGCGCCCCTGACCGATCTGCGGACCGGGGCGGAGCAGCCCTTCCATATGCCGGAGCAGTGCCCCTCCTGCGGAACCCCGGTGGTCCGGACGCCTGGAGAGGTTGCTCTGCGCTGCCCCAACCCGGACTGCCCCGCGAAGCGCGCGGAGGCCGTCAAGCACTTCGTCAGCAAGGGAGCGATGGACATAGACGGCGTCGGCGACCGGCTGGTGGAGCGTCTGCTCGAGCTGGGGATGATCCGGGACGCGGCCGACCTCTACGAGCTCGAGGCCTCGCAGTTGGCCGCGCTGGACCGGCTCGGCGAGAAATCCGCCGGCAACATCGTCAAGGCGATCGAGGCATCGAAAGAGCGGCCCCTGGCGCGCGTCCTCTGGGCCCTGGGCATCCTGCACGTGGGCGGGGAGAACGCGGAGTTGCTCGTGCGCCGGTTCGGGGGCATGGCCGCCCTGCGGGAGGCGCCGAAGGAAGCCATCAGCGAGACCCCCGGAATCGGTCCGGTGATAGCGGAGAGTGTCTGGACCTTCTTCAGGGATTCGCGGAATGCGGATCTGGTCGACCGGCTGGCGGCAGCGGGCGTCACGATGGAACTGCCCGCCTCGGAACAGGCGGACGGCGGCGAGGGGGCCGGCCGAGCGGCCGGGCCGCTCGCCGGTAAGACCCTGGTGCTCACCGGCGCTCTGCCGACGCTCTCGAGGCAAGAAGCGACCGACCTGATAGTGGCCGCGGGCGGACGGGTCACCGGGTCGGTGAGCGCGAAGACCGCCTACGTGGTGGTCGGCGAAGAGGCCGGCTCAAAGCTCGACAAGGCGCGGGAGCTGGGCGTGGAACTGCTCGACGAGGCAGGGCTGCGCTCGCTGCTCGCTGAGCAGGTAGCCGGCTGACGCGCAGATCGGTCAGGACGGGCGGTAGGTGGTGAGGACGGGCCGTCCGCCGTCTACCACGGCTTCGACCAGTCTCTGGACTCGGGGTCTGCCCCCCTGGTCCCTCTCCATGTGCACGAAGAGCGGTTTCACCGTCGTCAGCCGCTCGCCGAGTTCCCTGCTCATCGAGAGCCAATCCGCGATCGTCAGCTGAGGATCGGGAGACTCTACCGTGGCCATGCCCGAGGTTCCGGGAACCAGGGTCTCGAGGAAGGCCGGTCCGTCTCGGCGGAGCAGTTCCCCGGCGATGATCCAGGTCGGCTTCATGTCCGCGGCTTTGCGGAATACGGTGGCTCGAGAAGGCGTGCCCTTCCTGGCGGTGAGTTGCACCACGAACGAACGGTCGCGCAGCGCCGGGAACTCGTCATCGATACCGTCCACTGCGACGATGCGCTGGTCGCGGGGCAGCGTCTCAATGAGGGCGTTCAAGAGTGTGGACTTGCCAACGTTTGGGGCCCCGCTCACGATTATCGTCCGCTTGACATTCAGGGACCCCGAGAGCAGCCGGGCTTCGACTCCGGTAAGCGTGTTGTTGTCGACGAGGGTGCGGAGGGGCACGTTGAGCACCCGGCGGTCCGGCTGGTTGACCGAGGCGTACATGACGGACTTGGTAGCGTCCAGAGCGGGTCCCCGGTCGAGATGGAAAGCGTCGTAGGTGCGGACGACTGACTGCGCCAACTGGGAAGCGAGCAGCAGGTGTCCCCGCTCCTCGTCGGTCGGGTCGAGCTCGGCGATAAGCTCGTCGGCCAGCTTCTGCATGCCGTGTTCGTAAGCGGCCAGTATCCGATCGAACCCAGGCACCATCACCTCCGCTGAAGTTGCTACCCGATTCTATCGGCTGGGAAGCGGAAGTGGGAGAGCGTGTGACCACCGGGGATAGTGAACTTGTCTGAAATGTCCCTCTGGGGATGCTGAATTTGTCAATAATGTATGATTACAAGTGCAACTACGGCACCGCATGATCACGGGTGCAAAAACATCGCAAGGAGGGGTACGCACATGATCGGTAGTGGACTATCAAGACGACTTCATCGCCGGAAGAGTCTGGGCCTGGGACTGGTTCTCGCAGTCGTTGTCGTCCTCGGTCTGGCGGCGTTGTTGACGGCCTGCGGCAGTAGCAGCGACACCTCGACGACGGCGGCGCAGTCGACCACCACCATGGCTCCGACGACCACGGCGGCCCCCAGCACGACCGCGAGCCCGCAAACGACAACCAGCGTCGCTGCCAAGACCGACCTGATCATGGCGTCGACGACTTCGACCCAGGACTCCGGCCTGTTCGACGTGCTGATTCCGGCCTTCAGTGAGGCATTCCCGCAGTACAACACGAAGGTCGTGGCCGTGGGAAGTGGCGAAGCGTTGAAGCTGGGCGAGACCGGCGACGCCGACGTGCTGCTGGTCCACTCGCCCGCTGCGGAAACGGAGTTCATGAAGGCCGGCTACGGGGTGGACCGCAAGGCCGTCATGTACAACGACTTCATCATCGTCGGCCCGCCCTCGGACCCGGCCAAGATCAAGGGCATGACCGACGCATCAGATGCTTTCGCGAAGATCGCCGCCGCACAGGCGTTGTTCTTCAGCAGGGGAGACAAATCCGGGACCAACGCCAAAGAACTGGGGCTCTGGAAGGAAGCAGGCATCACCCCGTCCGGTGACTGGTATCAGATCACCGGGCAGGGGATGGGCGAGACCCTTACCATTGCCGATCAGAAGGGCGGCTACACGCTTGCCGACCGCGGTACCTGGCTCGCCAAAAAGGACTCCCTCAAGAACCTGGAGCTCTTGACGGAGGGTGACAAGGCGTTGTTCAATCAGTACCACGTGATCACCTGCACGGCGGCCAAGAACATGCAGGGTGCCAATGACTTCATGAACTGGGTCGTCTCTCCGGATGTTCAGCAGAACATCATAGCGACCTACGGTGTCGAGAAGTACGGCCAGCCGTTGTTCGTTCCCAACGCGGCCACGGCCGAATAGAGGGGGCCGCGAAGGCAGTAGAATTGGGGCGCCTCGCCGGACGGCGAGGCGCCCCTTTTCTACGGGGGAGGTGAGGATATGGAAGTATTCTGGGATGCGATCAAGCAGGCGCTCTCCCTGTTGATCCAAGGCGACCCCTATGTGTACCAAGTCATGTGGATGTCGATCCGGGTCGCGGGGACGGCCACGATCTTCGGCATGATCGTGGGGATACCGATAGGCACTTGGCTGGCGATCAGGCGGTTCTGGGGATGGGGGGCAGCGGCCACTGTCTTGAACGTGGGCCTGATGTTGCCCCCGGTCGTCGTCGGCCTCTTCGTCTTTCTTCTGCTCTCCCGGCAAGGGCCCTTCGGGTCCCTGAGCCTTCTCTACACACCGACGGCGATGATCATCGCCGAGTTCTTCATCGCTGCCCCGGTCATAGCCGCGATCACGATGGGGGGAGTGGCCTCGGTCCCGAAAGACGTCCGTCTGCAAGCGATGGGGCTGGGAGCCTCCCGCTGGCAGACGATCTGGTTGGTGCTCCGAGAGGCGCGGGTCACCGTGATCTCTGGGGTGGTGGCCGGCTTCGGCGCGGCCATCAGCGAAGTGGGTGCGGTGATGATGGTGGGCGGCAACCTCTCCATTGCCGGGCAGAACCAGACGGGCACCATGACGACGGCGACCATGAGCCTGGTCCGCCAAGGCGAGTACGCCACGGCCATGGCTTTCGGGCTGATACTCATCTTCCTGGCTTTCATAATCACCTTCCTTCTCACCCGGACGCAGCAGGGCGTGCGCCGGCGCTGGCTCCAGTCATGAGAGCAGAGGACGCTGCCGGACAGACGCCTCCCGCGGTGGCGATCGAGGCGCGGGATCTGCTCAAGCGTTACGGGGACCGGACGGTGGTGTCCGTCGATTCCCTCCAGGTCTACGAGCAAGAAGTGCTCGCCATCCTGGGACCCAACGGCGCGGGTAAGACCACCCTCTTTCGCCTACTGGCGCTGCTCGAGCAGCCGGACGCCGGGTCGGTCTTCTACTACGGCAAGAAGGTCGACGTCCACGATCTCGCCGCTCGGCGCCGCACGGCGGCGGTCTTCCAGCGCCCGCTTTTGTTCCAAGGGTCGGTCGAAGACAACATCCGGTTCGGCCTGCGCTTCCGTAGACTTCCCCGCTCTGAAGTGGCGACGAAGATCCGGCGCATGCTGGAGCTGATGGGCATCACGCACCTTGCCGGCGCCGACATGCGCACGCTGTCCGGCGGAGAGATGCAGCGGGTGGCCCTCGCGCGGGCTCTGGCGCTCGAGCCCGAGATACTGTTCCTCGATGAGCCGACCAGCAATCTCGACGTCCACGTCCGGCGTCGCTTCCGGGAGGACCTCCGGCGCGTCGTCGAGAGCTTGGCCGTTACGGTGATCATCATCACCCACGAGCACAGCGAGGCGCTCGCGCTGGCGCAGCGTGTAGCCGTCATCCAGGACGGCTCGGTCGTTCAGATCGGCACACCCGAAGAGGTCTTCACACACCCGCAGAACGCTTTTGTCGCCGACTTCACGGGAGCGGAGACCATTTGGCACGGAGAAGCGATCGCCTGTGAGCAGGGTCTGTGCACCGTGCGCACCCAGGCGGGCGTCGAGGTCCAGGCCGTCGGCGAGTTCGGCGAAGGCCAGCCGGTGGTCCTGGCTATCCGGCCCGAAGATGTCGCCCTGGCCCCCCCCGTTGATGAGCAACAGCCCGGCCTGACGAGCGTCCGGAACCAATGGTGCGGCGTCGTGGACAGCGTCACTCCTGCCGGCCCCCTGGTGAGGGTCGTCGTCCGGCTCGACTGCACGGCGGGCGCACGGCCGGTCTTTGGCGGCGAAGGTGAGGTAATCTCTCTCATCACCCGAGCTTCAGCGGAAGAACTGAAGCTTGTTCCCGCGAGGCGAGTGAGTGCGAGCGTAAAAGCCACAGCCCTGCATGTTTTGGCAGGCTGAGCGCATCAGTCAGGAGGAAGTCCATGGATCTGGAGCAGATCAAGGCGGAAGTCGAGAAGGCGGCCACCGAGAAGGTGCTCACGTGTCACGATGCCCGCGCTCTCGCCGAGAAGCTGGGCGTCGACTACCTCGTGGTGGGGAAGGCCTGCAACGAGGCGGGCATCAAGGTCCGCATCTGCGAGCTGGGCTGTTTCTGAAGACCGGCTACCGAGTGACGCGTGCCGTGGTGCCTCCGGGCGCCCCGTCCCTAGGTGTCCGGGTCGAAGTCGGGCGCGTGATGCCCCGTCTCTGACTCGAGGCGTTCCAGCCTGGCCAGCAGGGCGCGCTGGCGGTGCCCGATCCAAAACAGGTAGCAGGCCAGGAAGACCCAGACGACCGCGAAACCTGTGGCGAGAAAACCCAAACCGGTCACAGGCCACCTCCCTCCTCTCGCGCGGCGGCGATCGCGTCCAGCCGGGCGCTCATCTCGCTCATGCGGACGCGCACGAACAACAGGTACACGAACAGCAGCGTGAAGGCTGCAAGGCAGAAGAGCAGCACCCAGAGCATCGAGCCTTCGATGTTGAACCCTCCGCTCCCGAGGATGCGGGGGTGCACGGTGCGCCACCACCAGATGGACAGGAACACGATGGGGACGTCGATCCAGCCCACGATCCCATAGACGGCTACGAGCCGGGCCCGTTTGTGGCCCGGGGGCGCCACCCAGCGCAAGAGCAGATACCCGACGTAGATGAACCACAGGATAAGCGTGGTCGTCAGCCTGGGCTCCCAGGTCCAGTAGACGCCCCAGACGGGCTTCGCCCAGAGCGGGCCGGTGATCAGGGTGATGCTCGTGAATATCACGCCTATCTCGGCGCTCGCGCCGGCATAGCGGTCCCAGCGCAGCTTGCGGGTCGCCAGGTAGGCGATGCTGAAGCCGAACACGCAGGTGAAGGCCGGACCGAGCGCGATCCAGGCGCTGGGCATGTGGAAGTAGAACAGCCTTTGCACGTCGCCCATCTCCGCCTCCATGGGGGCCAGCCAAAGCGCGGCGATCGCGGCGAAGACCATGGCGGCAGCGGTGACCGCGCCAAATAGCGGGGTCGGCGAGACGAGGGGCCGCCGTCTTCTCCCCCTCTGCAGGTCCTGGCGCTGGTCCACCGAGGTGTCCGTCATCACTCCACTACGAAGTCGAATATCGCGATGCCCACTGCCAGGAAGATGACGTCGTATAACGCCATCAGCACCGGCCACAGGCCCAGGTCGCCCCACGGCTCCTGGCCCAGCAGCACTATCGAGCAACGGGCCGCGGCGATGAGCAGGGGCACGAGCAACGGTAGCACGATGATGGTGAGCAGGGCTCCTCGGGCCCGGACCGACACGGTGATAGCGGCAGAGAGAGTACCTACGGCGCTCAGCCCGATGGCGACGAGCACCATCACCCCAAGGAGGGTCAGCCACTGCAGCCCCACGCTCACGTTGTAGAGCACGGTGAAGAAGACCAGGACCAGAACACCGCTCGCCAACGCCAGCACCCCGCTGCTCAGCAGCTTACCCAGGTAGATGATCGTCCGGTCCACTGGGCAGAGGAGCAACCCCTCCAGGCATTGAACCTCCTTCTCGCTCTCGAACGACCGGCCCACCGCGATCAGACCCGGGAACAGGAAGGCGGCCCACAGCACTCCCGAGCGGGCGAGAGAGGACTCCCGCGCCCCCGGCTCCAGGCTGAAGCTGAACACCAGGACCACCAGGAAACCGAGCAGCACCATGGTGATGATGCCGCTCGCGGCGCGCAGTTCGCAGCGCAGGTCCTTTTTGGTGATCGTCCAGATCTGGCCCGCTGCCGCGCTCATGTCCGCGGTGCCTCCTGCTCGACACGCCCGTCTGGCGCCGCCTGCTCGCGCGCCAACGCCTCCCGGTAGAGAGCTTGAAAACCTGCGTGGTCGAGCCCCGCGGTGCTGGTCTCGACTGCTATCCGGCCCCGGGCGAGCACCGCCACCCGGTCCGAGAGGCTCAGGCCTTCGTCGATGTCGTGAGTGGTCATGACGACCGTACGCTTCCCGTCGCGGAGGCCGCGCAGCAGGAGGGAGAGTTGCTCCCGACCCTGCTGGTCAAGCCCGGTGAAGGGCTCGTCGAGCAGCAGCACTCGAGGTTCGTGGAGAAGGGCGCGGGCCACGGCCAGTCTCTGCTGCATGCCGCGGGAGTAGGTCCCGACCTCGACGCCCGTCACGGCAGATAGCCCCATCTGTTCCAACATGCGCCGGGCCTGAGCACGGGGATCATCGAGGCCGTAGAGGCGGGCGTAGAACTCGAGGTTCTCGCGCCCGGTGAGCTGCGGGTAGAGATAGGGTTGGTGGGAGATCATCCCGATGAGCCTGCGGAGTGAGTTGGGAGCGCGGGTCGCGTCGACTCCGTCGATCAGGACGGAGCCCCGAGACGGCCGGAGCAGGCCCGCGAGTATCTTGAGGAGAGTCGTCTTGCCGGCGCCGTTCGGTCCGAACACCGTGACAAGGGATCCCTGCTCCACGCGCAGATCGACGCCCCTCAAGACCGGCGGTCCGCCGAAGGAGAACTGGAGACCCATGATCTCTATGCCGGCCATGCCGTCAGTCATCGGACCGTGCTTCCCCGGGCGCCGCAGGCGTCTTCCGGAGACCGGCTTGCGCGGCTACGCCGGCAGCCCGTATCCCGCCGCGCGGCCCTGCCGGTCGGCGTCCCAGCACGAGCGCGATGAGTCCGCCCAAAGCCATGACAGCCCCGCCCGCCCAGAGCCAATCGACCAACGGGTGCACCTCCACCCGCAGGTTGACCGTCTGGTCCTCAGGTGCCGCCGCCAGGAGGGTGACATAGACATCGCCTCCGACAGAACTGCGGCGTGCCACTCGGGTCCAGACCTGGTCGCTGGCCGGGTAGTACTCGAGCGAGGGGATCAACTGTCCGGCCGCCCCGCCATCCACGGAAAGATCGAGCACTGCCGATGTCACGCTGCGGTCTGCCCTCTCCGCGCTCTCGATCTGATCGAAGGTCACCTGCGCGCCGCCCAATGCCAGCGACTGGCCCGGGCTCAACTGGCCCTCGACCGACTGCTTGTAGGCCCACGACCCGGCCAAGCCGATGATCAGGATGGCAAGACCCAGGTGGACCAGGAGACCGCCATAGCTGCGGCGCCGCTTCCAGCCAAGTCCTTGGCGGACTGAAGTCAGCACGATCGCCGCTATCGCTACCGCGGAGAGCGCGAAGGCCGCCACCGGATACCCTTTCCTGACGCCGAGCGCGAGGAGGACGATCAGGATGAGCGCGCCGAAACAGGCGGCGATCGCCAGGTCGATGCCGAGCCGCCGCAGCGACCCCCGGGACACGCGGACCAGCATGCAGACCGAGAGAAGAGCCATCAGCACCAGGCCCAGTGGGGCCGTCACCACGTTGAAGAATTCCGTGCCGAGGACGACCTTGCCCGTTCCGACCGCATTCGCGATGGGTGGGAACACTACGCCCCAGAGGATGACGAAGGTGATGACCGACAGGAGAATGTTGGCATAGAGGAACGTCGCGTTTTCGTCAACGGCGGAGGTGAGCGAGGCTTCTCCCTTCAGCAAGGCCCGGCGCCAGACGATCACGCCGACGGCCAGCGCGAGCATCACCACCATGAACACCGTGAACCAGGGGATCAGCCTCGACTCCTGGAACGCATGCACGGAGGCCGCCACGCCCGAACGGGTGAGGAAGGTGCCGAACACGGTGAGCAAGAAGGTCGCAGACACCAGCGAGGCCATCCATATCTTTTGTCTGTCGCGACGCCGGGCGATGCTGACGGCGTGCAGCAAGGCGGTCGCCGTCAGCCACGGGATGAGGGAGGCGTTCTCGACCGGGTCCCAGGCCCAGTAGCCGCCCCAGCCCAGCGTCACGTAGGCCCACCAGGCGCCGACGACGTTGCCGATAGTGAGGAACAGCCATCCCACCAGGACCCAGGCCCGCAAGGCTCCTATCCAGGAAGCGAGGGGAAGATTTCTGGCGAGGCCGGCGATCATCAGTGCGAAGGGCACCGCCATCGCCACGTAGCCGACGTAGAGCGCGAGCGGGTGGATGATCATGCCCGGGTTCTGGAGCTGGGGATTGAGGCCGAGCCCGTCTGCCGGCGCGGCAGAGACGGAGTTAGCCGCGAAGGGGTTGCACTGGGGACCGAAAAGCAAGAGCAGGCTGAAGAAAAGGGTCATGGAGGACAGGGTGGCGGTGACGAGACCCGCGAAGCCGGGGTCGCGGCGCCGGGCGGCCCGGCAGGCTATCACCATGAAGACCGCCAGCAGCAGCAACCACAGGAGCAGCGAACCCGCGTTCCCGGCCCAGAGCGCCGATATCGTGTACGCGACAGAGAGCGCGCGGGAGCTGTGTTCGTAGACGTAGGCGTTGCCGAAGTCCCGGGAGAGGAAGGCCGCCAATAGGACCAGCGTCGCCGCGGCGGTAGCGCCCAGGACCGCGTAGGCGGAGCGGTGCCCGATCGCAGTCCACGAGCGGGACCGCCGGAGCTCACCTACCAGTGAGAACGACAGACCGAGGAGACTCGCCAGCGCGGCCACGACCAGGAGCGCCACTCCTGCCTGGTTCACTCGGCGGCCTCGTACTTACTAGGGCACTTGGCGATGAAGGTCTCCGCCCGGAACTCACCGCCGGCCAAGCGGCTGCCCTCCACGACCACCTCGGCGCCGGCGACGTCCTTGAACGTGTCGGGGAGGGCCCCATCATAGACCACCTGGAGGGTGTCCGCAGGGCTGTCCCGGTCTTCCAGAGTGAAGGTGAAGTGAGTGCCGTTCTCGCGCAGCAGCGACCCCCCTTGGAGTTCGCCGGACACCCGCACATGCTCCGCCGAGGCGACGTTCTTCAACTCGGTGACAGAGTAGTAGTAGACCGCTCCCCGCCCGATCCCCAGCCAGAGCAGCACGCCGGCCGCTACGACCACTACGACCGCCGCGATGATGACCCTGGTTTTGCGGGAACCAAGTGAACGCATAGTGGCGAGAGAGTCTAGCAGTTGGGGCCCCACGGGAGCGATGCGGGCTGGTGAGGCGCCCCGCGGGGCCCAGGTGCGGTAATCTCTCCCCGCGGGCCAAGGCCCCGCGCGAGGGCCGGCGTGGCGGACGAGGAGACGAGACATGAATGATGCGAGGACAGAGAATGGCGGAGGGTGCGAAGAATCGGACGCCGAGGCCCAGCAGTCAGGCACCCTCTTCTGGCGGCCTTACCGCTCGGACGTGAGCCTCGCTCTTCTGGCCGGCGGCCGTTCCACCCGCATGGGCGAGGACAAGGCGTTCGCGCCGTTCAACGGCCAGACCCTCCTGGAGTGGATGCGGGACAAGTTCGCCCCTCTCTTCCCCCACGTGTTCGTGGTCACCCGCGACCCCTACCGGTTCCACGACCTGGGGCTGCCCGTCGTCAACGACGCCCTCTCCGACGTCGGCTCCGCGGTCGGGGTCTACAGCGCCGTCCTCGCTTCGCCCACCGAGCGGGTCATCTGCCTGGCCTGCGACATGCCCTTCGTCACCTCTCGCTTTCTGTGGGAGCTTTCGGACCGGTCCGAGGGCTTCGACGTTTTCGTCCCCCGGCACGGCGAGTACCTGCAGCCTCTTTGCGCCGTCTACAGCAAGCGGACCCTCGACGCCTATCGCGAGTTCATCGCCTCTGGCGGCCGCCGGATCTTCGATATCTATCCCGATTTGAACACCGGCTATCTGGAGATGGACGACGGACTCCACGGGGATCCGGAGCAACTCTTCATGAACGTCAACACCCCCGGTGAGTTGGACGCGGCGCGGGCGCGGATCGCGCGGGAGAGAGAGGGCTGGCGCGCGGCGCTCCAGCCCCGGATCCAGGCCTTCATGGACGCCAGCCCTCTGCCGATCGTGTCCTTCATAGGCAAGAAGAAATCGGGCAAGACGACAGTGGTCCTCGGCGTCATCAAGGAACTGCGCGGCCGGGGCTACCGGGTGGCCGCCATCAAGCACGATACCCACGGTTTTGAGGTCGACGTCCCCGGCACCGACTCGTACCGCTTTCGGGAATTGGGGGCCGAGGTGGTCGGCATCTCCTCCCCGTGGAACTACGTGTGGCAGGTCGGCACCGAGGAAGAGCCGCCGCTCGGCGAGTTGGTCCGCCAGATCCGCGAGCCGGTCGACCTGGTCATCACCGAGGGGTTCAAACGCCAGGACGCCCCGAAGATAGAAGTCTCGCGAAGGGCGCGCAGCACCGAACTGGTCAGCACCCCGGACGAACTCATCGGCATCACGAGCGATCAGGAGTTCCCAGACTACCCCGTCCCGCAGATGGCCCTCGACGATTTCCAGGGCTTGGCCGACCTCATAGAAAGGCGTATACTCGCTCGAGTATAACGGTAGGGGTAGCTCGGGTAGGCGGTTGCCTCCGGTCACTATCGGGGAACGAGAGAGTTGAATCCGCCTGCGGGACAGATCGTCGATTATCTTCGCCTGTCGGTCACCGACCGGTGCAACTACCGGTGCGTCTACTGCATGCCGCCCGAAGGGGTGTCGTTCAAGCCCCACGAGGAGATCCTCTCCTACGAGGACATGGTCTTCTTCGTCCAGACCGCGGTGGAGTTGGGCATCTCCAAGGTCAGGATCACGGGTGGTGAACCCCTGGTGCGCAAGGGGCTCACCGACCTGGTCGGCCTGATCCATGCCATCCCCGGTATCAGGGACGTCTCCCTTACCACGAACGGTGTCATGCTGCCCCGTTTCGCGGGACCCCTGAAGGCTGCGGGGCTCGACCGGGTGAACATCAGCGTCGACTCCCTCGAACCCCAACGGTACCGTGCCCTCACCCGCGGCGGCTCGCTTCTCTCTGCCCTCGACGGGGTCGAGGCCGCGTTGCGCTCCCACCTCGACCCGGTGAAGATCAACGTGGTGATGATGCCCGAGCTACTGGCGGAGCTCCCAGCGTTCGTCGACATCACCCGGGACAGGCCTCTGCACGTCCGGTTCATCGAATGGATGCCGGTCGGCGGCTGCGGTCCCCGTTCTGCCGGCGAGGCGCTGACGAAAGACCGCGCCATGGCGGAACTGCAGAAGATGGGTACCGGCGGGCGCCGGTCCCCTACAGGCCGTTCCCTCGCCCGGGGGATGGGGCCCCGCTCGCTACTACCGCTTCCCCGGCCACCGGGGGACGATCGGGTTCATCGGTTCCATGTCCGACCACTTCTGCGGCGAATGCAACCGGCTTCGCCTTACTGCCGACGGCAAGCTCAAGAACTGCTTGTTCTCCAGCCACGAGATCGACGTCAAATACGCGATGCAATCCCGGGACCGTGACGCGGTGATCGCCGCCGTCGCCGAGTCGCTCGAAAGCAAGACGTTCGACAAGAACCTGCTGCCCGGCCGCACCTCCCGGGGCATGTCGCAGGTGGGAGGCTGAGATGGATGAGCTCCAAACGAGCGCGCCTGGTGTGAGCGAGCTCCGGCTTAGCCATGTGGACGAGGCCGGCGAGGCCCGCATGGTCGACGTGAGCGGCAAGCAGGCGACCGCCCGCGTCGCGCGGGTCGGAGCCCGCGTGTGGATGGCGGCCGAGACCCTCCGCCTTCTGAAGGAGCAGGCGCTTCCCAAGGGCGACGTCCTCACGGTTGCGAAGGTCGCGGGCATCATGGCGGCGAAGCGTACCTGCGACCTGATCCCCCTCTGTCACCCGATCGCGCTGACCCAGGTGGATCTGACCTTCACCATCGTCGAAGAGCAGGCGCGGATAGACATCGAGTGCGTCACCCGCACCAAAGACCGCACCGGGGTGGAGATGGAAGCCCTGGTGGGGGCCACGGTTGCCGCGACCACCATCTACGACATGTGCAAGGCGGTGGACCGGGGCATGGTCATCGGCGATATCCGTCTGTTGGAGAAGACCGGCGGCAAGGAGGATTACGTCCGGCCGGCCGAAGAGGCGAGCCTGCCCGCGGTGACCGCGTCCCCTGCACTGCCCACGGCTCCGCCCGCCGGGACCGTCGTCGCCGCCAACGTCAGCGAGTCCAAGGGGGAGCGCAAGAAGGCGGCCCCCGAGGTCTTCCTGCGCGCCGAACATGGGATCGAGGGCGACGCTCACGCGGGTCCCTGGCACCGTCAGGTGAGCCTGCTCGCCCAGGAATCGATCGACAAGATGACTGCCGCGGGCCTGGATGTCGGCCCCGGCGATTTCGCCGAGAACATCACCACCCTCGGTATCGACGTCGCGGCTCTCCCCATCGGCACCATCCTCGAACTGGGTGAAGCCCTGGTGGAGGTGACGCAGATCGGCAAGGAGTGCCACACCCGCTGCGCCATCTACTATCAAGCCGGCGACTGCGTCATGCCCCGGGAAGGCATCTTTGTGCGGGTGCTTCGCGGCGGCCGGGTCGCTCCCGGCGATCCCGTCAAGGCGCGGGCCTGGGGGTTTGGCGGGTGAGCGAGAAGCGGCTGGCCACGCCGATACGGGCCGCGGTGGTCACGCTCAGCGACAAGGCGAGCGCCGGCCTGCGCGCCGACGCTTCCGGCCCGTTGCTCTGTGAGTTGCTCGACGGCATCGGGGCCGTCACCCGCGACGCGGTGGTGATCCCCGACGATCAGCCCACCATCGAGCGGACGCTTGCGGAACTTGCCGACAGCGGCGAGATCGACCTGATATTGACCACGGGGGGCACCGGCCTCGCTCCTCGCGACCGCACTCCGGAGGCGACGCTCGCAGTCGCCGATCGTCTCGCCCCCGGGTTCGCCGAAGCGATGCGGGCCGCTTCCCTCGCCGTGACGCCTCACGCCATGCTCAGCCGGGCAGTGTCGGCGGTGCGAAAGAGGACCCTCATCATCAACATGCCTGGGAGCCCCAAGGCCTGCCGAGAGCATTTTGCGGTGATCGCCCCGGTCCTCGACCACGCGATCGAGACGCTCAGAGGTGAAGCGTTCGAGTGCGCCTCGTCTGGCGCCCCGGCGGGCGCATAGGGCGTCCGCGTCTAGGGGCGTCCGCGCCCCGCCTTGCGTTCCTTGGCCGCGTATAGGCTGGTATCCGCCCGTTTTAGCAGTATGTCCGCCGAAGTCCCTTCGGCCGGGCAAGCGGACGCGCCGAAGCTCACTTCCAGGCTTACGTAACCGCCGCCCAGTTTGAGGCGGGTCTTGCTGATCGTCTCCGCAATCCTTCGGCCGACGGCCTGGATCGCATTCTTGTCGGCTTCGGGCATGAGGATGAGGAACTCGTCGCCCCCGAAGCGGCAGGGGATGTCGGTGTCGCGGATGGCGGCGCGCATGACGCTCGCCAGGTGCTTCAGCGCCTCGTCTCCGGCCGCATGCCCGAAGGTGTCGTTCACCAGCTTGAGGCTGTCGAGATCGAGCATGAGAACGGCGAACGGGTGCTTGTACCGTTTGTAGAGCTCGACGTGACGTTCCAGTTCCTGCGCCAGGTAGCGCCGGTTGTGGAGGCCGGTGAGCGCATCGGTGTGAGCCAGCCGGTCGAGTTCCGCGCTCGACTGTTGGTGGTAGGCTTCTGCCGCCGTCGTCATGACCCGGTGGAGAGCCATGCGCAGGATGCGTACGAGCGCGAGGATCTCTTTGTCCTGCTGGCGCAGGCCCTCAGCGAGTCGGTCCCATATCGCTTCTTCGAGGGCGTCGAGACTGTCCGCGAGGGGCCCTATCCCTCCGGTCTCGTCGTGTTGCAGAAGCCCGAGAGCCGACGCCTGCCTGTGATAGAGCCCTCCGGGCCCGAACTGGGTGAGGGTCTCTTCATCGGAAAGGCAGTTCGCCAGCCCCTCGATGAGCTCCACCGAAGTCCGGATGGTCACCTGAGTCGGGAATTGCTCCAGAGCCTGGAGATCGTCGATCTCGCTGATGAGGCGGCCTAGCCAAGTCTTGGTGATGTCGAGCTTGTGCTCTTCAAGAATGCTCTTGGCCTTGTCCAGCACGACGTTCCGCCCGGCTGCTTCTTGCGGTCTCTGTGCACTGATGTTCTTCGGCACGGGCTAACCTCTGCGCTATCAATACAAATATGCACAGATTTTATAATCTCTTGCCCCAAATACGCAAGGAGTAAACGGGCTCCTTTGATACTATTTCGGCGAGGCGGGGTGAGAGCACGAGCTGACCCTTTTGCGTGGCGGCTGGAGGGCACGTGAGGATAGGATTCGACGCGAGAGCGATCAGCTACCGAGGCATCGGTACCTACTCCCGAAACCTCCTTCGTCATTTCGCCGATTCAGGCGCGGAGGTGGTCGTCTTCTGCCAGGATCAGGAGAAGGACACCATGCCCGCCGTCGATTCGTTCACCCTTGTTTCGGCCAACATGGATCCTCTCTCGATGCAATCGCGCGGAGCGTTCCGCTCCCTCGTCGAGAAGTCGAAGGTGGACCTGCTACACGTGCCCAGCGCTTGGGCCCCCACGCCGTTGGACACTCCCCTGGTCGCGACCGTCCACGACGTCACACCGCTGCTCTACCCCCGCAGCCTGCCGCTGGTCCTGCGCCTGCGCTACAAAAGGCAACTCACCCGCACGCTGAGCGAAGCCAAGCGGATCATCACCGTCTCGCAGATCTCGTTCTCGGCTTTGAGTGCGTACGCGGGTGTCGATCCGGTCAAGGTGCGGGTGATCAACAACGGGGTGTCCGAGCGGTTCCACCCCAATGTCACCCCAGAAGCGCAGGCGGCAGCGCGGCACTACTACTCTCTCCCCGAGCGGTTCGCTTTCTGGGTGGGCGATTTTCGGCCCGAGAAGAACCTCTCGTTCCTCATCCAGGCCTGGTCCCGGTTGCTCCACCACATATCGGATCCCCCCATCCTCGTCCTCGCCGGCGCGCAAAGAGGGGAGTACCGGAAGCTGAGGCAAGAGGTGGAGAAGCGCGGCATGGAGAGCCAGGTGCTCTTCCCCGGCTTTATCAGGGACGACGATCTGCCCGCGGTCTATTCCGCCGCCGCCCTCTTCGTCTTTCCATCGCTCTACGAGGGTTTCGGGCTCCCGCCTCTCGAGGCCATGGCGTGCGGTACCCCGTGTGTGGTGTCGAACTCCTCGTCGCTGCCTGAGGTCACCGGGTCGGCGGCATTGCTCTTCAACCCGACCTCCCTGGACAGCCTCGAAGAGTGCGTGCTGAGGGTGCTGGCCGACCACGAGCTCTACGAGGCTTTGCGCCAGGACGGCCTCCGCCAGTCCGCACTATTCCCCTGGAGCAAGGCCGCGAAGGAGACTCTGGGGGTGTACCGAAGCGTGCTGGAGGAGATGGCGCCCTCAGGCCTCGGCGAGTAGAAGCTCGATTCGAAATGAAGACACGCCGACAGGGTGCGATGGACGCGGGCGAGGCTAGGACGCAGGAAGCACGCGTAGCAGCGATACGGGTGCGACCGAGGACAACGCATCGCGCCGTCCGCAGTCGGCCAAGACTTGCGCGATTTCATCAAGCTGCTCCGGGACAAGGGGGAGCTGGTCGTCGTCGACACCCCGGTCGACCCGGTGCTCGAGATCACCGAGATCGCCGACCGCGTGATCAAGGCGGGAGGTCCGGCGCTCCTATTCACCAAGCCCAAGGGCTACTCGTTCCCGGTACTTATCAATCAGTTCGGCAGTGAGAAGCGGATGTGTCTCGCTTTACGCGCCGGATCGTACGACGAGCTGAGCGCACGGGTCGAGAGGCTCGTGTCTCTCGAAGTCCCGAGCGGGGCCTGGGAGAAGGTGAAGGCGCTCTCGAAGCTCAAGGATCTGGCGGCAGTCCAGCCGCGCAGCGTCAAGAACGGCCCGTGTCAGGAAGTGGTGCTGACCGGCGATGCGGTCGATCTGGGAGCGCTGCCCATACTCCAGTGCTGGCCGCTGGACGCCGGCCGCTACGTCACGCTCCCGCTGGTCTTCACCCGGCATCCAGTGACAGGCCGGCGCAATGTGGGCATGTACCGCCTCCAGGTGTTCGATCGGAACACCACCGGCATGCACTGGCATATCCACAAGGATGCGGCGGAGCACTACCGGGCGGCCGCTGATCGGGCCGCTGCGGGCCGGCCTGTCGCCGGCCACGCCGGCGCGGATGCCGGCGGCCGGGGCCGGATGGAAGTGGCCGTCGCCATTGGGACCGATCCCGCCGTCACTTACGCGGCCACCGCACCGGTGCCGGGGGCCATCGACGAGATGACGTTCGCCGGGTTCCTGCGGGGCGAAGCGGTGGACATGGTGCAGTGCAAGACCGTGGCGCTTGAGGTCCCGGCGCACTCCGAGTTCGTGCTCGAAGGGTACGTGGACCTCGAGGAGTCGCGGCGGGAAGGGCCGTTCGGCGACCACACCGGCTACTACTCGCTGGCCGACGATTATCCGGTGCTTCACCTGACGGCGCTGACCCACCGCCGCGACGCCGTGTACTCCACCACCATAGTCGGCCAGGCTCCGATGGAAGACACCTACCTGGGCAAAGCGACGGAGCGCCTGTTCCTTCCCCTGCTGAGGCTCACTCTCCCCGAACTCGTCGATATGGACCTGCCCAAGGAAGGTGGGTTCCACAACTGCGTTCTGGTCTCGGTCGACAAGCGCTACCCGCTTCATGCCCGGAAAGTGATACACGCCTTGTGGGGCACCGGGCAGATGCAGTTCGCCAAGTGCGTCGTGGTCGTCGACGCCGCTGTCGACGTGCATGACTATGCCCAGGTAGCCTGGCGCGTCTTCAACAACGTCGACTGGCAGCGGGACGTCACTATCGTTGAGGGTCCCCTCGACGTGCTCGACCACTCCTCGCCCCATCCACTGCGGGGCGGCAAGATCGGCATCGACGCGACCATCAAGTGGTCTGAAGAAGGCCACCATCGGGAGTGGCCGGCCGACGTGGAGATGTCGCGCGAGGTCATGGCGCGCGTAGACGAGTTGTGGCCCAGCCTCGGCCTGGGTGACCCGCACTCGCCCGGTCGCGGTACCGCCGGACCAGCGGCGCCCAGCGGCGCTCCTCGCGGCTAGGCGGACAAGGGAGCCATGACAGTACTCGTCTACGCCCGCAGGTTCGTCAATCTGGTCAAGTTCGAACATTCGCTCTTCGCGCTGCCGTTCGCCTACGCGGCTGCATTTCTCGCCGAGATGCAGGTACCGGGGTTCTGGGTCCTGTTCTGGATCACGGTGGCCATGGTGGCCGCCCGCAGCTTCGGCATGTCCGTCAACCGGCTGATCGACGCTCAACTCGACGCCCGCAATCCGCGGACGGCCGGGCGGGAGATACCCGCGGGCAGGCTGACCCGCCGTCAGGTGTGGATCTTCGCGATCGTCTGGCTCGCCATCCTCGTATACGCGACCTTCAATCTTCCGGTGATAACGCGGTACCTCTGGCCGTTAGTGGTCATTCCGATGATCATCTACCCCTACACCAAGCGGTGGACCCCGTTCTGTCACCTCGTGTTGGGTCTTGCCGACGGTCTGGGGCCGGTCGGCGCCTGGGTGGCCGTCACCGGCAAGGTCACCTGGGAGCCCTTCCTGCTCGGGGCCGGGGTAGGGCTGTGGATCGCCGGGTTCGACATCATCTACGCTTTCATGGACATCAAGGTGGATCGAGAGCAGGGCCTCCGCTCCATCCCGGCCGACTACGGGGAGACGGCCGGCCTCTGGACCACCCGAGCCTTCCATCTCCTGGCTGTGATACTCCTCGCCCTTACCGGGTACGTGCAGGGGACGAGTTCCGTCTACTACGCGGGAGTAGCGGTGTGCGCCGTTCTGCTGTTCTACGAGAACTGGCTGATGCGCAAGGCCGATCTGGAGAAGGTCGGAGTAGCCTTCATGACGATGAACGGCATCATCAGCGTGGTGTTCCTTTTCTTCACCACCCTCAGCCTGTACGTACCATGACGCCGCTTGACGCCTCGCCGGACCCGGCCCGAGTCCTCCGCATGTTCGACGGCATCGCCGGCTCCTACGATCACCTCAACGATCTGATGACCGCCGGTCTGCACCATCGGTGGCGCGAACTGGCGGCGATGGTGTCCCGGGTGGGCCCTGGCTGCTCCGCCCTCGATGTGTGTTGCGGCACCGGCGACCTCGCGTTTGCTCTTCGCCGCGCGGTCGGCCCGGAGGGGCGGGTCGTGGGGGCGGACATATCCGAGGAGATGCTTGAGGTGGCCCGGGATAAATGCGGCCGCAACCAGCTCTATGTGGAGTTCGAGAGAGGGGACGTCCTCGCTCTGCCGTTCCCGGATGGCGCGCGGCGCGGGGCCGGGGGGCAAGGGCGGCGAGGCACCTGGGAGCGCCGGCGTCACCGGGCCGGCCGGCTTCGACGCCTGCACCGTTGGCTTCGGCATCCGTAACGTGCCGGACATAGTCGGAGCTTTCAGCGAGATGCGGCGGGTATGCCGGCCCGGAGGCCGCGTCGTCTGTCTGGAGATAACCCAGCCGACCATTCCGGTGTTCAAGCAGTTCTACGCACTCTGGTTCCGCCGCATCGTCCCCGTGCTAGGCCGGCTTGCCGCCAGGGATGGCACCGCGTACACCTATCTGCCTGCCTCGGTGCTGCGCTTTCCCGGCCCAGACGAACTGAAGGGGTTGATGGAGCAGGCCGGTCTGCGCAACGTCCGCTACGAGATCCTGGCCGGGGGGATCATCGCTCTGCACCACGCGATCGTCTGCTAGACTCCGGCCATGCCGCCCGTTTCGCGTGCCGATCCTCTCGACGCCGTCGAACAGAAAGTAGCTCAGCAAGAGCGCCTTTCGTTCGCCGACGGCCTCGCCCTGTTCGAGTCCACCGACCTTCTGCGCGTCGGTCGCCTGGCCGACGAAGTCCGTCGGCGCAAGGTCGGTCAGGACGTGTATTTCGTGGTCAACCGGCACATCAACTACACCAACATCTGCCGCAACCGGTGCCGCTTCTGCGCCTTCTCCCGCAGCGAGGGAGAACCCGGGGCGTACTCACTCACCGTGGAAGAAGTCCTCGCCAAGGCGCGCGCGAGTATCGAGCAGGGGGCCACCGAGATCCACATCGTCGGAGGGGAGCACCCGGCGCTGCCCTACTCGGATGTACGCTCGATGATCTCGGGGATCCGGGAGATGTCGGCGACCGTGCACATCAAGGCATTCACCGCTTCCGAGATCGTCCACTTCGCCGATACGGAGGCGGTGTCGGCAGAGCAGGTCCTCAGGGATCTCCAGTCGGCCGGACTCGATAGCCTGCCCGGGGGTGGGGCCGAGATCTTCGCGGAGCGGGTGCGGAACGAGGTCTGCCCGGCCAAGATATCGGGCGAGCGCTGGCTGGAGGTGCATGCCCTCGCGCACGGATTGGGCCTCAAGACGAATGCCACCATGCTGTATGGCCACGTGGAGAACTATGAGGACCGGGTGGACCACTTGCTCCGCCTGCGAGCCACTCAGGACCAGACCGGCGGTTTTCAGGCCTTCATAGCACTCGCCTTCCAGCCGGCCGCCGAACACGCCGCTGTCGCACCTCCCGGGCACCACCGGGGTCGACGACCTCAAGACGATGGCGGTCGCCCGTCTGCTGCTGGACAACTTCGACCACATCAAGACCTACTGGGTCATGACCGGGCTCAAGCTCGCCCAGACCGCGCTGTTCTTCGGCGCCAACGACATGGATGGCACGGTGGTCGAGGAGGTCATCTCCTTGATGTCGGGAGCGGGCCACGGGCAGGCGCTCTCAAAGGCCGAACTCGTCCGGGTCATCCGCGACGCCGGGCGGGTCCCGGTCGAGCGGGACGGGCTCTATCGGGTGGTGCGCCGCTACGACGACGCGGAAGGGGCCGTGCCGGGCGGCCCGGCACCGGCCGCCGCGTCCGGAGTCCCGAGTCCGGGCGGCCCGCCGCAAGGGAGCCAGGCGTGACGGTCAGGGTCGGACACATCGAGTTTCTCAACTGCTACCCGCTCTATTACGGCTTTGAGCAAACCGGCATGCTTGCCGACGAACGGCGCATCGATCGCCCCGGCCGGCCGGGGGTGGACCTGCTCCCCGGCGTACCCACCGACCTCAATCGCATGCTGGCGCACGGCGACATCGATCTCGGTCCGGTGAGTTCCATAGCCTACGCCCGGAATCACAGGCGTTTGCTGCTCTCTCGCCGGCTGAGCATCTCCTCGCTCGGCGCCGTGGACAGCATCCAGCTCGTGACCCGGCGTCCGCTCGAGGAGATCCGGTCGGTGGCTCTCACGCCTCAGAGCGCGACGTCGGTCACCCTGCTCAAGACCATCCTCAAGCTCGGATTCCGGCAGGACGTCGCCTACTTCGATCTGGCTGGGCCGCGTCGACGCGGCTCTCGAGGAGCACGACGCCGTGCTCCTCATCGGCGACCAGGGGTTGGAGGCCCTCCACTTTCCCACCCCGGGGACCACCTGCCACGACCTGGGCGCTCTGTGGCAAGAGTGGACGGGGCTTCCCATGGTCTACGCCGTCTGGGCGGCGCGGGAGGATTTCGCGCGGGGCAACGGCGCCGAGCTTGTGGCGGTGGAGGGGGAGTTGGTCCGCTGCATGGACTACGGGCGCGACCACCTTTCCGAAGTCGTCGAATCGGCGCTCGGCCGGTATCGCTTTGACCGCGCCGGGCTGACGCGCTACTTCGCCCGCCTCCGCTACGACTTCACGGATGAGTACCGGCGAGGGCTGGCGCGCTTCTACGAACTAGCCCACGAAGCCGGAGAGCTCGCGGAAGTGCCGCGGCTTCGCTTCATCGACGAGATCGTCGCGGCGGCGCCGGCGGCCGGCGCCCCGGTCTCCGGAGAGGCGGGTGCGCCGTGACCCGCATGACCGACGGCGAAGCCCTGGAACTGCTGCGCTCGCGCGACCTCCTCGGAGTGGGGGCGCGAGCCCACGAAGTGCGCGAGCGCCTCGTCCCCGGCCCCCTAGCCACCTACATCATCGACCGCAACATCAACTACACGAACGTCTGCGTGTCGGGGTGCCGGTTCTGCGCCTTCCACTGCAAGCCGGGGGACGCCGAGGCCTATGTGCTCTCCCACGAGGAGATCCACGGCAAGATCCAGGAGACGCTGGATCTGGGCGGGACCGCGATCATGATGCAGGGAGGTCTTCACCCCGACCTCGATATCACCTATTTCGAGGAGCTGTTCCGGTCGATAAAGGAGCGTTTCGAGATCACCATCCACTCGCTCTCGGCTCCGGAGATACTTCACATCGCCAAGGTGAGCGACGTTCCGGTGGGCGACGTCCTGCGGCGCTTCAAGGCCGCCGGGTTGGATTCGCTGCCGGGCGGGGGCGCCGAGATCCTCGTCGATAGGGTGCGGGAGCAGGTGGCTCCGGGCAAAGCGAACACGCGCGAATGGCTGGGCGTCATGCGCGAGGCCCACCGGCAGGGGATCCAGGGCACTGCCACGATGATGTTCGGAAGCGTCGAGTCGCTCGAAGACCGGATCGCGCATCTGAGGGCGATCCGCGATCTGCAGGACGAGACCGCGGGCTTCCGCGCGTTCATACCCTGGAGTTTTCAGTCCGGCCGCACCGCCCTGCAAGGCATCACGCGGCAGGCCACAGGTGTCGACTATCTCATGACCCTGGCTGTCTCCCGGTTGTACCTTGACAACGTGCCGCACGTACAGGCGTCGTGGGTCACCCAGGGACTGAAGATCGGGCAGGTGGCCCTCCGCTTCGGCGCCGACGACATCGGCAGCACGATGATCGAAGAGAACGTCGTCGCCGCGACCGGGCTAACGGTGCGCGCCAACCAGGACGATCTGGTCCGTGCCATCCGGGACGCGGGCTTCATTCCCGCTCAGCGGCGTACGGATTACACTCTCGTGGATGCCGAGAACGCGCTCTAGCCGGGCCTCGGGTGTTACATTTGTCATGAAAGACTCAAAGAGGACGCTAGCTAGGCTGAAGGATTCGTAATGAAAGAGACTGGAACACTCAGAGTGAAGACGGGCCTCGCCGAGATGCTCAAAGGCGGGGTCATCATGGACGTCACCACGGCGGAGCAGGCGCGCATAGCCGAAGAGGCGGGCGCTTGCGCTGTGATGGCGCTGGAACGCGTGCCGGCCGACATCCGCAGAGACGGCGGAGTGGCGCGCATGGCCGACCCGGAGAAGATCGCCGAGATCAAGGAGGCGGTCACTATCCCGGTCATGGCCAAGGCCCGTATCGGGCATTTCGTGGAGGCCCAGGTTCTTGAAGCGCTTGAGGTGGATTACATAGACGAGAGTGAGGTCCTCACCCCGGCGGACGAGGCCCACCACATCAACAAGTGGGATTTCACCGTGCCATTCGTCTGCGGCGCGGTCAATCTGGGCGAGGCTCTCAGGCGGATAACCGAAGGCGCCGCGATGATCCGGACCAAGGGGGAGGCCGGGACGGGGAACGTGGTCGAGGCGGTACGCCACATGCGGACCATAGTGGGTGAGATCCGCGCCCTCACCGTGCTGGACGAAGACGAGCTCTACCGCGCCGCCAAGGAACTCCGGGCCCCGCACGAACTGGTCGCGTGGGTGGCCGAACACGGGAAGCTCCCGGTGGTCAACTTCTCGGCGGGAGGGATAGCGACTCCCGCGGACGCAGCCCTGATGATGCAGCTCGGGGCAGAAGGCGTCTTTGTGGGCTCGGGCATCTTCAAGAGCAGTGATCCGGCGCGGCGGGCCAAAGCCATCGTGGAGGCGACCACGCACTACCAGGATGCGGCGATCGTAGCCCGGGTCTCCCGAGGGCTGGGAGATGCCATGCCGGGCCTCGAGATCGGCTCCATCGGCCAAGATAACCTTATCCAGCATCGTGGTTGGTGAGGAACCAACCGCGGAGCAAGCTTCTCTCAGGATAGGCGTCCTAGCCCTGCAGGGAGCGTTCCGAGAACACGCCCGGATGCTGCAGCGGCTTGGGGCCCAAGCGGTGGAAGTCCGGCTCGAGGCCCATCTTGCGGGACTTGACGGGCTCGTTATCCCCGGCGGCGAGAGCACGACCATGGGCAGACTCATGGAGGAGTTCGGGCTCGTCGCTCCCCTCCGGGCGTTTGCCCGGAAGCGACCCGTCTTCGGCACATGCGCGGGCCTCATCATGCTCGCCGATCGGACGACTGAGGGCAGCCAACCGTTGCTCGGCCTCATGGACGTCACCGTCCGCCGCAACGCGTTTGGGCGCCAGGTATACAGCTTCGAGGCTTCGGTGGAACTCTGCCTGCCGGGAGAAGAGAGTGCGGAGCCCTTCCCCGGGGTCTTCATCAGGGCGCCTTGGGTCGAGGAGTACGGGCCGAGCGTGCAGGTGGTCGCTACCTGGGAAGGGCACGTCGTGGGAGTGCGGCAGGGTTCGATGCTGGGCGTCGCGTTTCACCCCGAACTCACCGGCGACACCCGGCTCCACGAGTACTTTCTTCGGCGGTTGGTGTCGAGAGAAGCGCCGGCCTGATCCGATAGTCGCATCGGGCTTTACTCGACCTACCCACGGCGATACATTAGGAGACGCCAAGGATAGGTTTGACTGGGGCGTTGGGGGGCAGCGCTTCACGGAGGTTGCCGAGGTTTCGTTTTTCGGCAGCCTCTAACGCAGGGAAAGGAGCGCGTCGTGATCGTCGGCTGCCCCAAAGAGATCAAGAACAACGAGAACCGCGTGGGCTTGACCCCGGGCGGGGTATGGGCGCTTACTCAGGCCGGCCACGAGGTGCTTGTCGAGAGTTCTGCAGGGGCGGGTAGCCATTTCTCGGATGACGAGTACCGGGGGAAGGGCGCCAAGATCGTTTCCACCGGCGCCGAGGTCTGGGGCAGGTCGGAGATGGTGGTCAAGGTCAAGGAGCCGCTCCCGTCGGAGTATGACTTTTTCCGGGACGACTTGGTTCTTTTCACCTACCTGCATCTGGCCCCGGTCCCCGATCTGACCAAAGCCCTTCTTGATAGCGGCATCATCGGGATCGCCTACGAGACGGTGCAGACCGCCAACGGCGAACTCCCGCTGCTCGTGCCGATGAGTGAGGTGGCCGGCCGCATGGCCGTCACCGTCGGGGCCTACTACATGGGCTACCCGGCCGGGGGCAGCGGGCGCCTCATCGGCGGGGTACCGGGGGTATGCCCGGCGGAAGTCCTCATCATCGGCGGGGGCATCGTGGGCATCAACGCCGCCAAGATGGCAGCGGGGCTGGGAGCTCGGGTCACCATCCTCGACCTCGACGCCGACCGGATGAAATACCTCGACGACGTCCTGCCGCAGAACTGCGTGACCGTGCACAGTGACCGTTCGGCCATCGAACGTCACCTGCCCTCCTCGGACCTGGTCATCGGCGCCGTGCTTGTTGCCGGGACCGTCGCGCCCAAGCTGGTGACGAGGGACATGCTGCACCTCATGCAGCCGCGGTCGGTGATCGTGGACGTGGCGGTCGACCAGGGCGGCTGCTTCGAGACGACCCATGCGACCAGCCACCAGGATCCCGTCTACTACGAAGAAGGGATACTGCACTACGCCGTCGCGAACATGCCGGGCGCCTATCCGCGTACGTCGACGCTTGCTCTGACCAACGTGACGCTCAAGTACGTGCTCGATCTGGCGAACAAGGGTGTGGTCAAAGCCGCCAAGGACGACTATGCGCTCCGGCTCGGGATCAACACCTGGCATGGCAGATTGACCTATGCCGGGGTGGCCGAGTCGCAGGGGCTCGCCTGGCAAGACATCCCGGAATTGGCCTGATTTTGCAGCGATATCTCGTCCGGCGGAGTATAATTCTGGGCCCCCGAACTCGTTTTCGCCCTCTTTTCACGCGAGGAGGTAGGTTTGATACGGTATGACGCACATCAAGCGTCGCGCTATCGGGACAGGCTTCTGGCCGAAGTCGAAGCCGATGTGCGCGACTGCTACCAGTGCGGCAACTGCTCTGCCGGTTGCCCGGCCGCGTTCACGTTCGACTACCAGCCCAACCAGGTCATGCGCATGCTGCAGGTCGGGCTGGTCGATCGGGTCCTGGACTCCACGGCCGTTCAGTTGTGCGTCCAGTGCCTCACCTGCACGGGCCGCTGCCCGCGGAACATCGACATCGCGGGCGTCTTCGAAGACCTGAAGACGGTGGCGACCGCCCAGGGACGTGACGTCCCCGAGCATGCGAAGACGTTCAACGAGGCCTTCATGAACGCGGTGGCGCGCTTCGGCCGGCTGCCGGAGCTGTACATGATGGGCATGTTCTACCTGGGGACGATGAACCCGAAGATGGCCATGGGCGACGTCGGGCTGGCGCTCCCCATGGTGACCAGGGGCAAGATGGGGTTCATCCCGCACCGGGCGAAGGGCGCGGACGAAGTGGGACGCATCTACAAGAAGACGATGGCTGCGGCCAAGGCCCGCGAGAAAGCGATGACTGAGGGAGCGGCCCGCGAAGCGGCCGCGGCCCAGTCGGCCCAGGCTGCTCCCTCGAAACCGGTGGCGCACGGCGCCGAGCCGGCGAAGCCCGGCGAGGCCGCCGAGAGCGAGGTGGTGACGCCATGACCCTCGCCTACTATCCCGGGTGCTCTTTGCACAAGTCCTCCGCCGAATTCGACGTCGCCACCCGCAAGATGCTGGCGGTGCTCGGCGTGCAATTCACCGAAGTCCCCGACTGGACCTGCTGCGGCTCCAGCCCGGCGCACATGATGGACCATCTCCTGGCCCAGGCGCTGGCGGCTCGCAACCTGCGCCAGGCCGCGGAGGTGGGCGACCAACTGCTGGCCCCCTGCCCC
>CAWAOX010000008.1:0-41205 GCA_963783835.1 uncultured Actinomycetota bacterium
CCAACCGGCCGTCACCCCACCGATGTACCCCGGCGAGATACCCTCCCTCTTTGTTGACGACCGGCTTCAGGCCGGAAGGCCCCGGCAGCCGCAGTTGGCCGCCGTGGGTATGACCGGCGAAGGCCAGCGGGAACAGAGCCGCGAGGGGAGAGTCGGGCGGCGGCGGCTGGTGGACAAGGAGAATCGGGAAGGTGTCGCCATCTCCCTGGAGGGTCTGCCCGACGGCTGCGCCGCCGCCGGGCGCCGCACTCCAGGGTTCCAGAAGGCCGAAGCCAGCAGTCAGGTAGTCGGCGCCGCAAAGGACCAACCGGGCGCCGCCCCGGGGTGGAAGGGCTACACAGTGGTCGGAAAGCAACACGGCCCCCGCCTTGTTCCAGAGATCCCGAACGTCGCGAGCCCTGGCCAGCGGCCCCTTGCCCAGTCCGTACTCGTGGTTCCCGGTGACCGCGAACATCCCTAGGGGGGGACGAAGCCGGGCGAGGAGCTCCAGGCAGCGGTCGCTGCGCCGGCGGTCGCCCAGCATGTCTCCTGTGAGGAACACAAGGTCGGGATTGAGAGGTTCGGCCCAGTCGACGACCTTCTGGAAGCTCAGCTCGTTGGTGGCGAAGAGCCCGGCGTGCACGTCCGAGAGATGGAGGATCGTGAGTCCCGACCACGGGGACGGGAGTCCGGGAACCGTCAGTCCGGCCTGCCGGCAGCGGGGCCACTGGGCCTCGAACGCCATGTACGAGGCGGCGGCGGCGCCGACCGCCGCCACCGCCGCCCCTGTTCGCAGTGCCTTGTTTCGAAAGCGTCCCATAAGATCATGGTAGCGCGGTCCCCGAGGGGGGGTGGTATCGTGTGCCGACATGACGGGCGAAGAACGGATATGGCTCGAGTGCGTGGCGAGTATGGCCGCGGCCGGCAAGAAAGCGGCTCAGGGGCTGTTCGGCATGGCATCGGGCAGAGTGGCGCTGGGCCGGGGCGCGGGCGGCGACCGCACGCTGGAGTTGGACCGTGCCTGCGAGGCCGCGATCCTGCAGGTGCTCCACGAAGAAGCGCCTTTCGCCTACTCGCTCGTCTCGGAAGAAGTGGGGGTGAGCGGCCCCGCCGATGCTCCCTGGCGCGTGGTGGTCGATCCCCTCGACGGGAGTCTCAACGCCAAGCGGGGCCTGGAGCCGTTTGCTGCGTCGATCGCGGTCGCCGACGGCGGCACTCTTGGAGACGTGCGGGTCGCGTACGTTGAGGATTACACGAGGCCCCGGGCGTTCAGCGCGGTGCGCGAGGCGGGTCTGCTGCCCTTGGGCGCCGGCATGGGTTCAGCCGGGGTCGAGGCCAGTGCGGGGGGTGAGGCGGTCGAGGCCGGCGGCAGTTCCTTCGGCGGCTGCCGGGCCGAGACCGATCTCGTGGAGATTGTCCTCTTCGAGGCAGGGCGGCCCGACCGGCATCATTTCCGTTACCACGACCTCAGCGCCATGGGCGCCGTGGGCTGCACCAGGGACATGCGCATCCGCCAGATAGGCTCGCTTGCGCTATCGCTCTGCTACGTGGCGACTGGGGTCGCCGACATGCTTGTCGCCGCGGTGCCATCTCGCTCAGTTGATGTCGCGGCGGGGCTCCTGATCCTCAGAGAAGCAGGCGGCGGGGCAGTGACCCCGACCGGTGACGACATCCTGCAGCAGCCCCTCGACCTCGAGAAGCGGTCTCCCTTTGTAGCCTGGCGGGCAGGGCTGGACGAGGAGGAGATCCTGTACCGGTCCCGCCAGCTGAGGCGCGGGCTCCTAGGCCACGCCGAGTAGCCGGTCCGCCGCCTGCAATGCGTAGACCTGGATGTCGCTGTCGTTGTCCTCAAAGCAGTTGCCGAGCGCGTTGAGCGAGGCCGGGCTGCCGATGTGCTCCAGGGTATCGATGACCGCCTTCTTGAGATCGGGGTCCTTGGTCGCCCGGAACGTGGCCGTCAGCTCGGCGGGCTCGAGGAACGCCGTCATGTCGATCCGCTCCTGCGGCGGTAGAGCAAGCAGTTGCTCGGCGGTCTCGACTCTGACCGGCAGGCGGGACAGAGCATCGGTGGGCATATTATCGTCCCAGAAGAAGGTGTCGACGCTGGTCAGGGGCGCAGTGGCGCCCGGCGTATCGCTCTGCGCCACGTTCGTCAGCGGGACGGCCGCCAGAGGCGGGTACACGGTTGTCTCTTCCGCCGCACCTCCGTTGCCCTCGGGTCTGACCTCGACCTCCCGGTAGGTGGGTGCCGGTAGCTCTTGGAACGATGCTTCGGCGTCCATCTCCCACAAGGGACGCGGTTCCGCCCAGAAGGAAGCGAGATCGTCGAAACCCGACCGGTAGGACGTCGCCGCGGCTACGCCGGCGGCCCCCGTAACGGTCTCGGCCTCGGTCTCGGCCTCGGCCGAGAACTCCCCGAAGGATTCCGGGGCAGGCTGCCGTGCAGTGCCGAGTGTCACCAGCGCGGCCAAGCCTGCGGCGGCGCCCCCAGAGGGGACAGCAGCGAGCTCCGCCCCGTCGGCGGCAGGGCCCTCAGTGACCGTGGTCGCGGCGCCAGGGACTGAGGCATCGGCGAGAGCCGGGGTCGTTGCCGCTTCAGGCTCGGCGACTGTCTGCGCCGCCGCTGCCGCTACGGTCTGGGCCGCAGAGGAACTGCGCTCCAAATCGGCCGAGTACCGGCGCAACTGGCTCAGCCTTGCCTTGGCCTCGCCGGACTTCGAGTTGGGTAACTGGACGGCCGCGATCGCGGCAACCAGCCTCTCAGGCCGGAACAGTTCCAGACGCTTCATGTCTTCGGGCGAGAGGTCACCCCAGCCGCCCAGAATATCGAGCAGCGCAGCGTTCAGAGGATCGCTACGAACGACGCCGGAAACCGGGCCCTGCGTCCGCACCGTCACCCGCGCGTTCCGGCCCGACGCCACTAGCCGGAGGTCGGGGGTCGGGGCCGGTTCTTCCGCCGGCATGACGACTGCCATGACGGGTAGAACTGCCGGCGCGGTCGCAACAGGCAACGCCGCTGCCACGGGCAAAGGTGCCGCGACTGCTGGTACGGCCAGCGGTTGCGCCGGTGCGTCCGCAGGCGTGGCGGCCGCTTCGGCCGGCTCGCCTTCCTCGGCCGCTGCGGGATCCGGGGCCTCCGCCTCGTCGAACGGCTCCGCCACATTGCGGGCTGCCTCGGCGGCGGCCCGTCTGCGTGACGACATCAGCAACAACAGGGCCAGCAGAAGGACGACCACGATGATGGCCGGGATGAAGTAGCTAGATCCGTATATTGATGGCCACTCTATGAGCGACGACATCTCTGTTCACCTTCCTGTCGCTTCATTCAGCCTATTTACACATGCTATCCGCCGGAAAGTCCGAGGTATATTGTCATTGTCGGCTCCGATGCCCGAGTAGTTAAGACCTATTTGAAGGAGGCTCAGCCGCGAGTATCATCGATACCCACTCCCACGTGCTCCCCTGGGTGGACCACGGCTCCCCGGACCTCGAGACGACGCTTCGCATGATCCGGGAAGCCGCGGAGCGCGGAACACGCACCATCGTCTGCACTCCCCACCTGTACGAGCCGGACGAGCTCCTCGTAGAGCGCGCGCGCGACGTGCATCGTGAGGTCGCCGCGGCAGCGGAGGAAGAGGCCATTCCCGTCCGCCTGCTTCTGGGCTTCGAGGTGGATCTCACGGTCGCCGCGACGTGCGACCTGGAGACTCTCCGCACGTTCTGCATCGGCGGGTCGGACGGCGGGCAGGGCCCGGACGTCGGCCAAAACCCGGGTCGCGCGGTGCTCATCGAGATGCCGTACTCGGGGTGGCCGCCCTTCCTCGAGCAGACCCTATTCCGTCTGACTGCGGGAGGTCTCCTGCCCATCCTCGCCCATCCGGAGCGCAACGATCGGGTGCAGCGCTCCCCCGACGTCCTTGCAGCCTGTCTGAACGCGGGGGCCGTGGCGCAGGGAACGGCCGGGAGCTTGAGCAGGATGTTCCGCAAGCAGAGCGCGAAGGCCTTTTACGAACTGCTTGCCAGAGGCTGGCTCAGCCTGCTTGCCTCGGATGCTCACTCTGAGCCGGAGTACACCTGGAGTCTGGAGCCGCTGCTGGCCGATCTTGGGAAGCGCCTCTCCTCAGGGGACCGGGAACTCTTGACCGAAGTAAACCCCGCTCGAGTGCTGGAGGGAAAGAGCCCCATTCTCCTCATGCCCAAACGGCCCGCCGGCGACGGCCGGCGCAGGTTCAGATGGTCTTAGCCGTCTCGATGCACCGCTCGCAGGCCCGCGACGCCGCGTATCAACGCCGCTTGTGCCGCGGTGCTCGGAACTACTACTCCTCCACCCGCCCGTAGCTATCCTCGAGGCGGACGATGTCGTCTTCGCCGAGGTAGTCGCCCGACTGCACCTCGACAATCTCGAGCGGCTCCGGCCCGGGGTTCGCGAGTCGGTGCTGAGCGCCCCGGGGGACGTAGGTGGAGGCGTTCTCTTCCAGCCGGAAGACCCGGCCGTCGCAGTTCACCTCGGCCACTCCCCGTACCACGACCCAGTGCTCGGCCCGGTGGCGGTGGTACTGCAGGCTCATGCTGGCTCCTGGCGCCACCATCAGGCGCTTGACCTGAAAGCGCGGCCCCTGGTCGATAGATTCGTACCACCCCCACGGGCGGTAAACGCGGCGATGGATGAGGGTGACGCTCTCGTCGTGGGCGTGGAGCCTATCGACCAACCTCTTGAGGTCTGCGGTCCTGTCCCTCTTTGCGACGAGCACGGCGTCGGCTGTTTCGATGATGGCCAGATCGTCCACCCCCAGGGCGGCGACCAGGCGGGACTCGGCGTACACCAGGGTGTCCCGCACCTCTTCTAGCACGGCGTCGCCGCGGATCACATTCCCGGCTTCGTCTTTCGCCGACGCGGCCCACACCGCGTCCCACGCTCCCAGGTCCGACCAGCCGGCTTCGAGCGGCACCACGACTCCGCTCAACGAGCGCCGCCCCGCCCCCGCCTTATCGCGCCCCAGTTCCTCCATGACCGCGTAGTCGATGGACTCCGAGGTGCAGGCCGAGAACGCCGTTCTATCCAGTTGGATGAAGACTCCGTCGGTCCGCGCTCCCGCGACTGCCGCCCGGCACGCGGCGGCGATGTCCGGCCGGCACTGCTCGATGGCCGCGAGCCAGACGGAGCACTTGATCATGAACATCCCGCTGTTCCACACATAGGCGCCCTCAGCCAGATACTGCCGCGCCGTCTCCACGTCCGGTTTCTCGGTGAACGCCGCCAGTGCTCGCGCGCTCCTGGCCCCTGGGACGGAGTCTCCGGTCCGGATGTACCCGTAACCGGTCTCGGGAGTGAGCGGGGTGACGCCGAACGCGACGATAGCCCCGGCGGCGGCCTGCTCGGCCCCCTCAGCAAGCGCCTGGTGGAAAAGAGCCAGATCGGCGATCAGATGGTCCGAGGGCATCACGAGCAATATCGGGTCCGAGTCGTCCGCGCTGAGAAGGGCGGCGACCGTCAGCGCGGGCGCCGTGTTCCTGCCCACAGGCTCCAACACGATGCGGGGTTCGGACACGTCCACCTGGGCCAACTGATCGGCGACAATGAAGCGGTAGTCCTTGTTGGTGACCAGGAGAGGCTGGGCGGCCAGGCGTACCTGAGCGAATCCTTGCAGCCGAAGCGCGGTCTGCTGCAGCATCGTCTGGGAGCCGGTGAGCACGAGCAGTTGCTTCGGATAGCTCTGCCGCGAAGCCGGCCACAACCTGGTGCCGGACCCTCCGGCGAGAATGACAGGCTGGATGATGGGATCGTCTCTTTCCACGGTCCGGCTCCTTGTATCTGTTGCGGCAGCCAGCAGGAGGCAGCCACCATACGGCAGCCCTTACTATATCGACAATCGAGGGGGTAGGGACCAAGGAAAGAGCGGGGCCAGGAGGCCGCCAAGGGCAGCCGCGCGCTGACATCCCCGGCCGGGTGCCGCAGCCTGCGCCAAGGCCGCGTCCGGCGTGCTATCGTCGTTCCATGGGCGGCGAACTCTTTCTGGACTACCTGCTTCGGGCGACCCCGGATATCGACCGGCGGCTCCACCAGTATCTTGACGTGGTGTCGCGGGACAGCCCGCTTCGCCGCTATCTTTACGACATCCTTGATGAGTTCATAGCCCGGGGAGGAAAGCGGGCCCGCCCTGCCATGGCCATGCTGGCGTGCGAGGCGGTGGGCGGCGAACCACGGAAGGCACTCTCTGCCGGCTGCGCCATCGAGTTCTTCCACGCGGCGGCCCTCATCCACGACGACATCATGGACACGAGCATGCTGCGCCGCGGCCAGAAGTGCGCGCACATCGTCTATGGCGAACCTCTCGCCATCAACGCCGGGGACTACGCGCTGGGGCTGGTCTGCACCATCGTGGTACGTGACCCCCTGTTGGACGACGCCACGAAGCTCGCGGTGCTCGACGTCATCGGGGAGATGAGCGCTCGCACGGTCGAAGGACAGGCGCTGGACGTCGGCTGGGTGCGCGACCACGTCTACGACCTCACACCCGCCGACTACCTCGACATGGCCCTGGGCAAGACCGGCTACTACAGCGGGATCGCTCCCCTCAAGGTGGGAGCACTCATCGGCGGCGGCACCGCCGAGGAGGTAGAGACGCTGCAAGAATTCGGAAAGGATTCCTCGATCGCGTTCCAGATCCAGGACGATCTTCTGAACATCCTGGGCGACGTCGACACCATGGGCAAGGACTATCTCACCGACGTCCTCGAGAGCAAGCGGACCCTCATGGTGATCCATTGCCTGTCGGTGGCCGAGCCGGCCGATCGTGAGCGACTTGTGGAGTTGCTGCGGGCGGGGCACGACAAGAGCCTGGAGCAGGCGGCCGAAGTCGTGGATCTGATGAACACGTACGACTCGTTGGGATACGCTCGGAAAACGGCGCACCAGTTGATTATCAGAGCGCGGCTGTCCCTGGATAGGATCTCGGACACCCCTGCCCGCGAGATCCTCGCTTCCATGGCGGACTTCTTTCTGGAAAGGGAGAAGTAGTGGAGGACGCCACTCGGCAGGCCCTCCGTGCCCTGCCCGCGGTGGAGGAGTTGTTGAACCACCCGGCAGCGGCTCCCCTGCTGGAGAAGTACCCGCGAACGCAGGTGGTCGAGGCCGTGCGGGCGGCGCTCGAGACGGCCAGGCGGCGAATATTGGCGGCGGCAGGCGGCGACGACGCCGGGACGGCCGGGCCAGGCGCCCGCGCGACGCCGGGCGGCCTCGCGCTCACCCCCGAGGACCTTCTCGCGGGCGCGGCTGCGGTGCTGGAGGACTGGGCGCTTCCCGGGCTCCGCCCGGTCTTCAATCTGACGGGAGTCGTCATACACACCAATCTCGGCCGGGCGCCTCTGTCCGACGCCGCCGTCGAGCAGGTGGTGCAGGTCGCCCGCTCCTACAGCAACCTGGAATACGACCTGGGGGCCGGGGCGCGGGGCTCTCGCGAGAGTCATGTGGAGGACCTCCTGACCCGGCTCACCGGAGCCGAGGCCGGGTTCGCGGTCAATAACAACGCCGGGGCGGTGCTTCTTCTCTTGATGGCGCTTGCTTCGGGGCGCGAGGTACTCGTGTCCCGCGGGCAACTGGTCGAGATCGGCGGATCGTTCCGTCTGCCCGACATCATGCGCGCCGGCGGCGTGCGCCTCGTCGAAGTGGGAACCACCAACCGCACGCGCGTCGAGGACTACGAAGCGGCCATCACTGCCGAGACCGCCCTGCTCCTGCGCGTACACACCTCGAACTACCGGATCATGGGCTTCACCGAGGAGGCCGACCTGAGCGACCTGGTGGGATTGGGGCGGAGCCGGGGTGTGATCGTCGCGGACGACCTGGGCAGCGGGGCCCTGCACGACCTGGACGCGTTCCGGGGCGAGCCCACCGTCGCCGCTTCGTTGCGGGCCGGGGTAGACGTCGTCTGCTTCAGCGGGGACAAGCTGCTCGGCGGTCCGCAGGCCGGCATTCTTATCGGCAGGCAGGAGATCATCGAGCGTCTGCGCAAGCATCCGGTCGCCCGTGCGCTGCGCCTCGACAAGATGACACTGGTGGCTCTCGAGGCAACGTTACGCGCGTACCAGGATCCCGAGGGGGCCCGCCGGGACATCCCGGTCCTCCGGTCGCTCACCCGGACGTCCGCCGAGACCGCCGCTCTGGCCGGCCGGCTCTTGGCGGCGATAGACCGCCGTTCCGCCGGAGGCTTCATCCTCGAGGTGGAGGAGTCGAGCGCGCGGGCGGGAGGCGGCTCGATGCCGCTGGCCGAAGTGCCGTCGCACGCCGTCCGCATCCGCTTTCCGGAGCTGCCTATCGACGGCGGAGCCCCGGGAGGCACCGCGCGGCCCGTGGGCGCCGCCGGCGGCCCCGGCGGGTCGGCAGGGGAAGCAGCGGCTTCGATAGGAGCGACGCCGACAGTCGTGGCGCTCGAGAACGCGCTCCGCCGGGCGGGTGTACCCGTCATCGCGAGGGTCTCGCAGGACAGCCTCCATCTGGACGTGCTGGCTCTGGACGAACGCGACCTGGAAGCGGTTGCTGACAGCGTTGCCTGGGCTATGGACCAGGTCGCGTGGCCCAGCGACGAGGCGGCGCCGCCCCCCGAAAACGCGCGTCCCACGTAGGATCGTGGCCGGCCCGCTCCGTCCCCTCACTCTCGGCACCGCCGGTCACATCGACCACGGTAAGACCACGCTGGTCAAGGCCCTCACCGGGCGTGATACCGACCGGCTCAAGGAGGAGAAGGAGCGGGGCATCAGCATCGAACTGGGCTTTGCCGAACTCTCGCTTCCCAGCGGCCGGCATCTTAGCGTCGTGGACGTCCCCGGTCACGAACGTTTCGTCAAGACCATGGTGGCAGGTGCCACCGGTATCGACATGTTCCTCCTGGTGGTGGCCGCCGACGACGGGGTGATGCCCCAGACGCGTGAGCACCTTCGCATCATCGAGCTTCTCGGCATCCCCGCCGGCCTGGTGGCTCTCACCAAGATCGACGTGGTCGACCCCGACCTCGCCGAACTGGCCAGGGCCGATGTCGAGGAGTTCCTCGACTCCACCCGCTATGCGGGCGCGCCCATCGTGATGGTGAGTGGGGTGACGGGCGAGGGGTTGCCCGAGTTGCTGGTGGAGCTCGACCGTCTGGGCGGCGAAGTGCCGCCTCGCCTGTCGTATCCCGCGACGCGTATGCCGGTGGACCGGGTCTTCTCCTTGCGCGGCATCGGGACGGTCGTAACCGGGACGTTGTGGTCGGGCACGCTGACCGCCGAGGACAACGTCGCCATCCTACCTGCTCGCGGGGGCAGGGGCTCCTCGGCTTTGCGCGAAGTCCGGGTTCGGAGCGTTGAGGTGCACGACCACGAAGTGGAGGCGGCCACCGGAGGGCAGCGTGTGGCTCTGAACTTGACCGGCGTGGCCCGCCAGGAGGTCGACCGGGGGCAATGGGTGGTCAAGGACCCGGCTATCGAGCCCGCGTACCTCGCCGACGCCCGCCTGACCCTGCTCCACGACGCGCCCGGCCCGGTCCCGCGGGTGTTCCGGGCCCGGGTGGATCACGGCACCGCCGAGATGTTGGTCAAAGTGGTGTTGGCCGATCGGGAGATCCTGTCACCCGGAGAGAGTTGCTACGCCCAGTTCCGCTTCGAGGAGCAGGTGCTCGTCTATCCGGGAGACCAGTTCATCGTCCGCTCCCTGACGCCCGTCACCACCATCGGCGGGGGACGGGTCATAGACCCGGCGGCTCGCAAACACGGCACAGGGCCCCAGTGGCGCGAGCGCCTGGACTTCCTGGAGCAGGGAGCCCCGGACTCCATAGCTACACTCTTGTTGCGCGAAGCATTCCCGTCTTTCCTGGTCCGCGGGAGACTCGAAGCCAGTCCTTATCTGTGGCGGTTTGTAGCCGCGGAGATCGGCGCGGCCGTCGCCGGCCTGCTGGCCGACGGTCGCGCGGTGGCGCCCGTCGCGGGCGCGACCCCCGCGGCGGGTGGGGCCGCCCGCCTCTTCCACGGTCCGTCGTTCCGGGCTCTCGTAGAAACGACTCATGCCGCGCTGACACAGCGCGGGGAGAGCGACGCTCTGAATCCCTATCTGACCCTCGGTGAGTTGCGGCGCGAGCTTGCACGCGGCAAGGAATGGCCGGCGCTCGACTCCGCGCTCGAGCAGTTGCTGGCCGCGGGCGAGATCAGCCGTACGGAGCACGGCTACCGGGTCGCGGGCGCCGTGGGTGCGGACGAGCCGGAAGACGAGACCACGATGCGTTTGCTGGCGCAGTTCACGGGCGACGCCGGAGGCACGGGTGGCTCGGGCGACGTGGAGAGCCTTTCCGCCGAGACGCCTACAGTCGTGGTGGCGGCTGAGGCGGCGGGGGTGAGCGCGCGGGACGGGCAGCGACTCGTCGATGCCCTGGTCCGCCGGGGGAGACTGGTCAAAGTCGGGGAGGACCTCTATTACCCGCCGGATCGGCTGGAGGCCTTGATGGCCCGGCTCGCGGCCGCGATGGAGGCGGCCGGTCAGATCACTCTGGCCGAGGCCCGCGACCTGCTGGGGACCTCCCGGCGCTTCGCGCAGGCCATCCTGGAGCACATGGATTCCGAGGGGATGACGCTGCGGGTGGGCGACGCGCGGCGCCTGCGGCGCCGGCGCCGCTAGCGCGACCCGCAAGGCCGGGCTTCACTTGTAGCGTCCAAGATGCAGCAGGGCGAGGAGACGGTCAGGCGGCTCGTTGCGGCTCACGAACCCGTCGCACCCTGCGAGCCGGGAGGACTCCTCCGCCTCGGGCCCTGCGCTCATGGCGATGACTCGGGAATCCCTGCACGCGCGCCTGATGCCCTCGACCAGCGCCACCGAACGCCCTTGCGCGGTCGCGCTGCTGTGGCTCCGCGAACTCCCCTCCGGAAGCTCCCAGTCGAGGAGGATCACATCCACATGGCCCTGTCCCAGCACGGAAAGGAGCTGCAGTTCATCGGCCGCTTCGAGGACGTCGCGTTCTCCAAGCTCTTCGAGTAGCAGGCGGAGGGCCGCCCGTATCTCCGCGTTGTCGTCTGCAAGAAGTATTTGCATGCAGATACTGTGCCTTGAAAGGGGCGCATGGACCAGCGGCAAGTGGACGGTTGTGAACCTAGCCGGCTGGCCAGTCGAGCGGCTCTTGGGATCTCGTGTCTCCGGGCGACCACGTGACGGAAACGGTGGTTCCCTGGCCAGGCGCGGAACTGATGGTCAAGCTCGCTCCGATCGCTTCGGCCCGCTCCTTCATGATGCCCAGGCCAAACTGGGCGGACCCTGCCGCGGCCGGGTCGAAACCTGTCCCATCGTCTCGTATCGCCAGATGCACTTCTCCACCGGGCTCATCGTCTGACCACAGGGACACCGTAGCCGTGGTCGCCCCTGAGTGCTTGGCCACATTGTTCAGAGCCTCTTGAGCGATCCGGTACAGGGCCAGGCGAACGTCGGTCGGCAGCGTGTCGGCGTTCTCGGTCCTTACTTCCACCGGGATGCGGGCGCGACCGGTGACCGCCTCGCCCAACTGCTTGAGTAAGTCGCTCAGTTTCGCCTCAGCCAGCGCCGCTGGACGCAGTTCCAACAGGAGGGTGCGCATCTCGGCCAACGCTCCTCGCGTCAGTTGGCGCAACTCGTCCAACTGCCGGGCCCCCTGCCCCGGATCTCGCGCGTAGATCCGGGGCAGGACCTCGGCGATCAGGCTGACGGAGAAGAGGGTCTGACTGACAGCGTCATGTAGATCTCGGGCCAACCGGTTCCTCTCCGCCGCTGCGGCCGACTCCTCCGCGTGCTCATACAGACGAGCGTTGTCGACAGCCATGCCTATCTGATTGCCGAGGGCGGCGAGCGCCGAGAGTTGTTCGGGAGAAGAATCCAGCTCCCGGCGGGTGAAAAGCATCAGGGCTCCAAAGACGGTCCCTTTCGCGTTCACAGGTATCTGGACTGCAGACCGCCAGCCGGCAGGCTCCAGGAGGGTCCGGAGTTCGTCAGACAAGGAACCGATCGGGAGGGTGGCCGGCTGCCCTTTGAGCTCCGTCAGCCGCTGCTCCAGATCCTCGGGGGGACGGCTGCGGATAGTGGCGAGTACGTCGGCGGGCAGGTTCCTCGAAGCCACCAACTGGTTCTCGTCCGTGTCTCCCTCTCTGTCGGGCAGCATGAAAGCCACTCCCGCGTCGAAGCCCAAGTCGGCCATTATCTCGCCGAGCGCATCCTCGAGGATCCGTTCTAGGTCGAGGGACTGGCTGACGACTGCAGCGACAGCGTTGAGGGTGGCAAGTTCCTGCGTTCGGGCGGCCACCCGCTCGTCCAGTTCGGTGTACGAGTCCCGAAGCTGCACGGACATCGCGTTGAACTGCTCAGCGAGCTCCTGTAGCTCATCGTGCGTGTTGATGCTCACCGAATGCTCGAAGTCGCCGGCCGCCACCCTTCGGGCCGCTCCTGTGAGTGCCTGCACCGGCCGCGTCACCCGGCGGACGCCGAACCATACCACCAACGATGGGATCAACAGCCCGAGAACGAGTAGCACCAGGAGAAGGGTGCGGTATCCCTGAGAAGGGCGGATAAGGGTGGACCAATCTTCTATCGCGATAAGACCCCAGCTTGTCCCGGGGACAGGGGCATAAGCGGCGACGACGTCCTTTTGGTTGAGATCACGAGTGCGCTGAGCGCCCGTCCGGCCGGACACCACGTCTTGGACGATCTTCTGGGACATCAAGTCCATACCCACCAGAGCCGCATCCGGGTGTTGGATGACCCGGCCGTTCCCGTCGACGACGTACACATCTCCGCTCACGCCCACCCGAAGCTTTGCGATATCACCATAGAGCGCGCTCACCGAGGTCGCCCCCACGCGGAACATGCCCGCAAGGACGCCGTTGAACTCTCCCCTGGGCCCGACGATGGGCACAGCGACGGTGACTACACTCGCGCCCTCCGCGCCATCGAGGCCGATGTCCGAGTAGACCGGTCGCGACGAGCGCAGAAGCTGGGCGAAGTACGGGTGGGACGACCAGTCTTGACCGACATCACTGGGCCTGGCCGGCCAAGCGGCGACGAACGTGCCATGGGGATCGAGGATGACCGTCCCGCCATCGAAGATGGAGAGCTTGTTCGAGGCGGCGGCCAGCGCCTTCTGCTGTTGTGCCGGTTGGTCCTCTGCGATATCGGATTGCCGGGTGAGGCTTCCGAGATCCAGAGCGAACTGGTTGATCTCGGCGGCCAGGTTCGCGGACGACAAGCGGGCGAGTTCCTGGTTGCGCTGTATGGCCTGCTGCTCGGTCACACGCCCATACGCGTAGACCGCGACGACCGCCACGGCAAAGAGGATGAGTGCGGTCGGGACAAGGGACCAGGCGAGGATTCGTCTTCGCAAACGGCTTGGCTTGAAGAAAGCTCCCATGCGGCGACTTAAACCGGCGTCTTACTGCCCGACGTTTGTCTGGGCCGCTTCGACCTGCCCGCTCACGTCCCGCAGGATGTCGACCTGAGATTGACCGAGGGTGAAGATCCTTGTGAACGCGTCTCTCAGAAGGCGGGTGGCTTCGTCCATGTTCCCTGGGAACACCTCCTGGACGACGGAATAGCCCTCACGGTGCGGGGCGGCGAAAACGTCGAGGTCCATGTCCTTGGCCTTGTCCGGATACTGCTCTCTTACAAATCGCTGCCAGTCGACCATAAGTGACAGCCGGGCCGGCTGGAGCAGGTTAGCCTCCGCCATGGCCAGCCCGTACTCCCTGCTCACGAGGAACTTCATCAGCTCCCAGGCCTCCTGCGGATGCCGCGTCTGCGAATAGATGCCGAAGCCGTCGGTCGTGCTCAGCGTCACCCGCTTCGCCGGTCCCGCTGGAATCGGCGCCACACCGATACGGAAGTCCGCATTTTCCAGGATGTTCTTGAGCCCCCAGGAACCGTCTTCGACCATGGCCAATTTGCCGCTATAGAACGCTGCCTGGGTCCCCACGTTGTTCACATCCGTGAACGTAGCCATCACCTCGTCGTCCCACATGCGGGCCCGCACCCATTCGAGGGCCGCGAGCGCCTGGGGGCTATCGATGTCGCACTTGGTCGGATCGGTGGGATCCACGATATGGCCCCCCCAGGCATTGATATGCACTTGCAGCCGGTCCCAACCGATGTCGATCATGCTGCCCCAGATGTCGGTCTTCCCGTCGCCGTCGGTATCGTGAGCCAGCTTCTTCATGGCCGCGAGGTAATCGTCGTGGGTCCAGGAGGCGTCAGGATAGGTGACCCCGTACTTGTCGAAGATGTCCTTGTTGTAGTAGAGGACGAGGCTGCCCTGGTACTTCGGCACGCCGAACTGCCGTCCGCTCGCGTCGAAGAAGGCCCTGTACTGGACAGGATCCCAGTCGGAGACGATGGTCGGGTCCAGGTCGGTTTCCACGTACTTGCGCAGATCGAGTACGTAGCCCTTCTGATTCCATACGGGGAAGAACTCACAGCAGCCCTGGAAGACATCGGCCGCGTTGCCGGCCTGCATGTCGAGCGGCATCTGGTCGGCGAGATTATCGGGATCGGGGGTGTAGAAGACGCTGAGGTTCGGGTGTTCTCCCTGGAAGATCGTCAGCTCTTTCTGAGCCATAGGGGGGAACCACTCGGTCCTCCAGTCCTGGTAGACGAGCTGGACCCTCTGCTCCGGTGAGGATGACTCGGAGGGGCCGCTGCTTCCGCACCCCGCCACAATGCCGGTCATCACGAGCGCGCAGGTAAGCAAGGCCGCGCCCGCCAATCCGGGATGGCCTGCGAGCCATCGCGCCTTGCGCCCGCGGGACCCGGCCGGTCTCATTCGACCAACCTCCCGTGGATGGCCATCGAGACAGCCTCCGTGCGGCTGCCGGCCCCCAGCTTCATGAGGATGTTGCTCACGTGGAATTTGACCGTCGACCGGCTCACAAAAAGCTTCTTGGCTATCTCGGGATTGCTCAGGCCGTCCACCATCAACCGGAGTATCTCGAGCTCGCGCTCGGTGAGGCCCGGGCCGGGCTCGTCGCGATGGGTGGCGGCCCTTATGAGCACCTCGGCTGCCTCCGGCGCCAGGGTCGCGCGACCGGCGTGGGCGGCGCGTATGGCCTTCGCCAACTCGTCCGCCGAAACGTTCTTCAGCAGGTAGCCGATGGCGCCCGCCTTGAGCGCCCCCTGCACGAGCTCCTCTTCCTTGTAGCTGGTGAGCGCGATGACCTGCACGTGCGGACAGGCCTCGCGGATCAGCCGGGTGGCCTCCGAGCCGTCCACCTCGGGCATCACCAGGTCCATGAGCACGACATCCGGCCGGAAATCCGGGCACCTGCGCACGGCCTCCAGGCCGCCGCCGGCCTCACCCACGAACTCCAGGTCATCGTATGCCATCAAGAACGCCGACAATCCGCTCCGAACCACCGCGTGGTCGTCGACGATCATCACCCGCACCGGTCCCTCTTGCATGCCACTCCTCCCCCCGGTCGCCCGATCGCGGCTCTCGCGCCGTGAACGCGGCGAGTACAAGGGTAGCGCGCCGGGCGCGGTTCGTGAACCCCGCGCCGCAAAACCCCTCCATCTGGCTAGGTATATGACTGGTCATCCGGACATCCGAGGACTCTCCTCCCGCCTGATTCGGCCGACCCCGCAAACGGCCAACATGGAGACAGCGCACAACGCAAGACCGGAGGCGGAGCGATGAGGATCTTCAGGAACGTGTTTCGCAGGAAGATGAGGGCTTTCTTGACCATATTCGGCATCACCATCGGGGTGTTCGCCCTGGTAGTGATGGGCAGCATGGCCGAGAAGATCAACCTGATGGTGTCCGGCGGCACCCGCTACTACAGCGACAAAGTCGTCATCACCGACGCCTCCACCCCGACCGGCGGCTACAGCACCACGCCTATCGCGGTGAACCGCATCCAGGAGATCGAAGACGTTCCCGGTGTGGCGCGGGCGAGCGCCAGCATCTATCTGTTGCTCGACAACGAAAGCAGCATGTCCATGAACGGCATCGTCGGCAGCGACATGCGGAACCAGGGTTATGAGACGTTCGAGCTCCGTATGGCCGAAGGCCGCGACCTCACCGCCGCCGATCGCGGCAAGGCGGTCGTGGGCTGCGACATCGCAAGAGCACTGGGGGCGAAAGTCGGAGGGACCGTCGACCTGAGGGGCAAGCCCTTCGAGGTGGTCGGCATCTACGACAAGACCCTCACCGCCCCCGACAATACGGTAGTCGTAAGCCTCCGCGACGTGCAGCAGCTCCTGTTCGCCGACCTGCCCGCCATAGTGCAGCAGCAGGTGAACCCCGATGAACTGGCCACCTCGATCACAGCCTATCCGGATCCCGGTGTCGATGCCGACCAACTCGCCTCGACGATCGAGGGGACGGTCCCGGGCGTGACCGCGTCCGGTCCCCAGGCTTTCATCGACATGTTCAAAAACATGACCAAGATCTTCAACGGCATCATCTTCGGGGTGGCGCTCATCTCCCTGCTGGTAGGCGGCCTGTCGGTGGTCAACACCATGACCATGTCGGTGCTCGAGCGGACCCGGGAGATCGGTATCCGCAAGGCCATCGGGGCCTCCCACCGGCAGATCGTGGGCCAGTTCCTCAGCGAGTCGGCCTTCATCGGGTTCCTGGGCGGCGCGACGGGCCTGCTGCTCGGTTGGATCGCCGCGACCGTGGTGAACGCGCTCATGGGGCAGAGCGGCACCGTGCTCTTCCTGGTGACCCCGCGCCTGGCCATCGGTGCAGTCGCCTTCGCGATCGTCCTCGGCGTGGCCAGCGGCTTCTACCCGTCCTTCCACGCAGCGCGGCTCAAGCCGGTCCTCGCCCTCAGGTACGAGTGATGGCCCGGCTCGTGAGCACCGAAGCGACCGACACCGACATGACTGCCAAGAACATAGAAGGGATGAACACAATGAAGACTATCGTGAGCGTACGCGGACTCGAGAAGCGCTATCAACTCGGCAAGGACAACTTCGTCGACGCGCTGCGCGGCGCCTCCGTCAACGTCGGCTCCGGCGAGATGGTGGCGATCATGGGACCGTCGGGATGCGGGAAATCGACGATGCTCCACATGATGGGCTGCCTCGACGAGCCGGATTCCGGCGAGGTGTGGCTGAACGGCCGCCGCGTGGATGACCTCAGCACCCGGGCGACGACCAGGCTGCTCCGCGAGGAGATCGGCTTCATCTTCCAGGGCTTCAACCTGGTGGCATCCATGACGGCCCTCGAGAACGTCGCCATTGCATCGCAGTACGCGGGTAAGACGCGGCGCGAGTGCGCAGAAGCTGGCGCTGCGAGGCCCTGGAGGCCGTAGGCCTGGCCGATCGGGCCGGTCACCGGCCGTCCGAACTCTCCGGTGGTCAGCAGCAGCGGGTGGCCATCGCCCGGGCGCTGGTCAACCGGCCGGCGGTCATCATGGGCGACGAGCCCACCGGCAACCTGGACAGCACCAGTTCGACCGAAGTCATCGACATGATGCGCGAGATCAACCTCCTAACGGGCACCACGTTCATCCTGGTGACCCACGATCCCGATGTGGCTGAGGCCTGCGACCGGGTGATCCACATGCGCGACGGCGTCGTCACCGACGAGACCGCCTGCCGCGGGGTGCCCGCCGTGGAGGCGGAAGAGGATGCCGACCGCGACTTGGCGGAAGTGGCCTGACATGAACGGCTTCGACCATTCCATACGAGGGTTCTGCCGGGACTTGGCGCGCATCAGCAGCCGGGATCCCGGGCTGGCCCTCCATTTCGCCCGCACCGCCCTTCGCCAGCGCGAAGCGGCCGCCCGGCGGCGCCGGGCCGCCAGGCAGGGGGTCCAGGTACCTCCGCTCATGATCTTGAGCGTCACTCGCGGCTGCAACCTCCGCTGCGCGGGATGCTTCGTCCAGGCTCAGGACCGCCCGATCGGAAGCGAGATGACCGTGGCCGAACTCCGCACGGTCCTGCGCGACGCGAGCGACCTGGGCGTCTCGATGGTCGCCCTGGCCGGCGGAGAGCCTCTCACGCGGCCGGAGATCGTCGAACTCGTCGCCGAGTTCCCCGAGTTGGTCTTCCCGCTCGTGACGAACGGTTCTCTGCTCGACGGTCCCGTGCTCTCGAAGCTGGAGAAGCTCCGCAACGTGATCCCCGTGATCAGCCTCGAAGGTCTCGAGTCCGAGACCGACGGCCGCCGGGGTAGCGGGGTCTACCAGAGGACGCTCGAGGCCATGGACCGGATGCGGGATCGCCGCATCCTCTTCGGGACGTCGATCATGGTCACCCGGCGCAACTTCGGTCTGGTCACGAGCCGCCGCTTCGTCGGCGAACTGGTGGACCGCGGCGCCCGGCTCTTCTTCTACGTCGACTACGTACCGATCAAGGCCGGGACGGAACATCTCGTCCCCAGCCCGACTCAGCGGGGTCTCGAGCCGTTCACCATGATGCTCCTCCGCTCCGAGTTCCGGGCCCTGTTCGTGGCCTCGGCCGCAAGCGAGGCGGCATTCGGGGGCTGCATGGCAGCGGGCGAGGGTTTCGTGCACGTGAGCGCCGAAGGGGATCTGGAACCATGTCCGTTCTCTCCCTTCTCCGACACCAACCTGCGTGAGGTGCCGCTCCGGGTGGCTCTGCAATCGCGGCTTCTGAGGAACATCAGGGAAAGCGGAGTGCACCTGAGCGAGACCAACGGAGGCTGCGCGCTCTGGGCCAAGCGCGACTGGGTGCAGTCGATGATGGTTGCGCCCGGCGACCGGCCCACGGCAGGAGAGCTCACGTCCGGTCAGGACTGGTCCAGGGCCGCTTGAGGCAGGGCGACCCCGACTCGCGCTCGTGCCGCACCGCGCCTCGTGTCACGGGGCGCTTGGCCCCTCTCCACGTCGCGGCCTATTCCTCGGGCTAGAATAGAGGTGGAGCGGCGGTCGGTCTGGTGGCCGGCCCGGTCTTCAAAACCGGTGTTGGGCGGTAGTCCCGTCCAGGGTGGGTTCGATTCCCATGCCGCTCCGCTGCGGTTTTTGCAGGGATTCCTGTCTAACAAAACTCTGTCTTGCCACCCATCCTGCCACCCGGCTTATGCGGCCTGATTGAGGGTTGGATGTGCAATTCGGTAGGACCGGCTGGCCTGCAACCGGGTTTCGGCTCTCAGGCCACTTTGCCCTCAGTATGCAAACGCGCAATCGGCTCCTGGCTTGGGCGAGCGTCACCCTGGGGGCCGGGTTCGGATCCGTACTGCTGTACGACCTTGTGGTCTTCTGGGGCTGGTTCAGCGATGCGGCTGCGCAAGGGGCAATTCGCCTGGGTGCAGATCTGTTCTCGATACTTGCAGCCGTCGTCGCCGCGATCGGGTTCTTCGCCGTCGCCAAGCCCCACCGATCACCCAGTTCCGTTCTCCTCGCCCGCAGGGAGAGGGTTCTTGCCTACGCCGCCTCGTCGCTTGTCATCTCGTATCTCCTTGAAGCTACATCGAACCTGATCTTCATTAACCAAGTCGGCAGAGCGGCTGCGTCTCTCGGCGACCACTCAGTCTTCACCTCCGACTTGCTCGATGCTCTGGTGAGCCTCGCCTTCATGGTCGCCTCTCTTCTGGCTGTGGTCGGCTTCATCGTGTCAGGCCGGTCGCTGGTGAAGCGGGGCGAGGCGGTATATCAGCCTGCGGAGACAGACGGAGAGTAGTCACCCCCCTGCGATCACCAGGGAGACGGTGATCCAGAGGCTGGAGGAGCGACGGCATGATGGGACGAGGGTTGATTGATTGGGGGCGGGATCATGGTGGGAGGGTATGGGCGTGAGGATAGACGCAACTGGCCAGTTCTTTTTGTCCTGCTGGTGCTGGTTGTGTGGTCCGTGTTCTCCTGCGGCGTCGCGGTGACCACGACGACCACGGCGGCTGCCCCCACCGTTACCACTCAAGTGGCCACCACTACTTCCACTCAGCCCGTGACTGCGACAACGACTGTTCCACCGGTTCTCCCGCCACGGCCACCGCTGCCCTCTCATCCGAGGAGCGTCAGCAGTTGGACTCTCTGGACGCGGTTGGAGTTCTCGGTACCTATGCGACACTTCCGAGTAGGGTGGGCGACACCGAGTTCCCCCACGAGCAGGCGATCATGACCTCGCCCAACTACGTCGGTGAGCAACGGTACCAGAGCATATGTGAACCTGAGTCGAGGGCGGACCGGCAACGACCCCCGTTCGATGCCTATCCCCGCGCCGACGGCCTTTCCAGAGCATTTCGCGGGGACACGAGTCGTCCGTGGAGCTTCTGTGGGGACCGAGGCATCAGGCGCGGTTCGCCTCGTGGGAAGCAGACCCCCGCTCGCCCTGGCGGGTCATGGAGTCGACAGGACCCAGGACAGATGGGGACCATGAGCTGGCGGGCCAGACGGTCGACGTGGCAAGTAGCCTTCCTCGACGAACTGAACCACTTACGAGGCGCTCTCATCGAGAGCTTACGCACCGTCGGGGTGCTGGTGAAAGATCAGCGGGGAGATGGTCATGCGAGGGCTGGAGGAGCGGAGCGCCTCGAAGCCTTCAGATACCGGCCCATTCTGAGGACAAGCTCGTTTGCCTTCTCCATATCCTTGGTGCCTTCGGCCGGGAAAAGGGAGATGCCAAGGTAGTGTTCCAGGTGAAGAGTGACCTTCACATCGCCCACGGCCAAGTCCCAGTACCTTTGGTCAAGGCCGTCAGCCTGCTCTGACCAGCGGCCGCGAAAGGCTTCGGCAAGCAAGTCCGCGCTCCGTTCGAAGACGGTCCAGTCCGACTCTCTCGATACCCACACCAGCACGTTGCCGTTCCGCTGGTCACTATCGATGGAGATGCTGAAAGTAGGCAGCTCGCTTTCGGGCTGGTTCCGCTCGCCGTCATATTGCCAGGGAGTATTCGTCATGGCCTCACCTACCAGGACTATCGGCACCAAGGCTCGCCAGCGGGAGCGGATCGGCGCCGGGCCTATCGTACTGCCAGCCGTCACCCTGGTGACATTCTGGTGACGAACTCCCCTAACCCCCTCGGACTGGATGCAGGCGTCAACACAAGAGCGGTATTCCCGCCGCGCAGAACGGTATTAATGAACACTCGATGCCCGCGGACGGAGCTACGCCCGGGCCCTCGAAAACCGTTGTGCTCGCAAGAGCACCGGGGGTTCGAATCCCCCCCTCTCCGCTGTTCGGGCGGAGGCGCGACCACCGGGCACGCCGGGCGGCCGGTCCGCCGGCGCCTAGTCCTGAGTGTATTCCAGCAGCTTGCCGAAGATCTTGACCGCGTCGAAGTCCCAGGCGTACCCCGCGGATTGCGGGTTCTTGGTCCCGGCGGGGGCGATCTGGAGCACGTGGGCGCCGTTGGGCAGCGCAGCACTCGTCCAGACCACGCCCGGGAACCCATAGGGGTTGGCGTAGAGATCCACGGTAGCTACCACCTCGTAGTCGAGCGTGATCCTGATCTTCCCGCTCTTGGGGCCGGTGGCGCAGAGCAAGCTGATCCGCCGTCCCATGAAAGTCAGCGCCGCCCTGCCGTTGGTGAGGGCGCTCTTGTACCCCGAGCCGCTGGCCGCGGGGTGGGAGTACTGCACCCAGGGGCCGTCCCAGTAGAGAAAGGGATCGGTCTCTTGGTAGAGCCTCCAGGTGTTCACCGGCTGCAGGGGCAGGTTGGTGGGCTTGACGATCACTAGGGTGCTGGAGGGGCTGGAAGGCTGTGAGACGCTGTCCGAGGTCGGCGGCTCGGCAAGGGTGCTGCCTGTGGAAGTCGCGGTGACGGTGGTCACGGTGGTGGTCAGATCTTCCGGCTGGGACATCGAAGTCTGGGCGCCCGTGGCCTCGGTGCTGGACGTGGACGACGTGGACGACGCGGACGACGCGATCGTGGCCGCGGTTGTCGGCGGCCCGTCCTCCATGAGGCTGACGCTGGTAGTCGCCAGGCTCGGGACCGTCGTTCCCCCGCCGGTATCGGCGCACGCGAGGACGAAGCCTGCCACCACAAGCACGGCTGCGGCTAGGACCGCGACCAGGATCATGACTGAGAATGACGACCGCTTCATGGCGTCCCCCGAGAGTCCCGACGGTTGGTCCCTGGCCCCTCAGAATAGACCGCTGCCGCCCGAAGTCAACACCGAGGTGAAGAACACCGTCGTCACCGAGCTATGGGCCTTCGACTCGGACAATAGCCGATGGAAGCAACTGGAGCCGAAGGGCGACGAGGCACCTTTCGGGCTAGGACTGCTCACCTACGACCCGGCCATCGGCAGGCTAGTTCAACTTGTGGAGGGCAAGAACCCCAGTGGGGAGTGGGTTTCTGGGATGTGGTCGTACGACCCCGCGACCAACATGGGACAGCGGATTCATCCCGCAACCGAGTTCCCGCCCGTCCGATCGTATGCAGGGATGCTCTACTCACCGAAGACCCGAGGACTCATGTTGTACGGTGGGGCTACGGGGTTAGGAGTCGGGCTGGCCGAGAATGACGGCAAGGTTGTTGACTATCACACCGACTTTTGGGTCTGGTCGGACCAGCCGTGAGGAGGCCGGGGCGGGGAGCCTGCCTCAGCGCGAACAGCACCACGTTGACGATGGTCGCCACCACCATCACCCCGGTCATCTGAGGCTGGAGTAACGGCGATATGATGTAGCCCAGGTTACCAAGCTCCTGAAGGGCTGGTACCAGACATCACAGCGATGGCGCAAGGGAAGCCACCCCGCGAACGGCGGCTCAGGCGGGACACCTACCTCGGCGCGGCTGCCGCTGTGCTGGTCGTCGGCTTCGTCCTGGTGACCGTCGGGTTTCTGGCCGTCAGAAGCCGTCGGGACGGGAGGCTGACGCGAGCCTCGCGAGTCCTCGCGGGCGGGTTCTGAGGGTTCGAATCCCCCCTCTCCGCGGGTCATCTGGAATCCGGCAGCAAATTGTACAATTCGTTCCTACTCACGACGCGAGGTTCGACTTGGCTCGTGCGCGCCACTTCACAGTACGTATTGCAGCGGAGGACCGATGTGCGCATTTGAGGGGGAACGCCGGCGAAAACTGAACGCAGACGTGCTCGTGGTGGGCGGTGGTCTCGCCGGCTGCACCGCGGCCATACATGCCCGTGCGCAAGGGGCCTCGGTCATCCTGGTGGACAAAGGCTATGTGGGCAAGTCGGGCCAGACCCCGTTCGCCAACAGCTACCTGCTTTTCAACCCTGAGTGGGGAGACGATCTGGAAGGTTGGATGGAGCAGATCAACCATTACGGGGAGTACGTCAACAACCGCACCTGGACGGAGCTCTGTCTCAAGGAATCATACGAGCGATACGTGGAGCTGGCGTCGTGGGGAGTGAAGTTCGGAGTCGACGGCAACGGAGGGCCCGGCAGGGAGCCGGCCCGAGACGGCAAGCCTATGGGGCCCTGCAGGGCTGTCGCGCTGGGGCTAAGAGAGCCCTCCATGGTCCTTCGCCGGCAGGTGCTGAGGAGCGGGGCGACCATCGTCGACCGCACCATGATCGCGGAACTTCTATCATCGGGTGGCGGAGCGGCGGGGGCGGTGGGCATCCCCATGGATTCTGATGAGCTGGTGGTCATCGAGGCCCAAGCGGTGGTGCTTGCGGCGGGTGCCGGAGGTTTTCGGCCCACGCGCTGGCCGATCAACAATCTGACCTCCGATGCGGACTGCATGGCCTACCGGCTGGGGGCGGAGATCACCGGCAAGGAGTACGTCGATTCCCACGTGGGACGAGGTGACTGGGAGACACACCGCGACTTTGGGCGAGTCGTCTCCGAGGTCGAGAAGGAGGTCGTACCCAAGCGGCCCAGGACAATGGATGCCGAGGGAGGGACCCCCTACGATGTGGGCCTGATGTTCTTGGGGCTGGAGTTTGCGGCTCACGAGGGGCGGGCTCCCTTTTGCCAGGAAGGCCGCGACGGTACGCTCCATCCAATTGTGGGCGGAGCTTCCTCCGGCATGTCCGTGCACAAGGCCGAGGGACTGTGGCCGGCCCATACCGACTGTTCCTCCAATGTTCCCGGCCTCTTTGCCGCCGGCGATTCTCTGGGCACCATGCAGTCGGGCTCGGTATATGTCGCGCTCGGTCAGTCGCTGCTCGGTTGCTCGGTGACGGGAGCTCGGGCCGGCACGGGCGCCGCCGTCTATGCCGGGCGGAGCGACGGTGACCCCCTCGCGGAGGCTGAAGTCGAGCGGGCTGTTGAAAGTGTGCTCGTGCCCCTGCGTCGCAGGGGAGGCTTTGGCCCTCGCTGGGTCACCCGGATGTTGCAGAACACGATGATCCCCTACTACGTCATGTACGTAAAACACGGGGATCGGCTGCGGGCTGCCCTCGCCAATGTGGAGTTCTTCCGGGACCATCTGGCTCCCATGCTCCATGCCACCGATCCTCACGAGCTGCGCCTTGCTCACGAAACCAAGAACATGATCATGAACGCCGAGATGCGTCTGCGCGCTTCGCTATTCCGCACCGAGAGCCGGGGTTGTCACTATCGTGAGGACTACCCGCTTCGCGACGACCCGGAATGGCTGGCCTGGGTGATCATCAAGCGGGGTGAAGACGGCCAGATGACGGTCTCCAAGCGTCCCATCCCGCAAGAATGGTGGCCGGATCTCTCAATCCCCTACGAGCAGCGGTACCCGCTGAGAATGCTTGGCGAATAGCCACTCGGCTTGCGGTCTGGCTCGTATCGTCAGACGATACCATCGAATCATTTGACGAGAAGCCCGGCAGGACAGACAATGGGGATGTTCCTGCAACCGTTGGCCGTGACCTATGAACACAACCTCAAAATGGGGGGAGTGCCAAGTGACCAGTGGATCAAGTCGAATCATCTACGTTGACCAAGCCGCCAGCGGTGCCAACGACGGCACCTCTTGGGCAAACGCGTATGTGTCTCTGCAGTCCGCCCTTGCGGCAGCCCATGCGGGAGATCAGATCTGGGTGGCCGAAGGCATCTACTATCCCACCACGGGCACCGACCAGAGAGCGTCCTTCCGCATGGTCGAAGGGGTGGAGATCTATGGCGGGTTCGCGAGCGGAGCCCAGAGCCTGGGCGAGCAGGACTGGGTCAACCGCGCGACCATCCTCAGCGGGAACATCGGCGACCCCGCGACGACCTCTGACAACACTTGGCAGATTGTCATAGGGGCGAACAACGCCGTCCTTGACGGCTTTGTGGTCCAGGACGGCCATGCCCCCGAGCCTCCTTCTGGTCCCGCTGGTGTGCCCGCCAAGCCTATCCTGGGCCAGCACATGACCCCCTTCATCGTCCTTGAAGGGGGTCCGTTTGGAGCTGGGATCTACAACTATCAAGCAGCCCCAGTCGTCCGCAACTGCATCGTCGAGAGATGCAGCGCGGGCAAGGGCGGCGGCATCTACAATATGACCGCCACCGCTCCCGGCGTGACTGCGCCTTCTCCGGTGTTCATCAACGTGACCGTTCGCGACTGCCGTGCACTCCAGAGGGGCGGCGGCATGATGAACGACCTGGGGACCAACCCTCTTCTGGTCAACTGCACCTTCGAACGGAACACGTGTCTAGCGAAGTGCGGCGGTCTATACAATGACTTTGCCTGCTCACCTTTGGTCGTCAACTCCACCTTCACCGGCAACACCGCCGACAGCGTCGGTGGCATGGGTAACGACGGGACCTCCAACCCCATCCTGGTGGGTTGCACCGTCACCGGCAACACGGCCAAGTACCTCAGTGGAGGGATCAACTTCGGTTCCTACAACGCGAACTTCCCCCATTGGGCCAATGTCCCCACGATTCTGGACACGCGCATCAAAGGCAACGTCTCTCTCACCCACGCGCCGGCCGACTGGTTCATCTGGGGTGAGGACTGGATCGTCGCCTATGAAACGGACATCGAAGGCTGGGAGTACTCCAGCGAGAATGAGCCCCACAAGGGACTGATCGCGCTGGCCCGTGAGATCGCCGATCTGGACGCCAAGACCATCTGGGAGCGCTACGGCGCCGAGCTTCTCGCCTTCACCCCGACCGGGGATCCCATGGAGCTCGATCCGAACCGGCCCGGTTTTGGCGTGGACTTCCAGCTGGTCACCGAGGTGGAGATTCCGTCCGCCATCTTCTACGTGGACGCCGTTTCCGGCGCCACGTCTCCTGACGGCGCCTCTTGGGCCTCGGCTTTCTCTGATCTTCAGCAGGCCATCGATGCCGCCTCCAGCGCCGGCGGGGGCCAGGTCTGGGTGGCTGAAGGCAGCTACTACCCGGGAACCACCCGTGATTCCTCCTTCGTCATGAAGCCATTCGTGGCTCTTTACGGCGGGTTTGCCCGTGGCGCCCAGACCTTGAGCGAGCGGGATTGGGTAAAGCACGCGACGGTGCTGAGCGGCAACATCGGTGACCCCTCCAAAGCCACCGAAAACGTCTACCACGTAGTCAAAGGGGCTTTCAACGGCATCCTCGACGGATTCGTGGTTCAGGACGGGTATGCGGATGGCATCATCAAGGACCGTTTCGGTGGGGGCATGTTCAACTGGGGTCACGACGCCTCGGCTATCGTGCGCAACACCACCTTCATCAACAACTACGCCGCGGACGGCGGAGCGGTCTTCAACTTCCTTGACTGCCTCGCCTACTTTAAGAACGTGACCTTCGCGGGCAACAGGGCTCTCATGGGCGGGGCCATGTCCAATCGGTTCGGCGCCGGGGTCCGACTGGACGACTGCCTGGTCAAGGACAACTTCGCGGAGTATCGGGCCGGTGGGATCATGGTGAACTACGGCTCGAACGTGGAGTGTCACAACGTGGTCTTCGAAGGCAACGTCACCAACGGTTGCGGTGGCGGGGTCATGATAGACGACCAAGCCTCTCAGTATGGCTGGACCACTCCGCTTTTCAGAGGCTGCAGCTTCTCCGGCAACAAGTCCGCCTATGAGGGTGGGGCCCTGTCGAACTACCAGGGCGCAAGCACCTGGGTGGACGAGTGCAGCTTCTCCGGCAACGTGGCCCTCCAGGGCAACGACCTGGCCAACACCCAGCGCGCCAACCTGTGGGTCTCCGCGTGCCCCAGCGCCTCAGCCGTCTACGACGACGGGAGTGCATTTCTAGAGCATGGTCAACGGCCGTCGCCTTTCCCGCCGACTAGACAGCATATCCAGCCCTGATCTAGCGCTCCTCTGAAACCCAAAGGCCATGCTCAGCCATCGCGGAGCGTCCCTTGTGCGGATGCCCCGCTCTTAGCGACCACGAAATACTCTGAGGTGCTGTGGACCAACTCCTCGATCTCGACGGTGACCAAACCCGCGGCGCCCATGGACTCCCGCAACTCCCCGATCTTCCAGCGCCGCACGTGAGGGATCAGCCTCAGCCTGCCGGCCAAGCTTACGAGAAGCATCACGGCTCTGACCGGCAATGTCCCCTTCTCTCCCAGGCAGGGCGTCACCGATATGAGCAAACCGTCCGGTTTCAACAGTTCGCCTATCCTTAGAAGAGCCTCTGGTACGTCCTCCAGCAAGTGGAATATGTTGAAGGCCAGGACTACGTCGAACGACTCACGCCCAAGGCTTTCGTCGAATATCGTGGCTTTGGCAAAAGACACATTGGTGGCCCTACGCGCGTCTGCCGCCTCTCTTGCACCAGCGATCATCGTGGACGAGATATCGATCCCGTGGATCGCTCTGACGGTAGCGGCAAGCTTCAGGTCTACGCTGCCCATCGCACACCCGTAGTCCAGGACGGTATCGGTAGCTTTGAGGTACGGCCTGGTCCTGGCCAGGACCTTGGTGTCGGTCTGCTCGGACTCCTCGGTCGGTTTGTCCCAGTGGCGGGCGAGTCTGTCCCAGAACTTCTCCGCCTTGCTCCGTCTTGGATCGGAAGAGCCGGTCACGGCGTGAAGCCCTCGACATTCGCGGGCCGGTCGGAAGTCACCGCCGGAGTTTTGAACCCCCTGACTATCAACCACACCGCCAGCACCATCTCCTGCACGCCGATGGGGATGTTCAAGACAATGTTCACATTCGAGAAACCGAGCTCCTGGGTGAAGCCGGAATAGACGGTCGCCACCAGCGCCAATGACGCGGCTACCAGACCCCAACCAGACAGCCATCGAGGAACGAGTCTCGCTTTGAACAGCAGGTAGTAGTACATCAGAGCGCCGACAAGGAACGGAAGCATCGCGACGAATCCAAACGTCCAATCCCGAGCCGCCAGCAAGCTGGTTCCCACGGCCTGGTAGGACGACGCCTCCGCGGATCCCCCGGCCACGGCCTCCTGGCTCACACCCAGGAGTGTCACCAGGCTGAGCGCACCGACAAGAACGAACGCACCCTCGGCGAGTCTGCCGGCGACGGATCCGAGAGCCAAGGCCCGGTTGTGCTTTCTCACGACCGGATAGAGTGCTATGGCTATGCCGGCGGCGGTAGCGGCCCAGACGAACTCGATGAGCGCCGTCAACACCACCCGGTCGTCGTTCGCCGCCAGCCTGGCGAGATCGACCGGGGCGTCCAGCATCGAGCCCAACGGAACCACGCTCAGTATGCTCGCGGCCGAGCAGGCGATGAAGAGCAGGCCCGCTGCGATCGCGTTTCTTCTGTAAGAGGGCATTCCCTATCTCCTTCCGCTATTCGGAGAGGCCGAAGGGCGGGTACTGGTCGGTGACGAGCAGGAAGGCGTAGGCCGAGACCCGCAGCGACCAGCGCTGGACCCCAACCACGTAGTCGAAGAGACTCCTTGGGTACGTGCCGGTGAAGAGGATGGCGAACCACGCGATCACGATGCAGACCACGGCTCCTATCCAGAGGAAGAACAACACGACGTAGTGGGGGATGGCAAGGAACCACTTGACCAGCGGAAGCCCGCGACTGAGCTGCCCCGCGTCGGGATAGAGGAAATCGAGATGGACCGCCTGCTCCTCGTCGGTGGAGGGGTAGTCATCCCGCAGTAGCGCGGCGTAGACCCAGACTCGCGCCAGGAACCGCGTGAGCTGGAGGTTCCAGTCGAACCACCAACGCGGGTACTTCTTGCGGAACAGGATCATGAGCAGCAGGGGCGCGAACAGTATGCCCACCGTCGCCCACGACCAGGAGTAGTCGGTTCCCTCGATGCTGAAGCTTCCCGAGGTCAGGAGGGTCGCGATGACGAGGATCGGGATGATCCACAGGAAGCGGAAGAAGGTGCTGAGTCTATTGAGAGGCTTGTCCGGGTAGTCGACGCGGAAGGTCAAGGGATACTTGGGCGCGGTTGGATAAGGCAGCATTGGTGTTTGCATGAGCCCTCCTGTTCGGGTGCGGGCGGGTGCCCCTTTTCTTAGTCTGCTTGTTCAGCGTACCTAGCGCCAGGAGCAAGAGAACCGGGCGGATGCAGGGAATGATAGCCCGCCGCATGGCGAGTCTTTTGCTGGCCCAGTGACCAGGTGCACAACCCTGCCCCCGGCCGGTCCCGCGACCCGCCTGCCTCCATACACTTGTACCAAGAGAACCGTCGTCGGGAGAGCCACGAGGAGGCAGTTCATGGAGCTATCGCGGCAGGTCGAGCAGGAAAGAAGTGTCTTGAAGTGGGGCGGTCTTGGCGGAATGGTAGGAAGCATCGTCCTTGTCGTCGTCTTTGTCATCGTGGCCGTCTTTGTGGGATCGGATCCGAATGAGCCGATGGGCTTTCCGGGAATCCGGGTCGCTCGCACGTTTGAAGACGGTCTCTACCTTGCGGTCATGATCCTGTGGATCCCCCTCTTCCTGGCGCTGTATCGTGCCCTTCGACAAGAGCGTCTCGCACCGGCGTTGTTCGGTAGCGCTCTAGGTATTGTCGGACTCGTCGTCCTCGCAGCCGGAGCGCTCCCGCACATCACGACGCTGGCGGTCTCCGACCTCGTGCATGCTCCAGGGGCAACGATCAGCAACGAGGCTGCGCTGGAACTGTGGAAGGCGGCCTACGCGGTGTTCAACGCTTTGCTGACTGCGGGACTCATCCTCTCAACGATCGGGGTCATCTGCCTCGGAGCGGCAATGATCAAGAATCCAAAGTTCGGCCGGGGGATCGGCTGGACAAGCGTGGTACTTGGTGTGGCCGGGGTCGTGGCGTCATCGGTTGATCTGTGGAACCCCGATTCACCGTCGGCGGCGGTCGCCATGGTGGGACTCATCGTCTTTTGCGCGATCTCGGGATGGAAGACCTATAGAGCGTCGAGACTCGCGTAGGGCTAAGAAAGTGGGGTGCCTGATGAAGAAGTTCAGTCTTGAGTCGATCGCCCGGCGATGTGCCCGCCATCCCTGGAGGACGTTGGGCGCTTGGGCCGTTTTGCTCATCTGCGCCGCGGCCGTCACCGTCCTCTACCTGGGCGGCGCGCTCAGTAACCAGCAGCACTTCACCAACGATCCCGAGTCTTCGCGGGCCACCGCCCTCATCAATGACAAGTTCCCCGGCAACGACCAGTCGCGAGAACTGGTCATTGTCCGGTCGCCCGGGTTCAGCGTCGACCAGCCCCAGTTCCGCGAGCACGTGCAGGCGGTGACATCTCGGGTGCTGGCCCTCGGTCCGACCGTGGTGCAGTCCGGCATCGACTACACCACCGATCCTTCCCCGGTACTCGTATCTGCCGACCGACACGCCGCGCTCCTGGTCTTCACCATGGCGCAATCCGCGGCTACAGCCACGGACGACGCCAAGGCGCTCACCGCCGCGGCCCGCGAAGCGGCCGCCTCCTCGGATTTCGAGGTGCTCGTCACCGGTGAGGCAAGCATCAACAGCGACTTCGGCGCCACCGCTGAGAGCGATCTCCGCAAAGGAGAGATATTCGGCGTGGGGATAGCCCTGATCATACTGGTCCTGGTCTTCGGGGCCGTCGTCACCGCTGCCATCCCGCTGATCATGGCACTCGCCTCCATCCTGCTCGCCATGGGTATCACCGCCATGGTAGGCCAGGTGACCGATCTATCGTTCTTCATCACGAACATGATCACCATGATCGGCCTCGCGATGGGGATCGACTACTCGCTGTTCGTGGTCTCCCGGTACAGGGAAGAGAGGGCCGCCGGACGGGATAAGGTCGATGCGATCGGCCGGTCCGCCTCCACGGCCACCCGCTCGGTGCTGTTCAGCGCCCTGGCCGTTATCCTGGCCCTGGGCGGCCTGTTCCTGGTCCCGTCGACCCTCTTCCAAAGCATGGCCCTGGGCGCCATCGTCGCCGTCTTCACCGCCCTGTTGGCCGCGCTCACGCTGCTCCCGGCTTTGCTGAGCGCCATGGGTGACCGGGTGAACGCTCTCCGGGTCCCCTTCATTCGCAAGACCGGGGGAGCCGGCCGTTCGGATGGCTTCTGGGACGGCGTCAGCAATGGCGTCATGCGCCGGCCGGTGATGAGCCTTATCGTGGCCGGTGGGATGCTGTTGCTGCTGGCCTCTCTGTACTTCTCCATCGATCTGGGCTCGGCCGGGGTCGAGACCTTGCCCGCCTCCATGGCGTCCCGCCAGGGCTTCGAGGCCCTGCAGAACGGATTTCCCGGCGCCTCGATCCAGCCGGTCGAAGTGACCATCGCCGGCGATCCCACCTCTCCGGCTGCGACTCAGGGAATCGAAGGGCTGCGCACCGTGCTGGCCGGCGACCCGGCGTTCGTGGGTCCCGGCGCGACGCGGACGAGCCCCGACGGCCGGCTCACCGTGCTCTCCCTCGTCGTGATGGGCGAGCCGAACGGCAAGGCGGCGCAGGCGGCCGTCAGGACCCTGCGCTCCGAGTACCTGCCCGCGGCTTTCGCCGGCACCGGGCTGGTCGCTGGGACCGACGTCCTGACCACCGGCCAGACCTCCCTCGTCATCGACTACCTCGACGCCATCAACGGAGCCACCGGCTGGGTCTTCCTGTTCATCCTCGGCCTGTCGTTCGTGCTCCTGCTGGTCGTGTTCCGCTCGATCCTGGTGCCGCTCAAAGCCATCCTCATGAACCTGCTCTCCGTGGGGGCTGCCTACGGCCTCATGGTGGCGGTGTTCCAGAAAGGATGGGGAGCGGACCTTCTTGGACTACAAAGAGTGGACTTTGTCGAAGCCTGGGTGCCTCTCTTCCTGTTCGCTGTGCTGTTCGGGACCTCCATGGACTACCACGTGTTCCTGCTCAGCCGGATCCGCGAGCGCTTCGATCAGACCGGCGACAACCGGGAGGCGGTGGCGTTCGGCCTGCGGCGGACGGGCGGGATCATCACGGGCGCGGCCCTGATCATGGTGGCGGTGTTCGGCGGGTTCGCGGCCGGCGACCTGGTGATGTTCCAGCAACTGGGCTTCGGGCTTGCGGTCGCGGTGTTCCTCGACGCCACCGTAGTCCGCTGCGTGCTGGTGCCGGCTGCCATGCGCCTGCTGGGGACAGCGAACTGGTGGTTCCCGCGGTGGCTGAGCTGGCTGCCCGACCTGCGGGTGGAGGCGGACGAGCCGGCGGGCCGGAGCACGTCGACCGATACCGGCCAAGGCGCGGGCGCCGCTGAGGGAGCGGGCGCGGGCAGAACCACCGCCCCCCGGCCGGCAGCCGTCCCGGCGCTGATGGCAGCGGCTGAGACCGAGTAGGAAGGCGCCAAAAAGGAAGGGCATCTACCTGAACGCCACCACGCCGGTTCGCACCCTTCGGCGTGGCCCTCCGTGCGGGTGTCTCGCCGTCCGTACCGTGGTAATGTTTGTCAACCGGCTGCAGGTATCAGCAGAGCGAAGCTACCATGGGGGGAGCACGTGAAGATCAAGGCCGCGGTCCTGCGAGAGATCAATAAGAGCTACAGCATCGAGGAACTCGAACTCGATCCGCCCAAGGAGGGCGAGGCCCTCGTCAAGTACGCGTATGCCGGCTATTGTCACAGCGACTTGAGCAACTCCAAGGGTTTCACCAAGATGAATCTGCCGATGGTTGCCGGTCACGAGGCGTCCGGCGTCGTGGTCGAGGTCGGCCCGGGCGTGACCAAGGTCAAACCGGGCGACCATGTTGCCAGCGCCTGGATGTGTCCTTGCGGCCAGTGCCCCGAGTGCCGGAAGGGCATGGGGAACATCTGCTCGGGGACGTTCCCGCAGTTCGTCAACGGCACCATGCTGGACGGCACCAGCCGTCTCCGCGACTCCAAGGGCAACACCGTCCTGCACGGCAACTTCGTCTCCGGGTTCTCCGACTACACCGTGATGCCCGAAGGCGCGCTCATCCCCGTTCCCAAGAACATGCCTCTCGATTGGGCCGCTCTTATGAGCTGCTGCATCCCGACCGGCTGGGGCACCGTGACCAAGCAGGCGAAGGTGCAGCCGGGCGACGCCGTGGCGGTATGGGGCCTGGGAGGTGTCGGACAAAACATATTGCGGGCGGCAAAGATGCGGCAGGCCAATCCGCTCATCGTCATCGACCTCGAGGAGGCCCGGCGCGAGAAGGCCATGAAGCTTGGCGCCACTCACTTCATCAACAACTCGAAGGAAGACCCGGTGCCGATCGTGCAGCAATTGACCGGCGGTGGCCTCGACATCATCTTCGAGTGCAGCGGGGACCCGGGTGCGACGGTCCAGGCGTACTGGGCGCTGCGCCCGAGCGGCAAGCTGATGCAGGTGGGCATCATGGGCGAGCACGAAGTCGCCCCGCTTGCGCTCACGTTCCTGGTCTTCGGGCAGAAATCCATCAATGGCGTCTTGTACGGCGCCATCTCCACGAGGGACGACATCCCGAAGTACGTCGAGCTCGCCATGCGCGGCGACATGATGCTCGACACCATCATCGAGGGCCACTTCAAGATCGAAGAGATAAACGACATCCGGGAGAGGATGGAGCGGCGGGAACTGAACGGCCGCTGGGTCTGCAAGTGGGACTGACGGAGGGACATGTGGACACGATGAGCAGCACCCCCGGGTTCGAGGCTTCCTCGCCCGGCGCCGACGAGCCGGCCGTCCTCGAGGAGATCGAGGTCGAAGAGCTGGCTGTGGACGGCATTTGTGGCGTCTACTGAGCAAGCTCTCGAAGTCGCAGACCAAGCATCTGCCGGGACGACCGGCCAAGGGGGGGAAGCAGGGCGAGCGAGCGCCGGCGTTGCTTTGGGCGCCTGTGGTCACGCGTACCTGGTGCCCGACTGGGTGCGGGTGCGCTGCGAGGACTTTGGCCTGCTGTTCTACGATACCCGATCGACGAGACTGACCTTCGTGCGCTCCGGTGACCTTCTGCTTCCGCCGGCCTTCACCGGTTCCGGGCGGGTCTTGGGCGTGCGCGCAGGACTCGCCGCAGGGAGCGAAGAGGCGCCGGCAGGCTCCGAGCCGGGCCGCGCGCCGCTCTCGCGTCTCCTCGAAGATCTGGTAGCGAAAGGGCTGCTCGTTGCTACCGGGGCTGCGTGACAGGTTGTCGCCGAGGCTGAGTAACACTCCTCTCCGTGCCCCGGTCAACGTCACCTGGGAGATAACCGAGGCCTGCAACCTCCGCTGCGCCCATTGTCTCTCCGCCGGGCTGCGCTCGCAGAGGCGGGGCGAGCTGGATGTTGACCGGTGCCGGGCCCTCATCGACGAGTTGGCCCGGATACAGGTCTTCCAGGTGAACTTCGGCGGGGGAGAGCCGTTTCTCCGAGACGACTTCCTGGACGTGCTTCGCTACGCGCATCATCACGGCATCACCACCTGTGTGAGCACGAACGGCACCTTGCTCGACGACACTCTAGTTGACGCCCTCCTCGAGATGGCTCCGGTCTACCTGCAGGTCAGCCTGGACGGGGCGTGCCCCGAGACCAACGACGCAATCCGGGGCCGGGGCACCTTCGAGCGCATCCTGGCCGGGATCGAACTGCTGGCGGAAAGGGGCTATCCCGACTTCAGCCTGAACATGGTGGTGACGCGGCTGAACGCGACCGAGGTAGGGGACTTCGACGCCTTGGCTCGCCGGTACGGCGCCAAGACGAGGCTCTCGCGGTTCCGTCCGTCGGGCGGCGGCTGTCACACCTGGGAGGACTACCGTCTGACCAGGAAGCAACTGGCGGAGCTTTCCGCCTTCCTCGGCGAACATCCGGAGATACTCACCGGCGATTCGTTCTTCGCCCTTACCCCCGACAGCCGCCGGGACCTGGGGCTGAACATGTGCGGCGCGGCCAAGATGACCTGCGCCGTGGCCCCGGATGGCAGCGTCTACCCCTGCGCCTTCCTGAGCGATCAGGCGTTCCTCGCCGGCAACGTGACCAGGGAGCGGCTCGGCGACATCTTTGCGTCGTCGCCGGTGTTCGAGCGCTTCCGGGCGCTCGAGGTTGAAGCCTGCCGGGGTTGTGACCGGTTCTCTGTCTGCCACGGGGGCTGTCCGGCGGTAGGATACTTCTTGACCGAATCGATGGGCCTTCCCGACCCCGAATGTCTTCGCGCGGTGGTGCCCGCGGGCGATACCGCCGAGCAACCCGTCAAGGAGGTGGCTGATGACCCGTTTCAGAACGCAGTCGCGGCCGACTAGTTCGCGCCGGACGGCACGATGCGTCGTCCTCGGTCGCGTCCGTAGCGCTGCTACGATCGCTTCCTGCGTCCTTGCCTCGCGCTTGCCCGGCGCGTCCCTGCCGGCGAAACTGCGTTCTGAAACGGGGTCTTAGGCCATGCAGTTCCCCAACCTCTTCAGCCCTCTGCAGATCGGACGGGTGACGGTAGCGAACCGTATCTCGTTCTCGGCCCACCTCACCAACCTGGCGGACAACGGGCTGCCGAGCGAGCGGCTGACGGACTACTTGGTGGCGCGGGCGCGTGGAGGCGCCGGGCTGATCATCACCGAGGAGCAGTCGGTCCACCCGACCGACCGGGCCTACGAGCATCTGATCGAGGCGTTCCAAGCCGGGGTCATCCCGGGATACAAGCAGTTGACCCGGGCGGTCCACGCGTACGACACGCGCATCTTCGCGCAGCTCAACCACAATGGGCAGCAGTGCAGCGGCAGCCTTTCCCGGCTGCCGGTCTGGGCCCCCTCGCCCGTCCCGGACGTGCTCTACCGGGAGACGCCCAAGGCCATGGAGATCGAGGACATCCGCGAAGTGATCGACTACTTCGCCCGGTCGGCCGTGCACGTGCGAGAGGGCGGTTTCGACGGGGTGGAGCTACAGTTCGGTCACAGCTCGCTGGCCCGGCAGTTCATGTCGCCTCTCACCAACTACCGGGGCGACGAGTACGGAGGCGACTTCGACAACCGCATGCGCTTCCCCCTGGAAGTGGTGGCAGCGGTGCGGGCGGCGGTCGGGCCCGACTTCACCCTCGGCGTGCGCCTGTGCGCCGACGAGTTGATCCCGGGCGGGCTCAACCTCGAGGACGCCAAGCAGATCGCGCAGCGCCTCCAGGCGACGGGCTACCTTGACTACTTCAACCTGACGCTCGCCACCTTCTACAACCTGTACCTGGTCGGCGGCCCCATGCACCTGCCCCTCGGCTACACAGTCCCGCTGGCGGCCGGCATCAAGCAGGTGGCCACCCTCCCCGTGTTCGCCACCGGGCGCATAAACGACCCGGCATTGGCCGAGCGAGTGCTGGCCGAGGGCCAAGCGGACATGATCGGCGTGGTCCGGGGGCAGATCTGCCGACCCGGACTTCGCCCAAAAAGCCCGAGAGGGACGCACCGAGGAGATCCGCTACTGCATTGCCTGCAACCAGAACTGCTACGGCCGGGTGGGTCTCAACAAGACCATCGGCTGCGTACAGAACCCGTCGGCTGGAGCCGAGGCGACCGAGGGCGAGCACCATCTGCGCCCGGCCCTTCGGAAAAAGCGGGTCATGGTGGTGGGCGGAGGCCCCGCGGGCATGTGGGCGGCGAAGATCGCCACGCTGCGGGGACACGATGTGACCCTCTACGACAAGGGTGAAGAGCTCGGCGGCCAAGTGCTCATCGCGGCCAAAGGCGCCGGCCGGGACGAGTTCGGAGTCATCGTGCGTAACGAGCGGAACCAGCTCACCCACCTCAACGTACCTATCCGGCTCGGTGTCGAGGTGACGCCGGAGCTGGTCGCCGCCGAGCAGGCGGACGCGGTCATCGTCGCGACCGGGTCCCGGCCGAAGAGGAGCCCCGTCGGAGGCGCGGACGGTCCGGACATCTTCAACGTGTGGCAGGTGTTGAACGGAGAGGCGGAGCTTGGCGAGAAGGTGCTGTTGATCGACTACGACGGACATCATCAGGCGACGGCTACCGCGGAGTTCCTGGCGGAGTTGGGCAAGAACGTGCATGTGTTGACGTCGAGCCTCTTTGTCGGGTCCGAACTGGGACCGTCGCAGGACCTGTATCTCAGCCGGCAGCGGTTGATGCAGAAGGGTGTGACCTTCACCCCCGACTTCGCCGTGATGGAGATCAAGGGCCTGGACGTCCACGGCTTCAACGTCTATTCCAACGTCTGGGATGTTCTCGGTGGCTACGACAGCATCGTCACCGCCATGGGCAACGATGCCGACGACGCCCTGTACTTCGCCCTCAAGGGCAAGGTGCCGGAGTTGTACCGCATCGGCGACTGCGTGGCGCCGCGGAAGGTGGACATGGCCATCCACGAAGGCTATATGGCCGGGAAGCGCGTGTGAGCGGGCCGGGCGACAGTATGGCCGCACCGGGCGGGACGGCCGCGCCGGGCGGCACGGTCACGGCGGGTGGCACGGCCGCGGCCCCGCTCCTGATCGTTGTGGAGCCGGTCTCCGGGACGGGCGACGCGGCAGCGGCCGCATCTCGACTCGCTCTGGCCGCTGAAGCTCCTCCGGCTGGCGGCGGCTCTTGGAGTGCAGACGCGCTTCGTCACCTGGCCGGCCGGTCCGGACGTGGACTTCGACTCCCTGGCCGGCGCTGTGGCCGGCGCCGTGAACGCGGCCGACCCTGTCGCAGTGCTCGTGCAGGATGGCGATGCCGGGCGGCAGCTGGCGCCTCTCGTCGCCCAGCGACTGGGAACGGGTGCGGTGTTGGGCTGCAGCGACGTGACGGTCGAAGGTGGCAGGTCCGTCGCGGCCGGCCCGGACCGCACGGCGGGCGGCGAGCCCTCGCCCCCCGCCCTCACGTTCGTCAAACCGGTCTACGGCGGCTGGCTCGAGCAGGACGTGGCTGCCGCCCCGGGCTTCGTGCCAGTGGCCACCCTTGACTTGGCGGGCATCGAAACCCCGGAAGCCGCTGCGGAAGCCGCAGCCGCGGTGCTGGCGGGGGCCGAGGTCGTTCCCTGGGCCGCCGGATCGTTCCCGCGCGTTCGCCATATCGAGACGCTCGTCCCCGACGCCCGGTCGGTCGACCTGGTCCACGCCAAGCGGATCGTCGCGGCAGGGATGGGGAGCGCGAGCGAGACCCTTCTCGCTGCCGTGCACGAACTCGCCGACTTGCTCGAGGGCTCGGTCGGGGCTACCAGGCCGGTGGTGGACGAGGGGCATCTGCCCAAGGAGAGGCTCATCGGGCAGACAGGCAGGACGGTGGCTCCCGACCTGTACGTCGCCCTGGGCATCTCCGGGTCGCCCCATCACGTCGCCGGAGTGCGTAACGCGAACCGGGTGCTGTCGATCAACCGGGACGTGCGGGCGCCCATCTTCCAGTTCTCGGATGTTGGCTACGTCGCCGACCTCGAAGCCGTCCTCCCCGCTCTCATCGCGAAGATCAAGGAGTGGCGCGATGCACCGGCCGGAGGCGGGGATGGCCGCTAGCCGCCCCACCTCTTCCGGCCAGTCCGGCGGCTCCGCCGCCTCAGCGGAGCGCGCCTCGGCCACCGCCAGTTTCGACGCCATCGTCGTCGGCGCGGGACCGGCCGGCACCAGCGCGGCGCTGGGTCTGGCCCAGACTGGGGCCAAAGTCCTATTGCTCGAGCGGGGCGAGTATCCCGGGGCCAAGAACATGTTCGGCGGCATGATGGCCTACTGCCCGGCCCCCGAACAGCTGGTGCCCGATTTCTGGAAGCGCGCGCCCTGGGAGCGGGCGGTGACCAAGCGGGTGCTCTCCATCACGAGTGAAGGCTCGACCACCTCTCTCATGTTCCAGGCCGCCTCGGGTTCGGACCGGCCGGCCGTGGGAGCGGGCTCGACCTCCGACCAGGGCCTCACCGGGTTCACCCTCTTGCGGCCGCGCTTCGACCGCTGGTACGCCGAACAGGCGGTCGCCGCCGGCGTCACCCTGCTCACCGGCTGCCGCGTGGAGGGGCTGGTGCTGAGAAAGGGGGCGGTGCAGGGAGTCCGGGTCGCGGGGATCGACGACATCGTCGAGGCGCCACTGGTGATCGCCTGCGACGGCACGCTGTCGCTGCTCGCCAAGGAAGCCGGGCTTCACAAAGGCTTCAAGGCGGAACAGGTCGCTCTGGGGGTTCGCGCCCTGTACGCGATGACCGAGGAGGAGATCGACGAACGCTTCGGACTCGTCGGGCGGGAGGGCGCCACTCAGGAGTTCCTCGGCTGCACCGAAGGCGTGCGCGGAGGCGGCTTCGTCTACACGCAGACCGATGCGCTCTCGGTGGGCCTGGTGTTCCATCTCGACTCGCTGAAGCAGCGAGGCATCCCTCCCTACGAACTGCTGGAGCGCTTCGTGGCCTCGGGGCCGGTGGCTCCCATGCTCCGCGGAGCGCGGATGGTCGAATACTCGGCTCACCTGCTGCCCGAGGCCGGGATGCGCATGGTCCCCCGGCTCTCGATGGCCGGGCTGCTGGTCGCCGGTGACGCGGCCGGCTTCTGCTACACGAACGGCCTGACGCAGGAGGGGATGAACCTGGCGATGACCTCGGGGGTGATCGCGGCGAAGATCGGGGCCGAAGCTCTGGCTGCGGGCGACTTCTCGGCCGGCCGGCTGGAACGCTACAAGGAAGAGCTCAAAGAGAGCTTCGTCCTTCGCGATCTGACCACGTACGGACGGGCCATCGACTTTCTCCACCACGACAGGCTGTTCACGCTCTACCCGCAGGTGATCAGCGCGCTGATGGAGGATCTCTATCGGTCCGACGGCACGCCCAAGCAGAGGATCGCGCGCCTCGCCCGCCGGGCGACAAAGGGCCGGGTGCCCGTCCGCCAGATGCTCGCCGACCTCTTGGAAGCGGGAAGGGGGTACCTGTGATCCCTGACGAACTGTTCGATCTGGTGAGCTACCGGATCCACCCGGAAGCCCATATCAAGCTCGACCAGGAGATCTGCAAGGGCTGCCAGCATCGCGCCTGCACCTTCTCCTGCCCGGCTCGCTGCTACACGTGGAGTGAGGAGCGCTCTCGGGTGGACTTCGCCTACGAAGCCTGCCTGGAGTGCGGCACCTGTCTACTGGTCTGCGACCGCGACGCCCTCGATTGGCACTACCCGCATGGAGGATACGGTGTACGGTTCCGCCTCACTTAGGGCAGTACCCGGCGCCGGCAAGACGGGCCGGCCGAAGCGCAGCGCACCCGCCCGGGCCGGAGGCGCGGCCATGAAGCTACTCGTCTTCCTCGACGTGGCGGCCGACGTTCGCATCCCGCCCGAGCGCGACCCCAGGAGCGGCCGGGTGCGGGAGGAGCGGCTGGTCCGGGAGATCGACCCGGCCGGCGCTCGGGCCCTGGATCTGGCCCTGGCCCTGATATCGGACCGGCCCAACGGACACCTTACCGTCATCCATCTTGGCCCGCCCGAGCACGACTCCTTCCTCCGGCACGCCCTCGCCCGGGGCTGCGACCGGGCTATACGCGTGTGGGACGACGAGGCCGCCGAGGCCCGGACGGCCGGCAAAGCCCTCATCCTGGCGGCCGCGGCCCAGGCCGCCGGGTACGACCTGGTGCTCATCGGGGAGCAGGGGGTATCGGCTCCGGCGGGCAACTCGGCGTGCTTCTCGCGGAGCATCTCGCGGTGCCGTGCGTGACAGAGGTCGGGGCCGCGGAACTCTCGGCCGATTCCCGCCGCCTGGAAGCTACCCGCGACCTCGAGCGGGGCTTTCGGGAGAAGGTGGAGATCGGGCTGCCGGCCGTCATCACTGTGGCAGGCGGAGGGCCGGCTGCAGGCGACGTATGGCTCCGGCGGACGTCTCCGCCCGAGCACTCCTGGCGGCGCTCGAGCAGGACATCACCATCTGGACGCTTGCCGATCTGGGGGTCTCGCCGGGCGCCGCGCGGCAGGCCGACCGGGCGCTCGAGTACGGTCCGCCTCGGGCCCGCCGGCCGCGGCTTCACCCCGTCGTTCCGCCCGACCCCACGCTCCCCGCGTTCGACCGCATCCTCGGGCTCGTCGCCGGATCGGTGAAGCACCGGGAGGGACGCGTCGTGCGCCGGCCCGCCGAAGAGGTCGCGCAGGAGGTCTTCGAGGTCCTGCGCGACGAGGGATGGCTCGACCATCTGCGGCCCGGCGGAGGCGACAGGCCGGCATCTTCTGGCGCTGAAGCCCGGCCGAGCGCGGAGGCGGGCGACTCCAGGTGATCCCTCTCGAGTACCGGCTGCGCGAGTCGGTGCGGCTCGAGCCGGG
>CAWAOX010000009.1:0-27458 GCA_963783835.1 uncultured Actinomycetota bacterium
TTGCGTCGCGGCAGCGATTGGGACTATAGTGGTGGTGAGTTAACCAACCGGTTGGTTACTGTCCTTCGAGGGGGAGCCCATGAAAGTCGTCATCATCGGCGCCGGCGAGCAGGGATATGTCCTGACCTGGAACCTGGCCAAACACCCGGCAGTGGATGAGATTGTCATAGGCGACTGGGACTTGGCGCGGGCGGAGGAAGTGAAGGCTGCCTGGGGCGCGGGCAAGACCACCGCCGTCAAGGTCGACGCGCGGGACGTGGAGCACGTCGCCGGCCTGGCTCAGGGGGCGGATCTTCTCGTGAACGCCGTCATCCCTGAGTGGGACGACCCCCTCATGAAGGCTGCCCTCAAGGCCGGTACCCACTACCTGGACATGGCGACGCGCGTCGACGGAGGGACGATCGACGAGGGCTACCTGCTCCAGATCGCCCTCGACGAGGACTTCAAGGCCATGGGCCGCACGGCTCTCATCCATACGGGGATGACCCCAGGTGTCACCAACACCCTGGTAGCCATCGGCTACGAAGAGATGGACCGCTGCGAGGCGGTCCGGATCAAGGCCGGCGGGTTCTTCAAGTCCGAGGTACCCGTGCAGGTGTGGTCGCAGGAGACCTACTACATCGACTCGCAAACGCCCACGCTGTATTTCGAGGACGGGCAGTTCCTGCGGGCGGAGCCCTTCGCCGGCTGGGAGAACGTAGATTTTCCGGCTCCGATCGGCCGGCTGGCCGCCGTGCTGCACGAGCACGAGGAGTGCTCCACCCTGCCTCGCTTCCTGCCCAAACTGGGCGAGAAAGGCCTGCGGTACCTGGACTTCAAGCTTGCCGGCGGCGAAGAGGGTATGAAGAAGGCCAAGATCCTGGTGGAGACCGGCATCGCCAGTCCTCTCGCCCGCCAGGTTCGGGGCCAGAGCGTGCGGCCGATCGATGTTCTGGTGTCGGTCCTGCCGCCATCGGCTCCCAAGGAGGAGATCGCGAGGCTGGCCGCCGAGGGCCGGATCGTGGACGAAGGGGCTTATATGATCGACCTGTACGCCAAGGAGGGCGAGCCGGCGACCGAGACCTTCTGGGTCTTCCCTCCGAACATCCAGCAGGTGACGAAGATGATCCCCGGAGCCAACCGCATCTCCTACGGGACTTCGACCCCGGCGGCCATCTACGCCGGTTACCTTCTCGACGGCACTATCACCCAGCGTGGCGTGCTGCCGCCCGAAGCCCTGGCGCGGGAGGTACGTCTCGCGTATGTGGAAGAATTGAAACGTGCTGGGCTGCGCATTGCCCGGCGAAGCACGCGCTGGCTCTAGCGAGCCGGGAAGACGAAGAACCGAGTGGGAGCGAGGGGGCCTATGGTGCGAGTAAGTAGCGACGTGCGAATCCCCGAGGAGTTGCACGACAAGAGCAACCTGATCGCGGGCCGCTGGGTCAACGCGGCATCTGGGGCGAAGTTCGCGGTCCGCAGCCCGGTGACCGGGGCGGTTCTGGCGGAAGTCCCCCGGTGTGGGGCCGGCCGATGTGGATGCCGCGGTGGCGGCCGCCAAGGCGGCCTGGCCGACGTGGCGAGGCATGCCGGTCTTCAAGCGGGCGGAGGTCATCCTAAGGATGGCCGAACTGATCCGGGAGCGGGCGGAGGGCATCGCCGACGTGCTGTGCGTGGAGCAGGGTAAACCCTACGCCGGTGAAGGCCTGCCGGAGGTGCTCGAGACGGCGCTCAACTTCCAGCTTGCGGCGGAGGACGTCGTCCGTATGGAGACGCCGGTGATCCCCATGCGCGATCCGGCGAAGCGGGTACTGACGTTTCGCGAGCCGTATGGCGTGATGGCGGTGATAACACCGTGGAACTTTCCGACGGTCATCCCTTCCGAGTATCTGGGGCCGGGACTGGCGGCGGGCAATACGGTGATCATGAAACCGGCGTCGACGACCCCGCTCTCGATGATCTTGGTGGGGCGCTGCATCCAGGAGGCTCTGGATGAGGCCGGTCTTCCCCCGGGCGTCTTCAACCTGATCACCGGTCCTGGCGCGGCCGTCGGCGATCATCTGGTGGCGCATCCCGACGTGGCCCTTATCGGCTTCACCGGCGAGACGGTGACCGGCGAGGCCATCTGTGCGCGGGCGGGCATCAAGATGACCCTTATGGAACTGGGTGGCAACGGTCCTGTGATCGTGTGCGCCGACGCGAACCTGGTAGAAGCCGCCAAGGCCGCGGCCTTCGGCTGCTTCTACAACGCGGGCCAGGTCTGCTGCGCGACGGAGCGTATCCTGGTGGACAGAAAGGTCCACGACGAGTTCCTGCCGCTGCTGCTGGAGGAGGCGAAGGCCTACGCGCCGGGCGATCCGCTCGACGAGGCGACCAGCATGGGCCCACTCAACAACGAGCCGACGGCTATCAAGACCGAGCAACATCTCGCCGATGCCCGGGCCAAGGGGGCAAAGATCCTCCTGGGCGGGGCGCGCGAATCGGGAAGGCCGACCGATCTGTACTTCCCGGCAACCGTGATCGACGGGGTCACGCGCGACATGCTCCTCAACCTGGAGGAGACGTTCGGCCCGGTGGCGCCCGTGATCGAGTTCGAGACCGACGAGGAAGCCGTCGAGATCGCCAACGAGACCGGCTACGGTCTGCAGATGGCGGTCTTCACCTCGTCCATCAAGCGCTGCTTCTGGTACGCGGACAGACTTCGCACCGGGAATATCGTGTTCAACGACAGCACCGATTACTGGGAGGCCCACGAGCCGTTCGGCGGCGGCGGGGGCACGAAGAGCGGCCACGGAAGGCTGGGCGGCCGCTACACTTTGGACGATGTGACCCACCTGAAGACGGTGGCCATCGACATAGAGAAGACACTGTAGGACAGGGGGTAGAGGTATGAGCACACGAACGAAGACGAGTCTGGTGGTGTCCCTGGCGGTGATCCTGATCCTCTCACTCGCCGCGTTTGCCGCGGCGTGCGGGGGCGAGACGACGACTACCGCGGCGCCGGCCGGCACCGAGACGACGGCCGCGCCGGCCAGCACCGATACCACCGCGGCGCCCGCAAGCACCGACACGACGGTGGCGGGCGGCCCGAGCGGTGACCCCATCAAGATCGGCGCTCCGCTGCCGCTCACCGGTGCCTACGCGGCCGACGGCGAGCACATGAAGATGGGTCTCGAGATGGCGGTGGCCGACCTGAACGCGGCCGGTGGGCTGCTGGGCCGGCCGGTGGAGCTGAAGGTCTTCGACATCGAGGAACTGCTTCCCGAGACGGTGGCAGCTTCCAAGGACTACCTGATCGACAAGGAGAAGGTCGACGCGGTGGTGGAGGGCTACGGAGGCTACGGTCCGGACTTTGAAGCCTACGGCGCCAATAGCGACGTCCCCTTCATCCACGGCAGTGGCTCGGTGCGGGCCGCCGACATGGTGAAGACCGATCCGGCCAAGTACGGGAATATGTTCCAGGTCTTCTCTATCGAAGCCGACTACGGCAAGCGGGCCTGGGAGGGCATCATCCAGTTCCAGGACAAGTACACCTATCCCAACAACAAGATCGCCATCCTGCATGGTGACCTCGAGTGGGACCTCAACTACACGGCCGCCGTGGCCGCTGAGGCCGAGAAGGCCGGCTGGCAAGTAGTCATGAACGAGACCTTCCCCTACGGCACCACGGACTGGGGCTCGATCCTCACCAAGATCCGGGCCGAGCAACCGGCTGCGATCGTGTGCTCGGTGCTTTCGGTGGCCGACATCTCCTCGTTTGTGAAGCAGTTCATGGAGAATCCCAGCCCGTCGCTACTCGACATCTCCTACATGGTGGTGTTCCAGGAGACCCAGGAAGCGGTCGGCAACGACCTGATCGGCGTCATGGGCTACGTGACGAGCTATGTCCCGCCGAGCCCCGAGAACGACGCCTGGAAGGCCCGCTTCAAAGAGATGTTCGGTATGGACGTGCCGCTGACCACCCCGCCGTCGACGTACGACTCGGTCATGATCTGGGTCGAAGCGGTGAAGGCTGTCGGCGATCCGACCAAGTACAAGGAGATCGAGGACTACATCCGGGCGAACAAATACACCGGTTTGCTGGGCATCTATGACTTCAACAACCCCGAACAGACGGTCAAGTCCGGACCGGACTTCCCGATCGCCTACGCCCAGTATCTAGGCGACGGCAAGCTGGCCTTCTTCGGCACCGACCCGTTCATCTTCCCGCCATATATCGAGCCGGCGTGGCCGGCCAAATAGCGAGGGCGACCAAGTAACACGGGCGGCCAGGCCCGGCCCCGGGCCGGGCCTGGCCGCCACGGTAGGTCGAACCAAGACAGCAAGAACGGACCGAGGACCTTCGCATGGCGTTGCTCGCCCTTGAGAATGTCACCCAACGCTTCGGCGAGCTCGCCGCGGTGAACGACCTCTCCTTCGAGGTGGAGGAGGGCGAGGTCTTCGGCATCGCCGGGCCGAATGGCGCCGGTAAGACGACCGTGTTCAACCTCATCTCTGGATTCCTCCACGGTTCGGGCCATATCTTCCTCGACGGCAAGCGCATCGACGGCCTCCCGCCGCACCGGGTGACCCATCTCGGCGTGGCCCGCACCTTCCAGATCCCGCAACCTTTCCAGTCGATGACCGTCGTTCAGAACCTGCGGATCGGCGAATACTTCGGAGCGAAGGGGCATGCCGGCGACGGTGCTCGGCAGGCTCCCTGGAGGGATCTGCGCGATCTCATCTCCTTTGTGGGGCTGGAGGGCAAAGAGGACCGCTCGGTGGCCTCCCTCAAGCTCTACGACAAGAAGCTCACCGTGTTGGCGTCGGCGCTGGCGACACGGCCGCGCCTGATAATGCTGGACGAAGCTCTCGGCGGTCTCAGCGCCGTGGAAGCGGAACTCAGCCTTGCCTTGCTGCAAAGGCTCAACAAGGAGTGGGGCCTCACGGTGATCATGATCGAGCACCTCATGAGCGCCTTGACCCGTTCCTGCGACCGGCTGCTCATCCTGAACAACGGCGAAGCCCTCCGGCTGGGGGAACCTCGCGCCGTCGTTGAGGATCCGGTGGTCATCGAGTGCCTGGTCGGGGGCAAGCGTGCTTGAGGTCGAGAACATCAACGTCTTCTACGGCGAGTACCAGGCCATCCACGACATCTCCCTTCGGGTGACCGAAGGCCAACTGGTGTCGATCTTCGGGCCCAACGGCCACGGAAAGAGCACGCTGCTCAAGACCATCTGCGGGCTGATGAAGCCGGCCAGTGGCGTCATCCGCTTCCAGGGACAGGAGATCCAGGGACTCCCCTCGTACAAGCTCGTTGAGATGGGCGTGGTGCTGATCTCGGAGGAGCGCCATCTGTTCCCTGAGATGACCGTGATGGAGAACCTGCGTCTGGGCGCCTACGCGAAGCCCGCCCGCAAGAAGGAAGCGGAGAATCTCGAGTTCGTCTTCTCGATGTTCCCGAAGTTGAAGACCCTGTCCAAAAAGCGGGCCCTCAATCTGAGTGGTGGCGAGGCGCGCATGCTGGCGATCGGACGAGGGCTGATGTCGGATGCGCGTTTTCTGGCCATCGACGAGCCATCGTTCGGTCTCGCCCCGATCCTTCGGACCCAGGTGTTCGAGCAGATCGTGGCGCTACGCGACCGGGGGCTGAGCATCCTGCTGGTGGAGCAGACCACCGGAGACATCGCGGAGCAATCGGACTACATCTACCTCCTGGAAGACGGCCGCATCGCTTTCTCGGGCAGTAAGGATGAGGCTCTGAACAGTGACGCGGTCCGCAAGGTATTCCTCGGGATCACGTAGGCGGCAGGGGAAGCGGGAGCGACAGTGCGAGAGTTCACAGAAGTGCTCATCACCGGCGTCACTATCGGGATCGTCTACTTCCTGGTGGCGGTCGGGTTCACGCTCTGCTATGGCGTCGGCCGGGTGCTCAACTATAGCTACGGCTCGTTTTTCACCTGGGGCGCCTATCTGGCCTGGGTGCTCGCCGTCGGATACGCGAACCTCAACTACTTCCTCGTCTTCCTCATCGTTCTGCCCATCATGTTCCTGTTCGGCGTGGTGGTCGACCAGATCCTGATCCGCCCGTTGCGCAAGCGGCCGGAGTTCGAGTTCAGCGTGCTTCTGGTGACACTGGGTCTGGCCGTGTTCCTCGACAACCTGGTGCTGGTCATCTTCGGCGCCCGCACCAAGTCGCTGCCCGAGTTCCTCTCGGGGAGCGTCAAGATCGCCGGGTTCACCATCAGCTGGCAACTGATCGCGATGTTCATCTTCGCACTAGTGGTCGCCGTGGTCCTGTTCGTCTTTTTGGGCAAGACGCGGACCGGGATGAGCATGCGCGCGGTCGCTCAAGATCCGACGGGTGCGCGCATCGTCGGCATCCCTCTGTTCCGGATCTTCGCCATCACCTTCGGGATCTCGACCTTGCTCTGTGGGGCCGGCGGTATCCTCCTGGCGCCGCGCTTCTTCATGACCCCGCTGGGAGGCTGGACCTTCCTGGTAAAGGCCCTGATCATCGTCATCGCCGGCGGTCTCGGCAGCATCAAAGGGACGCTGTACGCCGCGTTCATCCTTGGCATCCTCGAGGCCATCGTGGGCTGGCAACTGGGGCTTCTCTGGGTCATGCCGTTCTGGTTCCTGGTGCTCTTCCTGATCCTGCTCGTCAGGCCCGCCGGTCTGTTCGGCGCCACGGCGAGGAAAGGGTGAGGGCGGCATGAAGCGCGAGCGTGTGGAAGAGGTCCGGCTGCCGGGTGACCGGCCAAGGGCTCTGAGGCTCAACCGCCAGACGGGCATCACTATCGTGATGGTCGTCATCCTCGCTCTGCTGCCCCTCATCTTCGGCGACAGCAACTACACCATGCGCCTGCTGGTCGTCTCGATGATCTGGGGAGGGGTCGCCGTCTCCTGGGACCTTCTGCTCGGCTACGCGGGGATCTTCAACCTGGGCCAGGTCGGGTTCTTCGCACTGGGTGCATACGCGTCCGCCATGCTGTCCGAGAATGCGGGTCTCAATCCCTGGTGGGGATTACTGGCGGGCGCGGCGGTCGGAGCGATCGTCGCCGTGTTGCTCGGCCTGCCGAGTCTGCGGCTGGCTGGGATCTACATCGCGCTGCTGACGCTGGCCTTCTATGAGGTTCTGGCTCCGCTTCTGACCGTCGGCCAGGCGATAGGGACGGGTGGCAAGCGCGGCATCTCCCCGATCACCCCCTACAAGGTCGGCGACCACCTTCTCGGCGGCTCCAACCAGATCCCCTGGTACTACCTTGCCCTCGGCCTCTTCGTGCTGTGTCTGGTCGTCTGCTACTTCGCCATCAATTCCCGGTTTGGCACCAGCTTCGTCGCCCTGCACGACTCCGAGTCGTTCGCCCAGAGCCTGGGTATCTCCCGCTACAAGGTGTCCTTGCTCATCGTGGCGCTCTCGGGGACCCTGACGGGGCTCATGGGCGCCTTCTACGCCCACTACACGGGCGTCGTCTCTCCGCGGATCCTGGGCCTCGAGGTCTTCATCTATCTGGTGATCATGGTGCTGCTCGGAGGGGTCGGGAAGTACCCCGGTCCTGCCATCGGCGCCTTCATCGTCATATTCGTAAGCGACTGGCTGCGCGCCTTCCAGAACTTCCGCATGCTGATCTTTGGGGCGTTGGTGATCATTCTCGTGATGCTCGCGCCCCGCGGTCTGATGGGGGCGGTCGACTCGGGGCAGACCTACGTCCGGCGCTGGCGCGAGCATCGGTCGCCGCCGCCCGTCGAGAGCCCGCCCGAGGATAGGCCTTGAGCGGTGACGTCGGCGAACTCCTCGGCTTCCCGGTGCAGGATCCTGCCCTCTCGCTGCCGGAGACCGCGAAGAGGTTGCTCGAAGCCGCCCGGCGGCTCCTTCTAGCCGGCGGCTTCGACGCTTTGCGCCTCGACGCCATAGCCGCGGAGTCGGGCAAGAACAAGGCCTCCATCAAGTACTACTTCGGCAACAAGGACGGGCTCATCCTTGCCATCCTGGATTCTCTCGACTATGACGACTGTCTCGCCCTGGCCGAGCACACCCGGGGGACGGCGGGCGAAGAGCGGCTGCAGCGGTATGTCGAGGGGCAGACCCGGTTGGCCGCCGATGCCGAGGGCTTCCTTGTGTTCTTCGATCTGCTGCCCCACGTCATCAGGGACGAGCGGCTGCGGGAGCGGGTCGCCGCGCTGTACGAGTGGTACTACAAGATGAACGTCGAGTGGCTGGGGCTGGCCGAACGGGTACGTCCTGACAACAGGGAGCGCTATGTCGGCTTCGTGTCGCTGATGGTCGCCGTTGTCGACGGCCTGGCACTGCAGGCGGCGCTGATGCCGAAAGGCTTCGACCTGGAGCGCTCCTTTGCCGCTCTCGAGTTCTTCCTCAAGCACAGCCTCGACGACTTCCTCGACTCGCTCGATGAGGCCGAGGCCCCCTCCGGCGAGGGCCAGATAGGGCTTGCCGCTCAGGGTTGAGCGGCCGGCTCCCGCCTACATCGAGCCGGCGTGGGGCTCTCCGGAGGAGACGACCACCACTCAGGGCTGATAGACGAGGCGCCCCTCGACCTTCCGGCCGTCGTTCTGGTGGGTGGCCAGCCATTCCTTGAGGACCGTCTGGGCTGAGGTAGCGAGGACCCGGCCGGGCGCAGCGGCTGTCATCTCGTCTGCGTCGAGGTCCAGATACGCCTTGGCATTCTTGGCGTGGTAGCCCTGGAGTATCACGCGGTACGTGGCCTCGTCGACGACCGGTTCGCCGTTCACCTCCAGCGACACCAACTGCCGGCCCGAATTCGAGTAGACCGCGCGCACGGCCGAGTTCACCTGGTAGCACTCGCCCTCGCCGTCCCGGTTCTCCGGTCTCATCCAGTGAGCGAACACCTTCTTGAGCGCCGCGCCGTTGAGCATGTAGCGGGTCAGCGAGTCGTCATAGGGGAAGCAGGCCATGAAGTCCATCAAGCTCACGGCCGGCCCCAGTTCCTTGACCCTTACCGATCCGGCGCCGAGCAGCACCACCTCGCACTGCTGGCTCTCCGCGATGGCATCGGCCAGCAGGTTGCCCAAGGCGCTCTCTTCTTCGCGCAGCGGATGCGTGAGCTTCTCCCCGAACTTCGTGATGATGACGCTGTACTTGCGGTCGACGACGGATTTGAAGGACTCGATGAACTCGGCCATTCGCAGGTCGGGCTCGGCGATATCGTCGTCGATGGGGATGAGCTGCCACTTCCACTCGATGATCGAGTTGGTGTCGTCGTCCACCAGGAGGTCGAAGCGTCCTATCTGATTGGTTCCCGTACCCGCCTGGACGATGAGGATGTTGTTGACAACGGCCGGCTCCGAGAGCACCGTGTGGCTGTGGCCGCCGATGATCATATCGACGCCCCACTCCGGGCGCAGCATGGCGGCGAGCTCCTTGTCGGATTCAAACCCGATATGGGTCAGAACGATGGTGAGGTCCATATCGTCGCGCCTAAAAGCGTCGCAGATCTTGCCGACCTCGGCGCCGGCCTCCTCAAGGGTGACGAAGGTGCCGATGAGCTCGTCCAGCTTGATGGAGTCCATGGTCTTCTCGGTAAGGATACCGGTGAAGAGGATGTCGAATCCGGCCTTGTTGATGATGTGGTAGGGTCGCATCATCCGCTTCTCGAACGGCTTGATGTAGAGGTTGGCGTTGACGATGGGGAAATTGGCGATCTTCTCCAGGAAGAGCAGATGGGGCAGGCCGTAGTCGACTTCGTGGTTGCCCAGGGCGACGACGTCGGGGGCCAGGTAGTTCATGATCTGCATGGTGGACGTGCCCTTGAAGTCCGAGTCGATGATGGAACCCTGGACCATGTCGCCGGCGATGACGTACAGGACGTTCTCCTCCTCGCTGCGCACCTTGTTGATGTAGCCGGAGAGAAGGGGCAGCCCGCCGATGAGGTCTCCTCCTCCGGCGTCTTGCTCCGCGAGGAAGTCGCCGTGCATGTCGTTGGAGTGGAGGATTGTGATCTTCCGCGTTGCTCCCATGGTCGCCCCCGTCGTCGGGCGGTCGTTTGCTGCCGCCGGTTTTCTAGAATCGTAGCACCCTGATGCCCGGTCTCGGTGACAGGCTGCGCGCGCTGACCAAGGCCATGACCACCGCGGTGACAGGGGGCGGGCCGCGCGTAGCGGGCCCGCCCCGCTCCTCCAGCGGGGCCTCGTCGTTCCACCTCATCTGGGAGATGCCGCGAACGGCTGCGGCCTCTCGCCTGGTGGAGGTATCAGTCGTGCTCGAGGTCCTGGTGCCGCCCCGGGTCCCTTCGCTCTATTTCTGGGCACTGCAGGTCGACTTCGAGGAGGACGGGCTGACCTGGGGAGGCGGACACACGGGGCTGCAGTGGAACCGGCGTTTTCCGGGCAGTGTGGCGGTCAACTGGGGCGGCTACGCCAGTCAAGAGCGGGGTGGGGCCGTACTACCGGGCTCGGAGCCCTTCCTTCGAGCGTTCGCCGGAGACCCGAACACGATGGCCTTTGACTGGGGGCCGGGCCGGCCCTACCGCCTCCGCGTCTACCGCTCTCCGGAGGTGTCGGGGGCCTGGCGTGCTGAGATCACCGATCTGGAGACCGGCGAGGCGACGACGATACGCGACCTCCTGCGTCCGGGCCGGCCGGCCGCGGCAGCCGGCCGGCCGGCTTCTGGCGCGCACCACGGCCACCTCCGTCAACCTATGGTCTGGTCGGAGGTGTTCGCCGATTGCGACGCTCCCTCTGTCGCAGTCCGCTGGAGCGACCTGGCGGGGACGACCGAGGAGGGGGTCATCGTGCGACCCGAGGCCGTGCGGGTGAACTACCAGGCCCGCCAGGCGGGCGGGTGCGCAAACACCTCGGTGCGGAAGGACCAGGCGGGTCTCCTCCAGCTCACCAACACGCGGCGAGAGATCGGGCAGGGGACCAGGCTGGACTTCGGACGCGACTGATCCGGACGGACGGCCGGGGCGGCTCAGAGAGCGGCCGGACGGCGCTGTACCGACATACGGCCCGGGACCGGATGGCGGTTCGCCAAGTATCCTAGCAGGACCGGCGGAGACATCGGCTCGCCGCAGTAGTAGCCCTGGATGCGGTCGCAATCGGCTTCTTCGAGCAACTCCCAGTCGCGTCCCGACTCCACTCCCTCGGCCGTCACTATGAGCCCGAGGGCGTGCGCGAGGTTCGTGATCGACTTCACGATCGCGAACTCGGTGGTCCCGGTGGCTATCTTCGCGATCAGCGAGCAGTCGAGCTTGACTTCCTGTCCAGGGAACGTCGTCAGTTGTTGCAGAGAAGACGGCCCGGTGCCGAAGTCGTCCAGGCAGACGTGCATACCGAGACTGCACAGTTCTTTCAAGGCAGCCCTGGCTCTGACCGGATCCCGGCTCAGCGCACTCTCGGTGATCTCGAAGATCAGGGCTCCGGGCGAGAGGCGCCAATCGGTGACACGGTTGAGGATGGCGCCGACGAAATCGGTCTCGGTCAATTGACGCGGGGAGACGTTCAGGCTGACAGGCAGTTCGAAGGCGGCGCTCGCACGAGAGCGCCACTGACTCAGTTGACCGCATACCTGGTCGATTATCATCTCGCCAAGCGGCACTATCAGCCCGCTGTTCTCGGCAACACCGATGAAGGCGCCGGGATGCACCAGACCTCGTCGCGGATGCTGCCAACGCACGAGGGCCTCGAGCGAGGCGACGCCGCCGGTCGCGACATCGATCACCGGCTGGTATTCGAGAACGAAAGCCCCCTGCTCGAGCGCAGTGCGCAACTCGGACTCCGCCTGAAGAGCTTCGAGGAGAGAGCGGTGCATCCGGTCGTCGAAGATACGGTAGCAGGAGCCTCCGGCCTCCTTGGCCTGGTACATGGCCGCGTCCGCGGCGTGCAGAAGGTCCTCCGCGCTGCGGTAGGAGGAATCCCACAGGACTACTCCCACGCTGGCCGAGGCGAGCATCTGCTGCTGGCGCACGTACATCGGGCTGCGCATTTCGCTCTGTATGCGCTCGAGGACCACTACCACATCCCTCGTACTGTTGATGTCGTCGAGGAGGACCAGGAATTCGTCGCCGCCCAGCCTGGCTACGGTGTCCACCTCCCGGACGCAGCGCTTCAGCCGGATGGCCACGCTCTCGAGCACGGTATCCCCGGCCGGATGGCCCACGGTGTCGTTGATGAGCTTGAACCTGTCGAGGTCGAGGATGATGACCGCGAAGAGCTTGTCGGGATGGCGATGGGCCGCATGGACCGCGTCGGCCAGTTTGTTCATGAAGAGGGTCCGGTTGGCGAGTCCCGTGAGCCCGTCGGTGAGGGCTTGCTGGCGAAGACTCTCTTCAAGGACCGAACGTTCGGTGACGTCGTGCAACACGAGCATCCGTCCCAGGAAGTTCGCCCGGCCGCGCAGTTCGGAGATCTTGACCTCATAGTCGCGTCGGTCCCCGTTGGCCCCCATCGATACGAGGGCCCGGTCAGCCCCGGTCCGGTACGGTTCGGCCAGTTGCTCCCACGCCGGCCAGCTCTCCGCGATCGGTCTGGACAGGATGTAGTCGGCCGGCCGGTCGATGAGAGCCCGGGCCGCCTCGTTGAGATCCGCCACCCTGTTTGCACTGTCGAGCACGAGTAGACCGTCGCTCATGTTCTCCAGGAGGGTGTCGCGCGCCACGAGGACCAGATTGAAGACCTGAAAACGGAAGAGACCCAGGGCGATGATCAACTCGCCGACGGCGAAGACCGCGGGCGTGTAATCGAACGTGGGCAGAAGTCCCGACGTGAGGAGGTAGAACAGGTTCCAGAGCACCGGCACCGCCAGGCCCGCCAGAAGGAGCGCGGGCTGCTTCCGGTAGAGCGGTGGCCGGCTCAGGAGCGCGTGGATCAGAAACGCTACGGAGGCGAAGAGGAGCAGGTAGCTGTAGACGCCGTGCACCCAGAACCATGGGCCGAAGGTGCGGCCTATCACAGGGTGAGCCGTGCCGGTGTCGAGCCATACGCTTGCTCGCATCAGGTGATGGTGCACGTTGGTCCACATCAGGCCCAGCGAGACGAGAGGGATGAGACCGAGGGCGAAGAGGTTGCGGCGAGTAAGCCAGGCGCCGTTGCCGGTGTAGTCCAGCGCCATCGCCAAGCAGGCCACCGGCAGGAAGCAGATCGCAACATACTGGAGGTCCGCCCACAGGAGTTTGGTGGAGAGGTCGGCGGCCAGCAGTTCGAGGGCGCTCCCTATCCTCCAGCCTATCGAGAGGGCCATGATGAAGACGAACGGCAAGGCCCCTGGCTTGGTCCGGTTGCGCCAGCCGTACCAGAGCAAGTAGCAGGCCAGTGGCAACCCAGCCACCAGCAGCAGGACCGTTGGTGTGTAATCCATTTTCACGTGCGACCTCTCCGATTGTTTCGGCATCGGACAATGCGAACTCAAGCTCGGGCGGCCGAAATGGGTCCGGGGAGGCTCGAGAAATGAGCAAGACGCGTTCAGGATGATTTCAGGAAAGGGGTGGCAATATACTGTCATGGAGTCACACAGCATTGCTCAACCCCCCTCCTGAGCTGTGGCCCCAACCCTGTCCGGTGGTTGTCAGACCCAAACCGGGGCGAGACACCACCACGCCCACACGGCGGAGACGGCGTATGCGGCGTCCGGCACAGCCGGACGCCGCGCCCGCCGTGTGATTCTCACCTAGTCCCCCTCCAGTTCCCACGCCGCGCTTGTTCCCAGCCCCCCGGCGGGTGATACTACGGGCACCATGATGGAGCCCCAGATCTTCGTGCTCGAAGACGACCCTCAGATGCGCTCCCTGCTCGTACGCGGCCTTCGCGAAGAGGGCTATCAGGTTCAGGGTTACGCCACAGGGTCCGAATTGCTGCGCAAAGTGGCCGAGTCGGTCCCCGACCTGTTCGTCATCGACATCGGCCTGCCCGATACCGACGGCCGCGACGTCTGCCAGGCCATAAGGGCCCAGGGGATCAACGCTCCGGTCCTGTTCCTCACCGCCCGCGACTCCCTGTCCGACCGCCTGTCCGGTTTTCACGTGGGCGGGGACGACTATCTCAGCAAACCCTTCGCCTTCGCGGAACTGCTGGCGCGCCTCGAGGCCCTCATTCGGCGCGGCGGTACCGAGCGCAGCCTGGAAGCAGGCGGGCTGGTGCTCGACCCTGCCAAGCACGCTGTGTCGGCCGGAGGTGTCACTGTGCCGCTGACTCCCACCGAATTCAGACTGCTGGCGAAACTGGCCGCCTCTCCGGGAGAGGCGATCAGGCGCAAAGTCCTTATCGAGACCGGCTGGTCCCACGGGGCCATCGTCTACGACAACACCCTTGATGCCTACATCGCCCGGCTCCGCAGGAAGATAGCCACTCTTCCCGGTGCTCCGGAGATCGCGACGGTACGCGGCGTCGGCTACTCGCTGCGATGAGTGTCACCGGGGCCATGGGCTCTGCCCTACGCGCCATACGGCGGCCCTTCGCGCGGATCGGAGTGAAGGACCGCCTTCTGCTCGCGGTCCTGGTCACCGTCGCCGTGGCGCTCATCAGCATGACCGTCGCGTTCAACCTGGTGTTGGTCAGCACTCTCACCGCCGATGCCGACGCGCGTCTCGCCAAGTTGGCCCAGGATGAAAGTCTCATCATCGCCGTGAGCGGGAGCGGCGTGAGTATGCCCCAGCCGTCAGGCCAGCTGACCGACCTGGGCTCCCAGGTATGGGTGTTTGTAAGCGGTCAGACCTTCAGCGGTCCCTCGGTCGATCCCGACATCGAGGCGGCAGCCAAGGCTCTCGACGGAGGCCCTGCACAGTACGTCAATGTGCCTGGCCACAACGTCCGCCTCTACGGCGTCCCTCTGAACTTCAAGGAAACGCGCATCGGGACGATCGTGACCGGGTTGTCGATGGCGTCGATATATCGCACGCAGCGGGTGACGCTCGTCGCCACGGCGGCGTTCACGGCGATGCTCCTGATAATCGTGGGATTCGCCGGCCACTGGCTGCTGAACGCCGCCTTCCGGCCGGTTTCGCGGATGACCACGGAGGCGGAGGCATGGAGCACCGAGGACCTGGACCGCCGGTTCGAAATGGGCGAGCCGCACGACGAACTCACCCAACTCGCCCACACCCTCGACGGCATGCTCGACCGTCTCGCGGCCAGCCTGCGCCGGGAGCAGCGGTTCTCGGCTGAGGTATCCCACCAACTTCGCACGCCTGTGGCCAAGATCAAGGCCGAGGCCGAACTGGCGCTGCGGCGTCCGCGAGACCCCGACTACTATCAGGACGCTCTGGGCTCGGTCCTCTACAGCGCCGACCAGATGGCCCGCACCGTCGAAGCGTTGCTTGCTGCGGCTCAGGAGGAGGGCAGTCTGGCCCGGGGGAGGGCCGACGTCTGGCAGGTCCTGGCCGACGTGGTCAGCTCCATCGGGGTGCTGGCGGAGGAGAACGGGGTGGATGTGAACGTGCAGCCCCCGGCCCGCGACCTGCGGGTGGGAGTGGAACGTGCAATAGCCGCCCAGATCCTGCAACCCGTGGTGGAGAACGCCTGCCGGTTCGCCCGGACCGAAGTGCTTCTGGGGGCTGGGCGGAACGGCAAGGAGGTCTATTTCGTGGTGGAAGACGACGGGCCGGGCGTCGCCGAGGAGGAGCAGGAGCGGATCTTCGAGCCGGGAGTACGCGGCGCGGCCGCCGCCGGCGAGCGTAACGCCGCCCGGGGAGCAGGCCTGGGTCTCTCGCTCGCCCGCCGCCTCGCCAGGGCCGCGTCCGGGGATGTGGAAGTCGAGCGCGGAAGCGCGGGGGCGCGCTTCAAAGTGCGTCTGCCTGCCGGCTAGGCCGCCGCCGCGGCCGCCGCGGGGCGCGGCCCCTGCAGCGCGCGGCCACTAGCGATACCAGAGAATGCGATCGCATTCCAGCGGCACCCGGGCACTTGGGTGCCAGGGGACTATGCGGGGGGTGTACTCGCCGGCGCGTCTGTGTCCCGCGACCGAGGCGGTGTAGCTGAAGACCCCGCGCGCGTCGCCGCCGATGCGCTCGAGCACATGGATATCGTCGGGTCCGGCGTACATCTCGACGCGGAACGCACCCGCCGGTACCCGCCCGGCCGAGACCTTGACCTCGAAGAGGTGTATCTGTCCCCCGGGTCCGTCTACCGTCTCGACCGCATAGTCGACGAAACTCAGTTCGCTCCAGCGAGCCTCGAGCATCTCGCGCCAGGCCAGGAGCCCGGAGGCACCCCGGCCGGCCCGCTCCCGGTAGGCGACTGCGCCCGGCAGGTAGTAGCGGACCAAGTAGTCTTCGATCATCCGGTTGGTCGAGAACTCAGGTGTAAGCCTGGCCATGCTTTCGCGCACACGGGCGATCCAGCGCCTGGGGATGCCGTCCGCGTCCCTGTCGTAGAACTCGGGGATGATCTCGTTCTCCAGCAGGTCATAGAGGCGTTCCGCCTCAGCGGCGTCGACCGCAGGGTCGTGGTCGTGCTCCAGGCCATCGCCGAGGGCCCAGCCGATCTCCGGGGCATAGGCTTCCGCCCACCACCCGTCGAGCTCGGAGAGGTTCAATCCACCGTTGACGAGGACCTTCATGCCACTGGTGCCGCTCGCTTCCCAGGGGCGCCGAGGGGTGTTCAGCCACAGGTCGACGCCGTGCACCAGATGCTCGGCTAGATCCATGTCGTAGTCGACCAGGAAGATCACATGCGGACGGACGTTGCTGCGGGCGATGAAATCGGTCCACTTCTTGATCATGGCCTTCCCGGTGGTATCCGCCGGATGCGCTTTGCCGGCCAGGATCAGTTGGATCCTGCTGTTCGGGCTACAGAGGATGCGCTCGAGGCGGGCGGGATCGTGGAGCAAGAGGTCCACGCGCTTGTAGGTGGCGAAGCGGCGGGCGAAGCCGACCGTGAAGACGGAAGGGTCGCACAGACAGCTGAGATCCGATCCGAGCGCCCCCAGACTCCCGGCGATAGGTCCCTGGCGTCTCAGGTGGTCCCGCGACATGGCGACCAGGTTGCTCCGGACCCGGTCCCGAAAGGTCCACAACTCCTCGTCGCCGACATCCCGCATGAGGTCGGTCAACCCGTGAAGGTCTCCAAGCCATCGGCCCTTGCCGCAGACCTTCGTCCAGAGGGCGTCCGACTCGGGAGAATCCCAGGAGGGAACGTGCACTCCGTTGGTCACGTGCCCGATCGGGACTTCCTCTCGGGGCCAGCGGGGAAAGAGAGGTTGAAAGAGCCGGCGGCTGACCTCGCCGTGCAGACGGCTGACCCCGTTGACCGCTCCGCTTGTCCTGATGGCGAGGAAGGCCATGTTGAAGGTCTCCCCATCATCGCCGGCGCCCAGGGCGAGGAGGCGCTCCATGTCTATCCCGAGCTCCTGGATGTATTCGCGAAGGTACTCTCTGACGAGAGTCACCGGGAATCTATCGAAACCCGCCGCGACGGCGGTATGGGTAGTGAAGAGGTTGCCGGCCCTCGTCGCGTTCAGTGCTTCTTCGAACGCGACCCCGTTATCTTCCATATAGCAGCGCGCCCGCTCCAGGGTGGCGAAAGCGGCATGGCCCTCGTTCAGGTGGCAGATCTCCGCTTCGATGCCGAGCGCCCGCAATACCCGCCAGCCCCCGATACCGAGGATGAGTTCCTGCTGCAGCCGGGTCTCTGGGCCCCCGCCGTAGAGCTCGCTGGTGATGCCTCTGTCGACGGCACTGTTCATGAGGTCGTTCGCGTCGAGCAGGTACAGCGTCACCCGTCCCGCGCGGACCTCCCATACACGGAGGTGAACGGTCCGTCGGAGGAACCCGAGGCCGACGCTGACCCATTCGCCACGGCTGTTCCGAAGGGGGGTCATAGGGAGTTGCCCGGGGTCGTTGAACGGGTAGAACTCGATCTGCTCGCCGCTTGCGCTGAGCGCCTGCCGGAAGTAGCCCTGCTGCCACAGGATGCCTATGCCGATGACCGGGACGCCGAGGTCGCTCGCGGCCTTCAAATAGTCCCCGGCGAGGATGCCGAGCCCGCCGCTATAGATCGGGAGCGCCTCGGTGAGGCCGAACTCCATACTGAAATAGGCGATCTGCCCCAGCAGAGGAGAGGGCGAGGGAGCGTCTGGAGACATCTTCTGGCACGTCTCGGCATACCAGGAGGGGGCGCGGAGCGTCCGCTCGCGCTCGTCCACGTGGTGGTGAAGCAGGTCGAGGAACTCCTGGTCCCTTGCGAACCGCTCGAGCTTGGTCTGCGCGATCGTCTGGAGGATGTGCCAGGGGCTGTGGGTGCGCTCCCACGACTTCGGGGGCCAACTGCCTCCAGAGCACGTCGGCCGAGTGGCTCCAGGCCCAGCGGACATCCAGGGCGAGGTCGATGAGACCTCGCAGGGGCTCCGGTACCGCGGGAAGGGTGGGCGTGGGAGACGGGTTCATCGCGGCGCTCTTTCGCCGTGGCCGTCGGGTAAGCTAGTCACACGGCCATGGTGACCAAGATGACACAACATAGCGGAGCCTCCCATCGTCTGCTTGCGCGGTTGGCAGAACTGTATGAGGTGCAAACGCGCTACCGCGATGCGCTAGGCCGCGAGCGGCAGCCGTCTGACGAAAGTCTCCTCACGACTTTACTCGTCTTGGGCGCGGAGGTGAATGGCCTGTCGGATCTTGTCTCCGCCGTCCGGGCTCGGGAGTCCCAGCTCTGGGACAGGATGATCGAGCCGGTGGTGGTGGCGTGGGAGGGAGTGCTGCCCGATCTGGCGCTGCGGCTGCCGGCCGGTATCGGGCGCTCGGCGGCGGCGCCGATCCGTCTCGCTCTCACCTTGGAGGACGGCACGAGGATCGAGGGGGAGTTGCCGGTCGACCGATCGAGGACCATCGGCGAGGCGGAGGTGAACGGCCGCTCTCTCGCAGCCCTCTCATTGCCGCGGGGACAGGTGAGGCGAGCCGTGCAGGAGGCCGGTGCCCTCCCACCCGGCTATCACCGGCTGCGGGTGGAGGCGCGGGGGAGTGTGGGTGACGCCTTCGTGATCTCGGCTCCCCGGCGCTGCTGGGAGCCGGAGAACGGTGGCGGCGAACCGGCGGCCGCGGCCGGCGGGGAGGCCGTGGACGAGCCTCTGCGCCGGCTCGCGGGTAGGCAGTGGGGGGTGTTCGCGCCGGTGTACGCGTTGCGGAGCGAGCGCGACTGGGGGGCCGGCGATCTGGCCGATCTGAAGGCGCTGGTGGAGTGGACGGGGGAGCAGGGGGGATCCCTGGTAGCGACGCTGCCGCTTCTTGCCGCTTCGTTCGGGGAAGGCGCCGACCCGTCGCCCTATCGCCCGCTTAGCCGGCTGTTCTGGAACGAGTTCTTTCTGGCGCCGGAGGGCGTAGAGGAGTGGGCAGAGTGCGAGCCGGCGCGGCGAATGTGGGGCGCTGCCGAGACCCAGTGGCGACGGGCTGCACTCCGGGCCGGGGACTTGGTGGACTACAGGGCAGTCATGGCTGTCAAGCGGCCTGTGCTCGAGGAGCTGGCGCGCTGCTTCTTCGAGCAGGCGGGCGAGGCCCGGCGGCAGGACTACGAAGGCTACCTTCGAGATAACGCTTTCGCCCGCGACTACGCTGCCTTCAGAGCCGCCGAGGAGAGCGGTGGACCTTCCGGGGGCGCCGGCCGGGCCGCCGAGCAGGCGCGGAGCCAGGTGGCGGAGCAGTATCACCTCTACTGCCAGTGGCAGACGGACCGGCAGTTGGCGGGACTGTCCGGCAAGGGACGGCCGGGGCTGCTGTTCGATCTTCCCCTGGGGGTGCATCCCGGTGGGTTCGACGTCGAACGCTGGCCGGGACTCTTCGCGACCGGTGTCTCCACCGGGGCTCCGCCCGATACGTTCTTCGCCAAGGGACAGGACTGGGATACTCCGCCTCTTCTTCCCCAGGCGGACCGAAGAGATGGCTACCCCTATTTCGGCGCCTGCCTTCGAAACCTGATGCGTCATGCGTCGATGCTCAGGATCGACCACATGATGTCGTTCCATCGTCTGTTCTGGATACCGGCGGGTATGGAACCCAAGGACGGCGTCTACGTCACCTACCCGGCCGAGGAGCTATACGCCGTCCTTTCCCGGGAGTCCCATCGCTGTCAGACGGCTGTCGTCGGCGAAGACCTCGGGACCGTGCCCGCCGGGTTACGGGCGAGCATGAGCAGGCACGCTGTAGGCCGCACCTGGATCTTCCTGGGGTCGCTACGGCCCCGGGCGCAGACCATGACCCCTGAGGTCCCGCCCGGGTCGCTCGTCACGCTGGAGACGCACGACATGGTGCCGCTCGCCGGCTTCCTGCACGGCGACGACATTGAGACGCGGGTGGAGACAGGACAACTCGATCCCGGGGGGGCGCGCCGCGAATCCGCCAAACGCCGCCGTCTGGTGGCCCGTCTGGCCCGCCTATTCGACGCTCCGGACGAGGATTCCCCCCGGTTCGCGAGGGCGATCCTCGCCGGATGCCTCGCCTATCTGGCGCGTAGCGCCGCGCAGACCGTTCTGGTCAACCTCGAGGACCTCCTGCTGGAGCGCCGCCCGCAGAACGTGCCCGGCACGGGGAGCGAGCGGCCGAACTGGCGGCGCAAGATAGCAGTGCCCCTCGAAGACTTGCGCGGCGCGAGTGCTGAACCTTCCGCCGATGCCGCCGGTTCTCAGAGCGTTACAACGAGATAGGCCGACCCGGAGAGGATCACCACCGCCGCGGAGAGAACAATCAGTGCGATGCGGAAGGCGCGGGAGAGGCGGCCTGCCGGCCGCAGATCGCCGCGGGGGAAACGGCGCGCACTCTGCGCACGGGGTTCCGCGGCGCCAGATCCCGCGCTTGCGGCCCGAGCGTCTGTTGCTGCAAGGCCGGCGGCTATCATGAGCAAGGCGGGCACAGTCACGCCCGCCATAGGCCAGAGCGATTCCATGTTGGCCTCCAGGAACCAGTAGGCGGCCCCAGCGAACAGCGCCATCTGCCAACCATAGGCCAGGGGCTCGTCGCCCCAGCGGGAGGAGATCCCGCTCATGGAGGCTCCCTGGCGGGTCTTGGATCCCTGCCCGTGTTCGGCTCGCCACGCCCGTTTGGCCTGTCCCCAGCCGACCGCCAAGCGCGGCCACAATATGCCGGCGATGCTCACCAATATCGCCCCAAAGGCTAGGACCGCGCCGACTAACCCTGTGTCGCCCAGTACCTGCAGCACCAGCGGCCCTGATCCATGCCGATCGAGGTCCGGGGCAGAACTGTCTGCGCCAGCACCGAGTAGGGGGGCCCTCTCGAGTCGCTGCCAGGCAAGTCTCCAGATGTCCGCTCTGCTGGGCGAGGGGTCGTCTTCGGGGCTCGCGACGCCCGCCAGACTGGTTTGCTCGTCGGCCACGGGCTCCGCGATCAACTGTCCCCACGCATCACGGAACCAGGTCACGGGGCCGCCGCTCTCCTGCGTGAGACTGACAGCGCCGTAGACAAGCCCGGCAACACACGCGGCGAGAACCACTGTGCCGAATATGACCTTCATCCGTCCGCTGACCTGGATCCAATCCTCAAGCAGGGCGAGGATCATCCCGATGAACCCGGCTGCGATAGCAGCGACGGTCAACGTGCGTGCAGCCGTGCTGCCGCCAACGGCCTCGGGCCCCAGCATCCAGTATCGATTCAACTGCGGAAAGGCGTAGACCATGAGAAGACCAGGCACCACGAGGTAGAAGAGCAGCCTGAGACGCCCCGGAGAAAGCGCGAAAAGGAGCACCAACGTGACTGCCATGCTCCAAGCCGCGCCTCGAGACTGGGTCAATATCGCCAAGCCCAGGAGTCCTGTAGCAAGGCCGAGAGCAATGCCGCGCACGGGTGCGCGCTCCTCCGGGCCCGCTGCCAGCCACATCAGCGGCCAGAACGGCACAAGAAAGAGGGCGGCCGCGCTGTTTGGCTGGTCCACCGGGTATGCAAGCCGTCTGCCCGAGAAGAGGGCCGTAATATGGGGTGCCGACCACATGCGCAAGATCAACAGGGCCAGAAGGAAGAAGGCCGCGAGCATGACCAAGTACCGAAATGCCGTGCGTGCGTGTTGGCAGGTGAAGTAGGTGAGCGCCAGCGTTAGCACCAGCAGGTAGGCCAACGTGCGCGTGGATCCTAGCAAAGCTTGGCTACTCGACCCTGTCCAAAGGTTCGAGGCCGCGACCCACAGTGAGTACGCCCCAAAAAGCGCCAAGACCGTCAGTGATAACCGGCGGGGGCGCCTCGGGATGGCAAGCGTAGAGGCGACCGTGAGTCCGAAAAGGCCGAGCGCCAAGACCGGAAACACCCAATTCACAGCCGGGTAGCCGCCGGAGGATAAGGCAAGCCAGAGCCAGATACCTACGAGGAAGGCGACGGACAGGACGGAAAGAAAGGGAGTTAGACTACCGGGATGCCCGGTGTCGTCAGTCGTCAACTGGTCGACCGGCATTCTACCCTCGACATCTTGTTGCAGGCCACCCCTTGTTCCCGCAAACGACTTTATCATTAGCTGCGGCCTGCGGCGGCGCGGCCGTCAAGTGATTGACATCCGGGTCTCAGACCCGTACCGTGAGGGCACGATTAACCGCACTGCTGTCGTTCGAAGGAGGGAAGAAGAGTGGCTGATGGACTGTTGACATGTGCGAACTGCGGCAATACGCAGGCGACCGGCGCGTTCTGCGAAGCCTGCGGCACCAAATTGCCGGCCGCGCCTGCCGCCGCGGTGGTCGCCGCCTCTTCTCCCCCGCCGGTGCCGGCCGCTGAGCCGGTCTCGTCCCCGCCTGTCGCGGCTGCGGCGGCCCCGCAGCCTCAGTACGCGCCGCCCCCGCCGCCCGCGCCGGGCTCGTACGCGGAGATCACGGGCAAAGGCTTCTGGGCCAAGTTCTTCGACTTCTCGTTCAATGACTTCGTCACGCCCAGCGTCATCAAGGTGCTCTTCATCCTGTTCATGGTGGTGATAGGACTCGGCTTCCTCGGCGGCGTCGTCACCGGGTTCATGTGGTCTCCCGCTCTGGGCGTGTTCTCTCTTATCGGAGGCCTCATCTGGGGGTTCGTCGCGCTCATACTCGCCCGGGTCTTCCTCGAGATCATCATCGTGTTCTTCCACATCCACGACAACACCAAGGAGATCGCCAAGAGCAAGCGGTGAGGCCGTCGCGGCGGTCGTTGTTGCCGCCGCCTCACGCGTTAGGAACGAAAAGGGGCCGCCGGAAGGCGGCCCCTTTCTATCGGGGTCCTGGTTGCGATCTGGCGCCGCGCGCCCGGAGGGATCGGTTGGTGTCGCCTCAGTCCTTGACCAGGAAGATCTCGGTGCCTCGCTGGACGACTCGGATATTCTCGACGTTCTCCGCCTCGAGGACTTTCCGAAGACCCTGTACCAGGGTCACCGGTTTACGGTCCGTTCCCGCGACGGCGGCGCTCTTCTCGCCGCTCGCCAGGAACTCGTTGACGATCTCCTTGTAGAAGCTTGATCGCTGCCGCATGGGCACGGCTTGGGGAATCAACTCGAACCCCTTACCCTTGGCCATTACCGACCTCACTTTCAAATGTAACGTAGCGATGCATAATGAATAATACCATCGAACAGCTGTCTTCTAAACTTGAATCACGCATCAGGACGTTGAAACTGGGCGGCACAGACGGACTTACCCGATGTGTAGCGCCAAAGACGAGATAGACCACTAACGAGCCGAGGGTATCGCTAGGACTTTCTTCCCACACCCTCGTAGGTGAACCCCAGTCCAGCGAGCATGGCGCCGTCGAGAGCGTTCCGGCCGTCGATGACGACGGGCCGGGCCATCAACTCCCGGACGGCGGCCCAATCCAGTTTGAGGAACTCGTCCCATTCGGTCACCAGGACGCACGCGTCGGCGCCTTCGAGGGCGGAGAGAGCCGAGGGTGTGCAGCTGAGAGCCGGCAGGAGCTTCTCCATGTTCTCCATGGCGACGGGGTCGTAGCCCACCACCTGGGCGCCTTCGGCGATGAGCCGCCCGGCGAGCACGATCGACGAAGCCTGCCTGATGTCGTCGGTATTCGGCTTGAAGGCCAGGCCCAGCAAGGCGATGCGCCGGCCGCGCAGCTCGTCACCGAGGTGGCGCTTGAGCTTGCCAATGACCTTGCGCTTCTGCAGCTCGTTCACCTCGATGACCGCGTTCAGCAGCTGGAAGTGGTATCCCGAGTTGCCCGCTATCTGCTTGAGCGCGGAGACGTCCTTGGGGAAGCAGCTTCCGCCGTAGCCGATGCCTGCTTGAAGGAAGTGCGGCCCGATGCGGCGGTCCAGGCCCATCCCGTGGGCCACGATGGTAACGTCGGCCCCCGTTGCCTCACAGACGTTGGCGATCTCGTTGATGAAGCTGATCTTCGTGGCGAGGAACGCGTTGGACGCGTACTTGATCATCTCGGCCGACGCGACGTCTGTCGTCAGCACCGGCGAGTCGATCCCCTGGTACAACTTGGCCACCCGTTCGGCCACTGCCGGCTCGTCCGCCCCCACCACGATACGATCGGCGTGCATGAAATCCTCGATGGCCGTCCCTTCCCGGAGGAACTCCGGATTGGAGGCGTAGCGGATGTGGCCATACCCGCGATCGGCCAGCCCGGCCTTGATCGCCGCCCCGGTTCCCACCGGCACCGTGGACTTTGTCACGAGCACGCGTTCGGCTTGATCGGAGGGTAGGCTGTCGAGGGCCTGCCAGATGCGGGAAAGGTCGGCGTCGCCCGAATAGGTGGCGGGTGTGTCGACGCACAGGAAGATGAAGTCGGCCCCGGCGTAAGCCCTGGCGAGATCGGTGGTGAAATGGATGCGTTCCTTTTCTCGAGCGATCAGTTCCGCCAGCCCCGGCTCGTAAATGGGGATCCCGCCGCCGCGGAGCACCTCCACCTTCTCGGCGTCGACATCCAGAGCGACCACGTCGTGGCCCAGATGCGCCATGCAGGCTGTCGTCACCAGTCCCACATATCCCGCTCCGACGACGGCCAGCCGGCTCACGATCCGCACCCTTCAAGTTGTTTCATCACTCCGTCCTCAAGAACTCGACGATTGCCTGGACCAGTCCTTGCACAATCTTATCCTGATAGGCAGGGGTCCTGAGTTGCTTGTCCTCGGTAGGGTTGCTCATGAAGCCCATCTCGACCAGTATCACCGGCACGTCCGACCAGTTGAAACCGGTGAGGTCGCTCCGTTCCTGGAGACCCCGGTCTTGAGCGCCGGTGGCGGCGATCAGTTCGCGCTGGGCGATGCTGGCCGCCCTCTTGGACGCGGCGGCGATGTCGTCGGTCCAGCCCTTTATCGACGCCGGGTAGAGCGTGAACAGGCCGTGGACCGAGCGGTCGCCCGACCCGTTGGCGTGGAGGCGGACGGTCAGGTCGGCGCCCGCCTCGTTCTCTAGCTGCGCCCTGGCGATGTTGGAGATGTCGACATCCTGGGTCGTCCGGGTCATCACGACCTTGATGCCCCGCGCCTCGAGCGCGTCGCGCAGCTTCAGGCCGACTGCCAATGCCACCTCGCTCTCTGGGATGCCTGTGAGGACGCTGGAGGTCCCGCTGCTGACCTTGGCCTTCTTCCGCGTCGATCCTGGGCCGATCGGCTCGAGGGCGCCGTTGGCGTGGGCCTGGTGGCCGGGGTCGATCGCTATCACCTTGCCCGCGAGCCAATTGGTCGTCGAGGTGGCGCCCGAGGCGGACGTGGTCGTCGGGCCGTTAGCGGTGGCGCTGTGGACGGTGGATGGCGTGAGCTCCGTGGTCACCGTTTCGGTGGTGGATACTTCTGCCGTTGAGGCCAAGGTGGAACCGGGGGCCTCGTCACCGGAGGCGCCCGTAGCGAGCACCACACCGGTGATGACCGCCGCCAACACCACCGCCGCTCCGACCGCCGCCAACACCACGCGCCCCCACTGGCGGCGAAGCCGCCTCTGCTGGAGATTCTCGATCAGCTCGCTGGTCTCGTGCTCCCGCGGCTCGGTCATCAGACCGTCTCGCGAGCATCGAGTGCTCGCCGTATCAGCGCCATCGCCTCCCGGGGGGACGAGGCATACCAGATCCCTTCGGTGCCCACGTCGTTCTGCAGACGCCAGCCGGACAGGATGACGACCGGGCGGCCCACCCTCGCAGCGAGCCCGATCTCGGAGAGCGTGCCATAGCTGCCCCCGATCGCGATGACCGCGTCGCCGGAACTGACCACCGCGAGGTTGCGGGCGTGACCCAGGCCGGTGGTGATGACGTGGTCGAGGTAGCGATTGGCGGGGCTGCGGTCGTGGCCGGGCAGGATGCCGATGGTAGACCCGCCGGCCTCGCTGGCGCCGCGAGCGGCCGCCTCCATGATGCCCGACAGCCCACCGCATACAAGCGTCGCCCCGGCCTCGGCGACAAGACGGCCGACTTCCATTGCTAGCGCGTACTCGGCGGCTCCACACTGGCCTCCGCCGATCACCGAGATATACTCCGGTTGCATTGGGCTAGGATAACATCGAGCCGCGTGACGGCCCGGGCTGGGCGCCGCCCGGCGCGCCCGCGCGCCCCCCACTCAGCGTGGGAGGCTAATGACCCCTCGAAGGAGGAGTCGTGAAACGCAGCCGGGACGGGGGGTTATTAGCCTCCCCTAGCGCACCCAGCAGCCGGACCGCCTGCTCTTTGTCGAGCGGCTCGTTCCAATTGCCGCACTTGGGGGACTGCACGCACGAAGGGCAACCGGCCTCGCAGGGGCAGTCCCTCACCAGCTTGTAAGCGTCGGCCACCCACTCGGGGAAGCGCTCGAAGCCCTGCCGCGATATGCCCACACCTCCCGCGTGGCCATCGTAGATGAAGATGGTGGGTTCCTCAGTCTGGGAATGGACCGGCGTGGAGAGGCCGCCGATATCCCACCGATCGCACATGGCGAAGAGGGGCAGCAGAGCGATGAGCGCATGCTCGACCGCGTGGATGGCCCCGGGCAGCCGGACCAGCTCCGCCTCAGAGGGGAACAACTCGGCCGGGAGGGTGAACCACATGGCTTCGGTGACGAACTCCTGCGCGGGCAGATCGAGCTCCTCCGTCCCCAATACCTCGTTGCCGCCCGTCCGGCGCTTCTGGAATGCGACCACCCGGCTGGTGACCGCGATCTCTCCCAGGCGGAGCGACAGCGGGCCATGGGACGTCCGCAGGCTCTCGGAGAGGATGCGGGTATCGGTCTCTCGCCGGGGAAGGGTGTGATACGAGTCCCAGAAGGGCCGCACCAGGGCCACCCGGCCATCCAGGTCGAGCTCTGTGACCAGGTAGGCGTCGCCCATGTGCAGGTAGACCGCCCCGGGATGGAGGGCCGAAAAGGCGGTCTCCGCCCCCTCCGTGCCGACGATATCGCCCGTCTCTCCATCTACGATGGTGTACTGCGCGCCGGCGGTGGAGCGCAGGCCGATCTTGGCCGCGGGAAACCCGGAGCCGGCGAAGAACCAGGAATCCTTCTTGCGGCGCAAGAGGCCGTCCTGCTCCGCCCGTTCGAGAGCGGCCGGGAACTCGGGTCCGAAGAACCGGGTGTCGGCGGCCGTGAGAGCGCCTTCGTAGGCCGCCGCGGCCAGATGGTCCAGATGGATGAACGGGTTGGCGAAATCGACAGTCGCGGCCTCCACCTCG
>CAWAOX010000010.1:0-25052 GCA_963783835.1 uncultured Actinomycetota bacterium
TGCTCGCTTCCATGAGGAACAGCACTTCCGCGTCCGGCCCCCGAGAGGAGAGAGCCGCGTCGACGGCCTCCTGCACGCTGCTGAAGGGCCTCATGAACACCGATCGGACCTGCTCCTCGGGCAGCGACGTCACCGCCCAGATATCGGCCCGCTGCAGGATCCCGGCGATGCGGGTCGCCTGCTGCACCCCCAGGCGGTACTGCTCCTGGTCGGCGCGCTCCAAGGCCTGAGCGGGGGATTCGGCGGCCGCCAACATGTCGTAGAGGGTCTGGTTCTCTCCCAACCCGAAGGGGCACTCCGAGACGACCAGGAGGACTCCCCCATCCTTGACGGCCAGCGCGCCACTCTGGATAGCCTTGTTGGTCTGATAGAAGTTGCAGTCCATCGGGTGAGGGGCGACCGCGACGACGACTTCGTAGCGCCGCTCTATGTCGAGAACGAACTGCCGCTCGGCGACTTCGACCGCCCGGCGGAAGGTCTCCTCCAGAGAGCCGGCCGCCGCGAAGCCTACCCGGTGGTCTTTGTCCAGCACCAGTTGGATGGAGAACACCTGCTTGCCGTCTATCCCGACGGCCAGAGCCTCCTCGAGGTCCTCGTGCACGGGGTTGCCCTCAAGGACGAGACTCTCCGACCCCGGCTTCATGGAAAGCGCGTGGTTGGCCCAGACGGTCTCGTAGCCGGCAAGCCCAGGGAACAGGGACTTGCGCCCCCCGGTATAGCCGGCGAAGTAGTGTGGCTCCACCGAGTTGATCACGATGAGGCTTTGCGCCTCCGCCAGCAGCCGATTCACCTTGATCTCGGTACCCCGCGAGGTCCGGCCCAGATGGACCAGTCGCCCGGCGTCCTTGGCGTCGTGCGACGACACCCGCCCGGCGTGGGCTTTGAGGAACTCCTTCCCAAAGATGTGCTCCAACTCCTGGGGGAGCGCGACGCGGTGAGTGCCGGTGGCGACGACGAAGGAAAGCCCGCGACCGACCGCCTCGAGCCGCTCGCCCGTCGCGAGCCATCCCTCCAGGTCTTCGCGGATCACGCGCACCACTTCGGCCGAGGGCGTCGGCCGGGTGGCGTCGTTGACCACGACCAGCAAAGGCGAGGGGGCCCGGCGGAGAAAGCTCTTGAAGCCGGCCCCAGACGCTTCCAGCGCCCGTCTCAGCACTCCCTCCGGATCCTCAGCTCTATCGACCTCGGCGCCGAGCACGCCCGCCACGCGGCGCTCGTCGACCTCTACGGGGACCGTGCCGGTACCCCAAGGGACCTCAACCTGCATGCGCTGCTCCGTCCAGTCTCGTCCGTGTTTGCGAGGCTCGCTTGCCATGCCACCGCCCTGAGGATACCCCAGGATAGTGGTGGTTGGGAGTGAGAAAAGCCTTTTCGGGTAGAATCGGGAAGACGGCATCGCGATGCGTCGCCACCCCGATCGAGGACTGGGATCAGCTATGGAATACCGCAGCTACAGCATCTCCCCTGAAGTGTTCGCCCGCTTCCCCGGCTATGTCCGCGGCGTCGTGGTCGCCTACGAAGTCACCAACGGGGCCTCCCCTCCCGAGTTGGTCCAGCTGCTGCGCCAGGCGGAAGGATCGGTGCGCGGCCGGGCGGTACTCGAGCAGATCGCCGAGGAGCCGCGCATCAAGGCGTGGCGGGAGGCCTACCGAGCGTTCGGCGCCAAACCCGCGGAGTTCCGCTCTTCGGTCGAGGCCATGGCGCGCCGCGCTCTCCGCGGCGACGAGTTGCCGGCTATCAACGCCCTCGTCGACATCGGTAACATCATCTCGCTGCGCCATCTGATCCCCGCCGGCGGACACGCCATCGACGTGCTCAAAGGCGACATCGAACTGCGGTTCGCCACCGGTGAGGAGGAGTTCGTGCCCTTCGGCACCAACGATCTGGAACATCCGCTGCCCGGCGAGGTCATCTTCGTGGAAGGGAGCGTCGTCCTGACCCGGCGGTGGACCTGGCGGCAGGCCAATCACACGCTGACGCTTCCCGAGACGCAGGCTATCGAGTTCAACGTCGACGGTCTACCGCCGGTGACCAAAGACGAGATCAGAGAAGCCTGTGAAGAAGTGGCCGAGTTGATCGACCGCTTCTGCGGCGGGACCAGCCGTATCGACTACCTGACGGCCGACACCCCCCGCATCTCGCTGGCGCCGTAGCGCAGGCGGGGACGGCGAGCGCCACGCCGGCCGAAGGCCGCTGGCGCCGCGCAGGCCATCCGGTCAGCGCCGAGCGCCCATGTTCCTCTTCGCGACCAGCGTGGCGACAGCTTCGGCCGTTTCGTCGGTGCTGTTGCATACCATCACGCCCGCCTGCTCGAGCGCCGCGATCTTTCCGGCCGCGGTTCCTCGACCGGCCGACACGATCGCCCCGGCGTGCCCCATCCGCCGGTCGGGCGGCGCGGTCTTGCCCGCGACGAACGCTATGACGGGCTTCGTGACGCGGGCGGCTATGAAGGCGGCCGCCTCCTCTTCGTCAGACCCCCCGATCTCACCGATCATGGCGATCGCCTCGGTCTGTGGGTCGTCTTCGAAGAGGGCCAGGATGTCCATGAACGTCGAGCCGATGATGGGGTCGCCGCCGATCCCCACGCACGTGGATTGCCCGACTCCCAGATTGGTCAGAGCGCCCGCGATCTCGTAGGTGAGGGTCCCGCTGCGGGATACGATGCCCACCGGGCCGGACATGAAGATGTTCCCCGGGAGGATGCCCATCTTGCAGTAGTCCGGGGTCATGATCCCAGGACAATTGGGACCGACCAGCCGGCACCCCTTCGCCCGTACATGGGCGCAGATCTTGACCATGTCGAGGCTGGGGATCCATTCGGTGATGCACACGATGAGCGGCACGAGATTGTCGGCCGCCTCCACGATGGCGTCCCCGGCGAACCGGGCGGGCACGAAACTGAGGGCGGCGTTGGCCCCTGTGGCCGCCACGGCCTCTTTGACCGATTCGAAGACCGGCACCCCTTCGACCTGCTGGCCCCCATGCCCGGGCGCCGTTCCGGCGACCACTCTGGTGCCGTAGCCCAGCATCTGCAGAGTGTGGAAACGGCCCTCGTCGCCGGTGATGTTCTGCACCACGACCCTCGTGCCGGCGTCGACCAGGATGCTCACTCCCCAGCCTCCTCTCCGGCGCCCACCGTGGAGGCAGGGACGGCGGCAGACCCTGCTGCCGCAGACCCCGCGGCGGCAGCAGCAGCTAGAGCAACGGCTTTCTGCGCGGCCTCGGTCATCGTGCCAGCGAGCACGACCTCAGTCCCCTCGAGTATCTTGTGCCCCTCGGCGGCGTTGGTTCCCACCATGCGGGCCACGAACGGGACCCGTACTTCTCCCGCTGCGATGGCGTCGACGACCGCCTGGGCCACTGTGTCGCAGCGGGTGATCCCCCCGAAGATGTTCACGAGCACCGCCCGCACGTAGGGATCGTGGAGAAGGATCCGTAACGCAGCGCGAACCTGGTCTACGTGGGCTCCTCCGCCTATGTCGAGGAAGTTCGCGGGCTCGCCTCCGTACAGCTTGATCACATCCATGGTGGCCATCGCCAGACCGGCTCCGTTCACCAGACAGCCAACGTTGCCCTCCAGCTCGATGTAGCTCACCCCCACGCTCCGCGCCTCGGCCTCCGCCGGCTCTTCCGCCTCGGGATCGTGGAGAGCCGCCAGCGACGGCTGGCGGGACAGAGCGTTGTCGTCGACCACCATCTTGGAGTCCAGGGCCGCGAACTCGCCGTCTTCGGTCAGCGCGAGCGGATTGACTTCGAGCAGCGAGCAATCGCACTCAAAGAAAGCTTCGTAGAGCGCCCGCGCGATGGCGCGGAAGGCCTTGGCCTGTTCGCCGGTCAGACCGGCGGCGCGCGCGAGGTCTCGAGTCTGGTAGTCGGCCAGTCCGAGGAGGGGATCGGCCGAGACCCGGGCGATAGCATCGGGCGAAGTGCGGGCCACCTCCTCGATATCCACCCCGCCCATGGCGCTGACCATAAGCGTCACCCTCTTCGCGGAGCGGTCGAGAACGGCGCCCAGGTAGTACTCGCGAGAGACGGGGACGATCTGAGCGACGAGGACCTTGCGGACAGGACGGCCCTTCAGAGGGGACCCCAGCATCGCGGCCGCCAGTTCGCGGGCCTCTTCGGGGTTACCGGCCCGCTTGATACCGCCGGCCTTGCCCCGCCCCCCGACCAGGGCCTGAGCCTTCACGACCACTTTGCCGCCCAACTCACGGGCGATAGCCTCGGCTTCGTCCGGAGTCGCCGCGACGCCGGCCGGCGGGAACGGGATCCCATAGCCTCTCAGGATCTGGCGCGCCTGATACTCGTGCGTCTTCATCCCCGGCCTTTCCCGGCCGCCGGCATCATTTCCCGGCGGACTTCTGGACAGCCGCTTCGACCACGGTCGCGATACCCTGCCCTCCAGCGATGCACAACGTGGCAAGCCCGTAGCGGGTGTGCCGCCGCCGCATCTCATGGAGCAGTGTAGTAAGGATACGCGCTCCCGAGCATCCCAGAGGATGCCCCAGAGCTATCGCTCCTCCGTTCACATTGACCCGGGTCTCGTCCAGGCCCAACTCCTCGATCACCGCCAGGCTCTGGGCGGCGAAGGCCTCGTTCAGTTCGACCAGGCCGATATCGTCCAGACTCAGCCCCGCCGCAGCCAGCGCTTTGCGGCTGGCCGGCGCCGGTCCGATCCCCATGATCTCCGGCGGTACCCCCGCTACGGCCTGACTACGGATGGTGGCGAGTGGCGCGGCCCCGCGCCGCGCCGCCTCGGCTGCCGACATCAGCACCAAACAGGCGGCGCCGTCGTTGCGCCCCGACGAATTCCCGGCGGTGACCGTGCCGCCCTCCTTGAAGATGGCCGGAAGCCTCGCGAGCTGCTCCAGGGTGGTCTGCCGCGGGTGTTCGTCCCTGGAGAAGACCACGGCCAAGCCCTTCTTTTGCGGCACCTCGACCGAGACTATCTCTTCGTCGAACCTTCCGGCCGCGATGGCCTCAAGCGCCTTCTCCTGGCTGGCAAGGGCAAAGCGGTCCTGCTCCTCCCGGCTGATTCCGTACTTCTGCGCCACGTTCTCAGCGGTCAGCCCCATGGTGAGGTTGCCGTAGATCTCGAAAGGCTGGGAGCGCGGTTGGCTCTCCGTGTTGGAGTCGACCAGCACCGCGTTGCCGGCGCCGTACCCGAAGCGTGCCCCTCTTAGATAGTAAGGAGCATTGCTCATGCTCTCGGTGCCGCCGGCCACGACAATGTCGGCCAGGCCGCACGTGATGGCCTGCGCAGCGTTGTTCACCGCCTGCAGACCAGAGCCGCACTGACGCATGACAGTGTAGGCCGGGACCTCGACGGGCAGACCGGCCCTGAGTGCGGCGACGCGGGCCAGGTTGGCCGCGTCGGCGCTCTGCTTGGCCTGCCCGATGATGACCTCGTCGATCGCCTCCGGCTCTACCCCGGCCCGCTCTATGGCCGCCTCGATGACGACCCTGGCAAGATCCTCCGGCTGCACGTCCTTGAGGCCGCCGCCGATCCTGCCTCCCGCGGTCCGGACCGCGCTGACGATGACGACTTCGTTCACATCATCTCCACGCTCGCGCGCGTTGCGGTTTTACGCCCCGTGTTCGCTCACACCCGTTCCAGGACGATCTCACCCAGATTGACGTCGTTGTGCGTCGTGATGTCGAAGACCTTCGGCGCGTAGCCGCCGAGTCTCACCGTGATCTTGTACGCGGTGTTCTTCTCCAGGTCCTCGAACTCAAAGTCGCCGTAGCTGTCGGACTTCGTCTCCCGCCTGATGCCGTCGCCTTCGAGAGTGACCGACACGCCCTCAGCGCACTCGGCCCGCTCGTCGGCCCGCACCACTTCGCCGGCGACGAACCGTTTGGGAATGCCCACATGCATGACCGTCGGCTTGGTGCCGTATTCCGGGTGGTAGGCCTCGATCTTCTTCTCGGCCACCAGCTTGGCGATCTCGCTGCTGGGATCGTCCAGGTCGCCGAAGGCCAGGGCCCCAGTCGGGCACGCTTCCACACACCGCGGTTCCTTGACGCCTTCGTCCAGCCTATGAGCGCACATGGTGCACTTCTGCGGGATGTCCAGTTCCTTGTTCCAAAAGACCACGCGGTACGGGCAGGAGTTGACGATGGCCTTCTGACCCTTCGCCTTCTCGGGGTCGATGATGACGAACCCGTCGTCGCGCCGGTACACCGCATTATCGGCCGCCACTGCTATGCAGGGCGCATCCTCGCAGTGCAGGCAGGGGGTGGGGATGTAGTCGAGCTTGGGCTTGGGATAGCTGCCGCGCTCCACCTCTTTGACCTGCATCCAGAACTGGCCGTCGAGCGGCTGGGCCGCCGAATAGGAGCTGTAGTCGTTGTCGTAGTACTCGTCGCGGCAAGCCAGGAAACAGTTATGGCAGCCGCTGCACTTGGTGACGTCTATGAGGAGACCAAGGCGCGCCATGTCTCAGCCCTCCCACTTCTGGATCTCGATGAGGCAGGAATTCGGCGTCATGCCGGGGACGTTCTCGGACATCATGCGGGCAGGCGTCAGAATACTGACGCACCCGCCCTTATCGATAGAGGTCGGGTCCCCCGGCTGGAGCGGATCGTACAGAGCCGAGGAGGCGTAGCTGTGGATGACGCCGGGGCGCACCCGTCCGGTGACCACGGCGATGCAGAGGACCGAGCCTCTGTCGTTGTAGAGACGGACGATGTCGTTGTTGTTGATGCCCCGCTTGGCGGCGTCTTCCAGGCTGATGCGGGCCGGCCACCAGGCGTACCCGTCCTTCTTGATGCGGTGCACCGGGATGTCGTTGAGCCAGTCGGTGTGCTTGTCGTAATGGCAGTGGAACGACATCCGCGGGTGGGGCGTCACCAGCGCCAGCGGATACCTGGAGAACAACTCCTCGGTGTGGTGACCCTCCCAGCTCGGGATGTAGCGCGGCACCACCGGCCGCTCCTCGTCATCGGGGAAGTACTGCTTGAGACTCACCGACTCGAACTCGATCTTGCCGCTGAACGTGCCCAGTTCCCCGCGCTTCTCGGTCAGGCGTTTGGGGTTCCCCAAATCGGGCGTGTCGCACGGCCGACCGTCGTGGAACCAGCGCATGCCCGGAGTGGGCTTGTAGTCGTCGTTGATGTTGATGATGTGATAGCCCTTGCGGTTGAACTCCTCCCAGCTGACCTCCTTGGGCAGGTCGGAGATGTCGAAGAAGCCCTTCACCCAGTCCACGTCGGTCTTGCCGCCGTCGGTGTACTGGTCGCGCAGGCCCATCTTCTCGGCGACGAGGGCGAAGATCTCGTAGTCGGACTTCGATTCCCACAGGGGCTCGATGCACTTCTGCTCGCGCACGATGTAGCGGTAGTTGCAGCCGCTGCTGGCGTGGACGGTATAACCGTTGATGGCCGCCCACTCGCCGATGTCCTCACGCTCGAAGTTGGTGCAGGCCGGCAGGATTACGTCGGCCATGCGCGTCTCGCTCTGCCACCAGATGTCCTGGTTCACAACGAACTCGAGCTTGGGGCTCTGGTACATGCGTACCCAGTTGTTGGTATCGCTCATGGTGCCGATGAAGGAGCCGCCGTAGCGGTACCAGAGCTTGATCTCGGAGTGGCCTTCCATCGGGTAGTCGAAGTGCATGAACTGCTGCTCGAGCGCCCTGCCGCAGAACCCTTCGCCGTACCACGACGCCTTCCCGTCCAGGATGGCCTCGGGGACGGTGAGGCGCCATAGGCGCTGCTTGGTCGGATTCTGGGGGATGTACTTGGCCACCTTGGTCGACATCGACATCCGGCCTTCGGGCTCGCCGTAGCCGGGGAACCAGCGGGTGGTGTCGGAGGGAGCGCCCATGGTCGTGCCCCAGATGCTGCGGCCCGGGGCGCCGAGTCCCTGCATGGCCTGCAGGAGCACCATCATGCGGGCCCACTCGGTGCCGTACGCGGTCCGGCACGCGCCGCCCTCGCCCCCGCGGGATCCGCCGGACAGGATGGTGCGCTTGGCCGCCCACTCGCGCGCCAGAGTGCGGATGACCCGGGCCTCGACGCCCGACTCCTCCGCGGCCCACTCCGGCGTCTTGGGAACGCCGTCGACTTCGCCCATGACATACTTCTTGAACTCGTCGAACCCGACGGTCCGGTTGGCGATGTAGTCCTTGTTATAGGTGTCTTCGGTGATCCAGACGAAGGCGATGGCCATGGCGACGGCGGTGTCGGTACCCATGCGCGGGGCGATCCACTTGCCGCCCATGACGGCGTTCGTGTAGTTGTGGAAGGGGTCGATGAAGACCATCTTGACGCCCTTCTCCTTGAGCCACTGCCGCCAGAGCGCCGAGTCCTGGCCGGAGTAGGTGCCCCGGGTGCTATCCGGGTCGTTCGACCAGTAGACGATCATCTCCGCATTCTGCAGCGCGTCGCCCAGCATGTCGTAGGGCTCGGGCATGCCCAGCCGCCAGAAGAAGCCGTAGGTGTGAGCCGCCCCCCAGTGCCAGCCCTCCCAGCTGTCCGGGTTATCGAGCACCGGGGTGAACTCCATCATGTTCATGAAGCGTGCGAAGGGTCCCATCTTGTAGCCCACGATGCCCCAGTTGTGGTGGGACGAGGTGATACCGCTGATGGCCGAGCCTCCGTATGTCTCCTTGACCCGCATGAGTTCGGACGCCACCAGGTTGGAGGCCTCATCCCAGGAGATGCGCTCGTACCGGGACTTGCCCCGGTTCTGCGGGTTTCGCTCGCCGTTGGGGTCGAAGTCCACCCGCTTCATCGGGTACTTGATGCGCTCGTCCGAGTAGATCCGCCGCCGCTCGGCGTGGATATAGGGCGACAGGGTGGCCTTCTTCCAAGGGGAGTACTTCTTGCCACCGGCTTCGATCGTCCAGGGCTTCATGTCGCCGTCGGCCACGACCAGAGGGCGAACCCTGACGATCTTCCCGTCCTTCACGTACACCGAGACGGGGCCGCTGTTGGTGAGATTCGCGTACACTTTTTCAGCCATATGACTTCGCCCCCAGAGATCGAGGATTGCTCAACGGGCCCAGTTCAAAACGATATCTCGATATTGTTCAATAATATTGATAGTATCGTAGCTATCGTAGCGGTAGGCAGTGCCCATTTGCAAGGCGCGGGCGCTTCGAAGTGGACGTGCTCCTTGGGGGGTTGATGGCGGCAAGCAAAGAATCCCGGGAAACGGACGCCTTTTCTGTGAGGGCGCTTGTCCGAGGACTTTCGATTCTCGGCTTGTTCGACGTGGACCACCGGGAATGGACCATCGACGAGATGGCCGAGCAGACATCGCTCCTGCGCATGACCGCCTACCGCATGGTGAGGACTCTCGAGTCCACGGCATTCCTCGTTCGCGATCCGAGCACCAACCGCTACCGTCTGGGACCGGCCACCCTGGCTATGACGTATCTCACCGGGGATCATTCCAGCCTGGTAGCAGTAGCCCGGCCCTTCCTCGAGCGGCTCGTCGCCACGACCGGAGAGTCGGTCACGATGGCGGTTGAGATCGACGGTTTCCCGGTATGCGTGGACATCATCAACACCACCCGTCCGTTCATGCGGCGGACCGCGCCGGGCCGGATCCTCGGCGATCTGGTGTCCGTGCACGGCAAGCTCTTCGCGGCCTTCAAGACGCCGGAGGAGAGAGAGTCTCTGCTCAGCCAGCCCCTTCCTCAACACACTCCCTACTCGGTCGTCGAGCGCGACGCGCTTCGCGCCGAGTTGGAGCAGATAGCCCGCGACGACGTGGCGTACGACATCGAAGGCGTCTACCTGGGCACGTGCGCGGTAGGAGCCCCGGTGCGCGACCAGGTGGGAGGCGTAGCGGCCACCATCTCGGTCGTGGTACCGACGGGCCGCTTTGGGCCCGCGGAGCGGGAACTGTGCGTCGAGGCCGTCAAGTCGACCGCCGCGACGTTCTCGGCGTACCTGGGCTGGAACCCCAGCTGACTTGGGCAAGGCTGCGTTGACTATAGATGTGACCATCGCTTGACTATTGGCGACCGTAGGACTACTACGTAAGGGCTACCAGCGAAAAAGGGGGGCTCCGTCTTGGAGGAAGTAGCGACCAGGCCCGGCAAACGGACGCGAAAGGACGACGACTGATATGGCGGACGAGAAACGCAAGAAGGTCGACGTGAGCGTCGACAATGTGACCATCAAGAACCTGGCCATGGGGGGCCTGCTCGGCGGAGGCGGTGAATGCTTCGTCGACGTCAAAGACGGCAAGGCCATCAGGATCAGGCCCTACAAGTACGACTGGAAATGCGACTTTGAGTCGCTCCGGCCGTGGACCATAGAGCGCAACGGCGAGACCTTGAGCCCGCTCTCCAAAGCGCTGCCGGCTCCCTTCTCGCTCGCGTACAAGAAGCGCACCTTCTCGCCCAACCGGATCAAGTTCCCCATGAAGCGCGTGGACTGGGACCCGAACGGCGAGAGAAACACGCACAACCGGGGCAAGAGCAAGTACGTGAGGATCTCCTGGGATGAGGCGACCGACATCATCGCCGCCGAGGTCAGGAGGATCCACAAGGAGTACGGTCCGCTCGCCATCCTGGCCCAGGGCGACGGGCACGGCGAGAACAAGACCATCCATACGCCGCACGGCCACCAGGCGCGCCTGCTCGACATGATGGGCGGCTTTACCCAGCAGGTCCGCAACCCGGACAGCTGGGAGGGCTGGTACTGGGGCGCCAAGCACGTCTGGGGCCAGGGCTTCCAGGGCATGATGTCGCCGGCCGCCAACCTCATCAAGGACATCTCCGAGAACTGCGGCCTGGTGCTCAAATGGGGCTGCGACGAGGAGACGACGCCTTGGGGCTTCACCGGCCAGTATGCGAGCCGCATCTCGCAGTTCTGGACGCGGGCCGGCATCAAACAGGTCTACATCTCCCCCGACCTCAACTACGCCGCCGCCGTTCACGCCGATAAGTGGATCCCGGTCCTTCCGAACACCGACGCTGCCCTGCAGCTGGCCGTCATCTACACGTGGCTGAAGGAAGACACGTGGGACAAAGAGTATGTGGCCACCCACGCAGTCGGCATGGACAAGGTGGCCGCCTACATCCTCGGCGAGGACGAGGAAGGCATTCCCAAGAGCCCCGAGTGGGCCACGAAGAAGTGCGGCGTGCCGGAGTGGACCATCAAGGCCCTGGCCCGGCAGTTCGCGAAGAACACCACCTCCATCATCCACTACTTCGGCGGCTCCGCCTTCCGCGGTCCGTACTCGCACGAACCCGGCCGCCTCGAGTGCGTCATGCTGGGCATGCAGGGCCTCGGCGGCCCCGGCGTGCACCAGTGCCAGATGACGTACTTCGGCATGCCGCGGGCCGACGGTCTGGGCAGCGTCCGGTTCTTCAACCCGGATCTACCCGAGCGGCTCACCAAGCCCTGCTGGACCACAGTCCACGCCTGGGGCCCGCAGCTCATCCCCAAGACCCTCATTCAGGATGCAATCCTCAGAGCCCCGCTGGTCTTCCACGGCAGCGGCGGCCAGGAGTGCCAGACGGAGGAGCAGTTCACCAAGTACACCTACCCCATCGAGAAGGAAAAGGGCGGCACCCGGATCCACATGATGTGGACCGACACCCCATGCCGGATCACCTGCTGGAACCATGGCAACTGGACGATCGAAGCGATGAAGGACGAGAGCATCGAGTGCGTGGTCGCCCAGCATCCGTGGCTCGAGAACGACTGCCTGTACGCCGACATCATCCTGCCGGCCAACACCACCCTTGAGGTTGAGGACATCGTCACAACGGTCCGGCAGGGCCCGCACTTCGCGAGCGTGTCCATCCAGGAGCAGTCGGTCAAGCCGGTCGGCGAATCGAAGAGCGACTACGAGATCGTGGCCGCCATCGCCGATAAGCTGGGCTACGGCGAAGAGTTCACCGGTGGCCTGAGCACGAAGGACCTGCAGAAGATCGTCTTTGACGCCATGAAGATGGACAAGCTCACCACCTGGGAAGACTTCTACGAGAAGAAGACCTACGTATACAAGACCGCCCCTGACTGGGAGAACGACCCGCCCGGCTTCCGCCTGTTCTACGAAGACCCGAAGGCCAACCCGCTGCCGACCCCAACCGGCCTGCTGGAGTTCTACTCCGAGCGCCTGGCGACGCACTTCCCCGATGACAAGGAGCGGCCGCCGTTCCCCAAATGGGTGCCAAAGGGCATCACGCACGACGAGGACCTCTCGAGCGAGCGCTCCGACATGTTCCCGCTGCTCCTCATGTCAAACCATCCGCGCTGGCGTACTCACGCTCAGGGTGACGACATCAGCTGGACCCGGGAGACTCCCACCGGCAAGGTGCTCGGATTCGACGGCTACAAGTACGAGCCGATCTGGGTCAACCCCGCCGATGCCGCCGCTCGGGGCATCAAGGACGGCGACGTGATCAAGATCTTCAACGAGCGCGGCATTGTACTCGTGGGCGCCCGTGTGTGGGAGAGGATCATGCCCGGAGTCGTCTATGTCGATCACGGTGCCCGCCACGACCCGCTGGTCCCCGGCAAGGTGGACCGCGGCGGCGCCATCAACACGATCGCTCCGAACGGGCTCACATCCAAGAACGCCTGTGGCCAGGCCACCAGCGGCTACCTGGTCGACGTGCAGAGGGTCAAGAACGAGGAGTGGGAAGCATGGCGGCGGGACTACCCTGATGCCTTTGCCAGAAAATACGACCCGGGTTCAGGCCTGCGCTTCGATGCCTGGATCGAGGAAAGGTAAGGCATACATGAAAGTCTTCGTAATAGATGTCGATCTGTGCGTGGGCTGCTATGCCTGCCAGTTCGTCTGCAAAGACGAGCACGTCGGCAATGACTGGTCGCCGATAGCCAAACCGCAGCCGGATACCGGCCAGTTCTGGATGAGGCTGGACGAGCACATCCGCGGGACCGTGCCCAAAGTCGAGATGCACTACATCCCGAACCCCTGCATGCATTGCGACGAGGCTCCCTGCATACCCGCCTGCCCCATCGAAGGCGCCATGTACAAACGGGACGACGGCCTGGTGATCGTCGATACGGACAAGTGCACGGGGTGCAAGAACTGCGTCGACGCTTGTCCCTACCACGCCATCTACTTCAACGAGGATCTGAACCTGGCGCAGAAGTGCACCGGGTGCGCCCACCTGCTCGACGGTGGTGAGTGGAAGATCCCCCGCTGTGCCGACGCCTGCCCCACCGAAGCCATCAAGTTCGGCGAGGAAAGCGACTTCGCCGATCTCATCGCGAAGGCAGAGGTTCTACTGCCCGAGAGCGGCGCCAAGCCCCGGGTGTACTACCTCAACATCCCGAAGAAGTTCGTGGCCGGCACGGTGTACGACCCGGTAGCCAAAGAGATCGTCGATGGAGCCGTCTGCACGCTCAAGGGAGCGGACGGCGCCACCTGGACGGCGACCACCGACGGCTTCGGTGACTTCTGGTTCCGCGGCCTGGCCGGCGGCGCCAGCTACAGCCTGAGCATCGCCGCTCCCGGATTCGCTACCAAGAGCATCGATGCCATCAGCACCGAGAAGGACGTCAACCTGGGAGACATAGCGCTGGCTAAGTAGCGGGTCGCAGCAGATCGGCTGCCCGCCTCGGCAGCGGCGCGACCGGACCAGTAGAAAGACCGGGCCCCCTGCCGCTTAGCGGCAGGGGGCCCGTGTTTTGCGAAGCGGTTTACTGAATCGAGACGATACTCGGGCCCGGAAGGACTACTGGCCTATGGCCGAGAGCTCTCCGAGCAGGACATTGTTATAAGTCTTCACGGGTACCCAGGTCCAGGCCTCGCCCAGCTTCTGCACCTCCAGGATGAAGAAGTCTCGTTTCGCGACGAAGGCGTCCTTGTAGGGGACGATAGTCACCTTGCCGGTCGGACTGTCGAACGACACATTCGACATGGCCTCGATGACCTTGGCCGGCGTGGTGTCACCACCGGTAACCTTGAGGGCGTCGAGATACATCATGACACCCTGCCAGGCAGCATAGCCCTGCGGCGTGGGCTTTTCGCCCGGGTAGAGTTTCTCGTAGCCCGCAATGAAGGCCTTGTTCTCCGGGTTATCGACCGTATAGGCGTAATAGTCACAGGCGATCATGCCCAAGGAGATGTCGCCGAGCTCGGCCAACTGCGCGTCGCTGAAGTTGTTCGACATCGTGGTGGCCAGCACGCCCTTCACGCCATAATCGTTGAACTGCTTGACGAACGGGACCGCACCGTTTCCGAAGATCCAGTTGACGGTCACATCCGCCGGTTTCATAGCCGTGAGGTAGGCGCTGAAGTCGACCACGTCCATCGGCACGTAGTTCTCGCTCAGCACCTGGCCGCCGCCCTCGTCTACAAAGGCCTTCTTGAAGCCGGCCGTCAGCGCGTAGGCGGGTGTGTCGTCGTAGTTGATGACGTTGGCTGTCTTGAAGCCCTTCTCGGCCAGGTACTTGCCGAAGTAGTAGCCGTGCGAATCGAAGATACCCGTGTGTATGAAGGCCAACCCATTGGCGGTCTCCAAGTTCTCAGCCGGCTGCCCTACGACCGACAACTGCGGAATGCCTGACGACTTGCCAAGGTAGTCGGTCACCGCTTTCTGCGACGGCGAGAAGATCGGACCGATCATGACGTTGATCTTGTCACTCTCGACTAGCTTACGGGCCTTGTCGACGGCGACTACCGGGTCGGAGCCGTTGTCCTCGGGGTAGTACTCGAGCGGACGACCTTCCCATTGGTTGCCCATCATGTCAAGGGCGGTCTTGATGCCCTGATCGGCAAGCTGGCAGTCATAGGCCATGAAGCCCGTGAACCCTTCGTCGAACCCGATCCTGATCGGTTCGCTGGACGCCGCGCCGCTCGTGGCGGTGGTTTCGCTGCTCCCTGTGCTAGGCGCAGCTGTAGTTACGGTGGTTGCCACGGAGGTCGGAGTCGTCCCGCCCGCGGCGGTCGTGGTCGTGTCGTCAGAAGCGCTGCCGCACGCGACCAGGATGGCGGACATGCTCAACATCAGGACCAGAACTAAGACCAGGAATTTCCTATTCATGTTTCCCCTCCAAATTGCGTTCTTGGCTCTTCGGACCTTTGCCGTGGGTGCCAGTGTAGCCCTCCTTCCCCCAACTCGTCTCTAACACCAAACCCTGGATTCCCGCCGTCCGGCAGAAGCCGGTACCATGCAGCGTTCACTCTCCGACGCCCAGGTAGGTGGCCTTGACCGATTCGTTGTCGATGAGCTTGTCCGGCGTGGACTCATAAACGACGGTGCCCTTGCTCATGATATAGGCGTAGTCGGCCACGCTCATCGTCATCCCAAAGTCCTGCTCCACCAGAAGAATCGACTCCCCCGCGGCTTTGAGCTCCTGGATGACCCGGAACACCTCGTCCACCACCACGGGGGCGAGCCCTTCGGAGGGCTCGTCGAAGAGCAGCAGATCGGGGTTGGTCATCAAGGCCCGCGCGATGGTGAGCATCTGCTGTTCGCCGCCGCTCAGGAGATTCCCCTTGTTCTTGCGCCGCTCGGCCAGCTTGGGGAAGACGGTGAAGACCTTGTCCAGCGTCCAGGGATCCTTCTTCCCGCTGGTACGGGCGGCCATCTTGAGGTTCTCCAAGACGGATAGAGACGAGAAGATCAGCCTCCCCTGAGGGATGAGCCCGATACCCAGACGGGCGATCTTGTATGAAGGTAGACCGACTAGCTCGTGCCCGTCGTAGATGATGCTTCCCTTGCGTGGCGGGGTGAGTCCCATGATCGACCGGATCGTGGTGGTCTTTCCCATCCCGTTCCGGCCGAGCAAAGCCACGACGGTCGCGTTCTTGACCTCCAGGGACACTCCCTGCAGTGTGTAGCTATCGCCGTACCAGGTGTGGATGTCCTTGACTTGGAGCATCGATCACCCACCTGCCCCTGGCTGCTTGCGGCTGCCCATGTAGATCTCCCTGACCATCTGGTTGGAGCGGATCTCGTCGCAGGTGCCCTCGCAGGCGATCTGTCCGTAGTGGAGGAGTATGACGCGCTCCGCGACCCCGAAGACGAGGTCCATATCGTGGGCGATCATGAGGACGGTGATCGTCGAGCCCAGGTCGCGGATCCTTCTGGTGATGTCCGCGCTCTCGGTGGTAGTGAGACCACAGCTCGGCTCGTCCAGCAGCAACAACTCCGGATGGCTGGCCAGACTCAGCGCGATCTCCAGCTTTCGTTGCTGCCCATACGCCAGCGAACTGACGATCTCGTCCCTGAGGTCCCATAAGTCCGTGGACTCGAGCAGTTCTTGGGCGGCCGCCTTGAGAGCCCGATCCTTGAAGAACGGTCGAAAGAATCCGTACCGGCTCTTCTCGACTCCCTGCAAACCGATCATCGCGTTGACCAGGGTGCTCTGGTACGGAAAGAGGCTGGTGATCTGGAAGGAGCGGGCCATCCCCAGGTGCGTCCGCGTGTAGACCGACGCATTGGTGATGTCCTGCCCCTTGAACAAGACCTTCCCTCCGGAGGGCTTCAGTTGCCCCGTGAGGAGGTTGAAGAGGGTCGTCTTGCCGGCGCCGTTAGGCCCGATCAGGGCCAGCCTCTCGCCCGGCTCGATGCCGAAAGTGACGCTCTTGACCGCGGAAAGACCACCGAAATGCACCGACAGGCCCTGAGCCTCAAGCAGCGCCACCGGTCACCTTCTTCCATAGCCGCAGAACCTCGGGGCCCAGGCCCTGATATCGACCCTTTGTCCAGGGGATCATCATGATCGCTATCACGAACATCGCGCCGAAGATAAGAGGCCAGCGCTGAGGCATGTAGATACTGGCAACGTACTCGACCCCCACGTAGAACACTGCGGCTACGAGTGGCCCGAAGAACACCGTCGTGCCCCCAAGGATGACCAGCAGGAAGGAGATGTCGCTCGTGATCATGGCGAGGTTATTGGGGACGAGTGTGCTCCCGAAGTACGCGAACAGCACGCCCGCCACGCCGCCGAATACCGCGGCGACAATCCAGGACGTGTACTTGTAGAGCCAGGTGTTGTATCCCAACGCCTGCATGCGCCGCTCATTGTCGTGGATGCCCCGCAGGCCGTAGCCGTAGTGCGAGTTGACGATGCGGTACATGAGAAAGAGGCAGACGACACCTATGACGAAGACCAGGTAGTAGTACTGAGTCGAGTTCGTCTGGGCGCCGAACCCGATATTTGCCTCCGGGATCCCCGACAGACCCGTCGTGCCACCGGTGACCGGCCGCAGGCTGACGGCCACGCGGGAGAGCAATTCTCCAAAGGCGATGGTGGCAAGGAGGAAGTAGATGGGATTAGCCGCCCCCGCTCCCACCCCGAACACCCGGAAGGCGGGAACACCGAGGATCGCGGCGACCGCCGCCGTGACGATGATCGCGAGCAACAGGCTAAGCCAGAAGCTGGAGAGCCCGACTTTGGTGACCAAGACGGCGGCGGTATACGCGCCCGTTCCGAAGAAGGCGGCGTGCCCGAAGCTGGGGATGTTCGCATAGCCCCAGATGAGGTTCAAACTCATCCCAAAGAGACCGAAGATCATCATCTTCGTGACAAGGCTCGAAACGAAAGAGGGGATGAATAGAGGCAGCAGCAGCACGATGATGGCGACGACTGCGATGGGCAGCACCGTCTCGACCATTGGGCGAGGAGCCCTTCGCGCCGCGGGGTCCTCGGGGGGTGGAACGGCGATGGGGGGACCCCCTGGGATTTGTCCGAGTTCTTCGTCCATCAGAACACCTTCCTACCGATAAGCCCGCTCGGACGTATCAGTAGCACGGCGAGAAAGACGATCCAGGCGAAGAACAGCGCGACCTGCGGGACATAGGCTTTCCCGAAGGTATCGAGGAGTCCGATGACGAGCGCTCCCAACATCGTGCCCTGGATGTAGCCGGTGCCGCCTACCACCACCACGACCAGCGTGAGGAGCAGAAGGTTGTCCCCCATGGACGGGTAGGCCCCGGTGATGGGCGCCCCGATCACGCCCGCGACGCCGGCCAGAGCCATGCCGAGCAGGAACACTAGCGTGCTGACGAGACCATAGTTGATGCCCAGGCTGACGGTCATGTCCTTGTTGTCCATCCCGGCCCGGATGATGGCGCCGGCGCGCGTCCTATCCTGTATGTACCAGAGTAGACCGAGGACGAGCAGGCCAACGCCGCACACGAAGAGCCGGTAGATGGGAAAGCTCAATCCCCCGATCGTGACCACGCCCGTCAGGAAATCCGGGGTCTGCATGATCTTGGCCCGCGGTCCCCAGATCCAGAGGACGACGTTGGCGATAATGATCGAGATGCCGATCGTGAGCACCCCTTGCTCGGGCACCCTCCCGTAGAGTCTCTTCAGGAAGAACGCGTACAGGGCGTACCCTATGACCGCCAGAGCGGCGGCTGCCACAATGATCGCCAACCAGAAGAGGTCGAGCGTGTTGACGATCTGGATGCCGATGTAAGCGCCCAGCATGTAGAGGGCGCCGTGAGCGAGGTTGAGAACCCCCATCACGCCGAACGTCAGCGAGAAACCGGCGGCCAGCAGGAACAGGATGAACGCATAGGACAGCCCGTTCAGCCCGGTCACCAGCGCTTGGCTCATTCTTCCCCCAACCCCCGTCGTGGGCATTCCCCCAGCCGCCCTACACCGCCGAGTGAGGGCGCCATCTGCGGGGTCCAGAGTAGCACGAAGCCAAAAGCGCTGCTCAAACGACTATCTCCCCTCATGAGAAGTCACGTTGAGCAGTCGCGCGCGTGCGCCGACCGGGAAGTCCACCACCCCTCCGCAGCGGTCCTGCGCGTGGCCGAAGATCTTCCCCATGGTCCTCATGGCGCTGAAATCGGCCACTACCGCGCCCAGCGTGGGGACGATCTTCTCTCTCCACACGAAGAGGTAGAGCTGTTCGCCCAGCTTCAGGTAGTGACAGCGGTCGGTGTCGGCGAGGCCTTTCTCAGACCCCATGAGGCACTGCCACGTGTAGAAATCCTCGTTGAGATAGATGTGCTCGTAGCGCTCCGTGGGGCTGTAGGTGTACTCCACACGGCGCCCGATGAGTTCCGCCGTGGCCATATGACGCGGGGTCTCGGCAGTGAAGGGCGCGTCCACAGCGGCGCTCGAGAATGCGGCGGACACCGCCGTCAATTCCTGTCCGGCCGCGATGCGGGCCACGAGCGAGTGGCCGACGTCGGGCGCGCTCGGCAGCACCGCGACGAGAGTGGTGGCTATCCCTTGCTCGAGATCGAGGATCAGGCTGACGCTCGTCGGTGGGTCCTGTCGCGCGATGAAGTCGACGAAGTACAGGCCGTCCCGCACCTTCAGAGCGAAGTAGCCCGCCTCCCCCTTGTCCCCATCGGCCCGACCACTATCGCCGGCGGGCGCGGACCAGGCCACCTTCGAATCCGAAAGGAACCGGTACTCGAGCGCCCGTCCATCCTCGAAGTGAAGCCCGTGAGTTGAGCCGGCGAGGTCTCCCGTCGGCGGCGGGGTGTAGTTGTCCGGGGCGAAGGCCTCGGCCAGCTTCCCCACAGATATCCAACGCGCCGATTCCCCCATCGACCGCCCCCCTATGTCGGTTGCGCGAGTACCGTCGGCCCCGCGGTCACTCTCGTCAATAGTCCCTGAGGATATCGATCGTGATGTCGGTCGCCTTGTATGCGTATTCGCGCGGGACGGTCAGCGGCGGCATGAAGCGGAACACGTTGCCGTAGCGGCCGCACGGCGTCATGAGGACGCCCTTGTTGAGCAGCCTCATGGCGATCTCGCCGACCTTTGACGGTTCCAGCGGCTCCTTGGTCTTGCGGTCGGCGACTACCTCCACGCCTATCATCAGCCCGCGGCCCCGCACCTCTCCGATGCATGTGACGTTCGGCATGGCGTCGGTGAAGCGTCCCCGGATCTCTTCGCCGAGCTGGGTGGCCCGGCCCAGAAGGTCCAGTTCAGGATCGGTGATGATGTCGATGTTGGTCATGCAGACCTCGCACCCGAGGGCGTTGCCCGCGAAGGTGCTCGGCTGGGACCCCTCGGGAAGGCTCTTCTCGATCTCGGCCTTGTAGGTAAGGCCTGCCATCGGGACGTCGCCCCCCATGCCCTTGCCCCACGTGAGCATGTCGGGCTTGACTCCCGAGTGCTCTATGCACCACATCTTGCCCGTGCGGCCCGCCCCCGACTGCACCTCGTCGGCCACGTAGAGGCAGCCGTACTTCTCGCACGCCTCTTTGATGATCTGGAAGAACTCCGGCGGCGGAGCGACGTAGCCCCCCTCGCCCTGCTGCGATTCGATGACCACCGCGGCGACGTCGTCGGCCGCCGTGTAGGGGGTGTTGAGCACGTAATCGACGTACTTGCCGCACTGCACGTCGCAGTTGGGGTAGGTCATGTTGAACGGGCAGCGGTAGCAGTAGGCGTAGGGAAGGTGCTGAACGCCGGCGATGAGCGGCCCCCAGCCATGGCGGTAGTTGTACCCGGTGGTGAGGGCGGCCGTGCCGCACCACACACCATGGTAGGCCCCCTGGAAGGCGAGGATCTGTGTGCGGCCTGTATGCCTGCGGGAGAACTTGATCGCGGTCTCCACAGCGTCGGAGCCGGCCTGGAAGAACGAGGTGTGACAATCGCCGCGCAGGCCTTCGGGCATGATGCCCGATACCTTCTTGGCCAACTCGATACGCTTGGGGTTGGTGATGTCGGTGGTGTGCATGATGAGCTCGCACTGCCGGCGCACCGCCTGGAGCACCTTGGGATGGCCCCGGCCCACGGCGTTGACGGCCACTCCGGCCGCCATGTCTATATAGAGGTTGCCGTCGGCGTCCTTGGCCGTCGCGCCCATGCCTTCGGCGAGGATGACCGGAAAACCCCCGCCGCCTCGGGTGAAGGCCTCGTATTTGGCGGACTCTTCCATGAGCGCCGCTACCCTTGGACCCGGCACCTTGGTGATCATCTGGGGAGCGTCGGGGAACGAGAGACCCATCAGTTCAGCTTCGGAGATCATCTGCTGCCCATCCTTTCGGCTCGAGGGCACGAACAACGCCGCGTTCGCACGATCTTAGATTTCGTAGGCCGCACAGTCCATGCCGACGCCTTCGGCGACCGCTTTCGACACAAGCTTGCCCTGCAACACGTTCAGCCCTTTGGCCAGAGCCGGGTCCGCTTTCAAAGCCGCCTTGTACCCCATGTTAGCGAGTTTCGACGCATAGGGGAACGTCGCGTTGGTCAACGCGAACGTCGATGTGCGGGCCACGCAACCGGGCATGTTCGCCACACAGAACAGCGTCACACCATCGATCCTTATGACCGGGTCCTGGTGGGTCGTAGGGACCGCGCCCTCCACGCAACCGCCCTGGTCGATAGCTACGTCGACGACGACCGATCCTTTGCGCATACGCGACATCAACGATTTGGTGACGACCTTCTTGGCCCTGGCGCCCGGGATCAGAAGGGCGCCGACCACCGCGTCGGCTTCGACCACCGCCTTCTCGACGTTCAGGTCGTTCGAGGCCAGCACGGTAAGCCGGCCGCCCAGCACGTCGTCGAGGTATCTCAGCCTGTCGAGGCTCAGATCGAGGATGGTGACATGTGCTCCCATCCCCAGCGCCATCTTGGCGGCGTTGATGCCCACCGTCCCGCCTCCGATGATGGCCACGTTCGCGGGCGGGGTGCCCGGGACGCCGCCCAGGAGTACGCCGCTGCCGCCGTTCTCCTTCTGCAGCCAGTGCGCGGCAACCTGGATCGAAAGCCGGCCCGCCACCTCGCTCATGGGAGTCAGCAAGGGAAGCGACCCGTTGTCCAACTGCACCGTCTCGTACGCGATCCCGATGACGCCGCGATCGAGGAGCGCCTTCGTGAGTTCCGGCGCCGGCGCCAGATGGAGATAGGTGAAAAGGATCTGGTCCTTGCGCAGGAGCGGGTATTCCTGAGGAAGGGGCTCCTTCACCTTGACGATCATGTCCGCGTCGGCGTAGACGGCTTCGGCCGTCGGCCGGATCTGCGCTCCGGCACCGGTGTACTCGGCATCGGAGACACCGGATCCCTCGCCCGCGGAGGCCTGGATCAGCACCGTGTGCCCGTCCTCGACGAGGCTCTTGACTCCGGCCGGCACCATGGCCACCCGGTACTCGTGATTCTTGACTTCCTTAGGAACGCCGACGATCATGTCCGTCCCCTCCGTGGCGACTGTGCTTCCACAGTGAGTGTTGTTTATACAGTTGATTAACATCTCCTATATATCAGCCCTGCCACGCTCCGTCAAGCACGGGTCGGCTGGTTCTTGATATGTTCAATGATAGGGCGTTTAGGCCAATAGGACGGTCTCAGCGAGCCAGAACCATGAGAGCCGCCTTGTTTAAACAATCGATTAATACTGAAGCCAATGATACTATTCCTCGCTAGGGCATGTAGGAGAGCCAAACAGAGGATGACGAGGAAGCCAGGTGACGGCGGAGCCCACCAGATCGGATGCCGGCGTGGCCGCAAAAGGCAGAGCGCTACGTCGCAACGACGGCTCGCGCCGGGCCGCGCCTCTGCTTCCCGGCGCCGAGCCCAACCTACCTCCCACCGCTCAGCGGCTGCTCGATGCGGCCCACCGCCTGCTGGTGCGCTCCGGCTACAACTCTCTATCGCTCGAAGCCATCGGCCAAGAGGCCGGCGAGAACAAGGCGCTTGTGCGGTACTACTTCGGATCCAAAGACGGGTTGCTGGTGGCGCTCACCGACAGCCTGGTATCCGACACGCTGTGGCGTGCACGCCAGCGGCTTTCCGGTCTCTCGGATACGCACGACCGTCTGGATGTTGTCGCGGACACGGTGGAGGCGATCGTCGACGACGAGGCCTCGTACCGGCTTCTGTTCGATCTCCTGCCCCGGCTTCTCGAGAACCCGCGGATGACACGCCAATTGGCGGATCTCTATCGCGGTTACCGCGACGTGAATGCCCGCGCGCTGTGGGGCGACCGACCCGGCGATCCTCCGCTTGTCGTGCGCGAGTTGGCCGCGATGACCGTTGCTCTCACCGACGGCCTGGCGGTCCAACTGCTCGCCGAACCGGGCAGTGTGAATGTACGAAGCGTCCTGGCCACGTGGCGGTCGTTCATGGAGACCGCTCTCGCAGGTGCAGCCGCCGCGGATGCGGAGACTGGGACCGACCCGGAGACGCGTCGGGAGTGACAAGACCCGGGGCCGGCTGGGCTATGCCCGAGCCGGCCCCGAAAGTCAGCGCGAGTAGGCCGCGATCGGCCCGCGTTGCCTGGGCAGCTTAGATCCCTATCGCGGCGAGAGTCTCCTTGCTGGGCGCTCCGGTCTTGGCGTCCCAGCCCATCGCCGCGTAGTAACCTTCCCGCAAGGTCTCGAACGGCGGCGGAGTACCGCCGGCCGCGGGACCGGCCACGAGCGGCTCGAGGAACCGCTTGGGCAGATGGAAGGTCTCCATGTCGATCCCTTCCCGGGTGTTGAATGCCTGCCGCGCGGTGAGAATGCGCTTGGCGGTGTCGATCCCTTCGGCCCAGTCCATATCCCAACCCGTGACCGGAGCTATCAGCTCGACCACCGGCGGAGAATAGAACTGTGCGTAGAGGCCGCAGAGCCCGGCGGAGCTGAGGAGCTGATAGAAGGAGGCGCCGCGCACGTAGATATCGCCCTTCTTGTCGTAGTCGCCGAACGTGTTGCTCGTGTCGGAGGTCAGCAGCGGGTCGGTGCCCAACGCTCCTCCGCCTTCGAGCACCGCCATCGGCGCCGGCCCCATGTGGCTGGCCGGCTGGGCGTCGGCGATGTAGTGCGTGCCGATGGCCGGGGAGAGACGCGGATCGTGGAACGGGATCGCCCGGCCAGCCACGTGCATCGCGTATTCCTCGCTGCCCCTGCCGATCTTCTCCGCGGCGTACTTGGAGCCATCTGCGAGCAGCGCTCCCAGGCCCTCTCGGGCGCCGATCTGCTCGATGAGGGCGACGAGGACCTCCGGGTTACCCCAGTTCAGTTCCAGTCCGCCGGTGTCGACCTTGTCGATAAGGCCCTTCTCGTAGCACTCTATGGCGAAGGCCACCGCGCCTCCGACGCCCATCGTGTCGATGCCGTAGCGGTTACAGATATCGTTGCCCTTGATGACCGCCTGGACCTCGTCATTGCGGCAGTTGGGCCCCAGCGCGGCCAGGGTCTCGTATTCGGGGCGGTGGACCTCGTCTTTGGTGGCGAAGGGGCCCTCGTCTATCTGGATCAGGGCGCCGCAGCGCACCGGGCAGGTATGGCAGCCATAGGAATTGAGCTTGTAGACGTCCATCTTGGCCGCGTCGAGCTTGTCACAGGTGGGCATGGCGTCGGTGCCGGTGGTGGCCCAGTTATCGGCTGGACAGTCCCCGATGGAGAGCAGGAAGCTGGTCGCCCCTCCCGTCCCGGCCGCGGTCAGGCCCCTGTGGAACGGGCTGTTCTTGAGCTCCTGACCGTAGCGCTTCTGGATGGCCTTGACACCTTCCTTGTCGGCGACCCCGACCCGGGCGCCCTTCGCTCCCGGACCGCGACGGCCTTCAGCTTCTTGGACCCCATGACCGCGCCCACTCCGGAACGGGCGGCGATGCGGCCCTTCTCGTTCACTATGCCGGCCAGGAGCGAAAGCTTCTCGCCCGCCGGGCCGATGCAGGTGACCGTCCACGTGCCCGGGTCTCCGAGTTTCTCCTGGACGGCGTCCTCGGTCTCGTAGGTGTCCTTGCCCCACAGATCGTCGGCGGGGACGATGCTCGCCTTCCCCTTGTCGATGACGATGCAGACCGGGCTGGCAGCCACCCCGGTCACGAACAGTCCGTCATAGCCGGCGAACTTCAGCGCAGGCCCCCAGGTGCCCCCCGAATTCGAATCGGCCCAGGCGCCGGTGAGCGGCGACTTGCAGGCGACGGTGTAGCGGCCGCCGCCGTAGACCCCCGTGCCGGTGAGCGGGCCTGTCGCGAAGGCCAGCATGTTCTCCGGGCCCAGCGGATCGATGCCCGCGGTGGTCTTTTCCAGGATCGTGGCCGCCGCAAGCCCTGCGCCCCCTATCCATTTCCGGTAGAAGGCATCGTCCCGAGTCTCTTCAGCGATCGCGCCGCTGCTCAGGTCGACGAAAAGCAGTCTCCCCGTGTATCCGTTAGCCATCGAGGTGCCCCCCTGTATGCCCTGTTCGTTTGC
>CAWAOX010000011.1:0-85887 GCA_963783835.1 uncultured Actinomycetota bacterium
AAAACTCCCAGCAGCAGGAGCAGGATGAGGAACGGCAGGCCCTTGATGACAAGCGCGAGGATGAAGCTCCCAGCACTGCCGTTCATCAGTGGGTCCAGCCAAGGGGAGTTCCAGACGAAATGCGCGGACCAGGCGAGCACGGCGCACAGGGCGAACACCCCGGCTCGGACGCCCCAGGGCGCGGCCCGACGGGTGACGAAGTAGGCGAAGCCGAATCCCAGGAGGCCGGTGAAGAGCATATGGCTGTAGAGCCCCGCGACCAGCACCCGCACGAAGAACGTGCCTACGACCGGCCCTATCTGCCCAGCTCCCGATTCGGCCGCTGCGTGCACGAAGTATTGGATGTTCTCCACAACCTGGAAGCCCAAGCCGATCATCGCCCCGTAGACGAGCCCGTCCATCAATCCGTCGATCTCGTCACGCGCGATGAGGAAGATCATCACGAGACCGGCGCCCTTGTAGAACTCCTCGTTCAGGGGAGCGACAAGAGCGGCGCCCCAGGAGTCGATCTCGGCGGGGGAAAGAACGTGCTGCAGGAACGTCAGGAACGATGTGTTGCTGATGGCCGCGAAGCTGACGGCCACCACGCCGCCCCAGAGCAGAGCGATGGCGATGAGCGAGGCGGGCTCGGGCTCGAACTGATCCAGGCGGTACACGATGAGGCCTACCGGGACAGCGACGGCGGCAAGAAGCAGGATCGACAGGAACCACGCCTGTGGGTAGGCGGCCGCGTACGTGAGTTGCTGGTAGCCGACGATCGCCAGGCCGGCGAAGACCAGTATCAAGAACAGCCAGTACGCGGGCTGCCGGGGCAGGTTCATCGCGGTACTACCAGGCCGTCCAGCATGGCGTCGAGGTCCGACTGGACCCGCGCCACCTGACCGGCCGGCGCGACGGCAAGCATCACCACTCCTGTCCCGCCGGCAGTGCCTGCCACCAGTTCGCCCTCAACATAGCCGGAATCCGTCGTGCCCGAGAACAGCAGCTTGAGCGCCGGGACGTCTCCGGCGATGGTGGTGGATGCGGTCGGCAGCGAGCGGACCGACCCGAACTGCGCCTGCAGATCGGCGAGTCGCGCATCAATCAACTGCTCGGCCGTGCCACCGTAACTATCCGCCACGAAGGCCACCCGCACACCGGCCCGCTGCAGCGACACGGCCCCCGGCCCCACGTCCCAGACGTCTTGGGCGGACACCCAATCGTCGGCTGGAGTCACGGTGACCCCCTGTCCGAGCGAGAAGGGCGTTTGAGCGGCCCCGGACGTCGGGCCCGAGAACGCCGCGAGGGCCATCATGAAGAGCATCCAGGCGAACATGAGGACGACGAGCAGCAGCGGGGACCGCCACGGTGAACGAGCGTGGACGTCGGGAAGGGGCCGGGGCGGAGCCCCGCGGACTTTGTAGACAGCGGGGTTGCCGAAATCGACCGTGACGCCTCACTATCCCGTAGACGAAAGTGGAGGTAAGGGGACTCGAACCCCTGGCCTCAACGCTGCCAGCGTCGCGCTCTCCCAACTGAGCTATACCCCCACGGCAAGGCGGCCACGCATTATAACGGGTACCCCCTGGTGGCGCAACCAAGGCGCGAAGGGCCGGCCGCTCAAGCCCGCTCCGAGCGCAGCCGGGCCGACCGCCGCCGGCGCCGGATCAGATCATTCGACCGTCTCGACCGGCGCTTGCTTCCACAGCACGTCGAGGCGGTAGAAGTCCCGCGCCTCGGGCGTGAACACGTGGACCATGAAGTCCAGGTAGTCGACGAGGATCCACTCCCCGCCTCCCGCGCCCTCGTTGCCGGCCGGGAGGAGCCCCTCCTCCTGCTTCAGCCTGAAGCTCGCCTCTTCCGCGATCCGTCTGGTGAGACGGACGTTACGGCCCGTGCACAGCACGAGGAAGTCGGTGTAGGTGACCAGTTCGTGCATGTCCAGGACCTTGACGTCCTCGGCCTTGACGCCCGCCGCGGCTCTCGCAGCGACAAGAGCGCGCTGGTGGATGGTCTCCAGGTCGACCGGCGCATCCGGGTCGCGCGGCCGTTCCCGCCGGGTGGCGGCCTCCATGAGCGCGGAGAGATCCCCGGCATCCGGTTCAGGCAGATCCATCGGCTACTCCCATTCGATCGTGGAGGGTGGCTTGCTCGAAATATCGAGCACCACCCGGTTGACTCCCGGCACCTCGTTGATGATGCGCTGGGAGATGCGTTCCAGAAGGTCGTAGGGCAGACGGGCCCAGTCGGCCGTCATCGCGTCGTCGGACGTGACCGCGCGCAGCACGATCGGATACGCGTAAGTCCGTTCGTCGCCCATCACCCCCACACTACGGATGGCAGGCAGCACCGCGAACGACTGCCAGACCTGGCGGTAGAAACCGGCCTTTTCGATCTCCTGCAGGAAGATGGCGTCGGCCTCGCGAAGGACGAGCAACCTCTCTTCGGTCACGTCGCCGATGATGCGAATGGCAAGGCCGGGTCCCGGGAACGGCTGCCTCCACACGATGTGCTCGGGCAGGCCCAGCTCTTCGCCGACTATCCTTACCTCGTCCTTGAACAGCATGCGCAGCGGCTCGACCAAGTCGAAGTCTATGTCCTCGGGAAGCCCGCCCACGTTGTGGTGAGACTTGATCTTGGCGGCCTCTCTCGTCCCCGATTCGATCACATCGGAATAGAGCGTCCCCTGCACCAGGAAGGCCGCCTTGCCGATCTTGCGCGACTCTTCCTCGAACGTGCGGATGAACTCCTCACCGATTATCTTGCGCTTCGTCTCGGGGTCCGACACCCCGGCGAGCTTCGTCAGGAAGCGCTCCTGGGCCCGGACGTGCACCAAGGGGACGTGGAAGTGGCGGCGGAACGTGTCCTCCACCTCGTGGCCCTCGTTCTTGCGCATCAACCCGTGGTCCACGAAGATGCAGGTGAGTTGGTCTCCCACCGCCTTGTAGGTCAAGAGGGCGGCGACGGCCGAGTCCACCCCGCCCGAGAGGCCGCATACCACGCGGTCGTCTCCTACCTGGGTCCGGATGCGCTCGACGGCTTCCTCGATGATCGACACGGGCGTCCAGGTGGGAGCGATATCGCACACCTTGTAGAGGAAGTTCTTGAGGATATCCTGACCGTGCGCGGTGTGCCGCACCTCGGGGTGGAACTGCACGCCATACAGCCCGCAGGACTCGTCTTCCATCGCGGCCACCGGCATGTGCGGACTGCGGGCCGTGGCCGTGAAGCCCGCCGGGACCTCGACCACGGAATCGCCGTGGCTCATCCAGCAGGCGAGTTCGGTGGGAACACCCGCGAACAATCTCCCTTGCTTGGTGACGGTGAGCGGCCTGCCGCCGTACTCGGCGAGTTCGGTCCTCTCGACCCGTCCCCCGCGCAGCTTGGCGATCAACTGGAGCCCGTAGCAGATGCCCAGGATGGGCACGCCCAGTTCGAAGAGGCTCGGATCGGGCAGTGGGGCGTCGTCCTGATTGACGCTGCTGGGTCCGCCCGAGAGGATCAGCCCAGCCGGTTTTCGCGCCCGTATCTCCGCCATCGGAGTGTCGTATGGGATCAGTTCCGAGTACACCCGACATTCGCGCACGCGCCGAGCTATCAACTGAGCGTACTGACCGCCGAAATCCAGCACCAGCACGGTAGCGACGCCGTCAACCTTGCTAGTCAGCGGACACCTCCTCGAGTTCCACCTGTTTTGCCAGTCTGTCCGCATCCGAGGAGAGGAACACCCCGGCGCCATAGCGGGTGAGATTCGCGGCGGCACAGCCGAGGCCAAACCGCAGGCACTGCTCGGGCGGTTGTCCGTCCATGAGTTTGACCGCATAGCCGCCTACGAGAGCGTCCCCCCATCCCAGTGGCGAGAGCGTCTCCACATCCGGCATCCTCCCTATGAACGTACGATAGGTGCCTCCGTGATCCAACTCTGCGACGCAACCGAAGCGGAAGGTCATGACTACCGATCCCGCCCCCATCTCCCGCATGCGCCGCGCCGCGAGGATGCGGTCCTCCATACTGGTGAACTCGTATCCAATGACCTTCTCAGCCTCGATCAACTTTGGAAAGATGTAGTCGGGTCGGGCCTTGATGCCCAGCCGGAGCGGGTCGGCGAACGTGTAGAAGAAGGTCTTGACCCCAAGCGGCCGCACCTTCTCGATAAGACGCGCGTAGCAATCGTCGTCGAGCCCCAGGGGCACGCTGCCCGCGAACACCACGACCTCCACCGCCCGGCCGAGGTAGTCGAGCTTTTCGTACAGCGCCTCCAGCTCTTCGGGCTGGATCTCGGGCCCCTGCTCGTTGATCTCGGTTATTCGGTTCGTGGCCGAGTCGACGACCGCCGTCGAGATACGGGACTCGCCCGCGACGCGGACGAAATCGCACAAGATGCCCTCGCCGTTGAGGTCGGCTACGATCTGCTCGCCCTTGCGCCCCCCCACGAATCCGGTCGCTATGACCGGCCTTCCCAGCGCCTTGACCGCGCGGGCTACGTTGACGCCCTTGCCTCCGGGCAGGATGACCGTCTCGAGTGGCGCGATGCCGCATACCCACCTGGAAATTGGGGACGGTCATAGTGCGGTCGAGCGCCGGATTGAGAGTCACGGTCAGTATCATGCCGCGGTCGCCGCCATCTATCCGATGCCCAGAGCGGCGCCGAGACGGTGCCAGTAGTAGACGAGCTTCGAGCCTAACGTGGGAGCGGAGAAGGACTTCGTGGCGACGAGGTCGACTCTGCCTATCTCTTCGCCGCCGGCGCTGGCCACCACATGCCCGTATGTCTCACCCGCGGCTATGGGCAGATCGAGCGGACGCTCCACCGTGATCTTGGTGGTCACGACATCGTCCGTCCCCAACTCGGTCTCCAAAGCCCCGTCGGTGATCAGTTCGACCTTGCCGTCCATCTGATAGGGGACGTTCGCCTCGGCCAGCGTCACCCCTTTGTCCATCAGGGTCACATGCCGGAACTGGTCGAGGCCGTACTGCAGCAAGGCCTTGCTCTCCTTGAAGCACGTGTCGGTGTCCGGTTGGCCGAGAACGACGCTTATGACCTCGCGTCCGTCCTTGGTCCCCGACGCCACCAGACAATGGTCCGCGTTGGGGGTGGACCCGGTCTTGACACCCGTGACCCAATCGTACTGCCGGAGGAGCTTGTTGGTGTTGGTGAGGAGCAGCGGCTCCTCCCCGTCGACGGACAACGTGTACTTCGCCGTGTCGACGATGTCGCGGAACTTCTCGTTCTTCATCGCGTAGCGGCCGAGCAGCGCCAGATCGGCCGCCGTGGAGTAGTGACCGTTGGCATCGAGGCCGTTCGTGGTCACGAAGTGAGTGTCGTCCATGCCGAGATCCTCGGCCTTGCGGTTCATCTTCTCGACGAACGCGCTGACGCTCCCCGCGTCGTTCTGGGCAAGGGCCACCGCCGCGCCGTTGGCGCTCCGCAAGAGCAGCGCGTAGAGGAGCTGTTCCACCGTGAGCACGTCCCCCGCCCTCACCCATGCACTCGGCTCCCACGTTGTGGCCGCTTTGGCGGAGACGGTCACCGGTGTACTGAGATCGACGCCCGACTCGAGGATGAGGATGGCGGTCATTATCTTGGTCGTCGAGGCCATGGGCCTGCGGGTGTGGGCCTTGCGCTCGTACAGCACCTTGCCCGTGTCCATACTCACGACGATCGCAGCCGGTGATTCTATGGCCGGCTTCGTCCCGCCGAAGCCTTCGAAATCAGAAGCACGTACTTCGAAGCTCTCCGTTTGCGAGGCGTCTACGGGCAGAGTGGTCGTCGTGGTTCCAAGCGCCACTCCCGCCAGGACCGAGCCGACGACCGCGAGCACCACGATAAAGAAGAGGAGCGGCAGGAGCCGTCCACGTCTTGTGTTTGAGCCCCTCATACGGGCGAGTATAGCCTATACTTCCGGCCTGACGGCGTTTGACTGGGGAGGTGCGACCATCGCCGAGGTGCTTCGCCAGGCCGGCAAACGCCTGGTCCACAAGCAGTGGCTGATCTTCTATCCGCTGGCGCTGGCCGTCATCAACACCCTGGCCTTTCTGGCCGTCTACGGTGCGAGCGGCGGAGACCTCCGTTGGAGCAAGTTCTTCGCCGCGAACCACCAGCGCTGGCAGTTCATGAACGATGAGTTCTTCAGCGGCTTCTCCTTCACCCCGGCCCTCGGCGTCGCCGTGTTCGCCGGCCTCGCCGTTTGCCTGTTCACCGCGATGCTCAAAGCTCCACTTTTTAGGGCCATCGCCGGCCCCGGCTACCCGTTAGCCCCCCGAAACTGGGAGGAGGCCGGGAGGCTGTCTCTCTTCTACGTGTTCTTCTACCTGGTGGTGCTGATACTGCCTCAAGCGGTCCCCCTCGGCACCGCCGTCGAACAGATCATCCAGATGGCGGCTCTCGTCGTCGCTCTTTTCCTCGTATACGCCGACTACGCGATCGTGCTCGAAGGCCTGTCGGTCATCCCCGCGCTCCGGCGAAGCGTGCGGCTGCTTTCCAAACGCTGGCCTCCGGTGCTGCTGATATTCGTGATCCTCCAACTCGTAGTTCTCACCCTCAACCGCCTCTACGGGATGTACTACGAGAACGCCGAAGGAGTCTCCTTGCTCGTGCCTTTGAGCGAGATCCTGGTGTGGTCGTTCATCGGCCTGGCCCTCGACCTCCTCTTCATCTTCCTCTACGAGCAGGTGAGGAACAGCTCTTCCTAGACCGGCGGGCAGGCTCGGCGCCCTCTAGGCAGGTGTGCCGGTCCCTCCCGGCTGTGGCCGCCGCTTGCCTGCCCTGCGGCTCGATCAACACCGTCGGCTGGGTAGTCGGCTGATCGCCGGGGGCCGCGTACGTCTTGCCGCCGCTGATCACCCCTCCGAACACGAGCGCGCTCACCACCGCCACCGCCACCACCCAGACGAGAACGGGCAGAACGAGCGACCTGAACCAGGGAGCCGCTCCCCGCTCCTCGAAGAAGGCGTCGTCCCTACGCACGACCGGCCACAGACCACAGGGCGGCTTTCATGGCCGCCGCCTCGTCTCGCGCGGCATCGAGCCAATGCCGGCCCGGTGCCTTCCGGTAGGCGTACAAGATGGCGCGTGCCGAATTGACCACCGCTCCCGTCCCGTCGGCATCAAACAGAGCGGCTAGGTCGGCGGCCGTGGCCCCCTGCGCGCCATAGCCCGGGATGAGGAAGGGCACGCCGCTCAGCCGCTTGCGCAGGCGCGCGCCCTGCCCGGGATGCGTCCCCCCGACAACAACTCCGATCGAGCGGTAGCCTCGAGCCCCGACCGTCTCCCGGCCCCACTCGTCGACCAGTTCCGCGACCCGCGCGTAGACCGGTTCCCCGGACTCGAGCGGCACATCCTGTATCTCCGCGGAACTCGGGTTCGATGTCTTGACCAGCACGAACACACCCTTGCCCTCTTCCCGGCAACGCCGGAAGAAGGGCTCCAACCCGTCGCTCCCGAAGTAGGGGTTGACCGTGACTGCATCGGCGCCCGCCACGTCGAGATGGGCCCGGGCGTACGCTTCGGCCGTGCTCCCGATGTCTCCCCTCTTCACGTCGGCGATGACGACATAGCCGAGGCCCTTCGCCACTCGGACCATCTCCTCGTAGAGCGCGTAGCCGCGCGCCCCGAGAGCCTCGAAATAGGCGATCTGGATCTTCACGGCCGCCGCTTCGGCCGCCAGAGCCGGTAGCAACTCCGTAAGGAAGTCCCGGTAGCACGCGACCTTCATCTCAGTCTCGTCCGCGTAGCGGTCCTGGGGATGGGCTGAGAGCAACTCCGGTGGCAAGGCCCCATACTCGGGATCGAGTCCCACCACCACGTGGGAACGCTTGCCTTCTATCGCCTCGAGCAGCCGGTCACCAAAATGCCCTTCAGACACTTTCCCTCACCTCGCCCCGGTATTCGCCCGCCAAAAAGAAAAGGGCCGCGGTGAGCGGCCCCTTGTGTACTCCTTTTCGCTCCCGCGTCACTTGACCGCGGTCTTTAGAGCGACGCCCGCGCTGAACTTGGGGACTTTGCTGGCCGGGATGTTGATCTTGGCCTTCGTCTGCGGGTTGATCCCTTCCCGGGCCTCACGGTTCTGCACGTAGAACTTCCCGAAACCAGTGAACTGAACGTCCTCACCCTTCTTGAGCGATTCAGTGATCACTTCCACGAAGGCATCGACCGTTGCGGCCGCATCCTTCTTAGTAAGACCACTTTTTGCGGCAAGCTTGTCGACAAACTCCGCCTTGGTCACAGTAACCCTCCCTTTCGCTCGCCAGTACATCTCAACCTTACCAAATCCTCGCACACGTACAAGCACAATTTAGTGCAAATCTGGGCCAGAAGCCGAATGTTTCAGGGCTTTGGAGCGATGCCGAGTTCAGACGAGGTGAAGAGCGGACGAAGCGTGAGCCCGGCGGCGGCGGCCGCCGCCGCGCCTCCCTCTTGCCGGTCCACCACGCAGAAGAGATCCCGGACATCGAGACCCGACTCCCGCAACGCCTCCGCGGCCATGATGGCAGCCCCCCCAGAGGTGACGATGTCCTCGATGACCGCCACCCTCTCTCCCGGTTCGAACCTGCCTTCGATCTGCTTGGTCGTCCCGTATTCCTTCGACTTCTTCCTGACGAGCAGCAGCGGGATACCGAGTTCCAGCGAAAGTCCGGCGCCAAGCACCACCCCACCCAGTTCGGGAGCGGCCAGCCGCTGGTATTGCGCCCCGGCCGCAAGCTGCTCGCGGACGAGCGCGGCGATCTCGAACACTATGCCTCGCAGCACTCGCGGCTCGGTCTCGAACAGGTACTTGTCCAGATAGTACTTGCTTCGCTTGCCGGAGCGCAGCACGAAGTCGCCCTCCAGATAAGCGGTCTCCAACAGTGACTTGCCCAATGTCTGCTTGTCCACGGTCCCTCCTACACGCCCGATACCGTTATCCGCTCGACCGCCAATGACGGGGTACAGACGCTTCCGTAGAGGGGGATCCACCGAGAATCCCCGGCCAGGTCGCTGACGGACCCCAAGAACGAGAGGAAGTCGGTCGCGACCGTCACCTCACGGACCGGGCGCCCTAACGCTCCGTTCTCGATGAGCCGCCCGGTGACACCGACCGACACTTCACCGCTGATGACGTTCACCCCCGAATGAAGACCCGCCGCGTTCTCGACATACAGGCCCGTTCCTACCCGGCCGAGCAACTCCTCGAGGGTGCCCGAACCCGGAGTAAGAACCAGGTTGCTGGCGGCCACCCGAGGGGCCGACCGGTAGGATCCCCGCTCCGCATTGCCCGTGGAAAGAACGTCTTCCCCTGCTTTGCGGGCCGTATAGCTGCCGTGTAAATACGCCTGCATGACCCCTGCTTGCAGGAGGGTCGTGCGTTGCCGCGGCACTCCCTCCCCGTCGAACGGGTTCGTTGCCATGCCGCCGGGGGCAAGACCGTCGTCGACGAGCGTCGCGAGCGCGGAGCCCACCGTCTGCCCTAGTCTGCCCGCGAACGGCGAGCGCCCCTTCTGCACGGCGTCGGCGCCGAACCCCTGGGCGATGTAGGAGAGAAGCGCGGCGGCCACCTCGTGCGATAGAACGACGGTATAGCTCCCCGTACTGCAGGGCTGCGCGCCCAGAAGGGCCGCGGCCTTCTGCCCGGCCTCGGCTCCCGCCGCTTCGGCGTCGAGTTCTTCGGGGTCCCGGGCGGCGCTGAAGCCCAAGCCGGATTGGCGGTCGCCGTCGCGCCCCGCGTGGGCCTGAGCGTAGACGAAGCAGAACGAGTGCTCGGCCTCGGCTTGTACTCCGGTGCTCGAGCAGATAGCGACGCGGCTCTCCTCGTCGGAATACACGCTCTCTTCTACGGTGTCGACGTGAGGGCAGGCCAGCGCGCGCCGCTCCACGGCCATAGCCAGCCCCACCTTGTCCTCCAGACTCATCTGGCCCACGCCGGGACGCCACAGACCGGGGATCGACGGGTAAGGTACGGCCGCCCGCGCAGGCAGACCCGCGTACACATCGGCGTCGGTGACTTCGACGTTGGCCAGTGCCCCGGCCAGGACCGCGTCCACCCCAGTGTCGGAGAGATCGGCGGTGAAAGCGTAGCCTACCTGCCCCTTCTTGACCGCCCTGACCCCCAGCCCCCGAGGCTGTGCGACCGAGATCGACTCCACCTCGCCGCCATAGACCTTGATCCCGACCGTCCGGCCGGCCTGATAGTAGATCTCGAGGTCGACCCCCAGACGGCTCCCCCGGTCGAGGGCCCGGCGGGCGGTCTGCAGAGGCGATGTCTGGCTGCTCGTGCCACCTGAGGGATTCATCCTAGACTTGTGCCCCCCACCGTGAGTTCGCGGATGCGCAGGGTGGGCTGCCCGCTGCCCACGGAGACGTGCTGGCCTTCTTTGCCGCAGGTGCCGGGCTTGATATCCAAGTCGTCGGCGATGGCGTCGATGTTGAGCAGGACGTCGACCCCGCTTCCAACCAGAGTGGCACCGCGGACCGGCGCGGTGATCTTGCCGCCCTCGATGAGATACCCCTCGGCCACTCCAAAGACGAAGTCCCCGGTAGCCGGATTGACCTCGCCCCCCGACAACGACTTCGCGTAGAGGGCCCTCGGGGTGTCCCCGATGATCTGGTCCGGCGTGTGCTCTCCAGGACCGAAGTAGGTGTTGGTCATGCGCGGGTAGGGAAGATGCCGGTAGTCCTGGCGCCTCCCGTTGCCGGTCAACGGCAACCCCAGGTGCTCCCCACGAAGCCGGTCGGTCAGGTAGCCGGTGAGGATGCCGGCCTCGATGACGGTGGTGCGCCGGCACGGCACGCCTTCGTCGTCGCAGTACGCGCTGCCCCACATCCCCGCGCCGACCCCGTCGTCGTACGCGAACACGTGCTCGCCTGCCACCCGCTGCCCTTTCTTGCCCTCCCAGACGCTGGTCTTCTTGAGGATGTAGTCAGCTTCCAGCCCGTGCCCGCAGGCCTCGTGGAACAGGACCCCACCGAAACCATTGGCAAGCACGACCGCCATGCGTCCCGCCGGCGCCGGGATCGAATCGAGCATGGTGAGAGCCTTCTGAGCGGCGGTGGACGCCAGCGCGGCGACCGCTTCCGCATCGAAGTCCGCGAGACTCCCCTGCACGGCAAGCGCCTCCCTCCCCACCTGGAGTAGCGCTCCCCGTTGAGCCATCACGCTCACGGCCACCATCTTACGGATGCGCTCGTCGGAGTTCCACGACCCGTCGGAGGCGGCTATCCATACCCGTTGCCTCGACTCGCCATAGACCGCGACGACTTGGCGGACCTCTCCGGAAAGACCGCGGGCGGTCGCGTCGGCCAGCCGGAGCAGACCGGCGTTCGCGGCGACCCGCTCCCGCGCGGAGTGGCTTTCGAGGACCGGCCGCGCCGGTTCACCGGCATACGCCCTCACACCGGTGTCGCGAGGTTTCTCGGCGGCCGCATCGGAGCCCGACCGCGCAAGATCCTGGGCAAGGCCCAGGAGAGACGGCTCGTCCACGGCGTCGACATATCCGAACTCGGTAGACAGGCCGCGGATCACCCGCACAGAACCGCCCCGATCTACCCCGGACACCGCCTCCTCGATCTTGCCGTCCTCGAGGCGAAGCGACAGAGACGCCCGGTCCTCTACGAAGACCTCGGCCCGTTGCCCGTTACCCCGCATGGCAGTCTTGACGACAGCGTCGAGCAATTCGGGGTCAGGCCCGGTGAAATCGCTCCTGTTCGTCATGCCTGACGCGAGAGATCAGTGCGCAAGCGGGCTCTGTGTGAGTATCTCGGCGGCCGCGGCGATGAAAGGAGCCGCCTCGTCGGTGTTGCCGGGGAAGGCCAGCATGGAACCGTCGTCGAAGTACAGTTCCACCTGCGGGCTGCGGGAGCGCACGAACAGGAAGTAGTAGGCACCCGCGATGATGCTGCCGATGAGGGCGAATATCCCAAATACCTTCAACAAACGCTTCATCTAGGCCTCCTCTCCCTGCTCGATTTTGGCTGCCGTGCCCGCCGCTTCGCGCGCGTCGCGCAGACAGGTCTTGAGATCGTAGAGAGCCAGACCCACCCGGCTGCCCTTCTTACCGGTCGCGACCGCGGTCATACCGTCGGGCCCCAACTCGCGAACCAGGAAGACGAGACCACCCGGCGCCTCCACCACCAACTGGGTGAGCGGCTGCGAACCCATCTTCTCGGCGCTCGCCTGACCCAGGCGCACCAACTCCTCGGCGTGCGTGACGGCGACGGAGAGGGCGGGCTCGCTCATGTTGGTCGCCACGACTCCCTCCGGCCCGAATACGACCGCCTTATCGATATCGGTCGAGATATCAAGCATCTCCGCGAATGCGGCTTCAACCTCTTGCTTCATCAGCGCCTCCGTTCCCAGAGATGGGCGACCCTTCCGCTTGCTGACCCAAGTTTACCACCGGGTCCGGACCCTCAAACGAGACGGGGCCGCCGCGGCCCCTGCGCACCTCTCGGTGCACCGGCCGTGGCGGCCCCGAACGGCGGCGCCTCGCGGCGCCCGCCGGCCGTTGTCTCTCTTACATCATGCCGCCCATGCCGCCCATACCGCCCGGCATACCTCCGCCGGCGCCCTCTTTCTCGGGCTTGTCGGCGACGATCACTTCGGTCGTCAGGATGTTCTTAGCGATGGAGGCAGCGTTCTGCAGGGCCGACCGGGTGACCATGGCGGGGTCGATGATGCCCGCTTTGACCATGTCTTCGTATTCACCGGTGGCGATGTTCAGACCGACACCTTTGGCGCGGGTCTTGACCTCGTTGACAACGACCGAGCCTTCCAGGCCGGCGTTGTTGGCCAGCTGACGAAGGGGTTCCTCGAGGGCGCGAGCCACGATGCGGACGCCGGTGAGTTCGTCACCCTCGGCCACGATCGCGAGGATGGCCGGCACGAGAAGTACCTGGGCCACGCCGCCGCCGGGGACGATACCTTCTTCGAGAGCAGCGCGAGTGGCGCTCAGAGCGTCTTCAACGCGGTGCTTCTTCTCTTTGATCTCGGTCTCGGTAGCCGCGCCGACTTTGACTACAGCCACGCCGCCGGCCAGTTTGGCCAGACGTTCCTGCAGCTTTTCGCGGTCGAAATCGGAATCGGTGATCTCGATCTCGGCTTTGAGCTGGTTGATGCGGGCTTTGATCTTGTCGAGCTCGCCTGCGCCGTCCACGATGGTGGTGTTGTCTTTATCGACGACCACCTTACGGGCGTGACCGAGCTGGGCGACGGTGGTGTTCTCAAGTTTGAGACCCAACTCGTCGCTGATGACTTCGCCGCCGGTGAGGATGGCGATGTCTTCGAGCATCCGCTTGCGGCGGTCGCCAAAGCCGGGGGCCTTGACGGCGATACCGGTGAAGGTACCGCGCAGTTTGTTGACCACCAGGGTCGCCAGGGCTTCGCCCTCGACGTCTTCAGCGATGATCAGCAGGGGCCGGCCGGACTGAATGACTTTCTCCAGCACCGGGAGGAGATCCTGAACGGAACCGACCTTGCGGTTGGCCATGAGGATGTACGGATCCTCGAGAACGGCTTCCATGCGCTCGGCGTCGGTGACGAAGTACGGCGAGATGTAGCCCTTGTCGAATTGCATACCCTCGGTGAACTCGAGGTCCATGCCGAAGGTGTTGGACTCCTCGACGTTGACCACGCCGTCTTTGCCAACCTTCTCGATGGCGTCGGCGATGACGTCGCCGATCTCACGGTCGTCGGCGGAGATGGTGGCCACCCGGGCGATGTCTTCTTTGCCCGAGATCTCCTTGGACATGGCCTTGATCTCTTCGACGGCGACGTCGACGGCGCGCTCGATGCCACGCTTGATGGCCATCGGGTTGGCACCGGCGGCCACGTTCTTGAGGCCTTCGCGAACGATGGCCTGCGCGAGCAGGGTCGCCGTGGTGGTGCCGTCACCGGCGATATCGTTGGTCTTGGTGGCCACCTCGCGCACGAGCTGGGCGCCTTGATTCTCGAAGACATCTTCGAGTTCGATCTCGCGGGCGATGGTCACACCGTCGTTGGTGATGGTGGGGCTGCCGAATTTCCTGTCCAGCACCACGTAGCGGCCTTTGGGGCCGAGAGTGACTTTGACAGCGTCGGCGAGGATGTTGACCCCGCGCTCCAGGGCCCTGCGGGCCTCTTCACCGTACAAAAGCTGTTTTGCCATAAAACCTAGACTCCTTTACTTACTCTGAGGAACCGACGTCTCGAAAAGCATTGAACGCGAAGAGGGCTACTCTCCGGGCAGCACACCGATGATGTCGGTGAGGCCGCGAAGGACCAGGTACTCTTCCCCATCAAGCTTGAGCTCGGTGCCTGCGTACTTGGCGAAAACGACGAGATCGCCCGCCTTGACCGGCATGGGGATGAGATCGCCCTTTTCCGAGTATTTGCCCGGACCCACCGCTTCGACCCGCCCTTTGGACGGCTTCTCTTTGGCCGTGTCCGGAAGGACGATACCAGTCGCGGTCACCTGCTCCTGCTCGATGATCTTGACGACGACCCTGTCCTCGAGTGGCACTAGTTTCATGCGCAACCCTCCTATCCATAGCTTGTTTGACTCTTGCTCTCTTGTGCCTGGAACAGGCAGTTTAAACCTGCCTCACAGAATTGGCACTCTAGCCCACCGAGTGCCAACCGGCGCATATATTATGCCCAGAGCGAGGATTTGTCAAACGTCAAGGGAGAGTGCCAACGGCCGTGGACCACCGGCCCAGAGGCAGCGAGGCGGAAGCGTCGACATCGAGATACTCGGGATAGGACAGGGATGGCCCGGCCAGAGCGGCGGCCCCGATCATTGCGGCGTTATCGGTGCAGTACGCGAAAGGCGGGACGACCACGTGCAGCCCGGCGGCCTCTCCCCTCTCGCGCAGTCGGCGCCTGAGGAGAGAATTGGCCGCTACCCCGCCGGCCACGCCCAGCGTACGCGCGCCTTCGCGCTGGGCGGCCTTCACCGATTTGCCCACGAGCGCTTCGACGATCGCTTCCCGGTAGGAAGCGGCCACGTCGGCCGCGCGGTCCGCCCGCTCTTGGGCGCTCATGTCCCGCAACAGGTAGTACAGCGCAGTCTTGACGCCGGAGAAGGAGAAGTCGGGCCGGGTCGACCGCTTGAGTCCCACCGGGAACGCGAAGGCCTTCGGGTCGCCTCTCTCGGCCAGTTCGTCAAGTTCCCGTCCGCCCGGGTAACCCAAGCCAAGCAGACGGGCTCCCTTGTCGAACGCCTCTCCAGCGGCGTCATCCAGGGTCTGTCCCAGCAGCCTGTAGGTCGTCCGGTCGTCAACGGCGACCAGCGACGTGTGCCCGCCCGACGCCACGAGGGTGACCATGGGAAGAGGTGCCTCGCCGTCCGCCAGCCAGACGGCCGCCAGGTGACCGTGGAGATGGTTCACCGGGTAGAGCGGCAGACGGCGGGCCCACGCGATGGCTTTGGCGGTCTGCACCCCGACGAGAAGAGCGCCGATGAGTCCAGGGCCGACCGTAACGGCCACTCGGCCCAGATCGCCCATACCCACCCCGGCTTGGTCGAGCGCCTCTCGGACCACGGCGCTCATCCTCTCGACGTGCGCCCGGCTGGCGACTTCCGGGACCACCCCTCCGTACCGCTCGTGGATGGAATCCTGGGAATGCACGATATTCGAGAGCACCTCTCCGGAGGCCGACAGAACCGCCGCGGCCGAGTCATCACAGGAGGATTCGATGGCAAGCAGGGGTCCCTCCGGCAGGGGACGCCCGGGCTCGGCCGGTTGGGCGGTCCCGACCGCGCGCATCATCACCAGAGCGTCCTCCCCCGTGTCGGAGTAGTAGCGCTTGCGAGTGCCGACCTTCGAGAAACCCCATTTCGCGTAGAGGGCAAGCGCCTCGGTGTTTCGGGGCCTCACCTCGAGGAACACCGGACGGCCGGCTTTATCCGCGGCCCGGACGAACGCGGAGAGCAGCCGGCCCGCGACGCCGCGCCCACGCGCCCAAGGTGCGACGGCCACGTCCATAAGATGCCAGGCGTCCGGGTAGTCGCGCCCGATAAGGAAGCCGGCCACCTCCCCCCGCTCGGTCTGCGCGATCTCCCGCCAGCTCAGGACCTGTCGGAGCTCTTCCTCGAACATCTCGGGAGTCCAGGGCAGAGAGAATGACTGGCGCTCTATGGCGATCACCGCGGGTACGTCGCCCGCGCACATCTTCCGGGTCGCGATAACCATCTCCGTCCTACCGGTCCGGGACCGGGGCGGCCCACGGATCTCTCATCTTGGTGATGTGGATGTCGGCGTCGGGCGAGCGGACGTAGATGGGCTTGACCGCCTCGGGGCTTCCCGGCTCGCCTATCCCGCAGATCTCCCGCCCGGCCGCCGAGCGGCCGGAGAGGACGGCTTCGATCCAGGGGCCCAGCCGAGCCCCCCCCACTTCGCCCGGTTCCCCCAGCCGGCTCTGCCCGGCCAGCAGGCGTTCCGCTCGCACCTCCTGCGCTAGCAGGGCGATAGCCGGGCTCACGCCGGCGCCGCCCACCGAGAGTCCGCCGACGTCGCCTACGACCAACGCCCGGGACTCGCCCTGCGACGTGCCGCTCACTGCCGCCAACTGCGCCGCGAGGGAATCACGATCGCAGGCCGCAAACGGCTCGCTCCGAGCGTACGCGGACCCTTCCGCATGGTACAGGCCGTAGAACACCTGGCCTCGGCGGGCGTCGACAACGGGAACGATAAGGTCCGCGCGGTCCTCCTGGTCCCCGTGGTCTAGTTGCGAGGCCGCTTCGGCCGCCAGCGCGCTCAAGGTGCTGATGCCGATCACGGGGATGGCGAGAGCGAGCGCGAGCGCGCGCGCCGTGGCCACCGCGATCCTCACCCCGGTGAAGGTACCCGGCCCTATACCGGCGACTATGGCGGCGATGTCGGCCGGCGTCCTTCCGGTCTCGTGCAGCATGTCGTCTACCAGGCGCAGAAGCACGCGGGCCTGCCCCCGGCTGTCGATATCGGTGCGATGCGCCAGCACCTGCCAGCCGCGGGCCCTCTCGTCGCCGGGCGCCGGGTGTGGCGCTCCGGCGGCGGCAAGCAGAGCCGTCGTCGAAGCGCTGGTCGAGCCATCCATGGCCAGGACCAGTCCCCTGCTCATGGTTTCACGCCGCCTGCCAGCGCTCTCTGGCCTCCTCTGTCATCGCCTCGATCTCGACCGAGCGCTCGCGCGGCGACACGTGGTCCAAGCGCACTTTCCAGGCAGGCGCTCCCAGCCGCCCGATGCCCGCCTGAGGCCATTCCACGAGCGTCACCCCCTCGCCTCCCACGTACTCCTCGAGTGCGAGGGCATCATCATCGCCTATCTCATCCAGCCGGTACAGATCCAGGTGTTGGATGAGCAACGTGCCTGCGTAGATGTTGGCGAGCGTGAACGAGGGACTGCGAACGGGGTCCGTGACCTCCAGGGCTTCGGCGATGGCTCTGATGAGTGTGGTCTTTCCGGCGCCGAGAGGCCCGTAGAACAGCACGAGATCGCCCCGCCTCAGCGCTTTCGCCAGCCTGCGCCCGATCCGCCTCAGCTCGCCCAGACCCACACTTTGCCGGCGCAGCACCAGGTGAGTCCCGTCTACCACAGAGGCAGCTGCTCCACGCGGTTGGAAGTGGCACCCAGGTTCTTGGGCGTGTCGGCGGTGCGCACCTCGGTCCCGCCCGAGGCGGCCGGGCTGCCGCATTCCTCCTTCTCCACCTCGTCCGGCCGCGAAGCCAGGCCGTGAGAGAGGAGGTACCGCAGTTTGGCGAAATCCTGCTCGAGGACCTGACGGTTGGAGGGCGCGTACAGCGCTGCCGCGGGATGGAAGACCGGAAAGACGATGGTATTCACTCCCCCGATCTCGCGCTGCTTGGCCTTCCCGTGAACGGCGGTCATGCTCAGCTCGGTCTCGGCCAACAACTTGGTGGCGAAGCGCCCGAGGGTGCAGATGACCCGCGGCCTGATGATGGCTATCTGGTCCATGAGATGCGGAGTGCAGGCCTCGATCTCGTCGGGGACGGGGTCGCGATTGTCGGGGGGACGGCACTTGACGACATTGGCGATGTAGACTTCGGCTCTGGTCAGGCCTATCTGGCCCAAGAGTTCGGTGAGCAGCTTGCCCGCGGCCCCCACGAACGGCTCGCCCTGCTTGTCCTCATGAAAGCCGGGGCCCTCGCCTACGAACAGCAGTCCGGCGTCTGGGTTTCCCACTCCGAACACCACCTGGGTGCGGCCTTCGCAGAGCCTGCAAAGACGGCACTCACGCACCGACTCCTCAAGCGCGCGAAGAGGCTCCGCCCCGCTGTTTCCGCCTATCTCCCTAGTCTCGCCCATGCTGCTGTCAGGGTATCAGAAGAGACAAGGGCACGACGCCGAGATGGCGCGCGTTACAGTCACCGCCGTTGTCCGGCGGTAGGGCGGCTGTTATGCTACCCGGGCACCGCGCGGGGAGCCGAGCGTCGATCTGTGGCCGGACCGCCTACCTTACGGAGGCGTAGCCGGCAACGCAGGACCTGGGTGAACCTTGCGGTCGAGGGAAGGACCGAGCCACGTCTGGTATCTCTGGGCAGAACTGGAACAGGCAGGTATCCATCGAAGCCTCAGCTACATCTCTACGCTTCGCCGTCATCGGCGCCGGCCGCCTCGGCGCCAGCTTGGCTCTTGCCCTCCGCCAATGCGGACAGACGCTTGTGGGTTTCACCGCGGCCTCTGCTCCCGGCAGGGCGAAAGCCGAGGGATGGCTGGGCCTCCCCGCATCGCCCGCCCTCTCCGACCTGGTGAAGGCGCGCCCCGACGTGTACTTCGTCTGCGTGCCCGACGGCGCGGTCACCGACGTTGCCGCGGCGCTGGGAGCGGAACTGCGCCCGGCGACCGGAGTCACCCCAGGCGGCGCGGACACCTTGCCGCGCACGGGGGCCGGCGCTGCCCACTGCCCTGTCGTGGCGCACACCAGCGGAGCCACCTCCGTCTCGGCGCTGAGGTCCTGCGAAGAAGCGGGCGCGGCGACCCTCGTGTTCCACCCTCTTCAGACCTTCCCCGAGCCTCTGACCGGCGCCACGCGGTTCGCCGGCGCCGGGGTTGCGATAACCCCGGGCCCGGCCGACTCCGACACAGCCGGGACGCTGGGGATCAAACTCGCCGGCCTCCTCGGGATGCGGTCCTTTTTGCTCGCCGACGACAAGCGCGGCCTCTATCACGCCGCGGCCACGGTCGCCTGCAACTATCTGGTTACTCTGGAGTACCTGGCCGACCAGCTCTTTGCGAAAGCGGGCGTGCCGGAGCGGGTCGCCCTGTCCCTTTTCCTGCCGTTGGTCAGAGCCACGCTCGAGAACCTGGCTGCCCGCGGACCGGTGGATGCGCTCACCGGGCCTCTCAGCCGGGGCGACGCGGCCACGATCTCGAGGCATCTCGAGGCACTGGCTGCCGACGCCCCCGAGATACTCCCGGTGTACCGCGCGCTCGGCCTGGCGACCCTCGACCTGGTCGCCGCCCGGCACGAGGTGGATCCCGTGGCGATTGCCCGACTGCACGGCCTCCTGGCCGAGTGAGACTATGGCGGAAGACGTACGCAAACAGGAAGGAACTCGAATGTCAGTAGCGCCTGGAACATCAGGCCCCGTGACGGTGGTCACCGACACCATCCTCTTCAACTCCAACGGCGACGCCGACATGGTGAACCTCACCGAGGATGTCCGCCGCCTGGTGAGCGAGACCGGCCTGCGCGCCGGGACCGTGACGGTCTTCGTCCCCGGCGCCACAGGGGCCGTCACCACGCTCGAGTTCGAGCCCGGGGTCGTGCAGGACTTCCGCGACCTCTTCGACCGCATCGCCTCTTCTGGAGAGCACTACAACCACAACGACACCCATCCGGATGTCAACGGGCACGCGCACGTGCGCGCCGGACTCCTGGGGCCCTCTCTGGTGGTCCCCTTCGACGACGGGAAGCCCTGCCTGGGCCGCTGGCAGGAGATCTGTTTCGTCTGCTTCGACAATCGCCCCCGCGAGCGCACGGTGATCGTGCAGACGCTTGGAGTCCGCTAGATCATCGAGGAGGACAGTTATATGAAACCGGTTCTGCAGTTGGCTCTTGACTTCGTCGACCTCCCGCGCGCGCTTCTGGTCGCGGAAGAAGCCGTGGCAGGAGGGGCCGACTGGCTCGAAGCCGGGACGCCGTTGATCAAGAGCGAGGGCCTCCAGGCGGTCCGCGAACTGAGGGCCCGCTGGCCGGAACACGTCGTGGTGGCCGATATGAAGACCATGGACGCCGGACGGGCGGAGGTGGAATACGCGGCCAAGGCCGGGGCCAAAGTGGTGGGCGTGCTCGGCGCGGCCTCGGACGCCACCATCCAGGAGTGCGTGGAAGCGGCCCGCAACTATGGGGCCGAGATCATCGTGGACATGGTCCAGGTCGAGGACGTCGTCGCCCGCGCCAAAGCGGCAGAGCAGATGGGCGCGAGCTACATCGGGATCCACATCGCCATCGACGAGCAGATGCAGGGCAAGACCCCCTGGGACACACTCCGGCAGGTAGCGCAGGCCGTTTCTATCCCGATCGCGGTCGCCGGGGGCATCAACTCCGAGACGGCCCCGCTGGCGATCGAAGCAGGCGCCTCGGTCGTCATCGTCGGCGGCGCCATAACGAAGGCCGCCGATGCCACCGCGGCGACCCGGACCATCAAGCAGGCCATGGAGACGCTCGTCCCTGCCGAATCGGAGTTCTTTGTGCGCGCCACCGGTCCGGACGTGCGCGACAAGCTGGCGCGGGTCTCAGCGGCGAACGTCTCCGACGCCCTCCACCGCACCGGCGATATCCCGGGGCTGCGGCCGCTGGCCCCCGGCTCCAAGTTGGTCGGTCCGGCGCTTACCGTCCGCACCTATCCCGGCGACTGGGCGAAACCGGTCGAGGCCATCGATCACGCGCAGCCCGGCGATGTGATCGTCATCGACGCGGGTGGCGTCCCTCCCGCCATCTGGGGAGAACTGGCGACGAACTCTGCGATACAGCGGGGCGTCGCCGGCGTGGTTATCTTCGGCGGGGCTCGAGACACCGGCGATATCCGGGCCCTCGGCTTCCCGCTCTTCTGCTCGCTCGTGACCCCCACGGCCGGTGAGCCGAAGGGTTTCGGCGAGATCGGGATCCCGATACGGATCTCCGGAGTCCGGGTATCTCCTGGAGACTGGATCATCGGTGACGACGACGGCGTCTGCGTCATCCCTCGGGAGAAGGCCGTGGAATATACGAACAGGGCGATGGACGTGCTCGAACGTGAGAACCGGCTCCGCAAGGAGATACAGGCGGGCAGCACGCTCAGCCAGGTCGGATATCTGCTGCGGTGGGAGAAACGGTGACCCTCTGGGCGAGGTGGTGACCTGCGATGTCGTTCTTCGGCCTGACTGCTCCCCTCTTCAAGCTGAGCCGGCACCGTTGGGCGGAGTCCGATTTTGAGCACCTCGCGGAGTTTGTGCGGCCATGCGTGCCCCCGGGGGGTCTCCTTCTGGACCTGGGCGGCGGGACCGGTGACCTCGGCCTCGGGATGGGCCGGGTGCTGGGGGCCCGGGTAGTGGTGGCCGACCTGACTCCGGAGATGCTGCAGCGCGTGTCTCCCGATCCATCGGTGTCGGTCCGACTGACGGCCGCCGAAGCACTGCCGTTTCCCGATGGGCACTTCGACGGGCTCCTGTGCTCGGACGCCTTCCATCACTTCCGCGACCAGGACGCCGCCACCAGGGAGATGGCTCGGGTGGTCAAGCCCGGGGGCTGCGTGCTCGTCTTCGAGTTCCGCCGAGCCGGTCTCGGCAGGTTCCTCGTCTCCGCGGAGCGATTGCTCGGCGAGCCGGGAGCGTTCATGGAACCGGATGAGTTGCGCGCGTACTTGGCCGCGCGGGGCATCGAAGGGAGCATCACCGATAGAGGCTTCATCGCCTACAGCTTCATCGGCCGCACGGCGGCAGGGGGGTAAACGGAAGAATGGCCACCATCGATCGCCACCTGCTTCAGACCCGCCTGGCCGACGAGCGCCGCCGTTTCGTGGACATCCACCCCAGATCCGCGCAACTGGCCGCGCAGGCCAAGGAGAACCTACTCACCGGTGTTCCGATGGCCTGGATGACGCGCTGGGCCGGGAGCTTCCCTCTGTTCATGGACTCGGCGGTCGGCGCCCGGGTGACTGACGTCGACGGCAACGAGTACATCGACTTCGCCCTCGGCGACACCGGCGCAATGACGGGCCACGGCCTGCCATTCCTGGCGGACGTCTTGGCTGAGAGAGCACGCCGCGGCATCACCACGATGCTGCCCACCGAGGACGCCATCTGGGTAGCCGGCGAGCTGAAGCGGCGTTTTGGCCTGCCCCTCTGGCAACTGGCCCTTACCGCCACCGATGCCAACCGGTTCGCCCTTCGCATCGCCCGCTATCTCACCGGCCGCCCGAAGATCCTGGTCTTCGATTGGTGCTACCACGGCAGCGTCGACGAGACCCTCGTCACCATGGGCCCCTTGGGCGAGACCGAACTGCGCGGATCGAACATCGGTGCGCAAGTCCACCCGTCACTGACCACCAAGGTGATCGAGTTCAACGACATTCCCGCCTTGGAGGCCGCCCTGGCGCCCGGCGATGTCGCATGCGTATTGGCCGAGCCCGCTCTGACCAACATCGGTATCGTCTTGCCCGATCCCGGCTACCACGACGCTTTGCGGCAGATCTGCCGGCGAACCGGCACCCTGCTGATCATCGACGAGACCCACACCATCAGCGCCGGCCCTGGAGGAGCGACGGCCGCCTGGGGCCTGCAGCCGGACATGCTCACCATCGGGAAACCGATCGCCGGCGGCATCCCGGCGGCCGCCTACGGTATGACCGCGGACATCGGCGCCGGGCTCGATGACTTCTTCAGCAGCGAAGGCGTCGATGTCAGCGGCATCGGGGGCACTTTGGCCGGGAACGCGCTCTCGGTCGCCGCGATCAGAGTCACCCTGGGTCACGCGCTTCGCGAACGCGACTACGACATCGCCATCCCGCTCGCCAAGCGCTGGACGGACGGCGTCGCCGCGGTGATCGCGAGTTGCGCTCTGCCCTGGACGGTCCAGCGGCTGGGATGCCGGGGAGAGTACTGGTTCTGCGAGCCCCCGCGCAACGGTGCACAAGCCGCGGCGGCGATAGACCCCGAATTGGAGGCATGGTTTCACCTGTTTATGATGAACAATGGAGTCTTGCTGACCCCGTTCCACAACATGGCCCTTCTATCCTCCAGCCATGTGGCCGCCGACGTGGACCGGCATACCGAGATCTTCGCGGACGCGGTCGAGCAGGTCCTGGCCCGATGACTGCCAATGCGGTCCCGGAACCGTCGAAGTTGTTCGACTTGAGCGGGCAGACCGCCCTGGTGACCGGAGCGGGTAGCACGGAAGGCATCGGGATCGCAGCCGCTCGGCTCCTGGGCAGGATGGGCGCCGCCGTCGCGATCACTTCCACGACGCAGCGGATCCATCAGCGCGTCGAGGAGTTGACGCGCGAGGGCATCATGGCCATGGGCTTCGTCGCCGATCTGACCTCCGAGACCGACGTGGCCGCTCTCGCGGCTGCGGTTCAGGCTTGGCGACCAGCCGTGGACGTGGTCGTCAACAACGCAGGCATGGTCTCCCAGATCAGCGGGTGGGACGCCGAGAAACCCCTGGAGGAGCTCACGCTCGCCGAATGGGACGCCGCTTTGGCCCGCAACCTCCGCACCGCCTTCTTGGTGACCCGGGCGTTCCTCCCCGGGATGAAGACGCGCGGATACGGGCGGATCGTCCTTGTCTCGTCCACCACCGGCACTGTGGGGGCGATGCCGTTCCAGTCCACCTATGCGACCGCCAAAGCGGCCCTCACCGGTCTCGCCCGTTCGCTTGCCGTCGAATTGGCTCGCGACGGCATAACCGTGAACGCGGTGGGACCAGGATGGATCGCGACCGCCTCCGCCACCCCCGCCGAAGCGGAGGCAGCCCTGGCCTCACCCATGCGCCGTGCCGGCACGCCCGCCGAAGTGGCCGCGACTATCGCCTTCCTGGCTTCACCGGCGGCCTCTTACGTGACCGGTCAGCTAGTGGTGGTCGACGGAGGCAACGCCCTGATAGAGGACAAGGCACACGTCTGACTCCCGTGCCTCACGCCCCCACGGTGATGTTGTCGATCAGCCTCGTCTTGCCGAACCAGACGGCTATGGCGATCAGGCAGGGACCGGCAAGGACGTCGAGCGAGGTCAGGTCGTTTGAATCCACGATCTCCACGTAGTCGATCTTCGCCAGGTCCGCCTCGGCGAGCACCGCGCAGATCTCGCCCTTGAGCCGCCCGGCGTCACGCTCCCCGTTCTCGACAAGCGTCAGCGCCGCCGACAGAGCGCGCTAGAGCACGGGGGCCTGTGCCCGTTCCTCCGCAGAGAGCCGGGCGTTCCGCGAGCTGAGGGCGAGGCCGTCGGGCTCGCGGACGGTGGCACAAGGCACTATCACCACGTGCATGTCCAGATCCCTCACCATCTTCTTGATCACGGCGAGCTGCTGAGCGTCCTTCTCGCCGAAGTACGCCCGGTCCGGCCCACAGATGTTGAAGAGCTTGGCAACGACCGTGCAAACGCCCCGGAAGTGGTCGGGCCGCGCAGCTCCGCACAATCCCTGGGTAAGCCCTTCCACGTCCACCCATGTGGAGAAGCCCTTCGGGTACATCTCCCTCACCGCCGGGCCGAAGACGAGGTCGGCGCCGGCGGAACCCGCCAACTGCAGGTCCCGCGCGAGATCCCGGGGATAGATATCCAGGTCCTCACCCGCGCCGAACTGCGTGGGGTTGACGAAGATCGACACGGCGACAAGGTCGTTCTCGGCGCGCGCCTTGCGGATCAGGGAGAGGTGCCCCTCATGGAGGGATCCCATGGTTGGGACAAGCCCGATGGTCCCGCCGCGACTCCGAGCCTCTGCGACCACCGACTTGACGCCGGCGATCGTCTCGATGCACGAGATGCCGGCCATCAGCTGTGGGCGCCCGGCGCGGTGTCGGCCCCCGCGGCTCGCCCGGCCCGATCGGAAACCGACGGCGCTCCTCCCAGGCCCTCAGCCGCCCGAACCGCCCTGCGGATGCTCACGGCCACCGCTTCGGCTGCGGCCACCCCCACCTGGAACACGTTGCTCGTCCGGCGGCCGGTCGCCATCACGAAGACGCAGTCGCCGTCCCGGGGCGTGTGGACGGGGTCGATCGCCCGGGCCATGCCGTCATGAGCCATGCGGGCGACGATGGCGCACTGCAGTTTGTCGAGTGCGGCGTCGGTCATGACCACCCCCAGGGTGGTACTTTCGATGGCGCCGAACACCGGCGCCGTAGTCATCGCGAGCAGCGAAGCCTTGCTGCCGGCGAATCCGACTCCGCGGCGCGCCCCCGCGAGTATCTCCCCCCGCTCGTCCAGAACGTCGCCCAGCGCGTTGACCACGGTCAGCGCGCTCACGGTCACGCCTCCGCCGATGTCCACGGAGGCCAGGCCCACCCCGCCTTTCATCAGTCCCTCGAAGTTGAGCAGCTTGCCGACCGTCGCCCCCGTACCGGCGCCAACCGACCCCTCCTCAACAGTCGACCCGGCGGAGGCAGCGGCCTGGTAGGCTTCCCGGGCGCGCGGGCACGCCTCGGCACTCCCGAGGCCAAGATCGTAGATGACTGCCGCGGCGACGAGCGGGATCTTCGCGAACGGGGTCTGGTAGCCGTGGCCGCCCTCCTGGAGAAAGGCGGTGACCCCGGCGGCCGCCGCGAGCCCCGGTGCGCTGCCACCCGTCAGAAGGACGGCGTGCAATTCCGCGACCGAAGCGTACGGAGACAGTAGGGCGGTCTCCAAGGTCCCAGGAGCTCCTCCCCGGATGTCGACCGACGCGACCACCCCCCGGGGAGCCAGCACGGCGGTGCAGCCGGTCAGTCCCTCCCGGTCGGAGTAATGACCGATGGAGATACCTTCGAGCGAGAGTTCGGCCCCCATGTCGTCCCCGGCTCTTCTCGCGTCCGGGCCTAGCGGGAGTTCTTCCTCATCTGGTCGAGGAACTCCGTGTTGGACTTGGTCTCCTTGAGCTTCTGGATGAGCAGTTCGATGGCGGCGTTCGGATCAAGGGCGTGGAGCACCGACCGCAACTTCCAGACCATCTTGGCCTCGGCGGCATCCATAAGGAGCTCTTCCTTCCTGGTGCCGGAATTCTCGATATCGATGGCCGGGAAGATCCGCTTGTTCGCCAGTTGACGGGTCAGCCGGACCTCCCAGTTGCCGGTACCCTTGAACTCCTCGAAAATGACCTCGTCCATGCGCGACCCGGTCTCGACGAGCGCCGTGGCAAGGATGGTGAGCGAGCCCCCCTCCTCGATGTTCCGGGCCGCCCCGAAGAACTTCTTGGGCGGATAGAGCGCGGTCGAGTCGACCCCGCCTGAGAGGATACGGCCGCTGGCGGGCGCCTGCAGGTTGTAGGCCCGGGCCATCCTGGTGATGGAGTCGAGGAGCACCACGACGTCCCTGCCCACTTCAACCAGGCGCTTGACCCGCTCCAGCACCAGCTCGGTGACCTGCACGTGGTTCTCGCCGGGCATGTCGAAGGTGGAACTGACCACCTCGCCCGTCACCGTGCGCTCCATGTCGGTGACCTCTTCCGGCCGCTCGTCGACGAGCAGCACCAGCAGGTGCACCTCGGGGTTGTTGGTCGCGATCGCATGGGCGAGGTCTTTGAGGATGGTGGTCTTCCCTGCCTTGGGGGGAGATACGATCAGACCGCGCTGGCCCTTGCCCAGAGGGCTCATGATGTCCATGACCCGGGCCGAGAGACGGTCGGGGGTGGTCTCGAGCCTCAGGCGCTCGTCGGGGAAGAGAGGCGTCAGCGAGTCGAACGTGGGGCGATGGCGCGCTTGCTCGGGATCCATGCCGTTGACGGTCTGGATCTTGAGGAGGGCATGGTACTTCTCGTTGTCACGCGGAGTCCGCACCTGGCCGTTGATCTCGTCGCCCCGGCGTAGCTTGAAGCGCCTTATCTGAGATAGGGACACGTAGATGTCGGAGTCGGACTGGGTATAGCCCTGAGTGCGCAGGAAGCCGTAGCCGTCCGGGAGGATGTCGAGCAGCCCGGTGCGGAAATGCAGGCCCCTGTCCTGGGACTGCTCGTTCAGGATCTTCATGATGAGATCCTGCTTCGAGTACTTGCGGAAGTTCTTGATACCAAGCTCGCCTGCGACCATGTGCAGATCGGACAGAAGCTTGGGCTCTATCTCGCTCAGGGGGGTCGCCTTTGCCGTCGTGCGGCTTTCTTGTTCGTCGTTCTGGTTCATTCGCAACAATCTCTTCTTTCGTTGGTTCGTTCTTTGAGCCTGGTCATCTGATCCCGAGAGCCACCATCGGACCCCCGTTCTCGGTACGATGCAACGTCCGTATCGTGCGGATGGCGTGGCAGTTGGAGCACATCACCAGCGTCTCGGTCTGCACTCCGTCCGGCCGCACGTCGATGCCCCGAAGGAACCTGCCGCCGGTGACCGCTGTGGCCGCGAACAGGACACCATCGCCGGCCATATCAGCCGTGGTCAGGGGCGTCTCGACGTCGACGAGACCGGTCGCTCGCACCTGCTCCACCTGATGCCTGGAGACCGGCCAGAAGCGTGCGCGTATCTCGCCGCCGAGGCAACGCAGGGCCGCCGCGGCGATCACCCCTTCGACCGCGCCGCCTATCCCGATGGTCATGTGTACGCCGCTGTTCCGGGAGGCAGCCGCTATGCCGGCCGAGATGTCACCGTCGGCTATCAGCCTGAGGCGAGCACCCGCGGCTCGTATCTGAGCGGTCAACTCTTCGTGCCGGGGCCTGTCGAGGACGACCACCACGAGCTCGCTCGGCGAGCGGCCGAGGGCGGCCGCCACGCGATGGATGTTCTCGCCCACGGACGCGTCGATGTCGACGGCGGCCGCGGCCTGGCCGGCGACGATGACCTTCTGCATGTACATCTCTGGTACCCGCATCAGGCTTCTCTCGGGCCCGGCGGCTATCATCGCCAGCGCGCCCTCGGCTCCGCCGGCCAGAGCGTTCAGGGCTTCGAGGGGCTGCACGACCGCATCCCACACCTGGGTGAGCCCTTCGGCCTCCCGGGCCTCGCCGACCCAAGCTCCTGGGTCGCCGCCCAGCTCGTCGCCCGGCTGCAGGACGGCCGGCGACCGGCCGCTGCCCCGGCTCGCGACCACCCTGACCTTCACGGGACCCTGCGCAAGCGCGTCCGCCATGGCCATGCGGGCCGCCAACTCACCGGCCAGCCCATCGGCCCGGCCGATCCATTCCGCCGCCCCCAGAGCGGCCGCCTCGGACACGATCGCAAAACGAGCGCATATGCAGCGACCCTCAGCGTTCACCAGCCGACACCTCAGTCTGTTCGATGACTCCGTACAGTGCGTCCACGACCGTCCCGACCGTGTCGTCGATGCTCATGTTGTCGACCACCAGCGTGCCCTCCGTGGCCGCCCGCTCGAGTATGAACCCTTGGATCTTCCTGATATCGGCGAACCCCCCCAGATATCGGGCCAGCACCCTCCTGCCGGAGGTCTGCTGTTCGCGCACCAGGAAATGGCTCCTATGAAGCTCGGGGTCGGTCACCGTCACGACCAGGGGTAGCAACAGTACGTCCGACATGCGTTCCTCGGCCGCTTCCGGAGCCAGCATCCCCGGCACCATGTGTACCCCTTCGACCACCAGACTCGTCCGCTCCTTGATCGCCCTGTCGATGATGGCCCGCACACCCACGGCGACCATCTCGACCTGCTCCATGAACCCCAGCAGACCGGCGTCCAGCCCCGGGCCCACCGGCATCCTCACCGCCATCCCCGCCTCATACGACGAGTAGTGGATGGAGGGCATGAGCGTCTTCGAGAAGAACGCCCTCATCGCCTCCCGAATGGAATCGGTGGAGATGATCCTCACGATCCCCAGCCTCTCCGCGACCTGGGCTGCAATGGTGCTCTTGCCCACTCCCGTCGAGCCGCCGATGAGCACGATGACCGGCCGGTCCTCGGCCGCCATCCGGTTCCAGATCCGGTACCGCTGCAGATAGCGGTGCTCCCCACTGTCGGCAAGCACCTTCTCCACCAGAGTGCGGAGCTCGTCCACGCGGACCTCGCGCTCCGCGGCCTGCATCAACTGCCACTCCACGTCCATCGCTACCACGTATGCCCGCTGCGGCGAAAGTCCGGTAGAGGTCAGAGCCGTCGCGAGAAGCCCCTTGGAGAACGGGACCTTGTGCCCCTCGCTCACCAACTGGATGGGAGGCCCCTCGGGCTTCCCGGTCGCCTCGGGCGACTCTTCTGTCCCCATGGGACCGCTCAACTCCTCACGACCGCTGCTCGAACCTCTCTCTCGCCCTCGCGGCTAAGCCCAGGGCCAGGGCCTCCAAGCCGCTGCCCTTATCCGGTCCGCTTTCCGGAGAGACTTCCACCGGCACGTTGTCCATGAAAATCACCGGGAGACCCCGTGCCGCCGCCTCTTCGGCCACCACGTCGATGGCTGCCGCCTTGATCTCGGTCACCACCGCGTCGACCCTGCCCATCGCCTCGCTCTGAAGGTCCTGCCTGAGTGCCACGCGATCAGCGAGATGGGTGGAAAACAACTCGACCCGGCATCCCCACCGCTCCTCCAGATGCCTGCGCAAGACCGCTTTCTGCACCTCCGGCGCCGTGGAGAAACAGGCCACCGTTCGGCCCCGCACGTCTTCGACGGGCTGCGGGCGAAACACGACGGGCAGCACCGGCATTCCCGGCCGTACCCTCTCCACTGCGTCCCTGACCATCTGGACCTTCTCCCCCGATGCCAGCGGTTCCTCGGCCATCGTCAACACCACCGCGTCGCTTATGAGCAGCCGATAGGCTCCCAGGTAGCCGGCGATGTCGTCTACCGGCTGCTGCGCCCCCGCCACCAGCAGGCGGACGTCGCTCGCGACCGGCGGCTGAGCGGCCCCGCTCCCTTCCAGCACGATCAACTCCGGCTGCAGGCTGTTCGCCAGCCGCACTCCATCAGCGACATTGGTCGCGAACGGCTGTCCCGCCATGCCACCCCCGCAGCGCCGGCACCCGACGGTGACCACTCCGCTGAGGACCGCATCCTCGAAGTGATCGGAGGCCGCGTGACGCCCCTGCCGGCTCCAGGCAAGCAGGTCCTCGGCTTTCAAGCGCCGCTTGGTCCCATCGATGACCTCGGGCCGCGCCGGTCCACCCCGACCCATAGCCACCACCACGATCCCCGGGCGCCCCTCCCGCGCAGGGACGGCCGCTTGAAGGACCCGGGCCACGTACCCGCAGATGGCGGTCTTCCCCACTCGCTTGCCGGTGCCGATGATGGCCAACGAGGGAGTCGCGCAAAGACGTTCGGAAGTCGCGGGGCTGAAGTGGAAATCGGGACCTACGTAGCCCACCTGGCGCGCCAGACTCTTGCTCGCAAGGCGAAAACGTTCTGTATATCCTAGCACCGGTTCGTCGCTGAGGTCAACGACCACTTGCGGCCGGTACCGGTCGATGGCCGTGTCGAGCCCACGCGACCAGTCGTCGTCGAAGATCACCGGCAGCCCATACAGCTTCTCCGCCCCGTCTTCCAGGCCGTCCCGCCGTATCTTCTCGGTGCCTCCGAGGAACAGGGCCGCCCGGAACTCGAACCGGTCGGCCGCCTGCTGCAGCGCGTCGACGACAACCGGAGGGTAATGCTCGCCGTCGATCAGGACTACGGCGGAGAGCTTCATCATCCGGAAGCGCGATCGAATTCCACGATGCCCTCGCCGCCGTGGAATGGATAGCGCCGCGACACCGTCACGTGCTCGCCCTTGATCTCGACGACGTTGTAGCAGGGCTTCGTGTCGCCCCGTAGCCGGAGCGTGGCGACGGTACCGGCGTTGACGACATACATGTTCTCCAAACGCCAGGCGTACGGCACGTGCTTGTGGCCCGAGAGTACGAGGTCCACTCCGCACTCCGCGAGGACCTCCAGGACGTCACCGGCGTCGTTCACGATGTTGCGTTCCCGTCCCGTGCCGGGGATCGGCAGCAGGTGGTGGTGGAGCATGAAGATCTTGACGTCGTCAGGACTGTCCATGAACGCTTCCCGGATCCACTGGTACCGGTGCCGGCCGATGCGGCCGTAGTCGAGGTCCGGCTCGGTGGAGTCAACGCCGAGCAGCGTCACCCCTTGCTTTCGTACGATCATCTGGCGGGTGGCGAACAGCCGCTCGAAATGCGCGTAGCCCACGTTGCGGCTGTCATGGTTGCCGGGTACCACGATGACGTCCGGGCACGTCAGCCGGTCGAGATACTCGCGCGCCTCCCGAAACTCCTGGCGGTACCCCATATTGGTCAGGTCGCCGGTGACGGCGACGATGTCGGGACCGAGGTCGTTGACCTCGACCAGCGTCCGGTCCAGCAGGTTGGGCACAAAGTACTGCGAGCCCAGATGCAGGTCGGACAGGTGAGCGATAACGCACGAGCGGGTCTGATCTCCCATCGTGACTACTCCGATGTAGCTATGATCTCCTCGACTGCGGCAAGATCGGCCGGGCAATGGATGATCGGGCGGGACTGGTCGATGGCGGTCTGCGGATCTTTGAGGCCGTGGCCGGTCAGCACGCACACCAGGGTGTCGCCCTTCGGGAGCCCGTTGGAACCATATTTGAGAAGTCCGGCGACGCTGGCCGCGGAGGCCGGCTCGCAGAACACGCCCTCTTTCTGGGCAAGCAGCCGCTGGGCCGCCAGGATCTCCTCGTCGGTCACATCGCGAATGACGCCGCCCGAGTCGTTGGCCGCGGCGAGGGCTTCGTCGCCCCGCGCCGGGTTGCCGATGCGGATGGCCGTGGCGATGGTCTCCGGCTTCTCCACGACGTGGCCGCACACCAGGGGGTTCGCACCTTCCGCCTGGAATCCCCAGACCACAGGCAGTCTACCCGCGAGCCCCCGGTCCTTGTATTCGCGGAACCCCTTCCAGTACGAGGTGATGTTGCCGGCGTTGCCGACGGGGATGGACAGCATCGCGGGCGCGTCGCCCAGGGTGTCGACGATCTCGAACGCCGCCGTCTTCTGCCCTTCGATGCGATAGGGGTTGAGCGAGTTGACGAGCGTGATCCGCTGCCGTTGGGAGAGTTCTTTGACGTACTCGAGCGCCAGGTCGAAGTTGCCCTCGATGGCGATAGCGACTGCGCCGTGCATCAGGGCCTGCGAGAGCTTGCCCATGGCGATCTTGCCCTCGGGGATAAGCACCACGCAGCGCAGCCCGGCTCGCGCGGCGTAGGCAGCCGCGGATGCGGAGGTATTGCCGGTGGAGGCGCAGATGACCGCGGTCGCCTCTTCTTCCAGGGCCTTGGTGATGGCCATCGTCATCCCCCGGTCTTTGAACGAGCCGGTGGGATTGGCCGCCTCATATTTGAGGAACACTTCGCAGCCGAGCTCGCCGCTGAGCCACCTGGCAGGGACCAGCGGCGTGCTTCCCTCTCCCAGCGTCGCCGGGACGGTATCCGGCTTGAGCGGGAGGAACTCCCGATAGCGCTCGATAACGCCGAACGGCGCCGCCGCGAGAGCGCCGGCGGCTCTCACAGCACCCTCAGACTCATAGGCTCGCTTCTGCAGCAACTCAGCGCATTCGCCTCCCGGATGGCAGCGAAGAAGTTCTTTTCTTTGGTCGGGTGCGTGATCAACACCAACTCCGCCTCCGCGCCTCTGCCCTTCTGGATCATGCTCGCTATGGAGACCCCATGTCCGCCGAGCACCGAAGCGATGCGGGCCAACACTCCCGATACGTCCTCCACGTTCATCTTAATAAAGAACGCGGACTCCATCTCATCGGCCGGGTAGAACCCGATCTCCCGATAGCACGAGCAACTCTGCAGGAAGCCTACGTCCTTCGTGTTGGCGATCGACACGATGTCGCTGACCACCGCGGTCGCGGTCGGCACCCCTCCCGCGCCCGGACCCATCAGCATGATCTCCCCGATCTCGTCTCCCCGAAGGAACACCGCGTTGTTGGAGCCGTTTATGGCGGCCAGCGGATGATCCACCGGCACAAGGGCGGGGAACACACGCACGCTGACTCTGCCTTCGATGAGCCGGGCCGCCCCGATGAGCTTGACGGCGAAACCAAGATCCTTGGCGTACCGGACGTCGTCCAGACTCACATTCTCTATACCCTCGTAGGCAACATCTGCAAGCCGTACCCGAGAGTGGAAGGCGATCGACCCGAGGATGGCCATCTTGGCGGCGGCGTCGGCCCCGCCGACGTCGGCAGTCGGGTCGGCCTCGGCGTAACCCAGTTCTTGCGCCTTGGCGAGGATGTCGGCGTAGTCGCCCTCGTTGTTGTGCATCCGGGTGAGGATGTAGTTGGTGGTGCCGTTGACGATGCCATAGACAGTCTTGAGACCCGCCGCGATCATGCTCTCGCGCATGACCTTGATGATCGGGATGGCGCCGGCGACCGCGGCCTCGAAGCGCAGATGCCGCTGCTCCTCTCGGGCCAGGGTGAAGAGGGCCTCGCCTCGGGTGGCAAGCAATTGTTTGTTGGCGGTCACCACGTTCTTGCCCTTGCGCATAGCCGCGTCGAGGAAGTCGAACGCCGCGCCCGTCCCGCCGATCACCTCGACCACGATATCAATGGAGGGGTCGTCCGCGATCTCATTGAAGTGGGTGGTGAACAGGCCGTCAGGGAGGTCGCCCGGCTTCTTACTGGGATCGATCTCGAGCACCCTGGCCACCTGGAGGTCTACCCCGGTGCCCTCCAGGATCTGGTCGTGCTCTTTCTGGATCAGCCGGTATACGCTCGAACCGATCGTGCCGAATCCCAGCAGACCTATCCGCACGACCCTATCCCGGCTCATGCTCTCCCTCGACTTTCACTATCGTGCAGCGAACGGTGTTTGACGACCAGGTCAGCGTACGTCTCGCGCTCGACGATCACCCGGGCCCGCCCATCGCGGACCAGGATGACCGCGGGGCGCGGGCTGCCGTTGTAGTTCGACGACATGGCGAAGCAATACGCACCGGTGGCCGGCATCACGAGAATATCTCCCGGCTCTGGCCGGGCAAGGATGGCGTCCCGGATGAGGATGTCTCCGCTCTCGCAATGCTTACCGGCCACCGTGACTCTGGTATCGGCAGCAACGCCAGCTTTGTTAGCCAGCATACCCTCGTAGAGCGCGTCGTACAGCATGGGACGGATATTGTCGCTCATGCCGCCATCGACGCTCACGTATGTGCGCACCCCTGGGATCTCCTTGATGGTGCCCACGGTGTACACCGTGATGCCCGCCTTACCCACGATGGAGCGCCCCGGTTCGATGAGCACCCGCGGCATCGCCAGTCCCCGGGCCGCCATCTCTTCCCTCACGCCCTCCACCTTGACGGCCGCGTAGTCGCCGATGGACGACGGGGTGTCTTCCTCGGTGTACCGGATGCCCAGTCCGCCTCCGACGTTCAGATAGCGGCACTCGAACCCCAGGCTCTCGTTCGCCTGCGCGATGAGGCCCACCAGGATGTCGATGGCCTTGCGAAAGCCCTCCAGTTCAAAGATCTGGCTGCCAATGTGGGCGTGCAGACCGATGAGTTCGAGGTGAGGGGCAGCCATCGCCCGCCGGATCGCCTCCATCGCCACCCCATCCTCCAAGCCGAATCCGAACTTGGAGTCGACCTGCCCTGTCTGGATGTAGGAATGGGTGTGGGCCTCGATGCCCGGCGTTATGCGTAGAAGCACCTTCTGGCGCCCACTTCGCGCTGCCACCAGTTCCTCCAGGAGACCCAGTTCCTGGAAGCTGTCGACCACCACGAAGCCAACGCCGCCCGAGAGGGCGTACTCGAGCTCTTCCCGGGTCTTGTTGTTGCCGTGGAAGAAGATCTTCTCGGGCGGGAAGCCGGCCACCTTGGCCACGTGATACTCGCCGCCCGAGGACACGTCGATCGACAGGCCCTCCTCGAGCACCAGTTGGGCTATCGCTACGGCCGAAAGCGCCTTGCTGGCGTAGATGATCTCGAAATCCTGGGTATGTTGCCCGAAGGCGGCCATGTAACGGCGTGCACTGATCGCGGACGGATCTCTCCTCGTAGACGAGCAGCGGCGTGCCGAACGTGGCGGCTAATTCGACGACGTCGCAGCCGTCGATCTCGAGATGCCCAGCGGCGTTGTGGGACGCGGTGATGGGATAGACGAGCGTGTGGGTCAAGACAGCCTCCAGACAGGAAACATGGGTACGTTACCACAGAGGCTACTGGAGAACGACGCCTCGCAGCGGGAGCGCAATGGGCGAGTGCGAGGGAAGGACGCAGGGAGCGTGAATAGCAGCGCTATTGGCGCGACTGAGGACACACTCTAGCGCCGTCCAGTGCGTTCCGGCGGCCGGGGCTTCGTTCTTCATTAGCCTGCAAAAAGAGCGGGCTGGTAGAATGGACATCCAGCATGACCGAAAAGCCGTCCATCTTCTCCTATTACCGGGGCAGCAAAGAACCCAGTTTCGCCACCCGGACAGAGCTCGAAGCGGCCAAGCTGTTCGACTACCACCGCATCGCCTGGGAGTACGAGCCACGCACGTTCATCTTGGAACAGGACGATCGGGGGAACATCCTCGAAGCGTTCACCCCCGACTTCTATCTGCCCGACCTCGAGCTGTTCATCGAGGTGACCGAGATGAAACAGTCCCTCGTCACAGCAAAGAACCGCAAGGTCCGCAAGCTGAGGGAGAAATTCCCGGAGGTGCGCGTCAAGCTCCTCTACCGCAAAGACTTCGTCCGGATGGCCCAGAAATACGGCTTGTGAGACCCTGATGGAACCGCGTGCACCCGGCAGTCCCGAGATAGGCCCGATCTTCCTGGATGCGGACGCCATCTCCGCCCGGGTCGCAGAGTTGGGGGCCGAGATAAGCCGCGACTACCAGGGCGAGGACATACTTCTGGTGGGCCTGCTCAAGGGCTCGGTCTTCTTCCTTGCCGATCTCGCCCGGGCGATCGACCTCCCGCTGGAGATCGACTTCCTCAGCCTCAGCTCGTACACCAAGGAGCACGACCAGACCGGCTCCAAAGCCATACGCTTCCTCAAGGACCTCGACCAGCCGGTCAAGGACAAGAACGTGATCGTCGTGCAGGACATGATCGACTCGGGACTCACGCTCCACTTCATCAATCGCTCGCTCAGCCTGCGGCGTCCCCGCACCCTCGAGGCCTGCATCCTCTTCGACCGTCCCCAGTTGCGCCTGGTCGATCTCGAAGTCCGCTACCGGGGGTTCGAGGTGCCGGACGATTTCTTCGTAGGCTACGGGTTCGACTATCAGCAGTTGTTTCGCAATCTCCCCTACGTGGCCTATCTGAAGGCCCACGATCACCAGCCTGCTCTCTTCTGAGCACGCGGCGATGCGAGCGACCGCCGTCCACCTACGCTCCATCCGGGCCTCAGAGCCGACAGCCGATATCGACCTTGCGGCGACCCTGTACCTCCCCGATAGAGCCGGACGGTCCTCCCGCCCCCGGGCTGATAGTCGGCCATGGCGCCGGCAGCCGCAGAACTCGCCACGAGGCCTTCTGCCGGGAAGCGTGCTCCAGTGGATTCGCCGTCCTCGCACTCGACTTCCGCGGCCACGGAGACAGTGGGGGCGCCGCGGACGGGCCGCTGGAGCAGGACATCCTTGCGGCTGCCGGCTTTCTCCGCGGCCATCCTGCCGTCGAAGGCGCCCACATCTGCTACCGGGGCTCGAGCATGGGCGGCTTCTACGGGCTGAAGGCGGCACCCGAGGCTGGTCTAACGGCGCTCGCGCTTGTCTGCCCGGCGAGCGAACGGGTGATCCTGGATGCGCTCGACGGAGCCGATGACGACGGGGCATATGCCGTGACACCCGCAGATAGGGGCGGCGCGACGCAGACCGCCGCCTCGACCCGGTGGGACGTGCCGTGCCTCAGGGCCTACTTCGAGCGGCAGGATAGCCTCGCGCTCGCCGCACGGGTGCGGTGCCCGGTGCTACTGGTCCACGCCCGGGCGGACTCCGTGGTCCCGTTTGGGCACTCTCTCACGCTGGCCCGGCACCTGGGCGGCGATGTCACTCTCCTTGGCCTGGCCCACGGGACGCACACGACCGCTCAGCACGACCCGGCTATCCACCGGTGGACCGTACGCTGGCTGCTCGACCAGGTCAAGGGCGCATGCACTGAACGTACTTGAAGAACACGTCGAAGGCCTTCTCCAGCGCGACCGGATCGAGCCGGGCACCGGTCTCGTCCTCGAGGCAATCCTTCATGTGATGGCTGATGAGATGGGTGCCCACCCTATCAAGCGCGGACTTGACAGCTGCCAGTTGCGCGAGGATGTCCTCGCAGTCCTTGCCTTGCTCGATCATCCGCTGCAGGCCCCGCACCTGGCCCTCGATGCGGGCCAGACGGTTGAGTACGCGCGCGTCGTCCTTGCCCATGGCCCGCTTCGCGTCTGCTGCGTCAGATGACATTCGACCCTCCTTAGCCCTGGGAGCGTTCTCGCCCCTGGTGCGATGATACTCACGGGGGTACCGGGGAAGCAAGGGACGGAGAGCAAGAGGAGAACAGACAGCCCTTGTGAGGGGAAGATGGAGCGGAGTACGGGGGTCGAACCCGCGACATCCAGCTTGGGAAGCTGGCACTCTACCAACTGAGTTAACTCCGCCCGGCTAGAGACCCACTGGGAGCGCAGATTCTACCACAACCCGCGCTTCGGCTGCCCCGCCCGAGGGTCTTGGGCCAGGCCGGCGGACGACCAGTACGCCGCAAGCGGACGGCGTTTCCGCTGCGGGTACTCGCTACCAGCGATATCTTTCCCCTGCAAAGAGACTCCCAGGGGGTTGACTGCCCCGCTAACCCGAGTACAATACTGTACAGAGTCCCGAGAGTTCAGACGCAGCATCTGAGGAGCTTACAAGGGGACCCGTGGAGGAAACGCGAAGGCAAATGATCGCGGAGTACAGCGAAGCGGGAACGAAGTAAGAGCCGTTGAAAGATGAAAAGCGAGTTCACTCGGGGCTCGCTTTTTTTGTTGCCTGCCACGCGTCATCGCCGCCGCCTTCTCACCTCTGGCAGTCGGGACAGTAGGCGGTGCCTCTCCCCCCGACCACCGCACGTACCATGATGCCCCCGCAACGCCGGCACTCAAGCCCTTGCCTGCCATACGCCTGCAGCCAGTCCTGGAAGCTCCCCGCCCGCCCCTCGGTGTCGACGAAGTCGGACAGCGTGCAGCCGAGCAGCCGCACTCCCTCCGACAGTCTGGTACGGATCTCGGCGGCCAGGCAGCAGACCTGTTCCTCAACGAGAGAGCCGGCAGCGCGCAGCGGCGAGAGCGCCGTCCACCACAGAATCTCGTCGGCATAGATGTTCCCTATGCCGGACAGGTGCCTCTGGTCGAGTAGGAACGCCTTGAGCGGGGCAGAGCGGCCTCGCAGGCGGCTTTCGAGATATGCCGCGTCCCACTCCCCTCGCCACGCGTCGGGACCGAGCAGAGCCAGCCGGGGAGCCGGGCCGCGCGCAGTCAGGTGCAGCCGGCCGAACTTCCGCATGTCTCGGAACTCGAGACTGACCTCCCGGCCGGTGGCCTCGCCCAGGCCGGTGCCGTCAGGCGCGCCGCCCAGGCGAAAGACGAAGCGCGTGTGCCCCCCGCCCTCCTCCGGGTCTATCAGCAACTGCCCGGTCATGCCAAGATGAAGCGTAAGGAATAGATCGCCGTCCAGCGCGACGATGAGGAACTTGCCCAGCCGCTCCACCCGCTCGACGCGGTGACCCGGCAACGAGGAGAGCACGTCCTCCGGGCCGCAATCCCGGAGCATGAAGGGCTCGACCTGCTCGACCGAGATAAAAGTCAGGCCTTCCAGGCCGGCAGCAAGCTGGCCCCTGACGGTCTCGACTTCGGGCAGTTCGGGCACGGTTGATCGGCCGCTACATGCTCTCCGGGGCGCTCACCCCGAGAAGGTCGAGGCAACGGGATATCACCGTCCGTGTCACCAGACACAACGCGAGGCGCGACGAGGCTTCGGCCGGCGGCACTCCTATCACGCGGCAGTGCTTGTAGAACACGTGAAAATCGGCGGCCAACTCCTGGGCGTATGCGGCGATGCGGTGCGGTGCGCGCCGTTCGGCCGAATCCTGGACGACCCAGGCGAAGGTCTCCAACCGCTTGATGAGAGCTCGCTCGTAGGCAGAGGCGAACACCGCGGGATCATCCGGGACCACGGCCGGGGTCTCGGCCGGCACGTTGCGCAGGATGCTCGCGATGCGGGCGTGCGCGTACTGAACGTAGTACACGGGATTCTCCTGCGACTGCTGCCGCGCGAGGCCCAGGTCCAGATCGAGCGTCTGGTCGTGCGAGCGCATCACCAGGAAGAAGCGGGCCGCGTCGACCCCTATGGCCTGCACCAGTTCTCCGAGGGTGACCATCTCTCCCCGCCGGGTCGACATCTGCCGCAGTTCGCCCTGTTCGAGCAGGTTGACGAGCTGCCCGATGACGACCTCGAGGGCGCCGGGCCGCCCGGCGAGGATCTCGACGGCCGCCTTCATGCGGGGGACATACCCGTGATGGTCGGCGCCCCAGATGTTGATGAGATGGTCGAAACCCCGCTCGAGCTTGCTCTCGTGATACGCGATGTCGGCGGCGAAGTAGGTCGGCCGCCCGTTGCTCCGCACGAGCACCCGGTCTTTGTCATCACCGCGCGTGGTGGTCCGCAGCCAGACGGCGCCACCCTCCCGATAGGCCTCCCCCTTCTCTAGCAGCCCAGCGACGACCCGGTCGAGCTCACCGCCGACGTGGAGCGCGGTCTCGCTGAACCAGCAGTCGAACTCTACCCGGAACGCCGCCAGCTCTGCCCGCATCCCCTCCAGCATCAGGGCGCAGGCCCGCTGCCGGAAGAAGGCCACTGCCTCGTCGATGCCGGGATCGGCCGGCCACTCGGACTGCCCCTCCAGCTCATCGGCCTCCTCGGGCTCCTCGTCGGCGTCATCGAGGGTCGCCTCCGGCTGTCCGGCCGCCGAGACGTAGGCCGGCGCCATGTCTGCGCGGGCCGCCAAGGAGAGCGCGGCCAGGTACCGGTCGCCCACCTCGGTCTTTATCGTCTCCGCCACATCCTTGACGTACTCCCCCTGGTAGCCGTCGGTGGGGACGGCTACGTCGATATTGAACGACTGAGCGTATCTTGCCGCCACGCTCCGGCCGAAGCGGTCCATCTGGCGACCGTAGTCGTTGATATAGAACTCGGCGGAGACCTTGGCGCCGCTGAAGGCCATCAGACGATGCAGAGCGTCGCCATAGGCCGCATAGCGGCCGTGACCCACATGCAGCGGGCCGTTGGGGTTCACGCTGACGAACTCGAGGTTCACCCAGGGATGAGGACGCTCCTCGTCACGACCGATCTGAGCTCCCTGACCGAGCATCTCGGTCATCACCTCGGCATAGGCAGCGCCGCTGAGCGTGAAATTGAGGAATCCCGGCCCCGCTACTTCTATACGCTCCACCAGCCGCGAGACGTCCGGGTCGGCGAGCAACCGATCTCGTAGCTCTTCAGCGAGTCCCTTGGGCGCGCGTTTGGCGGTCTTCGCCAGCTGCATGCAGAGCGGAGTCGCGTAGTCGCCGTGGGCCTCCTCCGCCGGGCGCTCGAGGCGGACCTCAGGCGTCTCCGCCCACCCCTGCTCCTCGGCCCAGCGGGCCGCCACTCTCTTCACGAGTTCGGTTATCACTGGCTGTCTGGTCCTCTCTAGGAGTCGACTTTGGCGGGAGCGACGATGAGCTCCTCGAGCTTGGTTATCTGGGCCGGGGTGCCGATGGCAATGATCCTGTCGCCGGTGTTCAGGTGCGAGTCGGGGGCGGGGTTGGTGGCAAAGACCCCTGTAGCGGCGCGCCTCACCGCCAGGATGGTGGCTCCCGTCCGGGAGCGGATCTCAAGGTCGCCGATAGAGCGGCCTATGGCGCAGCACTCTCCACCCAGCTCCAACTCCTCCACACGGAACTCCAACTCACCCCCGCCGGTCACCACCTCCAAGTAGTCGCTAACGAGCGGCTTGAGCATCAGGGTGGCCATCCGCTTGCCGCCGAGACCGTAGGGGGTGACCACGTTGTCGGCGCCGGCCCGCATGAGCTTGCTCACGATGTCCTCCGAGCCCGCCCTCGCGACGATGAGGAGCTTCGGGTTGAGCACCCGGGCAGAAAGCGTGAGAAAGATGTTGCCCGCATCCGATCCCAATGCTGCCACCAGGCCCTTCGCGCGCGCAATGCCCGCAATGTGCAGGACGTCGTCGGCGGTGGCGTCGCCGCTCACCGCCAGGAACCCATCGGCCTCCGCGCGGCTCACGCTCCCCTGATCGCTGTCCACGATGACAAACGGCGCGTTGTGCGCCGCGAACTGCCGCGCGACGGCCTCCCCTACCCGGCCGTAGCCGCAGACGATGAAGTGCGCGTCCAGCTTGTCCACCTGCCTCTTCACCGCCCTTCTCCGGAACACGCCTGTGAGTTGCCCGCCGATAACAAACTCGACCATCCGCCCGATGCCGTAGAGGATGGTGCCCACGCCTCCGATGATCAGGAGCAGCGTGAAGATCTGGCCCGCCTGAGAGAGCGGGTGCACCTCTCCGAACCCGACCGTGAAGATAGTGGTCACGGTCATGTAGAGGGAGTCTAGCAGGCTCCAGCCCTCGATCAGGGCATAGCCGACGGTGCCTATCACGATGATCGCAAGGATCGCCGCGATGACGATGAGCCCGGTCTTCAACTCCCCACGCATGCCGCCTCAGAACTGACTAGTGGTGGTACGGCTCTCCGCGCTCGATGCGGATGGCCCGGTACAACTGCTCCAGAACGATACACCGTGCCATCTGATGAGGGAATGTCAGACGCGAAAGAGACCAGCGCTGGTCCGCCGCGGCGAGGACGCGCGCGTCAAGGCCCGAGGCTCCGCCCAGGAGGAACTGGAAATGACTCTGACCATGCAGCTTCCTCTGGGCGAGGAACGCGCTCCACTCCTCCGAGGAGTACTGCTGCCCCCGGCTGTCGAGAGCGATGGTATAGGCCCCTTTGCGCAGCAGGCCAAGCAACGCCGTCCCCTCTTTGGCCCGGGCGTTGTCCTCTCCCCCGGCAAGAGCCGTCTCGGTTACTTCGAAGACCTCGACCTCGGCGTACGGCCGCATGAGTCCCTCGTAGTGGCGCCAGGCAGGCTGATACTCCCGAGCGAGCCGCCCCACACAGACAAGAGTGAGCCGCGTCAACCTCGCTCCCCGCGGCGTTTAGATGAAGGAGAGGTCGTCGGGGTCGTCGTCTTCGCGGACCACCGCCCGCTTGCGGCGGCGGCCCCCGAAACTGGAGTCCTTGAGGACGCTCGGCATGTTGCGCCACAGACAGATATCCTGCTTGAGATAGCGCGCTTTGATCTTGTCGGAGCACTCCAACGTGCAGCTCAGGCACAGCTCTTCCTCGACGAGAACCTTCTCCCGGCGCGGCCTCTCCCCCTCGTCTACCCTTCGGTAGGCGTCAAGTAGCAGGTTCTCTACAGAGGTGGACGGCACCACCCGGAAATGGATGCCCCGCGCAGGCACGACGAACCGGAAGGTCCCCGTGCTCCAGTACATCAACTGCATCACTTGGTCTGCAGCATGCCGGTCGACGATAGACACCAGAGTCGGCGCGTCGGCGTGGGCCGCCTGCAGAAGGTGCGCCATAAGCGGCTGGCCCTCATCGTCGCTGGACCACCTCATCCAGCATTCCTTGACCTCGGTCTCGGTCAGCGCGCCGGCGGCGACAAGCCGGGGTCCGAGGTCCTCATCGGCCTGGGCAAGGCTGATCGCCTCGATCCGTCCCGCCGACAGGTACACGGCCCCTTGCTCCTCGAAGTCCTGTATCTCGAGCACGCCCGTCCGCCGCTGCGTCGCGAGGAACTGCAGCACACCAAAAAGCGGGAACTCGGCTATGTCTCCCCAGAGGATCACTCTTCTCCGATTCTAACGCATCAGCCTTTCACTCATATCGGCACGAAGCCGCGGTGGACTAGAGGCTGCAGGCAACCGGTCCGGGCCCCTTGACACGGGGAGTGACAGCACCGAAAATACCCAGGGGCGTTTTTGCAAGCGGCAGAGACGTAAACCATAGGTGGCCCGATGCGGTCGCCTGTGCATTTGGGAGGGGGATGCGCATGCTCCACGAGCCTGCAGCGGTACACGGCGTAGACGAGGCGGCTGCCTACAAGCGGCGCCTTGGACTCAAGATGCTGGCCTTCTACACCGTGCTCTACGTGATCTTCATCATCATCAACGTCGTTTGGCCCAAAGCGATGGGCGTTATCGTAGTCGCCGGCCTGAATCTCGCGATCATCTACGGCTTCGCGCTGATCATCATAGCCCTCCTTCTCGCCCTCCTCTACAACTGGCTGTGCACCAGGCACGAGAAGACCTTCGAGACCGAGGGGAAGGCCTGACATGGGGGAAGTCTCTGCTCTAGCCGTAGTAATCTTCATCGTAATAGTCGGGCTTGTCCTTTTCGTATCCTTCTACACAGCCCGGCGGTCTCGCTCCGCCAGCGGATACTACGCAGCGGGTGGACGGATCCACTGGGGGGTCAACGGCATCGCCTTCGCCGGGGACTACCTATCGGCGGCGTCCTTCCTCGGCATCTGCGGGCTGATCGCCACTGCCGGCTACGACGGCTTCCTCTACTCGATCGGCTACCTGGCCGGCTGGGTCGTAGCCCTTTTCATCGTTGCCGAGCCCATGCGGCGACTCGGACGCTACACCTTCACCGACGCGCTGGACGCGAAGTTCAACAAGCGCAAAGTCAAGCTCTTCGCTGCTCTTGCGACCCTTATCGTCTCCATCTTCTACCTCATCCCGCAGATGGTAGGGGCCGGTGTGCTCATCGAGCCGCTGCTCGGCTTCCCGTACTGGGTAGGGGTAGTCCTGGTGGGCGTCATCGTCATAACGATCGTCGCTACAGCGGGCATGACGTCGACCACGTACGTGCAGTTCATCAAGGGCTCCCTCCTGATCGTCTTCGCTCTCGTGATCGTGATCGCCCTCCTCGTGCGTGGTCTTTCGACCGCCCCCGATCAGGGAGGCAAAGTCCCGTTCTATGAGTACAAGACGATCACCGCGACCCAGACGAACGGCGTGATAACGCCTACCGACCCCGCCTACACTGTGGCCGGCACGCACGACGTACAGGCGAAAGACAAGGTCACCACCTTCGTTCAACTCCAGCATGAGGGCGTCGCCACCTGGTGGAAGGCCACCGCCGCCGCGGATGCCGTGACCCTGCACGAGACCCAGGAGGTCGTCGTTCAGGAAGACGGCGCCAAGTACATCAACGGCGCGCCGGCGTCCGACGACAACCAGTTGCGGCTGGTAGGGAACATGAGCCGCATCGAAGGGGAAACGGAGGCCAACACCGGGGCTCTGAGTCCTTTCAGCTACCTGGCCAAGATCGGGGCGCCTGATAGCACGGTCGGTCTTTGGAAGAAAGCCGCCTGGACGGAAGCCGGTCAATCGATCTCGGTGTACTACGAGTCCCCCGTCCCGGGAGACAGGGTGACGCGGCCCGGCCTGAGCTTCAAAGTGGAGGGGTCCTGGGTCGACCGGCTCGATTTCGTCTCTCTGATGATCGCGCTGTTCTTGGGTACCGCGGCCCTGCCGCATATCCTCATCCGTTACTACACCGTTCCCAGCCAGAGGGCGGCGCGGAAGTCGACCGTGGTGGCCATCGCCGCCATCGGCTTCTTCTACGTTCTGACGCTCTTCCTCGGATTGGGGGCGATGACCAACGCCACCATCAACGTGCTTGACAACAACATGTCGGCACCGCTGCTGGCGAAGTCGTTCGGGACCTTCCTCTTCGCGATGATCTCCGCCATCGCGTTTGCCACCGTGCTGGGTACGGTGAGCGGGCTCATCATCGCCGCCTCAGGTGCGGTCGCACATGACCTCATGGACCGCTTCGGAGGCCTTATCAAGACCGAGCGCCAGAAGGTCGTGGCCGGTCGCGTAAGCGCCTTCGTGGTCGGCGGCATCGCGATCCTCCTGGGACTCGCGTTCCAGGGAATCAACGTGTCGTTCCTGGTAGGTCTCGCCTTCGCCGTCGCGGCCTCGGCCAACCTGCCCTGCATCATCATGATGCTGTTCTGGAAGCGAACGACCTCCACGGGGATGGTCGCCTCGATCATCGTGGGCATCGTCGTCTCGGTCGGTATCATCGTGTTCTCGCCCACCGCATGGGAACTGTACGGGTTGAACCCCGCCGATGCGCCGATCCCGCTCAAGAACCCGGGCATCATCTCCATCCCGCTGAGCTTCCTCGCCATCTATCTGGTGTCGAAGATGACAAAGCCGGACATGATGGAGGAGCACCGCGCAAGTGCCCCGAAGGTCACGGCACCGGAGCAGATCGCGGGAACCGTGCCGGCGGAATAGCACCCGCCGCTGTCGCAGACAAGAAAAGCCGCCGGATGCGATCCCGCATCCGGCGGCTTTTCTCTTTTCCCGCGATTGTCTGGTCCTGCCGCTAGAACACGTCCTTCGCGCGCAACGGGTAACCCGTGTATCCCGCCGTGGCGTAGTACACCGCCCGGTCGAAGAAGCGGCCGAGTTCCCGGTTCAGGTCCACCGCCCGCTGTAAGTCCATCGCCGACTCCCACACGCCGTGCGTCCGGGCCGACATCCAGATCTCGCGCTTGAGCAGGAGAATGGCACTGACCAGTTCGGGCAACGGCAAGCCCTGGGCCGCGCGAGTGGTGCCCAGCTTGTAGAAAAAGGTGCCGATATCGGATTCGCTCGGCTTTCCGGTGAAGTACTCCTCGACCTGAGTCAATGCGAACTCACTGGCCGTGACCAACTCTTCATCGCTGACCACTCCGTATGAGGGGGTCTGCGGACTGACCCGGAGGGCGTCCAGCCACATAGTGGCGATCTCTTCCCCGAAGTCCTGGACGAAACCCGTGGGCAGTTGGCTGACCGGCCCGAGGGGAAGGAGCACGCGCTTGTAGGTCTCGTTGAGGATCTGGGCCATGGCTGCATACACCGCGGCGAGCCCGACAAAGATCCCCTCATATCCGGCGATCTTGCCCACCGTGGCCCCGGCGCCAAAATCACGAGCGGCGAGCAGGAAGAACAGGATGGTGAGCGAACCGAACACCACCTGCAGGGCCCGGTTCAACTTGAGCGTCCCGACGAACATATAGGCGGTGAAGACGCCCCAGGCCACGAAGAACCACGCCAGGGCGGTCTCACTGGTAGCGGTGGCGGCGCTGGCCCCCTCGAATATCGTGGGGAAGAGCCAGATACCGGCCAGAGTGAGCCAGAAGAAACCGTAGGACGTGAACGCGAGCGTCCCGAACGTGTTGTTCTTCCTCCACTCCATCACGCCCGCGATGATCTGCGCCATCCCCCCGTAGAAGATGCCCATGGCGAGGATCATGGCGTTGAGTTCGAAGAACCCGGCGTTGTGAAGGTTGAGAAGGACAGTGGTAAGGCCGAACCCCATGAGCCCCAGAGGGGCAGGGTTCGCGTTCGTGTCCAGTAGTTTGGTGACTGTATCGGTGGAGGCGAATGGATTAGCCATCTTTCGTGTCTACTCTCCTTTGCTCAAGCGGGTCCGGAACACTGCTGCCGGCCGCTTCCGCTACCCCCCCTCAGGGTGCACGTCCGAGCAGCGCGACAATATACTTAGACAGACCGGGGTTGTCCACCTCTGCGCGGGATTCTTGTAGAATGTCCGCTGGTCTGGGTTCGACGCGAAGGAGCTTCTTGCTGGGCCGAGAGGACGCCGTCTCCTGTGAGTGAAACGATCCGCATAGACTTGCACTGCCACTCGTCGGCCAGCGACGGCGATCACTCGCCGGCGAATGTGGCGAGGCGGCTGGCCGACATCGGGGTCACGTGGGCCTCCCTGACCGACCACAACACGGTGGAAGGGCAGGATGAGTTCCGAGCGGCCCTGGGACGACACGGCATCGCCTATATCCCAGGGGTCGAGATCGACGCCCGGTCGCCGTTCGGAGTTCTTCACGTGCTCGCGTACGGCATCGATCTGAATAACGCGCCCCTGCTGGCCGTACTGCGTACCGTACGAGAGCCGTGGCGGTCATCGGCCCGCCGTTGGCTCGATAGGATCCGTTCCCCGCGTCGAGACTCCGAGTCGTTCGCGGCCCCCTGCGAACCGGCCGAAACGAACGGCGGACCGCAGGGCCCGCTGACCACACAGCGAGCCATCTGTCTTGTGCATGAGGCTGGAGGACTCACTTTCCTCGCCCATCCGCTCGAGAGTCTGCGAAGCTTCAAGAGGCTCGAGGAAGCCCTCGATCTCCTGCAGGCGGAGGGACTGGACGGACTCGAAGTTTTCCACAAGTCGTATCCTGAGGGCGTTCGGGCCGCGCTTCTGGCGCTGGCCGCGAGGCGGGGCCTCGTCCCTACAGGAGGCAGCGATTTTCATGGTCTGGCCCACTCCGACGGGGCAAGCCTCGGCGTCGACGTGCCCGTTGAAGAATGGGATCGCATGGTCAAGTATCTAGGGAAACTGCGGGGGCCGGTGTCTTTGGCGGCCTCCGGAAGCAAGAAGACGAACTGAGGAGGGGGTTTGGATACCACGGAGCAATCAAGGAGCGACGCCTCGCGAGCAAGACGCAGTTTTATCCTGCGGGTCGTGCTGCCTGCCGTTTTGGCGGTGATCCTGTTCATCCTCGCGACGTTCCTCCTCTTGATCCCGGCCGTCGAGAGCCAGATGCTCGAGGGCAAGAAGGAGACGACACAGGAACTCACCCGGTCGGCCATCAGCATCATCGATGAGTACTACCGCGAAGAGGTAGCGGGGATCCGCACCCGAGAGCAGGCGCAGGCAGAGGCCAAGGTCCGGATCGAGCAACTCCGGTGGGGAGACGAGGGTAAGGACTACTTCTGGATAACCGACATGCACCCCACCATGATCATGCATCCCTACCTGCCCGAACTGGACGGACAGGACCTGACCAACTACACGGACAAGGCCGGTAACGAATTGTTCGTGGAGATGGTCGACGTTGTGCAGAAGGACGGATCCGGATACGTCGAGTACTACTGGCAGTACAAGGATGACCCCAGCCAAATCGTCCGCAAGCTCTCCTACGTCGAGGCCTTCAGTCCCTGGCAGTGGGTGGTCGGGACCGGCATCTACCTGGACGACGTGGACGCAGCGATCGCAAGCGTGCAGCGCAACCTGATCTATGTCTCCCTGGGGATCGCCATTCTTGTCGCCTTACTCCTGCTCTACAGCGGACGCCAGAGCCTCAAGATCGAGAGAAGAAGGGCGGCCGCCGAGAAGGGCCTCCACGAGTCCAACGAGAAGTACCGGGCGCTTGTAGAGGCTGCTACCGAGGGTCTTCTCATGGCGTTGGGCGGGAAGGCGACATACGCCAACGCGCCCCTACTCGATATGCTTGGCTACACGGCGGACGAACTCACCGACGTCGACGTGAGTGACCTGTTCGTTCCTGAAGAGACCGACGAGAAGCCGATCGCGCTTCTAACGAGCGGCGCTCAAGAGGGAGTGCCGGAGAACTTCGAGGCCACCCTGAAGACGAAAGACGGCCGGCCGCTCGACGTGCTCGTCGCTACGACGCCCATCTCGCTCGGCGGTAGGAACGGATTCATCCTCATGGTGCGAAGCCTGACCGCCCAGAAGGCCCTCGAGGCCGCCGACAGCGGCCAACCGTTCAAGACGATGTCCGACGCCCTCAGCCTGGGCGTCTTCCGCAGCACCTGGGGCCGTAAGACCGCCCTCATGGAGGTCAATCCTGCCATGCGCTCCATACTCGGCCTCCCCGTGACCGCCAATATGACGGGTGCCGACTGGCTGGACAGGATCATCGAACCCGAGCAGCGAAGCGCCCTGGTCGCCACTCTGGGCAGAGACAAGGCGGTGCAGAACTACCACTTGGGCCTCCGCCGCGAGGATGGTGGGCGGGCCGACGTCTCGCTGTTCGCGGTGCTGGTCGAGCGACAGGACGGCCAGCCGGCCTACGTTGACGGCATCCTCGAGGACATATCCAGGCAGCGGAAGAGCGAGGAGGAGCGGGAGGCGCTGATAGCCCAACTTCAGACGTCGCTCTTCTTCCTGCGCGAGCCTCTCACTCAGGCGGTTACCCCCGCCCTCTCCGTCGACATGAACGAGACGGTGGGACGGACCGCGGTGCTGATGAAGAAGAACCGGACGACGGCCTCATTTGTGACTGGCCCCGACGGAACCCTCATGGGTATCGCCACGGATCATGACTTCCGCGAGCGCGTCGTGAGCGAAGGTCTCGACCCGCAGAGCCCGGTGCGCGCCATCATGAGCGCTCCCGTGGCTTCCATTGCGACCGACGCGCCCATCTATGAAGCACTCCAGCGGATGCAGGAGCGCGACGTCGACCACCTGGCCGTGCTCGACGCGTCGGGCAAGCTGCAGGGAGCCGTCCACCTTCGTGACCTCACCCGCTACCAGCAGTCCTCGTCGGTGATCATCACCGATTCGATTCGGCGGGGTCGCTCGGTCGGCGACATAGTGGAGGCTCACGACCGCCTGCCTGGGCTGGTCACGGCCGTCGTCGATTCTGGCGCCGACACGAGATATGTGAACAGGATCGTCTCAAACGTCTCCGACGCGGTTGTGCAGAAGCTCATCGACATGGCGATCGAGAAACTCGGTCCGCCGCCGGTGCGGTTCGCCTTCCTGACCCTCGGGAGCGAAGGTCGTGAGGAGCAGACTCTCCTTACCGACCAGGACAACGCTCTTCTCTACGACGATCCCGAACCCGAGAAGTCCAAAGAGGTGGCCGACTACTTCCTCTCGATGGGAACGCTGGTCTGCGATTGGCTCGACGAGGTCGGTTACGCCTACTGCGAAGGCGGCATCATGGCAAAGAACCCGCGGTGGAACCTGCCGCGGGCCCTTTGGCGCCAGCAGTTCTCGCACTGGATCCACAACGCCGATCCGCAGGAACTCCTGGAGCTCAACATGGCGTTCGACTTCCGCTGCGTAAACGGCGAGCAGCAGTTTGCGCGCGACCTCCGGGCCTGGGTATTCGACCAGATGGAGGACTACCCGCTCTTCTTCCTGCACTTCGCCCAGAACGCGCTGCTCTACAAACCTCCGATCACGTTGCTCGGGAATATCCAGACGACGTCTTCCGGTGACGGGACGAAGGCTCTCAACCTCAAAGAGGCGTTGATGCCTATCGTCAACTTCTCGCGGCTCTACGCTCTGCGCCACCGGATCGATTCGACCAACACCCTCGACCGGTTGACCGAGCTTCGCGATAGAGGCGTGCTCAGCCGGGAATCGTATGACCAGATGTTCCCCGACTACGAAAGTCTCATGCGCATACGGCTCCGCCGGCAGGCGGTCGCTATCGAGGAGGGTGGCTCGCCCACCAACCTCATCACGCCGGAGGAACTCACTTCGGCCGAAGAGGCGAGACTCAAGCGCCTGTTCTCGGTCTCTGCCGACCTCCGCAAGAAGATCAGCTACGACTTCCTGGGAGGCATCGCCGGATTCTAGGGACGGAATCTATCGACGGTTCTCCGAGCGGCCGGCGCCCAAGCGCCGGCCGCTCGCTTTTGTTGCGCCGTTCTCAGCCGCGAATGCCCGATCGCCCTACTGCGCCAAGGCTTAGCTGCTCAATTGCCTCTTAGCCGGCCTGCGCGCGAACGCGCCGCCTGGCCCGCCACACCACGCCCTTTCGCGGCGCGAACAGGAAGGCGATGACAAAGATGCACGTGGCGATGAGCACCATCGAGCCGCTCGTTGAGACACCCAGGTAGTAGCTCGCGTACAGCCCACCCACTGCCGGGATGACACCAAGCAGCGCCGACAGGGCCATCATGGTGGGAAGCCGGCGGGTGAGCAGATAGGCCGTCGCCGGAGGAGTGATGAGCATCGCGGCGACAAGAGCCACGCCGACCGTCTGCAGCGCCACCACGATGGTGACCGCAAGCATGAGGAACAACCCCGTGCGCAGGGCGTTTGTGTGTAGACCCAAGGTCTTGCCCAGGATAGGGTCGAACGACACCACGAGCAGTTGCTTGTACAGCAGCGCAATCGCCACCAGCACGCCGAGGGCCAGCAGTCCGGTCAGCCAGAGATCGGCAGCAGTCACGCCGAGGACGTTGCCGAAAAGCACGTGGGTCAGGTCCACCGCGTACGTGTGCATCGTGCTGATGAGCACCACTCCCAGGGCCAGTGCGGCCGCGAAGAATATCCCGATAGCGGTGTCTTCCTTGATGGTGCCCGCCCGGGACACGTAGCTGATTCCCACGGCGACCAGTACCGCGGCGACCAACGCTCCTGCAATGAGGTTGACTCCCAGTAGGTACGCCACCGCGACTCCGGGCAGGATCGCGTGGGCCAGGGCGTCCCCGAGAAAGGCCATGGAACGGAGGACGATGTAGCAGCCGATGACCGCGCAGACGACGCCCACAATCACGGAAGCGATCAAAGCCTTCTGCATGAAGCCGAAGGTGAAGGGCTCGGTGAGCCAGGTGATCACCGCGGCTCCCCCCGACCGCTGTCGATTCCGCCGCAGCACTGATCGACGACGACCATCCTGCCGTCGACGACCACCATCTGCCCTCCGAAAGCTGCCTGCAGATTCCGTTCGGTGAACACTTCTGCCGGGCTTCCGGCGGCGATGAGGCGTCCGCTCAGGAGGACCACCTGGTCGAAGCGGTCGGCGGCCAGATCGAGATCATGAGTCGAGACCAGGACCGTCACGCCGAGTGGCCGCAGCCCCGCCAGCACATCGAGGGTCGCTTCGCGAGTCCCGAGGTCCACGCCGGTGAAGGGCTCGTCGAGGAGCAGCGCCTGCGGCTGCTGGGCCAACGCCCTCGCCAGGAAGACACGCTGTTGCTGGCCGCCGGAAAGCTCGCCGATGGAGCGGTGCCCGAGATCGCCGATCCCCAACTGCTCCATCGACTCGTGGATGACCTGGCGGTCCGACCGCGAAAGGCGTCTGAGCCATCTGCCGGGACCGTAGCGACCCATCGCGACGACGTCGAAGACTGTGACGGGGAAGCGCCAATCGACTTCCTCGCGCTGGGGCACATACGCGATGTCCCGATGCTCGCCGAGAGGCGTGCCCCCGATGAGCATCTCGCCGGCCGCGAGGGGTAGCAGACCCACCATGGCCTTGAAGAGGGTCGATTTGCCGGCTCCGTTGGGACCGACGATGGCCACCTGTGCGGCCCGGTCGACGGAGAGCGACACCGAGTCGAGGGCCGGCCGGGTGCCGTAGAAGACCGTTACGTCGCGAAACTCGATGCGCTCGCTCATCGGAGCGCCTCGACGATGCGGTCCACGTTCCACCTCATCATGTCGAGATACGTCGGAGCGTTCTCGGCCAAGGAGTGAGTGTACAGGTCGGTCACGACCTTCACGCCGGTCTCACGCGCCACCTGGCTCGCCAGATCGGGATTGCTGCCCGTCTCGAGGAAGATTGCGGGGGCGCCGCTCGCCCGGATGTCGTCGATCAGCGTACCGAGCGCCTGCGCGGACGGCGCGCCCTCCGCGTCTCCGGTGGGAAACACCGTCCCCACCACCTCGAAACCGTAGCGGTCGGCGAAGTGGCCGAAGCTCTCATGGTTCGTCACCAGCAGTCTGCGCGATGCGGGGATGGTCGCGACCCGGGCGGTCGTCCAGGAATCGAGGTCGCGCAGTTGCCGCTCGTAGGCGGCGGCGTTCGCCGCATACTCGCCGGCGCCCTCAGGGTCGATCGCCGTGAGACCCGCCCGAATATTCTCGACATAGGTGATCACGTCCATCGGGTCCAGCCAGAAATGCGGGTCGGCGTTCTCACCGGCCAACCCCTTCGCCGCGTCTATCACCGCCAGACTCCCGCCCCCAGCGCCGGCGATGAGTTTGTCGACCGGCGGCTCGAACCCCGGGCTGTTGATCACGATGGCCCGGGCTTTGGCCACCTTGGCTGCGTCCCGCGGCGTCGGGTCGAAACTGTGCGGATCGGTCCCCAGAGGCAGCAACGATTCCACCTTCACCCTGTCTCCGGCAACGTTCTGCGCTATGTCGGCTAGGTAGCTGGTCTCGGCCACGACGAACGGCGCCGAGGAGACCGGCTCGGACGTCGAAGGTCCCGAGGGCACGGAGCCGCCGCACGCGGAGACCACCGCGGCGGCCGCCAGAACAAGGACCATCACGAAAGTGTGTTTGATCGCGACAGCGTTCATAGCCGCGCGCGTGCCACTCGTTCGAGAAGCGCCCGGTCCTTGATGACTACCTTGCGGCCCGTGGTCTCGACCGCCCCTGCTCGGGTGAGTTGCTTGAAGGCCCGGGATAGCGTTTCGGGCACCGTGCCCACCGTGGCCGCCAACTCGCCCCTGGAGATCCCGAGGTCGACGGTCATGGTGGAGGACTTACCCTCCGGGGCAAGCGACAGCAGGTAGGCTGCCAGCCGCTCCGCGACTCCCTTGAGCGACAGATCCTCGATGAGTGAGGCGAACGATCTCAGGCGGGCAGAGAGAGCCGCGAGCAGGCGGAGTGCGACCTCCGGCTGGCTGCGGATCAGTTCGATGAAGGCGTCACGCGGCATGTAGAACGTCTCCGTGGTCTCGAGAGTCTCGGCGCTGGCCGGAAAACTCTCGCCCGACAGCGCCGCCACTTCCCCCACCGGTTCTCCGGGTCCCATCACCATGAGCGTCTGCGCCCGTCCTTGAGAAGAGCTCTTGAACACCTTGACCCTCCCGTGGATGACCACGTGGAGCCCCCTGGCGGCGTCGCCCTGGAGGAAGATCGCCTGACCGGCGGCAAAAAGACGGAGACGGCCCCGGCGCACGACTTCGAGAACGGCTGCCTCGTCCACCCCGGAAAAGAGGCTCCCCTGCCGCAGGATCCCGATCAATTCCTGCTGCAGCGTCGTCGCCGGACGTGCGCGATCCTGGTTCGTCTTGCCACCCCCGTTTGAGTCCCAAAAGAACAGCGGACTACTTGACTTAGGTCAAGGGAAGGTCCGAGCGACTATGTTAGCCTCTGAGTGGGAAAAAGAGCACGATGCTCGCCATCACGGGGATGGCGGAGCGTTCTGCGCGAGAAATGGAGGACGCTGATGTTTTGTTATCAATGTGAGCAGACGTCGAAATCGACGGCCTGTACGGTGAGGGGCGTGTGCGGCAAGAACGACGACGTGTCCGCCATCCAGGATGCCCTGGTGTACGCCCTCAAGGGCCTGGCGCTCGTGGCCGAAAAGGCCGCGCCTGCAGGCGTGGTGCCGGCCGATACCTATCCGTTCCTAGAGGAGGGCCTCTTCACTACGCTGACCAACGTCAACTTCGATCCCGAAGCCTTGACCGATTGGGTGCGGAAGACCGTGGACCGGCGGGAGAAGATCAAGACGGCTCTGGACGCCAAGCAGCCCGGCGTGACCTTCCCGGAGGGGCCGGCCACCTTTGTCGCCGGCTATACCTCGGCCGATGTCGCCGAGCAGGGCCGGGCGCACGACGTCAACATCGAAGCATCGACTGACGAGAACGTCCGCTCGCTGCAGCACACCGTCCTCTACGGCCTCAAGGGAGTGGCCGCGTACGCCCATCACGCTCACGAGCTCGGCTACCGTGACGAAGCCGTCGACGCCTATCACGTCGAGGCGATGGCCGACCTCGCTCGCTACGACGAGGGCGACCTGAACGATTGGCTCGGCAAAGCGATGCGCTGTGGCGAGATGAACTACAAGACGATGGAACTGCTCGACCGGGCGAACACCGAGACCTTCGGAATACCGGTACCGACCGAGGTGCCGCTGGGCGTCAAGGCCGGCAAGGCCATCCTGGTCTCCGGACACGACCTCCTCGACCTCCAGGAGCTGCTCAAGCAGACCGAAGGCAAGGGCATAACGGTCTACACCCACGGCGAGATGTTGCCGACACACGCCTATCCGAAGCTCAAGCAGTACCCGCACCTCTACGGCAACTTCGGCACCGCCTGGCACAACCAGATCAAGGAGTTCCCCAAGTTCCCGGGCGCCATCCTGATGACCACCAACTGCATCCGAGAGCCGCAGGATTCCTACTTCGACAGCATCTTCACGCGGTCCACCGTCGGCTGGCCGGGAGTCACCCACCTCGACGGCCGCGACTTCACCGCCGTCATCGAGAAGGCTCTCGAGATGCCGGGCTTCCCCGAGGACGTCCCCGGCAAGACCGTGCATGTGGGCTTCATGCGGAACGCCGTTCTCTCCCACGCCGAAAAGATCATCGAGCTCGTCAAAGCCGGCAAGATCCGCCACTTCTTCCTGGTCGGCGGGTGTGACGGCGCCAAGCCGGGCCGCAACTACTACACCGAGTTCGTGGAAAAATCGCCGGACGACACGATCATCCTGACCCTGGCCTGCGGCCGCTACCGCTTCTACGACATGGACCTGGGTTCGATCGACGGCATACCGCGCCTGCTCGACATGGGTCAGTGTAACGACGCCTATTCGGCCATCCAGGTCGCGCTGGCCTTGGCCGACGCGTTCCAGGTGGGAGTCAACGACCTGCCCCTCACCCTGGTCCTGTCCTGGTACGAGCAGAAAGCCGCGGCCATCCTGCTGACCCTGCTCTACCTGGGTCTGAAGGACATCCGGCTTGGCCCCACGCTGCCGGCCTTCCTCACTCCGGACGTGGCCAAGTACATCGTCGACACCTACAACCTGCAGCCCATCACCACGGCGGACGAAGACCTGGCGGCGATGCTCGCGTAGCACGGCCGGGCGCGGAAGCCGCGCGCAGAGGATATCCAGCCGCCGGAGGGCGCCCCGCGCCCTCCGGCGGCGCTACATCACGATCTTGTTGAGAGGATACTCGACGATACCCTGCGCGCCGGCCTCTTTCAGGCGCGGGATGATGACGCGCACTGTGGACTCGTCGATGATGGTGTTGACCGCCAGCCAATCCTCATCGCTGAGGGTGGAGATGGTCGGCTTCAGGAGGGCCGGGAGCACGTCCAGGACGGCCGCCAGGTCCGCCCTGCGCACGTTCAGCATCAGACCGACCTTGCCAAGGGCGGCGATGGCGCCCTGGAGCAGCATGGTGATGTCCTCGAGCTTGCGCCTCTTGTCTGGGTCTTCCCAGGAATCGACGTTGGCGATCAGCTGGGTGTTGGACTCCAGGACCGTCTCGATGATGCGGAGCTTGTTGGCCCGCAAGGAACTCCCGGTCTCGGTGACCTCCACGATGGCGTCGGCCAACTCCGGCGGCTTCACCTCGGTCGCACCCCAACTGAACTCGACTTTGGCTTTCACCCCGTTCTCGGCCAAATACCTTTTGGTCGTGGCCACGAGTTCGGTGGCGATTATCTTGCCCTCCAGGTCCTGGACGGACCGGAACGGCGAGGCCTCGGGGACGGCCAGCACCCAGCGCACCTTGCCGAAACTCTGCTTGGCGTACACGAGGTCGCATACCGGCTGGACCACGGCATCGTTCTCCTGGACCCAGTCCAAACCGGTGATGCCGGCGTCGAGCAGACCGTTCTCCACGTACCGCGCCATCTCCTGCGCCCGGATGAGCACGCACTCCAGTTCGGGATCGTCGACCACCGGGAAGTACGACCGGCTGGAGGTAGTGACGTTGAAGCCGGCCCTCCGGAGCAGGTCGATGGTGGCGTTCTCGAGGCTGCCCTTGGGTATGCCGAGTTTCAGTATCATCAGTCGCTCTCCGGATCGGTGGTCAGGCGCGAGGGGATTATAGCCCCGCCTCGCGGTGCTTGACGGCGATGGCTTCAGCCAGCGCGTCCACCTTGAGCAGGTCTTCGGCGGTCGGACATCCTTTGACGATCACCGGCTCGATGACCTCAGCCTTCAGGCCGGTGGTGAGGCCCACGATGTGTTCCACGGCGCTCGTGGCCCAACCGTAGGTCACCATGGCCGACAGGAAGCGTACCTTGGGCTTGAGTTCATTGGCCAGATACAGGGCCGACACCATGAGCGGATGCGGATGGGTCATCACCGTCGGCGTAGCGGCCACCACAGTCGCGGCGTCCACCAAGACCGTCGCCAGTTTGCCCAGATCCGCTCCCTGGAGGTTCATCCGTTCCACCTTGACCCCCCGATCGATCAGAGCCCCGGTCAGCCGGTCGACCATAACGGCGGTGCTCCCATGCATCGTCACGAACGGTATGAGGACGAGGTTGTGCGGCGGCGCCTCGACCCAGTCCCGATAGGCGTCGATGATGAACTGGGGGCGGCCGTAGGCCGGGCCGTGGCTGGGGCCGATGAGCTGGGCGCCCAGCGGCTCCACCTTGTCCAGGTTCTTCTTGAGCATAGGTCGGAACGGCATCATGATCTCGGCGAAGTAGCGCTTTGCTGCCGGATACACCTCTTCCTCGGCGCCGAAGAGGTCGCTCGTGGCCAGATGCGAGCCGAACAGGTCGCAACTGAAGAGGACCTGGTCCTCGACGAGGAACGTGGACATCGTCTCCGGCCAGTGTGCCCAGGGCGTGTATACGAACCGCAGGGTCTTGCCGCCCAAGGACAGCTCTTCGCCGTCCTCCACCGCCCTCACCACGTCGCCGGAGACCTGCACGTGCGTGGCCAGCAGGTCCACAGCCCTGGCGCTGCAGAGCACCTGCGCCTCAGGGTACCGGGAGAGGACCACCGGCAGGGAACCCGAGTGATCTTGCTCCACGTGCTGGATCACTACGTAGTCGATCCGGTCCACACCCCGGAGCTTGTCGAGAAGGACCGCGGTCATGGTCGGGTCTACCGTGTCGAGCAAGGCCGTCTTCTCGCTCCCGCTGACCAGGTACGAGTTGTAGCTGGTGCCCTCGGGCAGGGAGATGAGCGCGTCGAAGATCCTCCGGTCCCAGTCGACCGCGCCTACTGCGTAGACGCCCTCCCGCAGTTCACGTGGCTCCATCCGCTATCACCCTCCTCGCCTCTCGTCGCGCATCTGACGCTCGTATATCTACCCCCCGGCAAACGTATCGAGGGGCGCGCCGTTGATACCGGGCCCATACTACGGGAATATGACTCCCTGACATGCCCGAAACCATTCTTCGCGCCCGCGAGATACTACGCACCTGGTGGCCGCTCGCCGCCAGTTGGATCCTCATGGGGTTCGAAGGACCCGCCGTCGCGGCGGTAGTATCCCGGCTCCCCAACCCTACCGTCAACCTTGCCGCCTGGGGCGGCGTGGTCTTCCCGCTGGCGCTCATGGTCGAGGCCCCGATCATCATGATGCTCGCGGCATCCACCGCGCTGTGCCGCGACTGGGACTCCTACATCAAGATGCGCCGCTTCATGAACCAGTTGGGAGCCGGCCTGACGGCGCTCCACATCCTCATCGTGGCCACGCCGCTGTACTACGTGATCGCCGAGGACCTGCTCGGCGCTCCCAAAGCAGTCCTGGCGCCTGCCCGGATCGGCCTGTTCATCATGATCCCCTGGACCTGGTCCATCGCCTACCGGCGCTTCCACCAGGGCATACTCATCCGCTTCGGCCACTCTCTCAAGATCGGCATTGGTACAGCCGTGCGTTTCTTGGCCGACGCCACGATGCTCGCGATCGGCTACTTCAGCGGCTGGCCGGGGATCGTCGTGGCGGGCTGCGGGATGATCGCCGGTGTGCTCACCGAGGCCTTCTACGTCCATCTGGCCGTGCGTCCCACGCTGCGCGACCAGCTGAGACCCGCACCTCCGGTGAGGATCCCGCTCTCGACCCGGGCCATGCTCGACTTCTATATCCCTTTGTCGCTCACCCAGGTGCTGATACTCATCGCATACCCCATAGGCAGCGCGGCCATGAGCCGTATGCCGCTGCCGCTGCTCTCTCTGGCAGCCTGGCCGGTGGTGGGAGCCGTCCGGTATATCACGGGGAGTTTCGGCGGCGCCTACAACGAAGTGGTGGTGGCACTGGTGGAGCGCAGACAATCTTCCCGGCCCCTGTTCCGCTTCGCGGTAATCATCGCCGGCGTCGCCACGGCCTCTCTCGTCGTGCTCACCATCCCCGCGGTATCGACAGGAATCTTCGCCGATCTCATGGGTCTGGCCGCCCCCCTGCCGGCCATGATCCACAAGTCCTTGTACATACTCCTGCCCATGCCTGCCATCGCCGTGGCGCAGAGCTACTTCCAGGGAATGATCCTCCACAGCCGCCGGACGCGCAGCATCACCGAGGCAGTGCTGATCTTCCTGGGCGTGGTCACGGTGGCCCTCATCGCCGGCGTACTGTGGGGCGGCGCAGTGGGCCTCTACGTGGCGCTGGTAGCCTTCACGTTCGGAGAATTGGTGCGCACCTGCTGGCTGTGGTTGCGCAGCCGCGATGCCCGGCGGGCGGTGTCCGAACGGGACGCGTTGCCGGCCTCCTAGGGTCGCGTTGCTCAGCAGCCTTCTAGCGCGTCCGTTCCTCCACGACGCGCTTCCGGATGTAGGGGATCAGCCCGCCCGCGTCGACGATGGCCTGCCGGGCCGGCGGCAGCGGCTCCACCGGGTAGCTCTTGCCGGTGGTGACGTTGGCCACCTCTCCCTCCTTGAACTCCAACTCGTCGCCCTCGGCTGCCTCGATATCGGGGCAGATGATCAGCCGAAGACCCAGGTTGACGGCGTTCTGGAGAAAGATGCGCGAGTAGTTGTTGGCGACCACCGTCAGGTCCCAGCCCTTGAGGCAGGAGGCCGCCTGCTCTCGCGACGAGCCGGTACCAAAATTGCGGTCCGCGACCACGACGCTACCCGGCGCGACGGCCCCGTCTCTGAGCTTCTTGTTGAACTCGGTCGCATCGGCGAAGCAGTATTGCGGAGTCTCGGTGGGAAGCACCGTGGCCATGAAGCGGCCCGGATAGATGGCATCGGTCGAGACGTCGTCGCCGAGGCGGAAGACCACCTTCGCCATCTCAGGCTCCTTTCCGGGGGTCGGTTATCTCCCCGCGCAGCGCGCTGACCGCCGCCGTACAGGGCGAGGCCAGGTAGACGGACGAGTTGGGGTTGCCCATCCTGCCCTTGAAATTACGGTTCGTCGTCGCGAGGGCCACCTCCCCGTCCCCCAGCGCGCCTTGGTGGATGCCGAGGCAACAGCCGCAGCCGGGATTCATGATCACCGCGCCGGCGTCGGCAAGGTCGCTCAGGTAGCCTCTGCGCATAGCTTCCCTCCAGATGCGCCAGGAAGCCGGAAAGACGAGCATCCGGGTGCTCGCAGGCAGCTTCTTGCCCCGAACCACCGCTGCGGCCGTCTCCAGGTCGTCCAGCCTGCCGTTGGTGCACGATCCGATGACCACCTGGTCGATCTTGATACCTTCGACCTCGCCGACCGGCACCACGTTGTCCACGGTGTGCGGCCGGGCGACCTGCGGCTCCAACCGGGTGACGTCGATCTCGACCACTTTCTCGTAGCCGGCGTCCGGGTCCGGGGCCACGGCCGTGAAGGGCCCTTTGGCGCAGGCTTCCTCCCGCAGGTAGCGGAAAGTCTCCTCGTCGGCCGGCACGATCCCGCAGGTGGCACCTGCCTCGACCGACATGTTGCAGAGCACCAGCCGGCCCGACACCGACATGTGTTTGATCGCGCGCCCATGGAACTCGATCACCCGGAAATTGGCGCCCTCCGCTGAGATCATGCCGATCAGGTAGAGGATGAGGTCCTTGGCCCCCACGTACGGTCTGAACTCCCCGTCGGCGACGACCTTGATGGTGGCCGGGACTTCCACGTTGACCATCCGGCCGAGAGCCCACACGCCCGCCATGTCGGTCGCCCCCACGCCGATGGCCATCGCTCCCATGGCCCCATGGCTGCTGGTGTGGCTGTCGGCGCCGATGACCACCATGCCCGGCAGCACGTAACCGCTCTCGGCCAGGATCTGGTGGCAGATGCCGCCTGCGTCGCCCCGCACGTCGTGAAACTTCGTGATCCCCTGCTTGGCCACGAAGTCCCGGATCTTCTTCTGGTTGGTGGCCGTCTTGGCCGTCTCCGCGGGTACGCGGTGGTCGAAGATGATCGCGATCTTCGCCGGGTCCCACACGGCCGGCTCGAGGCCTGTCCCTTCGAAGATCTCGGCGTACTGGTTCATGATCAGCGCCGAGTTCTCGTGAGACATGGCCAAGTCGACCGCCGGCTCCACGACCATGCCGGGCGACACCTCCGCCAGCCCGGCCGCGCGGGCCAGTATCTTCTCAGCAACAGTCATTCCCACGGGCCTGTCTCCTTTCGGGCGTCCAATGGCCAATCAGGCCGGGCGGGCTCTCCGGGCCCCGGCCGCCGGGGTCTTAGCCGACGATCTTCTTCGCATCTCCGTACTTGGCCTCCATTCGCTGGTGCGGCAGGTACTCGTCTTCCATGCACTTGTATTCCTTCAGCCCCACGAAGTCGGTGTACTCCTCGAAAGAACTGGCCCATTGGGTCTGCCCGGGCAGGGTGCCGGTCGGCGACGCCTTGAGGGCGGTGAAGAACTCCATGAGCGCCTTGTGCGCGACCATGATGGAGGCGACGGGGATAGAGACGCGGCCCACACCCATGGCCGCGAGCTCGGGGATGGGTATGAGCTCGGTCTTCATGCCGCTGATCGCGTCCATGAGGTTGACCGAGAGCGGCCCCTTGACTTCCTTGACCGCCCGCTCCACGTCGGCCCTGGTCCTGATGCCGTCGATGAAGCCCAGATCGGCGCCCGCCTCCAGGTACAGATTGCACCGGGCGATGGCCTCGTCCAGGCCCAGCACGCTCGCCGCGTCGGTGCGGGCATTGATGATGAAGTCGGCATCCAACCGGTCGCGAACGTCGGCGCAGGCCCTCACCTTGCCCGCCATCTCCTGGGCGTCGATGACTTCCTTGCCTGCCATGTGGCCGCAGCGTTTGGGAAAGACCTGGTCCTCGATGTTCATGCCCGCGACGCCCATGGCGATCAACCGCTCGGCGATCCAGGCCGCGTTCACCGCGTTGCCGCCGCCGGTGTCGATGTCGGCCATCACCGGGATGTCGACGGCCTGGGCGATGTTCCAGGTGACGTCCAGAACGTCCTTCATCTGCACGAGGCCAACGTCGGGCTTGCCCAGGACCGAGCCCGCAACGCCGTACCCCGACACCTGGATGGCCTCGAAGCCGCACTTCTCGATGACCATGGCGCTGAAAGCGTCGTGCGCTCCCGGCACGACCACCGCCCGCCGCTCCATAATGGCCTTGCGCAGCACAGCCGACTTCTTCACTTCGTACCCTCCTCCCGGCGAACCGGGTCCCTGATTGCCTACAGCCTGGAGGCCACGGCCTCCGCCATCTCCATTGTCGTGTTTGCGCCATCCATGTCGTAGGTGCGCACTTTGCCCTCGGCGATGACCGCCGCCACCGCTTCTTCCAGCAGGGCGGCCTTGCCGCCCTCGCCCAGCCAGTCGAGCATCATCTTGGCGGCCAGGATCGTCGCGAGCGGGTTCACCTTGTTCCGGCCCGCGTATTTGGGCGCCGAGCCGTGGGTGGGCTCGAACACGGCCAGTTGGGCCCCGATGTTACCGGAGCAGCCGAAACCCAGCCCGCCGACCATCTGGGCGCACAGGTCGGAGATGATGTCCCCGTAGAGGTTAGGAGCGACCAGCACGTCGTAGTCGAACGGGTTCTTCAGCAGCCACATGCAGATTGCGTCGATGTTGGCGTCGTTCACCTGGATGTCGGGAAACTCCGTGGCCACGGAGCGCGCGGCATCGAGGAAGAGGCCGTCGGTGGCCCTGACTACGTTGGCCTTGTGGACGATGGTGACTTTTTTGCGCTTGTGGGCGCGCGCGAACTCGAAGGCCGCCCGGGCGATGCGCTCGGACCCGGCCCGAGTGTTGATCTTGCAGGAGACGGCGTACTCATCACCGGGCAACTTCTGGAAGGGAGCGAAGCTCTTGGAGAGATGCCCGAGGATGTCCGCCAATTCCTGGGGCACCGGGTTGAACTCGACGCCCGCATACAGATCCTCCGTGTTCTCCCGGAAGACGACCAGATCCAGCCCCTCTTTGAAGTTGATCGGATTGCCGGGGTAAGCCTTGCAGGGCCGCAGACACACGTATAGGTCGAAAAGCTGACGCATGCGCACGATCGGGGACCGGTAGACCAGACCCTTGCCTTGAAGCTCGGGCACCAACTCCGCCTCGGCGGCCTTGACCGGCTTGGAGGTGATGGCCCCGAACAGAGCGGCATCGACGCTCTTTAGCAGGTCCACCGTCCGCTGCGGGAAGGCGTCGCCTTCCTGACGCCAGCACTCCCAGCCGATGTCACCTTCTACGTACTCGGCATCGAATCCCAGGCGGTCGAGGACCAGCCGAGCCGCCGCGCAGACCTCTACGCCTATCCCGTCGCCGGGCAACCAGCCGATCTTATGCTTTGCCACTCTCTACTCCTCCCTCCACACAGAACCTGCATCAACCATATCACTGAGGACTGTCGAGGAATCCTTTCCACCGGGCGATGTGCCCGTATTCGTCCGCCCGGTCCTTCTCGATGAAAACCCGGGTCTCGTCATCCCATTCCGCACTCGCGAGCAACTTGCCGTAATGTTCGACGGCCTTGTTCTCGACCCAGATGCCGGTCTTGAGCACCCGCTCGGCGCCCATCATCCGTGAGCCGAGACCGAACACGTAGCCGGCCAGCCAGAAGCGGCCGCGTAGCTTGGCCGGCTTGAAGCCATACTCGTAGAGCCGCGTCTGGAAGTCCTGCGTGTGCGTCATCTCGTTGGACATGGCGTTGATCAGGGCGGTGTTGAGGGGGGTGGCATCCTTGGTGATCTGGCACTTGTAGATGTTCGTCGCCATGATCTCCAGTGAGTGGAGCGTCCGAAGCCCTTTCTTCAGCGCCTTTCTCTTGTCTTCCCCGAGGTCCCGCCCTCTGGGCCTGACCTGCGCTTCCCTCATCTCCGGCCGGATGATGGTGATGTCGTATGTCATCTGTGCCTCCCGTCGATGCTTCTCCCCGATTGCTCTACCACTCAGCCTCTCGCGTCCCCCTCGTTCCGTCAAGCAAGTCATCGAGCGCCCACCGATCCAGCCCGATGCGGTTGCCGGAGGGCGGGTCGCGCGAGTATCCTCGCATCATCATCATCAGACATCCGCTCTCCGAAGAGCCAAGGAGGATCACCAACGCATGGAATGCCCGCATTGTGGCTCGGACTTCGAATCCACCCCCCATACGTTCTCTCTCGGGATCGACCAGGACGGTACCTGGCAGATCGCGAACTCAAGATGCCCCACCTGCGACCGCCTGATAGTCGCCGTCTGCTCCAAGGAGGGCAAGAAGTACCCCGCCTATCCGGCCGGCTCCCTTAGAGCCAGGCTCAGCGAGGACGTGCCCGCCGACCTGGCGTCCGAGTACTGGGCGGCCGGCCAGGTACTCCCTTACAGCGAGGAGGCGTCCGCCGCTCTCTCCCGCCGGCTGCTGCAGCGCGTGCTCTCGCGCCAGGCCGGCGCCGGCTACGGGGGTCTGGCCGAGCAGATAAGGCGGGCGGTCGCGTCCCCCGCGATGCCGCCCTATCTGAAAGAGGCCCTGGAGACGCTGGCCAAGGTAGCCAGGCTGGAAGCCGACGAGCCGAAGAGCTTTCACTGCGAGGTACTCGCCCCGGTGAACGAAGGAGAAGCGGAGTGGCTGCTTGACGTGCTCCAGCCGCTCCTCGAGTTCTACTACGTGCAGCCCGCCCGCCTACGCCGCAAGCGCTATGCCGTCGAGGATAGGATCGCACCGGCCCTGCCGGCGGAACTCGAAGACGCGGAGAGCGCCAGCGAGGGTTGGAGCGTCGTCACTGCCGAAGCGCCGACCGAGAATGCCGCCCAGGAGGCGTGCAATGAGCGCTGACCTGGATGGTCCCGGGATAAACCGCCTCCGCGCCGAGGCGTTGCCGCGCGGTGTGGTGAGCGCGACCACGTCGATCGTGGGCAGCGCGAAGAACGCCATCATCACCGATACCGAAGGCCGGGAGTTCGTCGACTTCGCCGGCGGCATCGGGGTCATGAACGTCGGCCACTCGCACCCGCGCGTGGTCGCTGCCGCCCGCGCGCAGATCGAGCGGTTCGCCCACACCTCCATCAGCGTCTTCCCCTGGGAGTCGTACATCAAGCTGGCCGCGCGGCTGAACGAGAAGGCGCCCGGAGCCACCCCAAAGCGCAGCATGTTCGTCAACTCGGGGGCGGAGGCCGTCGAGAACGCCGTCAAGATCGCCCGCTGCGCCACCGGGCGCCCGGGAATCATCGCCTTCGCGAACGGCTTCCACGGCCGCACCAACATGACCATGGGGCTCACTTCGAAGATCGTCCCCTACAAGAAGGACTTCGGCCCCTTCCCGGCCGATATCTACCGCATCCCGTACGCCTACTGCTACCGGTGCCCCCTCAACCTCGACTATCCGGCGTGCGGAGTGGCGTGCGCGGAGCTTCTGGAGCAGGGTTTCGAGAACCAGTACCAGGCCGACAGGATCGCGGCCCTCATAGTCGAGCCGGTGCAGGGTGAGGGCGGCTTCATAGCGCCGCCACCCGAATACCACGCGAAGCTCAAGGCCATCTGCGAGGACAAGGGCATCCTGTTCATCGCCGATGAGGTGCAGACCGGGTTCGGCCGCACCGGTACGCTGTTCGCCATGGAGCAGTACGGCGTGGAAGCCGACATCATGACCACCGCCAAGTCGATCGGGGCGGGATACCCCCTGGGTGGCATCACCGGCAAAGCCGAGGTCATGGACAGGCCCGACCCGGGCGGCATTGGCGGCACTTACGGCGGCAACCCGCTCGCGTGCGAGGTGGGGCTGGCCGTCTTCGACATCATGGAGGACGAGCGCCTGCCGGAACGCGCCGTCGAGATCGGGCGGCGGGTGACGGAGCGCTGGACTGCCATGCAGGAGCGCTTCCCGCAGATCGGCGACATCCGCGGGCTCGGGGCCATGATGGCCATGGAGCTTGTGGAAGATCCGAAGACCAAGAAGCCGGCCACCGCGCTTACCAAGGCTTACAGGGTCAAGCTGTATCAGAACGGTCTGGTGAACGTCATCGCGGGCACATACGACAACGTAGTCCGCACTCTGATGCCTCTTACCATCGAGTGGGAGACGCTGGAGAGGGGTCTGGACATCATGGAGGAGACACTCGGCCAGGTCGTCGCGTCCTAGTGGCGCCGGGCACACGCAGCGACCCTGAGAGAGAGCGCCCGGAGCCCGGTACCGCCGGGCACCGCGCGAACGGCGGTCCAGCCACACGGCGTCCCCGCACGCCAGGTCAGGACCTCGAGCGCAGATCCTCCGCCGTCACCCTCTCCGACATGGAGGTCTTCATCTTCCCCGAGCTGATGTACGCCCTCGTCCTCGCCAACATCATGTCGCCGCGAATCTGGAAGTGGCGAGAAGACCCCTGGTTCAGCGGTATCGAGGCGATGACGCCCTACCGGCGCATCACCCGGCTCAAGCAGTACGTCATGGAGCACTACGCCTTCAACCTGGACCTCGATACCTGGGGACTTACCACGAAGCAGACGGAGATGGCCCGGTTCAAGGACCACGTCAGCCCCGATGCGCTGGCTCAATCCAACGCGCTGTTCGGCTACGAGGGCGACAAATACTACTTCGACATCGACATCCGCACCCACTTTGGGCTCGACAAGTACGAGGGGGACATCATCCCCTACTGGAAGACCGAGACAGTCGAGGCCATGGACGCCTTCTGTCACAAGGAGAACTACTCCACCGGCGCCGGCGAGTGCGTTTCGCTGGCCGCCCTCTACGCGGCCGCCCTGTACATCGTAGGGAGGGTGCCTCTCCGCGACATCTTCCTGATGGCTACGCCCCTGCATTCGCAGAACTTCGTGGACACCGGGCACGGCATCCTGACCAACAACCGGCGGCTGGTGACCAAGAACATGTGGTTCAACGGCACCGCCCTTTCCGCCCAAGCCCGGCGCGCACTCGAGAACGAACGGGTCACGGTGGTGGCCCACGAGACCGGCTGGATCCACATCCTCTTCTCGGAAGCGTCCATCGACGCGAGCGCGTACTCCCGGTTCTCCGGCAAGCTGCGCAAGTTCCTTCAGAGCCCGCTGACGTCTGAATTGCTCGGCAACTTCATCCGGCACAGCCCCGACCTGCAGAAGTGCTTCCAGTCCTGCTGGCGCAACTTCGGCGTGGACCACTACATCGAGATGGAAAAGCTGCTCCAGTACGAGCGGGATTTCCCCTACCGCTTCAACGACGACACCCGGGAGCGCTTGTTCATGGAAGTGGCCGGCGAGGACTTCGCCCCCCAGGCGCTCCCGAATCGTATCGTCATCGACGACCTGGAGCGGCTCGTGAAGCAGCAGCGGGTGGATGTCCGCACGCCTCACGGCTTCGCCCTGCTGGTCGAACAACTCGGGCGCTCCTGCCCGAGTGCGCAGAACGCTATCGAGCGGCTGCGCGCGTTCTGCTGGACCGAGCCTCGCCTCCCGGACGCAGCCGGCAAGAGCTTCGCGGGCGACCAGGTTCCTCTGGAGCTCCAGACAGGGATGGACCGTGGGCAGGTCATCTCCCGGCTTGAGGCGGTCCGCGACCGCAACGAGCTCGCCGAGTTGGCCTTCTACGCCTACCGCGATCTCAACCGGACAAAGGTCGAGCCGTTCCTCAAGGCGGCCCTCGAGCGTTGCCCCGTTTCAATCGCCGCAAACAGCCACCTGGACGACCACGCGGTGGTCGAGATGGTAGAGGGGCTGACCGGCGAGTCGATATACGACGAGGCAGGAAGGCTCGCGCAGCCGGACGAGGTGTGGAACTACGGCCGAGGCGACGGGGTCGAGAAGGCGCTCCTCCTGGCGAACATCTTTCGTGCGCGACATCCTGAGGAACCCGTCCGGGTAGACGTCACCCCGGACGGTGCCGAACTATGCGCGGGAAGCCGTATCGTCCGCTTTTGCAGCGAAAAAGGGCTGCCGAAGCAGTCCTGGGACTGCGGGACCGGGAGAGTTAGCGACTCCTAGGCCCAGGCGAGGCCCCCGGAGCAGAGCGAGGGTACTACAGACCCAGCGACAGCCGAAGGGCTTCGTCCACCTGCTGCATGATGTCGGCCGAGCACTGCGCCAGCGGATACGAGTCCACCCGGTCGAGGCTGACCGTCTTCACCTGTTCGCACAGGATCAACCCGGGCTTGCCGAGAACATCGGCCGGCAGGGACACGTGGAAGGGGAACAACTGGGACGGCGTGACCGAGGTGAGCGTCACAACGATGGTGGTGCCTCCCGCCTGGTTCCCCTGATCGTTCTGCACGATGAGCATGGGCCGCTTCTTGGGCTGGGAGTCGGGATCAGTGGCCAGGTCCACCAGGTAGATGCCTCCTCGCTTGATGCCCTCGGCCGCCATCACAGGCTCTCCTCGGCGATAAGCCGGTCGATCTCCCGCATCTCCTGGTAGCCCTTGCGCATCAGCGCCTCTCGGTCGTCTACCTTGAGGGACCGGAGCGCCTCGAGCAGCACATCGGTCTTGGTCGTGCCCGACGCGGCCGCCCGCTCGTTGATGTACTGGACGGCCCAATCCGGGAGACGAACATTGAAGGGTTTGGTACTCATAGCGCCGAGCATATCGCGCGCCGCCGTGGTTGTAAAGCAGAATCGTATGTACGGCTTCCGCTAATCGCAGAGAGCGATCCGCACGACCTCCGCGATCTCCTCGGCCCAGGTGTCGGTGACCTTGACGGTCGGGCCCTCCACCATCACCCTGCAGAGCGATTCTGTGCCTGAGTAGCGCACCAGCACACGGCCCTGATCGCCCAGCGCGGCCTCCGCCGCGGCAACGGCCTGCACGATCTCGGGCACGCTGTCCAAATCGGGCTTCCGATCGACCCGGACGTTGATGAGCCGCTGCGGGAACACGTCCATGAGCGCCGCCAGATCGGACAGCGGTCTCCCCTCTTTGAGCATGGCGGCCACGAGCTGCAACGCGGTGAGGATCCCATCTCCGGTGGTGTGGTGCTCGAGGAAGATGACGTGCCCGGAATCCTCGCCGCCGAGAACGGCGCCGAGAGAGCGCATGTCTTCGAGGACGTTCCGGTCACCCACCTTGGCGGCGTGGTGGCGGAAGCCATACTTCTGGGCGGCCACCCGCAACCCCAGGTTGCTCATCACGGTCGACACCAGCAGGTCCCCGCTCAACCGGCCCTCGGCCTGCAGCATGCGCGCGCAGATCAGGAGGATCTGGTCACCGGTGATCTCGGTGCCCTTCTCGTCCACGGCTATGAGACGATCGCCGTCGCCGTCGAAGGCCAGGCCGACAGCCGAACCCGTGGCCCGGACCGTGCGCCGGAGATCCTGTGTGTGCTGCGACCCGCAGCCGTCGTTGATGTTCATGCCGTTCGGGGCGTTGTGGATGACGGTGACGTCGGCACCGAGCTCCATGAAGGTGGCCGGGGCTACCTTGTAGGTGGCGCCGTTGGCAACATCCATCGCCACCTTCAGGCCCTCCATAGAGAGCCCGCGGGGGAACGTGTTCTTGAGGAATACTACGTAGCGTCCCTGAGCGTCTTCCAGGCGCTTGGCCCGCCCCATCCCGCGCGGCGCCGGCACCATCTCCGGCAGTCTCCCTCCGAACATGAGCTGTTCTATCTCGTTCTCTTGGTCGTCGGAGAGCTTGCAGCCATTCCCCGCGAAGACCTTTATCCCATTGTCGTGGTAGGGATTGTGGGAAGCCGATATCGCCAGTCCCGCGTCGGCCCGCATGCTTTCCGCAAGGTAAGCGATGGCGGGAGTCGGCATGACTCCGACCAAGTAGGCCATCCCTCCCATCGACGTCACCCCGGACTCGAGGGCGCTCTCGAGCATGTAGCCGGAGATGCGGGTGTCCTTGCCGATGATGACGACGGGTGCGTGCCCGTTCCGCTTAAGGGCCTGGGTGATCGCCTGCCCCACTGCGAAAGCCGTTGCAGAATCCATGGGGTAACGGTTCGCCTCGCCGCGGATGCCGTCGGTCCCGAACAACGTGCCCATCTATGCGATCTCCTATCTCGTTCCCGGAGCGCACAGGCTCAGGGAAGGGAACAGCGCGTCCGCGCGGGTGCAGAGAGAATCGACAATCTCGTCGAGCCACTGTACCCCCTGACCCGATAAGGCCGGGGTAAGGCCCTTGATGGCCGCGGTATATGAGGTCTCCCCTTCCGCCGCCTGCCAGAATGCAGCCAGGAAGGCCTCGCCTGCGCCGGACGGCCACGTCCCCTCAGGCTCGGCCCCGCCTGCGAACATCTGAGCCAGCGCGTCGAGGTTCTCGCTCAGTTCGCCGAAGTAACGACGCGAAGCGGGGACCTTCGCGGCCATGGCCTTCAGCCGCTTCAACCGTTCCTGCTTCGCGCCCGCGAGCATCGCGAGCGCTCCCTCGTAGACCAGCCCCCCGAGTTCCTGCCGAGCGAAAAAGGGTTGCCGGACCGCTCTGTACCACTGCTCCAGAGCCGCCAGGTTCGCCAGATAGATCACGTTGTTACGCATAAGTCGCGCCAAGTTGCCGTAGTTCCGGGGTATGTACCTCCGCTTCGCCTCCCTGTGCGGACCTACCATGACCAGGCGCCCCTCCTCCAGGATGTCCTCGCGCAGGATGCACCCGGCGGCGACCACCGTCCCGAAGGCCACCCGCACCGGTCCGGCCGCCCCGCCCTGCCCGCCGAGAAAGATCGGCCGCTGGCCGAGCATCACGCCCCGAGGGACGTCCCCAAAGAGCGAAGGAGTGCATTTGTCGCCGTCGGGAGTGTAGTTGAAGTGGATATAGGAGCTGCCCACCTCGCTGTGGTTCTCACGGCTGGTCCCGCCGGCCATCAGGCAATCGCAGAAATTGATGAGGCTGCCGAGAGTGACAAACGGGAGGAGGATGGTCTGCTTGAGCCCCACGCAATGCGCGCCGCTCGCCTCTTCCTCGAGCAGACAACCCTCCCGGACGTGGGCGCCAAGCCCCATGCTCGCCTTCTCCAGAAAGACCGACCGCCGGAGATAGCCGCCTTTCAGTTCCACGTGGGGGCCCAAATGGCAGTCTTCCACGGTCACCGGTCCCTCGGCGCCCAGACGCACGCCGGCGGAGATGACGGTCTCCGAGCCGTATATCCGGCAGCCGGGGTAGATGACGACGTCGCGGTCCGCTATCCGGGAGACCTCGACATCGTCGCCGATGTCGACGGTCGACGGAGCGGGGATGCTTACCCCCCTCTCGATCAGCCGGGTGACCTTCTCGTGTCCTCTCGGGCTCAAGTCCATGCAGCCAAGGGTCGCCCAGCGTGCCGCCATTGTCAAGCGCCCCGCGGTGGCGGCCGCCAGGCCTCTGCGCCGCCGCCTTCCGCGCCGCCGGGGCGCCGTGTAGACTGGCGTAATGGCTGCCGAATCCAAGAAAGCGATCATCGCCGCGATCGTCGGAAACCTCGCGATCGCCACCATCAAGTTCATCGCGGCCGCGATGACGGGTAGTTCGGCGATGATCTCCGAAGGTATCCACTCGCTGGTCGATACCTGTAACGGGATCCTCCTGTACCACGGCTTGCGGCGCGGAGCCCGCCCGCCCGACGAGCACCACGTCTTCGGCCACGGCATGGAGGTCTACTTCTGGACTCTGATAGTGGCTATCAGCATCTTCGCGGTGGGCGGCGGGATGTCCATCTACGAGGGCATAACCCACATGCTCCATCCCAACCCCCTCGAGAACCCGTACGTGAACTACATCGTGCTCGGGCTCTCGGCCGTGTTCGAGGCCATCTCGTTCACCATCGCCTGGCGGGCGTTCAAGACGCAGAGGGGCTCAAGGAGCATAGTCGCCGCAGTCCGCCGGAGCAAGGACTCCAGCCTGTTCACGGTGGTCTTCGAGGACTCGGCCGCTCTGGTCGGGCTGTTCGTGGCGTTCATGGGGGTCCTCCTCAGCGACCTGCTCGACATGCCGGTCCTGGACGGGGCCGCGTCGGTGGTCATCGGGCTCATACTGGTGAGCGCGGCGGTGTGGCTGGCCGAGGAGAGCAGGAGCCTTCTCGTGGGCGAAGTGGCCGATCCGGAGATCGTAGCGGCACTCCGGCAGGTCGCCATGAACGACCCGGCGGTGATGGATCTGGGCGAAGTCCTTACCATGCATCTGGGCCCCGACCAGATACTGCTGAACATCGAGGTCCAGTTCATGCCGCAAATCCCGGTCGAGGAAGTAGACGCGGCCGTTCGCCGGATAGAGGAGCAGATCCAGGTCCCCTATCCTCAGGTGACCCATATCTTCGTAGAGGTACGCAACTCGCAGAGTGCCACCGACTTTGTATAATCTCCCGCAACATACGGGTGACCACAGCGACCGTTACAGGAGGACCACTTTATGAAATGGACCTGCCCAGTCTGCGGCTACGTCTACGAAGGCGACGCGCCGCCGGACGAATGCCCCTCGTGCAAGGCCCCCGGCTCGAGCTTCAAGGCCGCGACCGAGACCACGGCCAAGTGGGCTGCGGAGCACGTCATCGGCATCGCCAAAGACGTGGATCCCCGGGTCATCGAAGGTCTGCGGATGAACTTCAATGGCGAGTGCAGCGAGGTGGGCATGTACCTGGCCATGTCGCGCGCGGCCGACCGTCAGGGTTATCCCGAGGTCGCCGAGGCCTACAAGCGCATCGCTTTTGAGGAAGCCGACCACGCTTCCCGCTTTGCCGAACTGCTCGGCGAGTGCGTATCGGCCGAGACCAAAGCCAACCTCGCTGCCCGCGTGGACGCCGAATTCGGCGCCACCGAAGGCAAAGTGGAGCTGGCCAAACTCGCCAAGGAACTGGGCTACGACGCCATCCACGACACGGTCCACGAGATGGCCCGTGACGAAGCCCGGCACGGCAAGGCGTTCAAGGGTCTGCTGCAGCGCTACTTCGCCTAGAAGGTAAGGCGCCCGGCGCGAAGCCCGGGCGTGGCCGGTCCGCGCAGGACCATCTGAAATACAAAGGCCCCGGCGGTCCATCCGCTGGGGCCTTCTGTCGCGCTGCACTGCCCCGCTCTTTCCAGACTCTGCTCGATGCTGGAGACCTCGTGCGGGAAAGGCGGCGGGGAAGTCGGTCCAATGCGGGACGAAGGTTGACGGGAAATCGACGAGTCTATACAGTCCCTTCTCATGGATGCACACACATCACATGCTGAATGGAAGACCCTGGCAGTCGAAGCCTCCTCCCTCGCAGCCCAGGGCCAGTTGGGACAGGCTCTCGAGGCCGCGGAAAAGGCACTCTCCGCCGCCGAGCTCGAGATGGGAGTCGATCACGCAGGCGTGGCGGCCCTCGTCGCCGACCTCGCGGTTCTTCACGAGACGGCGGGCGCGTATGTCCAAGCCGCCGCTTTCTACGAACGAGCCCTGGCGATGCGCCAGAAAGTGCTGGGGACGGCCGACCCCTCCGTCGCTCTCGCCTGCGAGAACCTCGCTCATATCTACCATCTTCTCGGGCGCGACCTGGCAGCTGCCCCCCTCTACGAGGCGGCTCTGACGATCCGGCAGGCCTCGCTCGGTTCTGATCACCCGCGCGTAGCCAGCACCCTCGACGATCTAGGCGACGTTCTTCTCGCCCAGGAACGGGACGCGGATGCTCTCGACCTCTACCAGCGAGCCCTTATCATCCGGCAGGACGCCTTCGGTGAGGGTCATCCCCGGGTGGCCGTCAGCCTCGACAGGATCGCCGCGCTGTACCAGGCCCGGCAGAACTACGCCAAAGCGAAGAAGGGCTTCAAGAAGTCGCTCGCATTGCGCGAAGAGGCGTTGGGCGCCGGCGACCCAGCAGTGGCCCTCAGTCTCCAGCATCTCGCCGATCTGCGCGCCGAGCAGGGACACCTGGGCGAAGCGCGGGCGGGTCACCAGAGGGCCCTCGAGCTTGTTGAGGCTGCGGTAGGACCCGACGACCTGCAGATCGCCGTGAGTCTCGACGCGCTGGCCGCCTACTCGATCGCCGACGGCAAGCAGGCGGACGCTCAGCCGCTGTTGGAGCGTGCTCTCGCCATCCGCGAGAAGAACCTGGGCTTGGTGCATCCCGAGGTCGCTCGGACGCTGGCTGTTCTCGGCCCGTTGTTGGACGACCGCGGCCATGCTACGGACGCCCTGTGGAACTGCGAGCGGGCCCTGCGTATCCGCGAAGCCGACCTGGGTGACGACCACCCGCTGGTCGCCACGAGTTCGGCACAGGTGGCGGAGTTCTATCGCACCCGAGGCCAGTATGCCCTGGCCGAGCCCCTCTTCGAACGGGCCCTTGCCATCCGGGACAAGACCCTGGACCCCGACGACCCTGAGCTGGCAAAGAGCCTGGGCGATCTGGCGGAGCTCTACTACGTGCTGGGCCGCTACGCGGACGCTAAACCGTTGTACGAGCGCGCCATCGCCATCAAAGAGAGGGTGCTTGGCCCGGACGATCCCAGCCTGGCTCTCTTCCTCAACGGGCTCGCGGTTCTCTCCTCGGTTCAGGGCTACTACGCAGCGGCAGAGCCGCTCTACAAGCGATCCCTTGAAATCTGGGAGAAAAGCCTGGGACCCCAGCATCCCGACGTGGCCACCGGCCTGGGCAACCTTGCCGTGCTCTACTACGAACAAGGCCGATACGAGGAAGCCGAGCCGCTGCACAGGCGGGCGCTCGCGATCCGCGAAGAGGCGCTGGGGCCCGAACACGCCCACGTGGCGACGAGCCTCGAGAACCTCGCCGAACTGTACCGTGCGGAGGGCCGCTACGAGGAAGCCGAGCCTCTCTACCTGCGGGCTCTGGCGATCGGCGAGAAGAGCCTCGGCCCCGAGCACCCGGACGTCGCGATGAGCCTCAACAACCTGGCCGAACTCTACAGGCTCCAAGGCCGGTTCGACGAAGCCGCTCCGCTCTACCAGCGAGCGCTTGTAGTGGCGGAAGCGGCGCTCGGGCCCGAGCATCCCGATGTTGCCCTAACCTTGCACGGGCTGGCCGAACTGCACCGAGCGCATGGGGACTACGGGGCCGCCGAGTCCGAGTATGCCAGAGCGTTGGCCATTCGCGAGAAGGCGCTGGGAAGCGACCATCCCGACGTGGCGTTGACACTGGACGGCATGGCGGCGCTCTACGAAGCCACGGGCCAGGACGAAGAGGCCCGGCGTCTGAGAGAACGGGCCGAGGCTATCCGGGCGATCGAACGCTAGAGCGGACGCGCCGGCTTGGGCGCCAGCGCGCGAGGACCCCCCTACTCGATACCCACCAGCAACTGGCCGCGTTCGGCGGTATCGCCCTTCTTGACGGCGACCACGGTGACTGTGCCCTTCTTGGGCGCCCGTAGTTCGTTCTCCATCTTCATGGCCTCCAGGACCACCAACGGCGCGCCCTCTTCCACGTGATCGCCAGGCTTGACGAACACGTCGACGATCTTTCCGGGCACGGGCGCGAAGAGCCCGTCTCTTGCATCGACCGCTGCTGCGCTGCCCTGAGCGGCTCCCTGCCCCGCTGCGCCGTCCCCGACCGCGGAAGCTGCGGCGCCGGCAACTGCCGAGCCCGGGGCCCCAGCCATCGCCGGAGGCGTCTCCCGCACAAGGTCCGAGACCGTAAGAGGGACCCTCTCCCCCGCGACTTCGAGCGTGAAGCAGCCGACCTCCTCGGTGCTCTCCACCACCCGGATCTCGTAGTTCTTCTCCCCCACCTGGATCATCCGGCGATCGGGGTTCGTCGCCCCGGTATTGGTCTCAAAGGTCTCACCGTCGATAGTCACGGCGCCGTCAGGGGTCGCCACGACCACATACTCCTTGCCATCGACCTGGAGTCTGAACCTCACGCTAGTACCTCCAGGCCACGGCGCGGGCTCCCACGAGCTCCGCCCGGCCGGCCGCCGCCCAAGCGGAGCCGGTATTGGACGCAGCAGCCGCCTCGGTGAGGCCGCCAAATCCGAGTTCCGCCTCAGGTGCGCCGGCACCCGTAGCCGCCGCGGCCTCGGCCGGCTGCGGCGCGCACGCTGCTTCCTTCTCTACCCCAAGCATTCCGGCGACGGCCGCCACCAGAGCGGCCAGTTCTTCTCTGGAGCGCTCGGTCCGGTCTCGCCGCGCGAAGAACTCCAGGGCCACCTGCGGGAACAGGGCGTAGGACATGAGGTCCTCGTCACTGTACTTGATGCCCAGTTCGTCGAGTTCGGACCGCCGCTTCGGCAACTCCGGCTCCAGCGTGTCGGCCGGGCGCACGGTGATCGGCGTCTCGTCGCCGATTATGAGCTTCTGCACCTCAGGGTCGACGACACCGGGAGGACGTCCATACAACCCCTGGACGTAACCCTTGGTCTCTTTTGTGACCATCTTGTACCGGCCCATGAGGACGTTGAGGGTCGCCTGAGTACCGACGATCTGCGACGTGGGCGTGACCAGTGGTGGATACCCTAGCTCCTGCCGAACGCGGGGCACCTCCGCAAGCACCTCTTCCATGCGATCGAGCGCCCCCTGATCCTTCAACTGAGAGGACAGGTTGGAGATCATCCCGCCGGGGATCTGCCAGAGAAGCACCGCCGGGTCTACCGCCGTGAAGGCGCTCTCGTATGCCCGGTACTTCTTGCGCACGTCCCGGAAGTACTCCGAGATCTCCTCGAGCAGTTTGATGTTCATGCCGGTGGCCCGGTCGGTGCTCGCAAGCGCGGCAACCATCGACTCCGTGGGAGGATGCGACGTCCCCATGGACATCGAGGAGATGGCGCAATCGAGAATATCGGCCCCTGCGTCCACCGCCCGCAGGTACGCCATGGACGCCATGCCGGACGTGTAGTGGCAGTGCATGTGTACAAGGATGTCCGGGTGCGCCTGCTTGAGGGCGGATACGAGCTCGTACGCGTCCTGGGGATCGAGCAGCCCCGCCATGTCCTTGATGCAGAAACTCTGCGCGCCTAGCTCCGCGAGGCGCCCCGCATACTCGAGGAAGGACTTGACGTTGTGCACGGGACTCTTGGTGTAGCTGATGGTCCCCTCCACCCACTTGCCGCTCTCCTTGACGGCGGCTATGGCGGTCTCGAGGTTCCGCGGGTCGTTCAGAGCGTCGAACACCCGAAAGACGTCGATGCCGGCCAGCGCGGCGAGGCGCACGAACTCGCGCACCACGTCGTCGGCGTAATTGCGGTAGCCCACCGCGTTCTGACCCCGGAGAAGCATCTGCATGCGGATATCGGGCATGGTCATCTTGAGTGCCCGTACCCTCTCCCAGGGATCCTCGTTCAGGAACCGCATCATCGAATCGAAGGTAGCGCCGCCCCACATCTCGATGGACCAGTAGCCGGCCTGATTCATCTTGCCGGCGATGGGAAGCATGTCCTCCGTGCGCATCCGCGTCGCGAGCAGCGATTGGTGGGCGTCGCGGAGCACGAGATCGGTGATGTGGACAGGGCTCGGAGCCCCTCCACCCCCAGCAGCACCCAGGCCCGCGCCGGAGCCCCGAGGCCCCCTAGCGTCTGCGCTCACAGCGGGATGTTCCCGTGCTTCTTGGGCGGACGGCCTTCCCGCTTGGAGGCGCAGGCCTCGAGAGCGGCGATTAGTCGCGGCCTCGTGTCCCGGGGTTCGACGACGTCGTCCAGGTAGCCCCGCTTCGCCGCGGTGAACGGTGAGTGGGCCTCGCAGCGCCCGACGGCGTTTCCTGTGGCCGAAGCGGCGATCTCCGCCGACGGCCAAGCCAGGTTGAAATCGGCCCGGATGTGCTTGGAGCACATCACCTCGTAGGCTTCTCCGTACGCCTTGCCGGTGACGACCGTCAGCTTCGGCACGGTCGCCTCGCAGTAGGCGTAGAGCAACTTGGTGGCGTCGCGCAGCAGACCGGCCCGCTCCTGCGCTTTCCCGGGAACGAACCCAGGCGTGTCGACGAAGCTCAGCAGAGGGATGTTGAAGGCGTCACACGTCCGGACGAACCGGGCGCCTTTCGCCGAAGCGTTTATGTCGAGCCTCCCGCCCAGGTGCGCCGGCTGGTTGGCCACCACACCGATCGCTCTGCCGTTCAAGCGGGCGAAGCCGATGATCAGGTTGCAGGCCCACCCCGCCTGGAACTCGAGGAATTCCCCTCCGTCGACCACCCGGGTGACGACCTCGCGCATGTCGTAGCCGGCCTCATTCGGGGCACCCTCACCCCCGAGCATGAGTTTCTCCAGGCCCCCGTCGTGGCGCTCGGCCGAGTCGGTGCAGACCACCCGCGGGACTTCCTCCAGGTTGTTCTGAGGCAGATACGACAACAGAGCCCGCACGGCCTGGAGGCACTTGACCTCGTCGTCGGCGGCCAGATGTGCGATCCCGCTTCTCTCGCTGTGGGTCCTTCCCCCGCCCAGTTCCTCGATGGTCGTCGCCTCGCCCACCACAGTCCGGGCGTCCTCGGGGCTGGTCAGGAAGAGCTGGCTGGACCCCTTGACCATGAGCGTGAAGTCGGCCAGTACAGCGGAATACGCCGCGGCTCCGCCGCACTGCCCCATGATCGCGGAGATCTGGGGCACCAGGCCGGAGGCCATCACGTTGCGAAAGAAGATGTCGGCGTAGGCGCCGAGCGTCCCCAGCCCGCCGTCGTGGTCAGAGCGGTCGCCTGCATCGTGGATACCGACCAGAGGCGCCCCGGTCTTCATGGCGAGGTCGACGATCTTGACTGTCTTCTGGGCGAAGCGCTCGCGGGGATGCCCTTCGGTCCCCCCTCCCTCCTGCGAGAAAAGGAAGACGTCGCGGCCGTTGACCCTGCCGTGCCCGGTCACAACGCCGTCTACCAGCACGTCCAACTCCACGAAGCTCCCCGGGTCCAGCAGTGCGAGCACGCGTTCGCGCGCGCTCAGAAGCTCGTTCTTATGCCGGGCCGCCGCCTGCTCGGGCCCCCCTTCAAGAAGGGCCTCTTTCTTCAACAGGCGCAGCCGCTCCAGTCTCTCCTCGCCGGTCACGACGACGAAACCTCATGGCAGGTGGTAGCTACCACGCTTCCCCCGATCTCGGTCCACATTGGTGCGAGCCATGCTACACGGAAACGTGCTCTGAGGAAACTGGGGCGTACTGTCGAGGCAGCTACGGTGATCGTGCAGTAGCTACGTGGGCGCCTCGCCGGACGCCTCCTGCGGCGCCGCGGTCTCCCGGCTCTTCGGGCGCATGAAGTGGACCAGTTGGGCGAAAGCAGGCACGGGGCGTTGCTGCACCTCTCTGGCACCAAGAGCGATGGCGTCTGCATACGCCTCCATGACCTGATCGATGAGCCGATTCCAGGAGTAGCGCTCGGCCCGCGCGATACCCGAGAGGGCGAGATCGTTCTGCAGCGCGGCATTTCCCAGTACGCCGAAGAGGGCGTCCTCGAGGGCTGAGGGGTTGTCGGGTGGTACGAGAACGCCGGCCGAGCCTTCGGCGAGGACGGCGCGGTAGCCGGGGATGTCCGACGCGACCACAGGAAGGCCGGCGGCCATGGCCTCGATCAGGACGATCCCGAAGCTCTCACCGCCGTTCGAGGGAGCGCACAGCACCTGTGCCGCGGCCATCTCCCTGACCTTGACGTCGTGGGACACGCGGCCGAGGGCGGTGACGCCGCTGAGGCTCCTGCTAGGGGTGCGGCGCTCCCGTGACGCTAAGGCCTGAAGTTCTTCGGGAGTCGGACCGGCCAGCACGAGAGTGGCGTCGGGGCGCCGCCGGCGAAGACCCTCGAACGCCTCGAGCAACGCCGGCAGACCCTTGCGGGGCTCGGGGCGCCCGATGAAGAGGACGCGTCCGGGCACCTTTACCCCTTCCCTGGCGGCAGTGTAGCGTTCGATCTCAATTCCGTTAGGGATCACTCGGTACTCGCCGGGAAACCCGCCGATGACGGTCTGGCGGGCGGTCTCGGATACGACGATCCGCAGTGCGATACTGGCGAAGATCCTGTCCGCCAGAGGTCGCCAGCGCAGGTAGACAGTGGAGGCTGTGCCCGCCGCGTGGAAGGTGGCCACCACCGGGACCCTGGCCATCATGGTGGCCGCCGCGCCGACTGCGGGGATAGTGGGCTCGTGGACGTGCACCACATCCAGTTTCAGGGGGGCAAGGATACGGTCCATCTTCCCGAGCATGAAGAACGACCCGTTGACGTAGGCCACGGAGCCGTTCGAGCGGACAGGAAAAGCTTTGCCCGCGGAGATGAAATTGGCAGGGATGGTGGTCTGGGAACGACGCAGATCGCCGGCCGGGGCGATCACATAGACATCGTTGCCCGCGCGCTCGAGATAGCGGACAAGGCTCATGACGTGGGTATTCACCCCTCCGGGCACTGTCCACGCATACGGGGAAACGAGACCTATCCGCACAGACCCTCTCCGATTGCCTCGTGAGGCGCCACACTGAATACGAGATCCATCCTGCTCCCCATGGTACCGCTTTGGATTCGTACTGTGGCTTCTCTTGGCGGTAAGACAGGAGCCGCGGTCCCGACCGCGAAATGACAGATCAGATGGGCGACTGTATAATCCCCGCCCGTACCGAACACGGCTGGCGACGCCCGCTCCCGAGGAGTTTGGGGACCAAGCGGACCAGGAGGAAAAGGTGCCTGGCACCAGACGCATCGCACACGCAGTACCGAAGCGCCTGCTGGCGATCGTCCTCGTCGCCTCCCTCTTGCTCCTCTCCGGCTCTACCTTCGTTCAGGCCGCCCCGGCGATCGACAGAGCCAAAGCTCAGGCACAGGCGCTGCTGAACCTCATCGACAAGCTCGACGAGGAGTTGAGCGCGGCCACCGAGGACTACAACTACGCCAACCAGGAACTCGAGGACACGAAGGCCGCGGTCAAGAAGACGACGGCGAACATCACCAAGGCCGAGAAAGACCTGCGGACGGCGCGGGACCAGCTCAACCAGCGGCTGGTCAACATCTATAAGGCGGGCGACCTCACCATGCTGGGCGTGATTCTCAACACCAGCAGCTTCACCGATTTGATATCCCGTATCGATCAGATGCAGCGGCTTGGCAAACAAGACTCCCATCTGATCGACCAGGTGAAGGGCTACGCGCAGAAGGTGGTCGACCGCAAGGCCGAGCTGGAGACCGAACTGAAGGAGCAGCAGGCATACGCGGACCAGGCCGAGGTCGCGAAGCAGAAGGTGCTCAAACAGCTCGAGAAGCAGAAGAAGGCCCTCAAAGGCAAAGAAAAGCAGATCGCCCAGCTCAAGAAGGCCGAGGCCGCCCGCCAGGCAAAACTCGCCGCTGAGGCTCGGGCCCGCGCGAAATTCCTTAAGTCTCGCCCCGGCATAGTCATCGGCACCGCCATGAAGTATCTGGGGGTGCCGTACGTATGGGGCGCGTCGAGCCCCAGGGGCTTCGACTGCTCCGGTCTGGTCAAATACTGCTTCGCCAAGGTGGGTATCTCCCTGCCTCACTCCAGCGCCATGCAGTATCGCTACGGCACGCACGTGTCACGAAGTCAGTTGAGGCCCGGAGATCTTGTCTTCTTCTACAACCCGATCCACCACGTGGGCATCTACATCGGCAACGGCAAGATGGTCAACGCCACAGGCAACCACGTGCAGATCGGCACTGTGTGGAAGAGCAGCTACCACGGGGCGACACGCCTGTTCTAGAACGCCGGCATCCCCCAGCTACCGAACGGGGCCACGATGGACTTTCTCGAACTCGTCAAATCGCGATATGCGTGTCGCTTGTACGAACCTCGCCCCGTGGAGCAGGAAAAGCTGTCGCGGGTACTCGAAGCGGTGCGCCTCGCCCCGTCCGGATCCAACCGCCAGCCGTGGAAGTTCATCGTGATCCACGACCTCGAGGTCAAGCGGAGGCTGGTGCGGGCATGCGCCAACCAACGCTTCATAGCCACAGCACCAGTAGTGGTCGCGGGGTGCGGGCTCATGCCGGACCGGATCATGAGTTGCGGCATTCCGGGCGATCCGGTCGACGTAGCGATCGCCATGGAGCACCTGTCTTTGGCCGCCACCGCGGAAGGTCTGGCGACCTGCTGGATCGGAGCGTTCTCGCAGGACGAGGTCCGCGAGGTTCTCGGGGTGCCGCACACGGTCAAAGTCATCGAGTTGATGGCCCTGGGCTACCCAGCCGACGGACCCCGCGCCAAGACCCGCAAGCCGCTGTCGGAGATCATCGTCACCGACCGCTGGGAGTAGGCCCGCAAGCGCCCCGTACGCCGAGGATGCCGAGAACACATGCGACACCACCCGGGCCCGGCCCGCGCCGGCTGAGCCGCGAGGCACGGACCGTCGAGTCGATGATTCGGATGTTCTGCCGCGACAACCACGTGGGCGAGGCCTCCCGCTCTCCCCTCTGCCCTGAATGCGCCAGCTTGCTGGCTTACTCCCTCGACCGGATCGATACCTGCCGCTTCGGCGTCGGCAAGCCCACCTGTGCCCGCTGTACTGTCCACTGTTTCCGACCGGCGATGCGAGAGCAGATCAGGACCGCCATGCGCTATGCGGGACCGCGGATGACCTACCGCCATCCCTATCTGGCGGCGCGGCACCTGATGGACCGGCGGCGGAAGCCGCGCGAGGATGGCTAGCGCCAGCACCCCTATCGTGCGCTAGACTCTCCAGACGTGGACGCCGCTCCCAAAACTACGCCATCTTACCTACCGCCGAAAGATCGCATCCGCTCGATCCGCCGGGTGCTCTGGGTAGTCCTCGCCCTCAACGTCGTCGTGGCGCTGGCCAAACTCCTCTACGGTCTTTTCAGCAATTCGGCTGCGATGCAGGCCGACGGAATCAGTTCGCTGTTCGACGGGGTCTCGAACGTAGTGGCGCTCGTCGGCATGAGCTTTGCGGCCCGTCCCGCCGATCGAGACCACCCGTACGGCCATGGCAAGTTCGAGACATTCACGGCCGCGGTCATCGCCGTCATGCTCGGCATCGCCTGCTACAGCGTGGCACGAGGCGCGATCACAAGTCTGCGCGGCGACGAGGTCACCAAGGTGACGATCGCGTCTTTCGCCATCATGCTCGGGACGCTCGCCATCAACATCGGCGTGACCACCTGGGAAGCCCGGGCGGGGCGACGGCTCGGCAGTGAGGTGCTGACCGCCGACAGTCGCCATACCTTGAGCGACGTGACGGTGAGCATCGGGGTGATCATCAGTCTCATCCTGGTCAAGCTCGGCTTGGAGAAGGCCGACGGCGTGGTAGCTCTCCTGGTCGCGGTCGTCATCGCCTATACGGCACTGACGATCATCCGGGGTGTGGCGCGGACACTGGGTGACGCCGCCCGTTTGCCGGAGCAGGACGTCGCAAGGGTTGCAGCCGCGGTTCCGGGTGTGGTCGGTTGTCACTCGGTGCGCACGCGCGGCTCGCAGACTCATGTGGCCGCCGACCTTCACGTGCTCGTCGCCCCCGACACTACCGTTGAGCAAGGACACAACATCGCACACGCAGTGGAGAACGCGCTACGCGCTAAATACCCGCAAATGATCGACGTCGTGGTGCATGTGGAACCGGCCGCGCGCTGACGCCCGCCGGGGCTCAGCGGCAGGCCGCTGCCGACGCCCGGCCCCCTACCTGTCCGCGGGACTGAGTTCCTCGACGGTGAGCGGGACCTGACGAGCGAGATTCCCGTCGAGGAATACGTCGAACGAATGGGGGCCGCGAGAGGCGAAGCTGACAAGGTTAAGGTCGAGGATGAGATTGACCGAGGCCTCCGCCTCTGTCTCCCCCTTGACCTCAACTTCACCCTCCATAGGCGTGACCACATCGACGCCATCGGGGTCCACGAGCCGCACGGTGAGGTGATGCAGCGGGTCTTCGCCGAGGTCGCACACGAGCTTGAGCGCAAGAGCCATGTGAGGATGGACGGCACCGGCGTCCGCGAGGGTGATCCTGTCGAAGATGCCGCAGACGATCAGCTTTCCGCCTCGCTGGGTGACCTCCGCATAATCGGCCAGCAGCGCAAGATCTACTCTCATCCTCCAAGCCCCCTACGCCGCCCGCAGCAGCTCCTCATACAGCCTGACAAGAGCCAGTGTATCTGTTGCGCAGTAAGCGCGCAGGTCGTTGAAGATGGCTTCGCGAACCGACGCTGGGGCGCCACTATAGATGGCCTCGCCCCAGCGGAGCATGGCGACCTCCCCATTGGTGACCGCAAGGCCTTCGTAGGAGAGGTCGTCCACCAGGGCCGGAAGAACTCGCTTGAGCGAGGTGCGGCCATGGAAGCCCGGGTGCTCCACGTAGGTGCGGACCAGCTTTTCGAGGTCGAAGAGGCGGGCCTGGATGGCGGCGATGGGAACGGCGAACTCGGGGAGATCCTGAGCCAACTCGGCGAGGATCCTGTTCTCGTAGCCGGTGTACACGACGATCGGGCTGTCGGCTTCGCCCGGTCCGTCGGGCCCGAGGGCCGCGACCAGGCTCCGAGCGAAAGCCGCGCGGGGGTCGGTCCGTTCGGTGTGGAGGAACTCCGCGTGCTCGAGCCCGCCGTCGAGCGTGTGGCAGGACCACTGCACCGGAAGGGCCTGATAGGGCCGGGTGCCGGCGTGGATGGGGAGCGCGGAACGCCACGTCTCGAAGTCGAGGAAATGAATGGGCTCGCTCAACCGGGACAGTTCATTCTGGAGCTCGGGATCGAAGCGCGGCTCCCCTGTCTGGATGACGTCGCAGACGGTGCGCTGGGCCGGAGTGAGACCGGGGTAGCTGAGAGGCACCTCGCGGATGGAACAGTAGCCGTCGCCGAGGAGCGAGCACAGCAGCTCGTTGGTGACGCGCGGGATCTCGGTGACCGGGTACTCGGGGAGGTAGCTGTGGCAGTATCCATAGAAGGGGCAGGTGTAGGGATTATCGCAGCGCTTGCTTATCTGCATGTCGGGCATGGGCCCGTCGAGCATCTGCCGGAACTGGCGGAGCAGACCGGGGATGGAGTCGACGAAGCACTCCACCTGGGGAGTGAGGTCCTCCAGGGTGAAGAGCTGCCCCAGATCGTAGGAGCCGCCGGGATAGACGTAGGCGTTGTTGAGATGGAGCAGGCGGGCGCTGCCGACAGGGATGCCGGCGCCACGGAGCACGTACATCTGGATGCCAAGGTCGGTGATGTACTCGGGCTTGACCTCTGTGGACGACTTGACCTCGACAAGCGCCCAGCTATGGCCGTGTTCCTTGAAGAGGGCGTCGGGGCGCACAAAGACGCCATCGTAGCGGAAGGCGCCCTCATAGAGGCAGCCGGCACCGTCGCCGAGAAGGCACTGAGTGGTCTCGAGGGCCTGGTCGGCCTGGGTGTAGTCCTCCTCGACGAGCACCCCGCCCGGGAACAGATCTCGGGCGAGCGCTCCTACCGCGTGACCCTGGTCGAAGATGGCCTGCTGCCCCTCAGTGATGGGGTCGGCGAGCTTGGGCGCGCGGCACTGCAGCCACAGATACTTGGGGCATTGGAGCCCGGCCTGGAACCGGGACTTGGAGAGTCTGGGAGCCCACGTCGCCACATCACACCTCACCGCGTCGACTATCGTCGCGCTGCTTCTTGGCGCACCCGGAGGGCGCGACCGCGCGACTCAACTGAATTCAGGTTAGCAGTCGGGGCGGACAGGAAAGCGCCCGAGGGGGTGGGCTCAGAGCCGCGGGGCCGCCTGAACGATCGCCGGCCGGGGCGGCAGCCCGGCCCTCTTTATCGCGATGTCGAGGGCACCCAGGCATACGCGGGCTTCGCCGAAGGCCTTCTCCCCGGCCACGCTTGCGGCGTCGATGGCCTTCCCCTGATAGAAGCGGATAAGCGGGCCGGGATCCGACGCCCCTTCGAGAGTCACGCGCACGCCGACCATCGTCACAGGACCCGGCGCCGGCTTTATGGGAGCCAATCCAACGGCAGCCGGCCTGGTCGATCCGAACAGACCGTCCGCTGGTATCGCTTCCGCTTGGGCGACTCGGGATGTCCTGGCGATGGCCGCGTCGTTCTGGACCAGCTCGGCCGAGACCACGTGGGCAAAGGAGTAGAGACGGGTGCGCGGCTTCGCGTGTTTGCGCGCGACCGCGATCCGCCGCCCTCTGTCGTCGATGCCGATCGCCGCTTCGCCCCGAACGTCCGTATAGACCTGGTTCGCATGGAAGTCAGGGATCTTCGCGAAGTCGGAGCCGACCCGGCTCGTTCTCCTCTGCTTCGACGACGAGAGTAGGTAGTAGCCGACGACAAGGACGACTACGATCACGAATACCGCCCACGTTGGGACCATGCTGCTACCCCCTGCGCGTCTCGCTCGCCGGACCGGGTTTTCGAACGGCGTC
>CAWAOX010000012.1:0-44435 GCA_963783835.1 uncultured Actinomycetota bacterium
TGTCGCTTTTGGTGCATAGGTGAGATATCCCGCCCTCTTCGGCATGCCCTCCCCACCGCCTGGAAGGGGCGTGATAGTGCTTCCATCCGCGCTGATTCCAAAGACCGAGATGCCTCCGCCCTCAAACCTATCAACATGATTGCGCCCTACGTACGCAATCAGCCGCTTCTTCTCCGTGCTCACGTCTTCTCTCCTGTTTATCGTTCGATTGTCTATCGTTCGATTTCCTACGATTGTCCGGCACGCCGGGAAGATCGGGGTACTTCGCAGCCACTTCGAGGACTCTCGGGTCCTGCAGGCACTCGAGGTAGCCGTTGTTGTAAACGAGCTTGCCGTTGACCGTGAGGGTGGCGTTGCGGATATCCGCGGTGATGTGCGGATAGTAGTTGTAGTTCTCATTGGCAGGCGCCGAGCCGACATGCCAGTGCAGGTTCGAGGTGTGCGAGTGGTCGATGATCCGCCTGTAGATAGCGTTGGGGCACTGGGCGTCGGTGACCTTCGCGTTCGGGTGGATGCCGAAGTGGAAGGTATCGAACTTCCGCATGCCGTCGCCGACCTTGCCTTCCATCATCTTCAGAAAGCGGTCTATCGCGTCGGCTTCTTTGCCGCCCGAGATCTTGACCATGCGGCTGTCCTTGACATCCACACGCACCGGTTCCTTCCAGGACGGGTCGAGACCCATGTAGCGCGACCACCAGGGGAGCATGCAGTCGAAGTAGAAGACGCCGTTGACGTCCTTGGAGTTGATCGGGGGGTGGACCCACTCGGGATAGGGGATGTAGTGGCTCGCATCCCTGCGCCAGGAATTGTAGGGCATGCCGGGGATGCCGGGGCGCTGCACTGGATCCAGGCTGTAGCCTTCAAGCTGCGTGCCGTTGGGATCGGTCATCACCCATTTGGCCTCGTGGGTCATGAAAGGATCGGAGCTCACGTGGCGGACCATGATCACAAGCTCGTGCGGCGTCTGGGCCCACTCGGTCATCAGGAGCGGGGCGGTGACGGGGAACATGCGCACGTACCAGGTCTTCGATTCTTCAATGTACTTGCGGAACTCGGCGACCTCTTCGACGGCCAGGTCCAAGGAGGTACTGATGAGCATGTCGGCCCCGGTCATGGCGCCCTTGACGACGGGCGGCAGGCGCCACTCGTGGGCCTTCATGACCTCGTCGATCCAGAGGATCGAGCAGTTGGCGCCGCGCGACTGGACCACAGCCTGCATCCAGCTGACGGCCTGCTCGTCGACCAGGTTGTCGCTTCCGTACAGGCCGTCAGTATGGGCCAGGATCACGACCTCCATACCCGGCTTGACCTGGGCGTCGTAGTCGACCATTTGGATGAGCGAGTTCAGCGCCGCTTTGGGGATTCCTAATTGATGACTCATGCTTTCTTTCCTTTCTGAAGGTACCGTGGAGTCTCTACCTGTCTGGCTCGGTCGCAGACCGGCCGCCGACCTATTGCTGCCCCTGCCGGCCGTTGGGGTCAAGCGGGAAGTTGAGGTGCCACTCCGGAATCCCAAGATCTTGGAGCACTTTGCCTCTGAGCTTGAAGAGGGTCGAGGCCAGAGTCTCGCGCTCCTTCTTGGTCAACACCGAGAATATCCGCCTGTCGGTTTCGTTATGCAGGGACTGTTTGAACACATCCAGCCCCTGTTCGGTCAGGGTCACCTCGATCTTCGAGCGGCCTCTACCTTTTTGCCTCATTATCAGGCCGTCTGCTTCCATCCTCTTCAACATCTCGGTGACGGAATGGAGTTCTCGGAAGAGACCCCGGGCTATCTCAACAGGCGTGGCACACCCGCCGTTGTTCTGGATGATGAAGAGGACCGCCCGTCGTTCGTTGCTGATGCCGAAGCGGGCGTAGTCCCTCTCGCGCGCCCTTAGTATGGCGTCCCTGTTCTGGGCAATCAGTGCCCACAACATGAAGTATTCGTCGGGACCAGGTGCCTCATCGCCGGCCATAGGCTTACCCTCCGATTTTGAAGAGTCTCGAAGCATTTCCGCCCAGAATGAGGGCCTTATCGTCGTCGGAGATGTCCAGGCCGCGCACGAAGTCGATGCCCGTCGCGAACCACTCGCGCCTGACCGGATAGGAGCTCCCGTACAAAATGTGGTCCGCCCCGCAGACCTCCACGGCACACTCGAGTTGGGCCTTGCCCCACTGCATGGCACCGGAGGTGTCGTAGTAGATGTTCTTTTCGAGGCGAGTCCTCGCCGTATCCGCGCTGTCGAAGCGCTCCAACTCCTCTTTGGACTTCCTGGATCGAGGCGCAAGCATGTTGGCGTAGGCGAAAAAGCCGCCACCGAGCATGGTGTGGATGAGCTTGAGGTTGGGGCACTCCTCGAAGAGGTCGCTGAATATCTCCCTACCCACCCCGGTCGCCTGATCGACGCACCGGCCGTATTGACGGCGCTGGTTGGTGTATTTGAGCAGCGAAGCGTAATCCACCGGCAGAGGCGTGTGGTGCACCACAATAGGGACGTCCAGCTTGTCGAGTTCTCTGAAATAGGGCCTGAACTCCGGCTCGTCCAGATACAGTCTGCCGTAGTGCACGGCCAACTGGACCCCCGAGAACCCCAACTGGCTGAGGCAGCGCTCGGCTTCCTTAAGACATTCCGGCGTGCCCCAGGGTGGTACCACGGCAAGCGTCATGAAGCGGCCGGGATACCTGTTGATGTGTTCATACAGTTTGTCGTTGACCTGCCTGCACATGTCGAGCGTGAGCCATTCCTGCCAGCAGGGGATCCGCAGGATACCGGTAGCGACACCGGCGGCGTCCATGTCCTTGATCTGGGTCTCGATGTCGTACTGGTTCTCGGCGTAGTTGAGGTTCTCGTATCCCTGAGGCTTCTCCAGCACGATCTGCTGCATGTCCGTTCCCGGCATGGGCTTGAGACAGCCGTACCAGTCATCAGAATTGGGGACGCAACTGACAAAGGAGTCCAGCAGCGCCTTGTCCCTGAAGAGATCTTCCGGGAGCCAATGCATATTGGCATCGATGATCATTTCATGCCTCCGGAGGATACGTATCCGAGTTCGTATACGAAGTTAACTTACGGTACCGGACGTCGAAACTAAAGTCAAGCTTTCTCGAGCTTGGAGGCGATGGTCGCCAGCCCGGCGCGGGGGGGCGCATGACCGGGCCGGCGCCATCGCTCTAGGGGGATCCCGCTCACATCATCCGTACATCAGATTCGGCAGCCACGTTGACAGCATGGGCAGGAATATGAGACCTACCAAGAAGATACACATCGTCCATACGAACGGCCAGCAACCTCGGAAGATAGTGTACATGGGCACTTCTTTATGCATGCCGGCAAGTGAAAACACCACCACCCCTACCGGAGGAGTGATACAGCCTATCATTATGCACAAAATGGCTATGACGCCGAGTTGCAGCGGATCAAAGCCCAAATCCGTCAATATGGGGAAGAAGATTGGAAGAGTGATTATCATTACCGACCATATGTCCATCAACATTCCCAGTATGAAGTACAGCACGACAACCAGTAGCATCACTAGATACTTACTGAGTTCTGCCTCCACGAGAGCATTGGAGATGGCCGGAGCGATCTCGCTTGTTGTCAGGAAATGGCTGAAGTACTGAGCACCAAAGATGAGCAGAAGGATCATGGCTGATATTCCTGCCGCTTCGACCAATGCCTCAGCTATGACCTTGAGCGTCATCTGTTTGTAGATGATACCCACGACTATTACAGCGAGCGTACCCGCGGCACCCGCTTCTGTCGGTGTGAAGAGTCCTGTGAGAAGGCCACCCATCACCACCGCGAACACCAACAGAATGCCGATGACGCCCTTGAGCGAGCTCAGCCTGGCCTTCCAACTCGCTTTGGGCTGTGTCGAGGACAGACTGGGATTGATCTTGCACTGGATGGCGATTTGAACCATAAACATCACGGTTAAGATGATCCCCGGTATTATTCCGGCAATGAACAGGGCGGCGATGGACGTCTGAGTTATAAAGCCGAACACCACGAACGCCGTGCTCGGAGGGATCAAGATACCCAGGTTACCGCCCGCGGCTATTGACCCAAAACTAAGCCGGTCGTCATAACCATACTTTCTCATTTCGGGCAAGGCCGCTTTGTCCATGGTCGCGGCAGTGGCTATGTTGTCACCGCAGACCGCTCCAAAAGCCGCGCAGGTGCCGACCGTGGCCATGGCCAGGCCGCCCCTGAAATGCCCGACCCATTTGTTGAAGGTCCCGAAAGCATTCCCGGTGATCCCTGCCCGTCCGGCAATGATGCCCATCAAGACAAAGAGGGGGATGACGACCAGATACTGGGAGTTCCCCACCCGCCACACCGTCGTCGCCAGGGTGTTCAGCGCGGCCGGCATACCTCTCGAGAGCCAGATGCCGATGAACCCGGCTATCATCAGGGACAGTCCCACGTGCATCCTCATGAACATGAGGATGAAGAAGAGGCCTGCTCCTATCGCTCCAATGGCCCACAGCGGAAGCTCGGTCATTTCTTCACCAGTCCGTCTAGGGATCTCAGGAACCGCATTACGAAGATGGGGATCATGGTGAAGATCCCAAAGGCGGCTACGTACGTGAACGGATAGATAGGTACGGGCACGTTGCGCGTCGTCTGGTGCGCATCCTGGTAGGTGTGCGCCAGCACCACCAACTGCCAACAGAGGATGCAGAAGATGACGATACCCAACAGGTAGATGATGGGCTGGACGACTGCCTGCATTCTCTGGGGCAGGTGCTTGGATACGATGTCCACGGTCATCTTCTCGTGCCGCCCCATGTGCTCGAACCCGATGACCAGAAAGGTTATGAGCACCAAACCCAACTGGGTCAGTTCGGTCGACCCCTTGAGGGGGGCATTGAAGAAGCGACGGCCTACGATCGACCAGATCATGGCCAACACCAATGCGCCCAGGACCGCAGACCCTATGTATGCAAGCCACTTGTACACAGGCTTGATGAAGGCCTCGATGGAGTCGGCAGCTTTGGCAAGGCCCGAGGCGGGCATCACTGCCTCACCCGCAGGTCGCCCAGGTTCACTCATTGCTGTCCTCCTAGTGATGCGATCGGCCCTGGTCAAGGCGACCAGGGCCGATCATCATCGCGTTGGCTTACGGGACGAGGTACTCGTACGTAGCGCCACCATGCGCAACATCAGTGGCGACGATCTTCGCGATGCCGGCGACCTTGGCGTAGTCGAGCACGCCCGCCGCTGACTCAGGGATCTCGAGGGGGCCGAGGCTCTTGCCGTCTTTATCGAAGGCCTCGACCTTGGCACCGAACGGACCTTCTGTGGAGACATCGAACTTCTGACCCGCTTCGGGCGATATTGTGACCTTGACCTTGCCGCCGCCCAGATCTTCAAAGAAGATGCCGGTGGTACCCGCGACAGCGGTCGTCGTGGTCACCTCAATCGGGGGCATAGCAGCATACTTGGCGGTGAGTTCCACGGCCATGTCGACGACGGCCTGGGCGTCGCCGCCCGTTTCTTGCACCCATTTGTCCCAGACCGGCTTGGAGGCGTCTATCCACAACTGCATCTCTTCCGGGGTGGGAACGTAGATGGGAGGATTGCCCGCGCCTTTGTCGGAGCCCTCGATGGCTGCTTTATCTTCTGCCGCAAGAGCTTCGTTCGCAGCGCTGTAGATGGCGGAAGCCTCCGGACCGCTGACACTCATCATCTGGTCTTGCAGGACGGTGGGCATGGAATCCCACACCTCCTTGTTCATGATGAGCATGAAGCTTCGATAGAACTCATTGATTTCGGTGCGGTACTTGGTGACGTCCTTGATGCCGGTGATCAGACCGAAGGAGTAGCTCAAGAAGCAAGAGTCGGCCATCCCCCTCTCCATGGACGTCGACAGCTCGCCGGTGCTTATCTCTACCGGGGTTGCGCCCAGTTCCTCGATGAGCCAGGCCTCGATCTGTCCACCGGACCTTACCCTCTGACCCTTCATATCAGCGGGTACTTTGGCTTCCTTGTTCCCAAAGTACTGAGCCGGCGCGATGGTCGGAGTGCCCAGGAGCATCACATCTTTCAGCTCGGTGGGTACAGAGTATTTCTGGAGGACGTCCCAGTACACCCGTGCGCCCACCTCAGCGCTGGGGAACAACTGGGGTAGACCATAGAATTCCGCATTCGGGAAACGTCCCGGGGTCGCATCCGCGGTAACCGACGAGAGGTCGGCAAGGCCGGAAACGACGGCGTCGTACTGGTCCGCCTCTTTCACCAGGGTCTCTTCGGCATACATCTTGATCGTGACCCGATTGTTGGTGGCCTTCGCGACAGCATCGGCCCAGGGCTGATAGTAGGCGCCGACAATGCTGGCCCGGCCAGGAACATGGAAGGCCATCTTTAGCTCATAGGTCTGCCCGGTGTCCGGTACCCCGGCCACCGTCGTTGTCGTCGGAGCAGCGGTTGTCGCCGTGGTCGCCGGCCCAGCGGTTGTCGCCTGGTCTGCCGTCGTGGCCGGACCAGCCGTCGTGGTGGTCTCCTCGGTCCCACCGCACGCTGCCATCAGCGATACGAGACCCAGCACCAGCACCAGAACCAGGAGCCCGACTGCCCATTTTGCTTTCTTCATCTCACTCCCCCTGTCCAAGATTCAAGAATTCGTCTTTCCGCGACCGTCTGTTGGGACCCCATCCAGCGATGTCTCTGAATGTCCACCCCCCCTTTCCAGGCCTTCCCCGCTACTACGTATCGGAGTTCGTATACGAATAGATTCATCCCGACCACCTGTATGTACAGCAGGACCGCTGCGCTTTCCATCACTTTGGTTGGCCAACTTTGGTCGACGCTGATGTATCTTGACGGCTATGGCCAACGCGCTGCTTGTGAGATCTAGGTCTGTGACGACCAGGGCGGCAAAGAACCCGCACTTCTGGGTGGTGGTCGTCCTCTCGGCCGGGCTCCTGTTCATCTATCAGGCATGGCCCTGGCCCGAGTGGCGGTTCGCCTCGGGAGTGTGGCGCTTCTTCCCTTGGCTTTCCGCGCTGGAAGCTATCGTCATTGAGGTAGAGGTCAAATACCACGTCTTCGGCGTGCTCTTCTTGATCCCGATCCTCTACGGTTCGCTGGCCCTGTCATGGCCCGGGGGTATCTTCGCTTGGTGCCTGGCGCTCGTCTGGGTGCTGCCGGGTGTCCTTTCATGGCGGAACGCCCCGTTGATGATCAATCTCGCGCTACTCCTCTTGCCCGTCTTGCTCGTTGCCATCGTCACGGGGGAACGACGGTGGCGTGAAAACGAGAAGAAGTACTTCATCGAGCGCGAACAGGCGCGGCAGGCGTACATCGCCAGGTTGGTCGAGACCCAGGAGGCCGAACGCATGCGTATCGCGCAGGAACTGCACGACGAAACGTTGCAGACCCTGATGGTGATCGCCAACAAGTCCGAATCTCTCGCGCTATCGGGCACCGATGAGATCCAGGTCAAGGGCAATCTGTGGATCAAGCAGGAAGTGCTGCAGACCATGGACGACCTCAGGCGGCTGAGCATGAACTTGAGGCCGAGCATACTGGACAATTTTGGACTCGTGTCCGGAGTCAGATGGCTCGTCAACAACAGCAACACCCAGAACGGATGCCAGCTGAACGTCGTCATCAGCGGCGACGAGCGAAAGATGTCGAGCCTATCCGAAGTCACTGTGTTCCGTGTCGTCCAGGAAGCGATCACCAACGTACAGCGCCACGCTCACGCAAAGAGCGGCACCATCACTTTGCATTTCGAGGAGGAGCGCCTATTGCTGGAGATCAACGATGACGGTATCGGCTTCCAGCCGCCCGAGAGACTCACGGCATACGTGGGCGAAAGTAAGCTGGGCATCATCGGGATGGAGCAGAGGATACTGTCGATCGGCGGCGAGATGCACGTCGAATCCAGTCCCGGGCTGGGCACGAGGATTTGGGCCTCGATCCCCTACGCCGCCTCAGCCCAGGTCGTCGAGGGTGAGAATGCCTGACTTGAGACTGACGAAGATGGCCTCGGTGCGGGAGCGGACGTTCAGTTTCTGAAACACATCAACGAAGTAGCTCTTGACCGTCGCCTCGCTTATCCCTAACTTGGCGCCAATCTCTTTGTTCGACAGGCCTCTGGCCGCCAACGAAAGGACCTCCATCCCCTTCGCCGAGAGCCCCTCCTGAGGCACCGGCTTGACCGGCTTCGTACCGTGCTGGAACGCGTACTTGACAACCTCCTGGGAGACCTCCGGCGATAGCACCATGTCGCCGTCCATGACGGCGCGAATGGTGTGGATCACCTCGGGACCGAAGATCGACTTGACGAGGTACCCGCTGGCCCCCGCCTGCAGGATGCTGAAGATCGTCTCGACGTCGGTGTGGACGGTGAGGATCAACACCGCCGTAAGGGGGTTGGAGGCCTTGATCTGCTTGGTGGCCTCGACTCCGTTCAGAACGGGCATGCTGATGTCCATGATGACGATGTCCGGGTGATGCTCCTCCGTCATGTCTATCGCCTGCCGGCCATCGCCGGCCTCACCGATGACGTGAAGGTCCGGCTCCTTTTCAAGGATGTCGCGCAACGCCCGGCGGACGAGGGGATGATCGTCCACCAGGAGGATCCGGGTCTCTTGCGGTTCAGCCGATCCCAATTCGGGGCCTCTCTCTGCAGTGCTTCCGGCCGCTCGGGCCGGCGGCTATCGTCATCGTAGGCTCTTACTATAGTAGGGAGCGCTTGTCCGTGGCAAACAGGATGCCAAGATCGGACCGTGGGTGTGATAAGATACTATTAGATATATCGAATACTGGCTGGAGAGTGATAATGCACCAACACAAGCACCACGGACAGGGCCACCATCACCACGGTCCTTCACACCATGGCTCTTCGCACCATGGGGACTCGTCGTACGCGGCCCAACCGCACCCCGGGACATCCGCGACTGACTACTCCGGGCAAGCGGCGCCATTCCCCGCAGGCGAGGGCTGCCCCAAGCGAGGCGGGTCGGGAGAGTGCCTGGGAGAGTGCCGAACGTGCGGCTTCGCCCGACCGGGCTCCTAGCGCTTGGTTATGTCCCCGACCTTCTTGGCGGCCTCTTCCAGCACCTCGCGGATCTCTTTCCGCTTGTCGGGGTCGCCCGCAGTCGCGTGGACCGCTCTCACCATTGCCTCGAAGGACTCCTGCGTGTCGCTCATCGCACTCCAGCCCTCGCTGTGCCCACCGGGACCCAAATGCGCCTCCCAGCGCTCCCGATGCCTCTGGGCGTCCTCCTTGTTCTCTTCGAGGAAGGCAAGACCGGCCTGCGTGACCGAATAGACCCGCTTACCCCCTATGGTCGTCGAAGCCACCAGGTCTCGGTCCTCAAGCGCCTGCAGGATGGGGTAGATCGCGCCTGCACTGGGGCTGTACATGCCCCTCGAGTGTTCTTCCATCGCCAGGATGATGTCATAGCCGTGCCGGGGCTTGTCTTTGAGCAACCCCATGATGGCGAACTTGATGCCGCCCCTCTCGAATGGCCGTACTCCCGGCCCGAACTTATGTCCCATGAACCCTTCCAGGCTATTTGTCCACTTACACGTTGAGGTTGAAGAGACGAATAGCATTCTTGCTCGTGATGAGCGCGTGTTCCTCTTCGGTGATGTCCAGGGTCTTCATGAACTCTACGCCTTCCGACATCCAGTTGTAGAACACCGGGAAGGAAGTCCCGAACAGGATGCGGTCGGCTCCCGAGACCTTGATCGCACATTCAACCTGATCCTTGCCCCAGGATGCGGGGTGTGTCGTATCGAAGAAGATGTTGTTCTGGAGATACTTGGTGATCCTTTCGCCTTCAGTCATGTCCAAGCGCAGCATGGCTTCTTTCTTCACGCCTTTCTTTGGCGTCATGAGTCTCTGGTTCGCAAACCAGTTGCCGCCGAACATGGTGTGGACGAACTTGAGGTTCGGGAATTCTTCGAACATGCCGCTGAACAACTCGCGGCCCACGGCAGTAGCCTGGTCCATGATGCGCCCGAACTCACGGCGCAGGTTCGTCCAGTCGATGATGGGCTGATAGTGGACCGGCAGCGGGGTGTGATGAACCATGACCGGGACGCTCATCTCGTTGAGAACCTTCAGATAGGGCTTGAAGGCCTCATCATCGAGATAGAGCTGACCGTAGTGACAGGCCAACTGGACGCCGACCATTCCAAGCTCTTTCAGACAGCGCTCGAGTTCGTACAGGTTCTCCTTGCCACCCCACGGCGGAACGACGGCGTTAGCGTACAGACGACCGTTCGAACGCTTGCACATGTCGGCTGCCTCGTCATTGACGAGCCTGCAGGTTTCGACCCGGAGCCACTCCTGCCAGACCGGTACGCGAAGAATACCTATATCGACGCCGGCGTCATCCATCGCCTTGAGCTTGGCCTCGAGTGAATAGTCGCCGTCAACGTAGTTCAGATTCTGGTAGCCCTTTGGTTTCTCAAGGATGAGCTGCTTTTTGCCGGACTCCACGGTGCCCAATGACGCGATTTCGCCGAACGCGCGGGGGACCGAGCTCAAGAAGCCATCCATGATCGTTTCGTTAGAGAACAGATCTTGGGGAAGATGGTGCATGTTGATGTCGATGATCACGCTCGTTCTCCCTTCCTCAGCTTGCCTTCTCGTTCCATTGTAGCGCTATATCACGATATAACTTTACACGCCTCGCAACTTCTGCGATCCCCCGGTCACCTTGGCGTAAACAGTGCCGAATGGGGCTTGTCTTCCATCAGTTTGGCAAGAGTGGCCAGATCCCCGTACCACATGGTGGCTGCCTGGCAGGCCTTGACGCAGGCCGGGCTTTCGCCCTTCCTGACTCTGGCGGCACAGAGATCGCAGTACTTGGTGGGAAAAGGCAGGTAGTCGATGCGCAGCCTCTCCCCCTCCGTGATGATCTCGTTGAGTTTGATCCCTCCAATGCCCACGGGGTAGCCGTGCTCTTGTTTGCAGGCCACCACGCAGGACTGGCACCCGGTGCAGTATTCGTACTCTATGAGCAGACCGTCACGCGGCATCTTGATTCTTCCTTCCAGCGCCAGCTAGTCGGCGCACTTCGAGACTCGGCAGAGCATGTACGACAGCGGTCCGCCGCCGAAACCCGAGGAATCGTTGTATCCCATGGGGATGAGCTGGTTGCAGTTCAGATCCCAGACTCTGTACGGGTTGTCGTTGTCGCCCTTCTCTTCGGGCAGCCACCAAGCGTGAGGCACCATGATGGTCTTGGGATGGATTATGGGGGTGACCTTGGCTATCCGCTTGAAGCTGCCCATCGTGCCCTCGATGAGCACCCAATCGCCATCTTTGATGCCCTTCTCGGCGGCGGTCTGGGGACTGATCTCCACCAGAGGATCGGGGTCGCATTCCCGCAGCCACGGGATCTGCCGGTGCTCTGAGTGGAAGAGAACGGGAGAGCGCCGCCCGGTCATCATAACCAGGGGGTAGTCCGCAAACACCTGGGGGGTCTTCTCTTCGCTCTCCGGCTCCAACTCCCGGAAGTAGGGCAGCGGGTCCAGCCCCCACTCCTCGAATCTGGTGCTGTAGAGCTCCACCTTGCCTGTGGGCGTGCGGAAGCCCGGCTGCTTGTCCGGCCGGAGCGTCCCGCTCTCGTAGCGGCGGTAGGGGCGACTGCCACAGGTGTGTCCCGCCGGAGCAAGGTCCCATACTTTGTCGATCATCTGCTCGAAGGTGTAGCCAGAGGGCTTCATGCGGTCGGTAAGCATCTCGCGGACGCTTCCCCACGGCACCGCCTGAGGATTGAAGCGTTTGGCCAGGGTGAAGTTGATCTCCCAGTCGGACTTGCATTCGGGAACATCGATGATCTTGTGGATGATGTTGAGAGGTCCCCCGATGCAGTAGAGCGAGTCCTTCTCGGGCAGACTCGCGGCCGGAAGGACGACATCGGCGACCAGGTGGGCGGTCGGGGTCATGAACAGGTCCACCACCACGTTGAAATCGAGCTTGCGTGCGGCCTCATAGTGACGCTTCACGTCCTGAGCCTGGTTCGCCAGCCAGTTGTTCGCCTGAGACCAGAGACCGTGAATCTCGTAAGGCTCCCCCGTCTCCATCTGCTCGATGAGGACGTCCTCTTGCGCCCAGGCCCGGAAGTTCTTCACCAGCGGGTACTTGTCCGCCCCGATGCGTTTCTCGCTCAGCTTCTTGTGCAGATCGGCTCCGTAGAGCTGGATGACTTCCTCGGTGGAGTACGGATAGGTGGTGACCCCGTAGGCGGGACGGCAGATGACGCTGCCCCCGGGCACATCCAGGTTGCCGGTGATGGCGATGAGCCGATGGATGTTCATGATGGCCTCGTTGCCTTCGGGAACCCCTTCCACCGGACGCCCGATCTCGATGCCGGCGGGACCGCTCGCGTACAGCCGGGTGGCCTCGCGGATCTTCTCCGCCGGTATCCAGGTGATCGGCTCCGCCCACTCCGGCGTGAACTGCCTAACCCGTTCCGCCAGCTGCTCGTAGCCGTGGCACCACTTGTCGACGAAGGCGTTATCGATGAGTTCCTCACTCACCACCACGTTGAGCATGGCCAAGGCGAGCGCGTTGTCGGTCCCGGGGCGTATCTGCAGGAAGACATCGGCCCGGGTGGCTATCCAGGTCTCGCGCGGGTCGATGACGATGACCTTGGCTCCCTGGCGCATGAGGTCGATGAACCAGTGGTCCGACCAGTAATGGTTCACGCAGCCGCGGATGACGGAGGAACCCCAGACCACCGTGCAATTGGGCGAGACGTATTCGGGGCTCTCATAGCGCTCTGGAAAGAACTGCGCCGCGTCGGGAAGGGTGAACTCTCCCTGCGTCAAGTACCCGGCCGATAGCTGGGGCGTGAAGCAGGAATGCCCGGAGAGACCGTACATGGTCCAGTTGGGGCTTCCGTAGGAGTAGGCAAGGAGGGAGACGGCGCCACCGGCATCCCGCCCGGTCCCCTGGGAGAAGATCATCGATTCAGGGCCCCACGTATCGGCGATCTCGCGCATCCGCGTTTCGCAGATGCCGAACGCCTCATCCCAGGAGATCTCCTGCCACTTACCTTCTCCCCGCTCCCCCACCCGCTTCAGCGGATGGCGCAGGCGGTCGGGGTGATAGATGAACTGGGTCAGTGCCAGAGCCCGCGGGCAAACACGGCCCTGATACCAGGGATGTGCGGGGTCGCCTTCCACTTTGACGACCTTGCCGTCCTTGACGTGGAATTCCAGACCGCAGCCCCCGTGGCAACCACAGCCCGGAGACCAACCGCCCATCCGATGGACTTGCTCACCCGTTTCTACGCTCATCGCGCTCCATCCTGTTGCTTGCCGCCGGAGGCAACCTCGGAAGCCTCCGGTAAACTTCTTATCAGACTTCGTGTACGAAGTTCACACACACCGTACTGAACCACGGCGCGAAAATCAACGGGGTGTTCAGCGTGGGTGACGAGGGTCCTGTCTCTACGCTGGCCATATCAAGACGATTGGGGCCTGGCGTACGCGTTCCCTCGCCATGACCGTAGGCTCCAATCTGCCGGGCGATAGGACGCCTGGCACACCCGGCCAGCTTTCGTTTGGCCGCCGCCCATCCTTAGTTGGGCTACCAAAGCTCGTGCCGCACTGTGGCGAAGTTGATACGCTAAACCCGCCTAGGTGAGGGTCGCTTCTGACTAGCGGATGAGGGGGTCTCGTGGAGGAAAGCATGGAACTCGGCTCGCAGCTGGGGTTCTGGGCCATCGTCCCCTTCGCGCTCATGCTCCTTGCCGTGGCCATCCTGCCGCTTGCCGCCGAATCGTGGTTCGGCCGCAACCGGAACAAGGCGATCGTGGCCGCGGTGCTCGGGGTGCCCACGGTGATCTACCTGGTCGCGGCCTTCGGACAGCTTGGCCTTGACCGGACCGGCTCTACAAGCAAGGAATACGTCTCCTTCATAGCGCTGCTCTTCGCGCTCTACACCATCTCGGGGGGCATCTACCTGACGGGCAACCTGGTCGCTACCCCCCGGCACAACCTCGGCTTCCTCGCCGCCGGCGCCTTGCTGGCCAGCTTCATCGGTACGATGGGCGCCTCCATGGTCCTCATCCGGCCGCTTCTGAGAGCGAATTCCGAGCGGACGCGTGTCCGGCACACTATCGTGTTCTTCATCTTCGCGGTGAGTAACGTCGGAGGGTTGCTGACCCCGCTCGGCGATCCTCCTCTCTTCCTGGGATTCCTGCGCGGAGTCCCCTTCGGCTGGACCCTGAACCTCTGGCCCCAGTGGCTCCTCGTCGTCGGCTTGGTGCTGGCGGTCTACCTCGCGCTCGAGTATCACTACTACCGGAAGGAGCCCGTGGCCGCGCGCAAGATGGACCTCGCCGACTACGTGCCCATGCGGCTCAAGGGCGGACTCAATGTGTGGCTGCTGGCCCTGGTCATCGTCACCGTGGTCTTCTCCGGACAGCTCACGCGGCTGGGCGAGGCCATCTCCTTCCCCTTCGTCCGCGAGCTGATCCTCGTCGTCTTGGCATTCGTCTCGGTGCGGTTCGGGCCCCGAGGTCCGAGGGCCTCCAACCAGTTCAGCTGGCACCCCATAGTCGAAGTGGCGATCCTGTTCGCCGGCATCTTCGCCACCATGATCCCGGCTCTCGCCCTGCTCGAGGCCAAGGGCGCCTCGCTCGGGGTCGCCATGCCCTGGCACTACTTCTGGGCCAGCGGGGGCCTTTCTTCGTTCCTCGACAACGCGCCCACCTATCTGGTCTTCACCTCGGTGGCCCAAGGGCAAGTGGGGGTTGCCACCGTCGGCGCCCTGACCTCGACACAGATGATTCCCGGCTTGGGCGTCGCCCCGGCTCAGCTTCTCGCCGCGATCTCTTGCGGAGCGGTGATGATGGGCGCCATGACCTACGTGGGGAATGCTCCTAACTTCGCGGTCAAAGCGATCGCCGAGCACTCCGGGCTCAGGATGCCGTCGTTCTTCGGCTACATGGGCTACTCGCTCGCGGTGCTCGTCCCTATCTTCCTTGTAGTGACCGCCGTCTTCTTCCTCTGACGATCTCGGCAGCCACAGTCAGCAGCAGCGCGCTCACGATCAGCAGCATTCCCAGGCCCTCGATACCGCCGGGACGCTCGCCCAGTTGGATCCAGGACGCGATGATGCCGATGACCGGGGTCAGCAGCATCCCCAAGCCCGCGGTGCCGGCCGGCAGCGCGCTGAGGATGTAGAGCCAGAGGATCCACGCGAGACAGTTGCCGGCGAGCACGGTGAAAGCCAGACCGGCGATGAACGTGCCCGACCACACCGGCGGCGACCAGGTGGCGGCGGCCACGATGACCAGCGGGATGGAGCCAAGGAGCAATTGCCAGGCGGTCAGTGAAAGCAGATCGACCTCATGCCGCTTCCGTAACAGCTTGGCGACGATGGCGCTCGCCGCCCAGCACAGGGCTCCTCCAATGCGAGAAACGGGCTCGATCCGCCCTTCATATCCCAGGGGGCCAGGACGAGGATAAGCCCGGCGAGCGCCAGACCGACCGCGACCCATTGGAATCCTTTGAGCCTCTCCCCCAGAGAGACCCAGGCCATAAGCAGCAGCCAGAACGGCATGGTGTAGGTGAGTATCGCCGTCTTTCCGGCTCCTTCGCCCTGGAGAGCCCAGGTCATGAGGCCCGAGGAAGCCGGCGGTCTGAAGCACCCCCAACAGCGCCGTCATGCCGACGGCTTTGGGCCGCATGGGCCGGCGGAACACCGGCAAGAAGAGGACCAGGATGATGCCGGCTGTGAAGGTGCGCATGGCGGCGTAGGGAAAGGGCTCCGCGTAGGTGAGCATGACCTTCATCACCGGCCAGGTGTAGCCCCAGATGAGGGCGAGAAGGACGAGGGCACCGGCCGCGAGAGCGTAGGGGTGCCGGCGCGGGGCGGCTGCTTGCGGGGCCGCGGGCTGCGTGCCGGCGGCCGAGCCTTTCAATACGGGATCCAGCACTCGATCAACTCCTGCGGGAACAGGGACAGGAGCTCGTAGCCGGTCTCGGTGACCAGCACCATGTCTTCGATCCGCACCCCGTGCTGCCGCCCTTCTTGCCGGCGTAGGTCTCGAAGGCCATCACCATCCCCGCCCGCAGGTGTGCGGCGGGATGCCGAGCGCCCGGTGGGTGTAGAAGATCATGGGCCGGTCGTGCAGGGTGAGCCCCAGGCCGTGGCCGCAGGCATAGGGGTTGACCTCGCCCCAGGTCTCGTAGCCCCAGTAAGAGGGCGAATCGGGCCACTTGGCCAGAACATCGTGGTCGGTCGCGCCGTCTTTGACCACGCTCATCCCGGCCAGCAGCATCTCCTTGGCCTCGGCGAAGAGCTCCTTCTGCTCGGCCGGTGGCCTTGCCGCAGCAGAAGGTGCGGTAGATGCAGGTCTTGTAGCCCTGGTAGGAGGCGCCGTCCACGTCGACGTAGACCAGGTCGCCGGGGCGGATCATGCGATCGGTGAAGGTCCAGCCGTAGGGGTTGGTGTTCTCCCCGCTCATGCAGACCAGATCCTCGGTGTGGTCGGCCCCCTCCGCATAGAGCTCCTTGATACCGATGCCGACCAGATCGCACTCCCGGATGCCCGGCCGGATGGCGTCCGCGATCGCCGCGTGCGCCCGCTCCGCGTTGGCGCAGGAGATCTTGATGAGCTCGATCTCGTCGACGGTCTTGATCATGCGGGCGTAGTCCATGACCGGCCGTCCGTGGACGGTGTCGATCCCCTTTCGCGCGAAAGCCTCGAAGAAGAGGCCCTGCAGAGTCGAGCCGTCGACCGCCAGCGTCTCTTTCTCCACACCGTAGTCCGCCATGAGCCTCGCGATCCCGTCGACCCAGGCCTCGAGGAGGGCGTCGCTGGGAGTCGCGGGCGGAGAGCCGGGGCATCCCGTAGGAGGGCTGCACCCCGGCGAGCCAGGGCATGCGCCGGGCGGTCTCGCTGGGGGTGCCGCCCCCGATGAGGTGGGGCTCGCCGTTGCGGGCGATGAAGACGGCCTGTATCTCGGAGGCGCGCATAGGCGTCGTCACATAGTAGGAGGCGATGTAGCGGATGTTGTCGGGGTCCCAGGTGATGATGGCGCCGATGCCGTCGGCTTCCATCTGCGCCTTGACCTTGGCCACCCGCTCCCGGCGGAGGCGGGGATAGTCGACACGCTGCTCGTAGTCGACCGCGTATTTGCCGAACGCCATGACTACTCCTCTGCGAAAGGTCCTCTGCGAGAGATTCTAACCCTGCGGCGCCTCGCCGGCCGACGGAGCCGGACGAGACGGGCGGAGGCGCTCGGAGCTGGCGATCCAGGACAGAGCGGCTCCGGCCAGCGCCAAGGCGGCGCCGACCAGCATGGCCGTCTGGTAGCCGTCGGCAAAGGCGGACACACTGGAGGCCCCCGCCGACTCGCCGAGCAAGATCACCCGACCCCCTTCGGACCCCAACTTCCAGGCGGCTATCGCCCCGAGTACCGCTACTGAGAGCCCCTGACCGGTGAACCTCATCGTCGCCAGGAACCCGGAGGCGAGGCTCAGTTGCGAGCGATCGACCGAACCCATGACGGCGGAGATGTTTGGCGCACTGAACACCGCCATACCCACGCCGATCGTGGCCAGGGCGACAAGGACCCGCCCCACGGAATTCGACACGTAGGCGAGTTGCACCATGCCGGCGGCCACGAGGACCATACCGACGGTCGCGAGGACGCGAGAACCGACCTTGTCCGAGAGGCGGCCGGTGAAGGGCGAGAGGACCGCCATCAGTACCGGCTGCATGAGCAACAACAGACCGGTCTGCTGAGGAGAGAGGCCCTGAACGATCTCGAGGTAGACCGCGGTGAGGGTGGTCACCGCGAACACGGCCATGTAGTTGAGGAGCGCGGCGGAGTTGCCGGCCGCAAACACCCGGTTCTTCCTCAGCAGGTCGAGATCGAGCATGGGCTCCCTCACCCTATCCTCCACGAGGACGAAGGCGACCAGAAACACGACCGCGAGAACGAGCGGGACGATGGTCACGGCGCTGCCCCAACCCCAAAGTGGTGAGAAGGTCAGGGGGATGAACAGAGCGGCCAGACCTGCTCCCAGTAACCCCGCGCCCGCCCAGTCGATCGGGGTCCGCGGAGGTTGGTACACCCGGCGATCGCGCCGCTCGGCCCGCAGCAGCGACCAGCCGGCCAGGATCGTGGCCGCGGCGATGGGGACGTTGATGAAGAAGATCCACCGCCAACTCGCATGGCTGACGATGAGACCTCCCACGACGGGACCCAGGGTGAGACCCACGTAGACCGCGGTGACGTTGAGCCCCAGAGCGCGGCCCCGGTCCGAAGGCGGGAAGGCCGCGGCGATGATGCCGGACGGCGGTCGAGAACATGAACGCTCCCCCCGCGCCCTGGATGCAGCGCCCGAGGATCATCAGCGCTCCGCCGGGCGCAAGTCCGGCCACTATCGAACCGACGGCGAAGATCGCCGTCCCGAGCAGGTAGTAGCGCACCGGCCCCCGCGAGTCGGCGAGCCTCCCGATGGGGATAAGGAGCATGCTCGCCACCAGCAGGTAGGCCGCCTGGGCCCACAGACCCTGCGAGTAGCTCAGATGCAGGTCGGCGCCCATGGCCGGCAGGGCCACGGCGACGATGCTGGCGTCGAAGGGGGTCATGAACGACCCGATGGACATGATCGCCAGCGCGTACCACCGGCGGCGCTGGAGCTCGGTCTCGTAGCCGGGCGTCATTCCGGGTCGGCTCCGCCATTCCGCGGATTGCTCGGCGTTCAGCTCATCGATGAGCCCCAGGAGCTCCTCGTTGCTGGGGATGTCGCTCATGTCGTGGCCGTAGTGCACGAAGCGCGCCACCCCGGATTTGTCGACGAGCACCTGGGCCGGCATGCGGCCGAACTTGAACAGCTTGATCTCCTGCCCATACTGCTTGAGGACCTGGTGCTCGGGATCCGGCAGCCCAACGAAAGGCAGGTCGTTCTCAGTCCAGTATCGCGCGAACGCCTGGGCGTCCTCGGGGCCCACGACCACTACCGCCGTCTGCCGCTGCTCGAACTGCTCATAGTCCTGGCGCAACTGCGCCATGTGCCGACGGCAGAACGGTCAGGTGAAACCCCGATTGAACACGAGGAGCACGTTACTCTGGCCCCGCAGGTCGGCAAGGTGGAAGGTCCCGCCGCGGTGGTCCGCAAGTTCGAAGTCGGGTGCTGGTACATCGAGCGGGACGCGCGGCATCTCTTCTCCTCCTTTTCGCCATTATGACGGTTCGGCGCCGGATATCGCCAGCAAGAAAGCTCCGCCCTGCACAGGAGAGGCGGAGCGGGAGGGGTCAGAAGGGCTCCGCCCTCCACGGGGGGAGGGCGGAGAACGTGTAGGTAGTTTTCCGGTCGCGCACCTTTTCTTCGCAGGGCAAGCGAATCCTGCACGTCTGCACCGCTTGGCGTTATACTTTCTGACGGATAACCGAGCCGCGCTGAAGGAGAGCCGCATGACCGGAGCGAAGGAGCCGACGAATGGGCGCCATCTCTCGCTCGACATCCACCGCGAGCTCCCCTCGTTCACCCTCGACCTCCGCTTGAGAGTAGAGGAAGAGGTGCTCGTACTGTACGGGCCGTCGGGCGCCGGCAAATCGATGACCCTCGAGTCGATCGCCGGTCTCGTCACCCCGACCGGGGCGAGATCGTCCTCGGCGACCAGGTGCTCTTCCGGAAGAGCCCTTCGGAGTCCCACGTCAATGTGCCGGCCCGCAAGCGGGGGATCGGGTACGTGTTCCAGGACTACGCCCTCTTCCCCCACCTGACAGTTCTCGGCAACGTCCGCTACGCGCTCGGGCGGGACGGCAAGGGACTGGAGCGGGCCCTGTCGCTCGTTTCCAGCATGGGGCTGGCCGACATGGCCGACCGCTACCCCGATCAGCTCTCCGGGGGGCAGCGTCAGCGAGTAGCGGTGGCTCGTGCCCTGGCCCGCGACCCGGAGGTCCTTCTGCTCGACGAGCCGTTCTCCGCGCTCGACCCGGGCCTTCGCGAACGGCTGAGAGCCGACCTTCGCGCTCTCCAGATCGAGAGGCGGCTCATTGTCATCTGCGTCACCCACAACATAGAGGACGCCTTCGCGCTCGGAGATCGCCTCGCGGTCCTCCAGGACGGACAGTTGCAGCAGGTGGGCGCGGTCGAAGAGGTGTTCCACCGGCCCGCCACCATGAACGCCGCCAAGGCGCTGGGCATCCGCAACATCTTCCACGCCCGCGTCACGAGCGCCAGCGCCGACGGGATCGGCCTGGATTGGGACGGAGTCCGCTTGTACGCCCCACCGCAGCCCTGCTCGGTGGGCGATATCGTACCGGTCTATATCGCACCCGAGGACGTCAAGCTGCTCTACAGCGACCGTGCCGTCCTCGGCGGGCTGGCCATCAACCAGCTCCCCGCCCGCATCACCAACATCGAGGACCGGCCGCGGATGCAGGTGATCCGGCTCCTGCTCGACAACGGGCACGAGCTCGAAGCGAGGGGCGCCACGTACTTCTACAAGTCGCTCAACGTCCTGGAAGGCTCGCCCGTCCGCATCACCCTCCGCTTCGAAGGGTCTGCGCGTGCTGCACGAGGAGCGGCCTCCGGTGAAGGCGGCGGTACCGGAAGAAGCGGGCGCCCCCCGAAGAAGGAGAAGGGCTTCCTAGCCCGCACAGAAAGAAGGGCGACACCCGCCGGATGAAGGCGCACATAGAGGAGAGACCGACATGAAGATCACCGTTTATGGCCGAGGGAACGTCGGAGGGGGGCTGGCCGACCTGTGGGAGCTGGCCGGCCATCACGTGACCAGGTTGGGGCGCGAGGGCGGCGACGTCTCGCAGGCCGAGGTCGTATTGCTCGCCATCCCCGGAGGGGCGGTCGGCGAGGGGCTGGGCAAGTTGCGAGGCCTGGAAGGCAAGACGGTCGTCGACGCCACCAACCGTTTCGGCGTGGAGCCTCCGGCCGGATTCGCCTCCAATGCCGAGTTCGTGAAGGCCCGGACCAACGGCCCCACGGCAAAGTCGTTCAGCCTCAATTTCGCGCGGCTCTACGGAGAGCTGGGACAGACCCGCGCGCGCCCCGGCAACCTATGGTGCGGCGACGACGAGGCGGCCGAGGCCGTCGAACGACTCGCCCACGATGCCGGATACGACCCGATCCGGATCGGCACGCTCGAAATGGCCGGTCTGCAGGAGGCGATGATGCGGGTGATGTCGACGGTCAAAGAGGAACTGGGGCTCTTCTTCTACAGAGCCGCACCACCCGATCAGCTTAGAGCACGCTACCCGGCGATCCCGTTGATGCAGAAGTAGCCGTCTTGCAGACCGAATTCCTTGAAGTTGGCGCAGTCTCCGCAGAGACAGCCGCGCTGTTTCACGGGGTAGATCGCTCTTGCCCTTCGCGCAGAAGAAGCCGCCCTCGCCGCGGATAGGAGGGGCAACCGCCGCAGATGCAACGCGACATGTTCTCGGGAGTGTCTGGTACCTTTTGCACGGAAGCCTCCTAGCGGTATCTGGTGAACGGTTCGGTAACTCACATTCCCGGGTATGAAGGCTGCAAAACCAGCGTGGGCGACCGTGTTCCCGGCGCGGCAGAGGCGGCGACCGACGACTATGGCGCGAACAAACTGGGCATGTGACCCGGAGAGGGCCGGAAAAAAGGCAGGCGACGTGGCCGCTGAAGACAAAAAACCCGCCCAGAGCGCGGCGAAGCCCTCATCGGAGGGCGGGGCGCAGGGCCCGAAGACAGGCGGATCGAAGCCGGCCGGGTCCAAGCCAGGAGGCGCTACCCAGGGCCGGTCGGGCCAGCGGGGCCCCAACCAACCTCCTCAGAACCAGCCGCCACAGGGAGGAAGTCCGGTCCAGGGGCGGCACTTGTGGCACGGTATCGCGTACATCATCGTGGGCCTGGTCGCCCTGTACCTGTTCCAACACTTCCTGCTCGGACCGCTGGCCGGTCCCTCCACCCAGCTCGAATACAGCGAGTTCAAGGCGAAAGTCGAGAGCCAGGAGATACTGACCGCGGTCATCGGCGCAAGCCGCATCACCGGCACGATGAAGAGCCCGGATACCAAGAAGCCGGAGCCAGTCGACTACTCCACCCTGGTACCAGGCTCAGGCCGACCCTGACCTGGTAGCCAACCTCCAGGCCGCGAAGGTCCAGTTCTCCTTCACGGGAGCCTCCAGCCCGGTCGGGAGGCATACTGATCAGCCTTCTCCCCTTCATTCTGATCGGCGCTATCTGGTACCTCGTGATGCGGCGCATGCGCGGCGCGGGCGGAGGCGGCGGCGGCGGCATATTCGGCGTCGGCAAGAGCAAGGCCAAGGAGGTCCAGCCGCGAGCAGGTGGGCGTGACCTTCAAGGACGTCGGCGGCGCCGATGAGGCCATCGCCGAACTGCAGGAAATCATCCAGTTCCTGAAGACGCCCGAACAGTTCGCCCGCTGGGCGGCCGCATCCCCAAGGGCGTGCTGCTGGTCGGCCCGCCCGGCACCGGCAAGACCCTGCTGGCCAAGGCCACCGCGGGCGAGGCGGGCGTGGCCTTCTTCGAGACCAGCGGCTCCGAATTCATCGAGATGTTCGTGGGCGTGGGCGCCGCCCGCGTGCGGACCTGTTCGAGCAGGCGCGGAAGGCGGCGCCGGCTATCGTCTTCATCGACGAGATCGACGCCATTGGCCAGAGCCGGGGCAGCGGCAGCAGCGCTGGGGCGGCAACGACGAGCGGGAGCAGACCCTGAACCAGCTCCTGGCCGAGATCGACGGCTTCGACAGCGACCCGACCTCCCGGTGATCATCATGGCCGCCACCAACCGGCCGGAAGTGCTGGACCAGGCGCTCCTGCGCGCCGGCCGCTTCGACCGCCAGGTGGCGGTCGGCAATCCGGACCTGATCGGCCGGCTGCAGATCCTCAAGATCCACAGCAAGGGCATCACACTGCCCGGACGATTTCGACCTCGAGCGCGCGGCCCGGATCACTCCGGGCTTCAGCGGCGCCGACCTGGCCAACGTCATGAACGAGGCCGCATTGCTCGCCGCCCGCCGCAAGGCCCGAGCGGTCGAGCATCACCGACTTCGAAGCGGCCATCGAACGGGTGGTGGCCGGACTGGAGCAGCAAGACCCGGGTGATGAATGAGCAGGGAACGCAAGACGGTCGCCTATCACGAGTCCGGCCACGCCCTGGTCGCCGCCCTGTTGCCCACGCCGACCCGGTGGCCAAGATCAGCATCATCCCCCGGGGCCGGGGCGCGCTCGGGCTACACCCTGCAAATGCCGACCGAGGACCGCTACCTGCTCACCGAGGACGGAACTGACGGACCGCATCGCCGTCATGCTGGGCGGACGGGCTGCCGAGGTCGATCGTGTTCGGCACGCATGAGCACGGGCGCCAGCGACGACATCCTGAAGGCGACCGAACTGGCGCGGCGCATGGTGACCGAGTTCGGCATGAGCGAGAAGCTGGGATCGGTCCGCTACGCCGGCCAGCAGCTGCAATACCTCGGCGGGGTCGGTCCAGGATGACAGTCAACTGAGCCCGCAGACCGAAGAGGTGATCGACGCCGAGGTGCAGCCGCAGTCGTGACTGAGCAATATGGAGCATGCCCAAGCGCTGCTTGGCCAGCACCGCCTCGCGCTCGACACCCTGGCCAATCGGCTGCTGGATCAAGAGACCGTAGACGGCACGGCCGCCGAAGAGGCGCTCAAGACGGAAGCGGCGGCTGCCGGGACGGCCCCGCCGCAGGAGGTTTGACATGACGCGCACGACGGCGAAGCGAGCCTTGATGGAGATTATTCGGGCGGAAGGCGTTAAATACGTCTTCGGCATTCCGGGAGCGACGGAGATCCACTTCATGGATGCTCTCGAAGGGGCCGGCGATATCCGGTACGTCCTCGGCCTGCAGGAAGTGGTCTGCGCGGGGATGGCTGAAGGCTATGCCAGGGCGACGGGCAGGCCCGGCTTTCTCAACCTTCACACCGCCCCCGGCCTGGCGGCCGCCACGCCCCTCCTGTACAACGCGCAACTCGGGCGGGTGCCTCTCGTCGTCACGGTTGGGCAGAACGACAGCCGGCTGCTGCAACGAGACCCCCACCTTTCGGGCGACATCGTCGGCATCGGAAAGACCTTTGCCAAGTGGAGCACCGAGGTGGCGCACGCAGAGGACGTGCCGATAGCCATCCGCCGCGCCTTCAAGATGGCCATGCAGCCGCCCACCGGGCCCGTGGTCGTTTCTCTGCCCCAGGATGTGCTCCAGCAAGAATTCGACTTCATCGAAGCGCCCAGCACCCCCGTCTACTCCCGGCTTCGTCCCGACCCGGCAGCCGTGCGCTGCGCCGTGGATATCCTGGCTGAGGCGCAGAACCCTCTCCTTCTGGTCGAGAGTGGAGTGGCGCGAAGCGAGGCGCTGGCGGAAGTAGTCGAGTTCGCGGAACTGGCCGGCGCCCGCGTCTACCAGAACTGGATGGCCGACGTCAACTTCCCCGTAGGCCATCCGCAGTACCTGGGCGATCTCGATCTGCTCACTCCTCAGGCCCATAGCGGCCCTCGAAGGAGCAGACGTCCTCGTCGGCGTCGGCTGCTCGCTGTTCGCCGAAGGCTTCTTCGATCCGGACGCCCCCTCCCTCTCGCATCTGAAAGTCATCCATATCGATGACGACCCCTGGGAGTTGGGCAAGAACCTCCCCACGCGCTGCGCTATCGAGGGCGATATCAAGAGCGTCCTTGCGGAGCTGAATGCGGGGTTACGGGAGGTTGATCGGCGCGGGCGAAGCTCAGGAGAGCGGCATCGCTCTTACTTGGGCCGCGGGCTTGGGTCGCGCCCGAGAGCGGAGGATCGCTATCGCCGGAGAGAAGGCGGCACTCGACGAGGCCCTCGAGACCCGGAAGGCGAGCGGAGAAGGACCTCGCGCCGATCTCGATCTCGCGGCTGATGACCGAGATCGAAGCGGTCTACGACTATGGATACCGTCATCGTGGACGAGTGCTGGTCGTCGTCCGGGACTCTTCAGGCAGATCCTGCAACCGTCGCTGCCCGGCAGCTACTTCCGCTCCCGCAAGGGAGGAAGCATCGGCTGGGGTATCCCGGGTGCCCTGGGGGTGCAACTGGGGGCGCCGAACAAGCAGGTGCTGGCGGTGGTCGGCGACGGCGGCGCCGCCTGGTCCATGCAGGGCCTCTGGACCGCCGCCCGCTATCGGATACCAGTGACGTTCGTGATCACCAACAACGCCACGTACGGGCAGGTCAAGCTGGTGCGAAGGGTCGTGCTGGGGAGCTACCCGCTAGACGAGAAGCACGAAGGCATGGAACTTGACGCCCCGGTCATAGATTTCAGCCTATTGGCCCGGTCTCTGGGAGTCCAGAGCGAACGGGTCTCCGACCCCGGGCGGCTGGGCGCCGCGCTCCGAGACGCACTCGGTTCGGGCGAGCCCCGCCTGATCGAGGCGCTGGTCCGGCCGCCGGCCTGACTCCCCCGGCACGCGGGCCCGGTCGGTCCAGGCGCCGGCCCGGGGCCGGCCCCGGCCTCCTCGGTTAAGCGGATCCCTTCTTGGCCGCGACGGCGTCGCTCAGATGCTGCCACGAATCGACGAAGGCCTGTCCGCCATCCGCCTGCAGGTCTTCGGCCAACTTCACAGCGTCGACCCCGGCCCGCGAGAACGCCTCCACGACTTCTCGGGCGTCGCCACCGTCGCGAGGCAGGACTGGCGGTACCTTGCCGTGATCGTAGAACGCGAGCAGCGTCTCTTCGGGCATGGTGTTGATGGTGTTGGGCGCGGCCAACCCCTCGATGTAGAGAACGTCCGAGGCATTTGGATCCTTGGTGCCGGTGCTCGCGAAAAGCAGGCGCTGCGGACGAGCCCCCAGGTTCTCCAGCCGTTGCCAACGGTCGGTCTCTTTGAGCTCTCGGTACGCTGTGTAGGCTAGCGTCCCCACGGCGATTCCCAGGCGGTTCCGCAGGTCGTCGGGGACCTTGCCCGCCGTCGCCTTGTCCCAGCGGCTGACGAACAGCGACGCGACCGACCGCACGTCGGGATCGAGCCCCGCGGCCACGCGGCGCTCGATCCCCCGCATGTAGGCCTCGGCGGACGCCAGATACTGAGTCTCGGAGAAAAGAAGCGTCACGTTCACCGGGATCCCCCGGAATGTGGCCTCCTCGATGGCCGTCGCGCCTTCTTTCGTACCCGGGATCTTCACGAACACGTTCGGCCTGGGGGCCTTCTCGAACAGCCACTCGGCCTGGGCCACCGTGCCCTGGGTGTCGTGCGCCAGTCCGGGCGCCACTTCGACCGACACCCAGCCGTCCACGCCCAGAGTGCGCCGGTGAACGGGGGCCAGGATGTCGGCGGCGGCGGTGAGGTCGTGGATGATGAGCTCGAACAGCAACTCGTCGCCCTCTTTGCCCTCCGCGGCCAGGGAGCGGATCTCGGCGTCGTATGCGTCACCCCGGGTGATCGCCCTTTCGAAGATGGTCGGGTTGGAGGTGATCCCGGTGACCGAGAGCTCGTCGACATACCGGACAAGCGTCCCCGTGGTGATGAGGTCCCGGGTGATGTTGTCGAGCCAGATGCTCTGGCCGGCCTCGGTGAGTCCCCTCGTCGCGCTCATGGTGATCGCCGCTAATCCCGGGCGCCGGCGCCCCAGCCCGACGCACCCGTCATGCTGAGCGAGGCCCCGCAGGGGTCGACCATCGAGGCGCCGCCATCGACCAAGATCGTCTCGGCGGTGATGAAGCTGGCATCGTCGCTCCCCAGGAAGGCACATATCCCGGCGATCTCCCGAGGCGCGGCGACACGCTGCAGCGGGAGGGTGCAGGTGAGTTGCTTGAAGACGCCGTCCATGTCGCACCCCATGGCCGTCGCCATCCCCCCAAGGGAGTGCTCGCTCATCTCGGTGCGCACCGGCCCCGGAAGCACCGAGTTGGCCCGGACGTTGTGCTTGCCGAAGTCCAGGGCCACCTGGTTGGTCAGGTGGTTCAGCCCGGCCTTGGAGGCGCAATAAGGCGCCATGGTGGGGATGCAGCGCACGCTGGCCAGGGAAGAGATGTTGACGATGGAGCCTCCCCCGTTCTCGATCATGTAGGGGATGGCGAACTTCATGGTGTAGAACGGACCGGTGAGGTTCGTCTCGATCACCGCGTGCCAGACGTCGGGGTCGAGGTCCACCACGGATCCCCCCGGATCGATCGCGGCATTGTTCACCAGGATGTCGATCTTGCCGCCGAACTCGACGGTCGCCTCCACCATCCGCTTGGCGCCCTCGAGAGTGGATACGTCGCCCACGCAGGTGATCGCCGTGCCGGCGGGGAGCATGGCGATAGTCTCGTCCAGCTTGTTCTGCCGGCGTCCGGTGATGCAGATCTTCGCCCCTTCGGCCACGAACCGCTTGGCGATCTCGACGCCGATACCGGCGCCCGCCCCCGTGATCATCGCCACTTTGCCTTCGAGCATCATGTCGGCCTACGCTTTCTTTGGTATGACCGGCAGCGACGCCCGGGACTGGTACCTACCGTCGCGGTAGATCTTGTGCGTGCACGTCCGGCTCTTGCAGACATGCCACATGACGTCGTAGGTCTCGGGGTCGGTGGGGATGTCGATGCAGGAGATCTCCACCTTGATCTGCTTGCCGGCGCGGAACAGGTGCGACATGGGCCGCAACTGCACCACGTACTCGTTGACCTCGCCGGGCACGATCGGCACTTCCTTGGTGTGGTCGTGCGCGATCTCCCACGAAGTCGTCCGCGCGTCGTCGAGAGCGCGATGGGACGCCCTCAGCCAGCCGGAGGCCAGCGGGTAGATAGCGTCGGAGTCCGCTTCCCGGACTTCCACCCGCCAGCAGGTGTCGTCCTGGTCGATGTCGGCGTAGAAGGTGATGCGCGGCGGCCCGGTGACCTGGAGGTCGTAGGGCAGCGGCGGGCTGACGTAGCTGACGCGATTCCGCTTCTCGGTGACGTACAGCGGCTGCTGCACGAAGGCGTCGGGCTCCTCGTTCCAGTAGTCGGGCTCGGCACCGAGTTGCTCCAGGCTCTGGAAGTAGAAGTCCGTCCACTGCGTGGTCTCGAGCGGGTAGGTCTCGCCCGCTTGCCACGTCGTCATGCCGGTGGTCTGGTAGCGGATCGTCGGCTCGTCCATGATCCCGGTCTCGATACCTTTGAGCCAGTAGTCGTACCAGCGGAGCAACTCGTCGTGATTCGCCCTCCACGGACGGGTGCCCATGTCGGTGTAGAGGAACATCTTCTTGGGCGTGTTGACCCGGTTGAAGACGTTCATCTGCGGCTGCGAGAAGAAGCTGAAGAACGGGCCGCCCACGTAGCAGGGGACGTTGATCTTGTCGAGGCGCTCGCTGACCGAACGCTCGCGGTAGTACGGGCCGTCCAGCTTGTTGAGCATGAAGTCGAACAGGATGGGGTTCTTCTTGGGGTACTGCAGCAGATGGAGAAGATACGGGTACCCCTTCAGGTCGGGGTCGGCCATGGCCTCGTCGACGATCTTCTTGAGCTCGTCCGCGGGGGTGTGCATCTCCATCCAGGAGCGCACATCGTTGGGCGCGTAGCCGCAGCGGGCCGGATAGGTGCCGGTGTAGAGCCCGTAGAGGAAGATGTTGAAGACGCCGCCTTCGTACTGGCCGTGGTTGTAGAGGTCGTCGCCGAAGATCTCCCAGGGCGCGATGCACTTGAGGCTCGGCGGCTGCTCGGCGGCCGTGTGAAGCTGCATCGAGGAGAAGTAGCAGATGCCGGCCAGGCCCACATTGCCGTCGCACCAGGGCTGCTTGGCCAGCCATTCGACCATGTCGTGGCCGTCTTCGCCCTCATAGTGCGAGAACAGACCCTCGTAGATGCCCTCGGAATGGCCGATGCCGCGCAGGTCGGCGATCACGTACACATAGCCCCGCGCGGCATAATAGTAGGCGTCGCCGCATTCGATGGAAGCTTCGAAGATCGACTTGCCGAAGGGCTGCGGCGGCGTTTCGAACATCTGGGTGTCTTTGCCGTACGGCGACTGGGCCAGCAAGACGGGGAATCTGCCCGGAGCGTCCGGCCGGTAGATATCCACCGCCAGCTTCACCCCATCCCGGACCGGGATGAACACATCTCTATCGACCGTCGTTCCGTATGTCGGTTGCGATCCCTCTGTTGGCTTTGCCACGATCCCTCCAGTCGGCATATTGTTATCGTAAGTGTTTTCGAGTGCTCAGGCGTAGGTATTGACTGAGCGTTCGCTCAATAACTATACTGGTCGTGGCTTCCGAACGTCAATACGCAAAGCGAGGAGCAAAAGTGACACAAGCGGCTCGGGCGCGCAGGCTTCCGCCAGAGGAAAGGCGCGAGCAGATCGTCGCCGCCGTCCTGGACGTCGTGGCCGAGTACGGGGTCCCCGAGGCGACCATAGCGCGCATAGCCAAAGCCGCCGATGTTTCGGAAGGAACGCTCTACGTCTATTTCGCGAGCCGCAAGGAGATGCTCCTCGCGGCCCTGGAGTCGATCCTCGGCGAGATGTACCGGCTCATCGACACCTCGGATGGAGCCGACGCCCTCACCCGGCTACGCAATATCGAGAAGGCCCACTCTCAGGAGATGAGCGCCGAGCGCGGCCTCCTCGCATATCCGTGGTTCGAGTTCATCGCCGCCGGGCCGCAGGTGGGTATCCGCGACGCCGTCGCCGACACGCATAGGCACGCCTACCAGCACCTCAAGAAGATCATCGAGGACGGCCAGGCCAAGGGGACCATACGCGCGGACGCCGATCCCGACCGTCTTGCCTGGGGGTTCTACACCGTCCTCTGGGCCGAGAACATCGCCTGCATGATGGGCATGAGGGAGTATCTGGACCAGGGCCATTCGGCCCATATCCTCGACCTCATCCTCAACGACGCGGCATGCTAGCCGCATGCGGGCACACCCCTCCGACTCGCTCATGCGCGTACGCATAGGCTCGCTCAGTTGTGGTGGTAGCCCCCGTCGACCAGCAAGGTCTGCCCGGTCATGAAGTCGCTGTCGCTCGACGCGAGGAAGTAGGCCGGACCGGCCAAGTCGTCGGCCTCCTCGTTCCGCTGCGGTAGGCACTGCCCCTTCCGCGTGGCCTCCCAGTGCTCGGGTACGCCCGCGGCCTGCTCGCGGTTGGCCTCGGTGAGTGTGAAACCGGGGGCTAGGGCGTTCACTCGGATACCGCCGGGGCCCAATTCCCGGGCCAGCGCTCTGGTGAAGCCGATGATGCCCCCCTTGCTCGAGACGTAGTGGATGAAGCCGGCAACACCCTCCCAGAAGGTGGATGAGGTGAGATTGATGATCTTGCCGTAGCCCTGGGGCTTCATGTACGGGTATACCGCGCGGGCGCAGAACCACATGCCCCGCAGGTTCACGTCGAGCATGTAGTCCCAATCCTCGACCTTCCACTCGTCGAAGGCCTGCCAGGGCTGCTTGGACATGACCCCGCGGAAGGCTGCCGCGTTGTTCACCAGGATGTCGATCTTCCCGCCGTAGGTGTCGGCGAGGAGCTTCGCGGCCGCCTCGCATTGGTCCAGATGCGTGATGTCGCAGATGATGGGGACGGCCTCTCCCCCGGCTGCCTTGATCTCGTGGGCTACCCGGATGGCGCCGGGGCCGTCGATATCGAGCACGCCGACCTTCGCCCCCTCCGCCGCAAGGCGAAGCGAGATGGAGCGGCCGATGCTGTTGGTCCCGCCCCCGCCGGTGACGAGAGCCACCCGGCCCTGCAAACGTTGCGCCGCTAGCTCGGGAGTCATCTTGGTCTCCTTTTCGTAGGACCTGGCATCGTGAAGGACACGGCTACATCTCGAGCGCCGCTTCGAAGGCTTCGTGTATGGCGTTGAAGAGGATGCGGGGTTCGCGACAATCGCCGATGATGTGGACTTCGGGCGCCGTATCGAGCAGGGCTTCGACCACTCCGGTGCGCGCCCGCAGTTCAGGAGCGAGCACCACAACATCGGCCTCCAGTTCGGAATCTTGCCCCTGGTCGTCCCGCACGACGACGCTCCCCACGCGCACTTCCTTCAGGACCACGCCTTTGCGCGGCCTGACGCCGTGCTCGTCCAGATAGTCCTGCAGCACGATGACGTCGACGAAGTTCACCGTCTGATCCCTGGCAGAGCCCCCCGGCAGTTCTACGATAGCCACCTGCTTGCCCGCCCGGGCCAGCACGAGGGCCGCCTCCAGGCCCATGCCCCCATCCCCCGCAACGACGACGGCCTTGCCCGGGACGTAGGCGCCCTTCATCACGTCCGCCGCGAGCATCACGTTGGACCCAGCCACGCCCGGGATCTGCGGCAGCACCGGTTCGGCCCCGACCGCGACGACTACCTCGTCGGGGGCTTCCGCCCTCACCCGGTCGGCCGTAGCCTCGGTGCCCAGCCTCACGTCCACGTTCGAGTCGTCGATCTGGCGCAGGATGTAGTCGACGAACCGCTTCCAATCGGGCTTGAAATCGGGGCCGGCCGCGGCGAGCAGGTTACCGCCGAGCCGGTCTTCCTTCTCGAACAGAGTGACGGTGTGCCCGCGGGAGGAGGCGACAAGGGCGGCTTCCATACCCGCGGGACCGCCGCCGACCACGACCACCTTCTTCGCCTTTGCCGCCATCGGCGGGACGCAGCGGTAGTAATCCTCCCTCACCGCCATCGGGTTGACGGCGCACCTTACCGGCAGGCTGTGGGCCCCACGTATGAGGCAGCTATTGCAGCGGATGCAGGGGATGACATCCTCCTTGCGGCCCCGGAAGGTCTTCTTCGGCAGCGCCGGGTCGGCTATGAGCGCCCGGCAGAGGGCGACGAAGTCCACCTTGCCCGCCGCCACCCACTCCCCGGCCTCATCGAGATCGACGATCGCGCCCACCACTCCGACCGGCGTCCGGACCGCCTTCTTGATCTCGGCCGCCCGCTCGAGGTTCTCCCCGTGGGGCAGATAGGTGGAGGGATGGGTGTAGGGATAGGTATGCGGCACCCCGATGGTGCCGGCCGAGACCTGGAGCAGATCGACCTTGTCCTGCATGATCTGGGCATAGCGGACGGCATCGGCGATCTCGAGCCCGCCGGGGACCAGGTCGCTGGCGCTGATACGCCACTCGACGGGGAAGTCCGCGCCGCACCGCTCCCTGATGGCGTCGATCACCCGGATGCCGAAACGGCAGCGGTTCTCGAGACTTCCGCCGTACTCGTCGGTCCGCGCGTTCACCGCGGGAGAGATGAACTGCGATATGAGCCACCCATGGCCCGCGTGGACCATGACCATGTCGAACCCGGCGGTCTTCGCCCGGAACGCGGCGGCGGCGAAGTGGTCGATGACCTCGTCGATCATCGCCAGGCTCATCTCCTCGATCACCTGCTCGCCCCGCCGCCTGTCCTCGGTGAAGATGCCCACCATGGCCGAGGGACCGATGGGGTTCCTGCCGCCGTTGAGCTGGCTTACCGCCTGCCGGCCGCCGTGGTTCAGTTGGATGGAAGCGATGGCTCCACCGGCCTTGATGACCTCCGCCACCGACGTGAGAGCGGGGATGTAGAAGTCGCTGCCCAGATTCAACTGGGTGGGCTGGGTGATCGCCCTGTCGGCGTCGATGGCCGTCTCGAGCACGGTGATGATGCCGGCGCCGCCCTTGGCCTGCACCCGGTAGAACTCCACCAGTTCGCTGGACACGGACTGGTCGGCGTGAGCTATACACGTGAGCGTAGGCGCGGCTTCGATGCGGTTCTTGGCCGTGAGCGGGCCTATCTGCAGGGGTTGAAGGAGAGCTTCGAACGGGGGCATCTCAAGCGCCTTTCTCGAGTTGTTCGCTCACCAACCGCCGTGCAAGGCCCAAGATGGCGAGAGTCGGGGGCAGGCCCATCGGCTCGGGGAAGACGCTCGCGTCGCATACATAGAGGCCGGCGATCTCGGTCTGAAGATCGGTGTCGAGCACATCGCCGATGCGGACTGTGCCTCCCGGGTGGGCCCCCCGCGGAGGGCCCGTGAGGATGGTGGCGGGGTCGCAGCCGGCGCGCACCAGGATACGCGTGGCGATTTCTCGGCCGCGGGCAAGACGGCCAAGTTCCTCCTGCCCGAGCGGCTTGGAGACCTTCCCATCCGCCAAGATAGACCCGGTCAGCGGGTCGCGCGCCTTGGTCATGATGCCCAGCGTCCGGGGAAAGCCGAGGAAGTGACGAGGCCGCCTGGGGCCGCCCATGATCAGGCCGAAGAAGAACAGGGGCCAGGGATCGACGACATCGGTCATGATGATCCCCTCGTCCTGCAGCTCGGTGGTGCCGCAACTCATGGGGATGTCGTGAGAAGACCCCGGGCCGTTCGAGATACCGCAGGTGAGGCAGAGCGGATCGATGAAGAACCCGTTCCGCCCCGCGCCCTCGATCCCCGAGGCCTGGAGCACCATCGGGGTACCCAGGCCGCCGCCGGCCAGTACCACTCTCTCAGCCTCGACCACAAACGGGCCGGACTTCGCCAGACCACGGACCCCGGTGACCTTTCCACCGTCGGACAGCACCTCTTCGACGTGGGCCTCGGTCGCGAGCCGGGCGCCGCCGGCCACCGCTTCTTCCACGTAATCACGCGCGGTCCACTTGGCCCCCTTGGCGCATCCGATCATGCACTTGGGGCAGGACAGATCGCATTCGGCCGCATCGATGAAGTGCGGGAACGGATTCCAATCGAGCCCCTCTTCGCGAGCAGCCGCCATGATGCGCTGAGCGCCGGCTCCCACCAGGCGCTCGGGCAACGGAGCGAGAGCGAGCTCCTTGGAGACCTCGTCGACATACGGCGTGAGGTCGATGCCATGCCGCTCCTTGAGCCAGGGCGGCGGAGGAAAGGCCACCCCGCAGAAGCTGACGGTGCTGCCGCCCACGGTGAGTAACCGGACCATCTGCGTGCCTTCGACGGACGCGAAGTTGCCCATATGGTCCAGCATCTTGAGCATCGTCCGCCAGCTGCCGACAGGCTTATGGTAGGCGCCCTCCTCGAGGATCAGCACCTCCCGTCCCCTCCGGGCGAGCTCCCGCGCGACGGTAGCTCCGCCGGCGCCGCTCCCCACGACGACCGTCTGAGCTCTGAGACGCTGTGAGTTGCCATCATCCCTCCAATCGGTCTCGCTTCTCAGCGGGAACGGACTTCGTCAGCAGGACCGGGGCGGCCTAGCGGACCCGGCTGCGCCGGGTGCGGCGAGGCCGCCCCTCAAGCCTAGCACCAGCGGCTCCTGAGAAGTCACGCCTGACCAGCCGCGTGCTTCGCCGCCAGGTACGCAAACGTGTGAGCGTGACCGATGCCGCTGCCTTCGATCTGGGGTGGATAGACCATCCCATAGAAGCTGCCGGCGTTGTTACCGATCGCGTAAAGACCGGGGATCACACGCCCCTTCTTGTCGAGGACCTGCATGTCGGCGTTGATCTTCACCCCTCCTCTGGTGCCGGTGATCGCCGCCCCGATGCCGGCCGCATAGAACGGAGGGGTATCCACCGGCCGCATCCACATCGCCTCTTTGAGGCAATCGTCGTCGTGCCCCTTGGCGCATAGCTCGTTGTACCTGGCGACCGTCGCCTTGAGGTTCTCGACCGGCACCTCTATCAGTTCGGCAAGAGCCTCGATGGTGTCCGCCTTGACGGTGATGCCTTCTCTCAGGTCGATCTCGACCTGCTCCGGGGTGTTGCGAGAGGCCGGCGTCTTCTCCGGGATCATCGGGAACTTCGTCTGCCACGCGCTGTCCCAGAGGGCCCAGGCTCGGCCTTCCGGCATGCCCAAGGCTGCGACCGCGTTCTGCTGGAAGGGAAGGTTCTCGTTCGCGTACCGGTAGCCGGCGATGTCGACGTAGAGCATGGGCATGGAGGCGACGGCGGGGCACCACCACCAGTCCATGTAGAGAGCCCAGAACGGCTCGTCGGGATGCATGTTCCTGCCGGTGATCGTCTGCCCCGGGAACACGTCGCCGGCTACGATCTGGTCCATGTCCGCACCGACCCAGATGGCCATCTTGTGCCCATCGCCGGTACAGTACTTGTTGGAGAAGTTGTTGACGTTCTTCGCGAGATGGGGACAGAAGACCGACACCATCTCTTCGTCGTTTATGAAGTCGCCGGCCGCGAGTATGACGCCTTTCCTGGCGATGAACGTGATGTACTCGCCGTTCTCATTTTGAGCGACCACGCCGGATACACGGCCGTCTTCATCACGTATCAACTGCTTGGCGGTGGTGCTGTAGTGATAGACAGCTCCATGTTCCATCGCATATTCCACCATGGGCGCCATCCAGTTGACGTTCTCGCCTTCCTCGAACGTCTTGCCCATGCGGTGGAGCAGGCAGTACTCGTTCCAGAACTGGTTCGGGCGGACCAGGGAGGTCTGCAGACCGGCGCCGGTGATACCACCGGTGTCGACGGCCCGGATCTCGACCCCCTTGGCCGCGAGGATGTCGGTGAGCCAATCCGCCACCTCGGCACTGTGCCTCATCCATAGCGCGCTGAGAGGCAGCCTGCCCTGGAACGCCATCGTGGAGCCCCAGAGATCGAGCACGATCCTCTCGCGCAGCTCTTGCGGGAGCTCGATGCCCGCCGCTTTCTGGGCTTTCGTCCCGAACGCGGCGAAGCCGCCGGTCCGATGGATCCCGAAGGTGGGGCCCTTCTCCAGTACCCGTACCCGGGCGCCCATCTCCGCGGCCTTCATGGCTGCCGGGGTCCCGGAGATGCCCGCACCGACGATGGCAATATCGCACTCGATGGTCTCTTTGAGGGCCGAATACGGGATGGGGTCGGGCGCGGCCTCAAGAGCGCGGCCTGTGGGCATCTCACTACCTCCCGGCATCGTCTGGATCAGGGCGGTGCTCAGGCAACCTTGCCGCCCATCTCCGCGTAGAGCTGGGGCAGGATGGAGGCCAGGTTGGCGAACTCCTGGACGTCATGCAAGAACAGGCCCTGCGCGGCTTCCTCCGGGATGCGCATCCCGGGCGGCAACGCGAGCACGGGCTTCTTGTCGACGATCTGGTAGCCGACCCAGAAGCGGTTGCGGACCTCGATGCCGCCGTCGACTTTCCGGACCAGGTGGACGAACGTCACCGGCAGACCGGGGCCGTCTTTGGGATCGTCGACGCCGCGCGCCATCACGTTAGCGGCCGCGAGGGCCTCGGCGTACGGCGAGCTGGAAGCGGCTCATGTCGAACCCGAAGTCCTCGGGCGTGAGGAAGCTGATATCCACGGCATTCAGCACTCCCCCGCCGATGTCCTCCACCACGTGGTGCGTCAGCCCCTGGAACTTCTGAGGCAGCGGGCGGGCGGGGTCGAGCACCTTGGCGCGCTCGTCGGGGTCGAGACGGGCGGAGACGTGCATCTCCGGATACCAGAGCTTGTAGCGCAGGTCTTCCAGTCCGTGCCAGGCGAACCACCAGTCGATCATCTCCGGCGTCGCTCCCGGCATGGGGTGGCGCAGGGCTATGCACGCGCTGCCGTCCGGCATGACGCAGTAGCCGTTCTCGCCTTCGGTGTAGCCCGGGGAGAGCAGGTTGTTCGCGTCCTGGATGCGGTCGGCCTTGGCCGGGTCGAGGGGTTTGAGGTCGGCGAGCATCTCGGCGTGGTGGGCCGCGGGCGGAGCGGAGGGCAGGTAGTAGTACTTGGCGTAGGGTTTGGTCTTCTCCTCGGGGGTGAGTTCCTTGCGGTCGGTCATCGGGACACCTCCGTTTGCGCTACTGGATGTAGTCGGTGGCGGGATCGTAGGTCTCGTGCGGCTCGGGCGGCAGAGGTACCAGTTCCATCACCGCCGAGGGAGAGTACATCCAGGTATAGGTGCTGGGACGGTCCGGCTTGTATTCGTCGGGCAGGCCCGGCGGGAAGATGTCGCCTATGTCCCCGGCATCGCCCGGCTTCTCCGCGGTCCAGGGCACGTCGAACGGAGTGATGATATTGAGGTACACATGGTGGTTGCGGATCTTCCACTCCCCGTCTTCTTTGATGAAGTCCTCCCCGTAGGTGCCCCACACCCACAGGGCGGTGAGATTGCCACCGAGCACCCGGGCCTCATGGCCGGGCGACATCCACACGCCTTTGGCGGTCTTGCCGTCCGTGGCCACTTCGATGACCGGCGTGGCGAGCGTGTGCTGCATCATCTGCCCCTCGATGGGCACGCCCACCTTGGACGTCCAGTTGTGGAACCCGTGGAAGCAGCGGTAGGCGGCGTCCATGCCGTCCCAGACGCCCAGCGGTCCGATCTCGATCTTCTGGGGCACCGTCTTGGCGAACAGTTCGACCGTTTCGGTGAACATGTTGGCGGTCGTCAGGAACTCGTACCGGCCCATCAGGTTCTGTATCTCTTGGATATCGTTCAGGCGCCGTACCATCGCCTCCAAGTCTTCTTTCATGTGCCTCTCCTTCCCGTTGCCGGCTCTCGTTGTCGCCCGCTCGCCGGCTAGGCCTTCTCCAGGCCGACAGCCGGCAGCGTCAGGCCGGCGACTGTCGGAACGGCTTTGCACTCCACCGGCTTGTACCCGGCGGCTTCGATGGCCACGGTGTACTCGGTACCCGCATCCAGCCTGTCCACAAGGAAGTCACCGAAGTTGTTGGTCGCTGCCTTTGCGACCACCGCGCCGTCCTTGGAGATGGTCACGTCGCAACCCTCCGCGCAATCACCGCTATCGGCGAAGTACGCACTGCCCGCCACGAACACCTTGGTCCACTTGTAGAGGTTCTTGTAGAGCACTCGGGGAGCGGTGCCCAGTTCCGGCCGGTAGACCTCCAGAGCTTCCGCCTTGATCAGCGCAGCCATCTCCGCGTCATCGGCGAGGACCAGCTTCAGAGCTCCGGTGGGGCAGCCCTGGCTGCAGCGGGTCTGCGCCAGCCTTGGTCGATCAGGTGCGCGCACCCCGTGCACTTCTGGGCGACGTTGGCTTCTTCGTTCCAGGAGATGGCGCCGTACGGGCAGGTATCCACGAGTCTCGGGGTGTCCCTCCGCCTTCTCCGGGTCGATGATGACCAGGCCATCCGGCCGCTTGTACACGGCGCCATCGGGAGCCGCGTCGATGCAGGGAGCATCGTCACAGTGCATGCACAGGGAGGAAGGTGCACCACCTGGATCTGGGGGAACTGGCCGCGCTCCTTGCGCTCGATCTCGATCCAGCGGTGCGCCTTCCCAGGGCTGCGCTTTGGAGAAGGGCAGCCAGTCGTTGCCGGTGAACTCGTCCTTGTCGGCCATGAAGCAGCAGTTGCAGTCGTTGCAGAGGGCCAGGTCGATCACCATGTTCCACTTCTTGGCGCCGGCCATCATGCCACCTCCTTGTCCATCGGGCCGTCCCACTTCTCGATCTCGATGAGGCAGGAGTTGTTCGCCATCCCGGAGGACATCGGGGTGATGAACCGCGAGGGCGAAAGGACGTTCACGCAGCCGCCGCGGTCGGAGGACTCGCCCGGCACCCCGATGGGGTCGTACTCGGCGCACGACTCATACGAATGCGCCACACCCGGGACCATGCGTTCCGTCACCTGCGCCGACAGAATCACCGATCCGCGGTCGTTGAACGCCCGGATCAGGTCGCCGTCTTTGATGCCCCGCGCGGCGGCATCCTTGCTGCTGAGGCGCATGATCCAGTAGTAACGGCCGTCGGGATGAAGAACGCGGTGGTCCTTGATCTCGTTGGTCCAGCTGTCTTTTGCGTCGTTGTGGGTGTGGAAGGTGTAGCGCGGGTGGGGCATGATCAGCTGCAGCGGGTACTTGCTCAGCAGTTCGGCCGTGCGATGACCTTCCCAACTGGGGATGTACTGCGGGCCCATGACCGGGCGCTCGGGATCGACGAGACCCGTCGCCTCCGCGCGCTTGAGGCTGTTGCTCACGAACTCGACCTTGCCGGATTGCGTCTGCAGCCCCTTGTTCTGCACGACATCCCAAGGAGCCGGACCCCAGTCGGGGGTGTCGCGCTCCCGTCCTCGGCGAACCAGCGCATGCCCGGGGTGGGTTTGCGGTCGGCCGGGCGAGGCGGTACCACGTAGTAGCCCTTCTTGACGAACTCCTCCCAGGTGGTCACCTTGGCGAGATCGGTCGCGTCGAAGGTGGCCTTGACCCAGTCGAGCTCGTCCGGCCCATGGTGTACATGCCTTCGAGACCGAGGCGCGCGGCAATCCCCCGGAAGATCTCGTAGTCCGACTTGGACTCGCCCAGCGGCTCGATGGCCTTGTGCTGCAGCACGATGATGCGGTGGTTGCACATCTGCGAGCTGTGAGTCACGTAGCCGTTGGCCAGACTCCACTCGCCGATGTCCCAGCGCTCGAAGTTGGTGCACGCCGGGAGGATGACGTCGGCGAACTTGGCCTCGCCCTCCATCCAGATGGCCTGAGACACGACGAAGGGCACTTTGCCCTCGCGGTAGGCCTGGACGTGCTTGTTGGTGTCGGTCATCGTGCCGAAGAAGGAACCGCCAAAGCGGTAGTACATCTGCGCCATGGGGTATCCGGGCGCCGGGTACTGGTACTTGTGGAACTGGGCTTCGATGTGCGATCCGGTGAAGCCCCGCCCGTACCACTCATGAGGCTCGTGCATCATGATCTCGGGGGTCCTCAACCGGTAGCCCAGGGAACCCTCGGCCGAGCGGATCGGGTTGAGAACGCTCCGCCGCGCGGGAACATCCGGTAGACGAAATCCTTGCCCGCGGCGCTGTTCGCCATATCGCCGGAGATGCCGCCCTCGGTGTATCCCGGGAAGAAGAAGGTCTCGTCGAGCGGCGTGCCGTAGCTCGTGCTCCACAGGTTGATGCCCGGCTTGCCCATGCCCTGCATGGTGATCAGGGCGATCATGGACCGTGACCACTCGTTCCCCGTTGCGCACCGGGAGGCGCCGCCCAGACCGGCGAGACCACCGGCGGCCAGCATGGTCTTCTTCGAGGCCCACTCGCGGGCCAGAGCGCGGATGTCGCGGGCGAGCACTCCCGACTCAGCCTCCGCCCACTCGGGAGTCTTCGGCCGGCCATCGGTCGTGCCGAGGACGTAGTCCTTCCATTCGTCGAAGCCGACGGTCTTGCCGGCGACATATTCCTTGTCGTAGGTGCCTTCGGTCAGCCAGACGTAGGCGATGGCCAAGGCGATGGGGACGTCCGTGCCGGGACGGGGAGCAAGCCACTTGTCGCCGATCATGCCGGCCGTGTGGTTGAAGTAGGGATCGATGAAGACCATCTTGACCCCGAGGTCCTTGAGCCACCGGCGCCGCGGCTGGGACTCGTAGGCAGCGTAGACGCCGCCCTGAGTCGTGTCGGGGTCGGAGGACCAGAACACGATCATCTCGGTGTTCTTGAGAGCGTCCTCGAGCAGGTCGTAGCCCTCGAGGTTCCCCAGGCGATGGGTGTTGCCCCACATGTGGGCGCCGCCCCACAGCCAGCCTTCCCAACTGTCGGGGTTGGGCTCGATGTAGGTCATCCCCACCGCGTTGAGGAAACGCTGGTAAGCGCTGAAGCGGTAGCCGACGTTGCCCCACATCTGGTGAGAGCTGGGCTGGGTGACTATGGCGCCAGGCCCGAACTCGCGTTTGACCCGGATGATCTCCTCCGCGACCATGTCGAATGCCTCGTCCCAGCTGATGGGCTCGTAGCCGGAGGTGCCGCGGTTCTGGATGTTGCGGTCGCCCTTGGGATCGAAGTCCACACGCTTGAGAGGGGTGAGGATCCGCTTGGGAGAGTAGACGGTGGAACGGTGGGCGATCGTCCACGGGCTGACCAGCGCCTTGCGGGGCGGCGTGAACTTCTGCCCCCGAGCCTCGATCACCCACGACGGAGCATCGGTGTCGTCGAACTCGAGTGGGCGTGAGCCGGATGATTCTTTCGTCCTTGACGTCGACGAAGACCGGCCCCCCGGTAGTGCAGTTGGTGAACCGTTGCACTTCTCCCATCAGCTTCTCCCTCCTGGGTGGTTCTCGCGCCGACCGGCCGAACCGTAACTAACTGAGTATTCAGCAAAACTTAACGTATAATAGGTTGCGTGTCAATCTCGCCGGCCGGTTGTAGTAGAGTGGTGGCGACCGAGGCGAAAGGAGAGCGAAGTGGGCGTGGCGGTCAGAATGAACACCGAGGCGCGAAAGCAGGAGATCGTCCGGGCGGCGCTCGAGACGATAGCCGAGCACGGGGTCCAAGGGGCCACGGTGTCCCGCATCGCTAAGGGGGCCGGCATCACTTCCGCCGCCCTCTACTCCCATTTCGAGAACCGCCAGGCCATCCTGCTGGCCGCTCTGGACGTGGTGTACGAGCAGGTGTTCGACAGCTTCCGCTCTTCTTCCAGCAGCGACCCTGTCCAGCGCCTGCGCGAGATATGCGAGAACCACGCCGACAAGGTCCGCCAACAGGACCCGACGAGCCACGCCCATCTGTTCCTCGAGTTCGTGGCCTCCGCGCCCGAGGAAGGGCTACGCGACGCGCTGCGCGAAAAGGAGTTCGCCACCGCCTCTTACTTGGCCTCCATCGTGGAGGAACTCGAGCGTCAGGGTCGCCTGCCAGCCGATGTAGACCCGGAACTCATCGCCTGGCTCATCGCCGGCTGGGCCTGGACCGGCGATGTGGCCAGTTCCATGGGGGTCAACGGCATTTGGTACGACCGGGTGTCGCCGCGGCTGATCGATTTCATCCTGGGGAGCCTCACCGGAGAAAGCGCGGCCCCCTCGGCTTCGTCGCGGGCGCCGGCTGCCCCGGGGAGGCCCGTGCTGCAGGAAAGCGCGGTCGACCTCCTCCCGGATGGAACGGTATTCACCGTGGAAGAGGTGGCCGGCATTCTCAATATCCCGGTCGCCGCCGTCGAGCAGATGGTGCAGGACAAGCAGATCAAGTCACTTCGCCTCGGCGGTCTCACCGCATCCCGCGCCGGGCCCTGCTCGCTTGCCTGCGCGGCATGAGCGCCGACGAGTTCGACGACCTCCTGCTTAACCGGGCTCGCGACTGAAGAGGTCGGCCGTTCGCGCCCTCGTTCTTACGCCGGCCCCTGCTTCGAGATGTGCGTACGAATGTATGCGACGAGCGCCCGCGCCGCCGAGGACAGCGGACGGTCATACGGGTAGATGAGGTTGAGATCGCGGGTGATGGGCTCCTCGAACGGGATGGCGACCAGTCCCTCCAGCGCGGCGGGAGAACAGAGCGTCTTGGGCATCGGGGCCAGGCCAAGACCTTTCCTTACCAGCTCTTTGTTCAGCTCCGGGTAGTTACATCGGGAGGAGAACTTGGGAGCGAGCCCGCGCCGGCGGAAGGCCTCCACTATGAGATTGCTCACATGTAGCGTCGCCCGGGGAATGAGGATGGTCTCCGCGGCGACAGCCTTGAAGGGCGCGGCCGGCTGATCGGCGAGCGGGTGGCCGCGGGGCACGATCAGGAGGATCTCCTCGGTGAGCAGGTGATAGCCCGCCACCCGGGTCGATCCCCAGGGAGTCATCACCCCGCAATCCAGTTCTCCACTGAGCACCGCTTCCTCGAGCTGGGCGTCGTCCTTTTCGATCAGATCGATGCTCATGGCAGGGTACGCAGCGATGAAGGGCGCCAGAAGGGGGATCAGTATGTGGGCCATGACCATCGGGACGGCCCCGAAGTGCACGGCGCTCGGACCTCCTCCCGCCTGCTCGCGGATGATGCCGATGGCGTCCTCCGTGCGGGTGACGATGGCGTGGGCGAGCGGCAGCAGCAGTTCCCCGGCCACGGTCAATTCAACGTGGCGGCCGTAGCGCACGAACAGCCTGGCATCGAGCATCTCCTCGAGACGAGCGATCTGCCGGCTGACGGTAGACTGGGTCGAGTAGAGGTCCCGGGCCGCCTTGCTGAAGCCGCGCGCCTCTGCCACCGTCACGAAAGTCTTGAGGAGATCCGTTTCCATAGGCACGCTATGTTAGGACCTCGGCACCGCCCTGAAAAAGGGCCAGGCGCATGCGCTTCTCATAGAACGGCGGGGGTCCCGACACGCCGGCGCAAACCGAGTGCCGGGACCCCCGCCCCAAAGCTGTCAGGAGGGGGCCGCTTCTACCGGGCCACGCTCCTTATCAACGTTTGTCGGACTACGCGTACACCATCGGCGTGGCCTTGTCCTGCACCGTGGTGCCCGGGGCTGTCGCGTTGCTGACCACTATGGCCTCGACAGGATTCTTGGTGCCCGTACGCCACTGCTGCGCGCCGATAAACGGCTTGTAGTTGTTGGCGATAGGGTGGAATCCGTCGGGGTCTACCGGCTCCGTGAAGTCGATGAAACCCTGCTGTAGTTGCCCTTCGTCGTCTTGACGGCTTCGAGGACGGATTCCTTGTCCTCCGGTTTCGTTGCCCGCTTGTAGACGTCGATGGCCCATTCGGCCTTGCCGTAGCAGCCGATAGCCGCGGTCCACTGCTCGCCGGTCACGGCCCCGTAGTCGGCGGCCAGCCCCTCGGAATCGAGATCCGACAGCGTGTCTTTGATCTTCAGCTCGGGTGCCAGGCGGCCTCGCCGATAAGCCCGACACCTTGGTTGGGATAGCCCATGACGGCCTGCGGGAAGATGAGGGCCTTGCCCGAGCTGATAAACTTGGGCTGGTAGCCCTGCTGCAGGCTCTGGGTCAAGAAGTTGGAGAACCACGGCGGGTCGTTGGTGCCGCAGACGATCTCGAGCCTTCACTCTTGAACTTGGTGATCTGGGAGGTGAATTCTGGCTGGGACCGCGTAGGGCTCGGGCACAACCAGCGTGTAGCCCTTCTCGGCGAACACCTTGGGCGCCGCGGAGGGGCCATCCAACCGGTATAGTCCGCGTCGTTCGGCAACAGCATCCCGACCATCTTGTTGGTCTCGACCCCGCTGGTCTCAAACGCGTCGGTGAACGCGGCGATCGTCTGTTCCGAGCCCAGCATGTTGCCGTAGACCCACTTGAACTCTTTCGGTTTCCCGTCGGCCCCAAAGAACAGCGCCTGCCACGGGGCAAAGCTCAGCAGCGTGGGACACCCGAGCGCCTCGCCTTGGTCTGCCGTCGGGTTGGCGGTGTCCGGCGTACCGGAGGCCAGCAGCATGTCGACTTGATCGTTGGTTACCAAGTCGCCCGCTACCTGCGAAGCCCGGTTGGAGTCGGACTGGCTGTCTTTGACGATAAGCTCGAGCATGCGCTTCTTGCCGTCGCCGGTGATGAACCCGTCCTTCATGATCTCGTTGACCCGAGCGATCCACCAGTCGTCGGAGATGGCAAAGACCGAGAAGTTGCCTGTCTTCGGCGATACAATTCCGAGCTTGATGGGCCGGCCCTCTTCCGTGGCGGCGGAAACGGTCGTGGTGGCTCCAGCGGTCGTGGTGGGACCGGCCGTGGTGGTCACCCCGGCGGTCGTGGTCGGACCGGCGGTCGTGGTGGTCTCTTCGGTGTCACCACACGCGGCGACAAGCCCGCCGAGACCGCCGGCCATGCCGATCGTGGCTCCCGCCACTCCGGCTATCTTGAAGAAATCCGCCTGCGGCTTACGGTTCTCTCTTCTCATCCCCATCCCTCCAGTTGAGCATGACCCTGTGCGGTACCGAGGCCGCGACAACTCATTGAGCAGGCGCTCGGCGCCACTCTGACTATACCCTTGGCCCGAAGACCGTGTTATACTCGGCCGCTCCCAAGG
>CAWAOX010000013.1:0-429290 GCA_963783835.1 uncultured Actinomycetota bacterium
GATCCTTACTTCTTCTTGCTCTCCGCTACCGCAGCCTCGCCTGCCCCAAAATCGGCCGCGTTGCTGAACTCGATGATCTCGCAGGCGACCGGGGCGTCCTTGTCGATGATCATGGTATGACCCTTGGGGAAGTAGAACACGTCCCCAGCGCGGATGACCTCTTCAGTCCCATCGTCGTAGATCATGGTCGCCTCGCCCTTGAAGCAGTAGCCCCAGTGAGGAACCGGGCAGAACCCTCCAAACGTTTCGAAAGCAGGCGTGATATCCGTGCCCGGAGCGAAGTGGTGCACGGCACAGATCATGCCGCCATGCACCTCTCCCCAGATCTGGATGTCAAAGTTCTCGGTGAAGTGGCTGTGCTTGCGGGTCATTTCGTATATGGGCTTGCGCATTATCTTTTTCCTTTTCTATGCATGTGTCGATCGGGTTGAAGCCAACGTCTAGCCACTGCCCTCCTTGTCCGCCGCCAAGCTCTGCAGCCGTCGCTCTTCCCATTCGGCAAAACTGGAGGCCACGTGGTACCACTCCTCTTCGGAGACCGGCTCCAGGGCGAGCGCACTCGTCGGGCAACCCCGGACACAAGCTCCGCAGCCGAGGCATCGATCCCGGTGGTAAGCCGGCTTCTCAGCGGCGGTCTTGTCGAAAGTCTGGGCGTAGGACTGGCAGCGCCTGACACACTCGCCACAGGCGATGCACTTGTCGTGATCCTTGACGACGCGGTAGTTCGAGCGCTGGACGGTTTCCTTGATATCGAGGTCCAGCCGAGCCGAATTCAGGATGCAGCAGCAACAACCGCAGCAGTGGCAACCCCCCACGAACTGAGGGCTCTCGGCCCCCATGGTGAATCCGTAGAACCCCTCGACGACCATCGTGCCCATGGCATCGAGTTCCTCCCAGAGCCTGATCGCCTCCTCCCGAGGGAGCACGTTTTCTGACAGGGGGACCGCCGGCGGCATGCCCACGAAGCCGCAACGCTTGAGAGGCATCTCACAGCTTTGCCCGTGGGCGGCGGCCTTCTCAAACTTGCACACACAATCGAGCACCAGGAAACGGTCATATCTCTGAAAGTGAGCATCGACGTCATTGTGGGGTTCGCGTTCCAGCCACTCAGGTTTGAGTGAACCGCGGTAGGGGATGACGCCCTGCGGGCCCGGTCGCGGCGCGAAGATCTTCTCGCCCCCACCCTCCATGACGTACTGCTCGTACAGTCGGGCGAACTCCTTGTTCTCCGGTTTGCTCTCCTGCAGATAGGATTCGAACCACCCCACCAGGAACGGGGAGAGCCGATATCTCTTCGCGGTCGGAGTCTCGGGCTTCTCGCTGCCGCTCGCCTCGACTTTCCCCAATCCTTTGACGCCGGTTTCCAGTGCCAGCGTGTCCGCGCGGACCTTGCGCGGAGGGATCATGCTCTCGAGCAGCACCGTGACCGTTTCCTCATCGAGTCCAACCCGCCTGGAGATCTCGGCCGCGGTCTCGGGGGCGCGGGTGAGTTGCCCGGCCAGCGCGGCCTCCTCGTAGGTGAATACCTTCTTGATCAGTTCGATCTCGATCCGGGATGGTGTCCGAGTGAAGCCTGACGGAAGTGCGTCCAGCGCATCCGCAAGTCTTTCGTACACATCCACCGGTTGTTCGACGTCCCTCATGATCTCGTCTCCTAAGTTGTTGCCCCGGTCTGGTGGCGATGCTTGACGGAAGCCATCACAGAGGCGTCCCCAGGTAGATGCCCAGCGACTGGGCGATCCGCATGAACTCGCTGTCGGCAGGCACCGTTCTGACCGTGTCGACCGCTTCCTTCAGGGAGATCGACCTGATGTCGGGAGGCACAAAAGCGACCATCACCGCCGTTTGTCCCGCTTTCAGCACGTCGACGGCTTCGGCACCGAAGGCCATGCCCAGTTGTTGGTCGACGGCGCTGGGATTGCCACCTCTGGCCCAGGAACCGATGACCAGCGGATGGAACTCGCCGTCCATCAACGATTGCAGCGTTCGAGCCGTCCTCGCGGCGATGCTGCCATCCGGTCCGCTTTCTGCCGGCGCGTCGTCAACAAGCTTTGCCCCCTCCGCCACCACGACCAGACCGTAAGGCCGGCGAAGTGAGATCTTGTCCCTGAGCCTTGCCGCAACGTGCTTCAGATCGCAGGGGATCTCGGGGATGAGCACGGCGTCGGCACGGGCGGCGATCCCAGCCTGGAGAGCGATCCAGCCGGCCCGCTCTCCGAGGACCTCCACCACCGCGATCCTCCGGGCGGACCGGGCCGCCTGGTAGGCCTTGTTCAGCATCTCAAGGGTGACGCTCAGGGCGGTATTGAACCCCAAGGAGACCGCCGTCCCGGCGATGTCGTTCTCGACGGACCTGGGGATACACACCGTATGGAGCCCTTTGAGATGCAGCCGATAGAGGATCCCCAAGCCTTGGTTGCCCACGACGGAAATGAGGGCCTCGATCCCCTCTGCCTGAAGCCGTCTCAACAGCTCATCGGACGGGTCGGTCTCGGCTGCATCTGTGGGCGCGCGCAGAGGGATCGACCCAGGGCGACTGGCCGATGACTCCGGCGGTGGCGGGATCGATGTCCTCCACTCGCTCGAGGCTCAGGGGGACCAATCCCCCATCCGGATAGCGATCCGGATGCAGCAACCCCTCAAAACCGTCCCGGATGCCGACCAGCTCCCATCCCAATCTGCCCCCCGCCAGCGCCGCTCCCATCAGCACGGAACTCATGCCGGGGACAAAACCCGCACCGATATTGATGGCGACGCGCCGGTGATAGCCTGCGTGGCCCATGATCTTCATGATGGATCTATCCTCCGCGTCGTGGGTGATCTCCCGCCCGTTGCAGGCGTGGCTGCCATCCTCTTAGGAGACAGGTTCCATTCGAATCGCGCTCTCGGGACAGCTGATCACGCAGACGCCGCAGCCGACGCACTTCTCGCGGTTCACGATGGACGCCCCAGGGACGGTCTCCACCGTGCCTCCCGCGCAGACACACGCGATGACACCCGGCTTAGGACGCGGCGGCCCCTCGAAGATCGCGTCCACGGGGCACTGCGCGAGGCAATCGCGGCTCGCCGCACATGCTTTGGGATCGATGACGGCGCGCCAGTCTGACCGCGGGAGTTCGACCCCGGCTCCTTCTCCCCGGAGCAGGTACTGCTCGAGGAGAAGCTTCGGGAATCCCGCAGGCAGCCTGTCCAACGCGGCCGCCACGCGCGCGTCTATGACGTTGTCCAGAGTCACTCCGTGTCTCCCGTCCGCCCGAAGGCCTCGTCGATGATGGCCTGCAGGTGCGCCACCAGCTCGTCGGAGGGCGTCCGGAAATCGTCCAGCTCGTAGACCACACCCAGGCTCTCGTACTTGCCCAGTCCGAAGCGGTGATAGGGCAAGAGTTCGTAGTCGATCACGTTCTTGTACGGGCGAATGAAGGCAAGGACCGCCCGGATGTGCTCCTCGTCGGCATTCACACCGGGGATCAACGGGGTGCGGGCGATGAAGTCGATGTCGGGGAACGTCTCATAAGCGCGCTTGAAGTTCGCCAGGATGCGCTCGTTGCTCACGCCGGTCCACTTCTTGTGGCGCTCGGGGATGGTGAGCTTGTGATCATGCAGCATCGTGTCGACGTGGGGCAGCACCTTCTCCACGAAAGACCAGGGCACGTTGCACGCCGTTTCGATGGCCGTGTTGAGGCCGCGCTTGTGGGCGCCCTCCAGCAGGGCTGCGGCGAAGTCCGGCTGCAGCATGCACTCGCCGCCGCTCAGGGTCATGCCGCCGCCGGTGTTGCGGTAGAAGGAAGCTGTCCTTCTCCGCCTCGTCCAGCACCTCGTCGACGGTCATGCTCTTGCCGTACATGTCCAGTGCCTTCGTCGGGCAGAGCGAAACGGTCGCCTCGTCGATGTCCGTGGCCAGATCCCAGTTGACTTTGACCTTGTCATCGGCGCCCTCGACGACGTAGAAGGCACCTTCAGGGAAGGGGGGCTTCAGGCACAGGCCGCACTCCTTCTTGCCGGCGCACAAGTCGGGGGCGTAGGCAAGCTCCGGCTTGCGGTGGATGCTTTCGGGGTTGGAGCACCATTTGCAGCGCAGCGAGCAGCCCTTGAGGAAGACGGTGGTGCGGATGCCCGGACCGTCATGGCTGCAGTAGCGTTGGATGTTGAGGACGATGCCGGTCTGCCCGGATGATTTGTCGGATGGGCCGCTCATAGTTCCCCTCCCAGACAGATGCCGAGCGATTGGGCGATCTTCACGAACAGGCTGTCCGCGGGCACCGTCCTGACTTTGTTGATGGCCTCCGCCAACGGCACGAACTCGATGTCCGGCGGGACAAAGGCAACCATCGCTCCGTTCTTGCCGGCATTGAGGCCCCGTACCGCCCCGGCCCCGTACGCCAACCCCAGTTGGCGGTCGACGGCGGTGGGTGCGCCGCCCCTGACCCAAAGACCCAGCACAAGCGGTTGGGTCTCCTCGGCGATCAGCAGTTGCAGCCTGTCGGCCACGGTCTGAGCGGCCCGGCCGGATCGGAGGATGACATGCTCGCCGTCCTCACCCGTCGCGAGCGGCGACAAAGAAGCTTTGAGCGAATCGACGGAGGGCTTGTCCGCCTGGGCCTGCGGATGATCGGCGAACGTTGCCCCTTCGGCCACCACCACCAGCCCGTAGGGCCGCCTGGGCGTGATCTTCTCCTTCAGCCGCGCTGCCACCGTCTGCAGATCGCAGGGGATCTCGGGAATCAGCACCGCGTCGGCGCAGACGGCGATACCGGCCTGCAGCGCCACCCACCCTGCTTGTTCACCGATGAACCTCCACCACTGCGATCTTGCGCGCCGACTGGGCCGCTTGGCGAGCCCGGTCGAGCATTTCGATGGTGAAGCTGAGCGCGCTGTTGAAGCCAAAGGACACCGAGGTGGCGGCGATATCGTTCTCGATCGACCGGGGGATGCACACCGCGCTCAGCCCTTTGCGGTGGAGCTTGTAGAGGATGCTCAGCCCTCGGCCGCCGACCACGGAGATCACGGCATCGATCTGCTCTGCCTTCAGCGCTTTCAGCAGCTCATCGGACGTGTCCACTTCCTGGACCATGTCGTCTTCGTCGATCGTGCGGACATGGAACGGATCGACCCGGCCCGACTGGCCGAGGATGCCCCCGCCCCCGGGATCCAGGCTCTCGGCCAGTTGGGGGCTGAGGGTCACCAGCCCACCGTCGGGGTAGCGCTCCGGATGCATCAGACCGTCAAAGCCATCGCGGATGCCGACCAGCTCCCATCCCAGTTCGCCCGCGGCCAGGGCCGCGCCCATGACCACGGCATTCATGCCGGGAACGAAACCGGCGCCTGCCATGATGGCGATCCGTTTTCTGGCACGACCTTCCCAGTATTCATCGCGTACCTTCCAGCCTTGCGGCGTCAGGAGACTGATGGCACTTCCGGTCCTGGCCCATCAGCGGAAGGCCGGACGGCGTGCGTCTGGTCAGCGACTGACCCGCGGTCAAGTCACATGCTCGGTCCGCTCGATGATCTCGTCCTGCACGCCCACATGCAGCCGGGTGAAGAACGCGCTGAAGCCGGCCACCCGGACCACGAGGTCGCGTAGTTCTCCGGGTGCTTCTGCGCATCCCTCATGATCTTGGTGTCCAGCACATTGAACTGGACGTGTCCGAGGCCCAGGTCCATGCCGGTCTTGATCAACTGCAGCAGGGTATCCCGTCCCTTGCGGGTCTTCAGCGATTGGGCGGGAGCTTCATATTCATATGCGCGGAGAAGTACTTCACCGCGTCGATGCCCTTGCGCCGGAGACATCAGCGCCGTCGGTCCGCGCGTGTCCGTCCCGGGCATGGCCGAGAGACTCCCGTCGGTGAGAGCCACGCCGGCCTTCTTGCCCGTCGGCAGCGCCCACGTCTTGAGCCCGAAGTAGTTGTGGATGCTCTTCGTGTAGGCGTCGGGGGAGGCCTTGTAGTTCGGGTCGAGGTAGATGCCGCCGACCTTCTGAACGAGTCGTAGTTGCTGTCGTACACCCGGCGGACCAGCCTGCTCCACCTCGTGGATGTCGTTGCCGTGCTTGGGGGCCTCGTAGCAGAGCTTCCTGACCTTCTCGTACTCGCCCTCGAAGTTCGCCGCCAGGGCCTTCTTGAGCTCGGCCATGGTCAGCTTCTTCTCGTCGAAGACCAGGTGCTTCACGGCCATGAGCCAGTTGGCGGCGTCCACGCCGCCGACGGTGATGTGGGCGACCGTGTTGTACTTGGCGCCGCCGCTCCAGATTTCGAGGCCCTTCTCGACGCATCCCCCCGTCAGGATCGAGCGCCAGGCGCAGGGGAGGAACTCCGCACGCAGGATGTTTCCGATGAAGGAGTGGTGCCGACGGTCTCCTGCAGAAGTCGACCTGCTTCTGGAACGCGGCGTACAGTTCCTCGAAGTCCTTGAACGTCTCGGGATCGCCCGTCTTCGGCCCCACCTGCACTCCGGTGGCGAAGTCCTAGCCGTCGTTCATCGTCAGCTCGAGGGTCTTGCCCAGGTTGGGCTGGCCTTCCAGCGGATGGCCGTTCTGGTACGGGATGTAGGTGCCGACGCACGCGCCGACGGCCGAGCGCCGTGCCGTCGCGAGGTCGATGTTCCCCCCGAAGCAGGTTCAGGGCCCGGGCCGTGGCCACGTCGCCGTTGACGAACTGGGGCATGCCCGTGCCGGTGTCCACCATGTCGAGGCACTTCTCGAGGAACGCGCCCGACAGCTTGTCGTGGTACATGCAGGTCAGCGGAGGCTGCGGGAGCTTCATGTCGATGGCGGCATCGAGGATCAGGTAGTCCATCTCCGCGGTGGCGTCGTAGGCCTCACCGGTGTAGCCGCCGAGCGTGACGGTCTGGCCGAGGTCGGCCGAGTTCACGGTGCCGACCGCCTGCCCGTAGTAGTAGTTGATCTCGTTCAGCTTGACGTACAGGTTCTTGAGCATGTAGACCGCTTCTTCCGGACCGATGAGCCCCGCGGCCTTGTCGCGCTGGTAGTAGGGATCCAGCATCTGCCCCAGGTAGCCCTCGGAGTAGCCGCACCCGGCCTGCTCCAGTTCCGAGATGATGTGCGCGAAGAAGTGGGCCTGGATCGCCTCCCGCAGGTTGCGGGCGGGATGCTCGGGCACGTGCTCGCAGATTTCGGCGATCTGGAGCAGGTCCTGCTTGCGCTCGGGATTCTTCTCCTTCGCCGCCATGTCCCGGGCGAGAGCGGCGTACCGGTGCGCGAACTTGACGACGGCGCGCAGCACGATGAGGCAGGCCTCGTAGAAGTAGAGCTTGGGGGCGTTCGCCAGGTACATGTCGAGGGCCGCCTGCCGCGCCTCGATGTCCTTGATGACGGCCGCGACGCCATTCTGGTAGATCAGCGGGTAGTTGAGGTTGCCGCCGCCGGCCGGCCAGGAGTTGAAGTCCATGTACAGGCCGGCGTCGATGGCCACCTGCGGGTCGTAGCCGTACTTCTTGATGAAGATCTCGTCCGACCGGGGCCTCAGCGCCCGCTTGTCCCAGTAGTCGACCACCCACGCCATCAGCTCGCGCTCTTCCGGGGTCTTCGCGTTGTCGACGACCTTGTCCTGCTTCATCCACTCCACCTGCCACTCCGGGTAGGTGTAGACGGCGTTGACGGAGCTGGCCATGCTGCCGACGAACAGGTTCTCGTCGATATAGAGCTTCTTGTGCTCGAGGACGTGCGCGAGGAACTTGGCCCGGCGGATGATGTTCTGGTAGCCAGCCGTCTCCTCGTAGACGTCCTTCATGAACTTGAGGCGCTCGTTGTCGATGGTCAGCGGCGTATCGAGGAACTGCTGCCGTCAGGCGCTTGACGCGGTCGTTATCGACCGTGACACGCCCGGTGGGACTCACGTCGGCGATCTTACTCATCTCGTTCTCCTTCATCACTCTCGGTTTACCGGATTGGTTTGCTGGAGCGGCTCGTTCTGCGCTGCTGGTTCAACGGCATTGACGGATAGCACTTTGGCATTGGCGCCGAACAGGGCATCCAGCACGCCGGCGAGCGCGGCCTGGTCCTGCACCGCCACGCGGACCACCGTCACCGGCTGGGCATCGCCCTGAACAACCTCCAGGGTCATCCCCTCGAAGAGGCTGCACCACTTTGGGTCCAAGACGCCGCAGACCCTGATCTCGTAGATAGGCGAGCTTTCGCTCGAGATGTCGTGTAGGCCGGTGGATGTCATGCTTGCGCCCCTGCGCCGATCTGCTCGTTCCAACCAAGTGTAGAGGGCGTGCGCAGGTCCCCCCAGCACCATAAGGGGCTAACTACGGGCAGGATTCGGGCGGCCGCGTTCGGCTAGGGCGCACTACTGCGAGACCGGAATGACTCCCAGCCGCCGCGCCTTCACCACCGCCTCGCGCCGGCTCCCGACTCCCAGCTTCCTGTAGATGCTGAGGGTATGGCGCTTCACGGTGGACGGAGAGATCACCAACCGCTTCGCGATCTCCTTGTTACTCATTCGCTCTTCGAGCAGAACGAGCACATCGAGTTCGCGGTTTGTCAGCAGATTATCGATCAGGTAGTCCTCGGCGCCGGCGTCCGGGCGACTCTGGGGGGTGGCCTCAGACGGACGGCGCTCCTGCGCGAATGAGGCTATCAGGTCGTCGAGGAAGGTATCAGCGCCCCCGCGAAGACGGAGCGCCTGCAAGAGCGAGTAGACCCGGTTCCCCATCTCGGGGAACAACCGGACCAAGCGGCCGGGCTTAGCCAGGGCCACCGCCTGGGCCAGCGAGGCCAGAGCCTCGGGAGTCCGATCCTGACGATCAAGAACGAGCGCCCGAAGCACGAGACACTGCGCAGACCGGAAGATGTTGCCGTTTGTTTCCGCAGTCGCGAGTAGTCTGTCTAGAACCGCCTGGCAGGCTGCCAGGTCGTCGTCGTCACCCTCCAGCGTGAGTACCGATATGGCGCTGAGGGGGCTTAACTCGTAGCAGACCTCGAGCGACAGCGGTCGGTCATCCGCCGCGTTGAGAAAGCCCCGGGCGAGGGCCGCGCCGTCTGTGGGCCGACCAGACGACCCGGATAGGCGGGCTCGTAGCAGCCGAATCTCAGGTCCCAGGGGAGAGCCGAGATCCGAAGTGAGGCGCGCGAACTGATCCAGGATCTCAAGGGACTCGTCCAGTCTGCCCTGGGCGTGCCGCACCCAGGCACGTCCGTAGAAACTCTGCTTCACTGCGACCATGTGGGATTCGTACGGTGCGACGGCCGCATAGTGCTCCTCGGCAGTGGTGAGATCGTTCCTGAGGTAGGCGGCCAGCCCCAATGAGTAGTGAGCCCAGCCTACGCTGTCCCTCAGCTCGCGCGCAGTCACCTCGTTCAGCATCAGCCTCGCGGACTGGTCCGCATAGTCCACGTCGCCGGTCATGAACCCCATCAGGCACAGCCCGACCATGGCCCGAGGATGGACGGCCTTCCCGTAGTCCCCGAAGGAAGCGCGGCGGAAGACCTCAAAGGCTTCGTCGTTCCGCCCCAGGAGATGCAGGCCGCCACCCTCGTACCAGCTGGCGGTGGCTCGGGCCAAGTGATAGTCCGGGGGGAGCAATTCCAGCGCACGGCGAGCGTAGAGCAGCGCCTCGTCTCCGTTGCCCTGAACGTAAAAGCTGATCTCCGCCCGCATCGCGGCGATCACTCCGCGAAGAGCCATGTCATCGTCGAGCGGCTGCTCCGACTCGTCGAGCAGTCTTTCTGCTCGCTCGCAGTGTCGGATGACGCCCGCGAGGTCATGTCGAGCGTCTGCCAGCCAGGCATGGATCATCACCAGTCGGGGGCGCCTATCTGCGACGTCCGGCCCCAGCATGCCGACCCAGCGCTCCAGCTCCCGCCATCGCTCCTGTTCGACGGCGGCCCGCGCGTGAGCTTCGACCACATCGGCAGCCGCCTCCGGCCTGCCCGCCTGGAGAAGGTGAGCTACCGCGTCTTCCACCCGGTCATGGGCATCGAGCCACTCGGCTGCTCGGATGTGCAGCGCGGCCAGGTCCTCGGCGGACAGGTCGGCGTTGAGCAAGCGGCGCAACAGGTCGCGGAAGAGGTGGTGGTATCGAAACCACTCCCGCTGCTCGTCGAGCGAGACCACGAACAGGTTACGGTCTTCCAACCATTCGAGCATCGGCCTCCCCTCGAAAGAGTCGGCAGCACCGTCACCGATGACCGCACGGCAGAGCGGCGCAGTCAGGCGCTCGAGGATCGACGTGGCCTCCAGGTAGTACTGGACGGCCGGATCGAGCTGGTGCCACAGCTCGTCCATGAGATAGTCGGTGACGAAGCGATCACTGCCGGCAAACGCCCGGATGCCTTGGTCGACGTCGTCGCGGCTTAGCAGCGACAGCGCAGCTAGATGGATGCCGGCGATCCAACCCTCGGTCCGCTGCATCAGGGACGAGAGCTGGGTCTCGGTGAGGGGTCGACCGAATGCCTCCCGTAGATACTCCTCCGCCTCTTCGTAGCTGAAGCGCAGATCTGCAACCCTCAACTCGTTCAACAGACCGCGTCCCCTCAATGCGCCGAGAGGTAGCAGAGGGTCCGCGCGGGAGGCCAAGACGAGATGGAGCGAACGGGGTGGCTGGTAGACAAGGTGCCGGAGGATCTCGGAAGTCCGGGGATCCTTCAAGAGGTGGCAGTCATCGAGCACCAGGATGAACTCATCGAGCTCATCCAGGTCGTTCGTCAACTCTCTGAGCAGCACTTCGAGCACCGGAAGTCCAGGACGGCCGAGAAGAGACCTGACGTTGCGACAGGAGTCGGGAAAGACGATGCCGATAGCCTCAACCAGCTCTTCCAGGAACAGGGTGGGCTCGTTGTCGGTTTGATCGAGCGTGAGCCAGGCCGAAGGCAGCCCCTGATGCTGTATCCACTGGGCAAGGAGCGTCGTCTTGCCGTAGCCCGCCGGCGCGGCGATCAGCGAGAATTGCCCTGCGAGGCCCTCGTCCAGCCTCTCGAGCAGCCGTGGGCGCTCCCGCAAACCCCGCCCGACTCTGGGTGGTCGCAGCTTCGCGCGAAGGAGACGACCGGAAGTCATCTGAAGGGCCCTCCTTCGCTCGTCATGAGCTCACCGGGCCGTGACTCTCCCGTCGGATGCCCTGTGGCAGCCCAACTCGACATGCGGCGGTTCCCCATGCATTCTCTCTGTTAACAGGGATTTGTCCGGGCTTCATGATACCGTAAGTGCCTTTCCGAGCCTCCCGTCGATCGGTCCCGTAGCTCCTTGTCGACTGTGCTACACGAAGCGGGCGAAGCCAGATCACACCGACATTTGCATCCGGCGGCCGCAGCAGAACCAGGCATTGTCGCGAGCCTGGAAGGCGTCAAGATAGGCATTACGAAAGGAGTGCGACAGAATATGGATGTCATAGCAGGCGAGAGCCCATATGCGAGAGCGACGAATAAAGGCAGAGGCGATCCTGGCAGCCGATGCGGAACATATTGCGGGCCTGTCCGGCCGACGGTCGTCTAAGCGGTGGCGAAGATGCCCAGAATAAGCCGATGATGCGGCGATGAGCGCCTTATGCGCGAACAAGCTGAATGATGCTCGTTGTACTGACTGTGATGAGTTGCCTTGCTACCGCATTGCGGACCTGATCGCTGTCGGTTTTTTGCACCGTGGTGAGTACCTGCCAAACCTTGCGAAGATGCGTGAGATGGGCGTCCAGAAATGGATCGAGTATGAAGAAGAGCGTTGGAGGTGTTCTCAGTGCGGCTTGCCCATGAGTTGGTATGACGCCAAATGCGCCAGATGTGGGGAGGCAAGGTCTGGGCGTTTGTTCCCTCTGACGTAGGATAGTGCCTTGCCTTGAACCTTGCCCTTGCTGTTCAGGCAAGGAGGGACAGGCGCGACTCTGCGTCATGGAGCAGCGTGGTGTTGTTCCGTCCGTCTGGCACCCATGAGTGCCGTCGAGTTTGCCCCAATTGTCGACTGGAATTGCCGACTAGAACCCTGTGGGCGGGCGGGCTCAAGTCCGCCGACCTCGGGTTTGACGTCAGAGGGCTCCCCGTCCCAACGATCGCTCTCGCCGCCGCCCCCGCCTGCCGCACCCCTAAAGCCTGAACAACTCCTTGGCGTTGCCCTCGCAGACCTGCTCCTTCTCCGCATCGGAGATGGGCAGGTCCTTGATGAAGTCGATGCCCAAGTGCATCTGCTCGAACGGGTAGTCGGTCGCGAGGACGATCTTGTCGAGGCCCAAGGCGTCCCGGGTGCAGTAGTAGGCAGCGGGCAGATAGTTGCCGCTGGACGTCACCCATAGGTTCTTCTTGACGTAGTAGCTGGCAAGTTCCTTGCTGCCCGGGCCGATGTCCTCAGCGGGCTCGCAGTAGCCCTGCCGGTAGGCGGTGTCCACCCGGTCGAGCAGGAAGGGGATGGCCTCTCCGAAGTGCCCGAGGATGATCTTGAGCTTCGGGAACCGGTCGAAGACGCCGCGGTGGATCATCCGCAGGAACACGTACATGACCTCGGTACCGAAGCCGAACGTCGGCCCGGCCAGGCAGATGCCGAAGGAGCGCAGTTCGGGGATCATCGGGGCGGTCGGATGAAGGTACACCGGGACGTCGAGAGCTTCAGCGGCTTCGAGGATGGGCCAGTAGCGCTTCTCGTCCAGATAAGAATCCCCGAAGTTGGAATGGGTGTGCCAGCCCAGAAAACCCAGCTCCTTGACGCAGCGCTCCAGCTCTTTGACCGCCTCCGCCGGCTCTTTCACCGAGACGGTGGCCATGCCGGCCAGCCGGTCGGGGTAGGCGGCGATGTAATCTGCCAGCCGGTCGTTGGCGTCGCGCGCCACCTTGGTGGCGGTCTCCGGATCGAGCGGTTCGACACCCGGCGCCGTCAGCGACAGGATCGCGAAGTCGACGCCCGCGGCGTCCATTGCTTTGATGCGCCCCTCCCCCATGTCGGCGAGCTTCGGGCCCGCGCCCGTCTTGCCGATGGGGATGATGGCGTCCTCCCAATAGGCCAGCCCCTTACCCTCCACGACCCGCGGGACTGTCGTCCGCGCGTTCAGCGTCTCCATGTAAAGCGGCGTGGTGAAATGGTGCTCCGTATCGATGGTCCTCATGCGTGGTCTCCTGCTGTTTGTAGGACCCCGTTTACACGGCGGCCGCGAACTCCCTGATAGCTCTGGCCACTTCCTGAGGAAGCGCGTAGTGGGCAGCGTGGTTTCCGGGCAGGACGACGACCTCGCACGGGGTGCGCTCGCCCAGCCAGCACGCAACCTCCCCAAAGAACGGCAGGGTCTCTGCTCCGTACAGGACCTGGACCGGTGTTCTCACGCCGGCGAGTCCCTCGTCAGTCACGCCATACCCCTCGAAGTTGCCGAACTCGTACTTGATCCAGGTGTCGTCGGCCTCCATCCGCTCGCGGTAGCCGGCGGAGAGTCCGTTGTAGAGTTCCTCGCCCATGAGCATCTTCATGAAGGGGATCTTGCCATTGGCCGTAGCCTGGGCAAGGCCGGCCGAAGTGGCCGCCGGATCGCTCATGCCGGCCGCGAGGGGTGGTTCGTGCAGCATGGCTCTGGTGACCAGCTCAGGGTGGCGCAGGACCAAGGCGAGCGCGATGATCGCCCCGGAACTGTTGCCCCACAAGATGGCCGGAGCCAGATCGAGGGCTTGAAGCAGGGCCGCGGCGTCGTCGACCTGTTCATCCACCGTGGTGCCGGCGAAGCCGGCCGGTCGCGGACTGCGCGAGAAACCCCGGCGGTCGTAGGAGAGGATCGTAAACTCCTCCTTCAGCAAGTCGGCGACGCGGAGGTACTCCTCGGCGTCGCCTTCTGCGCCGGGGATGAAGAACAGCGTGGGACCTGAACCGCGGATCTCGTAGTAGAGCTTGGTGCCGTTGACTTCGGCCGTTCCTGTCCTTACTTCCTGGGCCATCTCGCTTCCCTTCTGTGTGGAGTTGGAGTTGGAGTTGCCCCGGTTCCGTGGACGGTTGAGGTCTCTTCTTTCAGGCCTCAGCCATGTGTCTCCTTTCGTAGCTGATCGGGGAGAGATAGTCAAGAGCCGAGCGCCGGCGTGACGGGTTATACCAGCCTTCGATGAAGCTGAAGACCCGAGCATGTGCGAGACGCAAGCGATGATGGCTTGAGAGCGGGGAAGAAGACTGGAAACGATTGAGACTCCGTGGCCAGCTTGTGGGCAAACCGTGGGCAGAGAGGATTCTGGAGTTTGCTTCCTAAGAGTAAAGCCCCGCTTGTGACGGGGCTTTAGAGGTAGCGGGGACAGGATTTGAACCTGTGACCTTCGGGTTATGAGTGGCATCTAGGCCGTTCTTTGCGATGAACGCGGGTTCTGCTTAGCGCCGACCACGCCCAATATGCGCGTTCTCGTGGAAGCGGTCCTGACGCCTGGTGACGGCCCATACCGAGCGGGACGTTGGAAGAATGTTGGTGGGGTGAGACTCCGCCGTGGTCGAGGCAGCCAGAGCCGCGCAGCGACGAATAACGTCCATTTCGTATCCCGGACCAGCCCTAGACCTCCCCGACGATGGGCACGAGCAAGTGCGAGTCGAACACCCCGCCCGTGTGGACAATGCATCTGCCAGAGCCGAGACGCTCGCCATAAGCATGCGGCGTGGATATCTTCTCTCCGCCTCGATACTGCCCGGATATCTCCACCTTGAGCGTCTCGCCCGCGCGGAATAGTGTCCCTGAAGGCAGCACGGGTATATGGCAGGGCACGACGTCCCCTGGCTTGACCTTCTCCCCAGGGCCCACTACCCGCCTAAGATACGGTTCCCACGGAGTGGACCTTTCTTCGTCGAGCTCGCGGTGCGAAAGCCGCAACCAGCCTAGAGCGACAGGATAGGTGCCCGGAGTCAGTGCGGCGTCAAACCGCACCTCCTCGCCGCCGACGTCGATCTTTCGTATGGTCACGAAGATGTCGGCATCGTCTGCGTCTTGAAGGCTAACCCACAGCTTCAGGCTCATGTAGCCGGTGACTTCGGTGTCAGCTCGAAACAGATGATCGAAGACGAGTTTCCCGTCCCGAGTCGCGTAGCCGGCCTCGCTCACCGCTTCGTTCCTCGCATCGCCAACGCTCAGGCTCGCGGCATCGAGATACATCTCGGCGTACGCGGTCCTCCCCACAGGGAAATCAGACTCGTGGCGCACGGTGTACTTGTCGATGCTCTCCCGCACTTCCATCCGCACGCGAGGCAGGTCCAGTATCCGATTGTCGATGCCCTTCAGGAAGCAATCGAGGAATGACTTTCGCGCCATCCGAGCTTCCGCCGCGTAGAACTCCGCCCATTCCTGCCTACCGTGGATATACAGGAACTTGTGCGCGGAACTGATCTTGCGAAACGCCCGGAACGACCCCCTGGTATGGACCCCATGCCCGGACCAAGTCGCGCAGATCAGTGCCGGCACAGTTATCTCGGACAGGAAATCATCCTCCTGCTTCTCAATCCCGATTGGCGGGTCGTCGCGTTCGGGGGACGGCCACGCTGGATCGTGGGCTGGGGTGATGCCGTCTATCATGCCCGTCGGCTTTGTGAACCGTGTCTCCCGTATCCCCCCGGGGAACATGGCATCCCGGTAGAAATCAGTTATACCCTCCCAAGGGATGATCGCTTTCAGGTGCGGCGGATCAAGACCGGCCACTCGCCATTGCGAGAACGCGAGAATGGAGACGCCACTCAAACCGACGTTCCCGCTGCTCCAGGGCTGTACTCCAGCCCACTCGATAGCGTCATACATGTCGCGAGCCCATACCCCTTGCGAGAGGATCGCTTGCGCACCCACTGAATCGTCCACCTCGGCGGTCTGCATCTGCCCCGGCGACCTGGCAAATCCTCGAGCATCGACAAGGATCAGCGCGTACCCGTTGGGGACCCAAAACGAGGGATCCTCGGCTTCGAAAGTGATCGAACCTGTGACAGTTGGACTGTGCGGTTCGTATTGGATACCCCAGCCGGGATACTTCTCCGACCAGAACATGTCCTTACCGAACGGGGTGAAGGCCATGATGACCGGATACTGCCCAGGCGCCATGGGGCGATAGACGTTGGCGCTAAGCATGAGGCCATCACGCATCGGGATGGGGATATTGATTTCGGTCGATATCTGGTGCATTGAGTCTCTCCTTGAATTCGTTCCGCCGCAGCCGCGTTGGCTGCCTGCACCGTCTCGCACTTTCGGCAGCGCCCTGGAACCTAGTGCGTCGCTGCCCCCCTGTCGGCGCAGACAGGCTCAGTCAGCACTCGGCGGCAACGACGGGTAAGAGCAGATGCGAGTCGAACGGCCCACCTGTGTGGACAAAGCATCGGCCCGAGTTGGGACGCTCCCCATAGGCGTGAGGTGTGAATAGCTTCTCTCCGCCTCGATACTGTCCAGATATCTCCACCCTGAGGGTCTCGCCCGCCCGGAATAAGGTACCTGAAGGCAGCACGGATACGCTGCACGCCACGACGTCACCTGGCTTCACCTTCTCACCTGAACCAACGACCCGCGCTGGATACGGTTCCCAGGGAGTGGATTTCGCTAGATCGAGCTCGCGGTGAGAAAGCCGCAACCAGCCCAAGGCAACGGGATACCTACCGGGAGTAAGCGCCGAGTCAAACTGCACCTCCTCGCCGCGGGTATCGAGTTTTCTTAGCGTCACGAAGATGTCGGTATCGTCGGCGTCCTGGAGGCTGACCCACAGTTTCAGGCTCGCGTAGCCCGTGACTTCGGTGTCTATTCGGAACAGATGGTCAAAGACCAGCTTGTCATCCTGGGCCGAATAGCTGGCCTCCCTCGCGTTTTCGCTCCTCCGGTCGCTTAGACCCAGGCTGGCGGCATCGAGAAACATCTCGACATACTTGGTCCGTGTGAGCGGGAACTCAGACTCATACCGGACCGTGTACTTGTCGATAGTCTCCCGCACTTCCATCCGGACCGGCGGCGTGTCCAGCATCCGACTGTCAGTGCCCTTGAGGAAACAATCAAAGAACAGCTTGCGCGCCACTCGAGCTTCGGTCGCATAGAACTCCGCCCACTCTTGCCTGCCATGGACGTAGAGGAACTTGTGGACAGAACCGATCTTGCGAAATGCTCGGAAAGACCCCCTCGTATGCACACCATGTCCGGACCAGGTAGCACAGATCAGTGCCGGTGCATGGATGTCGGCCAGGAAATCATCCTCGTGCCTCTCGACACGGACCGGCGGATTTTCGCACTCGGGAGACGGCCATGCCGGCTCGTGGGTGGGGGTAATGCTGTCGATCATACCGGCCGGATTCGTGAACCGCGTCTCCCGTATACCCCCGGGGAACATCACGTCCCGGTAGAAGTCGGTCATGCCCTCCCACGGAACGATGGCTTTGAGGTGCGGCGGGTTCAGGCCGGCCACTCGCCATTGTGAGAACGCAAGGATAGAGACACCGCTCAAACCTACGTTTCCGTTGCTCCAGGGTTGGACGCCTGCCCACTCGATGGCGTCGCACATGTCGCGAGCCCACACTCCTTGCGAGAGGATAGCCTGCTCACCGACCGATCCGTCAACCTCGGCAGCCTGCGTGCACCCCGGCGACCTGGCAAATCCTCGAGCATCGACAAGGATCAGCGCGTACCCGTTGGGGACCCAAAACGAGGGATCCTCGGCTTCGAAAGTGATCGAACCTGTGACAGTTGGACTGTGCGGTTCGTATTGGATACCCCAGCCGGGATACTTCTCCGACCAGAACATGTCCTTACCGAACGGGGTGAAGGCCATGATGACCGGATACTGCCCAGGCGCCATGGGGCGATAGACGTTGGCGCTAAGCATGAGGCCATCACGCATCGGGATGGGGACGTCCGCTTCGATCACTGTCTTGTGCATTGAGTCCTCCCTCCGTTCATCCCCCGCAGATCGTGCAGACCGCCTCACTGCGTACAGCGGACCTCAGTCAAAGCAGTCTCCCCCATCCACGTTGAGCGTCTGGCCCGTCAGGAAATCACTGTCGTCAGAAGCAAGGAAGACACAGGCCCCGACCAAATCCTCGGGCGCCTCTTCGCGTTTGAAGCAGCGGCGCTTGGCGAACATCTCGAGGTACTCGGGAGGGTAGGTCTTACCTACGCCCTCGCTCGTCGTGAGGCCGGGGCTCAGAGTGTTGACGCAGATGTTGAAATCCCCGACTTCGCGAGCCAGTTGCCGCGTGAAACCTATCGTGGCCCCCTTGGAGGTCACGTAGTGCAGGAAGTCCTTCGAACCTCCGAAGAAGGTGCTGGACCCGACATTGATGATCTTCCCTTTGCCCTGCGCTTTCATCGCCGGGAAGCACGCTTTGACGCACAGCCAAGGTCCTCTGACGTTTACGGCCATCATCCGGTCCCATTCCTCCACGGTCAGGTCCATGAACGTCTTGCGTGGGAAGGCGGAGATGAACATGGCGGCGTTGTTCACGAGGATGTCGATCCGGCCCCATTCACCGAGTGTGGCCTCGGCCATCGCTCGGCACTGTTCCTCGTCGGAAACGTCCACGGCGAATGCCATGGCTTCGTGTCCCTCGGACCGGATCTCGGCTGCGGTCGCTTCCGCTCGCGGGGCAGTGAAGCTGGCCACGACCACCTTGGCGCCTTCGGCCGCAAGACCCTTCGCGAACGCCTTGCCGATGCCTTGGCTGCTACCGGTAACGATCGCCACTTTGTCTTTCAGTCTCACGTGAGTCCTCCACTTCTGGCGTCCGCCGCCTCCAACTCGTCGAATAGATGCGCCATCTCCTCCTCGGGGACGTCAAACTTGAGCCCATAGGGCGGCAATGCCTCGTTCCTCATGAAACCGGGGATTCGGTCATCAGCCGGAGAAAAGCCGGCAGCGGCATTGAAAGCTCGCTCCATCCGCAGGACTTCTTTGCCCAAGTCGGGCACAAGGCTTGGACCGTGGTCGGTTCCATCGACTGCGTTCACGAGGTCGGAGATGACATCCGGCTTGTCCACCAGGGCCGACATCACGAAAGCACAGAGGCCGAGTGAATCCAGCGCCGCCCTCACTACCTGGCTTTTCCGGGAGGTCTCGACTTGCCCTTGGGGCGCGTGGTGATCGACCTTGGCGTAGAAAGTGAAGCCCGCGGTATGGTCCGCACCCATTGTGGAGGTGGCATAGGTGACCCCCAGGCTCTTGACCGCACGCGGGTCATAGGCGGACATACCCTGGCCCTTGCAGGCGGGAACACGCTCAACGCCGAAGACCCTTCCGACGACGGTCGCACCCTGGCCGATCACCCTGCCCACCGTAGACCCCTTGGCGACCTCCTCCAGAAGTCCGACCACCCCGCCGAAGTCGCCGAACCCAAGAAGGCCGGCCTCCATCGCCACGCCCAGGGCGACCCCCGTTTCCATGGTGTCGAGGCCGTAGTCGTTGCAGAGGTAGTTGAGGCGCGCCGCTTCATCGACCGAAAGAAGCCCGATATTGGTCCCAAGCAAGACCAGGCTCTCGTACTCGAGCGGCGACACGATGGCTTTGCCGGCCTGATCCGGGAAGACGTTCGAGCAACGAATGGTGCAGCCGGGCATACAGGAGTGGGTCGTCCTGCCTTCGCCGCCTCTCTCAATGATGGTCTGCCGGATGCCCTCGCCGGTGAGTTCGGGCAACTCCTCGTCCAGTTCTCCCTGGCTGAAGTTCCTGATTGGAAGACCCCCGAGGGCCCGGATGGATTCGAGCGACATGACCGTGCCGATCTCTGCGAAGGCATGGCCGGTCACCGGATGCTCGCGGAGCGCGGCGACGTAGCGCTTTCTCGCCTCCCGGAGTGCGGCCGGGTCGGCAATGGGAACGTCTACGCCCTCGTCGAGGAGGACGATGGCCTTGAGGGCTTTGGCCCCCATCACTGCCCCCAAGCCACCCCGAGCGGCATAACGAGAAGGAGAACCTTCGTTGTCGTTGACGGCTACACCAGCCAGGGCGAGACGTTGCTCACCCGCCGGCCCGATGCAGATGACCGCTATCTTGCGGCCATACCTCGTGAACAGCTCTTCGACCAGAGCGTAGGTGCCGAGCCCGCGCAAGTCATCGGCCGCGACCAGGCGTGCGCTATCGAGCCCGACCACCAGCGAGAACAGGCCGTCATGAGCGGGCTTCCCTTCGACCACTATGGCCCGCAATCCCAATCGCGCCATGGCGTCTCCGGCGATGCCGCCGGCGTTCGCTTCCTTGATGCCGCCGGTGAGAGGACTCTTTCCGCCCACCGACAGCCGTCCGGCGGAGGATGTCCGCGTCCCGGCCAGCGGCCCGTTAGCGAAGATCACCTTGTTCTCCGATCCCAGCGGATGACAGGTGGGCGCCACCTCGTTTGTGAGCATCTTGGCGATGAGACCGCGGCCTCCCCAGTCGGCGTACTCATCCCTCAGCGGCTCTCTGCCGGCGGACATCGCGTCCATCCGCACGCGTAGCAACATGCTCATGCGCGGGCGACGCGGTCGTCGATCTCGGGACTCTCTGCCACGCAGAAAGAGGCCTGGCAGAACGGGCAGATCAGAGCCACGTCAGAGTGGCGGAGTTCGTAGTCCACGTAGAACCTACGCAGACAGTGGGGGCAGGTCACCCAGAAGATCGATTCCATCTCGCGCTCACCTCCGCTCCAATTGAGCCGTATCGAGCCACTCCTCAAGCTTCATGCGATCCATCGCCTCCCGCGGCACTCTGATCTTCTCGGGGAAGGCCATGTCGAGCGGCCTGGTGGCATCGACGATGACCTTGGTGCTCCCCATGGCGGAGAAGAAGAAGCTCTGAGCGTTGTAGATCACACTCACATCCCGCCTGGTATTAGTCTGGGTCAGTACCGCCCAGATCACATCGGGCTCGTTGAAGGGGTCGATCTCTTCGTCGACGATGACCACCGCCTCCATCAGCTTGGTCTGGGCGAGAGCCTCCATCCCCAGCATCTTGGCCTTGCCCTCCTCGCGCTTTTCCATGGAGATATAACAGGAGAAGCGGGAGCAGCCCGAGTAGGGAAGATGCACCGCTCGGATACCACCGAAACGTTGGTTGAGGACGTTGTAGAGACTGCCTTCTTTGGGGATGCCCCCCAAGTTCCAGTGGCCCTGGTGTCCGGCGAAGATGTCCTGCAAAATAGCGTCCTCGCGATGCGTAAGAGCAGTGAGTTCCGCTACCGGGCGCAGACACTGAGCCTGATAGTGCCGAGTGACCTCCCCGAACGGATTGACGATTGCTCGCTCTCCCGGGACGATCTCGCCCTCGATCACGATCTCGGCGTCGGCTGGGACCATGAAATCCTCGCCCCACGTCTCCGACGCAACCAAGCGCAGGGGTTCACCGAGGAATCCCCCCACCGCGTCGTAGTCGTTTACGCCGAACGGGGAGAGGCTCAGGCTCCCCAGATAGAACGCGGGGTGATGGCCCAGAACGATCACCATGGGCGCCCGTTGCCCCCGCTCTTCGTACTTGGCAAGGATTCGCTCGAGGTGAGGCGAGTGGATCGCGAGTCCCACCCGGCGCGGTCCCTGCGGGAAGGCTTTGATGAACGTGATGTCGTAGAAGCCGTCGTCGGGATCTCGCATCACCACCGTCATGGTGAGCACCGGCGAGAGGTCCATCTCGTGGTGGCGCACGATCGGCAGCAGTCCGATATCGACCGCTTGTCCAAGGACGACTCGATCCTTCACGGGGGCTTCGTCCGGGGTGACCGCTGCCGCGGTCAGGCTCATCCGCTCGCGACGGGCGAACTCAATGCTGAGCGGCATTTTTGCCTGCTCGCGGGGGAAATCGAGGGCCGTGGCACACCGCTCGCGGGTCCCGAAGACGTTGCTGACCAGAGTGAACTCGCTGGGATCGCCGTGCATGTTCGCTGGCGCCAGGAAGTGAACGACCGGGCATAGCTTCCGCCGGTCCAGATGCTCCAGCAGGGCCGTCACCTCGAACTCCGCGGGACGTACCGGTCGAGAAACCTCGACCATGTCATCGGGGTATTCCCGCGTGAGCTGGGCTAGGAAATGTCTTAGGTCTTTTGCCATGTGACCGATCTCCGATCTCTCAGGGCTGGTCGGCGCCCGGCACGGCGACCGAGCCGAAATCGTGACTGGCTGCGATGAACGCCTCCATGTTCGCCGGCGGGGTGTTGCCCGGCGCATCGCAGCCCGGGCAGAGGATGAGACCGTTCGGCCCCACGTCGCGCACCAGATCGCGAACGTAGCCGTAGACGTCGTCTGGGGTACCGGTGACAAACAACGAAGAGGGCACGTCACCCATTATCGCCACGTGGTCGTCGAGGATCTCCTTGACCTTCCTGACGTCGGTCTTGCCATCGACGTTGAGCAGGCATTTCTTGGCGGGAAACTCCTTCAACCTGGGCAGGCACCTTGTCCAGTCGCCGTCCCAGTGAAGCACCGAGATGAGATCGGCGTCCGCCATAGCGTTGACCATCTCCAGAAAGTACGGGAACACGAACCTCTCCCAATGCTGAGGCGAGATCAGGGCGCTGGAACTGCGGAAGCCGCCTACCCAGCCACCCATAGTCCCGTTGGCCTTCGTGATCTGCACCGCCTCGGCGACCAACTGGGGCATGATCGCGTCCATCGCGGCCTGCACCTTGTCGGGCCGGTGATAGAGGTCCATATAGAACTGGTGCATCGAGCGGCCCCCGCAGAACAGCTCGAATGGGATCATGCCTCCCAGCCCCGACACCACCACGAAACCGTGTTCCCGATACAGCTCTACCGTCTTGGGGATGTTCTCCATCATCCACCCGACCACCGACATCAACTCCTCGACGTCGGCGACCTTGGGCAGATAGCCCGCGAGGAAAGCATCCCACCCCCGCTCGATGATGAAGTCGTAGTCCTCAGGCTTCATGGTCTCGCTCTCGCGTATCTGCCAGAGGCTGTCATCAGGAAGATCCCGGCCGGGGATGGCCACGCTCGAGAGCCAGACTCCCGGGTAGGTGAGCGGAGATAGGCCGGGGACGAGGTTCACCCCATCCAGGCCCCCGAGGCGCTCCATCGCTGCCAGGATCACGTCTCGAGCCACTGCGGGGTCGGCCGAGTACTGTGCCAAGGTGAGACCCATCAACCGCGGAGCGAACGCTGTGCCCATGTAGACGACGGGTATCCGATCTACCGGCTCGAAGGCGATCGCCCTCTTGATACGCTCGAGCCGCGGGTGGTACAGGGTCTCGCCGCTCACGCCGCTCACACCCCCGACCTCGACGGAACGACCGACGACGCCCGAGGCGGCATCCAATCCCCTTTCTGGTCTGCAAAGAGCGCGGGGAGGAAAGCCGGGAAACGGGTGAATTCGTCATCCATATGAAGGAAGGCAGCTTCGAAGACGGGCCGATTGTATACAGACTTCCTCAGATGCCAATTGAAGAGCGGACCGACCGCCCTTGCCTCACTGCCGAAGAACGCCGTCGTACGCACCCGGGTGCCGCCGGTCGTGCTTTCCATGCGGTGAGATATACCGCCCGGCTGACGACGGTCCAGATGCTTCTCGGCGAACTCATCGAGGCCGGCTTTTATCACGAGCAACTTCACATCGAGCCTGCGGCCGTCGGCGAAGATCTCGTCTATCCAGTAAACGTCCCCAACGTGGTCCGCCCCACCCTGGCTCACGACCCGGAAGTCTAGGTGAGCCGGATGCCACATCTGGTACCTCTCCTTGGTCCGATGCGTGAAATACCACAGCATCATCTCCGGCGTGACGCCCTCCAGCTCGTGCACGCAGGTGAGCGCCAGTCTTCCCCTGTCGATCCGGCGCACCTCGCGACCGGGACCGTAGACCCCCTCGGCCATCTTTCCACTGCCTGGATCTTCGTGGCTCGACATATTCACCCCCTGTCAGGAAGCTTCCTGGGACATACGTCCCGTCAGGCTCCCAGGTAAGACTCCTTGACTCTCTGGTCCTTTGCGAGTTCCTGGGCATCGCCCTCGAGAATGACGCGGCCCAATTCGAGAATGTATGCCCGCGAAGCAAGCCGAAGGGCCATACGGGCGTTCTGCTCCACCAGCACGACGCTGGTGCCCTCGCTGTGAATGTTCTTGATTATCTGGCCTACCTCGGCCACCAGAATGGGGGAAAGACCGATGCTGGGCTCGTCCATGAGTATCAACCGAGGGCGGGCCATGAGCGCACGAGCGACCGCCAGCATCTGCTGTTGGCCCCCGCTCAAGCTTCCGGCGGCGTCGGCGCGCTTTTCCTTCAAGACCGGGAAGAGCGCGTACATGGACTCGATGTCCCGGGTCACCTCGGTCCTGTTTCGACGCAGATGGGCTCCGATACGAAGGTTTTCCTCGACCGTCATCGGCGCAAAGACCATCCGGCCCTCAGGAATATGAGCAATGCCCCGCTCGGCGATGCGGTGCGGCGGTACGCCGTCGATCTGTTCGTTCTGATACCTGATCGAGCCTTCGGTCGGTTTCTTGAGTCCGGATATGGTCCTCAGGAGCGTCGTCTTGCCGGCCCCGTTGGCGCCGACGATAGCCACGACGGTACCCTCGTCCACGGCGAGCGAGATCCCTCTGAGAGCTTCGGCCTTCCCGTAGCGCACGTGGAGATTCTCGACCTCAAGCAACATCGCACTCATCCTCTGTGCCGAGGTAGGCTTCGATAACGCACGCGTTCTGTTGGATCTCCTTTGGCAGCCCTTCGGCGATCTTCTCCCCGAAGTTCAGAACCACCAGACGGTCGCACAATCCCATCACCGTCTTCATGTCGTGCTCGACCAACACTATGGTGATACCGCTTGCGCGTATCTCCTCGATCCGCCTTGCCATGGCCTGTGTCTCGATAGGGTTCATGCCCGTGACCGGCTCGTCCAGCAGCAGGAGTCTGGGTTCTGTCGCGAGAGCGACACATATGCTGAGGGCTCGTTGGTGGCCATGAGGTAGGTTACAGGCGAGCTCGTCCCTCACCTCCCCCAGTCCCATGGACTCGAGTATCTGTGCGGCCTTGAGCCGGAGACCGGCCTCCTCCCGCCTACACTCCCGAGTGCGCACCATCCGCTTCCACCCGGCAGTGCCATAGTTCAAATGACAGCCATAGAAGACGTTGTCCAGTGCAGATAGGCTCATGAACAAGGTAGAGGCCTGGAAGATCCGGGCAATACCCAAGCGGGCCCGCTCGTGAGCCTTGAGCGCGGTGATGTCCGCACCGGCGAGCGAAAGGGAACCGGCGCTGGCAGGGTAGGCGCCACTGATCACGTTCAGCAGCGTGCTCTTTCCGGCGCCATTGGGTCCGATCACCCCGAGGATCTCCGAGTCGTTCACGTCAAGATCCAGGTCTCGGAGCGCCACGAGACCGCCGAAGCGCTTGCTTACACCGCGGACCTGTAGCATCAGCCACTTCTCTCTCGGGATACGACGGGCAGGCGCTTGGCCGCGCCGACGAGGCCACGGAACACCGTCAAGAGCAGACCTTCGCCCTCCTGCCGGCGCACGAGACTGAGCAGGCCGTCGGGAAGGAACAGGATCAGGAGGATAAAGAGGACCCCCATGATGATGGGCTCGAGGTAGGGGACGCCACGCAGCAACTCGGGTACCCAGGTAAGGAAAGCGGCCCCGACGAACGGGCCCAGCAGGGCAAACGGTATTCCTCCCATGATCGCGTAGATGTGGATGTAGATCGTCTTGAAGACCGTGAACTGAGTGGGGACCACCGAGCCTATGTAGCTCGCATAGAAGCACCCCATCAGCCCGGCCGCTGCGGAAGCGATGACGAACGCCAGCAAGCGGTATCTGAACACGTCGACGCCGGTCGATTCTGCGAGCGGCGGATTCAGCCCGATTGTCATCCACGCCCTGCCCGTCCTCGCCCTGTAGAGCCGCCAGAAGACGAAGGTCACGATCGCGAACAGCGCCAGGAGCAGATAGTAGTAGGACGATTTCGAGCCGAACGTCACGGTCAGGCCCCCGATCGAGAGCGGGTCGGGGGCCGGTACACCTTGCAGGCCGGAGAAACCCCCAAGATAGTCGACGCTGCCGAAGATCTGGGGAATGAGCATGCCCAGAACCGCCGTCAGCAAGACGAAGGTGAAGCCGGCGTTCTTGAGCAGCGGGTAGCCGACGATGAGCGCGATGAGCGCCGTGGCCACCACCGAAGCGGGCAGTGCGGCCCAAAAAGACCAACCCAACTTGACGGTGAGGGCGGCCGTGGTCGTCGCCCCTATCCCCATGAAGGCTGCGATGGCCAGACTGACCAGGCCGGTCCGAAGAAGCATCACGAACGTCATGGCCAGCACCGCGTTCATGCCGGCGAGGATGAGAAGGTGCAGGTAGTAGGAATCGCCGAGCAGCGACGGCAGCGCGAGCGCTACCGCGCACACGATCCCTGCGCCGGCCCCCTTCAGATACTTGTAGAGGGCCGGCTTCACACCTTCACCTTGGCCGCGCGCCCCACGATGCCTCCCGGCCTCAGGAAAATGACGACACCGATAATCACGAAGAGGATCACCTGCGAGTACTTGGGAATGAAGAATTGGGCCACGCTGAGGGTCACACCGACAATCAGGCCTCCCACCACAGCGCCGAGCAGACTATCCATCCCTCCCAGCATGGCAACAAGGAGGACCGTAAGTACCACGCCGTTCCCCATCCCCGGAGTAACGCCGTATGCCGGTGCCATGATGGCGCCCGCGAAGCCGGCCAGAATGCCTGCAATGCCCAACGTGGTCATATGCACGCGGGTGACGTTGATGCCGTTGAGCGCCGCGATCTCAGGGAGGTATGCGACGGCCCGCATGGCCCGGCCGGTCCGCGTTTTCTCGTAGATGTAGAACAAGACGAGCGTTACGACCACCGAGACACCAGTGATCACTAGCTTTTCCACAGAGATGCTCGCACCTCCAACGCGCACCATGCCCGGAAACACCGTCGGGATGCCTCGGGGCGAAGTACCGAACTGGCTCAGGACCCATTGGTTCAAGATCAGCATGAGCCCGGTCGCAGCGACGATCGTCGCGAGGAACTGCCGGGGAGCGTGTTCGACGTACCTGAAGATCAAGAGATAGCTGAGAACGCCGAGGACACCGGTAGCTATAACTGCCACAACCATGGCGGCAGCATAGGGCAGGTTCAGAGTCACCATCGACAGGTACGTCACGTACGCAGCGACCATGTAGAACTGGCCGTAGGCGACAAGAAAGATCCGCGACACGCTCAGCACCAGGATCAAGCCGGCGGCAAGCAGCACGTAGACGAGCCCCGCGGCCATACCGCCGATTAGAAGCTCTGACATCGTCCCAAGCACGGGCTATGTCTCCCGGGGAGATTGCGATTGTCCACTATCCGATTGCCTACGATCCAAAGGGTATGGCTCCCAGTCGCCGTTCGTCATGGCTCGCGATGAATCTAACGCTGTCTCCAGCTTGTCCTTCATCTTCCTTCCTCTCCCCCGAGGGGGGTAGGCCAGCGTGTGGCCTACCCCCCAGGACTCGGCTGCTCTATTGCCAGCCGTAGAACTGCTTCATATAGCCATACGCTTCATCCAGACTCATGACATGGATGACGCTGGCCTTTCCATTCTCGATCTCCTTGATGCCGAGAGCCACACACGTGTCCACACTCCTCGTGTTTCCTTGATCGGGTCGGGCGACCATCTTGCCCATCCCCAGCGGGCTCTCGTACTCCAATCCACTCGCTATCGTCTGGGCCACGACGGTCGAGATCGACACTCGCGGCCTTCTGCAGGGCGGCCACGAGGATCGCGAACATGTTCGAGCCCGTGCCTTCGGGCAGGTCGTTCGGGAACATCGCCTCGTAGCCGTCCATGAACTGCTGAGCAGCCGGGGGCATCGGAGCCTGTTCCATCGCATAGGCGCTGCCGAACATCCCGTTCAACTGGTCCAGGGGAACGAATATCTCCGTATACCAGGATTGCAGGGGAGCAGATTGGAACACCACGCCCTTGTATCCGGACTGTACCACCGCCTTCAGAACCAGGGCATCAGATTGCGGCCCACCGGCCTGGCATACGAAGCCATCAGGGTTCGAGGATTTAACCTTGGCGGCGATTGCCGTAAAGTCGGTGGCATCGGGCGGATAGAACAGTGCCTCCTGGATGGTGAAACCGAAAGTCTTGCCCGCCTGGTCGGCAATCGCGGCGGTGATGTGGCCGATCTCACTGTCCGGAGCCGCGATGATGATGCTCTTGACATTCGGGTTGTTCTTTGAGAACCACCCATAGAACGAGGAGAACTGACAGTTGAGCGTCGAACCTTGGAACGAGTAGTTGTACTTGGGACTGACGATGTCGGGCACGGGGTTCATCGAGATCACCGGTATCTTGGCGGCCTCAGTGAGTTCAAGCCAGCTGGCGGCGGTCTCGTCGCCGATCATGAACTGCACCTTGTCCTGCTGAATGAGCTTCTCCACACCACTTCGAGCGGTCTCGGCGTTCATCTTTGAGTCGGCCACGACGAGCTCTATGGTGTACTTGTCACTGCCGACCGCCAGACCGCCGGCTTTGTTGATCTGATCCGCCATCACCTGGATGCTCTTCCAGGTCTCAAGACCGAGGGGCCAGCCCAAGAAGGCGACCACTCCGACTTTGATGCTTTTCGCCACGGGAGCGGCCGTGGTGCTGACGGCCTCCGACGTCGTTACGCCTTCGGACGTCGTCACAGCCTCGCTTGACGTTGTGCTGCTGCTCGGCGCCGCTGTGGTCGTAGTCTCATCGCTCGTGCCGCACGCCGCGGCAAAGCCGACGAGGGCCACCGCCAACACCAATGCGATGCCCAGAATCAGATACTTCCGCATAACTCGCCCCCCTATCTCACTCGTTTCTTCGTTGCTTCGGTCCCTAGCTCATCTTCTCGAGCGTCTGGTCAAGTCCCCGACTCCCAACCGTCCCCTCCTCTCTTCCACCGCAACTCTCATCAATACACGCCATAGTCATGCGCGGCCTCAATCATCGCCTCCACATTCTCGGGCCTCGCGTTGTATGGGATCCCGCCCGTCGCTCCGTCGACGATCAGTCCGCCGGTGTCGGCGAAAAGGTCGATCAGACGCTGCACGTAGTCGCGAACCTCCGCTGGCGACGCCGTACACAGTAGGCTCGCCGGCACGTCGCCCCAGAAGCACATGGTGTCGCCGAGCACCGCCTTGAACCTCTCGGTATCGATAACGTCAAAATGGCCGACGATCTTGCCAGGCGGCAACTGCGCCAAGAACTCCAGACGGGGCGTGTAGTCGCCTTCCCAGAATGGCAGGGGTACGAGGCCGGCCTCAACGAACGCCAGCAGCATCTTCTTGAGACTGGGCCAGTAGAACTTCGCATACTGCTCGTTGGACATGAAACCGCCGGCCCCCCGATGAAGAGGCATGAAGACGCGGGGATTACCGGAGTCTCGGGCCGCCTTGATCGTGGCTTCGATGCTCACGTCCGTGTAGAGGTCTACCGCCGCCAGCAATTTGTCGGGGCATCGGTACATGTCAAGCATCACGCCGCGGATTCCGCGGAGCATGTCCGACACCCAGTCGAACGGGCAGAGGGTCGCTGTTGCGCTGACGATCGGGTAACCCTCAGCCTCGAGTTCGGCTGTCAGTCCGGCTACGACAGCCGCATACTTGGCCGTTTCGGCGCCCAGGACCGAAAGCGCGAGAAGGCGGACTCCAGTTCCGGGGAGAGCTCCGATCGGCCATTCCCAAGCTGCATCACGGCGTTGCCACCTGCCATGAGGCGCAGGGGCGGCAGAGGCCGAAAAGGGCTCGAACAATGAGCCGACGCGGGGCAGGAGCTTCCGCCAGACGAAATCCCCGGGGTCTTCGAGAAAGTCATCGTATTCGTCCGCGAGCAGGTATTCCCGTTCGACGAACTGATAGGAGACATCGTCGGGAAGGTCGTAGCCGGGCCACATCATCTGCTTGTTGCCGATGATCTCGAGCACCGGCCCTGGGGTAAGGCCGAAAACCGGGGGCGCCATGTCGAGATCGAGCTTGATGGTGGAGGCCTTGAACGCGTCGGCCGCCCGCCTATAGTCATACATGGCTTCTTTGTTGGAAAGGCCGGCGTAGCGGGTCATGAAGAGGTCTGCGAGGCTGATGACCGGGACACGGTCGGGTCTGCGGAGCAAGGCCGCGTCGTTGAAACGCGTCAGCCTCTCCTCATAACCGTTCTGGACAGAATCAATCCTCGTGACTGCTTCCGGCACCCGCCTCATCCCTTCGCATAATTTCATTCTATGAAACATACAATTTATGTGACAAAACGGACACTAGAACTTCTCGCGACGAATTGTCAAGATACGCGCGCTGGACACACACAGACATTCACTTGCTGAATACAGCGATTCGTGCTAACTATGGATACGATGCGTGTTACTCCGCGGCAAGTAGTGAACCGGAGCGCAGAGGAAGAGCAGTGTCTTCAGTAGACGACGGAGACGAGGCGGGGCTTGAACCAGGGTGTAACTGACCTTCGCAAGACAGACGAAAAGTACCTCGTCCGATCCTTGGTCAGAGGCATCAGCATCCTCAAATGCTTCGACGTGTCGCGACCGAGTTGGCGGCTGACCGATCTCTCGAAGGAGACGGGCCTGGACAGAGCGACCTGTTTCCGGATGGTAAAGACCTTCGAGGCCGAGGGCGTTCTCGCCCTAGACGAGGAATCCGGGCAGTATCACCTCGGACGCGCTCTGGTGCCCGCTATCTATCTAGTCAGTTCCACGAACGAGCTTGCCCGGTTCGCCCACTCCTACGTCCGAAGACTTGCGGACCTGACAAAGGAGACGATCGCCCTTGCGGTCTGGACCGACGACGGGGTCCTGTTCATCGATCAGGTCGTGACCTGGCATCCTTTCAAACTCGAATCAACGGTCGGCCGTACCTTTACGAATTGGGGCATTTCACACATCAAGGTCTTTGCAGCATCTGGGCCCGAAACGTGCAGGGTGCAGGCTCTAGCATGGAACCCGTCGATCACCGGCTATCCGCTGCGGCTCAAAGCTGCCGAGGCCGAACTCGAGACCATTCGCGCCCAAGGAGTCGCGTATGACCTGGAGGAGAATGCCGCCGGCATATGCTCTGTAGCGGCTCCGGTACGGGACGAATCAGGGCGAGTCATGGCGAGTCTGTCCGTCGTCGCGCCGGTTGAGCGCTTCCAGCCCGAGCAGAAGCGACACCATACCGAGACTGTCCTGAAGGTGGCCCGCGAGTTGTCGCGCGCGCTCGGTTGGGTGACCGAGGGCGAATAGCCAGGTGGCGCATGTTTAAGGACCTGAGAGGTTTTCTCGATCGCCTTGAGGCAGAGGGCCAACTGGTCCACTACTTCGACGAACTGATGCCCGAACCCGATGTGCGCGCTCTGATGCGAGGAGCGGCGGACATTGGGCCGATGGGGCCTGCGGTGATGCTCTACAACATCAAGGGCTACCGAGGAAAGCGACTGGTCGTCAATGTCCACGGCTCGTGGGCCAACCACGCTCTCATGCTCGGCATGCCGAAGACGGCAGGCATAAAAGAGCAGTTTTGCGAGCTCGACCGCAAATGGGACAGATATCCGGGAAGTCTGGTCTGGGTGGACAAGCCACCCTGCCGAGAAATAATCCTCGACCATGACTTCAACCTGCTCGAACTACTGCCGCTCTGCAAGATCAATGAGCACGACGGAGGTTTCTATCTTTCGAAAGCCTCGGTCGTTTCCAAAGATCCCGACCGACCGGAGGACATTGACACCGAGAACGTTGGCATCTACCGCCTGCAGGTACTTGACGCGGACACCATTGCCATGCAAGGTCTGCCGTTCCACGACATCGCCGTACACGTCCGGAAGGCCGAGCAACGGAACCGCCCCCTGCCCGTAGCGATATGCCTGGGTGTAGACCCGGTCCTCAGTTTTGTAGCCAGCACTCCGCTGAAATACGATCAATCGGAGTACAAATACAGCGCCGCCCTAAGCGGCATACCTCTCGAACTGACGAAGACGTCTGACGGGTACCTCGATGTCCCGGCCGGTGCCGAGTACATACTCGAAGGCGAAATCGTCCCTCGGGTGCGCGTGCCTGAGGGTCCCTTCGGAGAGTTCCCCGGTAGTTACTCGGGAGTACGAAAGCAAGTCATTATCAAGGTCAAGCGGGTAACGCACCGGGCGGATCCGATCTTGGAGAATCTCTACATCGGCCGGTCCTGGAGCGAGTGCGACACCCTGCTCGGACTGAACACCTGCATCCCGCTCTATAGGCAGATCAGGGAGACGATGCCGGAGGTTAAGGCGGTCAATGCCCTGTACCAACACGGTCTCACGGTGATCATCGCGGTAGAGAGCCGGCTGGGAGGCTACGCGAAATCCGTGGCCTTCCGAGCCGCCTCCACCCCCCACGGCATCTCCTACGTCAAGAACATCATCCTAGTCGACGGCGACGTGGATCCATTCGACCTGAATCAGGTGATGTGGGCCATGTCGACCCGCATCCGCGGAGCGCAGGACGTCATAGTCATCCCCAGCACTCCCGGCATGCCGCTTGACCCCGGATCCGAGCCGCCCGGGATGGGATGCAAGGTGATCATCGATTGCACGACGCCGGTACCCCCCGAACCCCTGATGCGCGATGTCAAAATGGTGGGGGCGATAGAGGGCGCGGGCAGGTTCCAGACGATCATCTCGGATCTGCAGCAAGCCCGGCGCGAGGGAACAGTATGAAGTGCGTGCGGTGCATCGAGGGGGAGGTCGAGGTGGTGGCCGTAGCCCCCGACAATAGCGGGGCCTGGGAGATCTACCACTGCTGCTTATGCAATTACGGTTGGAGGAGTACTGAGCCCGCCTCCGTGACAGATCCCGCTGAGCGAGACCCTTTCTTCCAACTTCAGGCCGCCGAGATAGGCGACCTCATGAGCCCCTTGCCGATACCCACGGCTGGCGGGGCCGTGTCAAGTCCCGGTACCCGTGTTACATCAGTGGCTCCGGTACCTTTGTTACAGTCAATCCGGCCCCGACGGCATTTGTCGATTTCCTAAGAGGCCTTCTTCTTGCGCGGCCTTCCCCCGGGAACCCCGAAGGCGCCGTGCAGTTTGCTCGGGTCGTGCTCGGCCCGGTGGGTGCGGATGAGGGTGCCCTCCAAGTAGATCTCGACGATGTCCCCGACCAGGTGCACCTCCATGTCCTTGCGGGCATGGCGGGGTCCCACCGCGGTACCGGGCGCCGGCGAAGCTCACGTCGCCGTGCGGGTCCACCTTGCGGATCACCGGCACCCCGACCACGTCTGGATTCGGTCTCAGCCGTGGTTCCCGAGGCTGCCCCGGATGGCCGGACTTCTTCACTCTTTCGCTCCTGGCGACAGGTGTCGCTTCGAGCGGGTGGCGGCGGGCATGCGTGCGCCACAAGGACCCCGCGATGGAAGATCTCCACCAGGCGGTCGTCCGTGACCACGTCCACCGTCTCCCCCGCCAGCCAGGCGCCCACGTGATAGGGGAAGGTACACAGACTGATCCCTCCGCTACCTGCCCACCCGCCTGGTCACGCGCTTCTCCGGGCCCCTTAGGAGCGCCTCTGGGACCTTCTCCTCCTGGCGGATCGGGGATGACCGGAGTGAACGAGTCCGGAGCGGCCAGGGCGAAGCGCTTGAGCGGGCGGCACCATGCCGATGCCCTGGTGGGGCCGTTCCTCGTTATAGCTGCGTGACCCAGGCGTCCAGCTCCTCCTGGGCCTCCTCGATGCGAGGCGAAGACGCGCTCCGCGAGGAACTCCGCTCTCACCGTCTTGTGGAAGCGCTCCACCTTGCCGGTGGTGGTGGGCGAGCTGCGGAGCGGTGAGCAGGTGTTTTATGCCGTTCTCCCGGCAGATGCGGTCGAAGAGCACCTGCCCTTTGCCCGGTCCGAAGCGGGCGGTGAACACCTTGCCGTTGTCGGTGAGGATCTGGTCGGGGACGCCATGGCGGCGCATGGCCAGCGCCAGAGCTTCACACACCGGGCGGGCCGTGGCCCGAGGCACCAGGAGCGCGGAGACGCAGAAGCGGGAGTGGTCGTCGAGGCCGGTGATCATCTTGAGCTCGGCTCCCGCTCTTCGAGCTTCACCCCGCCCATGATGTCCATCTGCCAGAGTTCCATGGAGCGGGTGCGTTCCCAGCGGCGATAGTCCTCCCGCTTGCGTCTTCGTTTCTGCGGATCGACCAGGCCGTGACGGACCAGAGCAGGCGATAGATGGAGGAGCGCCCGGGAAGAGGGATCCACGCCTTCGCGATCGAGCTGATGGCGCAGCGTGCGCGGGCCCCAGCCGGGATGGGCTTCCCGAAGCTCGAGCGATGCGGGCCTCGGTCTCCGGGGACATCTGGTGCGGGCACCTGGCCGGGCGGGAGGAGTGATCGGCGAGGCCGGCGAGACCCGACCGTGGCATAGCGCCTGAGCCAGCGATGGACCGTCTGCCGGGTGACGCCGTTCCTCAGGGCCACGTCGCTGATCGTGGCTCCCGCCAGCACTTCGAGCACGGCTTTGTGCCGTTGTTCCACCAGTCCAAGCTCCACAAGCACGGTGTCTGCCCTCCCCAGATAGCCGGATTTCTCCTGCTATCTGGTGTGGAGCCGGGAGGAAAAGTCCTCTCGAAGTGTCACATAGGTACCGGAGCCACTGTCGCCCAGGTACCGGAGCCGCGTCCCGAAGTGGAACACACCTACCGGAGCCACAGTGTCAAATATCTACCGGGACCGCACACGGCTGGCGGGGCCGACTAGCTCAAAACAATCCGTGACAATCGGGTATCTAGTGGTAAGCAGCCGGAAGAAGCAGCCTGTTTGCTGGTCTTGTCCAGGCGCCGCCAAGGTCCGTCCCACGTCACGAATGGCCCACACCCCGCTTGCGAGTTGGAATGGTCATCGATGCCGGTGATCACCTTGAGCTCGGTGCCGTCCAAAAGGCGGACCCCGCCCATGACGTCCATCTGCCAGAGCTCCATGGAGCGGGAGCGTTCCCAGCGGCGAAAGTCGGAGCGCTTGCGCTTGCGGGGCTCCGGCATGATGAGCCCGTGGCGAAGAAGACAGCGATAGATGGAGGAATAGGCCGGCAGCGGCGCGGCCCCCTCCTCACCGAGTTCGTGCTTCAGGGTCTGCGGGCCCCACTCCGGATGCTCCACCCTCAGCGTGATGATCCGGGCCTCGATCTCCGGGGGCATCTGATGGGGGCAGGTCGCCGGGCGGGAGGAGGAATCAGCCAGACCGGCCAGGCCGAGTCCGGCATAGCGCCGGAGCCAACGGTGCACGGTCTGCCGGGTCACTCCATAGCGGAGCGCCACCTGGGTGACGCTCACCCCGGCAAAGACCTCCAAGACCGCTTGATGCCGTTGCTCCACCACACGAAGCTCCACCAGCACGACTCTGCCCTCCCTGCTCGAAATGCCTGCAAAGGGTCATATCGAACAGGGGCGGCGCCGGCCAAAGCCTCAAGAATGTGTCACATAGGTACCGGAACTGGTGTCGCCCACCTACCGGAACAGGTGTCGCATAGGTACCGGAACTGCGTCCCAAGAAGTGGAACATAGGTACCGGAGCCGCTGTGGAAAGTATCTACCGGAATTGCACACCACTGAATACCACCGTGTAGCACCTGGGAAGGGGTCAATTCAGGGGTGAAGAGCGCTGAAGGGGTAAGTCTCGATATATCGCCAAAAGAAAAAGCCCTCTAAAAGAGGGCTTTTTAATGGTAGCGGGGACCCGACTTGAATCAACCACCGACTTTGCCTTCCGGCTGTTGACTACCTAGCGTACGCCCCCTGCATTCGTTCCGTGACGCGCGGGGTGGCCGAGGCGGACATGTGTGCCAGCCCGCCCCGGGCTGGCAAGGCTGGCGTAGGCGCTATTCGGAACCCCCCTTGACAACAAGCGCTCTCAGGCCGATAATTATCATCGTTACAATAAATATTTCTCGTATTTAATAAATTCATCGAGTTGATACCAGAAAGCAGGGAGGGGGCCATGATGAGCAAGATCCGTTGGGTGGTGCTTCTGATCGTCGGCGTAGCAGTGATCTTCGGAATCGCGTCGCTGGCAGGGTGTGGAGGCGAGGCCACCACGGCCACGAGCGCCGGGGCCAGCACCACGGTCGGCGCCGGTCCGAACACCACGATTTACGCCCCGGCCGACCTACCCCCCGCCGGGGACCCGGTCACGGGTGGTACGGCCAAGATCGCCGTCTTGCAGAGCCCGGCCAGGTTCGGCTTTCCGCCGGCGGTGATCGGCCCGGATCAGTGGTTCGAGGGATTGTTCCTGGAAACGATGTTCAACCCCACGTCGAAGGCCGACGTCTACGAGCCGTCCCTGGCTGAGACCTGGGAACTCACCGCCGATAAGTCGGCCTACGTGTTCCATCTGCGCAAAGGCGTGAAGTTCACCGATGGTACCGACTTCAACGCCCAGGCCTGCAAGTTCTGCTGGGATCTCAACCTGGCAGCCGCCGCCCCGGCTCCGGCCGCCGATACGCCCACCACGGCGGCCGCTGCCCCGCCGGCGACCGCTGCCGGTGGTCCGCCCGCCGGTGGTCCTCCCGGTCCTCCGCCGGACTTCGGGTTCGTGAAGTCCATCGAGGTGGTCGACGACTATACGGTCAAGGTCAACCTGAAGAGCTGGAGCAACCAAGCGCTGCCCTTCATCAGCAGGTTGTCGTGGGCGGTCTTCTCCCCTACAGCCTTCCAGCAGGCGGGTGCGGACAAGATGGCGGTGAACCCGGTGGGCACCGGTCCGTGGAAGCTCAAGTCGTTCACAGCCAGCCAGTCCATGGTCCTGGAGAAGAACCTGTCCTACTGGCGTAAGGATGCCCAGGGGCGTCAACTCCCCTACTTGGATGGCATCGAGCTCCAGATGTTCTCCGACCCAACTACCGAACTGATGGCCGTCAAGGCGGGGCAGATCGATGCAGCCGCCCAGATCAGCACCGTGGCCGCGGCCGACCTCCAGAAGGACCCGGCCTACACCCTGGCAGGCTTCGCCGGTCCGGTAGACATGATCACCATGAACACCGTCGACCCGAGTTCCGTATGGAGTGACGCACGGATGCGCCAGGCGCTGGAGTACGCGATCGACAAGGAAGGCATCTCCAAGTCTGTGGCTCTCGGCTTCTCGCAGCCCGTGTACTCGATCATCCATAGCGTCAGCAACGTCGTCGACCCCGGGACCACGCCCCGCAAGTACGATCCCGCCAAGGCCAAACAGCTGATGGCAGACGCGGGCCACACATCCCTTGACGTCTCTCTGGCTTTCGACTCCAACAACGTAAACACGGACATGGTGACCGCCATCCAGGCCAACCTCGCCGCCGTCGGCATCAACCTCAAACTCAACGGCATGCCGTCCCCCGCGTTCGCTCCGGTCGGGTCCACGGTCCCGGCCGGCGACGACCTCGTATTGAACGGTGAGCGAGGCGGCGGGTTGAACGTGCTACAGGGCGCCGCTGAGATGTTCGGCAAGGGCACCATCTACTTCCCGGGCGCCAAGTTCCCCGATCAGTTCTACACGCTAATGGAACAGGCCCAGCAGCTTGATTCACTCGCAGCGACATACCCGCTGGTTGCTCAGATGGAGAAGATCGCGTACGACGACGCGACCCTGGTCCCCGTCCTCGGCGCCAACTTCGTCGCTGTGAGCGGGCCGCACTTCAAGCACATGAACTGGTACTACGGCGGTACGCCACGGCCTTGGTTCTCAGAGGCTTGGCTGGCGAAGTAGCCGAAGGATCCCGACGGAAACCGGTGACCTTCGCCGGTGCATCCGGAGCCCTGCTGCCCGGCAGTCCTACTGCCGGGCAGCCCCGTTACTCACAAGAATCAGATAGGAAGGACGCGACAGCCATGCGCGCTGCAGGCCGCTTCGTAGTAGACACACATGGACACATAACCACCCTCTATCAGCCCGCCCAGGGCGAAGCCGGTGCGGAGTGGAACGGATTGGGTGGAGAGGTGGCCCCTTTCGACAACTCCGCCCTCACCCTGTATGACATGGACCGCTACGGCATAGACATGCTGCTGCTGAAACCCAGCGTGGTCGGCACCACCAACGAAGCTCAGGCGGAGCTCGTCGATAGGTATCCCTCCCGCTTCCGGGCCTTCTGCTCGGATCAGAAGCTCAAGATCCAGGTGGAGAGAGGCGAGGCGGAGTGGACTCTGGACGCCGCCGCGGACGAGGTGGAGAAGGCGCTCCAGACCGGCAGGTTCATCGGGATAGGGGAGTTCACCCCCTTCAACCCGCACAAGGACTATACGATCGGCGAGCGGCTGAACGAATGGCGCACGTTCATGCAGTTGGCGCGGAAGTACGGGGTGTCCGTGGACTTCCACGACGGCATGTTCGCCTTCGGCTGGGACCCCGACCAGTTGCTTACCCGCGTGGCCCGCGAATTCCCGACGTCCCCATCGTCTTCTGTCATGCGGGCTACTCGATCGGAGACTATGCGTACGGTGACCGGAAGATCAGAAGCGCCGTGGGTCTCGCGGGCCTGAGCAAGAACGTCTTCCTGGAGTGCGGCACCTGGCCGGCGGATTACTATCACTTCGCGCTCAAGGACCCAAACGTCGGCGCAAGCCGGCTGTTGTGGGGCGCCGACTACGGGCACGTGCCCCAGTACATCGTCGCCAACCCCGGTGAGGACCCCCCGACCATCAGCAGCGTGATGACGCAATGGCCGCCCATCCCCGCCTATCAACCCGATTGGTGGGGATACATGCTCCATCAGATCGACCGTCTCCGCGACTGGGTCATGCAGGACGAGATCAACCTCATTCTCGGCGGCAACGCGGCGCGGCTCTGGAACCTCCCGGTGCCCCATGAGAGGATGTTCATGAGCGGCCGTCCGGACGTATGGGGTGTCCAATGGCGGGAGTCGATGGGCCTCGACCACACCAAGCCGTAGAATGGTCTCCTGACGCCAGAGCCATCGAGTCCAGCAGAGAGGCGAGACGTGCTAGAGAAGCGCTCAAACCGTCCCGGGCGGCCGCGAAAGACGGCCCTGGCGGCCACCGCCGAGGCTGAGAAGACGGAGAACGGGCTTGTCTCCTCGCTCTCCAAGGCACTGCGTATCCTCACGCTCTTCTCTGGCGACCGCCCGGATTGGAGCCCGGCTGAGATAGCCGCGGCGACCGGAATGCACCGGGCAAGCGTCTACCGGATCCTGCGGACGATGGAGCTCGAGGCGTTCGTCGGCGTCGACTCGGGCACCGGCCGCTACCATCTCGGTGCCGCGATGCACACCGCCGCCTACCTGACCCAGACAGACTCGGAACTCATACGGATCGCGCGCCCCTATCTACAGGCGCTCGCAGAGCGCACCGAAGAAACGGCGAACCTGGCGATCGATGTCGATGGGTGGCCGGTGGTCGTCGATCAGGTCCTGACCTCGCACGTCTACAAGCCGGTGCTCCCCTTCGGTAAAGCGATGGTGGACCTGCAGAGCTCTCACGCCAAACTCTTCTTGGCCTTCAAGCCGGAGAGGGAGCAGCGAGCGCGAGCGGCGGCGGACCAACGCTTGCTTGCGGCCGGCGCCGAAGCGATCGAACGGCTGCTGCAAGAACTAAAGGCCATAAGGGCTGAAGAGGTCGCCTACGACATCGAATCGATGTCGGGTGTCTGTGCGGTATCGGTGCCCGTCTACGACCACTCGGGCGCTCTGCGGGCCTCGATGGCTGTAGTCGCTCCTCCCGAGCGATTCGGTGTCGAGCAGATGGCTGCGTGCGTCGCACTGGCGCGGGCGGAAGCGGGCGGACTCTCGCGAGACCTGGGGTATCAGCAGGGGCAAACGGACTGACGTGCCCGGAAGATTTCACCATATGAAGAGGCCCGGAATTCCGGGCCTTTTCTTCATATGGTAGCGGGGACAGGATTTGAACCTGTGACCTTCGGGTTATGAGCCCGACGAGCTACCGGACTGCTCCACCCCGCGCCGCTTGGAGACGGGAGTATAGCACAACTACTGCCCAGGAAAGCGTGAGGGCAGTCCCCGTTGTTGGAGCCCGATGGTTGCAGAATGGCTGCGCGCCGCGCACCAGTGGTGGAACTGACGATGAACTGACGATGACGCAGGGACGGCCCAACCCGTGAGCCAACCCGGGCCGAAAGGTGGAGCGCCGGACAGGCCTCTTCTTGCGACCCTGAACGGCGGGAATCGCATAAGTGTTTCCCGCTCCCTGCCGATACAAGGGGAGAAGCCGAGGAAAGGTCGTGTTTGGGCTGATGGGCCTGCTGAATCGTTTGAGACCGCGGTGGATCCGCCTGGGAATGCTCATCTTCGCGCTGGTGCTCGGAATGGGCGTCTTCTGGTGCGTGGCCGCGGCCCCCGCGCAAGCCGACGAGACGACGACCACGACCGAGGTGTCTTCCACCACGACTACGGACTCTACGACGACCACCGCGTCCTCCACGACTACGACGGCGCGCCCGACCACGACTACGACTGCCAGGCGCACCACCACGACGTGGAGGCCGAACCCAATGTGGACGACGACCACGACGTTCTTCACCACCGACACCACCCTGAGCCAGCCGGTCCAAATCCAGGTAGACGCCCTCACTGCGCAGGCGCAGGCCGTGCAGGCCCAGATCGACTCCCTCGACGAGGAGTTGGGACAGAAGTCCGAGGAGTACAACAAGTGCCTTGAAGACCTCGACACCGCGAACGCGCGCATGTCGGAGTTGCGGCGACTGGTCGCCGGCGCCCAGGCCGACAAGGAGCGCCAGCAGGCCCGGCTGGCGGAGCGCATCAAGTCCGTCTACATGTCCGGAGGCCGTGACCAACTCCTGCAACTACTGCTGTTCGCGGACGGCATGGAAGACCTCTACAACCGCATTCGTCTGGTCACCATCCTGGCCGACCAAGACCAGCGCCTGGTCTCCGACCTCGAGAGCAGCACCACCCGGCTCGATCTCCTTCTGACGGCCGTCGACGAGCAGAAACGTCAGGAACTGGCGCTCCGAGAGCAGCTCACCGAGCGAGCCGCGGAGATCCAGACGACGCTCGCCGTGCGGGAAAGGACGCTCGCCGGACTCGACGCGAAAGTGAAAGTGGTCATCGAGCAGGAGCGCCAGCGCCAGAGGGAGGAGCAGGCGCGGCTGCAGCGGGAGTTCGAGGCCAGGCTTCAGGCAGCCCTGCTCGCCGCCCAGACGCACGTGCTCAACCGCGGCCAGGTTTACCAGGGATCTCTTCCGCAGACCGAGAACGAGATCCTCAACCAGGTCCTCGAGACGGCCGCCTCGTACATGGGCATCCCCTACGTCTGGGGCGGCACCCGGCCTTCGGTCGGCATGGACTGCTCCGGCTTCACGCGCTACGTGTTCAAGCAGCACGGCGTCAAGCTGCCGCACTACTCCGGCTATCAGGCCCAGATGGGTATTCCGGTGGAGCTGGCCGACATACAGCCCGGCGACCTCGTGGCCTTCGGCTACCCTGTCCACCACGTGGGTATCTACATCGGGGATGGCCTCTTCATCCACACCCCGGGCGACTATGTGAAGATCCAGAAGCTGAGCAGCCGCCACAATCTCTCCGCCATCCGGCGCTTCCCACTGGAACCGAGGACAGGGACGCCGCTGTTCGAGTAGCGCCGCGCCGTTCGCCCGCGGCGGCACGATGCTGCGGGCCGGCACCTCTCGCGTAGTTTTCCGCTAGAATCGAGTCATGCCACTACCAGCGATCATCCTGATCTGCGTAGGTTGCGCCCTCATCCTCGGCGGGCTGGTGTACCTCGGCCTCAAGGTGGCCGCTCTCATCAAGGCCGCCCGCAAGGTGGGCATCAACAACGTGGCCGACATACAGGAAGTGGTCGGCCGCGTGCAGCGGCTCGAGCCGCGGTTCCGGGAGCTGGAGAAGAATCAGGCGGCGCTGGCCGAGAGCCTGCAGAGGCTTTCCGCCGAGACCGCCGCGTTGAACTACCTGAGAGAGGAGTTGGACCGGGCAACCGGCCACCTCTCCAGCCTCAAGTCCTAGACGCCCTCCGCGGGCACCGCCTCCACGCCGGCCGCCTCCACGACGGGATAGAAAGGGCGCCGGCCTCCAGAAGAAGACCGGCGCCACTCGTAGCCGTCAAACCGGCATTACCTGCTAGACCGGCACTACCTCTTTGACCGCGGGGACCTGCTCCTTGAGCACCCGCTCGACGCCCATACGCAGAGTCATCTGCGACATCGGGCAGCTACCGCAGGCGCCCACCAGCCTGACCTTCACTGTCCCAGTCTCTTCGTCCACATCCACCAACTCGACGTCGCCGCCGTCGTTCTGGAGGGCCGGCCGGATGAGATCCAACGCCTTTTCGACTTCTTCTTTCACCTGATGCTCCTTGCTTTCAGACCTTGAGGATCGTTGCGACGCCCTGGCCGCCGCCGACGCACATGGTCGCCAGGCCGTACGTGCCACCCTCCTGCTTGAGCGCATGGATGAGAGTGGTGATGATACGGGCGCCCGAGGCACCGATGGGGTGACCGAGCGCGATGGCGCCACCGTACGGGTTGACCTTGCTCATGTTGAGGCCGAGTTCCTGAGCGACGGCCCCGGCCTGGGCCGCGAAGGCTTCGTTCGACTCGATGATGTCCATCTGATCGATGGTCATGCCGGCCAATTCCATGACCTTCTTGGTCGCGTAGTAGGGACCCATGCCCATGTAGGCCGGATCGAGAGCGGCGCTCGCGTAGGCGACGATGGTGGCCAGCGGCTTGATGCCCCTCTTGTCCGCCCAGTCTTTGGAGGCGACGACGAAAGCGGCGCCGGCGTCGTTGATGCCGGACGCGTTACCGGCGGTGACCGTACCGTCTTTCTTGAAGGCGGGCTTCAGTTTGGCCAGACCCTCGAGGGTCGTGTCGCCCCGCGGATGCTCGTCGGTATCAAAGACCTTCGGGTCGCCCTTCTTCTGCGGGATGAGGACGGGGACGATCTCGGCCTTGAACTTGCCGGCCTCGATGGCCTTGACGGCTTTCTGCTGGCTGTCGAAGCCGATCTGGTCCTGCGCTTCCCGGGTGATCCCGTACTTCTCGGCCACGTTCTCGGCGGTGATGCCCATGTGGATGTCGCACGTAGAGCACCACAGGCCATCGAGGATCATCTCGTCCTGGAGGACGCCGTCACCCATGCGGTATCCGGTACGGGCTTTGGGGAGCAGGTAGGGAGCCAGGCTCATGTTCTCCATACCACCGGCCAAGACCACTTCCGCGGCGCCGGCTTTGATGGTGTTGGCGGCCACGTGGACCGCTTTTGCGCCGGAAGCGCACACCATGTTGAGCGTCCACGCATGGATCTCCTGCGGGATACCGGCGATAATGGCTGCTTTGCGGGCCGGATTCTGTCCCTGGCCTGCCTGCAGGACGTTGCCCATGATGACTTCTTCGATCTCGTTCGGCTCCACACCGGCCCGCTTGAGAGCCTCGACCATTGCGATGGCACCGAGCTGGCTCGCCGGTGTATCGGCCAAGGTGCCCAGGTAACGGCCGACGGGGGTACGGGCGGCACTGAGGATCACGACCTCTCGAGACAACGGGACTCCTTTCCTATGGGAGCGCCCTGCGTCGCGATGGCCCCCAAGACACCGCGACAGCCGGCACGTCCCTGTACTGACATGCGCTAGAGAAGATACCATTCCAGGGCCCCGTTGACCGCCGCGCGCCCCCGAATGGGGCGCGACCCCGGTGCCGCTGAGCGGAGTGGCGTGCTGTCCTGTGGTACAGGCCGAGCCGCGGTCCCGACGAAGAGGTCTAACCGTTCACCACAGCCGGCAGGCCCTCCATCTCCCGCGGGCGCCAGCCGGCGCTGAACAGAAAGAACAGAGCGGAAGTCCTTCCCAGGTGAGTGAACACCTGGGCGAGGCCGTCGGCGGCGGCGTCCAGATCGGCGCCTGCGCCCCGATCCAGGAGGTAGGCGTGGAACGACGCGCACCCGTCGATCTGCTCCAGGAACGTGCCGGCATTCTTGATCACCGCTTCGATCTTCCGCCGGTTCCTGATGACGCCGGGGTCGGAGAGCAGCCGGGCTACATCCTGCTCGTCCATCTGCGCGACCTTCGCCGGGTCGAAACCGTAGAAGGCCAGACCCATCTCCTTCCACCGCGACTCCACCACTTTGGGACCCAGCCCGGCGGAGAAGACCGCCCGGGCCAGCAAGGCGAAGTACTCCTGATCGCACTGCGGGTACTCGCCCGCCCGCTGCATCCAGGGCTGCTTCTCGAACATCGCTCCTCCTTGACCTCGTACCCGATACTGGGGGTCGATGCTAGGCGAAAGGAGCGGGATGGTAACTACACCAGAGGCTGGAACTTGGCGAGCCACTCCCGCGCCACGGCGGCGCGGTCGCGCAGGTCGAGCTCGCGCAGGCTCTTGTCGGGCATCAGCTCGACGATGCGGTCTGCCAATTGGAGCGCCTCGGTCAGATCGTGGGTGACGTAGACGACCGTGGTCTTCCGCTCTTTGAGGATCTGCTGCAGCGCGACCATCAAAGACGACTTGAGGGTCGCATCCATGTTGCTGAAGGGCTCGTCCATGAGCAGGATCGCCGGCTCCACCGATAGAGCGCGCGCTACCGACACCCGCTGTGCCATGCCGCCGCTCAACTCGGCCGGGTGGTAGTTCTCGAACCCGGCCAGGTCAACCCTGGCGAGCCAGCCAGCGGCCCTCTCTCGGGCCTCGGCCTTGGCGATGCCCTGGGCGCGGAGCGGAGCGGCCACATTGTCGAGAGCGGTCCGCCAGGGGAGCAGCCTGGGCTCCTGGAACACGTATCCCACCACCCCGTCCGCGACCCGCACCGCTCCCTCGTCCGGGGCCAGGATGCCGGTGATGAGTTTGAGGATGGTGGTCTTCCCCACTCCGGACGGTCCCACCACCCCCATGATCTGTCCGGAGGAGATATGGAACGAGAGATCGTTCAGGACTTTGAGCGAATCGAACGACTTGCTCACGTGGTCGAAGGCGATCATCGCGCGGATCTCCGCGCGCCGGCGCCCCGGCGCAGAACGGCCTGCCCGCTCACTGGGGCGCCTTTCGCCAGCGCATGGCCCGCCTCTTGACGGGCCGAAGAACGCCGAACTCGATCGCCGCCATCAACACGAGCAGCACCAGGACCCAGGCGAAGAGCTGCGGGGTCTTGAGGAGACTGCTTGCTCGGGCGAACGCATGTCCGATACCGCTCGCCGCTGCCAGCAACTCTGCCAGCACCACGGCCCGCACGGATATGCCGGTCGCCAGGGTGAGCCCGGCGATGGCGGGAGAAGCGACACCCGGAAGATAGATCTCTCTGAGTAGGAGCCCGCGGGAGAAGCGGTAGACCCGGCCCATCTCCACCAGGCGCGGGTCGATGGCGAGGACCCCCTCGACGGTGTTCACGTACATGGTGGGCATCACGACGAGGGCCACCACGAGCATCACCGTGAAATCGCCGAGTCCGAACCAGGTCATGGCGAGGACGGCCAGGATGACCACGGGGATGGTCATGCCCACCCAGCGTAGCGGCTCGAGGAAGGCCCGCAGGCGCCACTCGAGGCCCGCGCCTATTCCCAGCACCAAGCCGACCGAGGCTCCCACCGCCAGGCCGATCACCAGGCGCTTGAGCGTGATCAGGAGCTGTATCCAGAGGGTGCTCCCCCAGGCCAGATCGGCCAATGCCTGGATGGTATCGGCAGGCGACGCCATGATAGCGGGGTTGACGAAAAGCGAGAGCAGCTGCCATCCGATGAGGATGGCAGCCACTCCCGCGAGAGTGTAGAGCAGGCGGGTGCGCCTGGCGCTCGCCCCGGACGGTCTAGGGGGTGTAGTTGAAGTAGAAACCATCGTCGGGCAGCTTGCCTCCGATGACCTCGGGCGACAGCTCCGACAGTTCCTGGTAGAACGCCTCCAGGCTCGCCCGGGCATCCACGGCAGTGGTGTACTTCCACGCGATGCTCTTGAGGGAAGCTGTCATCACCGCGGCCTTCAGACCGAGTTGGGGCAATTGCGTCTCGACCAGCTTGCCGGCCTCCTCGGGATTGTCCAGCATCCACTGCACGGCCGCCTCGTACTCGCGCTCGAAGGCCGCGATGACCTCGGGTTTGTCGAGCACGGAAGCGGTGGCGATCGTCCCGGCTATCGGGCTCTCGGTGCCTCCGGACGCATCCGCCCACGCCTTGTCGAAAGCGAGAGCCCTGTGCAGAGGCTTCTCGGCCGTCGCCGTCTGCAGCAGGACGGCGGTCGCGAGTGCCTCGCTGATGACGCCGTTATCGGCCTGGCCGGTCAGCAGCAACTGCGCGGCCTGGGTGGGGTCGGTGGCATAGCGCAGCTCGAAGTCCTTCTGCGGATCGAGCCCTTGCGACTTGGCTATGTACTGGAACATCAGATCCGGGACGCTGCCCTGGAACGGCACCACCAGCGACTGTCCCTTGATGTCGGCGAAGCTGCCGGCGATGGGGTCCCTGGCGATGAGGTAGGTGATGTTCCAGACCGAGATGTCGAGCAGTTGGAGCTTGAGCCCCTTGTTGTAGAAGATGGCCGAGTTGTTGGAGGGCATGGTGACGAAGTCGCCCTGCCTGCCGGCAACATAGGCCTTCAGCTGCTCGGGGTTCTCCCAGATGACCACTTCGGTCTCGTCCGCCACGTCGGCGAGCTTGTTGTTAGCCGCTATGTAGGCCAGCGGGATGGCCATGGGACCGGGAGGCGCGACAAGGGTGAGCTTGTCAAGCTTGACGGTCGGGGCCGACGTGGTAGTGGCGGCCTCGGAGGAACTGGTGGGCGCGGCCGTAGTGGCGGGACCAGCGGTCGTGGGCGCCTCGGTGGACGCAGACGACGTGGTGGCGTCGGAGCCCGACGAGCCGCAACCGGTCAGGCCGGCGGCAAGCATCAGAGCCGCGGTCAGCGTCAGCGCCAGAACAAGTACGGCGCCGGTTCTCTTCTTGGAGCAGATCACCCTTCGAAATCCATCCTCTGCAGCCCGACGCCCTTCAGGTCCGTCAGATCCTTGTAGAAGTCCTCCGCCTCGGCGCCGAACACGTCGACCAGCACCAGTCCGCTCGGGGAACAACTGGTCGCGTCGGCGTCGTGGATGCCCAACCGCGTGCGGATGTTGCACCCGTATTTGGTCAGTACCGCCTGGACCGCCGGGACGTTCTCGGTACGCTGTGAGATGTGGATACCGAAGATCGTGTGCTTCATGAGAATTCCCCTTTCTCGATGGTGTGCACTGCAACCCAATGCATTCGTGCGATGCAAGTTTATCCTGCCGCCCGCCGGTTTGCGCAGCGGCCCGCGGCTGTTGACGCGCTGGGGCCGGAGGAGTAGATTGTGAAACGTATAACAACGTTGTTACTGACGTAACGCTGGGGAAGATGGTGGCAACGGCCGGAAGACCTGTGGTCTCGCGTAAGACGGTGGAGCGGCTCAGCCGGTACCGCCGTCTGCTCACCGAACTCCAAGAGGGCGGGACCACCAGCATCTTCTCTCACCAACTCGCCAATCTCGCCGGCGTCAGCGCGGCACAAGTACGCAGAGACTTCATGGTGATCGGCTATTCCGGAAGTCCCAACCGCGGCTATCACCTCGACACCTGCCTGGCCAGCATCGAGAACCTGCTCGATGGGACCATCCGGCAGGACGTTGCTCTGGTCGGCCTCGGCCGTCTGGGTCGTTCGGTCCTCGCCCACTTTGCCGGCAGACGCCCGCTGCTTCGCATCGCCGCCGGCTTCGACACCGATCCCACGCTCATAGGCACCTCCATAGAGGGCTGTCCGGTGCACGCGATGGCCGACCTCGAGGAGGTGGTCGAGCAGAAGGGCATCCGGGTAGCCATCGTGGCGGTCCCGCCGGAGACCGCCCAGGCGGTCGCGGATTCCCTCGTCCGAGCGGGAGTGCGGAGCATCGTGGACTTCACCTCTGTCCCTCTGCGAGTCCCGGAGAACGTCTTCGTCCGGCACATGGACATCACCTCGGCGCTCGAGACCGCGGCCTTCTTCGCCCGTCAGGACGGAGGCGTCCAGGTTGGCGACGCCGACGCCGACAATGGCTGCGAGAACGGCGCCGAGACCGAGATGGAGCCCATCATCACCACTATCGATTCGCTCTTGGCGGGGGCCGACATGAAGCTGGACGAACTCGCCCGCCGGATCGGCGCGAAGGTTCTGACGCCGGGTCCCGCGGACGCGCAGATAACGAGGATCTACGCCGGCGACCGGGTCAGCGACCTGCTGAACGAGGCCTCCAGCAAGACCCTGCTGGTGACCAACCTGGCCAACCTGCAGATGCTCCGGGTGGCGGAACTGATGGAGGTGCCGGGCATCTGCTTCGTCGATGGAGTGGAACCCGACCAGGAGGTGATCGAACTCGCCTCCGACAACCACACGATGCTGATGATCTCCCCTGTGGGGGTGTTCGAGACCTGCGGGCTGATCTACCAACTGCTGGCCGGCGCGCAGAACGGCGCCGGCACGTGAGGAAGCAAAGCCGCTGATGGAATTCGTCTCGTACGACATCGAGAGCAATGACTTCCGCCGGGCCGGAGCCGCTTCGCGTGCCATCAAGGAGCACCTCAAGCGCATCGGAGCCAGCGCGGAGGCCATCCGGCGCACCATGATCGCCGCGTACGAGGCGGAGATGAACGTGGTGATCCACTCGGTCGGGGGGAAGCTCGAGGCCTCACTCACCGATTCCCGCATCGACGTCAACGTCGTCGACGACGGTCCGGGCATACCGGACATCGACCTGGCCATGACCGAGGGCTACTCCACAGCGGGCGCCGAGGCGCGGGCGCTGGGCTTCGGGGCCGGGATGGGACTGCCGAACATCAAGCGGAGCAGCGACCGCCTGCGCGTCACCTCCCGGGTGGGTGAGGGCACCCGGGTGAGCTTCACGGTCTACCTCAGGCCGGAGGTCACGTCCGCGGCCCCCAGTATCTCCCTCTACGCTTCCGCCGACCGCTGCCGCGATTGCCGGGCCTGCCTCACGGCCTGCCCGACTCAGGCGCTGCGGGTGAGAGATGGGAGACCGAGCGTGCTCGAGCATCTCTGCATCGACTGCAACCAGTGCATCGCGGCCTGCACCAGCCAGGCCTTGACCGTGCGGGACGTCCTTGCGTCGGTCGACGACGTGGTCGCCCGGCAGGACGCGGCGTTGGTCGTGCCGCCGGCGCTGCTGGCCGGATGTGGAGCGGATTACCCGCCCGGCCACGTGTTCACCGCTCTTGGCCACCTGGGCTTCGCCGCGGTCAAGACGGTGGCCCCGTTCGAGGATGCCCTGCGGGACGCCTCCCTCGCGGTGGCCGGCGAGACGGCCGGCGGGGAACCCTCCGGCCCGGTCATCGTGCCGGTCTGCCCGGCCATCGTGAACCTCGTCGAACTCCGCTTCCCCTCGCTCGTCGGCTTGCTCGCGCCCTTCGATTCTCCGTGGGAGGCGGTCGAAGCGTCGAGCGGCGGGCGGTCTCTCGCCTGCGTGATCTCCTGCCCCAGCCAGCGCTCCGTGCTTGCCCAGGCGAAGACGCCGGCGATGGGGAGCGACGCCGCCGTGGTCGAATGCCTCGTGCCCGACTCTGTTCGCCGGCCGCTGATGCGGGAACTGACCGGCGCTGGAACGGGGGCTGCGCCACCGGAGGAGCCCGGCAGACCGGAGCGCGGCGACGTGGATGACGAGGGGCTACTGGTGGTCACCGGCATCCGCCACGTCATGGCGGTACTGGAGGAGATCGAGAACGGTCTGCTCGAAGATGTGACGGCGCTGGAGGCGTACGCCTGCGAGGGCGGCTGCTTCGGCTCGCCGCTGCTGTTCGAGGACCATCATGTCGCGCAGCGCCGCTGGAGCCGCGGCAAAGCCGGGGTCGAGCCCGCAGGGGTCGCGGCGAAGGACGTCGCGGCGGTACCCCGGCGGCGGCCCTACGCGGCCCGGCCCGGGATCAGGCTCGACGCCGACATGGGGCGCGCCATCCAGAAACTCGGCCGCCTGCAGGCCATCACCCGCTCGTTGCCGGGTCGGGACTGCGGGGCCTGCGGCGCGCCCACCTGCGCCGCTCTGGCCGAAGACGTCGTCATGGAACGGGCCGGCATCGAGCTGTGCCCGTATATCGCCTGCGAAAAGGAGGACACGGACTCATGAGACTGCACGAACTGGCCGAGGCTCTGGATCTCCGCGAGCTCACTCCTGCAGCGGATGGAGAAGAAGAGGTGACGCACGGCTATGCGTCGGACCTCCTCAGCGACGTCCTGGCGCACGCCCCGGCCGGCGGGGTGCTGATAACCCTCCAGGTGCACTTGAATGTTATCGCCGTCGCCAGTCATGCGGGACTGAGGGCGGTCATCTTCTCCTGCGGGCGGATGCCGGACGACGAGATCCTCGAAAGGGCGGCAGGAGAGGGCCTATCCCTCTTCGGAAGCAAGGCCGACACCTTCGAGATCGTCGGGCGCCTTTACGAGTTGGGGCTCCGAGGGAGCCCGGCGTGAAGGCTTGACGGAAGGAAACCATGGTTGAACGACGAGAGCACATCGATGTCCGAGGGCCGCGCTGCGAGCGCCGGCCCGGCGACCGGTGGGGCGGCAGGCGGCCCCACCGCGGGGCTTCGACGGTTCCGTGCGGACCTGCACATCCACACGGCGCTGTCGCCCTGCGGCTCGGACGAGATGACTCCCGCCGCCATCGTGGCCGCCGCCTCCGCGAGGGGGCTTGACATGATCGCCGTCTGCGACCACAACACGGCGGGTAACGTGATGGCCGTGCAACAGGCGGGCGAGGCAGCCGGAGGCGGCCTCGCCGTCATCGCCGGCATGGAGTTGACGAGCGCCGAAGAGGTCCACGTGGTGGGCCTCTTCCCCGACGCCGCCGCAGCCGGGCGCGCGGCGGCTCAGGTCCGCGCCCTCCTCCCCCAGGCCGATGCCGGCTACTACTCGTTCTTCGGCGAGCAGCCGCTGCTCGCGGCAGACGGGTGCGCGGTGGGGTCGGAGACAGCCGCGCTGGCGCTGGCCACCCCTCTCGACCTCACCGAGGCGGTCGAGCTCATCCACCGCGAAGGCGGGCTCGCCGTGGCGGCTCATATAGATCGGAAGTCGTTCAGCGTCTTCTCGCAGTTGGGCTTCATCCCGAACGACGCGGGCTTCGACGGGCTCGAGGTATCCAGGTGGCTACCCGCGGATTCGCCGCGGCTCACCGACTTCGCGGCGCTGGGCCTGCCCCTGGTGGGCTCGTCCGACAGCCACTATCTGGAGGAGATCGGAGCGAGTTGCACCGAACTTCGTCTCGCGGAGCCCACCTTCGCCGAACTGGCGCTCGCTCTGGCAGGCGCCGAGGGCAGGAGCGTGGCCCGGATGGGGCGCGAAGCCGAAGCCGGCGCGCCCGACGGAGGCGCACCCGATGCATGACCTCTCTCTATATCTGCTCGAAGTGCTCGAGAACTCCACGCGCGCCGGAGCGACCCGCGTGGACATCGAGCTGATGGTCGACCATGCAGCCGACGAGTTGCGCCTGGCCGTGGACGACGACGGCCGCGGCCTGACGGCCACGCCCGAGCAGACCCTCGACCCCTTCTATACCACCAAGCCCGGCAAAAAGACCGGCCTGGGCCTGAGCCTGCTCAAGGCCGACGCGCAGGCGGCCGGGGGCGACCTCCGGATCGGGCCCTCGCCCAGCTTGGGTGGGGTCAGAGTGGAGGCGTTCATGCAACTGAGCCACGTGGACCGGCCCCCCCTGGGAGATGTCGCCACAAGCATCATCGTGACGGCCGCCACCAACCCGGGGGTCACCTTCACCGTGAGTCTGGAGGGGGACGAAATCGCTCCTCCTCTCGTCCACGCTCCTCCCCTGGAGGCCGCGACGCGGCTCCAACGACTCACGGAGGAGCTCGTGACCTGACTGGAGAAACGGCCTGGGCGCAGCCCAAAGCGCCCAGCAAGGCAAACAGAGACGGCGATCAGCGACAGGAAGAAAGGAAGTTATGGGCATGACCGATGACGTTGGGAAAGCGGGCTGCTCGGGTTGTGAGGAGGCCTCCGAAGAGGAGCTTCTCGCCCGCCTGGACGAAGTGATAGAGATGTACAAGAACAAGCCGGGGGCCCTCATCCCGGTGTTGCAGTTGGCTCAGGGCATCTTCGGCTATCTGCCCGAGGTGGCGCTCAAGCGCATCGCCAGGGGCATGAAGAAGCCCTATAGCGAGGTGGCTGGGGTCGTCGGTTTCTACTCGTTCTTCTCGACGGTCCCGCGGGGGCGCAATCTCGTCCGCGTGTGCCTGGGGACCGCCTGCTATGTGCGCGGCGGGATGCAGGTGCTGCTGGCCCTCAAGAAGGAGCTGGGCATCGACGTCGGCGAGACGACCGAGGACCGGGAGTTCTCCCTCGAGGTGGCCCGGTGCTTCGGCGCCTGCGGGTTGGCGCCGGTGCTTACGATCAACGACGTGGTACACCACCGGGTGAAGCCTGCCCGGATTCGTGAGGTGCTGGCTCAATACGCTCCGGAGGCAGTAGCCGTCGGGGCCGAGGAAAGGAGCGCCTGATGGCTGACAAGATCAACAGCCCGGCGGACCTGTTGGCGATGGCCAACAAGGCCAAAGAGGACGTCGACCTCCGCTCGGGCGCCAAGGAGATCAAGGTCACGGTCCACATGGGCACCTGCGGCATCGCCGCCGGAGCCCGGGACGTGGTCGTCTCCTTCCTCGCCGAGATCGGCGACGCGAAGCTCGACAACGTGACCATCCACCAGTCCGGCTGCGCCGGTCTGTGCGAGATGGAGCCCATGGCGACCGTGCAGTTCGCGGACGGGTCCGTGTATCACTACGGACATCTGGAGAGCCGCGGCAAAGTCCACCAGATCGTGCACTCCCACCTGGTGGAGGGCAAACCGGTCACCGAGTACCTCGTCAAGTCGGCGTAGGCCGCCGCTCACGGACTAACGAAGGAACAGATATGGATCAGATAAGCAATCACGTGCTCGTATGCACCGGAGGCGGGTGTATCGCCTCGGGTGCGCTCGAGGTAAGCGCCGCCTTCACCAAAGAACTGGAAGACATGGGCATCGCCCCGCAGACCCGGGTGATCGAGACCGGCTGCCTGGGACCGTGCGCGGTGGGCCCGGTCGTCCTCGTCTACCCCGACGGCGTCTTCTACCAGAACGTCCACCTCGAGGACGTCCACGAGATCGTGGAGGAGCACCTGCTCAAGGGCCGGATAGTCAACCGCCTGGTGAGCCACGCCCCCGGCACCGACCGCTCCGTCGCCGAGATGGAGGACGTGGAGTTCTTCAACCGGCAGGTCAAGATAGTCCTGCGCAACTCGGGGATCATCGACCCGCTCAAGATCGAGGAGTACATCGCCCGCGAGGGCTACCAGGCACTGGCCAAGGTCCTCACCGAGATGGAGCCGGACCAGGTAGTGAGCGAAGTCCTGCGCAGCGGCCTCCGCGGCCGCGGCGGCGCCGGCTTCCCCACCGGGCTCAAGTGGAAGTTCGCCCGGCAGACCGAATCGGACGTCAAGTACATCCTCTGCAACGCCGACGAGGGCGACCCCGGGGCGTTCATGGACAGGTCGGTGCTGGAAGGCGACCCGCACAGCCTCATCGAGGGCATGGCCATCGGGGCTTACGCGATCGGAGCCAAGGAAGGATTCGTCTATCTGCGGGCCGAGTACCCGCTGGCGGTGGAGCGGCTCCAGTACGCCATCGACCAGGCCCGGGAGATGGGCCTGCTGGGTAAGGACATCATGGGTACCGGGTTCGAGTTCGACCTCGAGATCCGGATGGGATCCGGCGCCTTCGTCTGCGGCGAAGAGACCGCCCTCATGCGCTCCATCGAGGGCGGCCGCGGCGAGCCGCGGCCCCGTCCCCCGTTCCCGGCCGTCAAAGGCCTGTGGGACAAGCCGAGCGTGCTCAACAACGTGGAGACGTTCGCCAACATCGCCCCCATCATCCTCAAGGGCGCCGAGTGGTACGCAAGCACCGGCACCGAGAAGAGCAAGGGCACCAAGGTCTTCGCGCTCGGCGGGGCCATCCAGCACGCCGGCCTGGTGGAAGTGCCCATCGGCGTCCAGCTCGGCGAGATCGTGTACGAGATCGGCGGCGGCATCCCCGGGGGCAAGGAGCTCAAGGCCGTGCAGCTCGGCGGACCGTCCGGCGGCTGCATCCCCAAAGGCCACCTCAACGTCCCGGTCGACTACGAGACCCTGCAGGAACTGGGCGCCATCATGGGCTCCGGGGGCTGCATCGTCATGGACGACGACTCGTGCATGGTCGACGTGGCCCGCTACTTCCTGGACTTCATCCAGGACGAGAGCTGCGGCAAGTGCCCGCCCTGCCGGGTCGGTACCAAGCGGATGCTCGAGATCGTCACCCGGATCTGCAACGGTGAAGGCAAAGAGGGCGACATCGAGGCTCTCGAGGATCTGGGCAACATCATCAAGGACACCGCGCTCTGCGGCCTCGGCCAGACGGCCGCCAACCCGGTCCTCTCGACCATCCGCCACTTCCGGCACGAGTACGAGGCCCATATCAAGGACCACTACTGCGAAGCCGGCGTCTGCTCGACCATGTTCGCGGCCAAGTGCACCAACGCCTGCCCGGCCAGCGTCAACGTGCCCGGGTTCGTCAGCCTCATCGGCGAGAAGCGCTTCGACGAAGCCCTCGTGCTCCACCGGGAACGCAACCCGCTGGCCAGCATCTGCGGCCGCGTGTGCTTCCACCCCTGCGAGAGCAAGTGCATGCGCGGCGGCTTGGACGAGCCGGTGGCCATCCGCAGCCTCAAGCGCTTCATGACCGAGCAGGAGACCGAGGTCCAACTTCCTGAGGTCCGCGCGAATGCCGAGAACGCGGCGCGCAAGATCGCCGTCATCGGCAGCGGGCCGGCCGGACTCTCCTGCGCGTACTTCCTTGCCCGCCTGGGCTACAAGCCCACCATCTTCGAGAAGGAGTCCAGCTCGGGCGGCATGCTGGTTCAGGCCATCCCTGCCTACCGGCTGCCCCGCGAAGAACTGGGCCGCGAGATCAGCATGATCGAAGCCATGGGTGCCACGATCAAGACGGGCACGGCTCTCGGCAAGGACTTCACCCTCTCCGGGCTCAAGGACGAAGGGTATGACGCCGTCTTCCTCGGCGTGGGCGCGCCGGCCGGCATCGGCCTGGGCATCCCCGGCGAGGACGGCCCCGGAGTGAGCGAAGGTCTGACCTTCCTCCGCGAGTACAACGTCCTCGGTTCGGCCGAGGTCGGCAAAGAGGTGGCCGTCGTGGGCGGCGGTAACTCCGCCTTGGACGCGGCACGGACAGCCCTCCGGCTCGGCGCCCACCACGTCAACATCCTTTACCGCCGCCAGCGCGAGCAGATGCCCGCCTGGGCCGAAGAGATCCTCGCCGCCGACGAGGAAGGAATCACGGTGCTGCCTCTGACGGCACCCAAGGAGATCATCCGCGACGCGGACGGCAAGGTGACCGGCGTGCTGTGCCAGAAGATGGCCCTCGGCGATTACGACAAGAGCGGCCGGAGGGCGCCTGTGGCAGGGCGCAACCCCGACTTCACTGTGGAGTGCGACCAGGTGATCGCGGCCATCGGGCAGTCGCTCGACGCGAAGGGCCTCGTCGGCGACCTGCCGGTGGAACTGAACCGGGGCTGGGTCAAGACCGAACACAACACCGGCGCCACGAGCGTCGACTGGCTCTTCGCCGGCGGCGACGCCGTCACCGGCCCGGCCTCGGTGGTCGAAGCTGTGGGTGCTGGAGAACGGGCCGCGGTGGCCATCGACCAGCACCTCACCGGCGCCAACCACGCCTTCTGGCGCAGGGATATCGCGGTCGACGTCTTCTTCGACCCCGACGCCGATCCCGCCACTACCGCGCGGGCTTCGGTGGTCTGCCTCGATCCAGAGGCGCGCTCCTGCACGTTCGACGAGGTCGAGCTGTCCTGGAACCTCGACACGGCCTGCGCCGAAGCCAGGCGCTGCCTGCGCTGCGACTACGGCAAGATCCCGATGGCGGCCGACGCTATCCAAGAAGAGGTGAAGTAATGCCAGTCCTGACCGTTGACGACATCAAGGTCGAGGTGCCCGAAGGCACCTCCTTGCTGGACGCCTGCCGGCAGGCCGGCGCCAGCATACCCACGCTCTGCTACCTCGAGGGCGTCCAGGCTATCGGCGCCTGCCGCCTGTGCCTGGTAGAAGTGGAGGGCGCAAAGACGCTCATCGCTTCCTGCGCGCAGCCCGCCACCGACGGCATGGTCGTCAAGACGAGCTCCAACCGGGCCCGCCGCGGGCGCCGGGCGGTCCTCGAGTTGCTCCTCTCCGAGCACGCGGGCGACTGCCAGACCTGCCTGCGGAGTTCCGACTGCGAGCTCCAAGCCCTGGCCGAGCAGCTGAACATCGATAGGATCACCTACGAGGGCGAGAAGACCCGCCAGGTGATCGACCGGTCCACCCCCGCCCTGGTGAGAGACACCGGCAAATGCGTGTCATGCCGGCGTTGTGTCACCGTCTGCAACCAGACCCAGGGAGTGGGCGCCCTGTTCCCGCAGGGCCGCGGTTTCTCCACGGTCATCGGGCCGGCGTTCGCCATGGACCTCGCCGATGTGGTCTGCGTCCAGTGCGGCCAGTGCGCGGCGGTCTGCCCCGTGGGCGCCATCACCGAGAACAGCGTGGTGGAGCAGGTGTGGGCCGCGCTCGACGATCCCAAGAAGCACGTGATCGTCCAGACGGCCCCCGCCATCCGCGCCGCCCTGGGAGAGGAGTTCGACTACGAGCCGGGGACTCTGGTCACCGGCAAGATGGTCTCCGCTCTCCGCCGTCTTGGCTTCGACGCGGTGTTCGATACCAACTTCACCGCCGACCTGACCATCATCGAAGAGGGGACCGAACTGCTCACCAGGCTCAAGCAGGCCCTGGTGGAAGGCAAGGAAGTGGCGCTACCGATGTTCACCAGTTGCTCGCCGGGCTGGATCAACTACATGGAGCACTACAACCCCGACATGCTCGCCAACCTGTCCACCTGCAAGTCTCCGCAGCAGATGTTCGGCGCCCTGGCCAAGACCTACTACCCGAAAAAGCTGGGGATGGATCCCAAGAACGTAGTGGTCGTCTCGGTCATGCCCTGCACGGCGAAGAAGTTCGAATGCGCCCGTCCGGAGATGGGACGCGACGGCCGGCCGGATGTGGACATGGTGCTCACCACCCGCGAGCTCGCCCGGATGATCAAGCAGGCCGGCATCGACTTCAGAAGCCTGCCCGAGCAGAAGATGGATAAGCCCCTCGGCATCTCCACCGGCGCGGCCGACATCTTCGCCGCTACCGGCGGAGTGATGGAGGCGGCGCTGCGGACCGCGTACGAGATCGTCACCGGCACATCGTTCCCCTTCGATAACCTGCACGTGACCCCGATCGCGGGTCTGGAAGGCATCAAGGAAGCATCGGTGACCATCGACGAGACCGTACCCGAGTGGTCGTTCCTCAAGGGGGCGACCCTTAACGTCGCGGTCGCCCACGGCCTGGCGAACGCCCAGAAAGTGATCGATCGGATCCGCAGCGGAGAGGCTTCTTATCACTTCGTGGAAGTGATGACCTGCCCGGGCGGTTGCATCGGCGGCGGCGGCCAGCCCCGGCTGACCTCCGACGCGGTACGGCAGGCCCGCATCCGCGCCATCTACGCCGAGGACGAAGGTCGCGACCTGCGGAAATCGCACGAGAACCCCGAGATCCTGGCCCTCTACGACGAGTACCTGGGTGAGCCGCTGGGGCATCTGTCCCACGAGTTGCTCCATACCGAGTACACCGAGAAGGACAGGGTATAGTTGACAAACGGTAGTCAGGGACTATGACCTGGTGAAGGAGCCGTGACCACGGTCGAACAGCCACTCATACTCATCGTCGACGACGATTACGACTTCCTCGAGATCAACCGCATGATCCTCGAGCGGGCGGGCTACCGCGTGGTCACGGCTGCCGAGCCGCAGCAGGCCCTGACGAAGATGGCGAACGAGAAGCCGGACCTGGTCATCAGCGACCTGATGATGACCTCATTGGACTCCGGCTTCTCCTTCGCGCGCAGTGTCAAAGAGGACCCGCGATACGCGGACGTCCCCGTGATCCTCTCCACCTCGGTCTCCAGCGCCATGGGCCTCGATTTCAGGCCGCGTTCCGCCGAGGAGACCGCGCAGATGCACGTTGACGCGTATTTCGACAAACCGCTGGTGCCGGCCACGCTGCTCGCCAAGATCGAGGAGTTGCTGGCGGCCCGGGGCGGCCGGGCGCCGGCGGGCGAAGCCGGCCCGGCCCCGGCGGGCGGCGCGGAGGCCGGCTGATGCCCACCTGGGACAACCCCCTCATCACCATCATCGGCGAGAAGTGCCGCATGTGCTACGCCTGCGTCCGCGAATGCCCGGCCAAGGCCATCCAGGTGGTCGACGGACAGGCGAGAGTCATCCAGCCGCGCTGCATCGGCTGCGGCAACTGCCTGCGGGTCTGCAGCCAGAACGCGAAGCAGGTCCGCGACGACACGGCGCGCGCCTTCGGTCTGCTGGAGTCGGGGGAACGGGTGGTAGCGACAGTCGCGCCGAGCTTTCCCGCCGAATTCACCGACATCTCCGCGGGCACCCTCGTGGCTATGATCAGAGCGCTCGGCTTCGACTCGGTCCATGAGATCTCACTCGGCGCCGATCTGGTCGCTCATGCATACCGCAGACTCCTCGAGGAGAACCCGGACGGGCGGTACATCACCACTCCGTGCCCGGCGTCCGTCTCGTACGTGCGCAAGTACCACCCCCGCCTCATGCCCTTTCTCGCCCCCGTCGTGTCGCCGATGGTGGCCATGGCCCGGGTGCTCCGCCACGATCTGGGCCCCGACATCAAAGTCGTCTTCATGGGCCCCTGCGTCGCCAAGAAGCGGGCGTCGATCGACACCACGCACGTCGAGGTGGACGCCGTCCTCACCTTCGCCGAACTGAGGGACATGTTCAGAAGGCGGGGCATCAAACCGGAGGACTTCGATGGAGAAGACCGCTTTGATCCCCCCTATGGCGGGCTGGGAGCAGTGTTTCCCATCGCCGGAGGGCTCCTGCAGACCGCGGGCCTGACCGAGGACCTGCTGACGGGAGAGCTGGTCGTCGCCGAGGGGCGGGGCGAGTTCATCGAAGCCATCACCGAGTTCGACCTCGCCCGTGCCGACACCCGGCTTCTCGACGTCCTATCCTGCGCCGGGTGTTTTGCGGGACCGGGGATGACCAGCGAAGAGACGATGCTCCAGAAGCGCAGCCGCGTGAGCGCCTACGCCCGCAACCGGCTGGCCGGCCTCACCGAGGAGGAGGAGGCCGATGTGGCGAGCGCCGTCGAACGGTACGCGGCCCTCGATCTCACCCGCGAATATCAGGCCGACACCCAGACACTGGGCGACAGCGCCACGCCGGAAGAGCTGGACGATATCCTGCACCGGATGGGCAAGTTCCGGGCCGAGGACCTGCTGAACTGCGGCGCCTGCGGCTACGACACCTGCGTGGATCACGCTCATGCTGTCTACGCCGGGCTGGCCGACTCCGACATGTGCCTTCCCCACACCATCGAGCAGTTGCAGGCCGCCTACGAGGAGCTGGAGGTATCCCACAAGTCGCTCGAGGAGACGAAGGAGGCCCTCGAGCGCTCGGGCAAGCTCGCGAGCATGGGCCAGCTGGCCGCCGGCATCGCGCACGAGGTGAACAACCCGCTCGGCACGCTGCTCCTGCACGCCAATCTGCTGCTCGAGGAGTGTGAGGACGACACCGAGATCAAGACCGACCTCGAGACGATCGTCGATCAGGCCAACCGCTGCAAGCGGATCATCTCGGGGCTGCTCAACTTCGCCCGCCAGAGCCGGGTGGTGCGGCAGCCCACTGACGTCTCGGAGCTCGTCGACAAGGTCATCCGCACGGCTCCCACTGCCGACAACGTCACGGTGACGGTGCAGGACCGCCTCTCCGATCCGATGGCCGAGATCGACGCCGATCAGATCGTGCAGGTGCTCACGAATCTGCTGACCAACGCGCAGCAGGCGATGCCCGACGGAGGCAGCATGACGATCGGGCTCACCGACGATCCCGACACCGTGACTATCCGCGTGTCCGACACGGGCACCGGAGTCCCCAAGGAGTACATGGCCCGCCTGTTCGACCCCTTCTTCACGACGAAGCAGGTGGGGATGGGTACCGGCCTCGGCCTGGCCGTCACCCACGGCATCGTCAAGATGCACCGCGGCCAGATCTACGTCGAGTCGAACGCCGACCCCGCGGCCGGTCCGACCGGGACCACCTTCACCGTCGAACTGCCGCGGCGCGAAGCGGGTACGCTGGCAATGCCGGCCACCGCGGGTATGATCGGCGCCTCCGCGTGACGCTGGCCGCCACATGGCAGGGGCGCCTGCATGAGCGATAAGCAGCTGCTGAAGGTCGCCATGGTCGACGACGAGGAGCCGCTCTGCCTCGCCGTGGCCCGCATCCTCAATAAGTACCAGGTGCACGTGGACGACGTAGGCGTCGACGTTGCGTACGTCTGCACCCACTTCGGCAGCGGCGAGCAGTTCTTCGAGGAGATCGGCAAGGGAACGGGTTTCGACCTGCTGCTCGTCGACCTGAAGCTGCCCGGGATGAGCGGCCTGGACATCCTCGAGAACCTGCGGGAGCAGGGACGGGGCATCCTGGCCATCATGATCACGGCCTACGCCACCTTCGAGACGGCGGTGCAGGCCACCAAGCTTGGCGCCTACGACTTCCTCCCCAAGCCGTTCTCGCCTGAAGAGCTCCGCTACGCGGTCCGCAAAGCCACCGACCAGCTGATCATCAGCCGGGAGGCGCGCAGGCTGGCCGAGGAGAAGCGGCAGGTGAGGTTCAACTTCATCTCCGTCCTTTCGCACGAGCTGAAGGCACCCATCAACGCTATCGAGGGCTACCTCAAGATCCTGCAGACCGACGAGCCGCCGGAGCGGCTGCCGATGATCGAGCGGAGCCTGGTGCGGCTTGACGGCATGAGAAAGCTGATCTTCGATCTGCTCGACCTCACCCGTATCGAGTCGGGGCAGAAGCAGCGGGAGTTGGGACGGGTGGACGTGCGCGCGGCCGCGAAGGCAGCCATCGACCTGTTCACGCCGGAAGCGGCGGCGCGCGGCATCGGCGTCACGTTGCGGGCGCCCGAGGCCGTGGAGATGGTCGCCGATCTGGGCGAGCTGGAGATCATCCTCAACAACCTGGTCTCGAACGCCATCAAGTACAACAAGGACGGCGGCAGCGTCACGGTCGCGCTGGAGCGGAAAGACGGCCTCGTCAAGATCCAGGTGGCCGATACCGGCATCGGCATGACCCCCGAGGAGACCGCCAAGCTGTTCACGGAGTTCATGCGCATCAAGAACGAGGAGACGTACAAGATCCTGGGCAGCGGTCTGGGATTGTCGACGGTGCGCAAGCTCGCCCAACTCTACGGCGGCGACGCCTCGGTCAAGAGCGAGAAGGGCGCGGGCAGTATCTTCACGGTCACCCTCCACGATGCCGATCCGGCGGCGCCTCCCCAGCCATCGGCCGACTGACCGCACCGGCGCGGACTGGGATATAATTCGCAGCACTCGGCGGAGGCCCGCTGAGGGTCCGGGGGGGCCGGATCTTCCATCAGTCGTCTATCTAGTGAGGGAGAGCTGTGGCCAAGATACTGATCGTGGACGACGATCCGGACATGGTGATTGCCGGTCGTTACGTGCTGGAACGCGAGGGGCATACGGTCACCAGCGCCTCGAACATCGAGACCGGTCTGAAGGCCCTTGACGAGGAGACACCCGACCTGCTGATCCTCGACGTGATGATGGAAGAGGCCGACGACGGTCTGCGTCTTCGCCCGCAAGGTGCGGCGCTAGAGGCCTCACGCATCCCCATCCTCATGCTCACCAGCGTCAACCGGGCCATGGGCCTCAGCATCGGCAAAGACGAAGAGATGGTCCCGGTCGACGAGTTCGTGGAGAAGCCGGTGGACCCGGCCGTTCTCGTCGGCCAAGGTCGACGGCCTGCTCGCCGGCGAGAAGGGGCGTGATGCGGGTGATCGACTACGAACAGCTCCGCGAAGAGGTCATAGAGGTCGCGGCGCTGACCAACTACAGCCGCGCCTCCTTGATCCCCGTGCTCCGCAACGTCAAGGAGAAGTACCGGGGCATCGACAGCGAGGCGATGCAGATCATCGCCGACGTGCTCGGCATGCCACCCGGTGGAGGTCAACGCGGTCGCCACCTTCTACGCGTTCCTGAACCCGAAGGCCGAGGGGCGCTTCATATTCCGGCTGTGCCGCACCTACTCGTGCGAGCTGGCCGGCAAGGAAGAGATCGCCCGGCAGCTGGCCCGCGACCTGGGCATCGACTTCGGCGAGACCTCGGCCGACGGCGCCTTCACTCTGGAGTGGGCCAACTGCATGGGCATGTGCGACCAGGGCCCGGCCATGCTGGTGAACGACGACATCTACACCAAACTCACGCCCAACAGGGTCCACGACCATCGTCCAGGACTACAAGAGCAGGCCTGAGGCGAGCGCGCCCGAGCCGGCCGCCGCTGTGCCGATTCTCGGCGATGCGGCAGTGGAGTGTGGGGTATGAGCGTCGACACCACCATCAAGACCCAGGGCAACCAGCTCACCTTCTCCACCATCACGTTGGGCGACGGCCTGAGCAAAGCGCTCGCGATGCCCCGCGTCGACATCATCGACATGGTCCGCGACTCCAAGCTCAAAGGGCGCGGCGGGGCCGGCTTCCCCACCGGCATCAAGTGGAACTTCGCCGCGGCCGAGAAGCGGACGCCCAAGTACATCATGTGCAACGCCGACGAGGGCGAGCCGGGCACCTTCAAGGACCGGCTGATCCTGAGCGAGTACCCCGAATTGGTCATGGAGGGCATGACCATCGGCGCCCGGGCCATCGGCGCCTCTCTGGGCCTCATCTATCTGCGAGCCGAGTACGGCTACCTGCGCCCGCACCTCGAAGACGTGGTCAAGGAGCGCAAGGCAGCGGGCCTGCTCGGGCAGGACATCGGCGGAGATCAAGGGCTTCAACTTCAACATCATGGTGGCCATGGGCGCCGGCGCCTACGTCTGCGGCGAAGAGACGGCGCTCATCGAGTCGCTCGAGGGCTTCCGCGGCGAGCCGCGCAACCGTCCCCCGTTCCCGGTGGTCTCGGGCTTCCTCAACCGGCCGTCGGTCATCAACAACGTCGAGACCCTGGCCTGGGTGCCCTGCATCCTCGAGCAAGGGGGTCGACTGGTTCAAGAGCATCGGCACCGACAACTCGACCGGGCACAAGCTGTTCAGCGTGTCCGGCGACTGCGAGAAGCCCGGCGTGTACGAGTTCCCCTTCGGCATCACGATCGCCGAGTTGCTCAAGGAAGTGGGCGGCGGCGACGCCAAGGCCGTGCAGATCGGCGGCGCGTCGGGCCGGTGCGTGCCGAAGAAGGACTTCGAGCGCCGGCTGGCCTTCGAGGACATCCCCACCGGCGGCTCGGTCATCGTCATCGGCCCCGGCCGCGACATGCTGGACCTGGCCCACAACCTGATGGACTTCTTCGTGGACGAATCATGCGGGCAGTGCACGCCATGCCGCGCTGGGCAACGCCAAGTTGCTCGAGGGCGTGGAGATGCTCAAAGAGGGAAGCTGCTCCGACGACTATCTGGACGAGCTCAAAGGGCTCGCCAACACCATGCAGGTGGCCTCCAAGTGCGGCCTGGGTCAGACCAGTTCGGTGGCGCTGCTTTCCATCCTCGAGCACTTTGGAGACGAGATCCATGGCCGATAATACCTGTCTCCCACGCCGGCGGGCGCCGCTCAGCCAGCTCTTCCAGCCCGACCTGCAGCCTGAGGCCCACCGCGGCCGACGCCATCGGCGCGACCGTCTCGGTCACCATCGACGGCATGGAGACCAAGGTGCCTCTGGGCACCACCATCCTCGAAGCCGCCAAGGCTATCGGGGTGCGCATCCCCACCCTCTGCTATCACCCCGACCTGGACGTGGCGGGCCTCTGCCGCATCTGCGTGGTCGAGGTGGAGGGTCAGCGGAACCTGCAGGCGGCCTGCGCCTATCCCGTCACCGCGCCCATCAAGATCAAGACCTACTCCAAAGCCGTGCGCATCGCCCGCCGGCACGTCCTCGACCTGCTGCTGAGCGAGCACTGCGGCGACTGCTACTCGTGCATCCGCAACGGCATCTGCGAGCTGCAGCAGCTGGCCGAGGAGTACGGGGTCGACAGCTTCCGCTTCGGCCACGTGGAGGTGCCGGTGGCGCATCGACGACTCCAGCTACTCGATCGTCCGCGACATGAACAAGTGCATCCGCTGCCGCCGCTGCGTGCGCACCTGCATCGACATGCAGGAAGTGGGCGTGCTGGAGGCCATCGAACCGCTCGAACAAGGTGGAGGTCTCCACCTTCATGCACAAGCCGCTGGCCGACGCCGTCTGCATCAATTGCGGCCAGTGCATCAACCGCTGCCCCACCGCGGCCCTCTACGCGCAACCCGGCCCTCGACCAGGTGTGGAAGGCGCTGGACGATCCCACCAAGCACGTGGTCATCCAGACCGCGCCCTCGCCGCGGGCGGCCATGGGCGAGATGCTTCGGGCTGGAGCCCGGCACCCCGGTCACCTACCAGATGAACACGGCGCTCCGGCGCATGGGCTTCGACCACGTGTTCGACACCAACTTCACCGCCGACCTCACCATCATCGAGGAAGGTACCGAGCTGCATCATCCGCCTGTACAAGGCGCTGGTGGAGGGCGACACGAGCGTCGCGCTTCCGCAGTTCACCAGTTGCTCGCCGGGATGGGTCAAGTACTGCGAGCACTTCTACCCCGAGTTCATCCCCAACCTTTCCAGCGCCAAGAGCCCGCAGCAGATGTTCGGCGCTCTCATCAAGACCTTCTACGCCGAGAAGCTGGGCCTCGACCCCGCGAACATCGTCAGCGTAGCCTTCATGCCCTGCTCGGCCAAGAAGTTCGAGTGCAACCGGCCGGAGATGACCGACAGCGGCTACAAGGACGTCGACTTCGGGCTCACCACGCGTGAGCTCGGCAAGATGTTCCACCAGGCCGGCCTCGACGTTCCCACCATGCCCAAGTCCGACTTCGACGATCCCTTCGGCGGCGCCACCGGCTCCGGCCTGATCTTCGGAGCCACCGGCGGCGTCATGGAGTCCGCGCTGCGGACCGTCCTGGAGTTGGTGACCGGCCGCAAGCTGGAGACCATCTACGAGCACGGCGACATCATGCCGGTGCGCGGCTTCGAGGGGGTCCGGTACGCCGAGCTGACCATCGACGAGGTCGGGCCGGTACCGGATCTGCTCAAGCACCTCGTTCCGAACTGGGATTGGCTCAAGGGGGCGACTGTGAAGGTAGCGGTAGCCCACGGCACCGCCAACGCCAAGAAGGTCATGGAGGACATCAAGCACGGCGGCAAGTTCAGCCAGTGCCACTTCATCGAGTTCATGGCCTGCCCGGGCGGTTGCCTCGGCGGCGGCGGCCAGCCCATCCCGACCAACAAGGACATCCGGGCCGCGCGCGCCAAGGCCATCTACGCCGAAGACCGCGCTCTCACCGTTCGCAAGTCGTACGAGAACCCGGCGGTCGCGCGGGTGTACGAGGAATTCCTCACCGACGGGCCGTGCGGCCACAAGAGCCACAAACTGCTGCACACTCACTACGTGGACCGCGGCAAGCACGTGGAGTAGGACCGGTAGGACATCGGTAGCGAAAGGGGAGCCGACCGGCTCCCCTTTCTTTTGCCTGGTGCCACCCTCGGGCTCGGAGCGAGGCCGCTGCACGCGCAGGCAGGTGTGACGCTACGGCTGAGTCAACTCTCGAGCAGCTCGCGCCCGTGCCGCCGCAGCGCGTCCATCAGCCCGTCGAGATGAGCGGGCGTGGTCAGCGGGTTGATGATCGTGACGCGAAGAGCGCCGATGCCGTCCCGTTTGAAGGGCACGATGTAGAAGTCGCCAGATTCGATGATGCGACGCCGCAGCTCGAGCTGGAAATCGCCAAGACGCTCGGGCGAAGCATCGCGTAGCGCGGCTGGAACGTGGCGGAAGACCACGATGTTGCACTCGGGGTCGTTCAGGGGGACGAAGTCGCCGGCCGCCTGTAGCTTCTCGTAGAAGCTGCGGCCGAGGGCGAAGGTGACGTCGACCATGTCGGCGAACAGTTGCCGGCCAAAGAGCGACCAGACCCCCCACAGCCCGAACGCGGCCGCCCGCTTGGTGCACTCCACCGTCTTCATGCCGCTGTCGTATTCGGCGAGGCCCGGGGCGGCAGGGTCGAACAGATACGGTGCGTCCTGCCGGAACGCCTCGAAGCGATGGGCCTTGTCACGGTACAGCACGAACGCGCAGAGGCCGGGGACGAACAGCATCTTGTGCGCGTCCCAGACCACGCTGTCCGCACGCTCGAGACCCGCCACCAGGTGGCGGTGACGATCGCTCAGCACGGCCGCTCCCCCATGCGCCGCATCCACATGCAGCCAGACGCCGTGGCGCCCGCATACGTCGGCGATGTCGTCCAGCGGGTCGAACGCTCCCGTGGGCGTCGCGCACGCGCAGGCCACCACTCCGACGATGGGCTGTTTTCGCGCCCGGATGCGCGTCAGTTCCTCGTCCAGCCGCCGGGGGTCCATCCGGCCCCTCTCGTCCAGCCCCACCCGCACCACCTGGCGGCTACCAAGCCCGAGGATCCCGGCTGCCCGGGCGACGCTGTAGTGGGCGTCGGCATGAGCCAGGAGGACCGGCTCTCCGGCTCCGGCGGCGGCGCGGGCCAGCCCGTGCTCCCACACCCCATCGAGGGCGACGTTGCGGGCGGTGAGCAGCCCCGTCAGGTTGGCGAGCGAGCCCCCATGAGTGACGGCGCCGGCAAAGCTGTCCGGCTGCCAGCCGATAGCCAGGCCCAATTCGGCGACCATGGCCTGCTCGACGGCGGTCGCCCACGGCCCCATCTCGTAGATGGCCATGACCTGGTTGGTGACCGACCCGACCGCGTCGAACAACCCGCCGAGCGGCACCGGGGCCGGGACCTGGTGGCCGATGTAGCGCGGGTCGTGCAGGTTGAGGCCGCGCTCGAGCATCACCTGCACCAAGCGGGCGAAGTGCTCGGCGAGTTCTGGCTCGGAGAGATCAACCGGGACAGGATGGTCCAGGAAGCCGGACGCCTCCCGGACGCCCTCGGCCGGCTCTACCCAGGGCAGCACCACGCCCTCGGAAGCCTCCGCGCGGGCAAGATGGGAGGCGAGCAGGTCGGCCAGCCGGTGGCCGGCATCCTGGAGCAGGCGTGGATCGTAGGCCGCGGCGATCCGCTGGCGGGCTGTGGTGAGTTCGTCAAGATCGGTCACGGTTTCTGACGCTTTCGTCCGGGTGTCTGGGGCACCTCATTGTCCGATGCTTATCGCCAGGACGCAAGCAGCCTCGCACGGGCGTACTCACCCGTCACTCCATCAAGGTGACCGCGGCACTTGTAGTATGTTGCACTGACAACTGAAGGAAGCGGGGAAGCGGGGTAGCGATGACAATCAGAATTACGTACCTGAGGATTTCGGCGATGAGGTCGCGGCTCCATCCGGGTACTACGTGCCTCTTGAAGAAGGCTTTGTCCGCTACAACGGAAGGCGACTGCTGTACGTATCAGGGACTGCCTGCATAGAGGCATCTTGCTGTGGGATAGGAAGCTGGCAATACGCGCGCGTTGAGGGGTATGTGGTCGGGAGCGACTCTTCTCAGAGTCACGGCGACGGGACGGGTCTCGAGATCGAAACGATCGAAGATGATGGTGACAGGATGGCGATAGCCACGCTTCTGCTGGATAAGCATCCGGGCGCCAGGATAGAGTTCCGCTGAACGATGACGCCCGATTGAAGCTCTGGGTGTTGAGGCTCCGGCCGTTCCTGCCCTTCGCCCTTCGGCTGGCTCTTGGCGGGCTCTTCCTCTACGCCGGTGTTCAGAAGGCACTCGACCTGTCGGACGCAGTGCTCGCGGTGCACGGCTACGACTTGGCTCCGAGCGTTCTCGTACATCCGGTGGCCTTGGGGCTCACCCTGCTCGAGATCACGCTGGGGACACTTCTTATTCTAGGTCTGTCCACCCGCTTCGCCGCGGGAGCTGTCGCCGTGCTGGCCTTGCTTTTCCTTGTCGTGCAGGTACAGGCCAAGGTCCGCGGCCTGGACATCAGTTGTGGGTGCTTTGGGGGGGATGGGACCGGAGAAGGCGTGAGCTGGCTCGATCTCTTGCGAGAGCTGCCGATCCTGGCGGCCGCGCTCTACCTCGTTTGGCGGGGCCCCGGTCCCTTCGCGCTCGATCGGCTCCTCTCGCGTGCGCGAGCGTCGGAGAAGGAACTGAAGGTCGGCGTGCCTCTTGTCCTGGTCTTCTTCATCGTGCTTGTTTCCCTTGTCGTTCCCGGTCTGACCGGTGCCTTGGATCTGCCTCAGGCCGCCGCGCCCGATCAGGTGAGTGTTTCCGGCCCTGCGCGGAGCGTACCCCTGCCGGCCGGAAGTACCGTGCCCGACTTCTCTGCGCCGGGTCTGTTTGGCGGAACGGTGTCCTCGCGTACCTACGAGGGGGTTCCCACCGTCCTCGTGCTCTGGGCTCCCTGGTGCTCCGAGTGCCGCGAGGAACTTCCTCTGCTGGCTCAGGTGACGAGCGACTTTCCCGGCGTGCGGCTGGTGAGCATAGTGACGGCCGCGGGCGAGTTGCCAGGTCCCACCCCCGAGCAGTTCATGCGATCCCACGACCTGAGCTTCCCGGTGGCGCTGGACGCGACCGACGAACGGCTGGCAGACGCCTTTGGCGTGCAGGGCTTCCCCACCATCTACTACGTGCGGTCCGACGGCACCGTGTCCCAGGTGACGGTAGGAGCGATGCCGGAAGCCGCCGTGCGGTCGTCGATACAGGCGATAGCTGAGTAGCAGGGGACGGGGGGGGGGACCCGCTCATCGCGACGGAATCGCTCCGGCGTCTCTTCTGCCGGGCTGTGGTGGAAGTAGGAAGCCGTCGATCTAGTGGGCGATACTGGATTTGAACCAGTGACCCCTGCAGTGTGAATGCAGTGCTCTCCCACTGAGCTAATCGCCCCTGTCAGGGGTGATGATGATACCAGCAGGCCCGCCGGGCCGCCAGGACTTTCGCCGCGCACCGCGACCCCGCCGCGGCTGCCTAGTCGACGCTGAAGCGGCGCAATCGCAGCGAATTGGTCAGCACGCTGACCGACGAAAGCGCCATCGCGACTGCCGCAAACATGGGATCGAGCAGGATGCCGAACGCCGGGTAGAGGATACCCGCGGCGATGGGGATCAGCGCGATGTTGTATCCGAAGGCCCAACCAAGGTTCTGCTTGATCACCCTCATGGTGGCCCGGCTCAGCCGGATAGATGTGCCGATGGGAGTCAGATCTCCCCGGATGAGGGTGATATCGGAGGTCTCCATGGCCACATCGGTGCCCGTGCCGATCGCGATACCGATGTCGGCCTGGGCCAGCGCCGGGGCGTCGTTGATGCCGTCCCCCACCATAGCGACGACCTTGCCGGCGGCCTGCAGTTCCTTGACCGCCTGGGCCTTGCGCTCCGGAAGGACCTCGGCCAGCACGTGGCTGATGCCCGCCTGGCGGGCGATCGCTTCGGCCGTCCGCTGGTTATCCCCGGTGATCATGTAGACCTCGAGGCCGAGAGCCTGCAGCCCCCGGACCGCGTCGGCTGAATCGGGTTTGAGCACGTCGGCCACGCCGATGATCCCCGCGACCGCGCCGCCCACGACGACGAACATGGGAGTCTTGCCTTCTTCGGCCAGGCGGCCGGCCGTCGCCTCGAGACCGTTCAGGGAGTAGCCCCGCTCGTCGAGGAGCCGGTGATTGCCGAGCAGGATATCGGCTCCCTCGATCACCGCCTCCACGCCTCGCCCCGGCATCGCCGAGAAATGGGAGACCTCGGCGAGTTGGAGTTGCCGGCTCTTCGCCTCCTCGACGATCGCTTCCCCCAACGGGTGCTCCGAGCCCCGTTCGGCGGACGCAGCCAGGCGCAACAGCTCGTTCTCGGTGAGCGCCATCGTCGCGCCGTTCCCCCGGGAGACCTGCACCACGACGATATCGGTCACCTCCGGCTTGCCGCGCGTCAGCGTCCCAGTCTTGTCGAGCACGATGACATCGAGCTTGTAGGCCCGCTCGAGAGCCTCTCCGGAGCGGATGAGGATGCCGTTCTCGGCGCCCTTACCCGTACCCACGACGATAGCCGTGGGGGTCGCCAGGCCCATGGCGCAGGGACAAGCGATGATGACCACCGAGACAAAGGCGAGAAGAGCCAGGGTGAAGGCGGGCTCCGGACCGAAGAAGTACCAGATCAAGAACGTCAGCACGGCGATACCCAGGACCACCGGCACGAAGATGCTGGCGATGTAGTCGGCCAGCCGCTGTATGGGGGCTTTCGAACCCTGGGCCTCTTCGACCAGCCGGACGATCTGGGCGAGAGCCGTGTCGCGGCCGACCTTTGTGGCGCGGAAGCGGAAGGAACCGGTGCGGTTGAGTGTGGCTCCTATCACGTCGTCGCCCGGGCCCTTCTCCACGGGGATGGATTCGCCGGTCAGCATGGATTCGTCCACCGTGGACCGCCCTTCGAGCACAACACCGTCGACGGGGATCTTCTCGCCCGGGCGTACGACGATGACATCGCCCACGAAGACCTCGTCGACGGGGATGTCGATCTCGATGGTGTCGCCGTTGGAGACCGCCACCGGGCGAGTGGCAAGCGAACAAGCGGAGTCTCCCGCGGGATCGGCCGGGTCCTCCACGCCCGGCACGTCGGCGAGGGAGCAGGCTCGCGCGCCCACGTCGGCGCCGGCTACACTCCCGGGAGCCGCCTGCATCGCAACCGCCGCCTCAGTCGCAGTCCCCGCCGCCGGCGCGGGCCGCACGACCCGGGCCGTCTTCGCCTGAAGTCCGACCAGACGACGCATGGCCGCCGACGTCTGGCCTTTCGCCCGCGCCTCGAGCCAGCGGCCTAGCAGGATCAGGCCGATGATGATGACCGCGGAGTCGTAATAGACCGCGGCTTCGAATCCGGCCCCCGCCGCGCGTTCGAAGGCACCTGGGAAGAAGGTCACGGCCGCCGAGTAGAGATAGGCGACCGACGTGCCGACCGCGATGAGCGTGTTCATGTCGGTGGTGCGATGACGCAGCGCGGCCCAGGCCCCGCGGTAGAACTGGCCGCCCGCCCAGAACTGCACCGGAGTGGCCAGCGCGAACATGATGTACCACTGGATCTGCATGCTCAGCCACGACTCGGGGATGAGCATCATGAGCATGAGGATGGCCCCGACGGCCAGCGAGACGATGAACTTCAGGCGGATGAGCGAGACCTGCCGGCGGCGCTCCTCTTCGGCGGCCGCGCCCGGCTCCGCCGGAGCGGCGCCGTCCTCTGCCACAAGCATCCGGTAGCCCGCGTCCTGGACGGCCTTCGCGATCCCCGCCGGGGCGATGATCCCGGGCAGATAGGTGACGGTGAGCCGCTCGGTGGCAAGGTTGACGGCGGCCCGCACGACGCCTGAGAGGCTCTGGACGGTCTTCTCCACCCGGGCAGAGCAGGCAGCGCAGTTCATCCCGGTCACGGGGAAGGTGGCGGTGACGGCCGGAACGTCGTACCCGGCGGAACGGACGGTGTCCACGAGCGCCGCAACCGACAGACTCCCGGGATCGAAGGTGACCTGCGCCTTCTCGGTGGCGAAGTTGACCACCGCCCGCTCCACCCCGGGCAGTTGGCCCAGGGCTTTCTCCACGCGCAGCGCGCAGGCGGCGCAACTCATGTTGCTGATAGGGATCTGAACGGTCTCTGTCACTGGTCCCCCATCCAGGGTTCAAGGAGTGAGGATGATATCGTCGGCCGTGGGCGCCGCCAAGTCCGCGCGACACGGGTCCAGGCAGAGGTTCAAGTGCCGCCGCTCGCAGACCGATACTACCCAGTATTGAAGTAACAATGGCGCTCGCTTGCACCTGGAGGGGCTGATTGTCGCTACGCGTGAAGATCTATCTGATCGTGGGATTCACGCTGCTGGTCGCCGTAGCGGTCGTCTTCATGGTGTCGCAGACCGTCTTCATGCGGGGTTTCGCCAGCGTCGAGAATGCCGACATGCAGGAACAGATCAAGCGGGCGAAGGCCGCCGTGACCTGGGACCTGACGGAATTGGGCGCGGCCGCACGGAGTAGCTCCGCGCGGGATGAAACCCTGGAGTTTCTGGAATACAGAGATCCGAAGTTACATGGATTCCAGCTTCCCGCCATCCTTCTTCACCGGCTTCGGCGCGAGCGTGGCCGCGATCCTCGATGAACACGGAGCCATCCTTTGGGGCCGGGGCTTCGACCCTGAGAACCCAGATGCCACGGCCCTGCCCGGCGGTCTCGACAGCTACCTGAACCCTGCAGGTCCCCTCGCCCGGCAGCTTACGGCCGACCGCGATACCTCTGGGATACTCATGCTCTCCGGCGCCCCGATGCTGGTAGACATACACCCGATCATGGGCGAGCCTGAGGGCCTTCTCCGCGGCTCCTTCATGGTGGGACGGTGGCTTGACGCCGCGAGCGTGACGGAGCTCGAAGCCCGAACCAGGCTCGACCTTGCCGTGCTCCCTGTATCAGCAGCCGCGCTGCCCGCGGAAGTGCGAGAGGCCGCTGCCTCCTCCCGGGCGAACACACAGACCTTCGTGATCCCGCAGAGCGCGGAAACGGTTGCCGGGTATGCAATCCTGAAAGATCTCACGGGCAAGCCGGCGCTGGTGATGCAGGTGAAGACGCCCCGGGCCATCTACGCTCAAGGAGCCTCCAGCGTGCGCAATTTCACGCTCTCTCTCCTTGCTTTGGTCCTGGTCTTCGGCCTGGTGCTGAACCAGCTGCTCGAACGCTCGCTCTTTCGTCGGCTTGCCGCCCTTACCGCCCAGGTACGTCTCATGCGGCCCGGCCGGGGGAAATTGACCCCCATCGCAGTCGCCGGCCACGACGAGTTGGACCTCTTGGCGGAGACGATCAATGCCGGCTTCTCGCAACTCGAGACGACGCGCACCCAGCAAGAATCGCAGGCCCGAAGCCTGGTCTCGACGCTCGGCGAGTTGGAGGGCCGCCACCAGGATCTGAAGAAGGCGCACGGCCGTCTCCAGCAACTCCAGCACGTCAGCGCCTCGCTCGGTAGCAGTCTGGAGATACGGGACGCGCTGGCCCGGATAGAGGCCACCGCCCTTGACGCCTTCGAGGCGGACGAGATCTGGCTGCTCCGGTCGCGCCCGGATCAGCAACAGCTCTCCGGATTGGGAGCATTCTTCCGCGAGAAACCCGGCTACGCGAAGCTCCCCCGGCTGTTCGGATGCGAACGCCCGGATTCGGGGCTTCCCCAACAGGCGAACCGCTTGCTGAGGGCCGTGTTCCAGGGTTCCGACGCCATCTTCATCGGTTCCCTCACCGCCCTGACGCAAGAAGAGCAGCTTAGGCTTTTCCGCGGCCCGCTGCCCGACCTGGAAGGCTTCGAGTCGATAGCCCTTGTCCCGCTCATCGCTGACGATGCCCCGCTCGGTCTGGCGATATCGGGGTCGAGGACCGCCGGCGAGTTCACGGCCGAGCGACGGTCCACGATCCTGCTGTTCGCCGGCCAGGTGGCCCAGGCGCTCAAGAACACGCGGCTGGTGGAGGAGATCAAGGCTCTCGGCGAGGTGGATTCGCTCAGCGGACTGTTCAACCGGCGGCGGGCGCTTGAGCAACTCGAGATGGAGATCCGGCGCGCACAGCGCTATGAGGGAAAGTTCGCGGTGTTGATCGCGGACATCGACAACTTCAAGTTCTTCAACGACACGTATGGCCATCCGCTGGGAGACGAGATCATCAAGCGCGTAGCCGAAGTCCTCTGCCACAGAAGCCGCGACTCCGACTTCGTAGCCCGCTTCGGCGGGGACGAATTCATGCTCATCCTCCCGGAGGCCTATCGCGCTGACGCCAAGACCGTCGCGGACCATATGCGCGCGGCGCTTTCCGCGCTGCCGTACATCGCGCCCGACGGCGCGCGCATCCCTCTGCGTATGAGCTTCGGCGCGTCCTCATATCCGGAGGACGGTCAGGACGCCGCGGCGCTGATCGCCGTGGCGGACGCCAACCTCTACGAGGCCAAGCGCTGGGGCGGCGACACCGTCAAGGTCCGGCCCGAGCCGATCAGTGGAGAGGCGGTCGACTCACGGGCCTTTAGCACCCTGGACTCCCTCGTAAGCGCGGTGGACAACAAGGACCACTACACGCGGCGGCACTCCGCTCAGGTGGCCGAGCACACCGCGCTCATGGCCAAGGCGCTCGGCCTGAGTGGGGAGCAGCAGGAGGCGCTACGAGTCGCTTCCCTGCTTCACGACGTGGGCAAGATCGGGGTGCCCGACCGGATCCTGCGCAAACCGGGGACGCTGACGGCCAATGAGCTGGACTACATGAGACAGCATCCCCTCATAGGCGGCATGATGATCTCACAGCATCTGCCCGAGAGCACGGACGTGAAGGACGCGGTCACATCCCACCACGAGCGCTGGGACGGAACGGGCTACCCGGCCCGCTTGCGCGAAGGAGATATCCCCTTGCTCGCGAGGATCCTCGCCGTGGCGGACGCCTATTCGGCCATGACGACCGACCGTCCGTACAGCAGCGCCCTCGATGCCCAGGAGGCCGTGAGCAGGCTGGTGGAGGGGAGCGGGAGCCAGTTCGACCCGGACCTGGTGAGGACGTTCGTGGCCTGCTCTACTGCACTTTGCTCCGCAGATTTCGAGTCTTGTCGATAGCTTGAAGCTTTGCTAGAGCCTTGGCTTCTATCTGCCGGATGCGTTCCCGGGTGACGCCAAAGCGCTTGGCGACCTCTTCCAGCGTGCGCGGATGTTCGCCCTTGAGCCCGAAACGAAGCTCGATGACCTTGCGTTCCCGATAGGGCAGCATGGCAAGCGCGGAGTTGACGCCGTCGCGGTCAAGCTGGGAGGCGACCGCGTCGAACGACCGGACGGCGTCCTCGTCTTCGATGAAGTCGCCCAACTCGGAGTCCTCTTCTTCGCCGATGGGCGTCTCGAGCGATACCGTCGTCTGGCTGATGCGCAGGATCTCTCGGATCTCCGCGTCGGTCATGCCCATCTCGGCCGCTATCTCCTCGGGCAGGGGCTCCCGGCCCATATTCTGCAGCAACTGCCGCTGCACGCGAATGAGCTTGTTGATCTTCTCCACCATGTGGACGGGGATACGGATGGTCCTCGCCTTGTCGGCGATCGCCCGGGTGATGGCCTGCCGGATCCACCACGTCGCGTAGGTGGAGAACTTGTGGCCCTTGCGGTAGTCGAACTTCTCGACAGCGCGGATGAGCCCCAGATTGCCCTCCTGGATAAGGTCCAGGAAGCTCATGCCATCGGTGTGGTAGCGCTTGGCGATCGACACCACCAGGCGCAAGTTGGCCTCGGTCAACTCGTGCTTGGCCCGGATGTCTCCGCGCTCGATGCGCTTGGCCAGGGACACTTCCTGCTGGGCGGTGAGCAGCTTGACCCGGCCGATCTCCTTGAGATACATCCGGACCGGATCGGTCGTGGGCACGTCCACGCTCAGATCCAATTCGTCGCTGCCTCGCGGCCACTCCCGTTGCTCCGCGCGCGCGTCGAGTTCGAGCTCATCATCGGAGTCCAGGCTGGACTCGTCGACGACCTCGATACCCTGGTCGAGCAGGGTGGTGTACATGAGTTCGATCTGCTCGGTGGTAAGGTCGACCTCAGACAGGACTTCGGCGATGTCTTCGGCCGTGACGAACCCGCGGCCCCGGCCGAGCTCGACGAGCCCGTCGATCTCCTCGATATTGACTACCCAGCCTTCCGGCGCAGGAGTTCCGGTCAACTCATCCCTCCCGAGTCGTCGTGGTGGAAGGTAACGTTATGCTCCGGGTGATGTCTGATCCGGAGCGCCGATGGCCGCGCCGCCGTCTTGCAGCCATTTCGCCCCGTACTCGCGCATGTGCTCGATGAGGGGGATGAGGTCCCAGCCCATCTCAGTGAGCGTGTATTCCACCCGGGGAGGAACTTCGGCGAAGCTCTTGCGGGTGACGATGGCGGACTTCTCGAGAGCCTTCAGCCGCTCGGACAACGTCTTGGGGCTGATGCCCACAAGCGAGCGCTCCAGAGCGCTGAAGCGGTTGATGCCGGCAGACAGGTCTCTCAGTATCAGAAGGGTCCACTTGCCGGAGATGATGTCGGCGGTCCTGAGAACCGGGCAGGTCTCAGGGTGCGCACTTGCTGATTGCACGATGCCGGCACCCCCGCTGGCTGGTCGAGCGCGATTCAAAAAAGGTAAGGCAAGGTACCAGAGATATGCAGCCTTTTCAACCCTTTGCAGGCTGTATTAGGTGCCTGCGCAGCAGTTCGTTCACCAGTTGCGGGTTGGCCTGGCCGCGGGTCTCTTTCATGATCTGGCCCACGAAGAAGCCCAGGACCTTCTCCCGGCCCTGCCTGAATTCCTCGGCGGAGCCCGGGTTCGCCGCCACGATACGCGCCACGATCGCATCCAGTTCGCCGACGTCGGAGATCTGGCCCAGCCCCTTCTCGGCAACGATGGACCTGGCGTCGCGGCCGGACTCGGCCATGGCCTCGAGCACTTCTTTGGCCATCTTGCCGGAGAGAGTGCCGTCCCGCACGAGATCGAGCAAGTCCGCAAGCGCCTGCGGGGTCACCGGGCAGTCGGCCACGTCGAGCCCTGAGGTATTGAGATAGGCAGAAAGGTCGCCGAGTACCCAGTTGGCCGATATGCGGGGATCGCCGGTGATGGCCGCGACGGCCTCGAAATAGTCGCCCAGCGGTTTGTTGGCCGCCAGCAGCGCGGCATCCTTGGGCGGCAGGCCATACCGGCCGATCAGCCTCTCCTTGCGGGCCGCCGGCAGCTCCGGTAGCCCCGCCCGGACCCGTTCGACGTACTCTGCGTCCAGCTCGATGGGAGGCAGGTCGGGCTCCGGGAAATACCGGTAGTCGTGAGCCTCCTCCTTGCTGCGCAGGCTCGACACTCGTCCGGTGGCGGGATCGAAGTGGACCGTCTCCTGGACGATCCGCTCTCCGGCGTCCAGACTGGCTGTCTGCCGCTCGATCTCGGCCTCCAGCCCGCGATGGAGGAATCGGAAGGAGTTCATGTTCTTGAGCTCGGTCTTGGTGCCGAGCGGTTGTCCGGGGTGGCGCACCGAGACATTCGCGTCGCAGCGGAGAGACCCCTCTTCCATGTTGACGTCCGAGACCCCGAGTTGCTCGACGAGGCTGCGTAGCTGCGTCAGGAAGGAGCGGGCTTGGTCGGGCGTGCGGATGTCAGGCTCGGTCACGATCTCGACAAGCGGCGTGCCGCCCCGATTGAAATCCACCAGAGAGTAGTCGGCGCCGGCGATCCGGCCCGAAGCGCCGCCCGCGTGCACGAGCTTGCCGGCGTCCTCTTCCAAGTGGACCCGGGTGATGCCGACGCGCAGCAGCGTGCCGTCCTCCAGCTCCACGTCCAGATGTCCGCCGATGCCCAGGGGCAGGTCGTACTGCGAGATCTGGTACGCCTTCGGCAGGTCCGGATAGAAGTAGTTCTTCCGGTGGAAGATGGTCCTATCGGCGATGCGGCAGTCGAGGGCCAGGGCGATGCGCGTGGCATATTCGATCGCCTTCTCGTTGGTCACCGGGAGCACGCCCGGATGGCCCAGGCAGATCGGGCAGACATGAGTGTTGGGCGGTTCCCCGAAGGTCACCTCGCACCCGCAGAACATCTTGGTCAAGGTGCTCAACTGCACGTGGATCTCGAGGCCTATGACGGGTTCCCAGGCTTCGCCGGGCGCGCCGCCGGGGAAGCCAGCCCCGCTCGAGCCGGCACCGGGCGCGGCGCTGCTGCTCTGCGCGCTCATGCCGCCACCTCGGCGAGAGGCGCGACCGTCGGAACCTGGAGGCGCTGCTCGACCGCGTGCGCCGCTTCGAGCAGCCCCCGCTCCGAGAAGTGGGGCCCGATGATCTGGAACCCGACCGGCAGGCCCGCCGAGAACCCGGCCGGGATGCTGATGCCGGGCAGGGCGGCCAGGTTGACGGGGATGGTGCACAGGTCTCCCAGATACATGGCCAACGGGTCGGCGATGCGTTCGCCGATCTTGAAGGCGACGGTGGGCGACGTGGGCGAGATGAGAAAGTCGAAGTTCTGGAACGCCCGGGCGAAGTCCTGGATGATCAACGTCCGCGTCCGCTGGGCCTGGGCATAGTAGGCGTCGTAGTAGCCCGCGGAAAGGGCGTAGGTGCCGATCATGATCCGCCGTTTGACCTCGGTGCCGAAGCCTTCGCTGCGGGTTCGGATATACATCTCGTAGAGGTCTTCGGCGTGTGCCGTCCGGTGACCGTAGCGGACCCCGTCGAAACGGGCCAGGTTGGAGCTGGCCTCGGAGGGAGCGATCAGATAGTAGGCGGCGATGCCCCGCTCCACGCTCGGCAGGCTCACCTCTTCGCACACCCCGCCGAGTGCGCTTATGGCGTCCACCGCGGAGTCGAACACTTCCCGCACCCCCGGTTCGATCGCGTCACCGCCGAACTCCTTGATGACCCCAAAGCGCAGCCCTTCGAGCGCGCTCCGGTCCGGCTCTCCCGCGGGCTCCGTCAACCCCAGGCTGGTGGAGTCGAGAGGGTCGCGGCCGGCGATGAGATCGAGAAGGGCGGCGCTGTCTTTGACGTCGTGGGTGAGCGGGCCGATCTGGTCCAGCGAGCTGGCGAAAGCGATCAGCCCGTAGCGGCTCACCGCGCCGTAGGTCGGCTTGAGCCCCACCACGCCGCACAACGAGGCCGGCTGGCGGATGGAGCCGCCCGTGTCGGTGCCCAGGGCCCAGGGGGCTTCGGAGGCCGCGACGCAGGCGGCGGAGCCGCCACTGGAGCCGCCCGGCACCCGGTCGAGATCCCACGGGTTCCGCGTGGTGTGGAAGGCGGAATTCTCGGTGGAGCTGCCCATGGCGAACTCGTCCATGTTCAGCTTCCCGAGGAAGGTGAGGCCCGCGGCCCGCAACTTGGTGATGATGGTGGCGTCGTACGGGGAGATGTATCCCTTGAGGATCTTGGAGCCGCAGGTGGTCTCCATGCCCTCGACGGCGAAGATGTCTTTGAGCGCTATCGGCACTCCCTCCCAGGGGAGCCGATCGGCGAAAGGCTTGGCGTCGACCCGCGCCGCGGCCGCCATCGCCCCCGACTCGTCCACCAGGAGGAAGGACTTCACCCGCCCGTCGACCGCGGCGATCCGGTCGAGGTAGGCCCGGGTGAGCTCACATGCCGACACATCTCCCGACGCCAGCAAGTCCCGGCACTGCCGGGCAGTGAGGCCGACGACATCCACCGAGCCGCTGCCTCGCGAATCTCCGCCCACGCCGGTCACCCTATCCGCGGGACCACGAACTGCCCGCGCTCGACGTCAGGACCGTTGGCCATCGCCGCTTCGTGGCGTGAGGCCAGGCCGCGGCTCGTCGGGGCGGAGCACGTTCTTGAGGGCTACCGCGTGAGAGGTGGTCTCGAGCCCGGAGAGGTCCAGTTCCGCCAACTGCTTGACGTAATCGATGATCTGGTCCAATTCCGGCTGGAGCCGCGCCATCTCCTCCTCGTCGAAGTGAAGACGCGCAAGCTTCGCGACATGCTCGACCTCTCGCCGGGAAATCATCGTGTAGTTCTCCTTGGGATGTTCGGGCATCCGGGCGGCGCTACTGAGCCGTCCGGGCGGCGCCTGAACGGGCCGCCACAGGCCCGGTGGATTATAGCCGAAAGAGAACGGGCTCCAAAGAAAAGGGCGCCTTGGCAGGCGCCCGAGAGGAGAAAGGAGAGTTTCTTGAATGGGAAAAACTCTCGTTCCTGTTATCGGCGGGCGCCATCAGGACTTTAGACGAACAAAAAAAGCCCCGCCGAAGCGGGGCTAAGAGAATGACGAGAAGAGACTATCTCTTCGTTGCGGTCTACACAGGCGAGACGTTCGCCGCCTGCAGACCTTTGGGACCCTGGACCACGTCGAACCGAACGGCCTGGCCTTCCGCGAGCGTGCGGAAACCCTCTACCTGGACCTCACTGAAATGGACGAAGAGATCCTCACCCTCCGGCTGCTCAATGAATCCATAGCCCTTCTCGGGACTAAACCACTTGACAGTCCCCTCAGCCAACCCTGCAACCTCCATGTCTTCTGGGGCGGCGCGGCACCCCGTGCCCACCCCACTCTACTGCGCTGCGGGCCCGATGACCGGACCCACCGCGCGTTACAGTACCGGAACCATTGACCCTGGTCAAGACTAAAGACCAACACTCAGCGTCGCTCTTGCCGGAGGGCGTCGGCCTGGACGAGTCTCATTCTATGTCACGCAGACCCTGCGCCGCACGATAGTTCTTGAGGCGGTTGAGGGTCTTGGCCTCGATCTGGCGGATGCGCTCCCGGGTGACCCCGAACCGGTCGCCCACTTCTTCCAGCGTCCGCGGCCGCTCCCCCTTGAGGCCGTAGCGCAACTCCAAGACCTTGCGGTCCCGGTCCGGAAGGCTGTCGAGCACCCGGAACAACTCCTCGCGCCTGATCTCCTTGAAGACGAGGTCCAAGGGCTGATCGGCTTCGAGGTCCTCGATGAAGTCACCCAGCTTGGAATCCTCCTCGTCGCCCACCGGCGTCTCGAGCGAGACCGGCTCCTGAGCGGTCTTCTGTATCTCCGCCACCTTGGTGGGCGTCACCCCCAGCGCCTCGGCGATCTCGGCCACGGTGGGCTCCCGGCCGCTGCTCTGGAGCAACTGACGCTGCACCCGGTTCAACTTGTTCATCGTCTCGACGGCATGCACCGGCACCCGGATGGTCCGAGCCTGGTCGGCTATCGCGCGCGTGATGGCCTGACGTATCCACCAGGTCGCGTAGGTGGAGAACTTGTAGCCCAGGCGGTAATCGAACTTCTCCACCGCGCGGATGAGCCCCAGGTTGCCTTCTTGGATGAGGTCGAGGAAGACGAGGCCGCGGCCCATGTACCGCTTGGCTATGGAGACGACGAGGCGCAGGTTGGCCTCGGTGAGCCTCCGCTTGGCCTCCACGTCCTTCTTCTCGATCAGCCGGGCGAGCTCTATCTCCTGTTGCGACGTGAGCAGCGGGATCCTGCCGATCTCTCGCAGGTACATGCGCACCGGGTCGTCGAGCGTGTGGTCGATGGTGACGTCGAGCAGTTCGAGGAACTCCTCCTCTTCGGAGAAGTCCTCGAGATCCTCCTCCTGGGCCTCTCCTACCTCCACCCCCATCTCGCCCAGGAGCGAGTAGACGAACTCGAGCTCCTCTGGGGATAGGTCGGCGTTCTGCACGAGCGCCCCCATCTCGTCCAGCGATAGGGACCCGTGCGCACGAGCTTGGTCGAGGATGTCCTGCAACACCTCGTCGTTGATGCCCGAGTCTCCGACCATCTACGACCGGCCCTCTTCGGGATCGAGGTTGGTAAGGTTGGCTTTCACGCTCGCCAGCAATTGTTGCAGATGGAACAGGTGGCGCTGGTCTTGCTGCATGTCTCCCCCTTCACCCAGATGGTTGCGGAGAGAGGTGATGGTCCGCTTGAGATACTGTTCTTGAAGGCGGAGATGGAGCTCGTCGAGGACCGCACCCGAGTATCTGTCCTGGTCGGCTTCCATCACGAGACGTACGAAGAACCGACCCGCCTCCGAATCCCCGCGGGCCCTCGCCTTGAGACCGGCAAGAGCGGAGTGGCCGTCGTCGATCTCGGCCACCGCGGCAAAGGCCTCGCGGAGACCGGCGAAGACTTCGCGGTTGCTCGGGTCGGAGAAATGCTCCGGCGTGAGTGCCTGAAGTATGCCGGCGGCGCTGCCGGGGTGGCAGGCCGCGGCGACCAAGAACTCCCGCTCGATGGCCGTCTCGTTGCCCAGGAGCCTCTCGGCCATGCCGGTCGTCCGCGCCCCCGCGGCCGGGGCGGCGGGGGTCTGCCTTCTTCTGGAGGGACCGCGCAAGAGAAGCGCCACACTGTCGGGGGAGAGTCTTAGACGATCGGCGACTATCGGGATCTCCTCTTCCCGCTCCTTGAGAGAGACCGCTCGGTCCATGATGCGACGTACCTCCTCGAACGCGCGCACCCGGCCATCGGCAGTCGCAGTGTCGTTCCGGTCCAACGCCTGGCGAAGCTCGAACCCCAACAGCGACATCTTTCCCGCCATCACCCGGGAAGCCTCCTCCTGGCCCCCCCGTACCGCGATATCGGCCGGATCCTTGCCCGCCGGGAGTACCGCCACCCGAGGACGCAGCGAATGGCCTCGCGCCAGTTCGCCCGAGCGGAGCATGGCGTCGGTACCGGCGCGGTCGGCGTCGAACATGAAGGTGACGTTGCTGGTGAACCGCATCATCAGCCCGATCTGCGCATCGGTGAGAGAGGTGCCCATGGAGGCGACCACATTCTTGACCCCCGCCTGGGCCAGTCCCAGAACGTCTGTATACCCCTCCACGACCACCACCTCGTCGGCGTCCGCGATCGCGCGTCTCGCCTGGAACAGCCCGTACAGGAGGTGCCCCTTCTGGTAGAGAGGCCCTTCGGGCGAGTTGAGGTACTTCGGGTTCTCGTCCTTGAGAGTCCTCCCCCCGAAACCCACCACTCTCCCCCGGTGGTCCACCAGAGGAAACATCAGCCGGCCGCGAAAGCGGTCATACGTCTTGCCCGCCTGGCGCACTAGGAGGCCGGCGTCCTCGAGCTCGCGATCGGTGAACCCCTCTTTGGCCGCCCGCCCGTGCAATCCCCTCCACTCGTCGGGCGATAGCCCCACGCGGAAGATTCCGCAGATCTCCCGGCCCAGACCGCGCTTTTCGAGATACTCGCGCGCTGCTTGGCCGCTCTGTGATTCCCAGAGGAAACGCTGGTAAAACATGGCGGCCTTGTCGAGCAGTTGGAGGAGCCTCGCGTCCCTGTCTTTGCGGCCGGGATCGGCGGCGGCGCCCTCTTCGTACTCGACGGACACGCCGTAACGCTCGCCCAGTTGCTCGATCACCTCCGCGAACGACAGGTTCTCCGTCCGCTCCAGAAAGCGGACGACGTCTCCGCCCTCGCCGCACCCGTGGCAGTAGTAGAGGCCCTTCTCGGCGCTCACCGTGAACGATGGGGTCTTCTCCTGGTGGAAGGGGCACAGGCCCGAATAGGTGACCCCTCGCTTGCGCAGGCTCGTATAGCCGGATATGACGTCGACGATATTCGCCGCCTCGAGGACGGATTGGACGCTGCTGTCTTTGATGAAGGGGCTCATCGACCGGCTCTGCTCATGTGGCGGCCCACGATCGAGGCTCGAACAACTCGCGATAGCGGCTGATGGCGTACCGGTCGGTCATCCCCGAGATGTAGTCCGTCACCCCGTGCACGAGCTCCAGGTGGGCGGCCTCCGGGTCGGCGGCGCCCGCTCGTTCGGCGGCAGTCCCCAGATCAGCGCCGGCGCCCTTGCGGCTACCGGCAGGCGGCTCCTGGCCCATCTCCTCAGGGTGCTCGAGGAAGTACTGCATCAAGTTGGTGATGACGTGACGCACGCGCTGCTCGCCGGCGCGCTGCAAGGATTGTGGGTAGACGGTCTTGAACAGGAAGTCCCTCATCTCGTCCATAGCCTTCGCCACCTCCGGGCTCTGGACGATGGTCCCGGTCTCGTAGCTCGCGTCGACAAGATCGTGCACCAGCACGTCGATGCGGTCGCCGCCCGTTCCTCCCAGAAGACTCAACGGCTCCTGGGGAAGATCGGCCGGCGTTATGAGTTCTGCCCGCACCGCATCGTCGATGTCATGATTGATATAGGCGATGCGATCGGCGAAGCGAACAATCTGGCCCTCCAGGGTGACCGGCTTCTGGTCCCCGGTGTGATGGCGGATGCCGTCCCGCACCTCCCAGGTGAGATTGAGCCCCCGGCCGTCGTTCTCCACCACCTCGACCACCCGGGCGCTCTGCTCGTTATGCGTAAAAACCCCGGCGCCGAGCTCCTCCAGTGCCTCGCGCATCACCTTCTCGCCCGCGTGGCCGAAAGGAGTGTGTCCAAGATCGTGCCCCAGCGCGATCGCCTCGGTGAGGTCCTCGTTGAGGCGAAGGGCCCGAGCGATGCTGCGGGCGATGCCGGCCACCTCGAGTGTATGGGTCAGCCTCGTGCGGTAGTGATCGCCCTCCGGCGCGATGAACACCTGGGTCTTGTGTTCGAGCCGCCGGAACGACTTGCAGTGCACGATGCGTCCCCGGTCGCGCTGGTAGGGGGTGCGCAGCGTGCAGGGCTCTTCGGGGTGCTCGCGCCCGCGAGAGTCCGCGGAACGCTGCGCCCACCGGGAAAGGCCCGCCTCCAGTTCGTCGGCGGACAAGCTCACTCTCCCGGCCTTCTCGTGCATGGCGTCACCGGCCTCGTCGATGCAGTCCTGTCAGACGTCCAGACTCCGCGACCTCGACGCGTATGTCAAGCGGCAGGCGTCGCTCACCCGCCGCTCCGTGCATTGGTCTCGCCGGCTCAGTCGCCCACCTTGCCGGCTGCCTTCTCCTCCAGCACCGCCTGAGCGGCCGCCAGCCGGGCCAGCGGGACCCGGTAGGGGCTGCAGCTGACGTAGTTCAAGCCCGTCCGGTGGCAGAACTTGACGCTCGACGGCTCGCCCCCGTGCTCGCCGCAGATGCCCGTCTTGAGCTCCGGCTTGACCGAGCGCCCTTTCTGCACCGCCATGGCGATGAGCTGCCCCACGCCGACCTGATCGAGCTTCTCGAACGGGTTGGTCCTGAGAAGATCCGTCTTCAGATAGTGGGTGAGAAACTTGCCTTCGGCGTCGTCGCGCGAGAAACCGAGGGTCATCTGGGTAAGGTCGTTGGTCCCGAAGCTGAAGAAGTCGGCCTGGCGCGCGATCTGATCGGCAGTGAGGGCTGCCCGCGGCACCTCGATCATGGTGCCCACGGTGTAGTCGATGCTCACGCCACGCTCCTTGAGCACTGCGTCAGCGGTCTCGATGGTAAGAGAGCGCATGAGCTTGAGCTCTTCCTCAAAGCCTACCAGCGGGATCATGATCTCCACGTGCGGCATGGCGCCGGACGAGGCGAACACGTCGGCCGCGGCCTCGATGATGGCTCGTACCTGCATGGCGTAGATCTCGGGCCACTGGATGCCCAGACGGCAACCGCGGGTGCCCAGCATGGGATTCGCTTCGGAGAGGGACTTGACCTTGGCCGCGAGCGCCTCCTGCTGCGCGATCTCGGCGGCCGAGCCTCCGGTCAACTGCAGACGTTGCAGCTCCAGCATAACGTCGGTGTAGTTGGGGAGGAACTCGTGGAGCGGCGGATCGAGCAGGCGGATGGTGACCGGCAGCCCCGCCATGGCCTCGAAGATGCCCACGAAGTCCTCGCGCTGGAAGGGCAGCAGCTTGGCGAGATGCTTCTCGCGCTCCTCGGTAGTCTCGGCCATGATCATGTTCTGCACGTGCGGGAGCCGCTCTTGCTGCATGAACATGTGCTCGGTCCGGCAGAGGCCGATACCCTCGGCGCCGAAGTCGCGGGCGGTGCGGGCGTCCTCGGGATTGTCGGCGTTGGTGCGCACCCGGAGGCGGCGCACTTCGTCGGCCCAGCCCAGCACCGTGTTGACGTTCTCGTCGATGGCAGCAGGCGCGAGTTCCGCTTTGCCCAGGATGACGCGGCCGGTGGCGCCGTCCATGGAGATCCAGTCGCCGTCGTTGACCACGATGTCGTCTACGCTGAAGCGCTTGGCCGCGGTGTCGATCTTGAGTCCCTGGGCGCCGGCGATACAGGGCTTGCCCATGCCCCTGGCGACGACGGCCGCGTGAGAGGTCATGCCGCCGTGGCTGGTGATGACCCCCTGGGCTTGGATGAGCCCGTGGATATCGTCGGGGTTGGTCTCCCAGCGGACCAGGATGACCTGCTCGCCGCGGGAGCCGCGCTCTTCGGCCTCGTCGGCGTCGAAGACCGCCTGCCCTACTGCGGCACCCGGGGAGGCGCCCAGTCCGGTGGCCAGGACCTGCAGCTTCGCTTTGGGATCGAGCCGCGGGTGAAGCAACTGGTCCAGCTGGCTCGGATCGATCCGCATCAAGGCCTCTTCCTTTGTGATGAGGCCTTCAGCGACCATCTCGGCCGCGTTGCGCAGGGCCGCCGGCGCGGTGCGCTTGCCGTTACGGGTCTGCAGCATGTAGAGCTTCGTGTCCTCGATGGTGAACTCCACGTCCTGCATGTCGCGGTAGTGCTTCTCAAGGATCTCGCGAATGTCGTAGAGCTGCTTGAGAGCAGCGGGCATGACTTCGCCCAGCTCTTCCAGCGGACGAGGATGGCGAACGCCGGCGACAACGTCTTCGCCCTGGGCGTTCATGAGGAACTCGCCGTAGAAGAAGTTCTCGCCCGTCGACGGGTCGCGGGTGAAGGCGACGCCGGTGCCCGACGTCTCGCCCTTGTTGCCGAACACCATGGTCTGGACGTTGACGGCGGTCCCCAGATCGTCGGGGATTCCCTGCGTGCGGCGATAGACCTTGGCCCGATGGTTGCCCCAGCTCTTGAACACGGCCTGGATGGCCAGGTGGAGCTGTTTCATCGGATCGGCCGGGAACTGCTCCCCGGCATGCTGGGCCAGCAGCGCTTTGAGGCGGACCGTGAGGTCGCGCAGGTCCTCGGCGCTGAGGTCGGTGTCGAGGGCGGCCCCCACTTCCTCTTTCTTGGACGTCAGGGCGTCTTCGAAGGCCTGCGGGTCGACCCCCATGACCACGTCGCCGAACATGGAGATGAACCGCCGATAGGAGTCGTAGGCAAAACGCGCATTGCCGGTGCCCCGTGCCAGCCCTTCGACCGTCTCGTCGTTCAGTCCCAGGTTGAGCACGGTGTCCATCATGCCCGGCATGGAGAAGACCGCGCCGGAACGGATGGAGACAAGCAGCGGGTCCCCGGGGTCGCCCAGGGTCTTGCCCGTCAACTTCTCCAGACCCTTCAGGTGCTCCTGGATCTCCCCTTCGAGCCCTTCGGGATACGCGCCGTTGGCGGAGTAATAGACGCAGGCAGCCGTCGTGACGATGAAGCCGGGAGGCACCGGGATGCCGAGTCCCGTCATCTCAGCGAGGTTGGCCCCCTTACCGCCCAGAAGCGGTTTCATGGAGGCGTTGCCCTCCGAGAAATCGTAGACATACTTCGTCGCGCCCATCAGACCCTTGCTCCCTTCGAGATAATCTAGAGACCCCCGCCGTTCTCATCCGCTTTGCCGGGACCAAGTATTCTAACCAAGCAGGCGGACGTTTGGAAGCGGGCGCTTTGCGCCGTCAAGCGCTCGATTTGCCGACCTACCACGTGTTATCGTGGATGGGTCACAGAACCGTCCAAGCGCGAAGGGAGGTTGTCGATGCCCGAGCAATCAGCGGCAAAAGCTCGGGAGCGACGCGACTACGAAAGGACCGCCTCTATTATCTCTGGGGCCCTGACCGTGGTCGGCAGTTCGGATCTAGCCATGCGTGGCCTCACCACCGCGGTGAAGCGCACAGCCAAGTCGGCTCAGCAGGAAATGATCGCCGACTGGCTCAAGGAGTACACGGCTCCCGGTCATCCAGGCAACACGTTCTTCAAGAACATCCGTCATCTTCATCCTAATGTACGCAAACGTTTCGTTGCCGGGATGATGGCCAACTTCTTCATGCGTGATCCGGAATACACAGAGTCGCTCCTCGAGGAGAGAGGCATCTCCTCGCCGACGGCGATCCTCATCAGTCCCTCTATGCGGTGCAACCTACGCTGCGTCGGCTGCTACGCGGCCGAGTACGACGACGAGGAAGAGCTCACCGAAGCCGAGGTCGAGAACATCATCGAGCAAGGCGAAGAGATCGGGTCTCGCGTCTACGTCATCCTGGGCGGGGAGCCGTTCGTCTGGCGTCCGCTCCTCGACGTCATCGAGCGCCATCCCCAGTCGGTCTTCATGGTCTTCACCAACGGCACCATGATCAACGACCGCGTCGCCGACCGGATCGTCGAGCTGGGCAACGTGTGCCCGACGATCAGCATCGAAGGCGGCCGCGAGGCTACCGACGCCCGCAGAGGCGCAGGTACCTACGACCGCATCATGGCGGCCATGGACCGGCTCCGCGAGCGCGGCGCCATGGTGGCTTTCTCCGCCACCGCCACCAGTCACAACATCGACGACATCACCTCCGATGAGTTCGCCGATCTCATGGTCGAGAAGGGCTGCTTCTACGGCTGGTACTTCTCGTACATGCCCGTGGGGCGCGACCCCGATCTGAGCCTCATGCCGAATCCCGACCAGCGGGATCAGCTGCGGCGTGGCGTCATGCACATCCGGAACACGCGGCCCATCCTGGTCGCCGACTTCTGGGGTGACGGCACCCTCACCGGCGGTTGTCTGTCCGGCGGCCGCAAGTACATCCACATCAACAACAAGGGCGACGTCGAGCCCTGCATCTTCGCCCACTTCGCCACCGACAACATCAAGGAGACTCCGCTCCTGGATTGCCTCTGCTCGGACTTCTTCAAGGACCTCCGGCGCATGCAGCCCTTCGGCAAGAATTTGCTGCGGCCCTGCCCCATCATCGACCATCCGGCCGTGATGAAACGGGCGGTGGAGCGCAACAACGCTTACCCCACGCACGACGGCGCGGAGTCGCTTCTCACCGACCTCCAGCCCGGTCTTCACGAGTACGCCGCGGGAGTCCGCGACAAGCTCAACCCCATCTGGCAGAACGAGATGCCCTGGGCGCACGCCTGGCTGGAAGCAGACTCCGAGTACCAGCGCCGCAAGAAGCGCGGCGGCGACGCGTCGCAGCTTGCCGACGAGGCCGGCGACCAGGCAGACGAGCAGAAGGCTTCCTGAACCAGCCGGCGATCTGGTAGGGAATAGGGGGGCGGCGCCCAGCGGGCGCCGCCCCCCTCGTCATTTCAACGCTCGGCGCGGCCGGGTAACCGGCGCGCGGCCCCAGACGTCAGCTCTGCACCAACTCCAGCCAGGCGATCGTCTTGACGGTCGCAGCAACCGCGGCCAGTTGTCGCAGCCGGTTGATCCGGACGGCCTCGTCCTCCGCCATCACCAGAACATCATCGAAGTATTTGTCCACAAACGGGCGCAGCCGGGCCAATAGATCGAGAGCCTTGGCATAGTCCCGCTTCTCCGCGGCGATGCCCGCCTCGCCGGCTGCTTGCCACCACTCGCCCATCAACACCCGTTCCGCTTCGGTCTGGAATAGCGACGGCTGCACTCCTCCCAGAGCCTCGCCGGCTGCCGGCACGGCGCCGGCCGGCAACTTCTTGGCGAGATTGGCGGGCCGGGAATACACCGTCACCAGGTCGTCCCATGAGGGACCAGACCGGAAGCGCTGCAGGGACTCCGCCCGGGTACGCAGATCGAGAAGATCCCGCGAGGTGGGGAGCACTGCGTCCACTGTGTCGCGAGCGATGCCGTCGTCGGTCAGCGCTTTCGCGAGCCGCTCGAGGATGAAAGCCGTGGCTTCGGGTACCACCGCTCCTCTCGCGACCAGTCCCGGGAATCTCTCCAAGCCGTCGTATGCTCGCTCCACCAGCTTCTCGACGTCGTAGCGCAGGCCGTGTTCGGCCGCTATGGCCACCATCCCCGCCGCGGCCCGGCGAAGGCCATAGGGGTCCTTGGAGCCCGACGGTGGCTCCCCGCAGGCGAAAGCCGCGGTGATGTTGTCCACCTTGTCGGCGGTGGCGAGCAGAGACCCGGGAAGCGTCTCGGGCACCACACCGCCCGCCGCGTCGGGCAGGAACTGCTCCCGTAGCGCCTTGGCCACGTCGGGGTGGTGGCCTTCTATGAGCGCGTACTTCTCGCCCATGACTCCTTCGAGGTCGGCGAACTCCCTCACCATGACCGACACCTGGTCGGCCTTGGCCAACTTGGCCGCTTCCACCGCGCGCTCCCGGGCTGCTCCGGGAGCGCGCGTCACCTCTCCCAGGTGCCGCACCAGCACCACGAGCCGCTCCGTCTTGTCGCGCATGGTCCCGGCTTTGACGTGGAACACGATCTTGTCGAGTTGGGCGGCCATGTCCTGAAGACCCATGACCTTGTCCTTCTCGAACGAGAACTCGGCGTCGTCGATCCTCCCCTGCAGCACCCGCTCGTTCCCCGCGGTGATCTGCTTGGTCCAGGCCGGGTCTCCGTTGCTCACGTAGAGGAATCGGTTGGAGAGCCCCCCGGTCTCGTCGAGCAACGGGAAGTATCTCTGGTGCGACTGCATGGCCGTCACCAAGACCTCGGCCGGCAGCGCGAGATGGTGGTGGGCAAACAGCCCTTGCGCGACCGTGGGCTTTTCGACCAGGAACAGCACCTCTTCGAGCTTGCCGCCCGGATCGATCACCTCCAGGCTCTGTTCGCCGGCCACCCGTTCCAGCTCACCCCAGATGAGCCGCTCGCGCTCCCGGTGATCGACCACCACCGCGACCCGCCTCATGGCCTCGACGTAGTCCCGCGGCCGGGCGATCTGCACCGGTCCGCCCAGCCACCGGTGACCTTTGCTCATCCGCCCGGAGGTGAGCCCGGCTATTCCGAAGGGGATCACGGTATCGCCCCATAGAGCCACCAACCAGCGGATGGGCCGCGAGAATCGCACGTCGCGATAGCCCCAGCGCATGTTCTTGGGAAAATAGATATCGCGGACGATCTTGAGACAGATATCGGGGAGCAGCGCGGTCGTCGGCCGGCTCTCGCTGCGGGTGACGTAGTAGACGAACTTCCGATCCGCTTCCTCGCGCACTTCCAGCTCCGCAGGCGAGACGCCCTTGGCCCGGGCGAAGCCCTCGCAGGCCTTGGTCGGCTTGCCCTCGGCATCAAAGGCCGCCTCGTAGGCCGGACCTCGCTGAACGATCTCCCGGGGAGCCTGCTCGCCCGGGACGCCGGTGATCAGCACCGCTATCCGGCGGGGGGACACCATGACGTTCACGTCCCCCGGCGCCACGGCGACGCCCTCGGACGCAAACAATCCCGCCACCCGGTCGGGCAGCAGGTCGATGGCCGCCCGGCACGCCGAGGCCGGCATCTCCTCCACCCCTATCTCCAACAGGAAATCGCGGCCGCCTCGTTCCTTGGGCGAGATCCACTCCTTCGCTCCGCCGCCCGCCGGGCCCCCCATCGTGGTCACCGAGGCCGCGTCCGGCAGCTCGGCTCCCGGCAGCTCCACCTCGAACTGTCCCACGTAGGCCTCGGCCACGTTGCGCGCCAGGTTGCGGACGCGGGCGATGTATCCGGTGCGCTCGGTGACGCTGATCGCACCCCGGGCGTCGAGCAGGTTGAACATGTGCGAAGCCTTGAGCACGAAATCGTAGGCCGGCCGGGCCAGCCCGCGGTCCAGACACCTCCCGCATTCGCGCTCGTAGTCGGAGAACGACCGCTGCAGCAGCGGGATGTCGGCCAGATCGAAGTTGTACACCGACCACTGCGCCTCGTTGGCCTTGTAGACGTCGCCGTACGTGACGCCCTTCACCCATTCGAGATCGAAGACGTTGTCTATGCCCTGCAGGTACATCGTCAGCCGCTCGGTGCCGTAGGTGAGTTCCACGCTGGGAGGATCGAGGTCGATGCCCCCCACCTGCTGGAAGTAGGTGAACTGGGTGCACTCCATCCCGTCGATCCACACTTCCCAGCCCAGACCCCAGGCTCCCAAGGTCGGCGATTCCCAGTCGTCCTCCACGAACCGGACGTCGTGCTTGCCGAGGTCGATGCCCAGATGCGCGAGCGACGCCAGATAGAGGTCCTGGACGTTGTCCGGACAGGGCTTGAGGATCACCTGGTACTGGTAGTAGTGGCCCAGCCGGTAGGGGTTTTCCCCGTATCGCCCGTCGGTGGGCCTGATAGAGGGTTCGACGTAGGCGACTTTCCAGGGATCGGGACCCAACACCTTGAGGAACGTGGCCGGGTTGAAAGTACCCGCTCCCACCTCGGTGTGATGCGGCTGCCAGATGATGCAGCCCTGCTTCGCCCAGAACTCCTGCAAACCGAGGAGCACGTCCTGGAATGTGGGTTTCTCAACACTCACGGTCGACCTCGCCTTCCGGATTGGCAGGCTGCCGAACGATCACACTGTGCCGCCAGGGTGCGCTGGGCGAGCACGAGTTCAGTAGCCTCGTAAGCCGCGATTCTATCAGCCCGGACCCGGCTTTCGCCGCCCAGGGCACTTCGATCAGGGGGATCGTTGTCGTCGTTGTGGCGGTGGTCGGCGGCGCTGTCGTCGTCGTGGTCGGCGGCGCCGTGGTCGTGGTGGTGGTCACCGGCTCCCGCGCGATCGTGATCTCCACGACACTGCCGATCTTGACCTCCACTCCGGCGGCGGGGTCCTGATAGATGCACAGCCCCGGCTTGAAGTCCGGAGTCTCCAGATCGATCACCTTGGCCTTGAGGCCGTACTGCGCCAGTTTCGCCTTGGCCTGGGCCTCGGTCAGCCCGAGCGCGCCCACAGCCGGTACCTTGACGGTCGTCGCCTCGGGGGCGTTGCTCACGTACACCTTCACCGCGGAGCCGGGCTGGAGTTCGGCGCCCGCTTTGGGATCCTGGTCGACCACGGTGCCGCCGGGCAGTTGGGAATCGATCGCCTCCACCTTGGCCACCAGGTCCATGCTGTTCAGCAGGTTGACCGCGTTTTCCTGCATCATCCCGGTGAGGGGCGGGACCTTGACCGTGTTGGTCGCTGCCGCCACGGTAATGGTGACGGTCGATCCCGCGTCCACCTTCTTCCCGCCCTCGGGATTCTGCCGCAGGACGGTGCCTACCTCCTGATCGGGGTTGACCTCGGGCTTGGAGACCACCTTCAGCCCCGCCGCGCCCAGCTTCTCGGCCGCTTGTACCTCGGTCATCCCCACCACGGACGGCACATCGACCTTCCCTTCGCCGGACGAGATCCAGATGCTGATCGTCTTGCCCTTTTCGAGCTTGGTGTTCTCATCGGGGTCCTGGCGGGCCACGCCGCCTTCGGCTACGTCCGCCGAGGGCTGCTCGCCTTCCTTCTCGGATTTGAAGCCGGCCGCCTCGATCGTCGCGATCGCGTCGGCCTGGCTCAGCCCGACGACCCCCGGGACGGTCCCCAGATCGGCCCCGGCGGTGCTCCAGTTGGACAGGATCACGTAGGCGCCCCCGGCCAGAGCCAGTATGAGGATGATGACGAGGATCCAGGGCCACGCGCTCCGCGGGCGGCCGGGCTCCTCTTCGGACTCGATGATCGGCGCCGGAAGATCGGGCGGGCGCCGGCGCACCTGCGTCGGCTGAGCCATCCCGGCTGCGCCCGCGGCGGCAGCCGCCGCCGGAGTCATCACCCGGGTCACCTCTTCGGCGAAGCCGTTCGGCGCTACCACCGGCTGGCCCTCCTGGACGCGCCGCAGATCGTCGAGCATGGCCTGCGCGGTCAGGTAGCGGTCGACGGGCCGCTTGCCGAGAGCCCGCAGGATCACGGCCTCGAGGTTCTCGGGGATGAGCGGATTGATGCTTCGCGGCGCGGGCGGAGGATTGTGAACATGCTTCATGGCGATGCTCACCGGGTTCTCTCCGTCGAACGGGAGACTGCCGGTGGCCATCTCGTACATCACGATGCCCAACGAGTACAGGTCGGAAGCGGCCTCCACCGGCTGTCCCTGCGCCTGTTCGGGCGAGAAGTAATGGGCGGTGCCCAGGATGGAACCGGCTTCGGTCATGGTCGACGCGCTGCCCGCCCGGGCTATGCCGAAGTCGGTGACCTTCACCCGGCCGTCGTTGTCGATGATGATGTTCTGCGGCTTGATATCGCGGTGGATGACGTCGCGCCGGTGGGCGAAGCGAAGAGCCTCGACGATCTGCACCGATATCGATAGCAGCAAGTCCGGGCTCAAGGGCGCGTACTTGACGATGATCTCCTTGAGGGACCTTCCCTCGAGGTACTCCATCGCTATGTAGTAGGTGCCCTCCGCCTCGCCGCGGTCGTAGATCTGGACGATGTTGGGATGGTTGAGGCCGGCTGCGCTGCTCGCCTCCCGGCGGAAGCGCTCCACAAACTGCTCGTCATGGGCGTAGCGGGAGGAAAGGACTTTGAGAGCGACCTGCCGGCCGAGCAGGCGGTCGTTGGCGAGGTAGACATCGGCAAACCCGCCGCTGCCCAGTTTCCGGACGACCTCGTAGCGATCGTCGAACACCTGTCCTATCAAGACTCTACCGTCCCCCGGCGCCCTTCGGCGCCATTCGCAACGCGCTACGTACGCGAAATACTACCGTATCCGCTTCCATCAAAGCCCGAGAGCAGCCGCGATGACTTGCCTGGCGATCGGCGCGGCGACGCTGCCGCCCGATCCGCCGTTCTCCACCAGCACCACTACCGCCACCGTCGGGTCCTCAGCCGGCGCGAAGCCGGCGAACCAGGCGTGCGATGTGTTGTCCGCCACTTCGGCGGTCCCTGTCTTGCCTGCAACCTGGACGCCCTTCAGCGCGGCGGCGGTTCCCGTGCCGCCGTTCACCACCTCTATCATCAGGTCCCGCATGGTCGCCGCCGTCGCGGCAGTTATCGGCCTCAGCCACACCCCCGGAGAGGTCTTGTCGACCAAGGCTCCGTTGTAGCTCAGCACCTGATCCACGATGTACGGCTTCATGATTTTGCCCTCGTTCGCAACGGCGGAAGCGGCAAGACCCATGAGAAGCGGCGTCGAAAGCACCTCTCCCTGCCCTATCGAGGCCTGGGCCACGTGGGCCGTGTCCATCTCGGCCGGATCGGGAAAGACGCTCTTCGCACCGCCGAGCCTCCACGGGAACCGCTCGCCGAAGCCGAAGTCGGCCGCGTAGCTCGCCAGGGTGTCCGCGCCCAGGTCGACCCCGAGCTTGGCGAACGTGGTATTGATGCTGCTCGCGAACGCCTCGGTGAACGTGTGCTTCCCGTAGACCTTATCTCCGAAGTTGTTGACCTCGTAGCCTCCCAGCGTGACCGATCCGGTGTCGACGAACTCGGTCTCGGGCGTCACCGTGCCCGTCTGGAGGCCGGACGAGGCCACGATCATCTTGAACACCGACCCCGGTGGATAGAGGCCGGAGGTAGCCCGGTTGATGAGCGGCCTGTCGGGATCGGCGATGATGGCCTTCCACTGCGAATCGATCTCGTTGGGGTCGTAGCCGGGGTACGACACCATGGCGAGGATGGCGCCGGTGCGCGGATCGAGGGCTACGACCGCCCCCTTGCGGTCTCCCAGAGCCTTCGCCGCAACCCGCTGGACCTTCATCTGTATGGTGAGTTTGAGATCGGCCCCGCGCTGGTTCTGGCCGAGCACCTGGCTCCAGGAACCGGTCACGCCAAGGAGGCCCGTCTGGCCGGTGAGCTCCTCGTTGTAGACCCGTTCTATGCCGGCCCGGCCGTAGCGGAGGCTGTTGTAGCCAAGCCAGGGCGAGGTGAGGCTCCCCGAGGGATACTCGCGGAGGTAGTACTGCCCTTCCTGGCGGTTCTTCGCGAGCTGCTCGCCGTCGGCCGACAGGATGAGACCGCGCTCGATCTTCATCTCCTCCTCGACCGCCCGAGTGTTGGCCGCGTTCACCTTCAGGCTCGGCGCCGCCCACACCTGGACGTAGGTGAGCATCAGGATGAGGCCGACGAACAGCGCCACAAAGAAGTAGAAGAGCCTGCGGATGGACCTATCCACTCCGCGCCGCCTTGTCGCTCGCCCTCAGCAGCAGCGCCAGCAGGACGAAGTTGGCCACCACCGAGCTGCCCCCATAGCTCACGAAGGGCAGGGTGATGCCGGTGAGCGGGATGAGCTTGATCACGCCGCCGATGATGATAAATGCCTGGAGAGCGAAGATGCTGGTGAGACCGGTGGCCAGCAACCGGGAGAAGTCGTCCCTGCTCTGCATGGCGATCCGCAGTCCCCGATAGGTGAATATCAGGTAGAGAAGGATGATCCCGACACCCCCCACAAGCCCGAGTTCCTCCCCTATGGCGGAGAAGATGAAGTCGGATTCCAGGTTAGGGATGATCGGGTTGCCCGATTGCAGGATGAGATACCCCTGTCCCAGCCCCCGTCCGAAGAGCCCGCCGGAGGCGAGCGAGAACAGGGACTGAACGATCTGGTATCCCTTACCGCTCGGGTCGGCCCAGGGATCGAGCCAGATGTCGACGCGGGTCTGCACGTGCGAGAAGACGAAGTACAGCGCCGTCGCTCCGATCAGGAACAGGACCACCCCCACGACCACGTAGAGGAACCGGCCTGTGGCCACATAGATGAGGGCAAGCATGGCGCCGAAGAAGAGCAGGCTGGTGCCGAGATCCTTCATGAAGATCATGAGCAGTATCGAGAAGCCCCAGACGGTGAGAAGGGGAGCGAGGTAGCGAAAGGGGGGAAGCGGGACGCCCAAGATGCGGCGGGTGCTGACGGTGAGCACTTCGCGGACATCGACGAGATAGGCGGCGAAGAACGCGATCAGTAGCACCTTGCCGAACTCGGCCGGCTGGAAGTGGATCGGGCCAAAGGCAAGCCACAGACGAGAGCCGTTTATCTCCTGGCCCACTGCAGCGGTGACGAGCAGGAGCAAGAGGCCGGCGATCCCCAGCCAGTACTTGTGCCGGGCGAGTGGCTTCAGATCGCGCACGACCACCAGCACGAGCAGGAACGCGACGAGGCCGACCACTAACCACATCGCCTGCTTCAGGGCGAGGTCCTCGTCGATGCGGTAGAGCAGCAGAAGACCGAGGGTCGAGAGGAGGGCGGTGACCGGCAACAGGTAGGGATCGGCCAGAGGAGCGAGCACCCTGCGGCCTAGGTGGGCGATAGCGAAGAGGGCGAGGAACAGAAGCCCGTACGTCAGAGACGACCAGGTGAGGGTCTCCGCCTTGACCGTGTAGACGAGCGCGAACCCGAGAGTGGTCAGGATCAGCGCTGGGAGAAGAAAGAGCAGTTCGCGGTTACGGACGCTCACTGTAGCGCAGCCAGCCCCCGCAAAAAGGCCCGGCCCGCGTCCTTTCCAATCAGGTCGTGCGCGTCCACCCTCTCACGCTGGTATGCGGCAAGCGAATCGTAGCTGACCGTGCCCAGCTCGACGACCGAAGAAAGATGAATGCCCAGCAGAGTCGTGGGTAGGCCCTGGTATAGCGCCACCATGCCGTCCGCGTTGCCCACGTAGTACACGTTCGAGTTGAACACCGCGAAAGCGGCGACGGCCATACCGAGTACGACCACGACGACGACCGCCGTGACGATCCAAGTACGGCGCGACCAGCGCCCGGGCTTGGCTTCGCCCTGAGTCGCCGATGCGGCATTTGGCGTCTGCCGGGCCCATACAGGAGGACGCCGTCCCAGCCTGGCGCCCATCCCCAGAGCGGGTCGCATGAAGCCAGGCACCGACGAGGTCTTCTGCTCTCCCCGGTCTGCCGGCCCCAGAGCCACGGCGTCGTCGTCCGCGATGTCTTCGCTGCCCTCGGCCGGCTGGTCGTCGGAGACCAGGTCCACGACCACCACCGTGATGTTGTCCTCGCCGCCGCCCTCCAGGGCCGCCTGTACCAGGGCGTCCGCGGCCGCTTGGGGACCGTCCAGCTGCCGGAGCACCTCTTGGATCTTCTCGTCGGATACCATCCCGCTCAGACCGTCGCTGCAGAGCAACAGGCGATCCCCCGGCTCCGGGCGGATCTCCAGCAGATCGGGCGTAGTCTCGCCCTCGGTCCCCAGAGCCCTGGTAATCACGCTGCGGTGGGGATGGCTGGCCGCTTCGGCCGCGGTCAGTTCGCCGCGGCGGACCATCTCGCCCACCCAGGAGTGGTCGTCGGTCAGTTGGCGGAGCGCTCCCTGGTGCAGCAGATAGGCCCGCGAATCTCCAACGTGGCCGAGGATGATCGTGCCGTCCTGGATAAGGGCGGACGTCAGAGTGGTGCCCATGCCCAGAAGATGAGGCTCCGCGAGGCTGCGGGCCGCGATGGAGCCGTTGGCGTCGACGATGGCGGCGAGCAGTTCATCCTTGCCAGCCGAGCCCGGCACGAGAGTGACCAATCTCTCGCACGCCATCTGCGAGGCCACTTCGCCTCCGCGCGCCCCGCCCATACCGTCACAGACCACGTAGAGACCTTTGCGGACCAGGAAGGAATCCTCGTTGGTCTGCCTGACCAGTCCGCGGTGAGTCGCGAATCCGGCCGCCAGTCCCACTACCGCACCTCGACTCTGAAGATAGTGTCACCCACCTCGACTCGATCGCCCGGCGCCAACAGTGTCGGAGAAGAGATGTCCGCACCGTTCACTTGGGTTCCATTCGTGCTGAGAAGGTCCTCCGCCAGAAGGCCCGAGGGGGTGGCTTCGAACAAGACATGCTTGGAGGAGACGAAGGTGTCCTCCAGGTAGATATCCATATCGGAGGAGCGGCCGGCCAGCGCCGGGACGCCGGCTGCGAACGTGAAGGCCTCTCCCGGCCGAAGCACGGGGCTCTTCTCCACAACCAAGCTCCAGATACCCCCCGCGGCCGGGGCCGCATACAGGGCCGCCGGCTCCACGAAGGCCGCGGGCACAGGGGGCGCCGGGGATGGCCGTTTGGTCGGGCCGGGAGCGGCCGTGCGCAACTCGCGGGCGGTGGAGCGAATAACCCTGTACAGGAACAGGTACAGGATGATGAGGAAGACGACCTTCCCCGCGAGCAGTACTATCGGAAGCATGGGTACATCTTCGGTGGCAGGCGCCCAGGCATCGGCCTACTTGCTCTCCACCGTCAGCCGGCTGTCGCCGATCGTGACCACGTCCCGGGGCCGCAAGACGGTGCTGGTGACCGGATACCCGTTCACCATGGTCCCGTTGGTCGATCCCAGGTCCTCGATCATGAGCCGTCCGTCATTCCAGTAGATGGCAGCGTGCTTACGCGAGACGTTGGGATCGTCGATACGGAGATCGGTATCCCGGCCGCGGCCCAGCACCACGCGGCTCTGCGTGAACTCCCGGGCCCGATCGCCGGAAGCGATGACAATCACGCGCCGCGCCAGACCAAGCTCTTCGGCCTGCTTGGCCGCGAGGACCTCAGTGCTGGCCGGGATCTTCATGTCGGCAGCCCCCGCCGCGGCCGCCCCTGCCGCCGAGGCGGCCGCGGCTTGGCCGCCGGCCGAAGCGGGCCCCGCCGCCGCTCCAAACGCAGGTGGAGTGCCCGCAGGCGCCGCCTCCTCCGCCACCTCCACCCCGCCTTGTTGCGGATAGGCCCTCTGGGCGAGGATGCCGAAATAGCCCAGGTCCAGATCCTGGTCGGCCACGATCTCCACGGCCAGCTCCCCCTGCAGGAGATAGCCCATGTCGTGCACGTGCTTGGCCAGTTTGTTCGTGAGATCGGCGGCGATCTGCGCCCGGCGAGGGGTCAGGTTCTCATAGTCCTCGAGGCACAGATACACGACGTAGCGGTTGCGCGCCCATACATGGTCCCCTCGGGAGACCGTGTGATCGTCCATCTCCTTGACGATCTTGCGCGCCAGCTCCGCCGGGTCGACGTGGAGCCTCTTGGGGCTTTTGTCAGTAGGCACCCCGGCCTTTCGGATGAACCTCATCGATGATTCCTCCTAGAGGGACCCCGCACCCTTGGCCGGGGCGAAAAGGGCAGATAGGAGAGCGATTATAGCGCACGGGACATACGCGACCAGGAAGAGCGCGAGGTCGACCGGTACGTCGAGGACGAGGGTCGGCAGCAGTCCGAACGCAGCGAGCAGCACGATCAGATAGAAGGAGGCGCCCCACATCCGTCGCTCGCGAGAGGCTCCCAGCACGACGTACAATGGGAGCGAGAAGAACGCGAAGAGCATGATTTGCAGGCTCATTTCGGGATGCGAATCGAGGAAGCGCGCAATCTCGGTGAGCACCGTCCAGGGCGAGGAGGCGTGCTCGGCGTTCTGGAGCACCGGCCCGGGGCCTGGGGTGAAGGCGTAGGGCAGCTTGCTCCACCCCACCAGGCCGGCGGTGACGGCCAGAACGAGGCCGCTGAAGAAGCCGACAAGGGGACTCCAGCGCCGGAGGAGAGCCCCGGCCAGCGGCAGCAACGCCAGGCCGACCCAGGCCGTCACCGCGAGCGGGATGGCGCCCGGCAAGAGCGCGGCCCATTCAAGCCTCCTCCAGCGGAGCAGGGCCATGACCGCGATGGCGGGCACTGCATAGACCACACCCCATCCCGCTCCGTACGCGAATATCGGAGGAGCGAGGACGGCCAGCGCCAACACACCACCGGCGAACGGCCAGACGAGGGCGAGAAAGGCAGGCACCGCCACGAGGGGCAGGATCGCCGCCTCCGGATAGAACGGAGCCCGAGGCAGCAGGTAGATGAGCGAGCAGAGCGCGAAGCCTCCAGCGGCAACGTGGCTGCCCAGGTACACGAGGCGCTCCCGATCGGTGCGAGGACCGACGAACCGCCGGCGGACCCGGGTGGCCAGATTCTCGTAGGCGGAGGGCTCGGGCATGACCTTCGCCGCCTGCGCCAACCGCCGCCCGAGCGTGGCAGCGTCCGGACGCGAATACCGGTCTCGGGCCATCGCTCCCGCCAGCGCTTCGCTGAGGGCCGGAGGCAGGTCGGGGCGGCCCGTCGAAAGCGGGGGTATGTCGGGCATCGACACGTCACGCAAGAGTTCCTGCAGCTTCTTCCCCTTGAACGGGCTCTTACCCGTGAACCCCTCGTAGAGGGTCAGGGCCAGGGAATAAACGTCACTGCGAGAATCGACGGTCTTGCCTTCCCCCTGTTCCGGCGACATGTATGCGAGCGTCCCCACCAGGTCGCCCTCAAGCGTGATCGAAGCCCGGTCCTCTAGCTGGGCCACGCCGAAGTCCATCAGGCGGACGTCGATCGAGTCTCCGTCGACAAGCATGATGTTCTCGGGCTTGATGTCGCGGTGGACCACGCCTCGCTTGTGGGCGTGCTCGAGGGCGCGGCAGAGTTGGACACCCACTTCGACGATGTCGGCGTCGCTGAGCGCCCGATCCTGATAGTGCTCGCGCAGCGTCTTTCCCGGGATGTACTCGGTCACGAGCAGCGTCTGGTCGGGCTCCTCGAGGATCTCGTAGACCGTGAGGATATTGTGCTGGCTGAGCTTGGCGGCCGCTTGGGCCTCGCGTACCACCCGGCCCTCGACGTCGGCGGAACGGGTGACGATCTTGATAGCCACAGGCCTTCCCATGACTTCGTCGTCGGCGAGGTACACGGTCGCGAATGCCCCGCTTCCAAGCTTGCGGACGATCCGATAGCGATCGAGAAGGAGGGTGGGGTCGGCCATGCGGCCAGTATATCGCCCGCCCTCGCCAACCTCTCCCCCCTGTTAGTGCCTACCCGTCGGCACGCATCTCCGCTCCGGCTGCGTTTCACGACTCCTCCCCCGGAGACACGTGCCGCCGGGCAGGGACTCGCCCAGAGGAGGGGCCTTGCCGCGGGCTGGCCGCCCACTACCTTTTGGTGGCCCCTGAGCCGAACCAGACGCCCGATCCAAACTGCTTTTTGCCGCGGGGAACCAGGCGGGCGGGTTAGTACGGCGACTCGTGCAGGCGAGGGCGCCGAGAGTGAGCACCGGCTATCCAACCGCATCTGAAGCCCTTGTGGGGCCGGTGTGATAGGGAGGTGAGCCCAGACGCGATGCGTCTCCGGAGGAGGAGTCGTGAAACGCAGCCGGGGCGGAGATGCATCGCGTCTGGGCCTACTTTGCTGTGAGGCAGGTGCCGCAAAAGCCGTGTTATACTCGGCGGGCTCCGGGCGAGTGGCGGAATTGGCAGACGCGCTAGGTTCAGGGTCTAGTGAGCTTACGCTCATGGGGGTTCAAGTCCCCCCTCGCCCACCATCATCTTTCGCACTATGGCGCCTGCATATGGTTGATCTGAATAACGGCGACGCCTTCGAGGACGTTACCCAGGGAGAGCGGAAGCAGCGGCAGAAGAAAACGCTGCCAAAACCGTTGCTCCGGCTGCTCGTCGCCTTGGCCGCGGTCATCGTTGTGGTAGTGGTGATCGTCGTGGCGGTCACGAGCGCTATGGGCACGGACGAGGCGGCCGACTACCAGCAGTACATGACGTCGGTCGCGGACCTGTTGAAACAGTCGGACTCCATAGGGGACGAACTTACCAAGCTGCTGACGAATCCCGGGGACACGAGCCGCAAGGACATCCAGACCAAGCTGGACCAGTTCGTGGCCAGGTCCGCGCAGTTGGAGACCAAGGCCAAAGAGCTTGAGGTGCCCAAGGAACTCCTCGACCAGAACGTCCACCAGTTCTTCGTGCTGGCCATGACGTTCCGGCACACCGGGTTGGCGGATCTCGAGCCTTCTCTCATGAACGCCCTTCAGGTGCAGGACACGGATGTAGCGGCGGAGCAGATCTCGAGAGCCCTGTACTACCTGACCAACTCCGACTTCCTCTATAAAGAGGTCTTCGTCTCCAAGGCGACGGAAATGGTCAAGGAGAAGAATCTCGTGGGCGTGACCGTTCCGGGTTCCCAATTCCTGAGCGATCCTGATCTGGCCTCCCGCTCGCAAGCGCAAGAGATAATCGCGCAACTCAAGAGCACCGGGATTCTCCAGACTGTCCACGGAGTGGCCATCTCCAAGGTCACTGCCCAGCCCGACGAGCAAGAGATCGAGAACGGCAAGACCTACAACCTGACGGCCAGCGACGCGCTCGCCTTCCTGGTGACTGTGGAGAACCAGGGGAACATGGCGGAGAAGGACGTCCCCGTGGTGGTCACTCTAGCGACACAGAACGGAGAACCGCAGGAGATCACCGTGATCATTCCAGAGTTGAAGCCCGGGACAAAAGCCACCGCGACGGTACAGGGTCTCAACCCGACGGATTACGGCGAAGTGGCTACACTGACGGTAGAGACTGGACCGGTCACCGGCGAGAAGTTCAAAGACAACAACTCGATCGAAGCCAACGTCATCTTCAAACTCTAGGGGTACGCTTTGAGTCTCGTACAAGGATTCGAAGTCCTTGCAGTATTGGCGCTGGCGATGGCCATCGCAGCAGGAATCGGCTTGTTCCTGGTGTTCCGGCGCCTCCAGCGCTACCACCGGAACCAGTACGTCATCATGGGTTCGCGCGGCAACGTCGACATCGTCGAGCATGTGGCGGCGGTCGACGACAAGCTCGCCAACATGCGCGTCGCGCTCGAGGACCTCACTCTGGTGGCCCGGGATCATGACGTGCGCATCGACGGCACTCTCTCCCGCATCGGCGTCGTGAGGTTCGACGCATACCAAGATCTGGGGGGCAGGCAGAGCTCGGCCGTCGCGTTCCTAAACAGTCTCGGCAACGGCGTGGTCATCACCACCGTCGTGAGCCGCGACTTCGCACGCATGTACGTGAAGCTGCTCAAGGATGGGGTACCGGATATCCCCCTGGCCCCGGAGGAGATGGAAGCGGTCGACCAGGCGCGAGGAGCGGGTCCCTTCACGATCCGTCCTCGGGCACAGGCGTCCGGGAACGGCTACGTGGCGCCCCCCGGGATAGACGCCGAAACGGCGGCTCTCCTTTCAGCCGGCCTGCCCGGGCGGCGACCGCTGTCCGACCGGGAAGTGGCCCGTGAGAACCGCCGGCGCAAGCGCCAAGGGTTGCCCCCGGTCGTGGAGATAGTCACGCCTTCGGCCACCGGCTGGACGGACCCCGCCACCCCGTCGCCCGACGCCGATACTCTGGCGGCGCAGTACGTGCGCCAGCGTAAACCCGAAGCGGGCGAAGCGGCCCTGGAGCCGGGGAACTCGGGCGGCGATGGGAACGGCGATATCGATGACCTGTGACGGGAGCAGCCAGGAGGTGGCCGTCTGGCCGGTCTCGTCGCTCGGCGAGCCCCTGCCCGTCGCTGCGAGGACGATCGGCTTCCTGGGGCCGGCAGGCACGTTCACCGAGGTAGCTCTGCGAGCGACCATCGACCAGCAGGCGCCCGATGGGCGCGTCCGCGGCTTCCTGCCGTTCCTATCCATGCAGGACACCATCGAAGCCGTCTCGTCAGGCGAAGTCGATTGCTCGATAGTCCCCATCGAGAACTCCATCGAGGGGTCGGTCTCGGCCACGGTGGATATCCTCACGCACGAGATCGACAACCTGCAGATAGTTCGAGAAGTCAGGATCCCGGTACGTCACCAGTTGCTGGCGAGGCCGGGCACGACGCTGGAGCAGATAACCAAAGTCGTCTCGCACCCGCATGCGAACGCGCAGTGCCGGATATGGCTGCGCCAAAACCTGCCGGGACGGGAGATAGAAGCGGCGAACTCCACTGCGAACGCAGCGGAACGGGTCGCCAAGAACGACCAGCCGTGGGCGGCCATCGGCAACCAGTTGGCCGGAGAAACGTACGGATGCGTGGTGCTCGCGCCCGACATCGAGGACCACAAGGACAACGAGACCCGGTTCGTCTTCCTCGCCCGGCAGCGAGAGCGGCAGGACTGGTTCGAACCGTACAAGACCTCGGTCGTCTGCGAGATCGTCCAGGACCAGCCCGGCGCCTTGCTTCTGATCCTCCAGGAGTTCGCCTTCCGGCGCATCAACCTCACCAAGATCGAATCGCGGCCGTCCAAGCGGCGGCTGGGCGATTACCTCTTCCTCGTCGATATGGAGGGCAGGGTGGACGACGGGCCGGTGGCCGACGCCCTCCGCTGCCTGCGCTGCAAACTACCCCGGCTGACGGTCCTGGGCAGCTATCCTGTGGGTAAGCCGCTCAAGGCTGCTGGGAAGTGATTCTTCGCGTCCGTAGCTTGAATCGAGTTCTATAGGTCCCCGTATCCGAGGAGAGTGCCGGTGCTCGATATCAGACTCATCCGGAATGAGCCCGACATGGTCCGCGCCGCCCTCCGCCGCCGCGGACCGCATGCGGAAGCCGCCCTGGACACGCTGCTCGAGCTCGACAGGACGCGGCGCGAAGTGCTGATGGGAGTCGAGGAGAAGCGGGGCGTCCGCAACGTCGTCAGCGAGGAGATAGCGCAGGCCAAGCGCAACAAGGAGGACGCCTCCGCCAAGATCGATGCGATGCGCGCGGTCGGCGAGGAGATCAAGGAGCTGGAAGTCCGGCTCAAGGACACCGAGGCGGCGCTCGAGGCCGAGCTTCTTCAGGTCCCCAACCTGCCCGAGCCGTCGGCGCCGGCGGGAGGCGAGGAAGACTCCGTCGTCATGCATACGTGGGGCGAGCCCCGCCGGTTCTCGTTCTCACCCAAGGACCACCTGGACCTGGCCGCCCAGTCCGACATGATCGACATGGAGCGGGGAGCCCGGACCTCCGGCAGCCGGTTCGCGTATCTCAAGGGGGACCTGGTGTTCCTCCAGTTCGCCCTGGTGCAGTACGCGCTGCAGAAGCTGGCCGGCAAGGGCTTTCGCCCGGTGATCGTGCCGGTGCTGGTGCGGGATGAGGCCATGTACGGCACCGGCTTCTTCCCCACCGATATGCAGCAGGTCTACCGCGTCGAGGCCGACGGCTTGAACCTGGTGGGAACCTCGGAGGTGCCTCTGGCAGCTCTGCACATGGACGAGATCCTGGACGAAGCCGAACTGCCGGTCCGCTACGTCGGCTATTCCAGTTGCTTCCGCAGAGAGGCCGGGGCGGCGGGCAAGGATACCCGAGGCATCTTCCGGGTCCACCAGTTCGACAAGGTCGAGATGTTCAGCTTCTGCACTCCGGACAAGTCCTCGGAGGAGCACGACTTCATGCGCTCGGTGGAGGAGGAGGTCCTGCAGGAGCTCGGCCTCCCCTACCGCGCGGTCAACATCGCCGCGGGCGACCTCGGCGCGCCGGCGGCCAAGAAGTACGACCTGGAAGCGTGGCTGCCCACGCAGGAGCGCTACAGGGAGGTCACCTCCTGCTCCAACTGCACCGACTACCAGGCGCGGCGCCTCAAGGTCCGCGCCAAAGGCGAGCGCGGAGGGCCGTATCTGCTGCATACGCTCAACGGAACGGTGGTGGCTCTGGGGAGGACGATGATCGCCATCGTGGAGAACTACCAGACCGAAGAGGGGAAGGTCGAGGCACCTGCCGTGCTCAGACCCTTCCTCCCCGCCGGCAAGGAGGTTCTCGGCGGATGAGCGCGACGAGCGGCGAGCACGCGGCCGGGGGGCCCGGCGCCGGGACGGTGCGCACTGGGGCCCAGGACGTATTCGTGGTGGTCGACGTGCAGCGGGATTTCTGCAGCGGCGGAGCGTTGCCGGTACCCGGCGGCGATGAGGTGATCCCCACCATCAACCGCCTGCTCCCGCTCTTCGGCCGCTGGGTCTACACGAGGGACTGGCATCCCACCCACCATATCAGCTTCTCCAAGGAGCCCCAGTTCAGCGACGGCTCCTGGCCACCCCATGCCGTCCAGGGCACTGCGGGAGCAGCCTGGTGCGCCGGGCTGGAGATGCCGATGAACGCCATCCTCGTGAGCAAAGGAGACGATCCGGACCACGAGGCCTACAGCGCCTTCCAGGTGAAGCGGCTCGATCTGGCGGAGTTCCTGCGCCTCAGGAAGGTGGAGCGGGTCTTCGTCGCCGGACTGGCGACGGACTACTGCGTCAGGCAGACGGCGCTCGACGCGCGGGCGGCCGGGTTCACCGTGCTTGTGATCGAGGACGCGGTCCGGGGCGTCGCGCCGGACACGACCGCCGCCGCCTTCGCCGACCTCGATGCGGCCGGCGTCATCCGTGTCCGTTCGGACCAGATCGAGGATTCGGGAGAGCGGCCTCCCGCAGCCTACGACGAGCACGGCGATCCGGTGCACCATGACGCCTGACAGCGAGGCCGGGAGCCTCGGCGCAACCGGGAATCCCCGCGGCGAAACCGCGCCCCCCGACCACGAGGGCGACGTCTCGCAACGCTGGGCCCGCCGCGAGGACCTGGCCCTGCTGACCGACTACTACCAGCTCACGATGATGGGCGGCTACTGGAAGACCGGCCGCCGGGATCTGCGGGCCTGCTTCAACTACACCTTCCGCGACCTGCCCCCGGATAACGGGTTCGCCATCACCGCCGGCTTGGAGCAGTTGCTCGATCAGGTCCAGAATCTACGCTTCACAGACCAGGACCTGGCCTACCTCTCCAGCCTGGGCGCTTTCGACAGCGCCTTCCTCGACTATCTCAGGTCCTTCCATCAGCGCTGCAGCATCTCCGCGGTCCCCGAGGGCACCGTCGTCTTCCCTCACGAGCCTGTCCTGCAGGTGGAGGGCCCTCTCATCGAAGCCCAGCTGCTCGAGACCGTCGTCCTCAACACGCTGAACTTCCAGACCCTCATCGCCACCAAAGCGGCGAGGATCCGCCTCGCCTGCGGCACCGACGATCTCGTCGAGTTCGGCCTGCGCCGGGCGCAAGGCCCGGACGGCGGCCTCAGCGGCAGCCGCGCGGCCTTCATCGGAGGGGCGGACAGCACATCCAACGTGCTGGCGGGCAAGGTGTTCGGCATACCGGTCAAAGGCACCCACGCTCATTCCTGGGTGATGAGCTTCGCCAGCGAGCTGGAAGCCTTCCGGGCATACGCCGCCTGCACGCCCGAACCGATCCTGCTGGTGGATACGTACGAGACCCTCACTTCCGGCCTCCCGAATGCGGTCACGTTGTTCAAGGAGCTACGCGCCGCCGGACGGCCGGTGCGCGCCGCGGTCCGTCTCGACTCCGGGGACCTCGCCCGACTGAGCAAGGTTGCCTACCGCATGTTCACCGAGGCGGGATTCCCCGACCCGCTGATAGTGGCCTCCAACGAGCTCGACGAGGATCTGATAGCCGACTTGAAACGGCAGGGAGCGCGCATCAACTCCTGGGGCGTGGGGACGCATCTGATCACGTCGTCGGGACATCCGGCGCTGAGCGGCGTGTACAAACTGGTGGCGATGCAGGAAGAGGGCGGGACGTGGGTGCCGCGCATCAAGCTGTCCTCGAATCCGGCCAAGATGACCGACCCGGGCCGCAAGCGGCTGGTTCGCTACTACGACGATGCCGGGCATCCCCTGGCCGATCTCATCCGCCTGGACACCGAGCCTTCGGACTCCATCGACCCCGGACAACCGGCGGCGCCGGTCCCGTTCGCGGAGCGCCAGGACCTCTCCTTCCTGCGCGCCGTCTGGGACGCCTCTCGCTGCGAGGACATGCTCGCGCCCGTGATGCTGGACGGGGAACGTGTCGGGCAACGGCCCGCGCTCGCGGACATCCGCGCCCGTGCGCAGCAACAGGTGGCGTCCCTATCTGAGGAGATCCGCAGGCTGCGGAACCCCGAGATCTACGCGGTGGGCTTGTCGCCGAGGCTGGCCGCCGAGAAGGTGCGCATGATCCGGCAGGCCCCAGGGATGCTACCCGGCGCCCCGGGTAACCATACGGGCGCCGGCTCCGGCGACCCGGGCGGCCGCGCCGGACCAAGTAGCTAGCAGCGTCTCTCCGCCGTGGCCGGCTCGCCGACCGGGATGGCCGAAGCCTGTCCCTTGGCGATCACCCTTCCTTCGGACCCCGTCACCACGAGATCGACGACCATCAGCCGGCGTCCGCCGTGCAGCAGCCGGCATTCGGCCGTGAGCTTCTCCCCCAGGGTGCCCGACCGGAACTGGCTGATGCTCCACTGGACCGCGACCGCGTCGACCCGGGCGTTGACGTTCAGGGCAAAGGCGATATCGATCAGCGCGAAGACGAAGGCACCATGGGCAAGGCCGTGCACCTGGAGGAAGTCCGCCGTCACCACGGCCGATACCCTGGCGAGGCTTTCCGACGCTTCCTCCACCTCTATCCCGAACAGCGGGATAAGCCGGTCGTCGGCCACCAAGCGTTCAATGCGCTCACTCATCTCTCCGGACACGCCCACCTCCTTGCCGCTTTGTGATAAACCTAGCACTCTGGAAGCCGAAGCACGAAAAGAGAGGCCAGGATGTACTGCCCACAATGCGGCAACGTCAACGACGACTCGACCAGTTTCTGCACGAAATGCGGCTACAATCTGGAGGAGCATCGTAGACAGTGGCAGGAACCAGCAGCAGCACAGCCACTGGGCGACCAGCAAGCTGCCGACCAGCCGGCAACGCCGCTCTCCCCTCCCCCCTACCAGCAGCAGTATCAGCCCACGTATCAGACGCCGGCGGCGTATCAGCCCGCGGGGTATCCGCCCGCCGGCTACCAGCCGGGCTATGGTCACGGGACCATCCCGAACATACCCAGCTACATGGGCTGGGCCATCGCCACCCTGATCCTTTGCTTCTGGCCCACGGGGATAGTGGCGGTGGTCTACGCAAGCAAGGTGGGGAACCGGCTGGCCCTTGGCGATGTGCCGGGCGCGCAGGAGGCGTCCCGCAAGGCCAAGATGTGGACGTGGATCACCTTCGGTATCGGCATCGCGGCCGCCGTGATCGCCATCATCGGAATCGTGCTCGCGGCAGTGGCAGTCAACTCCATCACCGTTTACTAGAGGCTATACTCCGGCGGCGGCGCGTGGGCGCCGCCGCTGCGCCCGGAGGGGTGGCGGAGTCTGGTTGATCGCACCGGTCTTGAAAACCGGCAGGCCGCAAGGTCTCAAGGGTTCGAATCCCTTCCCCTCCGCCTGATCTCAACTCTAGCCAGGCCTCGCCCCGGCGGTCCATTCCGCCTGGCGGCAGGTCCCATCCAGGTTGCGCCGAATAGACTCAACAATGGCAACTGAACGCATCCAACCCCGCCCCTACATCAGGCTGCTGCTGCTCGCCGGCCTCGTCGGCTTCGTGGGCGCGGTCATCACATTCGCCTTCATGTGGGTGGTGCAGGAAGCCGCCCACTTGATCTGGGCCTCCGCAGAGGATAGCAGTGACGTCTGGCGGCCGATCTTCACGGTCGTGATCTGCACGGTGGCGGGCATAATCGTCGGCGGGCTGGTGAGGGTCTTCGGCGACCACAGCGGCATCTTCGCGGAACTGATGCAGGATTTCGGCCGCACCGGCCGCTTCAAGTACCGCCAAGCGCCCGGCATGGTGATCACCGCATTCGTGTCTCTAGCTGCCGGCGGCAGCCTTGGCCCCGAAGCGCCGATGGCCGACGCCTGCGGCAGTGTGGCCACCTGGACGGCCGACCGGCTCAAGATGGACGAGAGGAGCACCCGCTCGCTGGGCTTCTCGGGCATCGGAGGAATGCTCGGGGCCTTCGTCACTTCGCCCTTCAGCGGCGCTCTGCTGGGGTTGGAGTCGGCTCGAGCCGCCATCTCCTTCCCCTGGGTGCTGTTCCCGAGTCTGGTAGCGGCGGCGGTCTCGACGACGACGTTCGTGCTCCTCTCCGGCGCCTTCTTCGGCAGTCTCTACGTCTTCCCAGAGTACACGCCCCATCTGACCGACCTGCTGCTCGCCGTCCCGCTCGGCTTGATGGGAGCGGCGGCGGGAGCGGCCTTCATCCTGCTGTTCAGGACGCTGCGCAGGCTCATGAAGCCCATGAGCAGGCACGTGATCCTGCGAGGCCTGCTCGGCGGGCTTGGTCTGGGCATCGCCGGGGCGTTCTTCCCGTTGGTGCTGTTCTCCGGCGAGGAGCAGACTCACACTTTGATCACCGACGCGGCCACCATCGGCGTCGTCACGTTGATCGTGCTCGCGGTGCTGAAGTTGGTGGTGACGAGCCTCCTCCTGACTACGGGGTGGAAGGGCGGGTACATCTTCCCGACGATGTTCGCCGGCGTGGCCCTGGGGTTGGCCACCAACCTGATCTTCCCCAGCATCCCGATGGCGGTGGCGGTGGCCGCCACGATGGCCGGGGCCATGGTGGCCACGATGAAGGCTCCGCTGTTCTCGGCCCTTTTCACGGCGATGCTCGTCCAGCGGGAAGCGGGTCCGGTGATCGCCATAGCCGTGATCGTCGGTCTGCTCGCGACGGCGCGACTGTCGATGCTGCTACCCCCCGCGGAGCACCCGGTTGAGTTGAACGAGGCCGAGGCTGGCCCCTCGCCTGGGGAATGACCTGACCGGCGGCCGACCGGCAGCCGCGATTGCGATGTTGACGGTGGGCGTGGCCATCGCGCTCTGCTTCGGCGCCTCATGCGGGACCACCGCGGTGCCGCCGGCCACCGGCGGTCCGGGGACTCAGGGCACCAGCGTCACCGACATCACCATGCCGCAGCCGGACTCTCCCAACATCCCCATCTACCGGGCGCTTGGCTGGGACAACGTCTACGTCCTCTACTGGCTCCAGATGCAGGACGGCTGGGCCTACATCCACGGCATCCCCTTCACCACCACCGAGGGGCCCACGATCGATACCCGTGCGCTTCTCCGCCAGGACCAGACCGGGCAATGGCAGGTACTGGAGAAGTCCACCAACGAGGGCTTGCTCACCGACGTCGGCCAAGTAGCCGAGGACCAGGAGATACCCGACCAGTTCAAGAAGGCGCATCCCGACGCGCCGGCAGGGATCTTCCCCGAGGCGAGGGCCGAGGACAAGCCGATCATGGACGGGGTGCGGGCCGCGCTCGGCAACCCAGCGTACCGGTTCAACGTCCTTGTGCTGAAAGAGGACCAGGGCTGGGCATACACAGAGTTGCGGGCGCTCCGCTACCAGGCGGGGCGCACCATCGAGAGCCTCGAGAAGCGAGCGCTGCTCAGGCAGATCGGCGGAGTGTGGACGGTACAGCAGATGGAAAGCATGGAAGGGATGTCGCAGACGGACTTCATCGCGAACCTCAAACAGCGCCATCCCGAAATCCCCGCGGGCGTGCTTCCCTGATAAAATGCCGGAATCCGGCTGCCCCAGGCAGCCTTACGCCGGAGAGAGCGGGCCTCACATAATAGATCCATATCAACGCTCAATCTATTCGTCTCCCAGGCGCAGACGGAAGAACGCCGGCCGCCGCCGCATAGTCTTCGCGATCGCCGCCCTCGCCGTGATCGCGCTTATCATCGCGGCGGTCGTCTTCCTCTACGGCGGCGACTCCTCCAGTTCCACCACGAGCGAGCGCAGCACCTCCTCCTCGGGCTCTTCGCAGACCACGGGCAGCTCGGGCTCCGATTCCACCTCTGGGTCCACCGGCGAGCCGGAAACAACGACATCGACGGGAGCCGGGATCGCCATGACGGTCGCCCCGGTCGAGGGCACAAAGCCCAGCGACTTCGGCATCGTCACGCACCTCTATGACGGCGCCACCCGCATCTCGTCCTACGATCGGGCCGATCCCGTCGATTTCGGCCCCGGCAAGGAATACACGGCCCTCGAGGGCATCATCACCTTCAGAGGCAACAACTACCGCGAAGGCGCCAGCTACGGTACCGCCGATGTGAAGACCGCCAAGCTGCAGGTCCTCTGGAGCGTACCTACCGGATCGGTGGCGAAGACCGGCGGCGGTAGCTGGACCGGGAGTGGATGGACCGGCCAGCCGCTCATCGTCAGGTGGCCGGAAGACATCAAGCAGATCATGAACATCAAAGAAGCGAAGAAGACCGACTCCGACCTGACCGAGATCATCTACCCCTGCCTGGACGGCAACGTCTACTTCCTCGACCTCAAGGACGGCACCTACACACGGCCCGTCATCAAATCGGGCGGCGGCCCCTTCAAGGGAACCGGGAGCCTCTATCCTGATGGTACCCCGATCCTGTTCGTCGGTCACGGCGACAACTCGCCGGGCAAGCAAACGGTCCGAGCGCGGCTCTACAGCCTCATCGACCAGAAGGAGCTGTACACGTTCGGCACCAAACCGGACGCCAACTCGTACCGGCGTTTCCACGCATACGACTCGAGCGCACTCTTCGACGTGGGCTCGGACACCATCATCGAGCCGGGTGAAAACGGCGTCCTCTACACCATCAAGCTGAACACGAAGTTCGATAAGGAAGCCGGCACGCTCTCGATAGCCCCTGACGACCCCGTCAAGATCAACTACACCAATCCGACCTACAAAGACGTCGGTTTCCCGACGACCACGGCGCGCTGGTGGGGCATGGAAGACTCGGCCGCCGCCTGGAAGAACTACCTCTATGTGGCCGACAACGGCGGCAAGCTATTCTGCTGGGACCTCAACACGATGAAGCTCATCTGGGTGCAGAACGTGCTTGACGACACCAACTCGTCTCCCGTGTTCGCTGAGGAAGGCGGCCACGGCTATATCTACATCTCGACGTCGCTGCACTTTACCGCCCCCGGGACCGCGAACACCCGCAAAGGCGGCATCCCCATCTGGAAGATCGACGCCGCCACGGGCGAGGTGGTCTGGGAGACTGATAAGTACTCCTGCTACACAGTCACCGGTGTCTCCGGCGGCGTCCAGGACACTCCGGTGCTGGGTCGGAAGGACATCTCGAATCTGGTCATCTACGCCATCGCCCGCACCCCTAACCCGGGCAGCGGGATCCTGGTGGCTCTCGACAAGAAGACGGGCAACGAGGTGTGGAAGACCAACTTCAACCATTACGCCTGGAGCTCGCCGGTGGCCGTCTACACCCCTGGGGGCAAGTCCTACATCGTGCAGTGCGACACCATCGGGAACATGTTCCTGGTCGAGGGGAAGACCGGCAAGATCGTCGACTACATCAATCTGGGCACGAATATCGAAGCTTCGCCTGCCGTGTTCGGCAACACCATAGTGGTCGGAACCCGAGGGCAGAAGATCTACGCCATCAAGATCAACTGAGTCTCGTCCGCGGATAGCGGGCCTCGCATCCGGTCGAGCGGGGTTCGCGGGAGGAGGGACAGATGCCGGCGAGTGCAGGGATTCCCGAGCGTGGACGCCGGATGAGGCGACAGACGTCGACCGTTCTGCTCGTCCTCTCGGCCGTGACGATCGCGTTGGCAGCTCTTCCGGGCTGTGCCGGCAGGGCAGATCGGACTGCTCAGTCCGGGCCTGCGACCTCTGCCCCTGCTTCACCCGCCTCATCCCTCAGTGCCACCACTTCGTCGGGCACGCCCTTGACCACTTCGTCCAGCACGCCCTCGACCACCGCTTCGACCGCCCCCGAGCCGGCGAAATACAGCGGTGCGATCGACATCGCGGCGTACCAAGCCGGGCAGAAGCCTGGCTGGTTCACCGCGGCAATGGACGATCTTCCGTCCACAACGGCCACACCCGAGGGGACGTTCACCATCCCGGGGCAACCGGTGGAGAACCGGCGAGCGGGCGCCATCTCCCCCACGCTGGTCTCGAGCTACCTATTCCTGCAGTTCGGGGAGATCAAGGCTGCCGACTTGGCCACCCACGCCGGCGCGCTGAACGCCCTGTTCATACGCTCTGCTCTGATCGGTTTCGTCGACTATCTGGACGACAAGATCTTCGATTGGGACCAGAAGTCGAGCCGTATCCCCATAGATATGGAAGCGCTGATTCGGGAGGCCAACAAGGAAGATCTGCCCGTCTTCCTCGAACTGAACTACACGGACTACATCCCTGGGCCTGCCGGGACGGGGACGGAAGGGCTCGTGCGCGCCGACAACATCGCGCGCACAGTGTCTTTCCTCAAGGGTCTCGAGAAGGCCGGCCTCCGTATTCAGGGCGTGACCTTCGGAGATGAGATCGGAGACGACTCAGGATACGGCGCTTTCAAGCCGACCCTTGAGGAAAGCGATATAGTCGCTCGCTTCGTGACCTACGCACGGGCTCTTCGGGAAGCCTTCCCCTCTCTCAAGATCTATGCGTTCGACTCGTATATCGCCGCCACACGCGGCCAGGTCGCGGACTGGTTCCCTCTACTCCGACACGTGCGCGAGGCGGAGAACTCCGCGGGCGTGCCGCTGATAGACGGGTTCGTGTTCAGGGAGAGTTACGTCTACATGGACGCGAGCGGTAAGGTGCTCGGTTCGCAGGATATTCTCGATGACATCGAGTCACTCGCAGGCCGGCGCGAAGTGACCCGTTACGACATCTTCGGGAACCGCAACGACAAGACCGACCGCGCCTACCTGCCCGAGCTCGCCAAGCAGACTCAGGATATCTTCGGCCGCACCATCGACCTCGGCATCGCCGAGTATCTGCCGGCGGGACCGGTCCAGATCAGCGAAAGCGATACCTCCAAGTACGCGGACATCGACTTCGTCATACACTACGCGGACCTCGTGGGAACATACGCGGAGCAGGGCTTCGATGTCGTCTCGACCTGGATGTTCGCCAACACGGTCGACGACTCCAAGTGCTATGTTGACAAGCGCGGTGCTCGAGGTCTCAACTACCCGGTCCACGAGCAGTTGGCCCAGCACTTCAAGGGCTCGCTCCTGGCCGTGGAACGTTCGCAACCGTACGAACCCTTCAAGGTGAAGGTGTACGCTGCGCAAGACGGACCGGAGACCTTCCTTATGGTCCTCAACAAGGACGTCACCGCCGAGCACACGGTGCGCGTCGTTTCGGCCGGAGAGTACGACCTGGTGCTGCGGCTTGCTCCGTGTAGCTACACGTCTCTGATCTTGAAGGACGGCGAGGTGACCATCTCGGGCGTCTGAGTTTGAAACCATCGAGTGCGGGCCATGAACTTCACCAACCAAAACGACCGCCGGGGGGGCACGTATGCCGACCAGGAAGATCATCGAGATAGACCGCGACCTGTGCAACGGATGCGGGCTCTGCACCACCGCCTGCGACGAGGGCGCCCTGGAATTGGATGACGAGGACAAGGCCGTCCTGGTGAGAGAGATCTTCTGCGACGGCATGGGCATGTGCCTGAACGTGTGCCCCACGGGCGCGCTGACGATCATCGAGCGCGAAAGCCCCGGCTACGACTATCAGGCGACGGTCCAGCACGTCGAGCGGACGCGAGGCGCCGATGCCGTCGCCGCCGTGCACCGCGACCCGGAGACCGCCGGAGCCGGCGCCGCGGCCGCGCCGGCTCCGTCGGAGCTGAGCCAGTGGCCCATCCAGCTCCATCTGATCTCGCCGGCCGCCCCGTACTTCCATGGTGCGGATCTACTCGTCGCGGCCGACTGTACGGCTTTCGCCCTGGGAAGCTTCCACTCCGATCTGCTCAAGGACCGCAAGATGGTCATCGCCTGCCCCAAGCTGGACGAGACCGGTCCGTACGAGGACAAGCTCACGGCCCTCATCCGCGACTCCGAACTGAAGTCGTTGACCACAGCCATAATGACGGTCCCCTGCTGCACCGGGCTCGAGCGCCTGGTGGAGCGAGCGGTAGCGGCTTCCGGGGTCGATATCGCGACGCGGACGGTCGTCATCGGCATCGACGGGCAGGTTGCCGGCGAGCGCTGAGCCGCGTTCGGCCGCAGCGTAGCGCCCGTCCCTTCAGGCCTGGACAACCCGGCCGCATGAGTGCGCGGCCTGAGTAGCAAGGAAGCGAGTGTTCGAAGAGAACCGCAGGACCAAACTGTTCACGCTCGGAGCCATCTGCTTCGGCCTGTTCATGGTCATGCTCGACAACACCGTCGTGAACCTCGCCTTGCCCACAATCCAGCGGGAGTTGAACGCCGGTTTCAGCGAACTGCAGTGGATCGTCGACGCCTTCACGCTGCTGCTGGCCGCCTTCATGCTGACGGGCGGCACCCTGGGTGACCTCTATGGCCGCAAGCGGGCCTTCCTGTCGGGCCTCGTGATTTTCACCGCGGCCTCGCTGCTCTGCGCCCTCTCGCCCACGATCGAGATCCTGATCGGAGGCAGGGCCGTCCAAGGGCTGGGCGCCGCCGTCATGATGCCGGCCACCCTGGCCATCCTGACCAACACGTTCACCGATCCCAAAGAAAGAGCCCAGGCCATCGGCATATGGGCGGGGGTCTCGGGGATCTCGCTGGCGCTCGGACCGGCTTTGGGCGGCATGATGGTCGATGCTTTTGGGTGGCAGAGCATCTTCTACATCAACGTGCCTATCGGGCTGCTCGCTTTCTTCACGGCGATCAGGCTCGTCCCGGAGTCGAAGAACCCCGAGGGGCGCAGCCTCGACGTCTTCGGCCAGGTATTGGCCATCGTCGGCCTGGGGACCCTGACCTACGCCTTCATCGAGGCGAACTCGTATGGCTGGAGCTCGGCGACCATCGTCACCCTCTTGGCGGTGGGGCTGGCGGCGCTGATCCTCTTCGGCTTCTGGGAGACCCGAGTCAAGAGCCCGATGCTTCAACTGGGCTTCTTCAAAAACCTCACGTTCCTCGGCTCCAACCTGGTCGGTCTGACCGTCAGTTTCGGCTTCATCGGCTGGATCTTCTTCATGGCCCTCTTTATGCAGAACGTGCAGGGATACTCGGCGACCCAAGCCGGCATAAGGCAGTTGGCGGCGACCCTCGCCGTAGTGGTGTCCGCGATCCTCTCCGGCCGCATCGTCGGCCGCATCGGTGCGCGAATACCCATCGTCGTGGGGATGGTCCTCGTCGGGGGCACCACCCTCGCCTTCATCGGGGTCGGGGCAGACACCCCTTACTCGTCCTATTGGTGGATCCTGACCGTGATGGGCATAGGTGCCGGTCTGGTGATGAGCCCGATGACCACCGCGGTGATGAGCACCGTCCCGGCAGCACGCGCGGGCATGGCGTCGGCCACTCTCAACACCACCCGCCAGGTCGGAGGTGTCTTTGGGATCGCCCTGCTTGGCTCCATCGTGACCGGGCGATTCCTCTCCGAAGTGAGAATCGCGCTGAACGCCATGGACCTACCCCCAATCGTTACGCAGAAAGTCCTGGAGATGGCCCAGCAGGGGCGCGGCGCAGGCGGCAGCGGGATGACGTCGTTGCCGGGGATAGATGTGAGCGCCATCCAGCAGGCCGTTCGCGTCTCGTTCACCAACGGCATGCACCAAGCCCTCTGGTTCGCCGGTGGGGTAGTGCTTGCGGGGGCCGTAGTGGCGGCTATCATGATACGGGACACCGCGCCCCACGAGCAGATGGCCCGGCAGGCGGCAGCGCAGGCGGCAGCGGCAGCCACCGCGGATCCCGCTCGGGGGCAGACGCCCGCGCCGGCTGGCGCGTCCATCGTGCTTTCGGACCCGACTGAGTGAATCGCCAGCGACCATCGAAGGAGGGCTGAAGTGGCCAAGAAGAACATCGGCAAGCAGTTCGACATCTTTCCCATGCCCGTGGTGTTGATAGGCACGCTGACGGATGGAAAGCCGAACTTCATGACCGCGGCCTGGATAACCAAGCTCAACTCGGATCCCCCGTTGCTCGGGTTGTCCCTCGGCAAGAGGCAGCACACCGCCAAGGGCATCGGACAGACCGGCGAGTTCAGCGTGAGCTATCCGAGCGTGGACCAGGCCGTGCTGGCGGACTACTGCGGGATGGTACACGGCTACGAAGAGGACAAGAGCGAGCACCTGGAGATCTTCAGCGGAGCGCTGGAAGCCGCACCCATGGTGAGGCAATGTCCCGTCAGCCTCGAGTGCCGGCTGACGCAGACGGTCGAGTTGCCTCACGACCTCCTGTTCATCGGAGAGGTCATCAACGTATACGCCAGCGAGAGCGTCCTGACCGAGGGCAAGATCGACCCGGTCAAACTGCGACCCTTCGTCCTGACGATGCCCGGCAACGCCTACTGGGCGCTCGGCGACTACATCGGGCCGGCCTGGGAGATCGGGAAGGCGCTGAAGAAGCCTTAGCCCGAGGCCCGCGCTTCGGTCCGCGGACCGGCCTCGGGCGGCCCTCCGGCTTTCATGGCATTCCGGGTCATGCCGCCTGCTTCTTGTGCCCCTTGAAGAAGGCCATACCGATGATCGCGACGACGCCGAAGGCCGCGAGCATCAGGTAGCCCGCGATGTAGGCTGCCCGCGAACTGTCCCCCGCGTCGAGCAGCAGGCCGAAGAACCACGGGAACAGCATCGAGCCGGCGAAGCCAAGGGCCGTATTGAGGCCTGTTGCCGGTCCGACCTGCCAGGGCTTGGCCACCACTTCGGGCAAGTAGCTGATCATCGGGGGGAAGTAGGTCATGCTGAAGAACCCGGCGAGCAGCACCATGACGAACACGAGGGGTACGCCCGGCACGAAGCCCACAAGAGCCGTCGCCACTACCATCGGGATCATCGACCAGATGATGACCCCGTATTTTCCCCACCGTCCGGACGCGATCGCGCCGAGCGGATTGCCGACGAGCTGCGCCACCCCGAGCCCGGCCAGCAGATACAGCGAGATGGTCTCGGGTGAACCCTGGATGTCCTGGAGGAACTGGGGCGTCCACACGAGGATGCCGACGCCGATGGCCAGGGCGGCGGCGTTTATGAGGCTCAGAAGAAGCACCTTGCGGTTTGTGACGACCGACCCCAGCGCGGAGGCCAGGCCGCGGACCGTGGTCGCCCCCTCGGGGTGAGAGGGTAGCGCCCGGATCGCTTTTTGAGAGAGGACCGCTACGCCGAGGATCAGGCCCAGGCCGGCCGTGGTGAGAAAGACGGCCCGGTACCCTCCGGCGATCTGGACGCTGGGCATGACCAGCAGGGCCACCATCTCTCCGATCCCCCAGCCTGCCCCCAGGATGCCCCAGGCTCTACCCAACCATTTGGGAGGCAGGGCGTGGGCCAGGACCGGACTGCAGGTGGCGACCACCATCCCACCACCGAGGCCTTGGATGGCCCGGCCGACCAAGAAGCCGGACATACTCGAGCTCAGCGCAAAGATGAGCGAACCAAGGAAGAAACAGCCACAGCAGACGACGAGGAGCCGCCCGCCCCAGCGGGCGGCGCCGATGCCCGACGAGATCCCGGACACTCCGTAGAACGCCATGAAGACTGTGGTCAAGAGCCCGAACTGCGACTGGGTCAGTCCGAGGTCCTCGAGCTCGTTCTGCACGACCGGCATGAGCGACAGGGTGATGGCCCCGGTCGCAAACACAAGCATGAGGATCACGGCCAGGACATCGGCCTTTGGCCGGGTGGCGACGGTCGAGGCGCCGTTCTTCACCGGCCCGGGACTATTCACCGATTCTGCGCTACCAGGATCCTGAGGCATGGCACCTCTTCGCGCCGCTCATCCCCGGAACAGGGACGTGTCAGCGGCCATAGTATCGAAAGCCTCCCCGCGCGTGTTACTCTCCTGGGCAATGGCTGTCGGAGCGAATCTCATTATCATCGGGAACGGGGCGGCGGCAGCCGAAGCGGTGCTGGCCGCGCGGGCCAGTGGATACGACGGCGAGATCAAGCTTTTCGCTGACAACCGGCATGCGCCCTACAACCCGATGCTCGGCACGTACTTGGTCGCCGGCAAGATCCCGCTCGAGCGCGCCTTTCCTTTCGGCGACGAGGCGGTCTTCTACGGAGCAAACCGGGTGACCGCCCACCTGGGCGAGCCCGTGACCCATCTCGACGCGGAGGCTCGCGTTCTCACCACTGCCGCGGGCGAAACCTACGAATACGATCGCTGCCTGGTCGCTACCGGCGCGAGGCCGGCGGTGCCGCCCATACCGGGGCTTAGGGAGGCGCTCGCGCGGTCCGAGAGGCGGCGAGTGTTCACCATCCAGACGTCTTGACGACGCTCTGGCATTGAAGCGGGCGGTCGACGAGTTGCGAGCCGGCGGCGAGGGGCCAGAGGCGTCCGGCGAGCCGGCGCGCGCGGCCGTCATCGGCGCTTCGTTCGCCGGGGTGAAGATCGCGGCGGTGCTGCACGACATGGGCCTGCGGGTCTCTCTTGTGGAGCGCGAGACGTCCATCCTCCCCCTTTCGGCCCATCCCGATTGCGCTCACATCATGGAGGCCCACCTTCTCGAGGAGGGCTACGAGTTGCGGCTCGGCGCGGCGCTGGCGGGAGTCGAAACGATCGGCCCGGATGCAGGCGCCGGCTCCGGGAAGATCCGCTTGAATTTCGGCGCGCTTCCGGGTGCGGCTGATCCGGGCGGCGCTGGGGGAACCGCGTGCGAAGAGTCGGCCGCCCAGGAGGATGTCGACATTGTGGTCGTCTGCACCGGTACTCGTCCCTCGCTGAGTTTCCTCACTCCCGGTCAGATCGACATCGGCGTGGGCATCCTGGTGGACGAGCAGATGCGCTCGAACGTCCCCACCCTCTACGCAGCCGGCGATGCGGCTCAGGGCAAGAACGTGCTGTCGGGCCGTCATGAGACCATAGGACTATGGTCGAGCGCTCGCTACCAGGGCCGCGCCGCGGGGCGCAGCCTCGCCGGCGTTCCGACCGGATATCGCGGCGGCGTGCCCCACAACATCACCCACGTGGGCCGCATGCTCTTTGCCAGCGTGGGCTGTATGAACGACTACGACAGGATGGTTGTCTGTAGCGAAGACGACTCTCACCAGTTCCGTGTCTGGCAGGACGGACGCCTGGCTGGGGTCAACCTACTCAATTGCTGTCTCTCGGCGGGGGTCACCAAACAGGCCCTGCTCAGAGCGGCGGCAGGCGCGACGATCGAGACGGAGGCGACGTGGATAAGCTTCAACGGATGATCCAGGGCAAGATCCCGGGCGAGGCGACCGGGATCGAGGTGCGCAAGTCGGTCTGCACCATCTGCGACCCGCAGACCCAGTGCGGCCTCGACTGCTACGTCAAGGACGGCCGCATCATCAAGGTGGAAGGCTCTCTCGAGAACCCTCACAGCGGGGGGACGCTCTGCCCCAAAGGCGCCGCTCAGCGACAGTGGATCTACCACGAGGACCGGCTTCGCACCCCCCTCAAGCGGGTCGGCCCCCGCGGCTCGGGGGAGATGGTCCCCATCTCCTGGACCGAGGCACTCGATACCATCACCCAGAATCTGCAGAAGCTCAAAGCCGAGAGCGGGCCGGAATCGGTCGTCTTCTATTGCGGCTATCCCAAGCAGTTGCGGCCCTTCCTCCAGCGGCTCGCCTTCCTGTACGGTTCGCCCAACTACTGCACCGAGTCGAGCACCTGCTTCACGGCCATGGCCATGGGTTGGCGCCTGGACTACGGGCAGATGGCCGGACCCGACCTCGCCCACACCAAGCTGCTCTTCGTATGGACGGGCAATCCCTTCTACGCGGGCACTCCCAACGCCCGCAAGCTCATGGACGCCAAGGAGCGGGGAGTCAAGTTCATCGTCGTCGACCCGCGTAACTCGCCCATCGCAGCTCTGGCCGACCTGCATCTGAAGGTCCGCCCGGGCACCGACGGCGCCCTTGCGCTCGCCATGGCCAACGTGATCATCTCCGAAGGGCTGTACGACCGGCAGTTCGTCTCGGAATGGACGCGCGGCTTCGACGAGTATCGCGCCTATGCGGCCACGTTCACCGTGGAGCGGGCCGAGGAGATCACCGGCGTGCCGGCAGCCCTCATCCGCGAGGCGGCCGTGCTCTACGCCACCACCAAACCCGCGGCGATGATGCCCAGTTCCACCCCGGTGGTCCATCACACCAACGGTGTGCAGAACCAGCGGGCGGCGGCCATGCTGGTCGGGCTCACCGGCAACTTCGACATCCCCGGAGGGAATGTCTCCCAGCCGGCCGGCTGGCTCGAGGTCGGCGGCGCCGGCTTCCCGTCGCGCGACCAAGCCTTCAAGATGCCGCGCAAATGGAGCGACTTGCCGCCTCGGGTCGGGGGCGAACGCTTCCCGGTCTGGACCGAGATGATCGACCAGGGCCAGGCCATGGACATCCCTCGGCAGATCAATTCGGGCGAACCCTATCCGCTGCGCGGCTTTGTGGGATTCGGTGTGAACTACCGCATGTTCCCCGGATCCACCGACTGGCTGGAAGCCGTACAGAAGCTGGACTTCATCTGCATCACCGACCTCTTCGCCACCGACACCTCCAAATACGCCGACATCGTGCTGCCGGCGTGCGGATCGGTGGAGCGGAGCGAGGTGCGCGGCTACCCGCAGAAGTACGTCATCGCCACCCAGCCGGTCATCGAACCGATAGGCGAGTCCCGTTCCGACACCGACATCATCTTCGGCCTTGCCCAGAAACTGGGACTGGACTACCAGAACTACGACGGAACTCCCGGCGGCGCTACGGCCGAACTCGGGGGCTTCCTGGCCGGCGGCGCCCCGGACTTCGGTGTCGCCTTCGACGCGGCCATGGATTGGATCCTCCAGCCCAGCGGGCTGACGATGGCCGAACTCAACAAGCATCCCGGCGGGATGCCGGTGCCGAACCCCCTTCCCGTCGCCTACAAGAAGTACGAAAAGAACGGCTTCCCCACGCCGAGCGGCAAGATGGAGTTCGTGTCTTCCATCACGGAGAAATACCCCGACCGGGAGGGCATCGACGGCCTCCCCGTCTATCACGAGCCCAAGCTCAGCCCGGTCTCGACGCCCGACGTGGCCGCCGACTACCCGCTGGTGCTCGGCACCGGCACGCGGCTGCCCATGTTCATCCACTCGAGGACGTTCCGTCTGCCCTGGACCCGCAGCCTGCGCCGCGACGCCATGGTCGACCTCAACCCGGCCGACGCGGCGCTCTACGGCATCGCTCAGGGGGACTTTGTGGAGCTTTCCACCCCCAAGGGCGCCATCCAGGTCAAGGCAAACGTGACCGAACTTGCCCGGGTGGGGGTCGCGCACATGTACCACGACTACCCGGAGGCCGACGTGAACTCGCTGCTCCCCGGCGATTACCTCGATCCCATCTCCGGCTTCCCTGGGTTCAAGGCCTCGCTCTGCGCGGTCAAGAAGATTGCGGCCGGAGCCACTGGGGCGCCGACGTCCGCAGGAGCGCAGGGGGTGAACCGATGAGCCACGCCTTCTATCTGGACGTCGACCGCTGCACCGGCTGCTTCACCTGCGCCGTGGCCTGCATGGATCAGAACGACCTGGAGATCGGCATCGAGCCGACCGCCTGGCGCCAGGTATTCACGGTGGAGACGGGTTCGGGCGCGGATGCCCGCCTGCGCTACATCTCTCTCGCCTGCATGCATTGTGAAGACGCCCCTTGCCTGATGGCCTGCCCCACCGGGCGCCATCGCCCGCGAAGCCGGGCACTCGAGTAGTCAGGGTGAGCGCCGAACTGTGCATCGGCTGTCACAGTTGCTCCATCTCCTGCCCCTTCGGGGTGCCCCGCTTCGGCAAGGACGGCACCATGCAGAAGTGCGACCTGTGCAGCGTCAGGCTGGAGTACGGCATGGAGCCGGCCTGCGTCCGCGCCTGCCCGACCAAGGCGCTCAAGCAGGGCGACCCGAACACCCTCTCGATGGACGTGGAGAAGAAGGCGGCCGCGCGACTCGCCGCGGGGTCGTAGAGAGCAGGGCTGGAGCCGGCGACACCGGGCTCGCCGGGGGGCGCTAGACGGCCTGATCTTCCGCGGCGGCGACCAGCGCGCGCAGGTTGCGCCCCAGCACCGTCGAGTAGTCCTCGAGGTCGAGAGCGGCCAGCTTGGCCCGTACCCCGGGCGGCAGTTGCTCGCCAGGCAGGCCTCGCAGTATCCAGTCGGTCTGTTCCCGGTCGAACTCGGCGACCACTCTTGGAATGCGTAGATGCACCCGGTTGGCCGAGCACATCTCCTGGCAGCGCATGCAACCGACCAGGCTGTTGTGCCCGCGAGGGTCCACCCACTCCGGCCACTCGCCCTCGTGCTCGTTGAAGTACGTGAGGCAGTGCTCGGCGTCGATGACCTTGCCGTCGTAGGGGATGCATCCGGTCGGGCATACGTGGTGGCAGTTGCGACAGGGCGGGCAGCAACTCAAGCGCCAGCTCCCCTTGCTCCTGTAGTCCTCGACGTGCAAGGGCGCGTCGGTGCAGAAGGCATCCAGGCGGACGAGCGACCCCATGTTTCGAACGTAGGCCACGTTGTTGCGGCCGTATTGAGCCAGGCCGGTGCGCACGGCCAGGAGCTTGACGGGTATGCGCGCCCGCCCCACCTTGAACCCGGCGGGGTCTAGGATCGAGCGCATGACTTCCAGGCACCGCTCGGTGGCGTCGCTGGAGATGTACGTGGGCGGTATGACCGCTTCGAAAGGTCCGCTTTCGAGCTGGAACCGGACTTTCACCACCGGCGACTGCGAGGCGGCGACGATCAGGGCGCGAGGCGCCCCCACCTCCTCAGGGCACGAGAATGTGAGACTTTCGGCGTACTCAGCCAGCAGGCTGTCGGTCACCTGCCCGGTGCCCTGAAGGTCAGCGAGGATAGCGGCGAGCTCTCCGGCCACCGAAACATCGGCGAGCCGGTGGGCGAACCCGGCATCGTCGAGGGCTCTTCGGAGACTGCGAGTAAGCTCGTCGCTGACGGGTCGGCCCTCGGTCACGGCGCGGTCGGGAGCATCTGCTCCCCGCGGTCCTTGCCGCTCACCCCGTAGGTGATGATCATGCGGTCGGTTATCCACTCCACCGGGCAGCGGTCGTCGGTCCAGAAGTCGCTCATCGGCGCTACTTGCGTCCACTCCTTGGTGAGCAGGTCGGTGAGAGGCAGGATGTCGTTCGGCGCCTGGGCCGCGCGCTGGGCGAGCAGCGCCGGATCGCTGTCCTGGGCGAACCCGAGCACCAGTTGGTTGAAATTCAGGGCCGGCCACTTCATCACGAGCGGGAACTGGGTGGCCAGCGTTCCCGAGACGGCGCGGGAAAGCCGGTCGTCGCCGGGGACCGTGGAGACGTTGAGGGCGACGATCCCGTCGGGGGCCAGATGGTCGCGGCACAGCTTGAAGAAGTCCGCGGTGGCCAGATAGAAGGGCACGTACGGCTGGCGGTAGGCGTCGATGAAGATGAGGTCGTACTTCTCCTTGGCGGACTGCAGGAACGGGCGGGCATCGGCGCTGATGACGTCCAGCCGCGGGTTGTCGGTCGCGCCGAAGTACTTCTTGGCGACCGCGTTGACTTCGGGGTCGATCTCGACGCCGTCGATTGACGCATCCGGATAGTAGACGCCGAACGAGCGGGCGGTGGTCCCCCCGGCGTTCCCGAGGATGGCGATCCGCTTGACCGGGCGCTCCATCAGAGCCGGCACGGTCAGGAACATATCCCACTCCCCCCCGGTCAGCACCGTGTTGGGGCGCCAGAGAGAATGTACGGCGAAGCCTTCGTTCAGGTAGAGCAGGTGGGCCTCGTTTCGCTCAACCACCTGGACGAACTGGTACCGCGATTCGCTCTCGTAGATGAGGCCGGCAGTCGCTTTGACTGCACCGGGCGGGATGGCGAGGAGACAGGCCAGTACCACCGGGACGACGAGCCAACGCCAGCCCAGGAGCAGACACGCGGCGGCGGCGATGATCGCCGCCGCCGCGATCAGGGTGCGTTGGGTACCGAGCAGGGGGATCGTCACGAGGGGCGGGAGAAACGTGCCGACGAGACTGCCGGCGGTCGACAGGGCGAAGATGCGCCCGGCCGTCGAGCCGGCCTTGTCCATGTCCGTTATGCCGAGGCGGATGGCGAACGGAGTGACCATCCCAAGCAGCAACACCGAGGGCACGAACAGGATCACGCAGGCGAAGAACGACCCGAGCACGGCGCCGGTGGACACCGAGTCGATGCCGTTGATGGTCACGTTGAGGAACGGCCGGGCCACGAACGGGATGATGGCGGTGAGGACGGCGCCGCCCAGCACGATGAAGCCCAGCAGCCGCGAGCTCGGCCACCTGTCGGCCAGCCGGCCCCCGATGATGTACCCGAGCGACAGGGCGATGAGGATCAGACCGATGATGTTCGCCCAGATCATGGTGGACGACCCGAAGTAGGGAGCGAGCAGCCGCGAGGCGCACATCTCGGTGGCCATCGTACCGATGCCGGCGAAGAACACGAGCCCGTAAAGGGCGGCCGGGCGCACCAAAGGTACCTGCGTGACCGCCGCTGGTTCGGTCACTGCCGCTGGTTCGACCCCCGCTGCCTGGGTGATCGCCGTCGACGCAACCACCTCTGGCGCGGCGCCGCTCACGTGGACCTCCGCCATACCGATCTCCTCCGCACTCACGATGCCTCCTGGGGGCTCACGCCCACCTCCGCTGCTGCCTGCCGCAACGCCTCTGTCAGGGCCCCTTCTGCGGCCTCGTGGGCCCGGGCAGCCTCCTCAGCCTCGTCCTCCAAGTAGATGCGGCGATACGAGAAAGCCGCGACCAGCACGATGAATTCGGTGGCGAGTCCGATCAGAGCCTTGGCCTGATCTTGATAGAAGACCAACAGGTCGACCACGGTCAGTTCGACGATGAGAGCCGGGATCGCGATGCTCAAGCCCCGCCATTCCCGGCGCAACCCGATGAGCACCCCTCCCACCACCATGGCCAGACCGACGCCGCCCTCCAACACCGCGCGAACCGAGAACCAGATCTTGTCTCCCAGCGCTGCCAACTCTCCGGGTGAGACGAGCGAACGCAGGAAATCGGTTGCATCTGAAGACGGTGAGACCGCGAGAAACGCCAAGAGAGCCATGTCGAGGACCGCGTAGATGCCGCCGGCTATCAGCGTGAGCACGAGAAACGCCCACAGCCGCGACCGGGTGAAGACCCTCCGCCCGCAGGCCCGCGTGCTCGTGAGGGCGCATTGCATGCGCCCCGGCTGAGGCTCCACGATGCGGGGGCGCTCGCCCTCCACGTAGCTCAGCATCGCCTTCGCCAGTTCCCGCGTGGCCGGGTCTTTAGCCGACGTGCCCGCCTGTTCGAGGCTACGCGACAGCGCGTTCAGATCGTGCCGGCTTATCTCGTGATCGAGTACACCGGACATCTGCTCGAAAGCCCTGTACATCTCCCCCCGCACGTCCCGCCCCGGCGGGCGGCGCACCGTCAGATACACGAGCACGGTCACCAGGAAGAGCGCGTAGATGATGGGGGCCGCGGCGGGCGTGAAGTAGTTGTTGGTCTGAGTGATGAACTTGCCTACTTCGTCGATGAAGAACCCCACGCCGACTCCGCAGAGTCCCGCGCCGAGGAAGAGCGCCCAGCGGTTCGCGAAGACCAGCAGGACCAGCGATCCGGCGAAGAGACCAAGGCCGCCCCACAGGACGTGGGCGATGTGGATGGAATCGTTGCCTATCTGCGCGTAGCCGGTGAGTCTGAGGATGCCGCGCAGCAGGACCACCGTGAGTGCGAACGTCACCAGGGAGATGAGGATGTACTGATCCGAGCGGTAGCGCTTGACCGGGCGGAGATTCCTGATGCGTTCAAAAGCCATGCAAGACCCTGACTATCGTGAACACGTGGGCCCGGTGATTATCCGGGAGGCTCCGAGGACATTCAAGGACGGCCCCACGACAGGGTTACCTCGTGTGCTATGGTCCAGAGCAGTGTTAGCGATCAGGGAGGTGCACCGTGCAGCAGCCCGTAGAGCCCTACTCGGCGATACCCGTCTTCCCGCTGACGTTCTCGGTCGAGTACCCTGACCGCCCGCTCAACCGTCTCTCCTCCGCACTGCGTTTCTTGTGGATCATCCCGATCGGGATCATCGCGTCCCTCCTCACCTCGGGACAGATCTCGGTGGACGGCGAGGCCTACACGTATGCGTGGGTAGCTATCGGCTTCCTGTCCCTGCCCATACTTCTCATGATCCTCTTTCGGCAGAAGTACCCGCGCTGGTGGTTCGACTGGAACCTGAACCTCACCAAGTTCCTGGTGCGGGTCGGCACGTACGGCCTGTTGCTGCGCGACGAGTATCCGTCGACCGACGAGGAGCAGGCCGCCTTCGTCGACTTTCCCTATCCCGACGCTCTGCGCCTGAATCGCTGGCTGCCCCTGGTGAAGTGGTTCCTGGCCATCCCCCACTGGATCGTGCTCGCGTTCCTCTGGTTAGGCGTCGCCTTCTGCGTGATCATCGCCTGGTTCGCCATCCTGTTCACGGGCAGGTACCCGCTCGCACTCTTCATGTACGTGGTGGGAGTGAATCGCTGGTCTCTGCGGGTCTTCGCCTACTCGGTGCTCATGATCACCGACCAGTACCCGCCGTTCAGCCTCGACTAGCGGGGCGGAGGCACCTGGCCGGCGGGCGGCGCCGGGCTAGCGGTCCTCCAATTCGGTGATCGCCAGGCTGTCGATGATGTCTATGCAGCCGACCACGCTCATCGCCGCCGGGCATCCTTTGAGGTAACCGGCGAACACCTCCTGCGCCTCACCGGCCTTGCCCGCGGGGACCTTCAGTTCGTAATCTACCCGGATGCGGCTGATGCGGAGCACCCCGTCGATATCCTCGATATCGCCTTCCACCCGGGCTTTGTAGCGGTCGGTGTGAGTGGGGATCTTGCGGCTGGCCAGCGCCGTGGCCAGTGTCCCCATCATTCAGCCGCCCACCGCCCCGACGATGTGGTCCAGGGTCGCCGCGTGTTCCACCTCGGGGTCTACCCGGTAGAACTTCTTGATCCCTCCATGCACCCCGTAATAGATGGGTTCGCTGAACCCTTCGATGGTTGCCTTCCTGGTGGGGCCGTTCTCCCGGACAATCGTGATCCGCGAGGTGTGGACTATGTCACCCATGCTGCGCGCCGCCTTCCTGCTCTTTGGACCGGTCCTCAGGCCACGGGCTGGCCGAGCCGCAACTCCTCGTCCGAGCCCTGCCGTACGTCGAGCACTTCGATGTCGAAATGCAGGACCATTCCCGCGAGCGGATGGTTCGCGTCGACCTTGACGGAGTCCTCTCTGACCTCGGTCACCGTGATAGCCATCTCCCCGCCGGGCGTCTCGGCGCAGAACTGCATCCCCTCCTCGAGGGGCATCTCTTCGGGGAACTCGTCGCGCGCGAGTTCGAAGACCGCATCCTGGTCGAAATCTCCGTAGGCATCGGCCGGTTGCACGTCCACCTTCAGCCGGTCGCCGAGGGAAGCTCCCTCCAGCCCCTTCTCGAGCCCGGGGATGATGTTGTCATGGCCGTGCAGGTAGACCAGGGCCGGACGGCCTACGTTCGAGTCGATGACGACGCCTTCGTCATCGGTGAGCGTGTAGTTGATGCTGACGACGGCGCCACTGGTGACCTGCATGTCGCATTTCCCTTCTCTGTGTTCGGCCGGTGATAGAACAGCCGCCGAAGCTTACTACACTCCGTCACCGGCGCCGGTCTCGTCGGCGGTCTCGCCGCCGCTCGCCACTTCTTCGCGGCCCGTCTCCTCTTCCCACCAGCGGCGATGCCGCTCCCGGGCCAGCTCTTCGGGCACCCAGCCCGTGACCATACCGGCCAGGTAGGTGCGTCCGTGCTTGGTCAGGAGCACGTGGGCCAGGTGTCCAAGGAAGATGGCCACGGCGACGACCGCCAGGAAGGCGTGCAGCCAGAGAGCCCGGGATACCAGCCAAGGTGGCACGTCCTGCTTGTGCATCAGGATGCTCCCGGTAGCGGCAAAGCCCAGGGCCATCGCCGCCACAAGGACGACGTTGACCTTCTGGCCGGCGTTGAAGCGGCCCTGGGGCGGCATCTCCCGGCCTCGCAGCGTGTACCCCCGGAGCGCGAGCCGGAACCAGCGGCGGTCGTCGCCAGTCCACTTGTCCACCTCGCGCAGGTCGCGGCCCAGACGCCGCCGGTCCAGAAGGACGAAGAGGAGCAGGGGAAGAACGATCATCGCCGCGCCGACGTATCCGTGGTACTGGGAGACGGTGTAGCGCGCGCCGGCCATCCACTCGCGGGTCACCGGCACCCACATCAGCAGTCCGCTCACAAACGCCACCAGGAAGAAGAGGGCGTAGAGCCAGTGAGACAGCCTCTCGGCGACGACGAAGCGCCGCAGCCGGCGCCAGGGCGCGGCGGCGGCCGCAGACTCACTCGTGCTAGCGCGTGCCTCCGGGGATGGTAGCGTCGGCTGAGTATCCATAAGCCTCCCAGTAGCCGATGAACGGCGTCTCCTCCGAGTTGATCGCTTCCACCCGCTCCACCCACTTGACGTACTTGTATCCGTAGTGGCCGGGGAAGATGAGCCGCACCGGCTGCCCCAGGTCGGGCGGAAGTGGGGCGCCATTGAGTTCGTGCACCAGAAGGACGTCGTCAAGCCCCGCCTGCTCCAGGGTCAGGGAATCACTATAGACCCCGTCGCCCGAATGAAAGACCAGGTGGGTGGCCTGGGGATCGATGCCGGCCCGCTGCATCAGCTCCTTCACCGCGACGCCCTTCCACGCGACGCCCGGGACGCCCCAGCCCTCCACGCAATAGAAATCGCGGGTGAGCTCGACCTGAGGAAGCTCTGTGAACTGAGAGAAGGTCAGGTTCAACGGATCGCGGACGAGGCCGTCCACGGTCATGCGCCACGTGGTTTCGTCGAACGGAGGGCCGGCCTTCACGGTGTTGATACGGAAATCCGAAGCGCTTCCGGAAGAAGAGTCGCCACCGCTGGTGGCGCGAGGGATGATGTCTTTGCCCACGAACAGCGCGACGATGCCTGCCAGGACAAGGCCGATGAAGGTACGGCGTCCGATGTTCTTCTCGTCGCTGCTCATGTCACCTATTATCGCAGCATGGAGACAAAGCGACAGGGGAGGCGGAGATGAACGAGCCGGGCGAAAGCGCGCACTGGCCTTTCTCTCCACCGATCACCCCCATGGAGGCCGAAGTGGCCGACGATCTACCGGCGCCTCCTGGGTGGGGATACGAGCCCAAGTGGGACGGGTTCCGGGTGCTCATGTGGAGCCGCTCGGGACCGGAGAGACCCGGCACGGCCGGCGGGCAGGCTTCGCCTCGGTCCTCCGTGCCGCGGCTCGACAGCCGCAACGGCAAGCCTCTCCTCCGCTACTTCCCGGAGCTGCAGGTGCCGCTGGATCAGCTTCCAGCTGGTACGGTAGCCGACGGAGAGGTCGTCGTGGTGACGGGCGGCAAGCTGGATTTCGACGCGCTGCAGAACCGCATCCACCCGGCGGAGAGCCGGGTCAAGCGTCTGGCCGAAGAGACGCCCGCTCGACTGGCTCTGTTCGACCTTCTCGCCGTCGCCGGCCACGACCTGCGAGCCAGGCCTCTGCGCGAGCGTCGGCAGTTGCTGGAGGAACTTGCCACACTACTCGGCGCGCAGGACGGCGCGGTCGCCGGGGGCGCCGACGCGGCCGGACCGTGGCTCCTCTCCCCTCAGACTCTGGACGTCGAGGTGGCCCGGCGGTGGTTCCACGAGTTCGAGCCGGCCGGGTTCGACGGCATCGTGGCCAAAGGGCTCGAACGTCCCTACGGCGAGGGGCGGCGGGAGATGATCAAGGTCAAGCACCGGCGCACGGTGGATTGCGTCGTCGGCGGCTACCGGCTCCACAAGGACCGCACCCGGGTGGGCTCGATCCTCCTTGGGCTCTACGACCAGCGCGGAGAACTGCACTTCATTGGCCACTGCTCGTCCTTTTCCGAACGGGAGGCCCGCGATCTTCTGGCCGCCCTCGTGCCGCTTCGCGCGGAGTCCGGCGACGCTGACGAGGGCGGCTTCGGAGAGCACGCCCGCCAACCGGGAGGACTGAGCCGTTGGAGCGGAGACAAAGACCTCGAATACGAGCCGGTCCGGCCCGCCATGATAGTCGAGGTGAGCTACGACCAGCTGACAGGCGACCGCTTTCGGCACGCGACCCGCTTCGAGCGCTGGCGGTCGGACAAGGATCCACGGGATTGCACGATGAACCAACTCGAACGACCGGTGGGGCCCGCGCTCGTCGAGTTGCTACGCACGGTCGGGGGCGGCGCCGGCCGCTCGATGAGGCAGCCATAGGGCACCGCTGCGCTCCGGCCGCGGGTATACTGAGATCATCGATCGGCATGCGAGAAGGGGAGCGGACGAGATGAACCGCCCGGTATGGTCGTCGATGCTGCGTACTGTCGCAATGCTTGCGATAGCGTGTCTCGCCGGCTGGTCGCTCCTTTCGTCTCCCCCTCCGGCCCTCGCCGACGACTCCTCGGTGGGCGGCATCGGAGGCGACCTCTATCCGTTGACGAACACCGACGTCCGTATGGAGTCCGAGACGGTGCAGGCGATCGTCTATCGCCTGTTCGCCGAATACCGGGTCGACTTCCGGTTCGTGAACACCGGGCCGGCCCAGACCCTCATGCTCGGATTCCCCTTCGCCCTCGATAATCCCGAGGGCAGCGGCGCGGGGCCGGTCGCGTTCCGCGCCTGGCAGGACGGCAAGCCCCTGCCGGTCAGCCTCGGCCAAGGGCAGGTCGACGGTTCTCCTCAGGGCTACTACCTCCATCAGGCGACGTTCCCCCCCGGCTCTACGATGATCACGGTCAGCTATCTCGCCAGTCCATCCTGGACGTCCAGCGACCGCTTTCCGGAGTTGACGCCGGCGGAGTTGAAGGTGCCGGGAGTCCAGGGTATGGCCGGACGGTACGACTACTGGCTGCACACCGGTGCGGGCTGGGCGGGGACCATCGGCGCCGCTGTCGTACGCTACACGCTCGCCGATGACTTTCGCGGCTGGGGCCTGGACGTGAGGTCCGGCTATGAGGGCGTGAGCGAAGGATGGCCGGACACTACCCGGCCGGAGACCTATACCAAGCCCGACGAGCACGCCTATCAGTGGGTGTTCAACGAACTCGAGCCGACAGAGGACAGCGACATCGTCCTGGCGTTCACCGGCGCGATGCTCCCCTGGGAGAAGGACGAGGTCCTTTCGCCGGCCTTCGGCGCGGTCGTCTCCTCGATCACGACCTCGAACCCGCTCCCGATAGACGGGGGCGAGCCGGGCTGGGAGGCCATCGACGGTTCGCCCGGCACCAGCCTCGGCCTGCAGGGTGACCAGCGCTGGATACGGCTGGACGTCCAGGGTGATCTGGGGCTACGCGAGATCCGCATCGTGCCCGGCAAGAACGACACGCCGGATTCCTTCGCCGAATACGGCCGGCCCAAGACCATCAAGCTGACCCTGTCCGACGGGACGAGCGCGGTGATCACCCTGGCCGACGAGCCCTCGCTCCAGAAGTTCCCGATCTCCGGCTCGGCGGAATGGGTCCGCCTGGACGTTCTCGATACCTACCCGGGGAGCAAGAGCACCGAGCCCTACTTCTCGGACATAAGCTTCGGCAACCGGGCCGCCCCGGGATTCGAGTCTTTCTCCGCGCTCGTCGCAGAGGCTTCGTCCTCCGTGACTCCATCGTCGAGCCCGCCGCTCTCTTCGAGCACCTCACTCTCCCCGAGCACCTCGCTCTCCCCGGCCAGCTCCCTCTCCCCGAGCACCTCGCTCTCCCCGGCCACTCCGAGCACCGGGCCGGCCGGTCTCGAACCGGGGGACACCCACAGTGTCTGGACGGTCTGGCCGATCGTGGCCCTCGCTATCGCCGGAGCCGCGCTCGTCGCAGCCATAGTATTGACGCTCATCCTTCTCGACCGCCGCTCCAGCCAGAAGGGGTAGAGCCGGCGTGCGAACCTCGTCCGGCGGCGCGGTCCGCCCGGTAGACCCGGCATAGTATCAGCGTAGTATCCTGAGTACTGCACTGCGCCCTCTTGGAGAAGGGCGCCACCCGGCGCCGCCGACGAGAAAGGGCCAGATGGAAGCGCAAGCAGGTCCAGGTCCCCGCTATAGATGGGCGATCTTGACCATGTCCCTGTTCGTCGTCTTCGGCGCGCTCGGACTCTCCCGCTTCAGTTACACCTCCATCCTGCCGTCGATGCAGGACAGCCTCGGTCTGACGAACACCCAGGCGGGCGCCCTGGCCACCGCAAACCTCGCCGGCTACATGGCCATGGCCATCATCGGAGGTGCGCTCGCCTCGCGCTTCGGTCCTCGCCGGGTGGTGCCCAGCGGGCTGCTGGTTGCCTGTGTCGGCATGGTCATCACCGGGCTCTCCGTCGGGTATCCGATGGCGTTCGGAGGCCGCTTCCTCTCCGGCGCCGGCGCGGCGGCCGCCAACATCCCGGCCCACACCATGCTGGCCCTTTGGTTCTCGCAGCGCCGGCGAGGCGTGGCTACCGGGACGGCTTCCACAGGCGCTTCGGTCGGCCTCGTCGTCGTGGCCCTGCTGGTCCCCTTCATCATCGACAAGTACGGGGAGAACGGGTGGCGCATGGCTTGGCTCATCCTGGCGGTGTTGGTCGGCTTCCTCGCGATCGTCAGCTTCCTCGTCATCCGCGATAGGCCGGGCTACCGCCCGGACGACCACGGGCCTGTCATCGCGAAGAAGGCCGGTGACTGGAAGAAGATCTATCTCTCCGCCAAGGTGTGGCACCTGGGGATCGTCTACTTCATGTTCGGCTTCGCCTACATGGCCTACATGACGTTCTTCACCAAGCGACTGATAGCCGACGTCGGCTATACGCAGGAGAGCGCCGGTACCATGTTCATGATCCTCGGTTGGTCGAGTCTGGTCTGCGGTCTGCTGTGGGGATTCGTCGCGGACGCGATCGGCCGCAAGTGGGCCATGATGATAATCCTCTTCATCCAGTCTGTTTCGTACGCCATCTTCGCGCTCTGGACCGGCGCGGGCGGAATAGTCGTCTCGGCAGTGCTTTTCGGGATCACTGCCTGGGGTGTCCCGGCCATCATGGCCGTCGCCTGCGGAGACATCGTGGGGCCGTTGATGGCCCCGGCGGCATATGGCTTTCTCACCGCCTTCCACGGTTTCGGGCAAGCGGCCGGCCCCTACGTGGCGGGCCGGCTGGCCGACTCGCTTCCCACCTTCACCGCCAGCTATCTGATGGCGGCGGGAGTCGCCTTCCTCGGCGCGATAGGGATGCTCTTGCTTCGCTGGGCCCCGGGGCGGCCGGGGCAGACCGGCCAAGCAGTCGCGTGCGAGGACGGCACTATCGATCTCGCCCCACCTCTTTAGAAGAGGGCCGCCTCGGCGCCCCGCCCTCCAGCGCCTCACGCGACCCCCGGCCTGACCCCGCCGCCCGCGTCCGCTCCCCCCTGTATCCTTATGCCACCATGTCACCGCTCCCCATCCAGAACATCCTGGCCGAGTTGAACGAGCAGCAGCGGCTGGCCGTCGAGCACGGAGAAGACCCGCTGCTCATCGTGGCGGGGGCCGGAACGGGCAAGACCGCCACCCTCGCCCATCGGGTCGCCTACCGGATGGCCACCGGTACCGACCCCGGCCGCATCCTGCTTCTCACGTTCACCCGGCGGGCCGCCGCCGAGATGGTGCGCCGGGTCGAGAGCATCTTGCGGCGCCTCGAGGCCGAGACCCGGGCTCAGGCGGCCGGCGCGGGCGGCGGTGCGGCGGAGAGCGCCTCCCCCGCCCTGACCCTTCGTAGCTCCGGCAAGGTCTGGGGCGGGACGTTCCACGCCACCGCCACGCGCCTTCTCCGCCTTCATGGTCGAAGCATCGGGCTTGATCCCTCGTTCACCATCCTCGACAGAGGGGACGCGGAGGATCTCATGGGGGTCTTGCGCACCGACCTCGGGCTGGCCAAGAGCGATCGGCGCTTCCCTCTCAAAGGCACCTGTATGGACATCTACAGCCGGTGTGTCAATGCCCGAGAGACCGTGGAGGAGGCCGTTGAGACCCATTTCCCGTGGTGCAAGGACGAGGTGGACGACCTGCGCAAGCTCTTCGCGGCCTATGTCGACCGCAAGGGTGAGCAGAGCGTGCTCGACTACGACGATCTGCTGCTGTTCTGGCACGGCCTGCTGACCGACCGCCGCGCCGCCCGCTCCATCCGGGGGCGCTTCGACTGCGTCCTGGTCGACGAGTATCAAGACACGAACGTCCTGCAGGCCGAGATCCTCGAGATGCTCTGTCCCGGCGGGAAGAACCTCACGGTGGTCGGGGATGACGCCCAAGCGATCTATTCATTCCGGGCCGCCACTGTCCGGAACATACTCGACTTCCCCCTGCACTTCCCCGGCACCACCGTCGTCACCCTCGAGCAGAACTACCGCAGCACGCAGCCCATACTCGACGCCACCAATGACGTGATCGCCGGAGCCACCGAGCGCCACGCCAAGAGCCTCTGGTCGCGGCGGCTCGAAGGGGGCAAACCCCAACTGGTGTGCTGCGGGGACGAGGACGAGCAGAGCGAGTTCGTCATCCAGCGCATCCTCGAGCACCGGGAGGCGGGCGTGCCTCTCCGCCGCCAGGCGGTGCTCTTCCGGGCTTCTCATCACAGCCTGGCCCTCGAACTGGAACTCGCCCGCCGGAATATCCCCTTCCACAAATATGGGGGCCTGCGCTTCGTCGAGACCGCACACGTCAAGGACTTGCTGGCCTTCCTGCGGCTCGCGGAAAACCCGCGGGACCTGATGGCAGGCACCAGGGTGCTGATGCTCCTGCCCGGAGTCGGGCCCAAGAAAGCGCGTGCCCTCATGAACGACCTAGCCGCCGGGACGCCGGGCACGGCGGCACTGCCCGCTGATTCTGGCGCAGCCACCGCGGCGCGGGCGGCGGCGCCTGCCGGCCCTGGCGGACGCGCCTTCTCCGGCTTCGCCGCCTGGGCAGGACGACCGGCCCCTTCGGCCGCCGCGGCCTCCGCCTGGGAGGGTCTGGTCTCGCTCATGACCAGCATCGGGAGTCGCGACCCGGGGGATCTCGCCTCCCAGATCAAACGGATCAGGCTCTTCTATGCGCCTCTGCTCGAGCGGCTGTACGACAATGCCCGCGCCCGCATCCTCGATCTCGAGCAACTCGAAGGACTGGCAACACGGTCCCCAGACCGGGCCCGCTTCCTCGCCGAGATCGCGCTCGATCCCCCCAGTTACACCGAAGACCTCGCCGGTCCGCCGCTACTCGACGAAGACTTCCTCATCCTCTCCACCATCCACTCGGCCAAGGGGTTGGAGTGGGATTCCGTCTATGTGATACACGCGGCCGACGGCAACATCCCCTCCGACATGGCCACCGGAAGGCTGGAAGAGATCGAGGAGGAGCGCAGGCTCTTCTACGTCGCTTTGACTCGCGCCAAAGACTGGCTCTACGTCTGCTACCCCCTCCGGTACTACACCTACCCGCGCACGTTCAGCGACGTCCACGGCTATGCGCAGTTGACGCGCTTCCTGCCGGAAAGCGTGCGCCGGCTGTTCGAAGAGACCCAGGCGGCCGGCATCACCTCGCCCGACGATTCCTCCGATGGCGCGTTCTCTCAGGCACCGGGAACAGAGCAGACGGTTACCACCGAAGACATCCGAAGGCGTCTGAAAGGTCTGTTCTAGACAGGTCGTGGCAAGACGGCCTGGGCGCAAGCGTGAGATAATACGACACTCCAACTCCGGAAGTGATCATGAGGAGAGTGTTTGGATGCCTAGTTGGATTGGACCATGGGAGATCGCGATAGTCCTGGTATTGGCCCTGCTCATCTTTGGGCCCAAGAAACTGCCTGACCTCGGCTCTTCCCTGGGCAGATCGATCAGAGGCTTCAAGACGGGCCTCAAAGACACCCAGGACGAAGTCAAGTCGGCCATGAATGGAGATGGAAGCGCCGAAGCCCCGGCCTCCGCCGAAGCCCCGATCGTTACCGCGACCGCTGCGACCGCGAGCACTGCGACTGCGGCCGACGCGGCCTCGACCGACGGGACCTCGACCACTACCGAGGCGCCGACCGACACGACCGAACAGAGTTGACGGGTGCGGCTGGCTGCGAGCTAGCCGCCCTTCACTTCGCTGTAGGCCCAGTCGAGCCACGGGAAAAGGGCCTCCAGATCGGCAGTCTCCACCGTCGCTCCTCCCCATAGGCGAAGCCCTGGCGGGGCTTCGCGATACGGCGCGATGTCGTACGCTACCCCTTCCGACTCGAGTAGAGCGGCTTCGACTCCTCCGGGTCACTGGCCGCCGACGTCAGTCGACGGCGATCATCACGTTGCTGGCTTTGACGACCGCGTAGGCCTCAGACCCGACCTGGAGCCCGAGGCTCTCCGCGGAATGCTTCGTGATGATGGAAACGAGTTCCGCACCACCGGGAAGCTCCAGGACAACCTCGGTGTTGACTGCCCCGTGCGTCACACTCTTCACTTTCCCCTTGATCATGTTCCGAGCACTCAGCCTCATCATTGCCTCCTATCGTGGATTCATCGGACCGGGGCTCACCTAGCCCCCTGCGCCGACGCGGGTCCCCTATAAAATAGCCTGAATCGCCGCCCTTTACACGGGCAGATGGCGAAGCCGGCGCCGGGTCTGGCCGCGGGTGCCGCCGGCTCGGCGAGCCGGGCTGGAGCCGTGGCGGCCAAGGTGACGAGCCACGATTCGCTCTGCTAGAATAATCGCTCGCTGAGGTGGCGGGCCTCGCCGCCATTGGGAGAAGTGGCCGAGAGGCTGAAGGCGCTCGCCTGCTAAGCGAGTGAAGGAGTGAATGCTCCTTCCGAGGGTTCGAATCCCTCCTTCTCCGCCAGCATGCGCCTGTAGCTCAGTTGGATAGAGCGTTGGTCTACGAAACCAAAGGTCATGGGTTCGAGTCCCGTCAGGCGCGCTAGACAAAGAACCCCGCTATCGGCGGGGTTCTTTGTTTTGTTGCTCGCCCTAGCCGGACAGCGAGAAGCCGAGGGCCTGCTCCAAGGTGGTGCGAGCCGCCGTCCCCTCCTGCCACGCCGCCGCTATCGTCGCTACCGCGCCCAACGACGACAGGCTCTGCCCCTTCTCCAGACTCTGGGCGAGGTCGCGCACGCCTACCGACATCTTCTCGAGCGAGGCCAGAAAGCCGGCGTGGGCCGTGGCCAGATCCGGAGGCGCCTGGATGGGCTTGAGGTCCTTGATCATGTCGCCCATCAGCAAGTCCAGGTCCTTGGCCGCCTGTATCTGCGTGGGGGTAGGCTTGGTGAAGTTCGTCCCGCTCATGACTGCATACGCCTGCGCGAGCCCCGGGCCGTACGTGTCCGCCCACGTCTTCATGGCCGCGCGGTAGGCCTCGAGGGCGCTGAGGGTGGTGGAGGTGGTCGACGTGGTCGACGTGGTGGTCGACGAAGAAGTGGTGGTAGTCGGGGCCAGGGTGGTGGTAGTGGTCAGGAGAGTCGTTGCAACAGTCTCGGTGGTCGCCTCGGGCGAGGCGCCGGAGCACGACGGACCGGTGCAACCGGCGGCGGCGAAGGCCACCAGGAGCAACGCTAGCACCATTCCGATGGGCTTCATCTTCATTTCGCCGACCCCTCCAAACCGTGGATGTTGCTGGCTAGGATACACCTTGGGGTTCCCTTGGCCCGCGATCGGGCGTACTATTATGAGTGGCCGCTCACTTAGTGAGCCGGAAGGCATGCCGGCACGGCCGACGGGGTCAGGTAGACCGACGAGGGAGGTAGAAGAGCGATGTCAGACGACAGGTTCGACGAGTTGACGAGGAAGACCGTCAGCCGCCGCGACTTCCTCAAGATGGCGGGCGTCGCCGGCGTCGCCGTCGGAGCAAGCGCGGGGCTCGGTGGCCTGCTGGCGGCATGCGGCGATACCGAGGAGAGCACACCACCACCACCGCGGCAGCGACCACCACGACAGCCGGCGCGACCACTACGACGGCGGGCGCTACCACGACTTCCGCTTCGGCGGGGCGGAGATGGGCGTGGAGCTCAAGATGGGCTTCGTCGCTCCCCTCACCGGCCCGCTTGCCTCGTTCGGGGTCCCCGACAAGTATTGCGCCGATCGCTGGAGAGAGGCGTGTGGGGACGGCATAGTCTGCGGCGACGGCAAGAAGCATCCGGTCACCATCGAGGTGATGGACAGCCAGTCCGACTCGAACAGAGCGGCACAGGTCGCCGGCGACCTAATCAACAACAGCAAAGTCGACGTCATGATGGTGGCTTCCACTCCCGACACGGTGACGCCGGTCGTGGAGCAGTGCGAAGCCAGCGGCTGCCCGGTCGTCTCCACCGACTGCCCGTGGCAGACCTACATGGGGGCAAACAAGGAGTACAAGTGGTCCTACCACTCCTTCTTCGGCGCGGAGGACTTCTTCGCGATCAACGAGTCCTGCTACTCGAAGATACCCAGCAACAAGATCATCGGCGCTCTGTATGACAACACGGCTGACGGCAACTTCTTCAGTGCGAACGCGCCGCAATACATGGAGGCCAAGGGCTACAAGGTCATCATGCCGTCGAACTTCCAGGCGGGGAGCGAGGACTTCACTGCGCAGATCACCGCGTTCAAGAGCGGCGGCGTGGAACTCATCATGGGCAACATGATCCCGCCGGACTTCACGAACTTCTGGAAGCAAGCTGCCCAGCAAGGTCTGAGTCCCAAGGCCTGCCTGGTCGGCAAGGCCATCCTGTTCCCGCAGTCGGTGGAAGCCCTGGGCGACGTCGCCAACGGCCTCATGACCGAGCTCTGGTGGCACCGCACCTTCCCGTGGAAGTCGTCCCTCACCGGGGAGACCTGCGGTGAACTCGCCGACGATTTCGAAGCGAAGACCGGACAGGAACAGACCGCTCCGCTCCTCCATTACGTGTGCGGCGAGATGGCCATCTACGGCCTCAAGAACGCCACCGATCCCAAGAGCAAGGATGCCGTCCTTGCCGCCATCGAGACCTTGAAGCTCGACACCATCATCGGTCCCATCGACTTCACGGCGCCGATCATCGCGGCCACCGGGACCGGCGCGGCCGACTGGCCCGCCGGCCCGGGGCATAAGACCAAGAACGTCTTCGACCACGGCCTTGGCGGTTCCCAGTGGCTGATGCAAGGTGGCAAGTGGAAGTTCGATTCGGTGCCGATCGACAAGGCCGCCGCTCCGTATATGCTCGACAGCACCCTCCAGCCGGCCAAGCCGCTGCCGGTGGCTCCGCCCGCTTAGGTCCGGGAGATCCCGGGCCGCGGGCGATCGCTCGCGAGCATACTGGTCCCGCAATCACGAGGGGCGCCGCAGGGCGCCCCTCTTCTTCTCTCGAGCGTCGCACCCCGGGGCTGAGGGCCGCCGAGCGCACCCCCCACCCGGTCCGGCCGCTGCTACTGCCGGTCCGAGTCTTTCGACCGAAATGTCCGGGCCATGACCAGCCCGACAACCACCAGGATCAAGCCCAGCGCGAGGCCGAGTATCTGTACCCAGGTAGTCAGATTCCGCACCGTCGATACTCCCATGGCGATGACCACCCCGCTTATCAGCAGGATCATGCCGATCTGATCGAGCGTCTTGCGCGATGGCCGTTTCGTACGCTTCTCCTAGCTAGGGATCACCGGCAGTATCAAGTGCGACGGATGACCCTCGTCGAAATAGATGGTGTCCTGGCCCACTTTGAGCCCGTAGTAGTGGCCGCCGAAGTCTAGCGCGTTCGAGTCGCCGTTGGCGAGATCGAGGCGGAGCCGGTGCCCTTTGAGGAAGCAGTTGGACGTACCCCAGATCTCGATCTCGTACTTGTAGATCGTACCCGGTTCGATCGGCTCGGGCTTGTCGTGGCGGTAGTAGGGGCGATAGGGCACGCTCAGCGCCTCGTCCTTGGTGGCGGCATGGGAGGCTTTCAGCCAGCCGCGGGTGAGGATGCGGCCTGCCGGCGGCATGCCCGGGGCCTGCATCTCGTCGGGAAACTGGTCCCAGATGCGGCAGAAGAACTCCGTGTCTGGCTGGTCGGACGAGGCGTAGAGCATTAGGACGATGTTACCGATGACCTCTGTGTCCTCGTCCATGGGAGGCGTGGTGAAGGTGAGGATCTTCTTGCAGGGGTTGACGACGCCCCGCTCGAACACGGCCGTGCCCACTCCCGAGAAACCGGTCCAATCCGGGTCGGGATAGGAATAGGTGACCGAAGACTCCGTGGCGGTCGGCGCCTCCCAGCTCAGGCCGCCGTCGTTGAGAGAGACAACAGAACCGGATTTAGCCCCCGAAAGATAGAGATCGGTGTACCGCGTACGGGCCAGGGGCCACTCGTTCTCGCGCCGGTAGCGCTCGCGACCGCGCACGAAAACGTTCAGGGCCGGCTCGTCCATGATGCCCGTATCGTTGCCCTTGAGCCAGTGATCGTACCAGCGGAGAAGGGTGTTGCGCATCTCGATGGATTCGAAGATGGCCACCTCGTCGCCCTCAAAATCGCCGTGGCAGAGCATGAGCTTCTTGGGAGTGGTCACCTCTTCGTAGCCCCGAAGGTTGCCGCGCAGGTGGATGCCCACCTTGTGCAAGATGCCTACGCTGAAGACCGGGCACTTGATGTTCTTGAAGTCGGGGTTGCGGTCTTTCCAGAAGTCGTCGACCGTCTGGTGGTTGATCACGTTCCAGGCCAGGTCCCAGTTCCCCTGATCGGGGTCCTCACCCTTCCGGCCCACCCGGTAGTGACCGCGTATCTCGGTGATATGCCAGTTGCCCGGGAAGCCGCTCGCGAGTATTCCGCCGTGATAGGCCACGTCGCGGTACATGTCGGCCCCGCCGTCGAAGGGGACGATGCAGGCCAGGTGGGGCGGCGCCAGCGAGGCGGCCATCCACTGCGTCCAGGCGTAGTAGGACTCGCCTATCATGCCTACCTTGCCCGTGCTCCATGGCTGCGCGGCGGCCCACTCGATCACGTCGTAGTGATCCCAGCGCTCCTCCATGCTGTGCCAGCGCCACTGCCCTTCCACCGACTTGCCGCATCCCCGGATGTCGTGGTTGATGTACACGTAGCCGCGCTCCACGAACCACTCGATCTTGTTGGTCTCGCGCATATGGAAGCTGGGGACGGCGGGCAGGTAGTAGAGGTCCTTCTGATAGGGGGACGAGGCGTAGAGGACCGGGAACTCACCCGGCGCGTCGGGCCGATACACGTCGACCGCCACATGAACACCATCACGCATCTCGATGAAGATGTCCTTCTCCACCTTGATCCGGTATTTGGGCCGGCTCAGCTTGTCGAAGGGGAAACCCTCGGGAATCATCGAGGCCATGACCTCGGGGACCAGGATCTCGGTGAACATGAACGCCTCCTAACTCGACGGGCAGGGCGCTGAGCGGCGTAACGCCCTCAGCAGAGCACCGTGCGGCCTCGCGGCCTGATCGGGTCACCTACCTAGGTGAACACTCACTACGGTGCTCTGTCAAGGGGAGGATGGGGCGCCCTCTAAGGTCTGAGCTTCCGGAGCGACCTGCCCGGCGATGGCGTGATCGGGCCGGCGACCCGCTCAAAGGCAAACCCAAGGGGATCTTCCTGTCCGGGCGCTCAGGTACGCTTGAGGCCGAAGGAATGATCGCCGGAAACGGAGGGGCCATGCTGATAGCGGCCGTCGTAACAGTCTTCATACTCATGGTACCCATCGCCTACGTCATCTACCGCAAGTTCTCGGTCGTCCGGCAGGAGATCGAGTTCACCGCCCCCCAGGACGGCGTCGCGGCGATCCACCTGGATATCCATGACGACACCGTGCGCAGTCTTCGTATCTACTTCGCCGATGGAACGGTCAGCGAACTGCGCCATCTCGACGCAGCTTGACGCGGGCAGCGTCGTCGACCGCGCGCCGTCTAGCGCGTCCCCCTGCCCCGAGGGCACACATCCCGCACCCGCACTTCGGCCCTCTGGTCGGCGCCCGCTGTATCATGGGATAGGTTAGGCAACGGCATTGCAGGCACGGGCAGGAGGAAGCGACATGCAAGGGAAGCGTTGGGCGGACTTTTCACCCATCCAGAAGATCTGCGTCATCATAGGAGCGACGATACAGTTCGGTCTGCTGGTCGCGGGCCTCTGGGATCTCGCCCATAGAACTGCCGACGAGGTGCGCGGCGACCGTCGCTTCTGGGCGGGATTCATGTTCGTCAACTGGATCGGGCCTCTCGCCTATTTTGCCTATGGGCGCAAGAGTTGTCCCTTGCGCGCCTGGCGCTGTGGAACCAAGGAGCCGATAGTCATCGAGGAGACTGGGGAGCTTGACGAGGTTTCCGCCGTCTGAGCCGGGCGAGCTCGAGAGCTCGCCGCTCACTTCTCCATTGCCTGGACCGCCCTTGACCGGCGCGGCGGCTGAGGATCGCCGCTTCATGGCGCTCGCCCTCGACGAGGCGCGCCGAGCGGCAGAACAGGGCGAGGTACCTATCGGCGCCGTGCTGGTGCTCGCCGGCGAGATCGTCTCAGCCCGCGGCAACGAGCGCGAGCGCCGGCACGACCCGACGGCTCACGCCGAGATGCTGGTCCTCAGGGACGCCGCAGCCATCGTCGGCGGCTGGAGGCTGCCGGAGGCCACCCTTTATGTCACTCTGGAGCCCTGCGCCATGTGTGCGGGGGCCATGGTCCTCGCCCGCGTCAAGCGCCTGGTGTACGGAGCAGACGACCCGAAAGCGGGGGCCGCGGGTACGGTACTCAACGTCGTGGACCACCCGGCGCTTAATCACCGGCCGGCCGTCCGCGCGGGAATAATGGCCGTCGAGGCCTCGCGGCTCCTCCGAGAGTTCTTCGCCACCCGGCGGTGAGGGCCAGAGTCGTGGGAGACGGGGCATGTCACTGAAAGAAAAGGGATACGCCGCATATTGGGCCGCCGCGGGGATCACCAAGCCAAAGGCGACTTCCTCGTTCCTGCGCGAACGGCGGCAGGCGGATGAGGAGTGGGAGGCGGGCCAGCGGCGGGAGACATCGCATCCACTCACGCTGAGCGGACTGGGAACCGCCAAGACCCTCTCCATCCTCCCCCTCGTGGAGTTCTACAGCGCCGACGAGCGCCTGACTGGCGAGCCCGGAGTCTCCTACCTAGTCACCGTGGACGGGAAGAAGATCCTCTTCGACGTCGGCCGTAACGTTCGGGAGGAGCACCCCTCGCCCCTCCTTCGCAATATGGAGGTACTCGGCCTATCGCCGGCCGATATCGACGCGGTCTTCATCTCTCACTGCCATCTGGACCACGTGGGCGGCATCGCAGAGATGCGGCAACGCACCTTCTCCCTGTCGGCCCAGCCCGTCGACCTCACAGGCAAGACGGCCTATCTGCCGGCGGCCATGACCCATCCCTCCGCCACCGTCGAAGTGGTCACCGAACCGCGGAAGCTGGCGGAAGGCGTAGCGAGCACCGGTCCGCTGACCCGGGCCATCTGGCTGATGGGGCCCGTGGCGGAGCAGTCTCTGTTGGTCGATGTCGAAGGCAAGGGCGTCGTCATGATCGTCGGCTGCGGCCATCCCCTGCTGTCCCGGCTCGTTGCCCGGGCCCAGGCCGTCACCGGGCGCCCGCTGTACGGGGTGGTCGGAGGACTGCATTTCCCGGTCACGGCCTCGCGGGTCGGTAAGGGAGGTCAGAACATCCTTGGAAACGGGAAGCTTCCCTGGCAGCGGATACGGCGGAACGAGGCGCGCGATGCGGCCGCCCTGCTTGCTGAGCTCGACGTGAACCTCGTGGCCCTGTCGGGGCACGACAGTTGCGACTGGAGCATCGGTGCCTTTGGGACCGCGCTCGGCGATCGCTGCCGCACCGTCAGGGTGGGCGAGGAGATAGTGGTGGCTTGATGGACGACGAGCCAGCGCCCAGCCCGGCACTCGGCGGCACCCCGCCGGGGGGACGATGCCGCGCCACCCCCGCCCACTGCCCCGCACGGCGTGGCCATCCCTGCCGCCCCCGACACGCGCCTGATCATCAGCCTCGGACTCAACCTGGTCATAACGCTTCTCCAGGTGGTCGGCGGAATCCTTGCGAACAGCCTCGGGCTGCTGTCCGACGCGGCGCACAACTTGAGCGACGTCGTCGCTCTGGGCCTGAGTCTCTGGGCGGTCCGCCTGGGTCGGCGGCCGGCTACTCCCCGACGCACCTTCGCCTACAAGCGCGCGGAGATCCTGGTGGCCATGTTCAATTCCGCGGTGCTGGTCGCCATCTCGATCTACATCATCGTGGCAGCCATCGGCCGGATACGGTCACCACAGCCCGTCGAGGGGCTCCTGGTCGTCTTCTTTGCCGCCGCGGGCCTCGTCATCAACGGCATAGCCGCCCTGCTGCTTCGCTCCCACGGCGGCAACCTCAACCTGCGCAGCGCTTTCCTGCACCTCCTGGGCGACGCCGCCACCAGCTTTGGGGTCATGCTCAGCGGCCTCATCGTCTATCTGACCGGCTGGAGCTACGCTGACGCGATCGTGTCGATCATCGTCTCCCTGTGGATCGGCCGGGAGGCCGTCGTGATCATCAGGAAGACCGTCAACGTGCTCATGGAAGGAACGCCGGAGAGCGTCGAGTTCGGAGATGTCGATCAGGCAATGCTCGCCGTCCCCGGCGTCAAGGGCGTCCACGACCTGCACATCTGGTCCATCTCCTCCAGCGATCTGGCCCTGTCTGCGCATGTGGTGGTGGAGGACGCGGCCCTCTCCGAGCTGGGATCACTCATGACCAGCGTCAAAGACATGCTCGCCCGGGACTTCAGCGTCGGCCACGTCACCATCGAGATGGAAGACGAGGGAGGGCAGTGCGCCGGGAGCAGTTGCGATGTCGTTCCGGTCGGCCTGGGGCAGAATGGGGCGCATCTGGGGCACCATCACTAGGCGGGTCGTTCAGGCGCCCCGCGCGCGGCGGCGCTGCGCCCATGGCTGCAGGTGCAACGATCCGAGGATCTGCTCGCGGTCGGCATCTAACTCCGGGCGATCCCCTGCAAGCCTTGTGACACCCAGGCTAGCCATCGCCAACGGCCGTAGGACTGCGTCTTTCAGCTGAGCTTGGTCTCCCGGTCGACGGCTACCAGGGGAATCGCGCCCGCCGCTCGGTGAAGCCGGGATACCGGCTTTCGTCCGGGCCGGAGCTGGTCTGAGCGGCGAAGGCCACGGCATGGAGCACGACACCGTCGACCGCCAAGGCGGCCCCGACCACTCCCCGACCGGTGAACCGATAGCTGAGGCCGTTCCCCGGCGACTCGTGCTCGGTGACTTCGACTTGGTCCAGGGCCGCCAACCACTCCCCGGCGACGCGCCGGTCGTGACCGGCCGGCGAGGGTTTGCCGGTGGGAGCGTCGAGCGCGTAGGACCGAACCAGCCGCCCGTGCAATTTCCCGTAGGCCTTTTCGCCGGCGACCACGTCGAGCCCGGCGACCCGTCCCGACCAGAGCGCCAGTACGCCCGTCTGGCCCGGTAGGCACGTGAACGATGCCTCCCGGCGCCGCATCACGTCGCGCTGCTTCTCGTAGACATCGCGCGCCGCCGATGTGGGCGACGACATCTGGTGCCGCTCCTGCAGCAGTGAGACCTCGTTCCACACCCGGCCCTGGTCGGAGCGATACTCGCCGCTGTGCCTCACGTTGGACGTCACCGACTCGTTCGCCGCAAGCCGGATGGCCGGCGCGGCCAAGTAGCCGGAATCGCCGAAGCTGCTGGTGCGATAGCTCCAGCGCCCGGCTTCGGTGCAACTGACCGGGATGACGACCTCCTGCCCGGGCTTGATGTACACGGATGTATTGAGCACCCGGTTCTGCTTGGCCCCGGCGAGTTCCTCGCCATCCAGGATCAGGATGCCGGTGGGACCGACGTTGCGCGCCATCAACATCGGCACCGCTCCGCTCTCCGAGACCTCCGTGACCATGAGAGTGCGCGAGACTATCGCCTCCTCCAGGGTGACGAACTCGGGCGCGCCCTCGAAGCGGCCAAACACGGGCACGAGGGTCAGGCCGCCATCGCTGACCGGATCGCCGAGCCGCAGTTGTCCCACCAACGTGGATATCACGGCGCTCATGCCTATCCCTCCTGACCGTCGCGCCCGGGTTCCGCCTGTCGGCCGCCGGCCGGGCCGGCCGGGTCGTTGTCGCGCTTGGCCTTGTGTTCGTCCCATGACTCTTTGCCCAGACTCTCCAGCGCTTCGGAGAAGAACTCGTGGCTCGCAAGCTTCTTCTCTCCCAACCTCCGGTGGGCCTTGACGTTCCACGAGAGCTTGTCCATGGTCGACCGAGTCTCTGACGGTGAGGCGGCGTAGTCGAGCGAGCGCCCGCCCCGGATGCCCATGCCGTCGCCGACGGTGTACGCATCCTGGTTGGCCCCCAGGTAGATGAACTCGTAGTCGGCGGTCTTCTGCCGATCTTCTACCATCTCCATGATCCGCTGCCTGTCGAACTCCCGGCTCGAGTTCTCCTGCCCATCGGTCATGATCACGAACAGCACCTGGTCCGGCGTGTTGGCGGCCACGTACTGGTCGGTGATGGTCATGGTGTGCGCGATGGCGTCGTAGAGGGCGGTCGTGCCTCCGGGGACGTACGTATGATGGTCGAGCGGCCGGACCTCGGCGAGCGGCAGGCCACTGACCACCGTGTTGAAGTGGGCGTCGAACAACGTGAGCGTCATGGCCGCCGAGCCCCCCTCCTGCTGCTGATCGCGCAGGAACTGGTTGAAACCGGCGATGGTCGCCTCCCGAATCGCTTCCATCGAACCCGACTTGTCGAGCACGAAGTTGATGAGGATGCTCCGCTCTTCCTGCCTCTTGATCTGTTCTTGGTCTGTGTCCATAAGAAACCCCCTTCTCGCAGCCCTTCCTGAGTGTAGCCCCCACGGCGGACAGGAAAGGCGATGGTTTGCCACAGTTGTCAAATCCCAGTATAGCGTACTTGCCATACGTGTCAAGGGCTTTGCCAAGGGTGTAGAATGGAGTATGGAGGTGCGAGCGTGAACAGGATCAACTTCGGCTACGTTCTAAGAAAGCTACGCCACAGCCGGGACGAGACGCTGGAGCAGGTCTCCGAGGCGACCGGCCTGTCCATCGCCATGCTCTCGCGCATCGAGCGGGGGGAACGTCTCCCCTCCCCCGACTCGGTGGAAGCCCTTGCCCGGCACTTCGAGATCCCCGTCGATTACCTCATGAGCGAGACGATCGCCAACCGCATGATGAACCGCTACGGGGAGGAGAGCACCAGAAGCGCTGCCGAGCATATGTCGAGAGAGCCTGGGGAACTTGGGCTGTTCGACGCCGCGCCGGATGAGGCGGAGGAGGCCTGCGCCGACGCGGAGCCGCCCGCGTCACCCCGGCACCAGACACCACGAAGCTACGGGGCCTTCAAGGAGATGGACATCTTCGCGGCACTCCGAGCACCGGACGTAGCCAGGACCAGATCTGCGGCCCCGCCGTCGGCCTCCGGTGTGCCGGACATGCCCCGGCCGCGCGAGACCGAGACGCCGGCAGAGTCGCCGACGCCGGTAGACGAGCAGCGGCCACTCATCGATCCCGCCACCCAGCAGGTGCTCATGGCGGCGCGGCGCTCCGCGGGGGCAGCCGCGATGCTTGCTCTGCGGGAAGCGCGGGGTCTGTCGCCCGAGGCCCGCGTGGAACTCGTCAGTCGACTGGTAGGCCTGGCAGACCAGACGGCCGACGTCCTTCGAAGTCTGGCGAAGGGCGATCCCGACCGGCGGGTGCGGGAGGCGGCCGCGCGGGCGCTCGACCGGCTCGGCCGGCCCTAGGCTCTGCCCCTTCTGGGGTACATCGGCTACAATCGCCACTGCTGTCCCCGGCGCCGGTAACCGGCGGGTGCGGAGACGGCGCCATCTGGAGAGGTGGCAGAGCGGTTGAATGCGGCGGTCTCGAAAACCGTTGTGCCGTGCAAACGAGTACCGGGGGTTCGAATCCCCCCCTCTCCGCTTAGGAAAGCCAAGAATGGCTGTCGGGACCCGGTCCAGCGAGGCCGGGTTTTCGCGTCTCTGGGGCGAGTTCGGGGGCAGTTCGGGGGCAAACTCGGCAGCGCTCACAAGCACGAGACGGACAGAATCGCACTGGGTAGTGGGTGCGCCGGGCCAACACACGGGGTGACGGACTCGGGGCGCTATCTCATCTCCGTCTGCTTCTCCAACCGCCTCTTCCACATGAGGAGGACGGGTTCGGGTATCACGGGTCTTGTGAGGTAGTCATCCTTCGGAGCCGAACCACCGCTCTTGAGATCCGACACGATCGCGGTGAAGGCCCTCTTCAGCTTCAGGCCCTCGACGGTCGGTTCGCTCCGGCGCTGCTTGCGGCGGTGGCCCGCACCGAGCGTTTCTCCCGAGGGAGAGCCGCGACCATGCGTGTCGCCCTCAAGGTGCCGATCAGCCAGTTATACTCGAACGGATAACTCAAGAAGAACAGGGCTTGGGAGAGGCCCTTCGCCCGGCCTGAGGCCTTGGGCCAGGTCTGGGTCCTGCCCCATGCCCCCGCCCGTACCGGCCGCGAGACACTCGCACCCGCCTCTCCGATCGATGAGGGGATGCGTCAGACCATAGCCTGGTGGAGAGCGCACTTATCGGTGAGTCGGGGCTGAAGCCAAGAACGGCACACACTGAAGGTGCGCGCGAGAAGAGAAGGCTTGCAAAGCGTCACGGAGGGACGATGAGCGACATGCGCGACATACTCGATCTTGAACGCTATCCGCTGGACAAGCCCGGTACCGCCTCTTGGGATGACCTGGTGGCGCGTTGCCGGACCGACCTTGCCCGGGAAGGTATGTACAACCTCGATGGCTTCGTAAGACCGGCAGCCCTGGCGAAGGCGCTCGAGCAAATCCGCCCCGTTTTCGACGCGCTTTCGTTCACCCAGAGGCGCCGTCACAACATCTACTTCGCAAAAGACATCCCCGGTCTGCCGGCGGACCATCTGGCCCTCCGGACCGCCGAGACTGTCAACCACACCGTCTGTGCCGACCAGATCACCCAGTCGGTTCCGCTGTGGATCTATGAGTGGTCTCCTTTCATCACGTTCATCGCAGTGACGATGGAGAAGGAGTCGCTCTATCCCATGCGCGACGATCTGGCACGGGTGAACCTCATGCTCTACCGCGACGGGGAGACTCTGGGCTGGCATTTCGACCGGAGCGAGTTCACCACCACCCTGCTACTGCAGGCGCCGGAAGAGGGCGGCGACTTCGTCTACCGGGCCGATCTCAGGACCGATGACGATCCGAACTACGAGGGTGTCGCCCGGCTGCTCGCCGGCGGCGACCCCGAGGTGAAGACCCTCAAGCTCAGGGCGGGCACCCTGAACGTGTTTCGGGGCAAGAACACTGCTCACATGGTCAGCACGGTGCGTGGGACCCGCGAGCGCATCATCGCTGTGTTCTCTTACTGCGACCGTCCCGGCGTCGTCTTTTCGAAGGAAGAGCAGACCGGCTTCTACGGCCGCGCCCGTTAGCTTCGGCGTGCCTAGCAGCCGGGTCGCGGCTGATGCGCGGCTGATCGCGGCGGGTCGGCGGGTCGGGTCGCGCCGGGCTCAGCCGACCGCCGGGCAGTGCTCCCTATGCGTTTACTTAGCGGGAGAGATGGTAGACTGCCGCCACGTGCGGTCCAGGGCCGCAGAACTGATGCAGACGCTCGTTTCGTCGACTCCGATCAGGGAGGATGGATTTATGCAGCTCACGCTGACCGATGAGGAAGCCCAGGCCCTGGCAAAGGCGCTGAAAGGCCGGATCGACGCACTGCTGATGAGTATCGTCAAGGCCGACACGCGATCCTTCAAAGACGGACTTAAACAAGAAGGCGCCTTGCTTGAGGCTGTCTATGCGCAACTCGGATGCGTGCACGAGGAATGGAGCGAGGCAAAGGGCTGTGACTTCAGACCGTCCAAGTGAAAAAACCCGATCTGACACCGGTGCCGACTGAGACATCACTCAGCCGAGATAGTCAAGTCGACCCAGCATGGCGATGTCTGGCGAGACGCGAAGCCTAACGGCCAAGTGTTTCTGCTTCTTTTCCCCGCGCCGTGCAAGCGGTAGCGGGGGTTCGAATCCCCCCCTCTCCGCTTTGGAAAGCCAAGAATCGTGGGTCGCGACCCGGTGGCCAAGGCCGGGTTTCCGCGCTCTGGGGCGAGTTCGGGGCAATTCGGGGCAAACTCGCCGGCAGTAGATGGACGCGGGGCGTCAGACTCATCTCTGAACCGACAGTAACATAGTCAAGATTTCTGCGGCTTTTCATCGTCAACCGCGTCCTTCTAGGGACGCTGGTTATCGTTCTGGTGGCGACTGATCTAATCGTCTGGCCTCGGCGAGTCAGCGACCGTGAGGGGCCATCGGCAGACGCAACTGGAGGTCAGTCGATGGCGGCAGGCGCGTCGCGACCCGGTCCTTAGGGACACGCTGTCAACTGAATCTCTCTGCCTTTGGGGCCATTCGATGGCGACCCGCGCATAGGGTATCGGCCCGGTGGCCCTTGCGGCCGGTCCGAAGGCCGACTATCCTTTGGAACCGAGCCATGAGAAGGATCCGCAATCGATGACCATCGTGGATTGCGTATCCCGCAATCAGTCGAGTCGCATAGGGGGTGGAAGATGTCTGTTCCGTTGGAACCGGTGACCAAAGCCAGCGATGAACTCAAATCCCTGCTCAATGACGCTATCGCCCGCGAGATCCAGGTGATCGTCCAATACATGTGGCAACACGTGCAGGTCATGGGCGTGAAGGCCTACGCCGTGAGGGACGAATTCAAGAGCGTCGCCATCGACGAGATGAAGCACGCCGAGAAGATCGCGGAGAGGCTCTGGTATCTCGGTGGAACTCCGACCACCAAGCCTTCACCCATCCAGATCGGGGAGAGCTTGAGGGATTTCCTCGAGTACGACGTTCAGGCCGAGATCGAGGCTGTCGAGATGTATCGCAAGATCATCGCGCTCGCCACCAAGGAAGGTGACGTCACGACGGCCTTCATATTCAAACAGATCCTCGAAGACGAGGAACAGCATCACGACATCTTCACCACGATGCTAGAGGAGGTCTGACCGCCGGGACCCCTCGTTTCGAAGCGTCCGGTAAGCGAGCTCCGCTGCATCCGAGGAAGGGGGGAGTCATCTTGCTGCGCGTCGCCGAGACCATTAGGGGCTACGGGCAGTGGGCCAGCGACGGGGAGATAGGAAAGGTCAACGACCTGTATAGAGTCACCGCCAAACTCGGTCTGAAGTCCGCCTGCTAGGCCGCTGGGGGTCGGGGCCAGACGTTAGCGCAGTAGATACACTCCGCAGTGTGCACGCACTGCAATCCGCCGCACTGCGGACACACCCATCGCGCGCGCTCCGAATCGACGAACGCCTCGATGCCCAGGTCTCGGATCGCCCGGAGGTTCTCGAGCATACTCATCCGGTATTTCGTGCGATACCGGGTGTCGAGACGCTTGAGGCGAGGGCATGGGAGTTCGTCGCAGCCGATGCAGAAAGCGGGCTCGCTCGAACGGCGCTTCTCGCACGTGCGGATGGTGCAGGCGAGGACTGACTTGGCCTTGCCATCGTCTCCTGCCCTGCAGCCAAGGCAACGGTTCTTGTCCCGGAGATACCCCAAGCACAGACCGCAGTTCATGCCGCAAGGTGCGACCAGTGCGGGCTCCAGCGCTTGCGGCGACAGCTTCTCCCCATGATGCGAAGGCAGATTTGTCGTCACGACATTGCGGCAGACGTGGACCGCGAGGCCCAAATGAAGCGCGTGCGACGCCGGCCGGACTCTATCCTGCTCGCCCTTCTGGCGGTTTCGGTCACCAGACTGGTCATTGCTCGTTCTGACCAGGATGGCCTCTCCGACCCGCCCCGGGCTCGCGCACGAACAACAGGACAAGCGCGGCGCCAAGCGTCATCAGCAGAGCGCTGATCCCGAACGTCCCCACCGCGGCGAACCGCTCGTAGATCCAACCGCCCACGAGCGGACCGATCACCCCGCCCAGTGCCGCGGCGGCGGTGTAGTATCCCAGCGCCGTACCCTCGTGGTCGCGGCCCGCGACGTCGGTCACCAGTGCCTCCTCCGCGGGGATCGCCGCCGCGAAAACCGCTGCCTCGAGCACCCACAGTATCGCCAGAGGCCAGAGCGACTGTACGAACGGGACAGCTGCGATAACCAGACCGCCCACTATCAGCGCGACTACTATCGGCGGGCGCCGCCCAATGCGGTCGCTGACCCCACCCAGCCGGGAGGGCAGCACCGACCCGGCAACGGCCGCCGGCAAGAAGGCCAGGGCAAGCGTGAGGAGGTTGGTCGAGACGTTGTCGTTCAGGTACTGCATGAAGATCGCGCTCGGGAGGGCAATGGCACCCGCCGTCAACACGGTGATCCCCATGAAAACGCGCAGCTGGCCGGAGAGGCGCCATGTCCTATCCTTGACAGCCTGTCGATCCTTCGGAGCCTCAGGCGACTCCTCAGCGCGGCCCTCTTGGCGACGAAGGGTCTCGGGAACATTGCGCCATACGACCGCGGCCGCGATAAGCGTGGCGACGGCATATCCGAGGGAGAGTAGGCGCCACCCGCCTACGAGTGTCAGCCCTTCCCCGATGTTGACGCGGTCGAGCAGGCGAAGCAAGGCGAAGCCCACCAGAGACCCGATGAGGGTACCGCGAAAGGCCGTTTCTTCGATGCGTCCATATTCCTTGCCACGGCCGTCCACAGGCGCCAGGTCGGACACGATGGCCAGGGCCGCCAGCCACGTCAGCCCCGATCCCACGCCCTGCGCCAATTGGGCGAGATACAGCCCTCCCACCCCGGATGCAAGCCCAAAGACCACGTTTGACGCAGCGTATCCCAGGAGGCCGGCGAGGATGAAGGGCCGCCGGCCGAAACGATCCAACCCACGTCCGATGATCGGCTGAGTGACGACGACGATCAACGAGTAGGCGGAGAAGAGCCCACCGATCGCGAGGGCGCCGGCCCCCATCTCGCGGGCGATGAGGGGCAGGCCGAGTGCCAGCATGCCGAAGGGAAGGGAGGCGAGAAGCATGCCAAGTCGCAGGCTCCGTAGGTGCCGGTCGTTGGTCGAGGTCTTCTTGTTGCCCGCCGCGTCGGGTGCTCCAGATGTAGCTGTCGTCATCGCTCGCTACTTCCACTCAGGGGTCGACCCCACGGAACGAGACCGGTAGCGGACATGCCGCGGGGCCGGCAGGAGAACCCCGTCGTCTTTGGTGCTAAACGGCGACATATGCCGACATGTGGCACGGAGAACGACCCAGCTGCAGAGTTCTGCGCCAACAGCCCCTCAGTGGGAGCGGCGAACGTTCACGTGCACGCCCGCGGCCGCAGCGAGGTATCCCATCGCCAAAGCGAGCGGGACTCCGCGTTCAATCATCCAGTTTCCGTAGTGTGGTGGCGTTTTGGGGGTGAGTAGCACCGCCCTCTTCGAGGTCCGAGCCAGCTGGCGAAGCGCTCGCGGCCAGAGACCAAGTGGGTCTTGTTGCGACGAGGCGGATTCGCGCTAGGTACATGGTCTGCCCGACCACGAACGACCTCCTCAGCCTGTAGTGAGGGTCCACTCGCGCATCGGGTATGAAGTGCGAGACGAACGCCTCAGGCACGTAGTAGACGGAAAGCCGTCCACCCGCATGCTCCCAAAGCCGTTCCATCACCTCGGCGTCTTCGGCAAAGCCGAGCGCTTCGCCCTTCATGCCCAACTCGGTGTCGAACCCGCCGGCTCCGAGCAGTGTCGTGCGGAGGAAGGCCACGTTCAGACCGTAGAAGTAATCCGAGCGGTCCAGGAACCGCGGAGCCTCCCCCCACGAAGCGGTCTCGTAGGCATCTTTGTACCAGGACGGTCTCCGCCCCAGAAGGAGGGGAAAAGCCGGTCCTCCGACGACGTGGGGGGCGGGTTCCACCCGCTCGAAGGCCCGGACTATGAGTCTCAACCAGTCGGGGGACGCGAGAGCGTCATCATCGATGTAGGCCACGATGCTCCCGCGGGCGGCCTCGAGCCCGGCGTTTTTGGCGTGAGAGAGTCCCTGGCGGGCCTCGAACAAATAGCGGACCTCAGGGACCGCGGCAGGTCGCCTGCCCGCTGCCGGCCGCCCGGGCGCCATTCGTTCGACCGTTTGCCGCGTTGCGTCGGTGGAGTTATTGTCGACAACGATGATCTCGAACTGGGCCGGGTGCAGCGTCTGCCGTAGCAGCGCGCCAAGATTGCGTCGCAGGAGATCGGCGCGTTCATACGTGGGGATAACGACGGAGACCAGCGGCGTGTCCATCTGTTCGGTATTCTCTCCCCATGGAGACTGCGAGTCGCCTCAATCATAGCGGAAGTATCTTCGCTGCCTACCGCCGGTACTTCCCCAGATGGCCGAGTGCCATCGATATCGAGTTGACCAATCGCTGCAATCTGAGTTGTCCCAGTTGCTGGTTCCACGGCGAGAACGGGGTCGGCGATCGGTACCGCGGCGAGGAACTGGACACCAGCGAGGTCCTACGATTCATCGACCAAGTGGCGCCTCGAAGGCCATCTCTCTACTTCGGCGGGGCAGAGCCTTTGCTCAGAGAAGACTTCCTGACTATTGCGACCCACGTGAAGTCCCGCGGCCTGCCGATGGCGTTCACGACCAACGGCACTCTTCTGACGCCGGATACGAGCGAAAAGTTGGTCGCGGCGGAGATCGAAGATATCAGCCTCTCGATTGACGGACCCGAGGAAGTCCACGACCAGTTGCGTGGGCAAGGCAACTTCAACAAGGCCGTCTCCAACCTGTGCCATCTCATTGACTACAGGCAGGCGCGCAGTGCGGAGCGGCCGTTGGTCACCGTCAACATCACAGTCAACCCGGCGGTCGTCGGCCGTCTGGGCGAAACGATCAGGTCCATCCGTGGTGCCACCGAGGACAGAGTGGATTCATATAGGATCCATCACTTGTGGTTCATAAGCCCGGACGAATTGCGGCTTCATCAGGCGGCCGTTCGCAAGGCTCTGGGCTGCTCCGCCCCCGGTGCTCGGGGCCCATCGGCTGTCGTCATCCCACGCGATCGCCGTTGGCGCGTTGTCCGAGGAGATCTCTCGATTGAGAGGGTTGAACAAAGTGACATTCTTCCCGGATCTGTCGGGAGAAGAGATCCGGGAGTTCTATGCGGAGGGGCGCCCGGGGACGAGAAGGTGTAGGGCGCCTTTTCGCTCGGTGGTTGTCAAACCAAACGGTGAAGTGCGATTCTGCCCGGACGAGTGGATCGACGACTACGTGCTGGGCAACATCCGCGAAGCCAGCCTGGAGGAGATCTGGCGGAGTCGGCGGGCGCGACGCTTTCGGCGGGCCCTCTTGTTGAGGGGCTCCTTCCCGGGGTGCAGGAGATGCAGTTGGCTAGGGTGAGAATCCTTTTCCTGGTCATAGACGCGGGGGACAGGGAACTTCTCCAGGGGTGGGCCGCGGACGGGACCCTGCCGGCCCTCCAGCAGTTCCTCTCCAGGAGTCTGGTCGGAGATACGGCGAACGTAGATGGGCTCTATGAGGGTTCCACCTGGCCCTCCTTCTACACCGGCGTGAACCCAGCGCGGCATGGTTTTCACCGGCTGACGCAGATCGAACCCGGGACGTACGAGTTCCGGCCCCGCCTACCTGGTGAGTTCGTCCATCAGGAACCCTTCTGGAACCGCCTGAGCAAGGGCTGGTCGGAAAGTGGCCGTCCTGGACGTTCCCCTAGCCGGGATATCGGAGGGCCTGGACGGGATCCAGATGGTCGAATGGGGTTCCCACGACGCGGCCTACGGATTCCAGGCATGGCCTCCAGGATTGAAGCCCGACGTCCTCAAACGCTTCGGGGAGCATCCGGCGCCTGTCTCTTGCGATTCGATCGGGAGATCTCCTCGGGACTTCCGCCGGTTCACGGACCGGCTGATCGCGGGCGTGGAGAAGAAGCGCGACCTCACCCTCCACTACCTGGAACAAGACGACTGGGACCTTTTTGTCCAGGTATTCACCGAGGGACACTGTACTGGCCATCAATGCTGGCATCTGCACGACCCCGCTCATCCCGACTACAGCCCGGACGTTGCGGCGCTCACCGGGGACCCGCTCCGGGAAGTGTACGTGGCTATCGATCGCGCCATCGGAGAGATCCTGGCGTCGGGTGGACGCCGACACGGTCGTCTTCTTTCTCGCTTCGCACGGCATGGCCCACAACGTAGGTGCGGACTTCCTGCTCGAGGAGATCCTGGCGAGGTTGGGGGCGGTGAAGAGGCGGCCCGCCGCCGCGCCGACTGTCACGGCGGGTCGCGCGCCACTGTGGGCCGCGCTTGACCCCGTTGTCGCGGCGCACGGTCTGTGGCGGAGACTACCTCGTCCGGTCCGAGCGGCGCTCAAACCGGCTCTACTCCCCCTCTACAGGTCCCTCGGGCGCGGGGCGGCCGGGCCAGGCCCGGTCCCGCTGTCCGCCAGGCTGGATCTGGCCCGCAGCCTGTGTTTCCCGCACAGCAACGGCGGTCTTGTGAGCGGCATCCGGGTGAATCTGCGCGGGCGCGAGCCGCTGGGGCTCGTGGAGCCGGGGCAAGGAGTGGAGGACTTCTGCCGGCAGTTGACCGCCGATCTTCTGGACATCGTTCATGTGGCGAGTGGGAAGCCGATGGTGAAGCGGGTCATAAGGACATCCGCTCTCTACCAGGGCGAGTATCTCGACCACCTGCCGGACCTGCTTGTGGAATGGAGCGAAGAAGTGCGGGTGGGCAGCAAGGCGGTGCGGGACGATGCCTCCTGCCGCATCCAAGTGACCTCGGGCAAGATTGGGATGGTCGAAGGCGAATACACCTACTGCCGGACGGGCGACCACCGGCCAGGGGGACTGTTCGCCGTGGCCGGTCCCGGCATCCCCCCGGGAAGGCTGGAGCGGACTGTGTCCATCATGGATTTTGCGCCCACCTTGTTGAACTGGTTCGGTATAGTGCATGACGATATGGACGGACGGCCTATCTTCGAAATATGGGGTGTCAAGTGATGGGGCTGACCGTCTCAGTGGTGATTCCGACCTACAATCGGGCGGAGCTCCTGGCGCGCGCCCTGCGCTCGGTGCTCCCCGAGTGTCAACCCGGGGACGAAGTCATCGTGGTAGACGACGGGTCCAGCGACGACACGGAGGCGGTGGTCCGGGCCTTCGGTCCGCCGGTCCGCTATCTTGCCGGGGAGCATCGCGGGGCGGGCGCCGCCCGCAACACGGGCATCGGGGCGGCGACCGGTGACCTCGTGGCTTTTCTCGACGACGATGATGAGTGGATGCCGGGGAAGCTCTCCTGGCAACGGGCGATCCTCCAGCAGTTTCCCGACATCCTGTTCCTCTTCAGCGACTTCGGGAGCAAGAAGGACTGGTCGGGCGAGGTATCTCATCACAGCCTGTCCACCTGGCGCCGTGAACCGGGATATGAGAAGCGCCCCTGGGAGGCCATCCTCGGACCAGGTGTGGCCTCCGCCGAGCATCGCTGGGATGCCGTCCTCCGCCCCGCCCTTCACGCTCTACGTAGGACGCCTCTACGAGGCGCTGATCCACGGTTGGTATGTCTGCATGATCACACTCATCGCCCGCCGGGCCGAAGCCGGCGACGCCCTGTACTTCCCGGAAGACGTCCCTACCTTCGAAAATGAAGAGTGCTTTGCCCGGCTGGCGAAGCGAGGAGTCGCTGCCTACATGGACTGCGAAACGGCCTGGCAGCACCAACATTCGGAGGGGCGCCTCTCAGAATGCTGATGTGGCGACACGCGCAGACACGGCGGTGAAGATCATCGAGCGTGTCTGGGGAGAAGATGAGGAGTATCTGCGCCTCCACCGAGACGAGTTCGAGACTGCTATAGATAGCCATCGCGTGCAGAAAGTGCGCTATCTGTTGGGGAGAGGCCGGAGACAGGAAGCCATCCAGGAACTGGACCGGATGTCCCACAAGCCCTCGTCCTATTCTCTCTTGGCCCACCTCCCAAGCGCATTGGTCGGCCTCGCCGCCGGCCTCCGGCGGCGCCAGATTCAGCGTGATATGGTGTGAGGGAAGACTCGGCCTGCACCGGTCTCATTGGGCATGCCTCTTCAACATGCGACATTCACGGCGAACCGGCGCGTGACCGCCAAGGTATTGGACATTGATGGCCTCTTCTCCCGGTTCCTAGCCCTAGAGACGGCGTCCGTCAGTATGGCCCCAACCGATGGTCTTAGCCGGCCGAAATCGACCGTATACACGGATGGAGCGGCCATCCCATAATGACTATCGGGCCTTGCCGGCCTGTCAACCCCGGCCGGAGGGCCTTTCCCCCGGGTGGCCAGCGTCTTCCGAGCGTTGCCCGCCCCACCGCCGAATTGGACGTGATCGCGGCTCGGCTGAATCATCGGCCTCGCAAGACCCGCCAGCGGCGTTCTACAGCTGACGTTCTGACCACCGAACTCACCGATTCAGCAAGCGTCGTTGCTTCGACCACTTGAATTCACCCTAGAACCTGCCCGGCGGATGTGGCACATTATTCGGGCGGTGTCGACAATATCCGTACGTCCCGGGGTGAAGGGTACGGTCACATCGTGTCCGGCGTTCTTCGCCGCTTGCTCGACTCTGCCGGGACTTCCGCGCCCAGATAGCGCGAGCGCAGGCCCATGTCGCGGTGCGTCAGCTTGAACCACGCCCGGGCAAGAGAGGGACCCGGTCTGGTCTGCATCGCGACGAGATGCTACGGTGTACGCCGTGCGAGAGAAGCTTGAGCGATATCACAGGACCTTCGGCTCCTGGCGGGGTACCTGGGCGGGGCTGGCGGTCAAGTCGCTCAATCTGTCGCAGAAACACCGCCTCGGCAATCGAGCCATTCCTCTCCCCGTACCCAGTTCGTCACGTCGGGTCTGGGGCCGTCTCGGCACCACCGACGGATACTCCTACGGCGAGGTTTTCACCCTGGACAGCTATGACTGCCGGCTATCTCCGCGGTTCGTGGTCGACGCAGGAGCGAACGTCGGCTATGCCTCGGTGCTCTTTGCCGAGAGATGGCCCGAGGCCCAGATCGTGGCCTTGGAACCTGACGCGTCCAATTTCGAACTCCTTCTCAGAAACACGCGCCAGTATCCTCGCATCAGGCCACTGAAGGCAGCGCTCTGGAGCAGTCGTACGCCGCTTCGAGTCACGGGCGAGAACAAGTGGGCCTTTCGGGTCGAGGAGACAGCGGAGTCCGAGTTCGACACGCTGACCATGGCGGACCTCGTCGACATGTCCGGGGGTCGGATCGACCTTCTGAAGCTGGACATCGAGGGTGCCGAGTGCGACCTGTTCGCGAACGACCCGGCCTGCCTCGACAGTGTCGGGCTCCTGATCGTAGAACTGCACGATTGGCTGGGCGAGGCAACCGCGGGCCTCGCGGGCCTGTTATCCGATAGACCCCATCGCTGGGAGAAGCGTGAACGCGTGGAACATGTATGGCTTACCGAGGGGCTAGAGGACGAGTTGCCGGTTACGCTGCGACGAGCAACCAAGACGGCGCAATAGCGGCGTCCGACAACGCGACGGGGTGGCAATGGAACTAAGAGATGCCGTGCTGGGAGACGTTCCCATGCTTGTGGCCAATGGGACTGTAGACCGCAGCACGTGCGGTGTTCTGCAAGCAGCCCTGGACCAGAGACTCGCGTCCCGCCATAACATTGTCTTCTTGGATCTCAGCGACGTCACCGACATGGACAGCGCCGGTCTCTCGGTTCTCCTCACCTGGGTGCAGGCCCTGCAAGGGAGAGGGTGGCTGGGGATGATCGGGCCAAGCGTCAATGTCCGCCGCCTATTGGAAGGCGAGGGGCTCCTCGTCCATCCGAACGTGCGCGTCTTCGAGACCAGACAGGCGGCTCTCGTCGTCACAGGCGAGCGGCAAAGCACGTGAAGCGCCCCTCGTAGTCCGGCTGGTTGGCCCTGTCACTCGGGCTCAGGCCCCTGCGAGCTTTCGCCCGGCTGAGTCGCCTGAGGCGGTGACGAGCGCCGGCGGCGGATGAGGAGCAGCACCAGCAACACCACCAAGGCAACGATGACGATGCCACCTATGATGACGCCGACGATGGCAGCCCAGTTGTAAGAAGTGCTCTCTGCGAACATCTCCCGGACCTCGGTGAACCCGATGTTCCACACAAGTGTGTTGCCACTGACCTCGTTGGCGTTGTTCTCCCCGATGGTGCCGGGCAGCGTGACACGGTTCTCTATGACCAGCGCCTCACCAGGGAGGTCTACCCCCAGTCCGAGCGCAGTACCACTGAGCTTGGAGATCGCTCCGCCGGCATCGGCCGTGGCGGAGAATCGGGTCTTGGTGCTGAACAACCCCTCGTCCTGCGTAAGCGTGACTCCACCCACGCCCACCGCCGAAGCGAGATCGCTCGAGGCGAGGATCTCCTGCAGTTCCTGCGGGTTGGCGAAGGGCCGCGTCAGCTGCACCCATTTAGTGCCATCGTCGTCGGTGCCGCGCTCCACCTGCCACTCCCCCGGGATCTTGCTCAGGATGGTGTCAAAGAGTTCATCCACGCTCCCCGGGATCAGCCCGGAGGCTTGGCCCAAGTCTCCCAGGCCGCCGCCCAGATCGCCGAGACCTTCCAACGCTCCGCCCAGATCGCTGAGACCCCCCAGGCCTTTGCCGAGTTTGCCCAAGCCTTGCAGTACTTTGCCCAAGCCTCCCAAGGTCTTGCCCACATCGTCCAGCCCGAGGGCTTCGCGCAGATCGCCGAGAAGCGAACCCGAGTCCTTGGGCTTTTCGGGAATCGCCGAGAGCGCGTCGTTCAAGGCCTTGTCGGCGGTGATACGTACGGACACGGTCCCCGAGCCATCGGTCTCGACCTTAGTGTCGAGCCCGACGCCGACAGTGCATCCGGTGAGAAGGACCAGGCTCGTGAACAGGAGGATGAGCAGCACGACGGGCGTCGAAAAGGACATACTTCTCCGTGCCCTTTTCATGGCCGGAACGGTCTTGGTTCCGCTCACAACTATCCCCCTCTGACGACGGGTCTATCTACGGCGATGCACGCGCTATACCCCGGATCGGCCGCTGCCAAGCCTTGCCGGCCGGGGCGCTTACTCTACTCGATGACTCCAGCCGGCCTATTTTACGGCGCTCTCGCCGCCTATCTTCTGCGCCGCCCGGCCGAGGAGAACAAGCACCACGATGGCGATGACGGTAGCGATGATGGCATAGGTGAAAAGCCCGGCCAGGCTGTCGTCGACGCCGGTGATCTTGATGATGGCCGCCTTGATGGCCTCGTTCCAGGCCAGGGCACACACGAAGCCCAGTGCCGCCGACGCCAAGGTGATCATGGTCTGCATGAACACACGTCCGTGCATTACGTCCTCCTTGTTCCTTGTCGCGAGTTTGACGACAATATTCGCGGACGGCAGGCGTTGTCCTGTCGGAGCCGGTCGGTCATCGAGGCTCCTGCATTGCTTCGGCTAGGTCACAGGCAAGCGGCAAAGCACGTAGAAAGCAGAACCACCGGAACTCGGCCCGGGACGTCCGGGACGCGCGGTTCACTACTGGGCCGGCATCCGCCCAGCCTCGGCGGCCAGATCAAACGTGCGAATGGTCACTTCTTCCAGCAACTCGTGAATCTTGGCGAAACGCTGCTTGAAACCGTCGCTCGCGCGCCACTCCTCGACCACGCGCTCATCGCGCCATGACCCAACGCTTCTGAAGCGGGCCGGCTCTTCCTTGTCCCGCAGCAGCTTGCCCCACCCGTCGGGACCGTATTCATTGGTGCTCCACTCAGCCAGCTCCCGCCAAGCGTCCACGAACTTCTGCTCGCTGCCCGGCTTCACGTGCCAATCGCCAGACGTATAGACAGCCACGATGCGCCTCCTCCCGTAGGTAGTCTGTGTCTTCCTAGTTCCCGCAATGGCGACCAGGCAACCGTCCCCCGTCGCTGCGCCCTCGCTGTGGCTCGGCATCCGGTTTCCGCTCAGAAACCCGGGCGGGCACCGGGCCTCTGCTATCGTTGGGACGGGAGAAAGAGCATGACCCGCCGCGAGGCTGGGTGACGAGAGGGGAGAACCCGCGTCGGCCGACCTTGGGCAGGAGAGTGGACACATGACGAATGTAATGGCCGTGCTGCTCTTGATCGGGGTGCTGATAGTCGGCGTGATCTACATTCCGCGCTTCCTTCTGAGGAAGGCCACGCGGAATGTTGTGTACCTGTTCCGTCGGCGAGGCGCGACCAGCCCCACGAGCGCGACAACGCTGGAGCAGCTTGGGCTGGTTCAGAGGAGTGGCCTCGAAAGGGTGGGCAGACCCCGTGACTACCGACCCTATGCTCTACGTCTGCTCGCAGAGGCGAACGTCATCAGAGCGACCGAAGAGGGCACGCTGTACCTCTCTGAGGAGACACTCCAACAATCGCCCGTGAAGGGGTTCGCCGGAATCAAGTAGGTTCGATGCCGATCATGCGGGGCTGGATGTCAGTCTCAGCCCAGTCCGCCGCTCCTACTGGTGGGGGCTCAGTTTGCCCCTCCGTCCACCAAACGCGTTCGGGTGTGTCCGTAGGAGGTCGAGCTACTTCCCCTGCCAGATCACCTTGCCGGTCTTGTCGATGTAGGCCGTCGAGACGAGTTCAACGCCTGCCGGACCTTCCACCCGCGCCCAGTTCTCCGCCCGTGCCACACCCCCATAGAAGGCGTCGGCAGTCTGATACTGCATCGGGATCACGACTGTGCCGGTCTTGTCGATGTAGCCCCAGCTATGGTCCGTGATCGATGTGGGGTCGCTCTCGCTACCGGAAGTCCGTACTCCCACCGCCGCCAGCCCTTCCGAGAAGGACCCGGCGCTGTCGAACTGGGGTTGAATGACCCAGGCACCGGTCTTGTCGATGTAGCCGAAGAGAGGGCCATCCTCGGAGAAGTTCCCCACCGTCGCAAGGCCATCGGAGAATGGGTGGGCATCGTCGAACTGCGGCTGGATGACCGTGGTGCCGAACGCGTCGATGTAGCCCCACTTCCCGTTGAGCCTGACCGTAGCCAGACCCTCGGAGAAAGGCATGGCGAATTCATACTGGGGTTGAATCTTGATGGTGCCGGTTTTGTCGATGTAGCCCCACTTGCCATCGACGCTGACGGGGTAGAGTCTGGAGGTCTCGGCGGTGACGGTAGCGACGGTGGCATCGGACGAGCCGCAGCCGGCTGCGAGGAACACCCAGCCGCAGAGCACCGCAGAAGCAACGATGATGAGCCTGCGGACGACCGTGTACTCCCTCCGGGGTCTGCAAATACGCCTCGGCGCATCTCCGCTTCGCGCCATTGCCGGCATACCCCGCGCCCGCGCGCTCACCCCTGCCCGTGGACTTCGGGCAGGCGTGTTGGGAACTGGCTGGACTTCAAGCGGCGCATCAGGATAGCTCCCACCACGACCGCAACAAGGCACAGCAGCAGACCCAAGACGACCGGCCGGCCGGCAAGATGGAGGACTACCACGAAGTTGAACCACATAGAGAGCAGGAAGAGGACGGCGAAGACGCCCGCATAAGCCCCATGCGTCATCGCGTTGAAGCGTGGTACCGCCTCCCACTGGCCAGTGGCTCCCCGCTCCCCCTTCATCGCCCGGTACTTGCGGATCTGGAGCCACATGGAGCCGAACAGGAAGAGCCACATGCTGACCCCCGGCGACCCCGAAGAGCGCTGCCTAGCTCTCTTTGTATCACCGAGTCGAGAAGAACTCAACGGGCCGACGACCTTGCCGGCCGGGGGTCTCAGTCCTGCTGCTCGGGAGAATGCCTTATTATGGTGCGGCCCATTTCGTACACCTCGCGTGTAGGTTCGAATCCTACCGGGAACACTAGCTTTCTGTGGGCTTCGATAGGCTTCTTCGTTGCACCTACCAGAAGGCGAAAGGGGAGTCATGGCGTTCATCGACAAGACAATCGAGGTTGCGGCAGATGTCCACGACGCGTATGAGGTCTGGACGGCCTTCACGGACTACCCGGAATTCATGGAGTGTGTAGAGACGGTGACGATCGTCGAGGACGACCTGCTCCACTGGGTCGCCCTGATCGAGGACGAGACGTGCGAGTGGGATGCCGAAGTGGTGGAGGATGTCCCGGACACGAAGGTCACCTGGCGGGCCATCGATGGTCGCGAGACCGGCGAGGTGCGCTTCGAGAAGCTGGGAGACGGCGGGACGAAGGTCACCTACCAGCTCGAGTACGACCCCGCGGCCTGGGAAGGCAAAGCCGATACGGTGCGTCATTGGATGCGCCGCCGCGTCGACAAGGATCTCGAGAGCTTCAAGGCAATGGTCGAGTCCATAGCCTGAGCGACTTGTCCCTGAGGAGATATGAATAATGCGAGCACGGTGTTATCTGCTGAGCCTTGCGACCGTCCTTCTACTGCTGGGATGGACAGCCTACGGTTGCTCCGGCCAGGAGACGGTGTCATCGGTCGCAACGAGCACCACTCTCACTGCAGCTTCAGAGCCCACTTCGGAAGGGCCGGCCACCTACGTCACGGTGGACGTTCAAACGGCGTATGGCGCATTGAACTCGGGCGAAGGAGCTCAGTTGGTGGATGTGCGCGAGCCGGCCGAGTGGGCCGCGACGGGCGTCCCCCCGGGAGCGTTGCTGATCCCCCTGGCGGACGTCGAGGTGCGCGCCCCTGCCGAATTGGCAGCCGACACGCCGGTCTACGTGATCTGCAGAAGCGGCAACCGCAGCCGAACCGCGTCCGAGACGCTGATCGGGCTTGGCTACACTCGCGTCTACAATGTGGACGGGGGTATCCAGGCGTGGCTGAGTGCCGGACTACCGGTGGAGGCGTACGAGCCCTGAGTTAGCGCAGGCGGTACCGAGGTGCACTGAGCATGGCCGCCACCACGATCACGGACTCTGCCGTCCGCGACGAGCGAGTTTTGAGGGCCACCAGACCCGGTCGCCGACGTCATACACCAACGCCGGCACGAACAGGGCGCGTACGACCAGCGCGTCGAGCAATACGCCGAAGGCGACGATGACGGCAAGCTGAACCAGAAACAGGATCGGGATCACGGCCAAGGCGGCAAAGGTCGCAGCCAGCACGACACCTGCCGAGGTGATCACGCCACCGGTGACCACGAGTCCGCGCAGCACGCCCTCCTTCGTCCCGTGCACCAGCGATTCCTCGCGCACGCGGGTCATCAGGAAGATGTTGTAATCGATGCCGAGCGCGACCAGGAACACGAACGCATACAGCGGGACCGAGGGGTCGGAGCCGGGGAGATCGAGCACGTGGTTGAAAATCAGGCTCGAGATGCCCAGGGCCGCGCCGAAACTCAACACCGTGGTGACCATCAGAAGCAGTGGGGCCACGATGCTGCGCAGCAACAGCATCAGGATCAGGGTGATCACGAGGAGAACCACCGGGATTATGAGGTTGCGGTCGCGCGTACTGGTCAGATTCGTGTCAAGGGCCGTAGCCGTCGATCCGCCTACGATGATCGAGGAGTCGACCGACCGGAGCGCGGTGCGCAGGTCGGTGACTGCCTGCTCCGCCTCCAGAGAGTCGGCCTTGGCGGCGAGGGTGAGTTGGAGCATCACGGCGCCGTCGACCACGGTGGGAGTAGCTTGCGCGAATGGTCCCTGCGTGGGAGTGGGGATGGGGATGGAACCGCTCGGCGAATCCGCGGAGACGACCGAAGCACCGCTCACCCCAGTGTTTTCGAGGGCGACCGCAGCAGCCTCGCCAAGCTTCGCCTGGGGGACGATCACCTGTACGGGCTGACCTGAGCCGCCTGGGAAGTGGGCCGCGAGGACGTTCTGGCCATCACGTGCCGGCGACTCGCCTATCAGCAGGTCGCTGGCGGGGACCCCGCTCGCGTTCAGGCCGATGAGACCGATGCAGGCGAGCGCCAGCACGATCCCGACGGCGACCCATATCGGTCGGGCCTGGGTACGGATCTTGCCGGCTATTCGCGCCCAGATGCTCTTCGGGTTCTGTTCGGTGTGCGGGCTACCGTAGTCCGCGTGCCGCGGCCAGAACGCAGCCCGTCCGGCCAGCAGAAGGATCGCCGGCAGAAACGTAAGGGCGGCCAGGACTGCGAAGACGATGCCGACCGCGGCGACGGGGCCCAACGCCTTGTTCGAGGCCAGATCGGAGAGGAGCAGGCACAGCAGCCCCGCAATGACCGTGCCGCCGGAGGCAAGGATCGCCGCCGCCGATCCCTTCCAGGCAGCCTTGGTCGCACTCCAGACCGACTCGTTGTCGCGTAGCGCCTCCCGGAAGCGCGAGACGTACAGCAGCGAGTAGTCGGTCGTCGCCCCGATGACCAGGATCAAGAGGATCCCTTGCACCTGGGCGTTGATCTTGAAGACTCCTGCCTTGGCCAGATAGAAGTTCACCATGACGGCAGCGCATAACGCGCTCATCGAAACGAGCAGTACGATGATCGGCAGCAGCGGAGATCGGTACACGATGACCAGGATGATCAGCACGCTGAGCACCGCGACCAGCAGCAGCAGGCCGTCTACTCCGGCGAACCCATTGCCCAGGTCGGCGCTCAGCCCCGCGGCGCCGGTGACGTACACCGCGAGGCCCTCGGGGGCTCCCTCGAGCGCCGTGCGCAGTTCGCCAACGGCGACTTTGACCTCGGCATCGGTAGACAACGGCACGAACATCTGCGCCGCCATCCCGTCCTGGGATGGGATGGCCGGCGACACGGCGCCGGGGATGGCATCGACCTTCTCGGGCAACTGCGCGGACTGTGCTGCGAGCCAGGCCTTGTCCTCGGCAGTCAGGCCGCCGGCGCGCTCGGCAACCACGACAGCGGGTATGGTGTCGTCGCCGTAGAAGTCGGTGAACCGCTTCTGCACCTGGGTGGACTCGGCGCTGCTCGGCAGATAGGAGGACTGGTCGTTCGTCGCAACTTCGTCGATCCGGCCGAAATAGGACCCGCCGAGTCCGGCGAGGGCGAGCCACGCCAGGGTGAGCAGCAGTCCGATCAGGGGTCGCACCCAGCGTCGTGAAGGTTGTGAGGCCACGGGATCTCCTTTGGCTCCGTCAAGAACTTGCGCCGCGGGGGGCGCGCCGCCTGCTCCATCTTGTTGGCCATCCGCTGCAAACGCCCCGTGGAACTCAACCACGCCCTGCGGAATATGGCCATCCAGAGACAAGGCGAAGAAGACTTCTTCCGGTACTCCCTCGCAGACAAGCCCGGGTATGTTCCGGAACCCAAAGCGCCCGTAGTACTCCGGATGGCCCACGAGGCAGCATCCTTGGGCGCCCAGGTCCTTGAGACGTGACATCCCTTCCTGTATCAGCGCGCCGCCTATCCCCCTTCGCTGGTATTCCGGCAGTATCGACACAGGCCCAAGTCCGTACCAGTTCGGGCAACCGTCGGAGATCGTCACCGGGGAGAACGCGACATGCCCCACTACGCGCCCATCCACTTCAGCTACGAGCGAGACCGTGAGCGCCTTGGCAGCGCGCAACGCGGCAATGATGAACTGCTCCGTATGATCGCTGATCGCCAGAGTCTCGAACGCCGCGACCGTGATCTCGGTGATGACACCGGCGTCGGCGTCTGTCTCACTTCTAATCAGTACCTTGTCCGTCATTTATCTGGGTCATCCCTCTCGTCTGGCTCAGCGAAGGCCCGCCAGCGCCTGCCTCATCTCCTCGACCGACCGGTAGCGGGCGGCGGGGTCCTTCTGCAGCGCCCGCAGGACCACCTTGTCGATATACCCGGGCACGCCGGGCCGGCGCTGGCTTGGGGGGGGTGGGCGGCGTGGTCAGGTGCTTCTGGGCCACCACGGGGGCCGAGATGCCGTCGAATGGGACTTTTCCGGTCACCAGCTCGTACAGGATCACTCCCAGAGCGTAGACGTCGGTCTGAGGGATCACCCGGTCGCTCTGGATCTGCTCCGGGCTGAGGTAGTAGGCTGTCGCCGCCGCCCGGCTCTCCCCCTCGGGCAGGAGATTGGCGATCGCCATGCCCCATCCCGTCACCTTCACCTGGTCCGACTCGGCCGAGACCAGCAGGTTGGAGGTCTTCAGGTTGCCGTGGGACACACCCTGGGACTCGATAGCAGCCACCGCCGCGGCGGCCTGCGTGACGTAGCGGACCGCGAGCTCCGGCTCCAGCGGTCCTCCCGCCTGGATCATGCTCTCAAGGTCGATGCCCGGGACGTAGTCGCGCACCACGTAGAAGTCGTCTCCTTCGCGGCCCCACGCGCTCGGGATGATCAGGCTAGGGTGCCCATGCCCACGGCCTCCAGGCGCGCGGACATGTCGGCGGCAAGTTCCGGCGAGACGTCCCGCAGCACCTTGAGCACCACGACCTCCCCGGCCGGGCCCCGTAGCCCGGTACGTCTCCGCCGATCCGGCCGCATCCAGCCGCCGTCCCAGCCGGTAGCCACCGATCACCACCGGCTCCCTCACACCGCCCATCTCGACCTCCATCCTCTCGACGTTGACCTGTACGGCGTCGCGAGAGACGCCGACTCTGCGAGTGCTCGTGCTACCGCTGCTTACGCCCGAGGTAGGGATCAGGACCGGCGTTCGCCGCTTGTACGCCTCGTACGCTTCCTGGCCGCCCCATGTCGCGTCGGCCTTCTTCTCCAGGAGCGGCACGCCGCTCACGCGGGTGATGAGCAGGTAGACGAAGACCGGCGAGATCAGGGTCACGAACTGCCAGCCTTGAAGTACCGGCAGGGCGATGATCGCGATGCCTGTCCACAGCGTGATCTCGCCGAAGTAGTTCGGGTGCCGGGAGATCGCCCACAGGCCCGAGGTGATGAACAAGCCCTTGTTGGCAGGGTCCGCGCGGAAACGGCTCTTCTGCAGGTCGGCCGTGGCTTCGAGCGCGAAGCCGACGACCCACACGGCAAGGCCTACGAAGACGAACAGGTCGAGTCCCTTAGGCTCGGTCGACGTCACGGCCGCCAGCGCGGCGGCAAGCGTCAGGCTCACCCACAGCCCCTGCAGCGTCCACGTCAGCAAGAGGCGGGAAAACGAGCGCTTGATCTCGTCGAAGCGGTCATCCTTGCCCGCCCGGCGCACACGGCGGAAGAGGAACGGTCCCAAACGTCCCGCCCACACGAGCACGAGCACGAGAAGAAGGATCGAGCGGGCATCGGTGGCCTCGCTCAGGACGACGGCGAGCACGATGGCCGAGATGTAGGTGAAGCTGCCCGTGAGATCGTAGAAGCGCTCGGTGTGCAGCAGGTAGGACGGTATGAAGGCCAGCCACTGCACGAGGAAGGCCAAGCCGACGATGAGCGCGAAGACCGGCACACTCCCAACAGTCACCCCATTCTGTGAGCCCGCCCATGCGACCAGGGCGCCGATGAGAACGACCGCGAGCGAAGCGACGATCGATGAGACTCCACGTTTGTCAGCCATGTGATGCTCCTGTCGTACTGGAGGCGACCGAACCTAGCAGTCCGATCAATGCCCAATATACAGTCTGCGGGACTCCGCGAAGACGGCGACGGGCTGTTCTGACTACTTCGCCAGGTGCCCGTAGACTATCAAGTTGGCAAGGTAGTGGCCGCTGGCCCGGTCGTATTCTCCCCCGCAGGTAACCAGGCGAATGACGGACTCCTTGGCATCGCTCCAGACGCGCTCGAGGGGAATTGGGTCTTGGGCACCAATTCGACGGAATCCACTAGGAGAGCGCCTAGGCGCCGACCAATGGAGAACCGGGAGGGCGATAGTCGCGATGCCCGTCCACAGCGTGATCTCGCCGAGCTTAGTTCAGGTTCCGGGAGGTCGCCCACAGGCCCGACGTGATGAACGAGCCCTTGTTGGCAGGGTTTGCGCGTAAGCGGCTCTTCTGTCGATCGGCAGTGGCCTCGAGCGCGAAGCCGACGGCCCACGCGAACAGCGGCTAACCTTCGTCCCAGCCCTCCGGCAGGTAGTCCGACAGGTCGACCTCCTCGAACTCGGCTCTGCGGAACTTGTCTTTCATACGGAACGGAACAGTGCAATCGAAGATCGTCTTGCATGAGATTCCGGGCTCGCGCAGAAGTGGGTTGAATTCCGGAGTAGCCGAGGGATCCAGGAGATGGCAGCGGACACCGGGGACGGTGATAGTGCTGACATCACCCTGGAATCGGCTTGTCATTGCCCATAAAACGTCGGTGGAGTCGAATAGATCAACGTCCTCGTCGACGAGGATCACCTGCTTGAGCTCTGCGTAAGAGGCGAAGGCTATCAGAGCGGCCTGCCTCTGCCTTCCTTCGTCGTTTCTGGAGCGCTTACATATCTGCAGCACGGCCAAGTCTCGGCCACCTCCAGCCGAATGGCAATACACGTTACGCAGCAACCCGGGGATACTGTCTTCGATGAGCCGGTAGATGCTCGCTTCCGTGGGGATGCCGCATAGGTTCACATGCTCTTCGCCCGGGCCCACCAAGACCTGCAAAATGGGGTTCTTCCTGTGAGTGATGGCGCGGACGTGTACGATCGGACACTCATCAAGAGAGAGGCCCACGTAGCCTGGATACTCCGGCATGGCCAAACCCAGCTCGGTCAGCATGTCTTCGTCCGCACGCTCGCCGGGCATGATCTCGCATTCAAGGACGATCTCCGCCCGGGCGATGCCCTTCGCCGCCACCGAGGTACACTCCGCCAGTTCGATCGCCCGGCCTCGCAGGCCACCTGCGACGGTCAGTTCATCGAAGCCGAAGGGGAGTAGTGGGGGCTTCAAAGCACGCCCCCAGGTGGATGGCCGGATCAAGTCCCAGGTTGATGGTCAGCGGGAACGGCCTGCCCGCCGCCTCGGCCTTCGCCCGCAGAACATCGATGTGCCTGCGGCCGGGGGTGAAGTTCACGGTCAGAGTGTCGGGCCCATGGATACACAGGCGGTGGATGGTTATGTCGGCCTGACCCGTTTCGGGGTCCTCGCCTCGGAGCAGGCCCATGTTGAGGAAGGGGCCGGCGTCCCGTTTGGTGCTGGTGGTCGCGGGCAGCAGTTTTCGGATATCGAACGGTGGGCTGATGACCACTTCCTGACAGGGGGCCTCCGTCCCGGACACCAGCGTAGCCGGCACGGCGTGTTTGAGCGCATCCAGCAGATCGAAGGCCACCCGCTCGGGCGTGCTTCCGAGAAGCATGGCGACGCGCTCGCGGCTGGCGAGCACTCCAGCCACCACCGGCATGTCGAATCCCTTGGTCCTCTCAAAGATCATGGCTGGGCCTACGCGGGTGGGCGGAGCAACGGGCGTGCCTGCCCCTACGAGCTTGTAGACGGCAGGGAGTTCCAAATACGGGTCGACCGGCACGCTGGTACTTACCAGTTGGCCTCGCTTCGCAGAGAGAAAGGCAAGAGCGGTGCGAAGGTCAGTAATGTCGGAAGACGTCGTCACTTGCGGCCAGTCCCAGTTCAACATCTGTCGAGCCTCCAATCCGTATGGGTGTGACAGGCCAATCTTCCATCAATGGATAGGCATTCTCGAGGAGCGGAAGACTCCCCCGCGGAGAGTTCCTGGGCGGTCATGCCGCAAGACACAAGGCCCGCGGGCCCATGCAATGACGGGCCCGCGGGCAAAGAGCAGAGGAGCAGCGCCTCGGATCAGGCAGTTCCCTCCAGCTGCAGAGGAACTGTATCGCCCTCCCTGGTGATCTCCGGAGATCCTAGATTCGAGGTGATCATCACATCGAACGGATGCTTCTCGCCCTTGACCCACATCCCGGCTCCGATGGGCGTGACGCATACATTGGGCTTCGGATGTCTGGTTTCGACATCAATAGGTGCGCTGAAGTCGATCGGGCCCGACATGGTGTCGAGCTTCGCCGTGCTGATGAGTTTGGCTATCGCTTCCTTGTCGTCGACGCTGGCTACCTGCTTGAGTGCATGCAGCGCCATCTCGAACACTGAATAGTGGTAGAGACGCGGCTGCCACTGCTCACCCGTATCGGCCTCGTAGGCATCCGCGAACTGCTGGCAGGTCTCTCCGGTGAGGGAGGATTTGAACGGGAACCTCGGGTGCCAATAGACGGCCGTCGTCAAGTAAAGTGCGACATCACCGAGCGACTCGATCGTCTGGTAATCCTGGCACGACTTGGCGATAGTGATCTGCTTCGGATAGTAGGCCTGCTGCAGAGACTGCTTGAAGAAGTTGGTGAAGTCCGGAGCGGTCACCACGCCGCCTACGATGTCGGCGCCGTCTTTCTTGAACGTACTGATTACCGCCCCACTTCAGCCCGGGTTCGAAAGCACCCGGGTCGGACAGCTTCCAGCCATTCTTCTCTAGTGCGGCCGGCCAGGATTTTCTGTACGCGTTGCCGTCGGCGTCGTTCGGCCAGAGCGCTCCGTAGACCTTGTTGTTGGGGAACTGGGACCAGATGTCGAAGTAGACCCTCTGAGTGTCACGCTGCCCGAAGTGCCAGTGGTAGGTCCACTTGAACCCTTCTTCGGGAGCACCTCGTGAGTTCCAGTAAGCTTCCCACGGCGCATCATTGGTGACGCACGGGACCCCGAATGCTTCCGATTGATCAGCCACAGGAATCACGTTGTCCGGACCGGCGGCGCCCATCATCATGTCGACCTTGGAGTCGTTGATCAGGCCGGCGGCCACCTCGCTCGCGCGACTACTGCTGGACTGACTGTCCCCTACTTCGATTTTGATGGGGTGCTTCATGCCGTCCCCCAGCACGACCCCGTCCGCGATGAATTCCTCCCACCGCTTGACGACGTATCTCGCGGGAACGGCCGCTAGGGAATATGGTCCCGTCAGCGGCACTACGAAGCCGAGCTTGACCTCACGGCCCGCCTCCGCGCTGGTTGCGATTGTGGTGGTGGCACCTGCTGTCGTGGTGGTCGCACCGCCGGTCGTGCTCGTCGCTGCCGCGGTGGTGGTGGTGCTCTCTTCGGTCTCGCCGCAAGCTGCCAGCAGGCCTCCGAGTCCCGCGCTTGCCCCGATGGCGACTCCGGCCACTCCAGCTATCTTGAGGAAGTCGCGGCGGCTGACGGTCTTCTTCGTCAGCCTTTCGAGTGGATCGTCCGACATTGCCTCGGTACCTCCATGCTCGGTCTGCGCAACCCGTCGACTCGCCTAGTGAGCGGCCGTATATTGATACTACACCGATAGCCCGCGGGACAGAACCCTCGCCATGTTCTACTTGGCTGCCCTGGTGCCCGGGGGCGCGCCGGCCCGGCAGGTCCTGAAGCTCGACTCCGCATCGCCGGGTTGGACGTGGGTCCTACCCGGCCGAGAGCCGGGCGCCCATCTCAAATGCCTTCTGGCAGTCGACCGGGAAACGTTCGGTCCGCCTTCTGGCCCTGGCCTCCACGTCGAAGATCGCCGCGTTCATCGCCGAGTAGTCCGCGAACTGGTACCCCTCGTGCGACGTGAGGACCTCTGTCGTGCCCTTGAGGATCTCCAGGATGCGGGCGTGAGTCTCAAATAGGACGTCGTAGTGGACAGTCTTCACGAACTCCTCCGGACAGTTCATCGTGAAGATGAAGCCACACGACACCTGTCGCGCGAACGTCGACTTGCCAAACTCGTCATAGGAGGCGCTGGGGAACAGTAAGCGCTCAAGGAACGATCGCATCTCCCCGGTGACGTCGCCGAAGTAGACAGGTGAGCCCAAGAGGAGGACGTCGCTCTCGAGCACTTCCTCGAGGATGGCCCGCAGGTCGTCGCTCATGGCGCAGAGTCCGCCGCAGGTATTGCCCTTGCGCTTACACGAGAAGCAACTCGTGCACCCCTTGTAGGTGAGGTCGTAGAGATGGACCAGTTTCGTCCGCGCTCCCACGCTCTCGGCGCCCTCAAGAGCGCTCTTCAGCATGGTGCCGGTGTTCCAGTCCTTCCTCGGGCCTCCGTTCACTGCGATCACATTCATGCTCGCTCCGCTTCTTGGTCGTCGCTGTGTACGCATGCTACCGCGCCGGGCAGGTCGATGGCCCCTACCGAAACTAGTCGAGATACCGAACGAGAGCCTCCAGGGGACGCTTCTTCGGGCCGCTGGTTCTTGCCGCCGGATAGCCCAACGCCACGACGGCCATGAGCTCGCCGCCCGCCTCTTCATAGACCTCCCGTCTCCTCCGCTGTTCTGTCGCGAGCGCTTGCGGCGGCCCAGAGCGTCACTGTATCAGCGGGCGGTCCATCCTATTCTTTGAGAACAGGTAGTGCCCGACGAAGTAGGCACGGCCGGAATCTAGCGCGAACGTCTCGTCACATGCCATGAAGAATATCCGCCAGTGGGCGAACCAGAGGCGGGCTCGGTCACGGCCGTAGGTGGTCCGCAGCAGAGGCATCACCTGTCCGCGGCAGAGGTCAAGGTTCTCCAACCACGCCCGGAGCGTCAAGGAGTAGTGAAGGCCGTCGACCTGCCAGCGGTCGAGAAGGCTCAGCTCGGCTTGGTATCTAGTGAGATAGTCCCAGGAGGGCATGACGCCTCCCGAGAAGAAGTGCCGGGTCATCCATCCCCCACCCGCATCGGGCTCGAAGGCGTAGACGTGTCTGCGATGGCAGAAGACATGGACAAACAGCCTCCCTTCCGGTTTCAGCCAACCCGCCACCCGTTCCATGAGGGCTCGGTGGTTGCGCACATGTTCGAACATCTCGACCGACACCACCCGGTCGAAGCGCTCTGTCGGCGCGAAGCTACCCACGTCGGCCGTCGCCACCTCGAGGTTCTTCAGGCCCCTCTCTTCACGCAATCTCTCAATGAACTGTCGCTGAATGTGAGAATTGCTCATCGCCAGCACCTTGCTGTGCGGGTAGCGTTCCGCGGCCCACAGAGCCAGCGATCCCCAGCCGCAACCCAGATCGAGGATGTTCTGGCCGTCGCCCAGGCCTGCGCGCTCGGCGGTGAGTTCGAGCATGGCTTCCTCGGCCGCAGCCAAGCCGGTCACCCCTCCGGGCCAGTAGCAGCAGCTGTACTTGAAGCGCGGGCCCAGCACCAACTGGAAGAACTCGGGAGGTAAATCGTAATGCTGCCGGTTGGCGTCGTCGGCATTGATAGCGATAGGTCCGGATTCAAACTCGGCGATCACTGCCGCCTCCCGTTCGGCCCGCTCTTGCGCGGTCAGGCGGTCGAAGCTCATCTCCAGACCTTTAACGCGCGCCAGGATGACCCGGCGGAGAAGCCGGTCGGGTAGCAGCCCTGAGGCAAGGACGCTATCTTCCAGATTGCTGAAGGCTGCGCCTTTGAAGTCGGTCAGTTCGAAGTCCGGCGCTGCTGGGTCGAATGCGGACCTGGGGCATCTTTCGGCCGCTCTCTGCCGCTGCGGCACGGCATCAGAATCACACTCAACAAGTGTATTCTACCCTGGGGTAACGGGCGATATGTTGAGATAGGACCGGGCGCGAGCAACACGGCAGGCCGCGTCGGCCAACGCCAAGTGGAGGACGATCTTGAAGAGTTCGATCGACGATCTGGTCAAGCGTAGGTACTCGTGCCGCACCTACGTCGAACGGCCCATCGAAGCCGCCGACCGGCAGGCGCTGTCTGAGTTCTTGGCATCCCTTGGCACCGGACCACTCGGGAGCCGCACCAGGTTCTCGCTGGTAGCGGCGACCGAAGAAGACCGGGAGTCTCTCAAGGGCCTGGGAACCTACGGGTTCATCAAGGGAGCCACCGGGTTCATCGTGGGAGCCGCGGCGGCCGGCCCAAAAAACATGGAAGACTACGGCTATGGTCTGGAGCAGGCAGTGCTGGCCGCCACCGACCTTGGTCTGGGGACCTGCTGGCTCGGCGGCACCTTCACCAAGAGCTCTTTCGCCCGGAAGATAGAAGCCACGCGGAGCGAAGTCGTACCCGCTGTCGTTGCCGTGGGATACCCAGCGGACGGAAGCAAGGGTGGCTGGGTTCGAGAGCGCGCGGGCAGCGACCGCCGGCTGCCACGCGAGCAACTTTTCTGGGAAGGAGGACCAGAAGAACCCCTTGATCTCTCTCATGCTGCCGGGTACTCGGAGGTGCTCGAAGCGGTGAGATGGGCGCCGTCGGCTTCCAACAAGCAGCCTTGGCGTGTGGTCCGGTCGGGAGAGAACTGGCATTTCTACCTCCAGCGCAAGAAGGGCTACGGCAAGGGTAGCGCGCTCTCCTCGCTGCTACGGCTCGCCGACCTGCAGCGCGTGGACATGGGCATCGCCATGTGCCATTTCGAACTGGTGGCCCGTGAGCGCGGCCTCGCCGGCCGATGGGCGGTCCAGCAGCCCGCGTTCGACGCCATGCCCCCGGGTCTGGAATACACGGTCAGCTGGATCCCAACGTGATCGCCGAGGTTGCGGCGACGACCTATTTCCACCATGATGGGTGAGCGACCTCAGAGTAAAGGAGAGGCTCACATGGGAAGGCAAAGACTGATACTGCTGCTCATCAACGTCATCGGAGGCGCGGCCGTCATCGGGAGCTACGTCCTTGGACTGCGGGGGGGGTCGAGCGCCGACGTGCTCTGGGGTCAGGTGCCCGAGAGTATCCGGCCGGTCTACATGGTGTCCATGGTTATCTGCGCCCTGGGCTATTTCGCCTTTCTGTACTTCCTCCTCGTGAGGACCGTCCCGGGTGAAGTGACCATCAGCGGCCGGTTCGGCTACAGCGTGTTCTACCCGATCTTCCTGCTGATCCTGGTCCCCTCCGCCTTCTGGATGCCGCTCACGAACCTCTACGTCGACGATCCCCAGACAGGCACGTGGATAGCCGTGCGAGTGGTGCTGGCCATCGTGGGACTCGCGTCAATCGCGCTGGCCTGGGCGCTGCTCACGCTGCGGCCCAACAACCGAGGTACGGCCTACTGGTTGGCAGTGGCGGGAAGCTGCTACTTCGCCTTCCATACGGCCATCCTGGACGCGATCATCTGGGCGGCGTTGTTCAGGACGTGAGGATACTTGCCCCTGGCCATATCGTTCCGCGGCAGCGGTCCCCGGCCAAGGCTCAAGCTGGAAGCGCGCGACGCCGAAGACCCTCAAGGCAATACTCGGCCGAGCGAGGGAGGAGCAAGTAATGGCAGTAGCGGAAGAGATCCGATCCTATCTGTCCAGCCAGGTAGGGGCCAAAGTCGACGGGAAGGGGCAGAGCGGCGAGATCAAGATCATCATCGCTCAACAGAAATCCTTCCTATCGAAAAAGACCGTGGAGTACTCGGCCAAGTTCAAGGTCCAGGAAGACGAACGGGCCGTACGCTTCTTCGAGATGCTCAAGGAATCCGGATCGGGCATGTCGGGTGGTGACGCAGGTGACGTCGGCGGCGGGTGGGGCGTCTCCAAGGAGACGTACAAGACCGGAGCCGGCGGGCGCGAAGGCGGCATCGAAGCCCAGGGCAGCCTGCTGGGCAACAAGTATGCGTTCACCTTCGACTACGCCAGGATCCGCAACGACGTACAGGGGATCGCGGAGCGCAGCGGATACCGTTTCGATTACCAGATCACCCCCAAAGGGCTCTAGGACCTCTGCGCCCAGGCTTCCCCGCAGCAAAGAATGAGGCCGTGGGTCACACGGCTTCTATCGTCGACGGCGGCTTGGACGCTATGTTGTAGGTGACACTGACGACGCCGGGCACTTCGCGAACGATGTCCTGCGCCAATCGCTCCAGGATCTCAAACCCGAGCCTGGTCGGCGTGGCCGTGCGCGCGTCGACGCTGTCCCAGCACCGCACCTCTATCTGCCCGCCAAATTCGCGCCGGCCATCGCGCATACCCGTCACCCGGTCCTCGTGCAAGATGGCGAGATACTGAAAGGCGCCCTGGCCCGAGAGCGACTGCTCGACCACTTGCGTGGCATGCCGGACCGTCTCGATACGCTCGGGTGTCACCTCGCCGATCACACGGGCGGCAAGCGCCGGCCCGGGAAACGGGATGCGCCGGAACAGCTCGTCGGGCAGCCCGAGCGCCTGCCCCAGCTTTCTCACGCCGTCCTTGCGCAGTTGAATGAGCGGCTCCAGAATCCGGTAGCCGAACGCCTCCTGCGGGTCGATCCCCAATTGCTCGAAGACATTGTGCTGCCGCTTGATCCCAGCAACAGTCTCATCCACGTCGGTCAATATCGTCCCCTGGAGAAGATGCTTCGCCCCCCGCTCTCGGACGAGGCGACCGAAGACATCGCGGTAGAAGGTCTGTGTGATGGCCTCGCGCTTCGCCTCCGGGTCCGTCACGCCCGCGAGCGCCGCAAAGAACTCGCTGCGCGCGTCGACGACTTCGACGGTGATGCCGAGGGCGCGAAAGAAGCCGGTGACCTGCTCGGCCTCGCCCGCGCGCATGAGTCCGTTCTCGACGAAGACCGTCTGCAAGCGCTCACCCAGAGCGCGATGTCCCAAGAGGGTGACCGTAGACGAATCGACGCCGCCGGAGAGAGCGTTGATGGCCCACCCGTCCCCCACGGCGTGCCTGATCTCTTCTACCCTCTCGTCGATGAAACTCTGGGGGTCAAGCTCTTGGGCGGTGATCTCCTTGATCATAAGACCCTCCTCTATTCGGCGATGGCGGCGTGATAGCTCTGCAGCGACCGGACCCGGCCGCGGGAGGCCCGGCGGGCGGCGATCCCTTTGGCAGCTGCCCTGGCCGCCGCGGTCGTCGTGATGTAAGGCACCTTGTGCCTGATGGCGGCCTTGCGGATGTAGGAGTCGTCGAACTCGCTCGATTTCCCGGCCGGGGTGTTCACCACCAACTGGATCTCGCCGTTCTTGATCGCGTCTTCGATGTTAGGCCTGCCCTCATGCAGTTTAAGGATCGGGTCGCTCGTGACGCCGTGCTCGGCGAGAAACGTGTGCGTGCCCACCGTCGCTCGAATCTTGAACCCGAGGGAATAGAACTCCTTGGCCGCTTCCAGCACCAACTCACGGTCCCTCTCCGCGATCGTGATGAGCACGGTGCCCTCCAGCGGCAGCCGCTGCCCGGCCGCCTCCTCCGCTTTGGCGAAGGCCAGGCCGAAGGAATCGGCCATGCCGAGCACTTCCCCGGTCGAACGCATCTCCGGTCCCAGCAGGGGATCTACCTCGGGGAACATGTTGAACGGGAACACCGCTTCCTTGACACCGAAATGCGGGATGGCTCTTGCCTTGAGCCCAAGATCGGCCAGCTTGGCCCCCAGCATCAAGCGGGTCGCCAGCTTGGCCATCTGCACGTTGCAGACTTTGGACACCAGCGGGACGGTGCGCGAGGCCCGGGGGTTCGCCTCCAGCACGTAGACCACATCGTCCGAGATGGCATACTGCATGTTCATGAGTCCCACCACGCCCAGCTTGACGGCGATCTTCCTGGTGTACTCGTAGATAGTGGCCAGGTGCTCCTCGGGTATGGTGACCGGGGGGATCACGCACGCCGAGTCGCCCGAATGAACCCCCGCGTATTCGATGTGCTCCATGACGGCCGGAACGAACGCGTCGGTGCCATCGGCCAGCGCATCGGCCTCGCACTCAAGAGCGTTCTCGAGGAACTTGTCGATGAGGATCGGACGTTCCGGGGTGACATCCGCTGCCGCGGCCATGTAGCGGCTGAGCATCTCTTCGTCATGGACGATCTCCATCCCTCGACCGCCCAGCACGTAGCTGGGACGGAGGATAAGGGGATAGCCGATACGCCCTGCCACCTCTCGGGCCTCGTCCAGAGTGGTCGCCATCCCGGCCTCGGGCATCGGTATGTCCAGGCGTTCCATCATCTGCCGGAAACGCTCGCGGTCTTCGGCCAAGTCGATGGTATCCGGTGAGGTCCCGATGATGGGGACTCCCGCCTTCTCCAACTCGCGAGCGATGTTGAGCGGCGTCTGCCCGCCGAACTGGACGATGACGCCCTCCGGGCGCTCCTTCTCGTAAATGGCGAGCACGTCCTCCACCGTGAGCGGCTCGAAGTACAGCTTGTCGGAAGTGTCGTAGTCCGTGGAGACCGTCTCGGGGTTGCAGTTGACCATGATGGACTCCAAGCCGGCGTCGCGCAGAGCGAAGGCGGCATGGACGCAGCAGTAGTCGAACTCGATGCCCTGGCCGATGCGGTTGGGCCCTCCTCCGAGCACCATGATCTTCCGGCGGTCGCTCACGGGGACCACGTCCGGGGCGTTGTAGCTGGAGTAGTAGTAGGCGGCGTTCTCCACTCCGCTGACCGGCACGGGGTGATAGCCGTGCTTTAGGCCGAGGCTGAGTCGCCTGCCGCGGATCTGGACCTCCGGGACGCCGAGGAGTTTCGCCAGGTAGGCGTCTGCGAAGCCGTCCTTCTTGGCCCGCATCAGGAGTTCGTCTGGGAGCAGCAGGTCGGCGGGGGCGTCCACGCTTCCGCTCGCGTCCGACCGGTAGTCGAGTATCTCCTCCTCCAGTTGCACCAGTTCTCTCATCTGCTCGATGAACCAGGGCTTGACATAGGTTCGGGCATGGAGGGTCTCGGTCGTCGCGCCCTTGCGCAACGCTTCGTACATTTGGAAGTGCCGCTCGCTGTTCGGCTCCGTGAGCATCACGAGAAGCTCATCCAGCGAGCGCCGGTTGAAGTCCTTCGCAAAACCGAGCCCATGACGTCCGGTCTCGAGGGAACGGATGGCTTTTTGCAGCGATTCTTTGTAGGTCTTGCCGATAGACATCACCTCGCCCACAGCGCGCATCTGCGTCCCCAACCGGTCTTGCGCGTCGTGGAACTTCTCGAAGGCCCAGCGGGCAAACTTGACCACCACGTAGTCGCCGGAGGGCGTGTACTTCTCGAGAGTGCCGTCGCGCCAGTAGGGCAGCTCGTCCAGCGTCAGGCCCCCGGCCAAGACAGAGCTGACCATTGCGATGGGAAAACCAGTGGCTTTGGAGGCCAAGGCTGAGGAGCGGGAGGTGCGGGGATTGATTTCGATGACCACGACCCGGCCGGTCTTGGGGTCGTGAGCAAACTGGATGTTGGTGCCCCCGATCACCTCGATGGCCTCGACGATGGAATAGGAGTAACGCTGGAGCTTCTCCTGCAGCTCGGATGCAATGGTGAGCATCGGGGCCGTGCAATAACTGTCGCCGGTATGCACCCCCATTGCGTCCACATTCTCGATAAAACAGACCGTGATCATCTGGTTCTTGGCATCACGGACGACCTCGAGCTCCAACTCTTCCCAGCCGACCACGGATTCCTCGACCAGCACCTGCCCAACGAGGCTCGCCCGGATGCCGCGCTCGACGATCACCTGCAGCTCTTCGCGGTTGTAGACGAGCCCGCCCCCCGTGCCTCCCATGGTGTACGCGGGCCGGATCACCACCGGGTACCCGAGTGAGGCGGCAACTGTCGCCGCCTCATCCACTGAGTAGCAGATCTCGCTCTGAGGCATCTCTATGCCGAGGCGGGTCATAGTCTCTTTGAAGGCCAGCCGGTCTTCGCCCCTCTCGATGGCGTCGGGACCTACGCCGATGATGGTCACCCCGTGCTCAGCCAGAACGCCCGAGCGGTACAGCTCGGAGGAGAGGTTCAGGCCCGACTGGCCGCCAAGATTGGGCAACAGCGCGTCCGGCCTGGATGTGGCGATGATCCGGGTGAGAGTCTCGAGATTGAGCGGCTCGATGTAGGTCTCATCGGCCATTACCGGATCGGTCATGATGGTGGCGGGGTTAGAGTTCACCAGCACGATCTCGTAGCCGAGGCTCCGCAGCGCCTTGCACGCCTGGGTGCCGGAGTAATCGAACTCACAGGCCTGGCCGATAATGATCGGGCCGGAACCGATGATCAGGACCTTCCGGACATCCGACCGCTTGGGCATGGGAGCTCCCCTCCGGGGTATGGTGGCTTCGCGCGGATTGTATCGCGGACGACCTCGCCGCAGCGTGCTCCGTCTACCGGATGAAATTGGTCATTTGCCGCGGCTCTCTTTCGGGGTAGGGCACCACGCCTTCTGCCGCTTCGATGCACCTGAGCAGCCATGCCATGTTTCGGCCAAGGGTTCTCATGGTCTGCATGCCCTCAAGATCCTGCTTCACTTCTTCGGGGGTATTCCCATGGACCGCATTCCAGTACTGCGAGGAGACGATGGGCATGCTTGAGATCGTGAAGTACTTGTTAAGCCGGTCGAACGCGGCACTGGCGCCGCCGCGGCGGCAACTCACGATGGCGGCCGCCGGCTTGTAGGCGTATCTCGCGCCCTTGCCGAAGAACATCCGGTCGAGGAACGCGCAGAGAGAACCGTTCGCAGCGGCGAAATAGACAGGAGATCCGATCACGATGCCGTCGGCTTCTCCGGCTCGATCGATGCACGCGTTGACGGAGTCATCTTTGTAGACGCAGTACCCGCTCTCCATGCAGCCACCGCAGCCGACGCAGCCCCGGATCGCCTTGCTTCCGATGTGGAAGATGCTGGTCTCAATACCGGCTTGCTCGAGCTGCCCGGCGACCTCCGATAGCGCCGTGTACGTGCAGCCCTTCTGATGGGGGCTTCCATTGATCATGAGCACATGCATTGCTACGCCCTTTCTGTGCACTTGTCTGCATCGTGAATATACCGCCCGGAGTGGGTAGGGCGAGGCAGTCTGCTCTGACAAACAGGCGGGTGTGTCCGGCAGAATCCGCTCAAGTAGCCAAACTCCTGTTCCGATAGCTTTTCCAATGGGAAGTATGGGACTGCTCATGAGGCGCCCAGTCGCTGCGAGGAGACGATACGTGGCACGCAGGGCAGGCTTGAAGATGACACTGCGAGCGAAGGCTCTTGTCGCGGTCGCGATCGCCCTGGTCGCATCTGCTGCTCTGATCTACGGAGTCTCGCACCAGATCCTGGTCCGCGAACTGCTGACCATCGAGTCGGATCAGATGAAGAAAGACGTATCGGTTGTCCAGAGGGCGATCGAACGGGAGCAGACCGAGCTCGATGCACGTGCCTTCGACTACTCCGTTTGGGACGATACATATGCCTTTATGGAGGAGCCAGACCCGGAGTACATCCGATCCAACCTACCGGACAACCTCTACGCTTCGCTCGAGGTCAACCTCCTCGCCTTCGTGCAGCCCGACGGGACGCTGACCTACGGTAGGTCGTTCGACCTGGCAAACGGCACCTCCGCAGACGTGCCCGCCGCTCTCAAAGCCCTCTGGAGGTCGGGCAGCCCCTTGCTCGAATCGGGGAGAACGGGCACTCCTACCACCGGGGTCGTGAGCACCGCGGGCGGGGTCTTCCTCGTCGCAAGTAGGCCGATACTCCAGACCGATGAGCAAGGACCGCCTCGGGGAGCCCTCATCGTGGGAAGGCTGCTCACCCCCTCCTTCGTGAAGAGCCTGAACGACCAGGTCCAGCTCAGTACCGCGATCACTCCCCTCGCCAGCCGACAGGTCCCTCCTGAGATACAGGCTTCGCTCCCCCCTCTGACCGGTCCCGGCTCCATCGCGGTCGCCCCTGTCGACTCCGAGACAATCGCCGGCTACGCGATGCTCGATGACATCTATGGCCAGCCGGCCCTGGTGCTCAAAGTGGAATCGCCCAGACTGACCTACCAACAGGGGACACAAGCCGTCACGGAATACGTCCTGGTCGTTCTTGGCATCATCGTCGCCATCGGGGTGGCTCTCAACCTGGCCTTGAGCGGATGGGTACTCGCTCCTTTGCGCAAGCTGCTCGTTCAGGTGAAGTCGCTGGCCGCGGAGCAGACGCACGCCGGGCGTCTGAAGACCCCCAGCGGCGTGGAGTTTGGAACTCTGGGAAGGGAGATCAACAACCTTCTCGACGAGCTTGAGACGGCGCAACAAGAAGTCTCTCACCTCTACGGGCTGGCCCGCGAGCAAGCCGAGCACGACGCCCTCACCGGGCTACTGAGCCGCCGGTTCATCATCGAGAAGCTCGGGGCCGCGGTGTCGATGGCCCAGAGTCGCAGGGGCAGGCTCGCTCTGATGATGATCGACGTCGACGGCTTCAAGCTGTTCAACGATGCCCACGGCCACCTGGCCGGAGACTCGGTCTTGGAGGCGGTGAGCAAGGCCCTGTCTGGTTGCACCCGAGACGGAGATCTTGTGGGGCGTTACGGGGGGGATGAGTTCCTCGTGGTCCTTCCGAGCACGGACGCGAAGGGGGCTGTGTCTCAGGCGGAGCGATTGCTCCACGCCGTAGACGAGCTTACGTGGCGGACGCCGAGTGGGACCCGAGTGCCGATCTCGCTGAGCATCGGCGTGTCGGCGTTCCCCCGTCACGGTTCGGATCTCAACGAGCTGATCGCCTTCGCCGACGCCAACCTGTATACGGCGAAGCAACAAGGGGGTCATGCCGTTTCCTCCGCGGTCTCCTCGGGAGAAGACGGAGCGATAGACCAGGGTTTCGGTGTGCTCGACAGTCTCATCACTGCCATCAGCGAGAAGGATCACTACACCCGGAAGCATTCGGAAGAGGTGGCGTCGCATGCGGTGCACATGGCTGAGGTTCTGGGACTATCCGACCGCATGATCCGTGCCATACGCCTGGCCGGACTGCTCCATGACGTCGGGAAGACCGGGATACCCGCGAGCCTTCTGCTACGGCCCGGTTCGTTGACCGCTCAAGAGGAAAGCCTCGTTCGCCGGCATGTCGAGATCGGCTTGGCCCTTATCCGTGACGTTCCGGAACTCGATGATGTCCTGGAGGCCGTGGGAACCCACCACGAGCGCATGGATGGGAGCGGCTATCCACGCGGCCTGAAGGGTCAGGACATACCGCTGACCGGGCGCATGCTGGCCATAGCCGACGCCTACTCCGCCATGACCACGCGCCGGCCGTATCATCGCGCCAGAACATCGGAGGAGGCGCGCGAAGAGATACGCAAGGTCGCCGGGTCCCAGCTCGATTCTCGGATGGTCGAGGTGTTCTTCTCCTTGTTCGACCCGATTCCCAAGACCGCGGAGACGTCGGCGGATGCCGGAGCGCGGGATGCCGAAGGCCGTACCACTGCGCCGGTCGCCTGGGCGCCGGAAACTGGGGTCGCTTAGGCCCGCATGTCCGGGCGCCTCTCGGGCTCGGCGCCTGCGATAGAATCGCTCGGACGATGAGCCCGATATCCGCATGAACGACTTCGGCCGCGGCCCTCGCGTGTTCTACGGGTGGTACGTGCTCGCCGCCTCGTTCGTCATCCTGTTCCTGAATACCGGGGGCCGCTCCATCATCGGCCTGATGGTGAAGCCGATGGCGAACGAGTTCGGGTGGAGCCGCGCCGCGATATCGTCGGCCGTCTTCCTCAACATGGCCGTGTTTTCGGTGGCTACCATCGTCGCCGGCCGCCTGTACGACCGCTACGGGCCCAAGTGGGTGATAGCCGGGTCGACCCTCCTCTTCTCGGCCGGCTACGCGCTTATGGCGACTATGGATTCAATGTGGCAGTTCCTCGCGTACTACGGAGTCCTGAGCGCGGCCGGACTGGGAGGGATCACAACCTCGATCTTCGGGTCGATCATCGGCAACTGGTTCGAGAGACGCAGAGGATTGGCCATCAGCCTGGCGTTCGCCGGTAGCTGCCTGGGCCAGTTCTTCCTCATACCGGTCTTTTCGGACATGATCCTCGCCTCCGGCTGGCGAAGTCCGGTCATTTGGATAGCCGTCCTCTCCCTGGCCGTCAATCTGCCCCTCGTCTTCGGGGTCATACGAGGGAATCCGGACAGCTTTGGGCTCGAACCCTACGGGACGCGCGACCGGCAGGCGCGGGGTGAGTCGCGGAGCGGGGCGGACTCCCTCGTTGGACCGTCTCGCGCCGCAGCGGCCCCGACCGGCCTTACCCTCTCGGAGGCCATGCGCACGCGCTCCCTGTGGTTGTTCACCCTTGTCATGTTCGTCTGCGGCGGCGCGGATTACCTCGTCACTACCCATCTGGTGGCCATGGTCACCGACTACGGCATCTCCGCCGACGCGGGAGCCAGCATGCTCGCCTGGCTCGGCCTCCTCAGTCTGGGCGGGGTCCTCGTCGCCGGCCCTGCCGCGGACGCGATCGGCAACAAGATCCCTATCGCTGCTACCTTCGGGGTCAGGATCCTGCTGTTCGCGCTGCTGTTCGCCTTCAAGGGAGAGATCCCCTTCTGGGTCTTCTCGCTGGGCTTCGGTCTCACCTTCGCGGTCACGGCGCCGCTCACCCCGACGCTGCTTGCCGCCCTATACGGCGTGACTCACCTCGGCTTCATCTCCGGTTTCATCACGACCGCCCACATGCTGGGAGGCGGACTATGGGCCTACCTCGGCGGGGTCGTGTTCGACAGCACCGGCGACTACGACCTCGCCCTCCTCATCTCGGCCGGGCTGTCCGCGCTCGCCCTGGTCGGCACGCTCTTCATCCGGGAGGAACGCCATCTGCCTGGTGACCGATAGGGCGCCGCTCTGGTATCTTTCGGCCGGCCCATGGCACACCGAGGAAGGTCGATGATCGAGAAACACGTTCTTCAAAGCCACGGGAAAGTGGGGCGGAGGAGCAGATGAGCACGGCAACGGGTGATCGGGTGAAGATCGCGACCATCGCCGACTACGGGCCGGAGCATCCGTCGCGCGCGTCGGCGCGCAAGGCCCTCGCTCACGCGGCCGATGCCCTCGACCTCGAGCTCGAAGTACAGTGGTTCTCCACCGCCACGCTGGACACCACCTCAGGTCGCACTTCCCTATCCGGATTCGACGGTATCTTCGCCCCGGGAGGTGAGTTTAAGAACAAGGACGGCGGATTGGCGGCGATCCGCTTCGCCCGCGAGGCGGGGTGGCCCTTCTTTGGCACCTGAGGAGGCTTCCAACATGCTCTGGTAGAGCATGCACGCAACGTTCTGGGGATACGGGACGCGGATCACGAAGAGAGCGCGCCGGACGCGTCCAGTCTCGTCATCACGCGGCTCGCATGCTCCCTTCGGGGCACCGAGCAGGTAGTCCACGTGCTCCCGGGCACGCTCGCCTTCAACGCGTACGGAAAGGACCGTTCCACCGAGAGGTTCCTATGCAACTACGGCCTGAACCAACGCTATCGCGACCTGCTGTTCGGAGGCGGCCTCAAGATCGCGGGCGAAGACAGCGAGGGCAACGTGAGGATCGTCGAGCTTCAGTCGCACCCCTTCTTCATGGCGACTCTGTTCGTCCCCCAGTTGTCCTCGGAACCCGGCAGACCGCACCCGCTCATCGTGGCCTTTCTTAGGGCCGCCAGGACATTCCGTGTGAGGTGAAGACGATGGTGGGGCAAAGCGACAAACTGAATCCATGGATCGGAAGGGAGTTGTTCGACGCATACGCCCAGAAGATCGGCATGATCACCGGCCTCGGCTTTCCGCGCAGGAAGTTCGGTACGACGTGGCTGTTGGTGGAGACCGCCGATGCCGTCTGGATACCCGTGCCGCTCATCGGGATCCGCTCTACGGACGATCGTCTGGTGCTGCCGTACCCCAAGTCCTATATAGAGAGCGGACCCACCGTCGTAGAGGACAGCCCGCTCTCGCAGGAGGAGTTGCGCCGGTTGGGTCTGCACTACGGCTTCGACAACCAAATACCCGGCGCCACGTGCTGCCAGGGCTGCGGCCTTTGCCGGGCCGGTAGGCGGGCGGAGCGGTCCCGCTAAGCAGACGGAGTTGGTGCCTCTGCCCAATGCAGAGGACACCGGTGCCCGAGGCCCCGACAATGGGGCTCGTGTTGGAGGCAGGCCCTCAGCCAAAGGCTGGAGGAGTGCTTGCTACGGGACCTGGATCAGCGAGCCTGCCACGTCAAAAGCATCCACACCGATGTTTGTGTCGGTTGCGGCAGTGTTCTTCGTCCCCGTCCACTCGATCTTGAGGGTGTGGGCGCCGGAGGGAAGGGTGCCGGTCTCCCATGCCTTTTCCTGCCACAGAGCAGTGGCGCTGTAGAGATCGACAGTGACCGGGGCCTGGTCGTCCAAGGTCACCTTGGCCATGCCATAGACCGGGCTCTTCTTGGCCATCCAGGCCAGGTAGGTGCCCTCGAAGGCGACGGTCAGCGAGGCCCCGCTGGAGTTCGCGAAGAGGAAGCTGCCCCCGGAGGCAGACCCGTCGGTGGTTCTCGTCCAGGTACCGGCGTAAAGCAGGCTGGAGTCGGTCTGCTCGTACCGGGTGGGAGTGATGGTCGTGGTCGTTGTGGTCGTGATGATCGTGCTCGTCGTGGTCGAGGTGATAGTGGTCGTGGTCGCGATGCTGGTCGTAGTCGCAATGCTGGTCGTAGTCGTGGTCGGGACGATCGCCGGCACGGACTGCCCGGTCGAGGTGGTGCCTTCCGAGGTCACGGTCGTAGAGCTACTGGCTCCCAAGCCCCCGCCGAGAGCCACCACCAACACAACCACCAGAGCGGCGACCCCGAGGCCTCCCAGCAGGGCGTAGGTCAGCCACTTTCTCTTTGAGCGGGGGCTGCGAGACGAGGCGGCGCGACGGAGAGCCGACTCGCCCGGCTTGCCCGGGGCGACTACATCGGCAACAGTGGTCTTCCCCTTCAGCGCATCCAGGAAGCTTACGGCATCGGGGAAGCGGTCCTTCGGGTCCTTGGCCAGGGCGATCTCGAGAACCGGCGGGATGTGTGGCGGGAGACCGGCAAGAGCGACCTGGGGGATCTCAAGGGGAGGCTGGTATAGAATTCGGGAGATGACGGAGTCGGCAGAAAGACCGTCGGAGGCCCCGAAGGGGTGCTTGCCGGTGAACATCTCGTAGGCCACCACCCCCAAGGCGAATATGTCGGCCCGTTCGTCCACCGGATCCCCGTAGATCTGCTCTGGGGCCGCATATGCCGAGGTGCGCGTGGCAGTTCCGGCTCGAGCCGGAACGGGGTCGTCACCCACATGGGCGATGCCGAAGGCGGCCACGGTCGCCTGGCCGCTGGAGGTGAGGGCGATTTTCTCGGGCGTTATGTCGCCATAGATGATCCCCCGCCAGTGGGAAAACTCGAGAGCGTTCAGGAGTTGCCCCAGAATGCTCAGGGCGGTCGCAGGATCGACGGGGCCTCGGCTGACAAGTTGACGTAGGGTCTCGGGCACAGGTACCTCCTGGGCGGTCTTGGTCAAGAGTACCGGGCGGCCGCGGATAAGAATAGGTCCCGGGGGTTCAGGCGTCCTTGGACGTCGTTCGGTCCTACTGGCGGAGATCGCGTTTCTCGCGCCGCGCAGACGCCGCCGCACCGATTAAGCGCGCGTTTTGCAGGTATTTCATGCACCGGCGCGGCAAGCTCTGGTATGATGCCCACATACAGCGCGCGCTCAAGGGGTTGCGACATGCAGCTACGAGAAGTGTTAAGGAGTATGGGGCTTGCGGGGACCGTCATCGGTCTCGGTGTCGGCCTCGCCGTTCAGGCGGGGGGCTGTGCCGGCGATCCGGCTAGAGGCGCGACGACGACCGCGGCACCGGGTACGCAGGTGTCGGCGCTCCCCGCGCTGCCCTCCCTGGATCTGGAAGCGCCCAAGGAGTACCAGACGGCCTCGTTCGCCTTCGGCTGATTCTGGGGCGCCGAGGCGCAGTTGGGCGCCCTCCCAGGAGTCATCCGTACCAGAGTGGGATACACAGGCGGCACCGACCAAGAATCCCACTTACTACAATCTCGGCGACCACACCGAGACCGTGCAGTTGGATTTCGACCCATCGAAGGTGACGTATGAGGCGCTCGTGGAGGCGTTCTTCGCGGCCCACGATGCCACTCAATCGGCGGGAAAGCGACAGTACATGTCGGCCATCTTCGTGCGCGACGCCGAGCAGGAACGGATCGCCCGTGCGGTGACGCAGCGGCTGCAGGGAGTCTCAGAAGACGTCATCCGGACCCAGATAATCCCGACGGCCGACTTCTATCTTGCCGAAGACTACCATCAGAAATACGCGCTCCAAGGAGACAGCCTGCTTCTTGGCGAGTTCCGCGCCATCTACCCCGATCTCTGGGACCTGGTGGATTCAACGGCGGCCACGCGGGTGAACGCCTACCTCTATGGCGAGGGCACGCCCGAACAGCTACGCGCGGAGCTTGACGGGCTGGGCCTCTCCACGGCCGGAAAGGACCACCTGCTCGCCGCCACGCCCGCCGGGGTCTGCCCGGTGAACTGAGCGGCGTGTGCGGGGCGGCTCAGTGCCCCTTGCTGCTCGACGCCTCCTCCAGTTGGCGCATCACTACTTCCAGGTTGAACGAGGCCGGCTTCTGGCGCGGCGGGTACTTCACGAAGTCTTCTATCTGCCCCGCCACCAACGCCTGCATGCCGTAGATCAAGAAAGCGTGATCGAGCATCCAGTCCCAGTAGGTGTTCGAGTTCTCGTCGGCCCGCTCGAAAGGGTCGCGGCGGAGGTTGAATATCTTGGGTACGCGCAGTGCAACGAAGGGCTCCGCCCAGCACTGCAGCCGCGTGGCCCGCTGCTCCATAAGCACCGCTTTCCAGTCTTGGTACCGGATCGCCAGAATATCCCCGTCGTCACTGATGTAGAAGAAGGACTTACGGGGGCTTTCCTCGACCTCACCCCTTAGATAGGGCAGCATGTTGTAACCGTCCAGGTGGACCTTGAAGGTCTTGTCGCCGGCCTGGTGCCCGTCGAGGAGCTTTTCTTTGACGTCCGGCTCTCCCGCGGCGGCCAGCAAGGTCGTCGCCCAGTCCTGATGCGTGACGATGCCGTTGAGCACGGTACCGGCCTTGAACTTGCCGGGCCAACGCACGAAGGCCGGCACGCGCCAGCCGCCCTCCCAGTTGGTGTTCTTCTCGCTGCGGAACGGGGTGATCCCGGCATCCGGCCAACTGTTGTAGTGCGGCCCGTTGTCCGTCGAGTACATGACGATCGTATCCTCGGCGATGCCCAGCTCGTCCAGCTTGTCCAGCATCCGCCCGATGTTCTCGTCGTGGGCGACCATCACGTCGTTATAGTCTCCCTGACCGCTCTTGCCCTTGTGCTTGTCGGCGCAGTGGGTGCGGAAGTGCATGGCCGACGTGTTGTACCACAGGAAGAACGGTGTGCCTGCGCTGTGAGCCCGGTCGATGAAATCGAGGGCGTGCTCCGTGACCTCGTCATCGATGGTCTCCATGCGCTTCTTGGTGAGCAACCCGGTGTCCTCGATCTTCTGTCCGCCCCTGCCATCGGACCAGCAGTGCAGCACGCCCCTGGGCCCGAAGCGCTGCTTGAAAGCCGGGTCTTTGGGATAGTCCGGAAGCTCCGGCTCCTCCTCGGCGTTGAGGTGGTACAGGTTGCCGAAGAATTCGTCGAATCCGTGCACGGTAGGCAGGAACGCGTCCTTGTCGCCCAAGTGGTTCTTGCCGAACTGGCCGGTAGTGTAACCGTGGGGCTTGAGGAGCTCGGCGATGGTGGGATCTTCCGCCTGCAAGCCGAGGTCCGCGCCGGGCATCCCCACCTTGGTCAGGCCGGTGCGGATGGGGTTCTGACCGGTGATGAAGGCGGCGCGGCCGGCCGTACAGCTCTGCTGGCCGTAGTAGTCGGTGAAGGCGATGCCTTCGTTGGCGACGCGGTCGATGTTCGGGGTGCGGTAGCCCATCTGGCCCCGGCTGTTGTAGCTTATGTTCCACCAGCCGATGTCATCGCCCCATAAGATAAGGATGTTCGGCTTCTGCTGCTCTGCCATACCCTCGCTCCCCTCGTTTCTGGTCGGATCAGGCCCACCGATAATACTCTTTGGCAGGGGCGATCCAATCATGTTTGTCCCCGTCTATCATGTTGCGGCGCACAGACTCGTGCTGCCGCGGCGTGCCCCACGAAGGGGTTTGGATTCCGGTGATCGCAGGTATACGGACAAAGACCCTGGGTTGAAGGCACAGAGACCAGAGTCAGGCGACGCGATCTTCTTCGAGGGGGTTCGATCATGGGGATTCTGGCGTGGATCGTCTTCGGTGGCCTGGCCGGCTTAGTGGCCGGATTTCTCACGGGTCGTCGTGGGGGCATCATCTACAGCATCATCGTGGGCATCGTGGGGGCGCTGCTGGGCGGGTTTATCATGAGCCTGGTCGGGAGCACAGGCGTGACCGGATGGAACTGGCGGAGTTTCGCGGTGGCGGTCGGCGGCTCGGTTGTGCTGCTTCTCATCCTGGGACTGATCCGCGGGCGCGGAAGGCTCCGGGGCCGCTGAGCGTCTCAGGCTCCGCGACGGGCAAAGAGCGGTCGTTCCCGTCCACTCCGGCAGGCCGCTGAACCGGCGAGGACGTAGCCCACGTCGATCCATCCGCCAGAGCGAAGCTGGTCGCGGGGACCTGCGCGTCGCGGTCAGGCCCCTGGTGTCGAGTCCCCGCCCTTACCTCTCCTCCACCACGACCACGCCGCTCTCCTCGTTCGAGCGGGGCCACCGGATCGCAGCAAGAGGGCAAGCGGCTCAGTCTCGGGCGAGGCCTCGAGGAGGACCGTTCTCACCATCATGGTCATGGGCACGGCCAGAAGCGCCCCGATCGGGCCCAACACGAAACCCCAGACCAACAAAGACAGGAACGATACCGCCACCGGCAGGTCCACTCCCTTCTTGAGAATCCTGGGTTTGAACACGCTGTCGGCGACGAAGTTGATCACAAGGTATCCCACGACCACCCCAATGAACATGCCCCAACTGCGTTCGAGAATAGCCAGGGTCATGGGAGGCAGCAGCGCGATGATGAACCCCAGGTTCGGTATGTAGCTCATCACGAAGGAGAGAAACGCCCAGGTGAACGGGTAAGGCACCCCAAGGGCCCAAAGCAGCGCAAAGTTCAAGACGGCGATGATCGCAGCGAGGGCCGTGGTGATCCCCAGGTAGCTGCGCGTCTCCCGGGTCCACGCCTGCCACCTCCGGAGCGCCGGGCGATCCTCTCCCAGAGCTTGATAGAACCGCCCGCGAAAGCCCGATACCTCCACGAGCATGTAGGCCACAATGAAGACAATGAGGCTCACGCTCTTGAGGGCGCCGTAGAGTGCAGAGAGAGCGGTCTGCGCCCAGCCGACTATGTTCTCCGGTTTCAAGACCTGTTCTTTGATCACTCCCGATATGTCGATACCCCAGCCGGCAAAAGTGTCTGCGACGTCTTGCTGCAAGACCGTCAACTGGTCTTGGAGTTCGGGCAGAAGATTCCTGGTCTGGAAGATCATGTACGACATGAGAAACATCAGGGCGAGGATCACGAACACGATGACAAGAATGGAGATGATGTACGCAAGGACGGGTGGTACGCGTCTCTTCATCAGGATCCCGACGAGGGGACTCGCCCCGATGACCACCACGAGCCCCAGGAGGATCGGCGCGGTTATGCCGCGTGTGGCCCTGAGGCCAAGAGCAAGCCCGACCAGGACCGCCAGCATGAAGATCGTCCGCGCAGCCGAAGACCAAGCGTTTGTCTGAAGTGGCGCCTTAGGATCCATGGCAGCCATTCTGGCAGCGAGTGCCGGGCAAGCGCAAGCGCGAGGACTCACCGGTCGCTCAGCCGCGACCCGTCCGCTTGTGGTAGTTCTTGCTCGCTTTGCTGACGATCTTCCATTTGCGCTCCCTCTCCGCACGGAGACGCGCGTCCGTCTTCGCCGCCGCGAACTGCGCCTCGCCCATGAGTTTGTGATAACTGGCCAGACGCTCGAGCGGCAGCGCCCCCGAGTCGACAGCAGCCCGGACCGCGCAGCCCGGTTCGTCGTTGTGCGTACAGTCACGGAAACGGCAGGACTGAGAAAACTGCTCTATCTCGGGGAAGACCAGCGCGATGCCTTCCTCCGATCCGGTGAGGCCGAACGCCCGCAGCCCCGGTGTGTCGATGAGCACGCCGCCACCCGGCATCGGGATCAGTTCTCGCGCCACGGTCGTATGCATGCCCTTCCCGTCGCTCACGCGCACCTCGCGCGTCGCCTGCCGCTGCTCGCCCAGGAGCGAGTTGATGAGCGTGGACTTGCCGGCGCCCGAGGGACCGACCAGGACCGCGGTGCGATGAGCCGAGATGTATTCGAGGATCGGCTGGATGCCATCACCGGCGAGCGCGTTCGTTACGAGCACGTCCGCACCGAGCGCGACCGACTCGACGGCTGCGCGCGCCGCGTCCGGGTCGGCCGAGAGGTCCGACTTCGTGAGGACCACCACGGGCACAGCTCCCGAGTCCCATGCCACCGAGAGCTCGCGCTCGATGCGGCGAAGGTTGGGCAGTTCGACGATCGGATGGACGACGAACACGGTGTCGATATTGGCGGCCAGTACCTGGACGTCGGAGGTACCCCCCGGGTCGCCGCGCGTGATAGCGCTTATGCGCTCGAGCACGGCCTCGATGAGCGGAGCATCGAGGCCGTCGGAGACGCGCACCGCCACCCAGTCGCCGACGGCGGGCAGTCCCGCGGCGCTGCTGACGGACTTTGCGAGACGGCTGGATGGCTTCGCGTGGACCACACCATCTGGCGTGGATATGAGGAAACTGCCGCGGTCGCCGCGGATCACGCGGGCGGGTGTAAGACCCGCCGCGGCGTGGGGCTCAAAGAGCGTTTCCCAGCGCAGGGAATAGCCGAGCGCTCCAAGCGCCGCGGCTTTGTCCGATGCAGTCAGTTCGCCTCCTACGCGTTCTGCGCGGGTTGTGGCGGCTGTTCTGGATCCACCGCATCCGGCTTGAGCGCCGTTTCCAGGTCCTGAACGGTGTTGGCGGCGTCAGGCGCGACGAACGCCACGTCCTTGCCCGCCTCGAAGCTGGACGGCGTGGGAAGGAAGGACCGGGAACGCTTCTTGCGGCCGGCGCCCCCCGAAAGCTCGTAGCCCAGGATCCTCCCGCTCTTCTCGTCGAAGTAGAACCCTTCGAACCTGCCCAGATCCAGGCCTTCGGTCGTTCGGATGTGGACTCCCTCGAACACGTCGCCGCGGTCGAGCACCTCCTTCACGTCCGGGTCCTCCGAGGCCTTCACCACACTGGTCTTCGAATCGATGACGACGCTGTCCTCGCCCACGCTGAGAACGGCCGCCCAGCGCACGACCTGGGCGCCACCGAGCCAACCCTCGTCGACCAGCAATCCCAAGATCTGGCTGCCCTTCTGGTCGACGACCAGGTCCTTGACTTTGCCCACCTGTTCCCCCGCGTCGCGGGTTATCAACTGACGGTGTATGAGTTCGCTGCCCTTCAACATGAGATCGTGCCTCCTGCGACTAGATGGTGCCAGCGGCGTCGCCCAGTCCATCTTACGACAGGGAGAGGGCGGAGACACGCCGCTGTGATGGCGCCCGGCGATGGAGTCCGCCGTGACCGCGGTTGCCGTCAGCGAAGGCGTCGAAACACCGCATGTGTGAACAGTTGGCCGGAACCGCCTGGCGTCACGTGCTCCCTCTCCAGGCTCTTCACCAGCTCAAAGTCCGGACCGAGAAACTCGCCCATACTGTTGGGGTCGTATCGCTGTACCGGGAGGCCGCTGCACCGTTCGGGTCCATTGAGGGCGAAGGTCGCCAGAACAAGGTGCCCACCTACACTCAGCGCACTCCTCACGGACTCCAGATATGCCCGGCGATCCGCCTCTTCCGTCAGGAAGTGGAACACTGCTCGGTCGTGCCAGAGGTCGACCTGTGTTGGTAGCCTCACGTACCGGGCATCTGCGGCGACCCAGGTCACGGTCTCGGCGCGCGCTCCCAGGCGGGCGCGAGCGACCTCGAGCGCTGCTGCGGAAACGTCCACCACCGTCACGCGGCTGTAACCTCGCTGCAGGAGACAATCGACCAGAAGCGACGCGCCCGCTCCGATATCGACGATTGTGGTGTCTGTGGCCGGCGCAACTGCACCGATCAGGTCCAATCAGGTGGACGGCTCAGTCTCGAACCAGCTGACTTCGTCAAAGGCCTTTGTCGTCCAAACGCTCTGCCAATGCACTTCCGGATCCATCGACTCCCCCCGGGGTCTGCACGAGTATCCGCGCTTCGCCTACTGTACTCCCAAGCCGCCCACGATTTGACCATCCACTTCAACGAGGTGTAGTTTGCTGAGCCGAAGGCTTCCACAGAAAGGGCGGCTCTAACATGGCAAGCGTCGAGATCAAGCCCCGGGACTACGCTTACAGCTTCAATCCGTATCTGGAGCCGATAGCCACGGTCCGCCCGGGCGATAGGGTGACCATCCACACCGATGACGCCCTGGGCGGCAGGATCAGGTCGGAGTCCGACCACCCCAGCACAGCGCTCGCGGGGGTGAGCCCCAACCCGGTCAGCGGCCCGATCTTCGTGGAGGGTGCCGAGCCGGGAGATACGCTCTCCGTGTGCATCGAGGGCATCGAGCCGGCGAGGGACTTCGCCGTGAGCTGCTTCGTCCCCAATATGGGCGGCCTTACGTCCACCGAGTACACCCGCACGCTTCAGGACCCCATCCCCGAAAGGACGTGGATCTGGTCGCTGCGCGAGGGAACTGAGGGGAGATATCTCGAGAACAGAGACGTTCGCGTGAGGGTCCCCTGGAGGCCGTTCATGGGTAGCATCGGAGTCGCCCCGGCGCTCGAGGCGATCGCCTCGATCACTCCCGGGCCCCACGGAGGGAACATGGATTGCCCCGACGTGCGGCCGGGCAACACCTTGTATCTACCCGTATCCGCGGCGGGCGCGCTGTTCTCCGCCGGTGATTGTCATGCCAACCAGGGCCAGGGGGAGGTCTGCGGGGTCGCTCTCGAGATCCCCTGCAAGTTATCGTTGGTGTTCGGGGTCGAAAAAGGAAAGCGGATCGGCTGGCCGCGCATCGTGTCGGACGAGGCCCTCATGGTGGTGGGATCCGCCAAGCCCATGGAGGACGCGGCCCGGATCGCCTACACCGAACTGGTGCTGTGGATGGAGGAAGAGTTCGGCTTCACCCGGTGGGAGGCATACCAACTGCTGGGCCAGGTGGGCGGGCTATATGTCGCCAACATGGTCAACCCGCTGTATTCGCTCGTGGCCTCGATCGACAAACGGTATCTGAAGCGCTTGTAGCTCGCAACGGCGGCGCCTCAGGATTCCGATGGGACGGTGTCTCAGGATTCCGTCCAGACGATGTCCACGCCTTCCGAATCGCCCACGGCCTGTTTGAGAAGGTCGAGGAGCCGAGCACTGGCGCCCTTCTGCTCGAGCAACTCTATGGTCGCCGAGGTCATGTAGTAGTCAGTGTCCTCGTCGCTCTCTTCCTCGAGCTGACCGATGAGCAACTCCAGGTCGGCTTCATCTATCGTGCCGATGGGCGCACCGCTCTCCTTCAACGACAAAGTAATCACCTGCTGATCCTCCTGTTCGCGCCTTGTGGCGGTGTTCGACGCCGGTCACCGCTTGTCACTCTACCACCGCGCCTGCCGGGGCTCAGTGGAGGCGCTCTCGGCTCACCACTCCCAAAAACGGTATCCTGACCAGAGCGCGGCGGAGACCTGGACGACGGCCGGCCGCCCCCGACGCACCGTGGAGCCGTCGTCACAAACAGAGCAGGGGAACCATGCCGGACTTGAACGCACGCCAGAACAGCGCCAACCAGGAGCAGCCGGTGCCGGCCTTGGACCAACCGGCCGGAGAGCGCCAAGACTTCCTGCGCGAGATCGTCCAGCAGGACCTCGCCTCGGGCCGCGTCGGCGAGGTCGTCACCCGCTTCCCCCCCGAACCCAACGGCTACCTTCACATCGGCCACGCCAAGTCCATCTGCCTGAACTTCGGCATCGCCCGCCAGTACGGCGGCCGGTGCAACCTCCGCATGGACGACACCAACCCGGCCAAGGAGGATGTCGAGTACGTCGACTCCATCACCACCGACGTCAAGTGGCTGATCGAGGGCTGGGCCGATCATTGCCTGAGCCTCAAGCCGGTCGGCGGACTGCCGGAGACGCGCGAGGAAGGCGGCCGCAAGGACTTCTACCTGCCTCCCGTCATGCCCGACCAGGCCGCCGGCCACGCGCTGGAGCCGTTCTACGCTTCCGACTATTTCGAACAGCTCTACGAGTACGCGCTCCAGTTGATCCGCAAAGGCAAGGCCTTCGTCTGCGACCACACGGCCGAAGAAGTGGACCAGATGCGGGGCGCCCCCGACCGGGCGGGCGAGGAGAGTCACTACCGGAACCGCTCGGTGGAGGAGAGCCTCGACCTGTTCGAGCGGATGCGCTCCGGTGAGTTCCCCGATGGCGCCCGCACGCTCCGCGCCAGGATCGACATGGGCGCGCCCAACGTCTGGCTGCGCGACCCGGTGCTCTACCGCATCCGCCACGCGTCGCACCATCACACCGGCGACGCCTGGTGCATCTACCCCATGTACGACTTCGCGCACGGATTGAGCGACTATATAGAGGGGATCACCCACAGCATCTGCACGCTCGAGTTCGAGGTGCACCGGCCGCTGTACGAATGGATCCTGGAGGTGCTCGATCTGCCCCGAGTGCATCCGCGCCAGCGCGAGTTCGCCCGCCTCAACGTGACCTACACGATCATGAGCAAGCGCAGGCTGCTGCGGCTGGTGCAGGAAGGGCTGGTGGGGGGCTGGGACGATCCCCGGATGCCGACCATCTCCGGCATGCGGCGCCGCGGCTATCCGGCCGAGGCCATCCGCGGGTTCTGTGACCGCATCGGCGTGGCGAAGCGCGAGAACATGGTCGAACTCGGACTGCTCGAGCACTTCGTGCGTGACGACCTCAACCGCCGAGCCCCTCGCGCCATGGCCGTGCTGAAACCGCTCCGAGTGGTGATCGAGAACTACCCGGAGGGACAGGTCGAGGAGATGGAGACGATCAACAACCCCGAAGACGCGGCGATGGGCACCCGCCGGGTGCCGTTCTCGCGGGTGGTATACATCGAGCAGGACGACTTCCGCGAAGTCCCGCCCCCCAAATACCATCGGCTCAGCCCGGGAGTGGAGGTGCGGCTGCGCTCCGCGTACCTCATCACCTGCACGGGCGTGGTCAAGGACCCGAAGTCCGGCGACGTGGTCGAGATCCGGGCGACGTACGATCCGGCCACCCGCGGCGGCGACACGCCCGACGGCCGCAAGGTCAAGGCGACCATTCACTGGGTCTCGGCCGCCCACGCCGTCGACGCCGAGGTTCGGCTATACGAAACGCTCTTCGCCGTGGAGAACCCCGACGACGTGCCGGACGGGCAGGACTTCATTCAAACACTCAATCCGGACTCGCTCCAGATCCTACAGGGATGCAAGCTCGAGCCATCCCTGGCCGAGGCGGCCCCTGGAGCGCGGTACCAGTTCGAGCGGCTGGGCTACTTCTGCGCGGACGCGGGAGACTCCCGCCCGGGCGCCCCCGTATTCAACCGTACCGTCACGCTCAAGGATGCCTGGGCCAGGATCGAGAAGAAGCAGGGCCGGACCTAGCGGACTGCTGGCGCGACGCGCCTACGATGGTAAACTCTTTGGGCTGCGCGCCGCTGTAGCGTGCGCATCGCATCGTTGCCCGATGGTGTAACGGCAGCACGACTGGCTCTGGACCAGTTAGCCGAGGTTCGAATCCTCGTCGGGCAGCCACCTTTCCGAGTACCTCAAGATCCATCGTGATCCTCCGGCACTGGTCGATCCGTCTCCTCCTCCAGGATAGCGGCAAGCCACCACCTCTGTTTCTTCTGCCTCGATCGCGGTTGCCGGTCGAAATAGATCTCCATGCGGGTACCGTCGGTCGTCTCCACGCGGAACCAGTGCCTGCGAACATACTGCTCTCCGCTACCATGCCGGCAGGGTCCCGCCGTCTTCCACTTCTCCAGGACCCGCGCCACTCCATACTGCGTGCCCCGCCAGACAAAGCGGGTTGGGAGTCCGGGTTCGCCCGCGGACATCGAAGTGGCATCGAACGCGGAACCTACCGGGGAGATGGGCTCGGAAACGAAGTGCTTGACGGTGGTCCCCTCTCGAGTGTGTGTTACTTGTTCAGGTACGCATAACCCAAACCATGCGACAATGTGCCTTAAGGTTTCTTCAGCGTCAAGGAGAGTATTTCTATGCCTGGTTGGTTAGGCCCCTGGGAGATCATCATAGTCGTCGTGATCATCCTGATTGTTTTTGGCGGTAAATTACTGCCGCGTCTCGGCCGTTCCCTGGGTGGTTCTGTGGTCGGACTCAAGAAAGGCCTTAAAGAAGGCGAAGAGGGGTTCAAGACGGCCATCAAGGAAGACGATTCCAAGGTCGACGCGACGGCCGATGGCAGCGCCGACGCGACGGCCAAGAGCACCGACAAGAACGAGCCGGCCTGACGCTCAAGCGTCGTCGCGTACGCTCGCCCGCGACCGTCCGCGAGGCCGAGGCATGACTGCAGAAAGGGGTGGGGCTGTGGCTGAACAGCAGGCGGGATCCGCTGCCAAGGATATGGTCGGACTGCTCGAACGAGCGATCAACGATCGCGATCTTGAAGGCCTCGTGAGACTCTTCCGCGAGGACGTCGTCGTGGAGTACCCCGCTCATCCCTCGCGTACCTTCCACGGAAGAGATCAAATCTGGCGCAACTGGGCTCCCATCATGGCCAAGCTGGACGATTTCCGGGCAACGGTCGTGCGTTCCGCTTGCGATGACACCAGCGCGTGGGTTGAGTGGCTGTGGCAAGGCACCCAGGCCGATGGCTCCCCCGGCGACATGGCGGGTATAGTCATCCATGAGCTGGATGGCGACCAGATCAGCCACGTCCGCTTCTATCTGGAGCCTGTCGACAAGTAGTCCTTTCGTCCTCGCGGGCGTGTAACCCTTCGTCGGCGAACTGGAACCCCGGGGGGTATCGCCCCGTCACAGGCCCGGGAAAGCCAGATACTCCCGCCCATGGTCTGCCTAGAAGGGGTTCTCGTGAATAGACCGACAGCGTTCATGCGTCCGACAGGTCGCCGGCCTCGACCCGCGCTCGCCATATCGGCGGCCCTGTTCATCGTCGTGCTCGCGGGCCTCGTGCTTCTCACCGGATGTAACGTCCAGGCGGGAGTCGACACCAACGTCAACGCCGACGGGTCGGGAACCGTGGGGATACGGCTGGCCGCCGACGAAGAACTGCAGGACCTCCTGTCCGGAGTAGCCGATGGCGTTGGCGGTCAAGCCGGAGCGATCATGGGCATCCTGGGTGACCTTGGCGGCCTTTCTGGGGGGTTGCCGGCAAGCGCCGACGATCTCTTCAACCTCATCGTCGGGCAGATCCCTGGCGATTGGACCGCCGAGAGGGGCACCGACTCTTCGGGCGCCCGCTGGCTCAGCCTCACCACCTCCTTCTCGAGTCCCGAGGAGCTCCAGCAGATCCTCTCCGGAGAGTTTCTCTCCGCCGTTATCGCTACCGACCAGTTCTCGTTGACACAGGACCAGGGCTTCTTCACCACCGAGACCCGGTTCTCGGCGACCGCGGACGCGGGGTCGGTGACGTCCCGGGCTCAATCGGCGGCCGGTTTCACGCAGAGCGTTTTGGGCGAGGTCCTTACCGTGGAGAACCGGGTGACGCTTCCGGGCACGATAAAGGACAACAACGCTGACGAGGTGCAGGGGAACACGCTGGTCTGGAACGTGGGGACCTCCGGCAGCACGGAGATGTACGCGGGGAGCACCGTCTACCACTGGGGGGCCATCGTCGGCACGACCGTCGTCGGAGTGGTGATAGTCGCCGCATTGACGGTGGCGGCGATACTGATCATCCGGCGCCGCCGCAGGCCCAAACCGGAGCAGCCCGAGGCCCTTCAGCCTGCCCCGTCTTCGCCATCACCGACCGTGGAAGCGATCAGCCCCGAGGCCGCGGATGCCCGGGCGGACGCGGAGCCCGTCGCAGACGCGGAACGTGACGCGTCCACCGAGCCCGCGCCGGCGGCGCCAGCCGCGCCGGAGAGCGCCGCGGAGACGACGGTGGCTGCGGAGGCCGCCGCAGAGCCGACCACGCCCGTGGCCGCGGAGGCGGCTGAGGCTGCGCCGCCCGCCGCCGAGACGGCAGCAGCGGTGGCGGCTCCCCTTGCCGCGGACGTGTCCCGTCCCATCGTGCCCATCCCGCTGCGGCCGACCAAGGCTCAGCCGGTCAGCTACCACACCCTGGCGGTCGCCCCGGAGCCGTCGGACGAGCCTGCCGAGCCGGCCGCTGAAGAAGAGGCGACCTCATCCTGACCGCACCGCGGTCGCGGCCATGGCGTACCCCCGCCTTGTTGTAGCGCGCGCCAGGTGTTATACCCTAATCCCCGAACGCGAACGAGGAGGTATCGGTCCGCCGTGAAGTCCACCAAGGCTATGCTGCTCGTCCTCTCGATCATCGCTCTGCTTTCGTTGGCGATGTTCCTTACCGGCTGCTCCCTCTTTCAGACGAGCACCACCACGTCCACGTCGCCGTCTACCACGCAGTCGACTGCGGTGACCACCCAGTCGACGGGTACCAGCGCTCCCCTAGACGACGGCGCCGCGACCTTCAGGGCGAACGCAGAGCGTACGGGCGTGTACCCGACCGGTGGCCCGACGCAGGCGAGCGGCGTGCTGTGGAAGTTCCAGACAGGCGACACCACCAACGGTATTCCTTGGTCGTGCCCAGCTGTCTACAACGGTGTGGCCTACTTCGGCGCGGCCGACAAGAACGTGTACGCGGTCGACGTCCTGAACGGACAGCAGAAGTGGAAGTTCGAGACCGGCCGAGCTGTCTGGTCCTCTCCGGCCATCGCCAACGGCGTGGTCTACATCGGCAGCGACGATGCCAATCTCTACGCGCTCGATCTGCAAACCGGCGCCGAGAAGTGGAAGTTCAAGACGCTGTACGGGATCGTCACTGCGCCGGTGGTCGTCGACGGGATCGTCTACGTGGGTAGTGGGGACGGGTTTCTCTACGCGGTGGACGCTCAAGCCGGCACGGAGAAGTGGAAAGCGGCCGCCGGGCACGCGGTCAACTCCTCCCCGGCCGTCTCCGGCGGCGTCGTCTACTTCGGTGGCGCCGACAAGGCTCTGCACGCGGTAGATGCCAAGACCGGCCAGGAGAAGTGGAAAGCGCCGACGGGAGCGGTCATCTGGTCGTCACCCGCCGTCTCCGACGGAGTGGTCTACGTAGGCAGCTACGACACCTTCCTGCACGCTTTGGACGCGGAGACCGGCAAGCCGAAGTGGACCTTCAAGACGGCAGACGGAGTGGTCTCGTCCCCGGCGGTCTCTAACGGGACCGTGTATATCGCCAGCCGCGACGACTACCTTTACGCGGTGGATGCGCAGACGGGGCAGCAGAAGTGGAAGTTCAAGACCGGGGCCGATCTGACGTGCTCGCCCGTAATCTCCGACAACCTGGTATATATCGGCGGTCCCGACGCCTATCTCTACGCGGTGGACTCGCAGACGGGCCAGGAGGCCTGGAAGTTCAAGCTCGACGGAGAAGTCGAGGCTGCGTTGACGGTCGCGGCGGGAACAGTCTACGCCGGCAGTCTCAACGGGTACCTGTACGCGGTTAAGTAGGACCTAGGCGCCCCATGAGCGCCGGGGCCGCGCAGGCCGGCGCCAGGACCGCGCCGGGACCAGAGAGGCCCGCCTGGCTCAGACGCACCGCGGCCACGCGTTCGCCAGCTTCGTCAAGGTCCGCTTCGTCAACGTCCGCGGGCGTGCCGTAAGGTACCTCGTGCGGCTGCATGGCAGTCCAGGCCGCATCGGCAATGGTCTTGAACTCGGCCGAGTAGCCGTCGATCGCCTCGGCGTACGACGTGATCAGATCGTCCGCTCCGGGATGCGTCGGGTGGGCTCCCGTGCTGCACACGATGTCCCTGATCACGTGCGGCTCGTCGATGAGCATGCAGGGCCGCAACAAGTTGTCGCTAAAAGGCTGCCTGGTCTGGATGGCGCGGAAGAACGGGGACTTCAGCACCTCGGTGAGCGACTTCTCCTTGATGTTGTCGGCGGCGAAGTGAGTGAAGATACAGGGTTCCACGTCGCCGGTGGAGGTGATGTGGAGATAGGCCCGGCCGCCGGCGATACACCCGCCGACGTGGGGGGCGTCGTTCCAGAAATCCATCACAAACAACGGCTTCTCGCTGCGGATGCGCTCCGCGCCGTTGACCCGCATATACTCCCGCTGCTCCGGAGTGGGCATGAGGTCAAGATCCGGCCCGGCCCCGACCGGCATGTACAGGAAGTGGAACCCGAAGAGACAGCCCTGCCCGATGAGGTAGTCGCAGAACTCGTCGCTGGCCGCCTCGACGTAGTTCTGGCTGGTGATCATGGTCGAGAAGCCGAAGGGGATCTTCTTGGCGCGCAGCAAGGCCATCGCTTTCTCGGTACGGCGTAGCGCCCCAGGACCCCGCCGCGCATCGTTGGTGGCCTCGCACCCGTCGACGCTGAAGCAGATGGCGATATTGGCCGCCTTTGCCAGCCGCGAGGCCACGGCCTCGTCGATCAGCGTCCCGTTGGTGAAGACGAGGAAATCGCAATCTGAGTTGCGCTCGAGCAGTTCCAGCGCGTCTTTTCGCACGAACGGCTCGCCGCCGAGCAGGGTGAAGGCGTGGATCCCCAACTCCCGGCCTTCGGACACGATCCTGTCGATGACTTCCATCGGCAGGTCGTCCTTCTGGTCGTATTCGCCGGCATAACATCCGACGCAGTCGAGATTGCAGCGCATGGTGGGGCTCATCAGGATGATGAAGGGGGCCTTGGCGTCATTGGCCCGCTCCCAGGCACTCCGTTTGGCTCCGCCCTGCCACAGCGAATTGACCAAGAGGTTCGAAACGGTTCGGGACAGGCAGCGCGAAGAGGTGCTGTGGATAGCGCGAAGGACCAGTTGCATGGCGACCGGCGGAGGATCCTGCTCCAGCGCGGTCTCGAAATACTCCCGCCAGACCTTGGCGTTGTGCCTCTGATACTCGCTCGTCCCGAGCGTCTCCGCAAGCCGTGCCATCCGGACGAGGTTCTTCTCGGGATTGGAGCTGAGCAGCTTGAGTATCTCCCCGACCGCGAACTCAGTCGAGCGCAGCTTCAGCCTTTCCACGCCAGGTACCATGCCGCCTCCGCGCGTTGCTCTCCTGATGACCCCAGGACGACTCTATCATGCTACAACGCTCTTCCTTTGCGGGGAAGCCTGCCGAGCGCCTATACTGTGCGCACGGGCAAGAGCGGAGCCACTGCGGGGGGTTCACCGGTGCAGCAGGACTTGACGAGCGGCGGCGGACTGAGTTCCGCGTCTGGCCCGGTTGCAGAGCAGCCGGCCCACCCGCCCAGGGTGCCCCGCTCTTTGTTCATCACGAACGATTTTCCCCCGCGTATCGGCGGCGCCCAGTCGTACTACTGGGGGCTCATCCAGACGCTCGACCCCTCGGACCTAGTCATCATCGCCCCGGATCAGCCGGGCAGCCACGACTTCGACGCCACCCACCCCTACAGGGTCCACCGGTACCCGCTCGAGCAGCTTCGGCCCACCCGGGGTCTGTTGCGGCTCTCGCTGGACCTCATCGAAGAGCACGAGCTCAAACTGGTCCAGTTCGGCCACCCGCTGCCCACCGGGCTTCTTGGACCTCGCATCGTCAAGAGAACAGGTCTCCCCTACATCGTATTCCTCGGAGGAGCCGAGGTGACCGTCCCAGCGGCCATGCCCATAGGCTCGTCACTTCTGCGGCACGTCCTCGGCAACGCCGCTCTGCTGGCCACCGTCAGCGATTTCACGGCCTCGGTCGCGTCGCGCGAGGTCCGCGGGAGAGTGCCGGCGGTGACGCTTCGGCCTCCTCTCGACGGCGCTTTCAATCTTCCCCTCCTGCCCAGCAAGGCCCAGGCCAAAGCGGAGCTCGGCATCGATGGAGAACTCATGATCATCATCGGCCGCCTCGTTCCGCGCAAAGGTCAGGACCGGCTGATCGAGTCGCTCGGGTTGTTGCGCGATGAGTACCCTCGCCTCCACCTGGGGGTCATAGGCGACGGGCGCATCGCCGAGCGCCTGGAGCGCATGGCGACCTCGCTCGGCGTCAGAGAGCGGGTGCTTATGACCGGCGCGCTGGACACCGAGGACCTGAAGATATGGCTGAAGGCCGCCGACATCTTTGCCTGCCCCTGCCGCACCCGCTGGGGCGGCCTGGAAGTGGAGGGGTTCGGCATCGTCTTCGCAGAGGCCTCTCTGGCTCGCCTGCCGGTGCTTGCCGGCCGGTCGGGAGGGGCACCGGAGAGCGTGAAGAACGGCGAAACCGGCATCATCCCGGCAGGAGACTCGAGCGAGGAAGTGGCGGAGGCGCTGCGGCGGCTGCTCTCGATGAGCCCTGATGCCCGAACGGCGATGGGAGAGAGGGCCAGAGAATTCACCCTCTCGCGACATGCCCCGGAGGTCGTGGGCAGGCAGTATCGGGAGTTGCTTGCCGGGGTGGTGAGGGCCTGAGCACCGAGAGCAAGGAACCGCCGCCCGCGACCGGGGCCGAGCAGCCGGAGGCGGTGGACGGGACTAGCGGCCTGGCGCTAGAGGCCGCGAACGGGAACGGCGGCTCCCAGGGTGTCGTCCGCTGGCGCCGCCTGATACTCAACCTGGCGGCCGGGCTCGCGGCGGCCGCCGTCGTCGTCGTGATCGCCGGTTCGCGCTTGGGGCCGCAGATAGCCCAGACGGACCTCGGCAGCGCCGACTACAGGTATCTGGCTCTCGCCGGTCTCTGCCTCGTCATCGTGTTGCTCACCGAGGCGTTCACCCTCGTCGTGATAGCCCGCGCTCTCTGCCCGAAGGCCTCCACCTGGGGGGTGTTCGGCGTCGCCTTCGAGTCGCTTCTGGTCGGAGGAGCCACGTCGTTCGGCGGTCTCGAGATCCCCTACCAGGTCGTGCGCCTGCGCTACTCGGGCCTAACGGCTTCGCAGGCAACATCCGCGGTGATCGTGAAAGGGCTGATACACACCTCCCTGCTCGTCATCGTGGCAGCCGTGGCTCTCGTCCCCGCGATCGGCACCCGGCTGACCCACCTGCAGCGATGGGTCCTCATCGGAGTGATACTCGCGGTGCTCGCCGGTTGGATCATCGCCGCTCTCTGGACCCAGAAGCCGGTCGGCACGCGCCTGCTTCCGGGCCGGGTGCGAAAGTACACCGACTCTTTCCGCGAAGCCAACCTGGTCCTGCTTCATGCCGGCTGGAGGGCCATCGTGGGGACCGTGACACTACAGGCCGTCTACTGGGTGGCCATGTTCTCGATCATCCCGCTCATCCTCATGGCGCTCGGCTACCAGGGTGGGCTGCTGAACGTCATCATCGCCCAGGCCGCCCTACAGGTGATCATGCCGTTCTCGCCGCTGCCGGGAGGCGCGGGCATCGCGGAACTGGGCTACCTGGGACTGATAGGGGCGAGCGTCCCCGCCGACATCCGGGTGTCGAGCCTGGTCCTGTGGCGTGTCTTCACCTGGCTCGTGCCCATCGCTGTGGGAGCCGTGGCGATAGGCGTCCGGGTAGTCATCACCGGCAGAAGAAACAGAGCCGCCAAGCAAGAGGTGTCACATGCCGAATCACGTTAGGACCGCGGCGGGCGCGAAGTCCGCTACCGCGTGCCGCAGGCGGGGCTGGTCGCTCTGGCGCTCGCTGTTCGCGGTGACCCTCGCGTTCGCGGGCGGCTGTGTCCCCGCGGCCCGGCTCGCGGCATCGTTCGCGACGCCGGAGGCCAGGCAAAGGCTGGCGGCGACAAATCCGGGGACTTCCAGCATCTACCGGGTGATGGGGAAGAAGGCCGGCATGGCGGTGTTCACCGCCGATGCCCTCAAAGGCCTCCTGCCGCCCTTGCTGGGCCGCGCCACGGGAGCGGGTCCGATAACGGTCGACGCCTTGATGCTCGCCCCTCTGGCCGGGCATATCACCGTGGGAGGGGGACGGGGAGTGGCGACGCTGGCCGGCTCCATACTGGCGGCCGATCCTCCCGGGTTCGCGATAACGCTGCCCATCTGGGTAGCGCCGACCGCGAAGAACGACCACGCGCGCGGGGTGCTCGTGGCCTGTCTGCTGTTCCCGCTCGTGCGCTGGCTGCTGGGGCGGGGCGAGGCGCGAGTCGCGCTGGGCGCCGGGGTGCCCCTGCTGCTCGTCTACGGCCGGTTGCGAGGCCCAGGTTGGACAGGCACTCAGTGGACGCCCCGGTTGGTCTGGTGGAGGTTCACGCGCGATGCCGAGCCACCGGAGGCCGACGCCCCACGAAGGCCGGATGTCCGGTAGGTCTATCGCCCCAGATTCCTGGGTATCAGGCCAGAGTACGATGGAGCTTCGTGCGCTCTTTGCGTGCGAGACAAAGGAGGCCAAGGTGGCGGACAAGGCAACAGGGAGCGGTACGCACGAAGACCCGTGGCTGTTGAAGACGCCGAGCGGCCAATCGGATATCGAGGTGTACCGCGACGAGCAGGCTGATCCCCCCGCGTTGGTGGTGATGGCCGCCAAGACCGAGGTCCGCTACCTTCTGCGTGCGATCGACGACCTCCACGCGATGCTCAAGTCGCACGGCGATTGGATGCCGCTTGGCACCGCGGATGAGCAGAAGCCCGCTGCCGAGGGGAGCGTGGAGGCCTGGGCCCGATCGCCGCAGAACCCGGTCGGCGGCTGGTACGGCCTCAAGAAAGGGCTGCGCGGGCGCTTTGCCAACTACGTCCCGCCCGTGCTGGAAGCCCTTGGGCTGGCGGAGGTGGAGCACAACCCCCGGGGAAACCGGATGAGGGCGATCTGAACCGCTAGGCGTTGTAGGCTTCGGGCCCCAACGTCTTCACCCAGTTGGCGGCGAGGACAGCCTGTGCCTCTTCGGTCTTGTCCACACCCAGGATGACTATGGCGTTGTTGCTGACCCTTCCCAGGTGCGGATAGAGATAGTGCACGTTGATGCCGGCCGCCTTGAGCGGTTTGAGCACTCCCAGCATGCCGCCCGGATGGTCCGGTATCTCCACAGCGAGCACCTCGGTCTCCTTCGGAGTGTAGCCGTTGGCGATGAGCATGTTCTTCGCCTTTTCGGGGTCGTCGAACACGAAGCGCACGGTGCTCCTGTCGGAGGTGTCGGCCACCGAGATCGCCCTGACGTTGACGCCCTCCCGGCCCAGGCTCTCGCTGATGTTCGCCAGCGTTCCCGGAACATTGTCGATGCTCACAGACAGTTGCTTGATGGCCACCCGATCACCCCTGGACGTAGTTGTAGCCGAGAGCCAGTGCCTCCCGGTTGAGCTTGAGCAGCTTGGCCTTGCCCTCGCCGAGTATCTCGGTGAGGTTCTCCTGCATCAGGTCGTACGAGATCATGTTGCTCGCCCGCACCAAGGCGCCGAGGAGGATCATGTTCGCGACCTTGATGGTCCCTAATCCTTCGGCCAGTTCGCTCGTGGGGATGGCAAGGATCTCGATGTCGCTCCGAGCCGTCTCGGTATTCACCAGCGACGAGTTGACGCAGAGCAGGCCGCCCGCCTGCAGGATGCTCTGAAACCGAGCGAACGAGGGCTGGTTCATGGCGACGACGAACTCCGGGTCGGAGGCCACCGGCGAGGCGATCTCCTCGTCGGAGACCACCACCGTGCAGTTGGCCGTGCCGCCCCGCACCTCCACTCCGTAGGCCGGGAAGTAGGTGACGTATTTCCCCTCGAGCATGGCGGCGGTCGCCAACGTCGTGCCCATGGAAAGCACGCCCTGCCCGCCGAAGCCCGAGAAAAGAGTCTTCAGGAGCATGGCGCCTCCTCGGGGCGCGGCGTCAGGTCCTTGACGACCCCCAGCGGGAACACCTTGCTCATGACCTCGTCCACCCACGTGCAGGCCTCGAGCGTGCCCATCTTCCAGGCGGTGGGGCAGGGCGAGAGGATCTCCACCAGCGAGAAGCCGGCGCCGTCCATCTGCCGCTGGAAGGCCTTCCGGATGGCTTTCTTCGTCTTCACGACCGCCGCCGGCTTGTTGACGGCGACCCGCTCCAGGTAGGCCGTGCCGTCCAGCACAGAGAACACCTCGCAGATGCGCACAGGATGACCGGCCAGAACGGAGTCCCGCCCTATGGGGCAGGTCGTGGTGACCTGATCGATCAGGGTGGTCGGCGCCATCTGCCCGCCGGTCATGCCGTATACGCCGTTGTTCACGAAGATCACGGTGATGTTCTCGCCGCGGTTGGCCGCGTGGAACCCCTCGGCCGTCCCAATGGCCGCCAGGTCGCCATCACCTTGGTACGAGAAGACGAGATTCTCGGGCAGCATCCGTTTGATACCGGTGGCTACCGCCGAGCCCCGGCCGTGCGCCGACTCGATCACATCGATGTCGAAGTAGTTGTAGAGGAGCATGCCGCAGCCGGCAGGCGCGACGCAGATGGCCTTGTCCGCCAGGTCCATCTCCTCGATGACTTCCATGAGAAGACGGTTGATGATGCCATGGCCGCAGCCAGGGCAGTAATGGAAGTGGGCCTCTTTGAGAAGCTTGGGCCGCGTGTATATGGGCTTGTAAGTAGTGGTCATGACTGCTTCCCCGCGCGCGCGGATAGCGCCAGATTGTAGTGGCGGGAGACGATCCTGTAGAGTTCCACCGGCATAGGGATCACACCTCCCGGCCTTCCGTAGAAATGCACATTCCCTTTTCCTCCCAGCGCCAGCCGCACGTCCTCCACCATCTGCCCGGCGCTCATCTCGAACACGAAGAAGTCGTTCACATTCGCGGCCAGGTCCTGGAGCACCTTGACTGGGAAGGGCCAGAGCGTGATGAGCCGCACCATGCCGACTTTGAGGCCTTCCTGGCGCAGCCGCTTGATGGCTCCCTTGGCGATCCGCGCGCCCATCCCGTACGCGATGACTATCATCTCGGCGTCGTCGGTCAGATAGGTCTCGTAGCGGACTTCGTTCTGCTCGATGAGCTGGAACTTACGATGGAGCTTCCAGTTGTGCTCTTCCTGAAGCTTGGCATCAAAGATGAGCGAATAGATGCTCCTCGCCGGCCGGTCCTTCGCCCCCGTCAGAACGAAGTTCTTCTCGTAGTCCGGCGGCCGTTTGAGGCCGTCGAAGTCGACCGGCTCCATCATCTGCCCCAGCATGCCGTCGCCAAGAATGAGGACCGGGTTGCGGTACTTGTCGGCGAGATCGAATGCGAGGGGGACAATCTCGGTCAGTTCCTGCACCGAGCTGGGGGCCAGCACGATGGTCTTGTAGTCGCCATGACCCCCGCCGCGGGTCGCCTGAAAGTAGTCCGACTGCGACGGCGAGATGTTCCCCATGCCCGGGCCGCCTCGCACCACGTTGACGATCACGGCGGGAAGCTCGTCGGCCACCAGATACGAGATGCCCTCTTGCTTGAGACTCATGCCCGGCCCGCTGGAGGAGGTCATCGCCCGCGCTCCCGCCGCCGACGCTCCGAGCACCATGTTGATAGCGGCGATCTCGCTCTCCGATTGGATGAAGACGCCTCCGGATTCGACCATGCGCTTCGCCATGTACTCCGTGAGCTCGTTCTGGGGGGTGATGGGATAGCCGAAGTAGGCGGTGCAGCCGGAAAGGATCGCCGCCTCGGCCAGCGCGGCGTTCCCACTCATAAGGCGCTTCATGCTCTCTCCACCTCGATGGCGACTTCGGGGCACATGAGCGCGCAGATGCCGCAGCCATTGCACCCGTCGCCGCTGTCGAAAGCGGCGATGAAGTACCCCTTGAGATTCAGCTCTTCGGACAGATGGATGCTCTTCTTGGGACAAAGCTCTATGCAGAACAGGCAGCCCTTGCAGCGCTCCCCGTCGATCTGGATACGACCTCGCAACGATTACCTCCGGCGGCTTCGGTGTCGCCGCATATCATAGCCTCTCCGGCCCCCCCGGCTCCGGGGCACGGCTACCTGCAGCGTTCGTGCCGGCGTTGGCGGCGTAGGTGCGCCCTACGGCATCACGGTGGGCACTTGGCGCACACAGACCTGAACTGCATCGTGCTGAGGTAGCGATCGCCCCGGTCGGGAAGGATCACCACGATCGTCCCGCCTTCGATCTGCTTGGCTATGCGCAGCGCCACCGCCGCAGCCGCTCCCCCGGAGGTGCCGACGAACAACCCCTCCCGGGTGGCCAGGAGCCGGGTGATCTCGAAGGCTTCACCGTCGTCGACCGTCTCCTTGAGATCGAGCTCTTCCGGGCGGTAGATGCCCGGCACCATGGACTCGGTCATGTTCTTGAGCCCCTGGATGGTGTGCCCCGCGGCCGGCTCGACGCCGACGATCTTCACCGCGGGCTTCACCGATTTCAGGTACCTGCCGGTGCCCATCAACGTGCCCGACGTACCCATGCCGGCCACGAAGTAGTCCACTTCGCCGTTCGTCTGCCGGTATACCTCGGGGCCCGTCGTTTCGAAGTGCGCGAGAGCGTTGGTCTGGTTGTCGTATTGATTGGGCATGTAGTACTTGCCCGGGAACTCCTCCATAAGGGCGTGGGCCTGGCGGATGGCGCCGTCGATGTTGTCCTTGGCGGAGGTGGGGAACACGTGGGCTCCGAAGCCCTCCAGTATCAGCCGCCGCTCCGTGCTTACGCACTCGGGCATGCAGAGCTGCACCTCGTACCCTTTGGCGGCGCCGATCATGGCGATGGCGATGCCGGTGTTCCCGGACGTGGGCTCGAGGATGATCTTGTCGGGAGTGAGTTCCCCGCTCTCTTCGGCTTTCGTGATCATGTAGAGAGCAGGCCGGTCCTTCACCGATCCGCCGGGGTTGCAGCCCTCAAGCTTGCAGAGCACCTTGACGTTCGGATTCGGGTTGAGGTTCACGATCTCGACCAGAGGCGTATTACCGATTGCCTGCAGAAGATTCATCAGCCGTATCTCCGATGTCTACGACGCGTTTGACCCATCGATGCTACCGCATATGTAACAATGAATGCGGAACTGGGTCCTAAGCTAGGGCGTCCGACGCTCGGGATCGAATCCAGCCGTACGCGGGACAGAACGGCGTACAAGAGCGAAACCAGCAGCGGAGGTATGACATGAAGCGTTCTTTGCTCGTCGTCTCGATGGTCGGCGCAGCGGTACTCGCGCTGTCCATCCTGGTCGCCGGATGTGGCAGCGGCAGCACAGCGGACGACTCGAAGGCTCTCGAAGGCAAGACCTGGAAGGCGACCGAGATCGCGGGGGTGAAGTCGGTGCTCTCTACCAAAGGGAGCGCGGCTACGGCGAAGTTCACGGCGGGCAAGGTGACGGGTTCCGGTACGGTCAATCGCTACACGGCGTCCTACACGACCGGCCCGGGCAACACGATCGAGATCGGTGCCGCCGCAAGCACCCAGATGGCCGGTCCTGAGGACGCGATGGCCCAGGAGCAGGCCTACTTCGCGGCGCTGCAGAAGGCGGCGACCTACGAAGTCACCGACGCCTCCCTGACGCTCCTCGATGACAAGGACAAGGTACTGGTGAAATACGAGGCCGTGGAGCCGACCGCGCTTACCGGGACAGAATGGCAAGCCCTCGCCTACAACAACGGCAAAGACGCTCTCCAGTCGCTCGCCGCCGACAGCACCATCACGGCCGTTTTCGGCACCGATGGCTCCTTGGCGGGCAACGCGAGTGTCAACCAGTACTCGACGACGTACACCACCTCCGGCCAGGACCAGATGACGATCGCCTCACCGATCGCCAGCACGATGATGGCGGGCCCCGATGCGCTGATGGCGCAGGAGGCCGCCTACCTGGCCGCCCTGCCCAAGACCGCGACCTACTCGATCGACGGCGACGAACTGTGGCTGCGCGACGCGACCGGAGCGGCGCTGGCCCACTACGTGGCCAAGTAACCTCATCCCGACCTTGTAGTGCGAGCCCCGCGCGGCGCATCCGCCGCGCGGGGCTCGGCTTTTTCTATGACTGTTGGCACCGCCCGCTCGGACCGCCCACGGAAGGCCGCGCGACGGCTGTTCGGTCTTCAGCGGCCTCCTACGCGTCCTCCGGCGGCGCGGGAGGGGGAGCGTACGGCACCTGTGCTTGCGGCGGCGCGTACGGCCCCGCGTACGGCCCCGCGCCCGGCGGCTGCTGATAGGGCGCCTGTTGGTAAGGCGGCTGTTGCTGCGGCCCGTAGGGCGGGCCGCCCGGCGCCGCCCGGGTATCCAGGCTGCAGCGGCGGCCGCGGCCGCCGCGCCCCCAAGATCACCAGAACGATCCCGACTGCCAGAAGCACCACGCCGAAGACGGTCAGCCCGATGCCGAGAGGCAGCAGGAAGCCGAGACGAACACCGACGCTCACGCTCGCCTCCACCGGCGCGCTCGCGTCGGCGTTCATCACCACGGCGGTCCAGTTGCCGCCTTGCACGTCCCACTCTACCGTTTGGGTACCCGTGCCTTCCTGTTTCGCCACCCAGAAGGTCTGCTGTCCGGGCGGCGCGGACGGAGCGCCCCCATCGTAGTGCCAATACTCCGCCGCGGAGGAGAACCACGATGAGAGAATCTCCAGATTGGTGACCTCATCGTAGGCCACCCCTTCGAGATACGCTGCTACCGCGTCGGTGGGGCCGATGCCGATGAACACAGGCGCCGGCCCGCTCGAAGTCGCACTGATCCGCACCAGGCCTCCGCCCGGAAGCCAGTCCCCAGAGCCGACGTTCAGACTCACGTCCGGGGTGACGAGAGCGTAGCCGCTCGAAGTCAGAGTGCGGTCTGAGGTCGAGAAGAAGCCGTTGCTATCCTTGTAGGACCCGTTGATGGACAGCACGATGATCCCAGGGATCAGCACCCCGATGCCGACAAGGATCAACAACACTCCGATGACGATCGCTACTATCTTGGCCGGTCGCATCTTCGCCTCCTCGCGGTCTTCTCGCCGCTGTTACGATTATTGTCCGGCGTTCTCGGTCACCCTGCATTCAACTATCTTCTTGACCAACTGTAAAGGCAGCGGCAGGCCGAGCGGGAACCGAGCGGAGGCCTTCCCGCTCCTGAAGGGCTGCAACTCTTCTCCCAATGCCGCCGCGACGGCGCCCGTGATCGGGTAGAGCCCGATGTGCCGCTCATACGCGGCGAAGAAGACCACGCGCCGCCCCGCAAGATCGAACGCCGGGATGCCGTAACTTATCTTCTCGGTGGCACCCGGGGCAGCCGCGCGGATCGCCGTGCGCAGTTGCTGGAGCGCACGTTGGGTCTCCTCCGGGAACCCGGCTATGTATTCGTCGATCGAGACAGCGGCCGGCCGGCGCCCCACGGTGATGTCACTCCTCTTCGCGCCAATGCCAGTCCCGGCCGCCCTTGAACACGTTCGCGTTCATCTCGTTGCTCAGGTGGACGAGGTGGGCACGCGGGAACCGTTCCGCCATAACGTAGTAGAAGTCGGCGACGGTGTCTGTCCGCGCCAACTCCTCCTCCGTGGCCAGGAGATACTCGCGGGTGAAGTCAAGAGAACTCCTATCGAACGGCATCCCAGGCCTCTGATGCCCGGGGATGATGACTTCCGCCCCCATGGTCTCGATCTTGTCGATCTCCCTGACCCATTGCTGCCGCTCCTCGGCTGTGATCTCACAGGTGAAGGGATGGGCCTGGTTGAACAGCACGTCGCTCGCGTAGAGCGTCTTGATAGAGGGGATCCAGACCATGGTGTTGTAGCGCATGTCGCCGATCACCTTGGAGATGATCTCCAGACGCTGGCCCTCGAGTTCGATGTAGTCCTCGTTGAGAGACTCCACGTGCACTGCCTGCCGGCACAAGTTATGGACGCCTATGGTGTTCTCCCAGATCTCCATCTTCCCGAAGAACTGGCCGTTGATCATGTCCGCTTCCGACGGTATCGCCACCACCCGCGCTTCGGGGAAGGCCGCCGCTATCGTCCCGGCCCCGAAGTAGTGATCGGGATGGGCGTGGGTCAGATAGATGGTGGTGAGCTTCTTGCCGGTCTCCACTATCTCGGTGATGACCCTATGGGCGCCCGACAGTGTCCACTGAGCGTCTATAAGAACGGCGTCGGTCTTTCCGGTGACGATGACGGAAGCGACCTCGAACCCCTCTTCGTCACAGAAGAAGACCTTGGTCGCCAATGGTTGGGCCGCGTTGGCGTTCAGCCGGATCTCCACTGCACTTACCCCCGGTAGTCGATTTCGGCTGAGTCTAGCATTCCAGCGCCCGCCGCTCCTCCCTCATCCGCCTGCGGGCGCGGCGCGTGACGCGCATGAAACTCGAGAAGTGCGTCCAGGGTTTGATGTCGCTCTTCTCGGTGCCGTAGATCGTCTTGATGGGCACCCAGGCCAGCTGGTAGCCCCGGCCAACACAGATCGCGATCTCTTCCACCTCGAAGGCGAAACCCTGCTCCTCGCTCGCGAGCGCCACTTCGGCTATCCGCCGGCTGTGCAGGCGGTAACCGGACTGGTTGTCCGGGATCCACTGCCCCAGCGCGCGGGAGAAAAGCGCTCGACTGACGCTGTTCGTGAACCATCGGATCGGCGGCATGTCCCGGTAGTCCCGGGCGCCGACAACGAGATCGGCCCCGGTCCGCACCCAGGCCTCGAGAAGCCGGGGGATCTCGCTCGGGTCGTGTTGGCCGTCGCCGTCGAGGGTCAGGAAGGCCGCCCAGAGCGGAGCGGGAGCGCCGGAGTCGGCAGCCGCTTCGCCGCCCCCGCCCGCCGGGTCTGGACCCGAGGCCGTCGCCGCCAAAGCCTCCCGAAATCCGGCCTTGAGTGCGGCGCCCTTCCCTCGGTTCGGCTCCAAGCGGAGCACCTGGGCGCCGGCGGCCGCCGCCTCGGCGCCGGTACCATCGGAGGAACCATCATCGACGACGAGGAGCGGCAGTCCCTGCACCGCTATCGCCGCCACCACCGCGCCTATCCTGCCGGCCTCGTTGTGGGCTGGGACGATGGCGAGCACAGAGCCCTGGCCGGCGTCGGAGTGGTGAGATTCCATGAGGGCTTCCATAGCGGGACGAGTATATCCAGATGCGAGTCTCAGCGTGGAAGCCGCTGCCGGAGGCGGCCGTCGGTGAGGGCGGCCGCTACCAGAGTTGGTAGAGCGTGCCTCCGCCGGCACTTCCGCCGTATTGGGCGGCGTCGACCGCGGTCCCGTTCTGTTCGACCCACTGGGAGATGGCGTTGAAGGTGACGCCGGGGCCGCCGGAGAAGCCGCCTCCGCCGGAGGGCGACCCCCCAGGCACCCCGCTCGGCGGACCGCCCGCTCCCTGTCTGCCGCCGATAAGTACGAAACGTACCTTTTGCGCCGCGACCAGTTGCTGAAGCTCGGCCAGCGTCGGAGCGGGATCCGCACCGCTGAAGCCCCCCATCGCCATGACCGGCAGCCCGGTAGCCAGGATGAGATACTCCGCCGATTGCGCTCCCTGGACCGCGACCAAGTACTCTGCCGACCCCCTGTTGGCGAGAAGGTAGTTCACGAGGGCAGCGTCGGCCGTCGAGCCGGAGAAAGCAGATACGCCGGGCGGCGCGAGCGGACCGCCGCCTGAGGCTCCACCGAAACCGCTTGGACCGCCCGCTATGCGCAGGATCGCATCGGGTCCGGCCGCTGCGAACGGGCCCGTAATACTGCGCGAGACGGTGCTCAAGGAATATGCGGTAGGTCCGGCCAACACGCACACCAGCGCGAGCGCGCCGGCTCCAATCGCGATGGCCCTCGCATTGAAGACCCGCGCTATCGACAGCGTCAGTGCCACCGCGCCCACGATTCCGGCCACGATGATCGCCGTCGCCAGTCCGGGCGCGTATCCGGGGGTACGGCCGAGAAGGGAAGCGGACAGGAAGCCCGTCCCAAGCACGGCGGCGGGCAACAGCCAGGCCAACCATCGAGTGCGGCGGCCCAACCGCCACATCGCGACCGAGCCGCCGCCCGCGAGCGCGGCCAGCGGCGGAGCAAGGACCACAGTGTAGTACGGATGGAGAACGCCCTTGGCTAGACTGAACACGGCCAGATAGAGAAGAGCCCACCCTCCCCAGAGCAGGTAGCCGGCACGAGGAAGATCGTTACGCCGGCCTCTCCGCGTGAGCCACAACCCCGCTATCAGGCCGACCAGCGCCAGGGGTATAAGCCAGGCGATTTGGCCTCCCAATTGGTCGTTGAACATGCGCAGCCAGCCGGGTGCGCCACTGAAGTTCGGCGTCGGGCCTGAATTGCCCAGGTACCCGGCGCTCCGGCTGAAGACGAGATCGATGACGGAGTTGTTGGTGCTCCCCCCCACGTAGGGCCGGCCTTCCGCCGGCCACAGTTCGACGATAGCCACCCACCACCCGCCGGCGGCGATCAGCGCGGCACCGGCGATCAGGGTCTGGAACACCCGCCGCCCCAGTCTTGGGGGACCGCATACCAGGTAGACCAGCGCAAAGGCGGGCAGCACCACAAGAGCTTCCAGCATCTTGGTCAGGAAGGCGAAGCCGACCAGAGCGCCGCAGGCCGCCAGTTTCCACGTCGACCCCTTCTCAAGTGCCGACCAGAGCGCCCAGGCGGCCGCCAGAAGCAGAAGGGTGAGCAGAGCGTCCGGGTTGTTGAGGCGGAACATGACCACGGCCACCGGAGCGAGCGCGAGCGCGAGCGCGGCCATAAGGCCGGCCACGTCACCCTGCCAGCGGCGCACAAGGTGGTAGAGGATGAGGACGGAGCCCACCCCTGCCAGTGCCTGCGGGAGCAGCATGCTCCAACTCGAGAAGCCGAACATTCGGCCGAAAAGCCCCTGCAGCCACAGGGAGGCCGGTAGTTTGTCGACGGTGATGAAGGACCCCGGGTCGAGGGAGCCGAAGAACCAGGCTTTCCAGCTCACGCTCGCGCTCTTGACCGCGGCCGCGTAGTACTCGTTTCCCATGCCGTTCCGGGAGAGCCCCCACGCAAAGAGAGCGAGGGCAAGGACGACGATCGCACCTAGACCCGCCCACGACCACCAGGGGCGAGGCTGAGGACGCCAGGCCTTCAATCGGTGCCACCGTGTGGATTGCGCTTGAATACCCATCTAGGGCAAGAAAGTACCCGGGCCGGCATAAGGTCCGCGTATGGCTACCCCTTAGGGCGAGTCGCGCCCGCCCCCCGGCGCCGGCTTTCGATGACCGCGGCCAGTTCGTCGGCCCGTTGAGAGCCGAGCATCACCCGCCTGCCGTCGCGGAGCGTCAGTTCCACACCCCGGTCGCCGCTCAGGTTGTAGGCCATCTTCTCTTTCGACCACCCCTTGACACCCCAGCCGCCGTATTCCTTGACAGCGTTGTATTGGCGCGCCTGGATCTGTTGGATGTCGACGAGAGCGATCGCGCGGCGCGAGAAGGGACGGTAGCGGATCAACACCTCAGCGTCCGTCACCTCGAGCACCAGGCGGATGCGGCCGAACAGGAATGGCAATCCCAGCCCGAAGAGCAGCCACAGCACCCACACCACCCAATCGGGAGCCGGGTTCTGGCCGACCGGCTCTCCCCCGATGATCTGTCGGATGAACGGCCACCAAGCGAGCGCGGCGGGCGCGGCCACGAGCATCCACACCCACCACTGCCGGAAACGCTGCTCCTCGTGGTAGGCGGGCTGCTTTGGAGTTGTTGACGACAACGCGGACACGTCGTCAGTATAATGCCTCAACCGCAGCGTTCTAGGAGGAATCCCCACTGATGGTCATCACGGAACTACTCGCGCACAACGCCGCGCTCTACGGCGACGAGGTCTGCTTGGTCTGCGTCAATCCCGAGGTGAAAGAGAAGCGCGAGGTCACTTGGCGGGAGTACGAACTCATGGAGACCAACGCGCATGAGTACTCCCGGCGAGAGATCACCTGGCGGCTCTTCGAAGAGGGTGCCAACCGCTTCGCCAACCTGCTCCTGAGTAGGGGCATCGGCAGGGGCGACAAGGTGGCGATCCTCCTCATGAACTGCCTGGAGTGGCTCCCTATCTACTTCGGGATCCTCAAGACCGGGGCGGTGGCGGTGCCGATGAACTATCGCTACACCGCGGAGGAGATCGAGTACTGCCTCAAGCTCTCCGAGACGCGCGCACTCGTTTTTGGGCCCGAGTTCGTGGGCCGGGTGGAGACCGTGATCGACCGGATGCCCGGCCTCGACCCCCGCTTCTTCGTGGGCGCGGACTGCCCCTCGTTCGCCGAGTGCTACAGCGAGGTGACGCCCGGTTGTTCCGCCGAGCCACCCGCCATCGATATCTCAGAGCAGGACGACGGGGCGCTCTACTTCTCTTCCGGCACCACCGGCTTCCCCAAGGCGATATTGCACGATCACCGCAGCCTGATGTCGGCGGCCGAGGTGGAACAGAACCACCACGGCCAGGGCCGGGACGACAGCTTCCTCTGCATCGCCCCTCTCTACCACACCGGCGGCAAGATGCACTGGTTCGGAAGCCTGCTGGCCGGCAGCAAGGGCGTGCTGCTGCGCGGCACCAAGCCGGAATGGATACTCAAGACGATATCCGACGAGAGGGTCACCATCGTCTGGCTGCTCGTCCCCTGGGTGCAGGACATCCTTCAGGCCATCGACCAGGGTGAGGTGAGGCCCGACGACTACCAACTCGACCAGTGGCGGCTCATGCACATAGGCGCCCAGCCGGTGCCGCCCAGTCTCGTCCACCGTTGGCTGGAGCACTTTCCCGCGCATGAGTACGACACCGACTACGGGCTGACCGAATCGGTGGGCCCGGGTTGCGTACATCTGGGGATCGAGAACGTGCACAAAGTGGGAGCCATCGGGATCCCGGGCTACCAGTGGGCGACGATGATCGTCGACGACTCCGGGGCGCCGGTCGAGCCGGGCGCCATCGGCGAGCTGGCCGTCAAGGGGCCGGGGGTCATGAAGGGCTACTACAACGACCCCGAGGCGACGGCGGCGGTCATGCGTGACGGCTGGCTGCTCACGGGCGATATGGCCCGCACCGACGAGGACGGCTTCATCCATCTGGTGGATCGCAAGAAGGACGTCATCATCACCGGCGGCGAGAACATCTACCCGGTGCAGATAGAGGACTTCCTACATCGCCATCCGGATGTCAAGGACGCGGCCGTCATCGGCCTACCCGATGAGCGCCTGGGCGAGATCGCGGCGGCGATCGTCCAGCTGAAGCGCGGACACCACCGGACAGAGGCGGAGATCCTTGAGTTCTGCTCCGCCCTCCCCCGCTACAAGCGTCCGCGCACGATCGTTTTCGACCAAGTGCCCCGCAACGCCACCGGCAAGATCGACAAGCCCGCTCTCAGACGCAAGTATCACGGGGACAGCCTGGTCCAGGCGCAGACGGAGCACTAGGGCCGGCCATCAGCGTGAGCGGCCAATGAGTCTCCCCTACCTTCTCCTGATAGCCCTCGGCCTATCGATGGACGCCTTTGCCGTGTCCACGGCGTGCGGTGTCCAGATCGCCGTGGTCAGGTACGGGCATGTCTTGCGTGTCGCGCTTGCCTTTGGGTTCTTCCAGTTCGCCATGCCGGTGATCGGATGGCTTGCCGGATCCACGCTTTCCGGATGGCTGGAGGCGGTCGATCACTGGATCGCCTTCGGCCTCCTGGCGATAATCGGCGCCAAGATGCTGTGGGAGTCGTTCCGCGATGACCAAGCGCCGACCAGGGACCCCACACGGGGTTGGAACCTGCTGGTATTGGCGTTGGCGACCAGCATCGACGCCCTGGCCGTGGGGCTCGGCTTCGCCTTCCTCGACATCTCCATATGGTTCCCCGCCGTGGTGATAGGGATAGTGGCGGCGATCCTCAGCGCGGTCGGAGCCCTGTTTGGCTGCCGCCTTGGCCACCGCTTCGGGGTATGGGCGGAGAGAGCCGGAGGGCTGGTGCTCATCGGGATAGGCGTAAGGATACTGATCCAGCACCTGTCCTAGCTCGGCCCGCCCGGAGTCCGGCCAAGCAGGTAACGGCGACGGCGCGTGGTATTAAGCTCAAGCCCAGCCGCGACCCTGGCCACTCAAACGACCAAGGAGTATTCATGTACTCGGAAGGGCACAATCCAGCCGCAGCCACCTCGGAGAGCGCCGCGATTCAAGGGCCCGCGCCGGGCCTGGACCCGCTTGCAGCCGTGGCCGACGTGCCCGCAGGCGGAGGCGAGCGAGGAGAGGGGGGCGGGATGAGGAGTCTCTACCACGGCCTGCAGACCCGCCCTACCGGCCTGCTGGTGGCTCTGGCGGCCGCAACGATCGTCCTCTACGGCATGAGAAACGCCCGCTCGGTCCTCGCCCCTATCCTGCTGGCCATGTTCGTGGTCATGGGTCTCAGCCCTATCCTGCAGTGGCTGAAACGCAGAGGAATGCCCTCATGGGCAGCCATCGTCTTAGTCCTGGTGGGCTTCCTGATAGTAGCGGGCCTCCTGTTGGTGATCCTCGCCACCTCCCTGGGGCAGATCAACGCCAAGATCCCCGTGTATCAGAGTAGCCTGAACGAGATATCGACCAACCTGCAGACATGGTTCGCCGATAGGGACATCGACATCAGTGGACTCACCGGCAACATCCTCAGACCCGACAAGGTCATCGGGTGGGTGACCTCGTCCATTCGGATCCTGGTCTCGCTGCTCACCAACGCTTTCCTGCTGATACTCATCGTGGCCTTCATGATCGCCGAGGTGTATTCGTTTCCCCGGAAGATGTATCACCAGGTCCAACTCGGTCCCACGCTGGGCCGGGCCTTCGGGAACTTCGCCAACGTGACGCGCACTTTCCTTTTCACGCTGACATGGCTCAACGCCCTCACCGCGGTCTTCGCCACGATCGTCTACTACGCCTTCGGCGTGGATTTCGCGTTGTTGTGGGGTCTTATGTTCTTCCTGCTCAGCTTCATACCGAACATCGGGTTCGTCCTGGCTGTGATCCCCGTGTTCTTTGTAACCCTCCTCGAGTTCGGCTTCGCGCGCGCCGCCATCGTGGTAGCTATCGTCATCGTCGTCAACGGGTTCGTCAACAATGCGATCGCACCCCGATTCATGGGACAGAAGACAGGCCTCTCCACCCTGGCCGTCTTCTTGTCACTGGTGCTATGGGCATGGGTCTTGGGCCCGATCGGCGCTCTCATGTCGGTGCCGCTGATGCTCATGGTCAAACTGCTGTTCCTCGACTCGTACGACAGCACGCGGCCGCTCTCGGCCCTCATAAGCCCTCTGCCGAAATCCGGCCCCGAGGATGGAAGTGATGCGCCGGCGGCCGTGGGAGAGAGCACTACGGGCTAGGGGCTGGCGGCAGGAGCGGCCGCGTGGGCGTCGGCGGTCGATGCCCCCTGTCTCTCGCTCGCCTTCCTAGGCTGGGGCTCCCGGCCCCATCGGGATGCCGAGTAAGTAGCCGACCAATAGAGAGCTCGCAGCCAGGGCGCTCCAGAGAAATACCGCGGCCATCAGGCCCTATCTATCCGGCTGATATCGCGCATCAGTACACCCAGGGGATGATCCGCTTGGGTACCCGGCGCTCATACTCCGTCCACAGCCCGCCGTATTTGGCGGCGCAACGGCGTTCGTCGGCACGCTCGCGTGGGAAGAGCAGCGCCACGTAGTACAGCGGATAGAGCCAGACCACCCAGACGCCGGGATATCCCAGGACCAGGGTCAGGCCCGCGGCCATGAGGATCTCACCCAGGTAGTTCACGTGCCGGGACACCGACCAGAATCCGCCGGCAAGCAGAGCATTCTTCCCATCCGTCAGGACGCGGGGCTTCATGAAACCGAGGAACACCCGTTCGGGCTCTCTCTTGAAGGTGTACTTCTGCATGTTCGCGCCGCGCGAGAGGCCCCAACCGGCGAAGAAGACGGCTGCGTAGACAACCAGAAGCCACGAGGGCGTACCCGGGTCGGGCTTATCGGCGACCGCCCACAGGCCGACCGCATAGAAATACGGGTAGAAGGTGAAGCAGCCCCAACCGAGCTTGAACCCCACGCGTTCCGCAAAGATGTCGTACGTGTAGAGGTGCACCCGTTCGAACACGAGATAGTCGATGATGAACCAGAAGAAGAGGGCGCAGTAGAGGCCCACCCCGAATGAGGCGTCCGATCCGAATCGCAGCACGTGGTGGGCCGTGAACGAGAGGATGTTGAGCGCCAGCATCGTGGCGCCTATCAAGTACAGGAACATCTTGACGTCAACCCGGCGGCCAAAGACCCGCGGGTTCTCCCAGCGACCGAAGTAGAGATCGGCGAGAAGCGAGCGACCCGTGCGCGTGGCCGGCAGGACCACGACGATGCTGAAGAGCACCCCAAGAACGGCGGAGCCGACCAACCCCGACCAGCGATGGGTCCAAAGCCAATCCCAGGCGAGTACCCCCGTGCGGCCGAGAATCACCCAGAGCAGCACCAGCGCGACGAGAACGAGAGGGCCGTTGAGCCGGTATTTGAGAGGCCTGCTGGTGGCCGGATCGTTGACATAGCCCTCAACGTTCCGGGCCGGCAGTATGAGATGCAGGGTGAGGATGACCGCGTAGATGATCCAGGGGGCGAAAAAGCCGGCGACGAAGTCGGTCATAGGTCGTCCTTGGTCGGTGGTTGGTCGGTTGGCGGCGAGGCCCCGGCGGCCGGGGCGCGCGCGGGCGGCGGCGGCGGGGGCGGGCGCGAGATCGGCGGTGTTGCCGGCCATGATGTAGACGGCCCTGCGGCGTAGCAGCACACGGGTCATGAAAGCGCTTGCCACTCGATTGACGAACCCGGGGATCACCACCGGGCCGCGACCTAGCGCCCGCAACGCCTGCTCGACCACTTCCTCGGGATCGAGCGTGCCCGGGGCGTCCTTCCCCGCTGCCGCCCCCGAATAGCCGGGCGTGCGCACGGCGCCGGCGCAGCAGGCGACCACATCCACGCCCCTGTCCTTCAGTTCGTACCACAGGCCCTCCGCCAGCACCCGGTTGAAGGCCTTGCTCGCCGCGTAGGTGGCGATGTAGGGCGAGCCCTGGTTCCCGGCCAGTGAGGTCATGAGAACGACGCCGCCGCTGCCGCGTTGGATCATGCCCGGCACTAATCCCCGGACCAGAGCGACCGGCGCCTGGATGTTCACCGCGGCCACCCGCAGTAGATCGTCAAGCGGTGCTGAGGCGAAGTCGCCGATGGGCGCATAGGCGGCGTTATAGACCACGAGGCCGACTTCCAGGCCGGAGCAGGTCTCCTGCAGGCTTTCCAGGAAGTGCCGCTCGGCGAGATCTCCGTCGATGGCCAGGACCTCCACGCCGTGTGCGGCACGCAGATACTCCGCGAGTTCGGCGAGGAGCGCTTTCCGCCGTGCGACCACGACAAGGTTGAGGCCACGCCGAGCGAGGGCATGCGCGTAGCCGGCGCCCAACCCCTCGGAAGCGCCGGCGACCAAGGCCCAGGGACCGTAGCGCTCGGCGAATCCGCAGCCGGACCGAACAGACGTCACTCGTTTTTTCGCAGTCATCGGTGTTCGGAGCATAGCGGAGCCCGGGCCTACCTGTCTATGATGGGAGTGTGCAGCACGCGACCGGGCTGCCTTCGCAGCCGCCGTTCCCGTCCGATCCACCGCCTGGAGGCGCAATGAGAAAGCTGGAAACCGATCTGTCGATTCTGCGGAAGTTCGAATTCGAGTACGCACCGGTGGGGGTGAAGTTCCTCTTCACGCGGCCCGAGGACATCGAAAAACTCGACAAACCGGCGGCCTTCTGCGAGATGATCCGGGTAGCACAGGAAAGAGGCACCCCTTTCTACTTCTCGAAATGCGAAGAAGACTGCTTCGGCAGGGTCGTCCTCGGGATGGAAGAGGCGCCGGTCTTCGCCGAGGCGGGGCTGCTGGGCGAGAAGTTCGGCGTCTACGAAGAGCCGCGCGCCAACGAGAGGATCTACCAGCATGTCCCCAGATTCGCCAAAGGGACGGTCAACTACGCCGCGTTCTCGGTGCTCGACGCCCTGACCTTCGAGCCGGACCTGCTCGTCCTGATGGCTACTCCCTCCCAGGCGGAGATCGTGCTCCGGGCGATGAGCTACTCCACCGGCGAGCTGTGGGAGAGCATCAAGACCCCGGTGCTGAGCTGTGCTTGGATCTTCGCCTATCCCTGGCTGAGCGGGAAGGTGAACCACATCGTGACAGGCATGGCCTTTGGTTCAAAGGGCAAACAGGTGTTTCCGGAGGGTTGGCTCCTCATCTCCATCCCCTGGGACAAGATCCCGGTGATAATCAAGAGCCTGGAGAAGATGACCTGGGCGCTGCCGGCCTACACCGAGGGCCGCGAGAAGTTCCTGGAGCGCGAGGCCCGGGTACGCGAAGAGGGAGCGCGGGAGGCCGCCGCAGAGGCCTAGCGACGCGGCAAGCACGACCGGCGCACCCCCTACAAGGGATTCACCTGTACGTACGGCCCTTTCGAGACTATCACCAGCACCGTCGAGCCCGGGGCCACCGGATACCCAGCAGGCGGCAACTGAGCGAACACCCGGCCTTCCGGCGCAAGCTGCGTATAGAGTTCGGAACTGGTGACCATCAGACCTGCCTGATCGAGCGCCGCCGTGGCCTCGTCCAGAGTCATGCCCCGCACGTCGGGCACGGTGGCGAACTCCAAGCCGGGTCGGGGGCCGTCGGACACGAGGAGCGCCACGGTGATACCGGGCGGTGTCACAATCCCCGGCGCTGGCAACTGAGCCCCGACCACATCCTTGGGAACGGTCTCGCTGAAGACCCTCGTCACGGCTACCTGATAGCCGGCCTGCACGAGAAGATCGGTAGCCTCGGGCTCGGATTTGCCGACCACCTCGGGCACGGTTGCCGTGTCGGCCGGTTTGGGGCCCTGTGAGACCGCTATGTTCACCGGGCTGCCGACCGGGACGGCCGCGCCCGCGTCCGGATCCTGGCTGATGACTACGCCCACGGGCGCCGCGTCGCTGAACGACGGGCTGGATACGGGCTCCAGACCGGCGTCCTCGAGCAGTTCTGCTGCATTCTGCTCGGTCAGGCCCACGACGGCGGGTACCACGACCTCAGGGTTCCCGCCGGCGGATACGAGGATGCTCACCGTTGTCCCCGGCTCCGCCGAGGTCCCGCCTCCGGGCGACTGATCCGCGACCAAGCCTTTCTCCACGTCCTCGTCGTAGCCGGTCTTAGTCTCCACCGTGTACCCCGCCTCGGCCAGCACCGACGTCGCCTTGTCCTGCGTGCTGCCGACGACGTCCGGGACAAGCGTCTCGGCCCGCCCGGCCGACACCATCACCGTCACCTCGGAACCGGGCGCCACTTTCGTTCCCGCCTGAGGCGATTGGTCCACCACCACGCCCACTTGGGCGTCATGCTCGACCTCGACCAGCTTGGCCTTCAGACCGGTTTCTCCGAGCGCCTGCGCGGCTTTGTCCGAGGACATGCCGACCACGTCCGGGACCGTGGCCACCTGCTCTCCTCTCGCCACGATGACGTCCACTTCGGTCCCTTTTTCAGCCTGCGTACCGGCAGGCGGCAACTGGCCGACTATGTCTCCCTCATCGACCCCAGTCGGTAGCCCGTCGGTATAGACCGCCCTGCCGAAGACCAGGCCGACCTCCTCGAGGGCGGAGGTGGCTTCGGGGACCGAAAGACCGGCCAGGTCCGGGACCTCCGCGCTGTTACCGAATCGAACACCGATCAGGACTATCGCCGCGACGACCAGTGCCGCGGCGATCCCAAGGACGACCCACAACCATCGCCGGGACCGATTCTTCGCGGGCTGAGGAGGAGTCGTGGCCTCCGGGGGCACGCCCGAAGGCCGGCCGGCTTCGAACCCGCTCGTATTTCCAGAATCGCCCATGACCTTCTCCTCGCTCTTCGGTGCTTGCACTCATGGCGCGGGCTCATGTAGCTTCACGTGAGGCGACGAGCGCCGATATCCTGCCCGGCAAGACACGAAAGTGGTGCGGACCCCGGGCACCTGCGGCCACTAGGGTATAGTACAAGTAGTAGAGAGAACTTTCTGCTGTCAGAAGGGCCAGAACGGGCGCCGCTTCCTGTGAGTCGCGCCGAAGCAAGAGCATCCGCACGCCGGCTTCCCCGTCCTCTTCCTCCTCAGACAGAATCGACGAGCGAGAGGACGTCCAGGCCATGAAGGTCCAAGTATCCGAGGCATCGACATCGACATCCGAGCGACCGCTGTGGGTCTGGCGGGTATGGGTCAAGGGCCGCCTGCAGCAGGGGTTCTGCGCTACCGAAAAGGATGCGCGACAACAGGCGGATCTGGCGCAGTATTCCCCCCATACCCATGCCCGGATATAGCGGGGCCTCGCACGCACCAAAACGCTGAGTGGGCATGGCCACCGTCTTCGTCGACGCCGATGCCTGCCCGGTCACCCGTGACGCGATAGCCTTGGCCCGCTCCCGCTCGGTGACGGTAGTGCTGGTCGCGAACCACTCCCAGAACCTGGCCCAGTATGCTGGTCGACCGGGTGTCGAGATCCTGCAGGTCGCCTCCGGACGGGACTCCGCCGACTTCGCGATGGTGCCCCGGCTCTCACGGAGCGACATCGTAGTGACGGCGGACACGGGGCTGGCGGCCATGGCGCTGGGCCGCGGATGCCGCGTGATCAGCCCGCGAGGCCGCGAGTACCTGGCGATAACGATCGACGCGGAACTGGCGGTCCGCCACGCCGAGCAGAAGCATCGCCGGTCAGGGGGACGCACGACCGGCCCCAGCCCCTTCCAACCCGAAGACCGGGAACGATTCCGAGAGGTCCTGGCCCGAATGCTAACCGCTGGCGCCCGGCCGGATCGATCCCAGGCCGGATCACCCCCAGACCGCTGAGCTCCTAGGGGACAGGAACCGAGGTGCTCGCCGGCTCCGCCGCGGGCGGTTCTGCCGTGGCCGTTGCGGTCGCCTCGCCACGTCTGCCGAGCAGTCGCGCCAAGGGAATCAAGATCACCGGCAAGAGGATGGCGCCGACCATTACAAACGGAAGCGTCATGGTTCCGGAGAAATTCAGACTGGTGACGAGAATGGCGGCCGCCACGTTGCGTTGCGCCGTGCCTAGACCCAAGACGCTGCGGGTGGCCGGCTTGCGGCCGCCCAGCACGAACCCGATCACGAACGACCCGACGACGAAGAGGATCAGAGCCAGAAACCCACGAGAACCGATCAAACTGATGATGTTCGATATGTTCAGGCCCAGTCCGGTCACCAGTAGGAGGAGCAGCGAGATGCCGGAGATCTTGTTCATGACCGGCGCCCAGTTCTTCGCGCTCTCCCCTGAGTGCGATTTCCAGAGCAGGCCTATCACGATCGGCACGAGCATGGTGACGATCAACGACTTCGCGATAGCCCAGGCGTCGACCTCCACACCGGAAAGAAGCCGCGGCAGAACGAGGGGCACGTAAGCGATGGTCACGATCATCATCAGAAACATCAAGCCCACACCTAGAGCAAGGTCGCCCTTGGCAGCCTGTATCTCCTTGATCAAGAACGGAGCACCGGCCACGGTCGACAGCACGATCAGTCCGATCTTGAGAGGCTCGTCGAGAGTGAGCAGGCTGGTGATCCCCCAGGCGAGCAGCGGCACCAGCACGAAATTGGCCACCAACGCGAGGATCACCAGAGGGACGTTCTTCAGCGGCCGGACGATCTGACTTACCGTCAGGCTCAGCCCGGTCCCCAGCATGCTGGCGACGACGAACAACAGCCCGGACAGAGCGGCAACGGCAGAGAAGAACGATTCGGTCGTCATAGCGATGCCCAGGTCGTCCAGCGCGGCTTATTTATCCTCGGCGAGCCATAGCAGGTCCGGATCGACGTCGTAGGTCCACGGCGACCCGGAATTCTTCCAGCCGTTCCTCATCCGCTTGCCGTGGTAAGCGCTGCCCGGATCGTCCACCTTGTCGCCTTCGAAACCGTCGATGATGTTGTAGGCCTTGGTGAAGCCGGCTTTGGCCAGGCCGTTGACAGCGAGAGCGCTACGGCCCCCAGATCGGCACATGACCAGCAGCGTGTCGCCGGGAGCGAAGGCTTTCATGACGGCGGAGACGAAATCCGTGTTCGGGGCCACGGCCGGTTGGTTCTTCGCTGCGTCCCACCCGTATTTGACGAAGAGAAGGGGGATGTTCTTCGCCATCTGCGGATGGCCCACGAAAAGGTACTCCTCGGGGATACGGACGTCGAGGATCTTGACGCCTTCAGGGTCTACCTCCCACATCTCGTAGGCCTCTTGAGCCGTCACGTAGAGGCCCAAGACCGTCTGTTTCTTCTGGGGGACTTGATGAGCGGTCATGGACACGTCTCCTTTCTTCGGCTACCCGAGCCGCGTGCCTTCCACCTCGAGCCCGCCGCCCTGAGGAAGCTTGCTCCAGCTTCTCTTCTGCCATTCCTCCTTGAGCACTTCGACCGCTGCCTGCTCCAGGAATTCCGGCGCCGCCCACGCGTCCACATCGAAGTCGTTCTTGATGTAGCCGTGGCTGAACATGAAGTCCTTGCCGATCTTGATGCATTGCAGGTTCTGCGCGCTCAGGCTCGGCACCATGTCCACGTGCTTGATGCCCTCATAGGTGTGCTCGGCATCAAGGTAGAACGTCTGGCGGTTGAGGATCGCACCTGCCGCGTGCTTGTTCTCGTTAGCCCAGCGGCCCACCTTGATCATGGCCTTCATGTAGGCGATGACCAACTCGGGATGCTCCTTGGCCATCACGTCGGTACAGGTGATGACGGCGGGGGTGTTGGCAACCTGAATCGTCCAGTCCGGGAGCTTGGACAGGTCGAAGATGGCCTTGATTTCGCCCGTGGCCTCCGAGAGCTGTCCTAATTGTCCCATCTGGTTGTAGATGGCATCGACGGTACCCGCGAGCAGTGCCTTCTCCAATGGTCGGAAGGCGTAGTCGTGCTTGTGGTCACGCTTCATCCATAACTCGGACGGGTTGTTAATCGGCGAGAGCATCTCGGGCTTGTCGTACCAGTCGTCGGGGTAGGGGAACTCGACAAGCTCAATATCGTCCATGGTCATGTCGTTCAGCATCAGGATGTTCTCGATGCCCATGTGCTCCTGGATGCGCCACCAGTCGTTCTTGATGGTGTTGAGGCTCTTGGTGATGCCGATCTTCTTGCCCTTCAGATCCTTCACGCGGAAGATCCTGTCGCGGGCGCGCACCTGCATCACCCCGCCCTCGTAGACCCACGTCGCCCCCAGTAGCACCGTGCGGCGGATGTCGGCGTTGACGGCGATCGGGGGGTACAGGCCGCCGAAGCGGATCAGGTTATCGAGGTTGTGGACATAGTGCGGGTAGAAGTTGTTCTCGGGTGTAGAGCGGAAGTAGGCGTACTCGACGCCGATCTTCTTGAACTCCTCGCGGCACCACCCCAACTCCTGATCGACGTTGTTGGCGGAGATCATCGGACAGTTGGTGAACCACACCTCTTTCCAGTTCAGCGGTACCGTGGTACTCACTCGTTCTGCTTCAGCCATGATCAAGCCCTTTCTTGCGAGGTCTCCACGCTGCGTCCCGGAACAGTGGCCGTTTCCTGAATAGTAAGCTGTGACCTATTCTAATACTGATATCTACGACGTACAATCGGCTTGAGGCTTCATCTCTAGCAAGGTCGAGGCAGGCCCGTCCTGTCGCCGACCGGAGGGTACTCATGCGCAAGCGACTCGCCAACGGCCGTGCTGAAGAGTTGCTCGACGGGGTCTTGCGACTCGCCGCCGCGGAGGGTTTCTCCGGATTGAAAGTCGCCGACTTCGCGCGCGAACTTCATTGTTCTGTCGCCACCCTCTACAAGCTTGCGCCGACCAAGTTCGATCTCATATGTGTCGCCCTCGAACGGTGGGGCCAAGAGACGCTCCTCGAGGCAGAGGCCCGTTCTCTGGAGTGCTCCGATCCCTCTTCGCGAGCTCGGACCTACTACCGCACGGGCGCCGAGAGAGTGCGAGAGCTGTCCCCCGCATTCCGTCGTGACGTCGATCGTTTCGCCGCGACTCGACAGACGTGGCGAAAGATATCCGATGGGTTCATCGATCGCTTCTCCGAGTTGCTTCAAGAAGCGGCGGATACGGGCGAGATCCGTCCTGTGAACCCCACGTTCCTGGTGGGCATGCTCAGATACATCGCCCAAGCGATTCGCGACGAAGACCTGCTTGCCAGATCCGGTCTCACCGCCCGAGAAGCGTTGCTGGAGGTCGACACCATCATCTGGGATGGCGTCCGGCGCGATCCCGCGGGGCCGGCGGCGTGCTAGTCGGTACGCCGAAACCCGCACTGCGCGACAGACGGAGGGCTCCCGAAGCAACACCCCGGTTCAACGCCGGTCTGATCGTCCCGGCTGCTCTACTGGTCAACTGAACAAGAAGCGCCCCGGCCAGCCTCTATCCGAGGTCGGCCGGGGCGCCTGTCACTTGCTGCCGCTGCTGATGGGCCTAGTCTTCGTCTTCTTCGTCGGCCATCTCGAGCGCGGCCAGCTCTTCGGCCTCCGCAGCACTGACGAGACCGATGGCGATGAGATCGCGCGGCCTGATGAAGCTGCTCGCCAGATTGAAGCCACCGGCACGCCAAATCGCGTTGCGGAGCGGGATCGCCCAGTGATGCTCGAGGAGCACAAGGGCCACCGCCGAGTCGTTCGGGATGTCCTCGAGTATGTCCGCCGCCGTGTTGTCGGAGAAGATCTCGATCCCGTCTTCACCGGCCAGAGCACCTAGCTCGGCCCCGAGGACGAATCCTTCCTCGCCGGCCACGCCGAGGCCGATGAGCGCGCCCACTTTGGCGCCGAACTCGATGGACTCGTCTTGGCTCAAGTTGCTCAGGCGGATCACGTTCATGACGCCTTCGGGGTCTTTGTAAAGCGTAAGCGCGTCAATGATCCTGACCGCGTTGCTTTCCCGGAGCCGGGCAAGCTCGTCGAGGGCCTCGCCTCTGAATTCCGGGGATTCGAATCCGATCACCAGCAGCTGTACGGGACCGATAGCCATGTGTTCCTCCTGTATCTGTACCAGTTCGCTTGAAGCCTCGTTGATCATGTACCGCAAACTCGCCACTATCAATCACGGCGATAGCGGGCAATCCGCTCGCCAACACCGACGTTGCCGTGCCGGCTATCGCATCAGCCCGACGCCGTTGCGGCGTCCAACGCCGACCCCGCCGACAGGTCCCGGGGGATTCGGTCCGCGGCCGACCCCGCCGACAGGTCCCGGGGGATTGATCCCGCCGCCGACCCCGCCGACCGGGCCGGGAGGGTTGATCCCGCCGCCGACCCCGCCGATGGGGCCGGGCGGATTCGGTCCGCGACCAACGCCGCCGACAGGTCCCGGGGGATTCGGTCCTATTCTAGGTGCCATGATGCTGCCTCCTCTGTAGAAATGACTTGACGGACGGTGAGCTTCGGAGTCTCGCGCTATTCGGCGGCGAGTTCCTGCTCGAACTGCTCGAGTACCTCAGGAGCGATCTGCACGCGCTCTACCAGCCGGCCACCGGCATCCACGATGGCTTTGCGAAGATCGGCGACCCACAGGTTTTCCCACAAGAAGAGCATCGCCGCCGACTTATTGGGGAGCTTGCTCGCCGCGATCTGCAGGTCGTCGTTGGTGAAAAAGCTGGAAACGTGCTCGCCCAGGGGGACGAACATCTCATAGGTCTCGGGATCGAGATCGTTGAGTTCGAGAGTGCGCGTGCTGCCGTCCTCCTGCTTTTCGATGAAGACGACGTCCACAAACCGCACGATTCCGCGCGCGGCCAGATCAAGGAGTTCGGGAATGATCTTGCCCGATAACTTGGCGTCCTCGAACTCGATCAGGGCGTACTCCAGTGGAAGATCGAACATTGTCTTACTCCTTCGGTTGGGATAAGGAGGGTTCCCAAATAACCCTTCCGGTACACGTTGTTACTGCCTCTAGCGTTTGGGGAGACGGCTTTCGTCGCCAAGGTACTAGGTTGAGTCCTATAATACGCTAACGGTGACCAGCAAGGTGGCGTGGTGCCGATGGGATTCGTCCGTGACGAGTACGGCGGGCGCGTAAAAGCCAACCAGCAGGGAGAAAGAAATCGTGAAAGCACTCGCCGTGTTTCCTTCAACTCGCGAGACCCGGCTGGTGGATCACCCCGAGCCGGCGATCCAGCGGCCAAGCGACGTCAAACTGCGCATTCTCGAAGCCGGCATCTGTGGCACCGACCGAGAGATCGCGTCCTTCGAGTACGGAATGCCGCCGGCCGACTCCCCCTACCTGATCATCGGCCATGAGGCGCTTGGTGAAGTCACCCAAGTGGGAAGCGGGGTCGCGGACTTGGCGCCCGGCGACCTCGCTGTCTTGACGGTGCGGCGCCCCTGCCCGCACGAACGCTGCACCCCGTGCCGCCACGGCCGGCAGGATTTCTGCATCACCGGCGATTTCACCGAGCGGGGCATCAAGGGGATCCACGGGTATATGACCGAGTTCGTCGTCGACGACGAGCAGTATGTCGTGAAGGTACCTAGGGAGTTGCGCGACGTGGCCGTCCTCATAGAACCGCTTACGGTGGCGGAGAAGGCCGCGGAACAGGTGCGCGTGCTGACGCAGCGGCTGCCTGGCGATCTCAAGAACGATCCCAGCAACCTCAACGCCGTGGTTCTGGGGGCCGGCCCTATCGGCTTACTGGGCGCGATGAAGCTGCTGAGGGGCGGATTCAACACCTGGGTGTACTCCAGGGGCGATGCCGACAGCCCGAACGTGAAGATCGTGACGGCGATCGGAGCCCGGTTCATCTCCGCGGACGAGCATCAGCCGACAGACCTGGCAAAGATAGTAGGCAACATCAGCCTCATGTACGAAGCCACGGGCGTTGCGAGCGTCTTCTTCGGCGCGCTGAGCGTGCTCGGCGTCAACGGCATCTTCATGTCCACCGGCGTGCCGGCCATGGGGGAACCGATCGCGATCGATGCGAGGCGGATCATGCGGAATATGGTGCTGGACAACCACGTGATCTGCGGCACCGTCAACGCGGGACGCGCCTCTTTCGAGGAAGCGGTGGACGATCTGGGGTGGTTCATGCAGAGCTTCCCCGAGGCCGTTCGCGCTCTGATCACCGCCCGTACGCCACTTGACGACGCCCGCGACGCCATCCTTGCGCCGGGCGGGATCAAGAATGTCGTCACCATCGGCTGAGATGCTGGAGAGCGGGGGCATGATGGAGTCGCCGTGGATCGACGTTTCGGTGACCCTGAGGACCGGCATGGTCACGTGGCCGGGCGATCCGTCCGTCCGCATCAGCCATGCGCTCAGCCTGGAGCGCGGCGACCCCTGCACGGTGTCGTACCTCGAGTTGGGTGCGCACTCGGGCACCCACATGGACGCGCCGGCGCACTTCGTGGCCGGCGGCACAGGCATCGACTCGATGCCCATCGACGCCGCCATCGGCCCGGCCCGGGTCATTGCCATCGAAGATCCCGAATCGATCACGCTCGACGAGCTGGAGCCGCACCACCTACAGCCCCGCGAGCGCATTCTCTTCAAGACTCGCAACTCCGATCGAAGCTGGGAGACCGATGCCTTCGCCGAGGATTTCGTGTATCTCTCGGCCCCGGCGGCCCGTTATCTGGTCGAGCGACACGTGTCGCTGGTCGGGATAGACTACCTCTCGGTCGGCGGCTTTCATGCGGACGGTGTAGAGACTCACCAGGCTCTACTGCAGGCGGGTATCTGGATCATCGAAGGACTCTGCCTGAACGGGGTCCCACCTGGCGCTGTGGATCTCATTTGCCTGCCCCTGAAGATCGCGGAAGGCGACGGCGCCCCCGCTCGGGCACTCGTCCGTCCCGTTTAGTGAACCCGAAAGTGAGGATGTGAGATGAAGGTCATCATCGTTGGTGGAGTGGCCGGCGGCGCGTCGTGCGCAGCGCGGCTTAGGCGGTTGGACGAAACCGCTGAGATCCTCATGGTCGAGCGCGGGCCGTATGTCTCCTACGCCAACTGCGGGCTGCCCTATCATGTGGGCGGCGTTATCCCCGAGGAGGGCAAGCTCTTGGTGGCCAACGCGGCGACCTTCCGCACCACCTTCGGGATCGACGCCCGGACGAGTTGCGAGGCGATCGGGATCTCGCGGGACAAGAAGACCGTGGACCTCAAGGATCTCGAGACCGGCGAGGTGACGACCGAATCGTACGACAAGCTCGTGCTGTCCCCCGGGGCGACTTCGGTCCGTCCGCCGCTTCCGGGGATCGACCTGCCCGGGATCTTCCAGCTGCGGACCGTGCCGGACGCCAGACACGTCCGCGAGTGGCTCGAAAGGGGCAGCGGCTTCCTCGCCGGCATCAACGCGTATTCCGGATACCAGACGAAGCGCCCGAAGACCCGAGCGGTGGTGGTCGGAGGCGGCTTCATCGGCCTGGAGACGGCGGAGAACCTGGTGCACCGCGGCTTCGAGGTGACGCTCGTCGAGATGCTCGATCACGTCCTCCCCCCGTCGACCCGGAAAACGCCCGCGTCGTCGAGGCCCACCTCAAAGCGCACGGCGTCCGCCTGGCGCTGAGCGACGGGGTGGCCGGTTTCAGACAGATCGACAACGGAGCCCTCGCGGTAGACACAAGATCCGGCCAGAGCCATCCCGCCGACGTCGTGATCCTCGCCCTCGGCGTGCGGCCGGATACCAGTCTGGCGAAGATGGCCGGGCTGGAGATCGGCGAACGCGGCGGGATCCGCGTAGACGAACACATGCGCACGAGCGATCCGGACATCTTTGCTGTCGGCGACGTGGTCGAGGTCAAGGACTTCGTAACCGGCGAGTGGAGCCTCATAGCGCTGGCGGGCCCGGCCAACCGGCAGGGCCGCATCGCGGCGGATGTCATCGCCGGGCGCGACTCCCGGTACCGCGGCACCCAAGGCACCTCGGTCATCGGACTTTTCGGCGCGACCATAGCCTGGACCGGCGTCTGCGAGAAGACGCTGAAGCGGCTCGGCGACACCGACTACGAGAAGATCTACATCTACCCGAACTCGCACGCGGGCTATTACCCCGGCGCCAAATCCATCGCCATGAAGGTCATCTTCCGCAAATCCGACGGCCGTCTGCTGGGAGCGCAGGCGCTCGGTGAGGATGGAGTAGAGAAGCGCATAGACGTACTCGCGATGGCACTCCAGAAAGGCGCGACGATCTACGACCTGGAAGAAGCCGAGCTCTGTTATGCGCCTCCGTTCGGAAGCGCGAAAGACCCGGTCAACTTCGCGGGAATGGTCGCAGCCGACGTGCTCAGAGGCGACATGCCGCTGAGCCACTGGGATTCCACCGACGGCGCGTTCCTCCTCGATGTGCGCGAGCCGGCGGAGCTGGCGGTCGAACAGGCGCCGGACGCGGTCAACATCCCCCTCGGTCAACTTCGCGCCCGGCTGGGCGAGCTGCCGCGAGACCGCGACATCCTGGTCATCTGCCGCTCGGGCCAGCGCGCGTACTACGCGACCCGCATCCTGCTGCAGAACGGGTTCAAAGCCCGAAACCTGTCCGGCGGCTTCATGTCCCGCGCAATCCTCTCGGAGGACTTTGCCGAAGGCTTGGGCTAGGGGACGCCGTACCGCGGGCGCCGTGCAGCGGACAGGAAATCGGGCGCGCGGGGGCGATCAACCCGCCGGTTGTTCGTCGCCGGGCTGGACGGTCTTCTCGATCTTGGTCAGGTCGTAGCCCTGGCCGGCGATGAGCGTGAGAAGTTCCTGGTAGAGCGCGGCATCCATCTGCGGAGACCGGCACAGGATCCAGAGATACTTCCGGTTGGGATGGCCGACCACCGCCCATGTGTAGTCGGGGGCAAGCCCGATGACCCAGTAGGAGCCCGAGAAGGGCCAGAAGAAGCGGACCCTGAGCTTGGCGCCGGTCTTCTTGTCGACCACCCAGGCCTTGCCGGTCACCCGCTTGACGTTCCCATCCAGCGTTCCCTCATGGCAGGTGTTGACCACCTGGACGTCCCCGTCCTTGCGGAGCGAGTACTCGGCGGTCACTCCCACGCACCCCTTTTGAAAGCGCTGCGGGATGGTGGCGATCTCGTACCAGGTCCCCAGGTATCTGTCGAGCTCCACGTGAGGGACGGCCTCGAGCGGCTTCGCTCGCCCAGCCTCTGGCGCCGCGCCTGTCGTCATCGTCCCTCCTTGGATCCGGGGTCCAGAGCAGCCGAAATCCTACAATTGACGGAACAACCAGACCGCCGGCGTCTTGCAGGCGGCGGCTATCTGCCGCAGTCGCAGACCCGCGATCTCCCATATGTCGACCATATCCTGGTTGCGTCCTTCGAAGCCCGGGGCCCCATCGGCGCCGACCTCTGCCGGCCACATCGCGGCGTGGATCTGTGCAAACCGCCTCGAGTTCCTGCGGGAAGTGACGTTGCTCAGCATGCCGTACACCGAATTGCGTCCCGCCAGAAGGTTCCCGCTGAACCGCGACAGGATGTTCGCCGGCGAATAGAACGTGGCGTTGCACTCGGTCATCTCGTGGACGATCTGCCCCACGCTCAGGTGTTTGTAGCGAGCCACCGGGTAATTGAGGGTGTAGTACTTCCAGTCCTCGGGGAAGTCGGTCTTGGCGATCCTTCCGTCCGCGGACATTTCGTCCCAGAGGCGGGTTCCGGGTAGCGGGGTGAGGAAGAGCACGTTGATGTTGTCCACCCCGTACCTGGTCGCTTCCTCAGCGATCAGCTTCCCTATTCCGGGACGGTCCGAGTCTAGCCCCATGATGAACGAGCCGACCACCAGGATCTTGTGGCGATGCATCCGCTCGATCGAGGCCGGAATATCGCGCCCCGAGAGCATGGCCGACTTCTTGCCCAGCTCGGGCAGCCCCTCGGGCGTCACCGATTCGAACCCGATAAAGAGCCCCGCGCAGCCGGCCTTCTTGGCCAGATCGAGCAACTCCTCGTCGTCGGCGATGTTCACCGTGGTCTGACCGATCCAGATCTTGCCCGTATCGGCCTCAGCCAGTGCTCGGAACAGTTCCTTTGCGCGCTCGATATGCTGCGGTTTGCGGCCGATCAAGTTGTCGTCCACGATCAGCACGCGATGCTCCGGTATGGACTTGAACTCCTCTACGACTTCGGCCACCGGCCTCTGCCTATAGCGCGCGCCGTTGAACTGGGTGACGCTGCAGAAGCCGCAGTTGAGCGAGCAGCCCCGGGTGGTCTGAATGGAGCCGAAGCCGTATTCCCGCGGAAGGAGATCGTGGCGGGCCGGAACGATCTGGTCCATGGTCGCGAGGCCGCCATCGTAGCGGGCTCTCAGACCGCCCGTCTGCACATCTTCGAGCACTTGTCCCCATACCGGTTCGGCCTCGCCGGTGACCACCGAGTCGACATGGCGACTCGCCTCCTCGAGACGCATGGTCGCATGGATGCCGCCCATCACCACCGGGATGCCCCGACCTCGAAAATGGCCGGCTACTTCGTAGGCTCGCGGCGCTTGCGAGGTGAAGGCGGTGATGCCGACAAGGTCCGGTCTCGGCAGGGAATCGTAGTCGACAGGACCGACGTTTTCGTCAAGGATCGAGATCTCCCAGTCGGAGGGAGTGAGACCGGCGAGAACAAGAAGACCGAGTGGCTTCCAGAGGCGGAAGCGGTTCCAATAGCTACCCCTGCTCAGCGACATGCTGACAAGCGGGTTGGCCGGGTTCACCAGGTAAAGAAGCATTCAGTCTCCAGACGAGGGTGATTGGCGCGGCATCAACGGGAGACTTTGCTTACATTTCGGCGCGGGCTAGGTGAAGGAGATGGCCAACCCGGTCCCCAGGGGTCTGGTCCCTTGCGCCCTAGCGATGAACTACTGAAGAATATCATCTTGCCCCAAGCTCAGACCGCGACACTCGATACACGTACTACCTTCACGTGTCAAGGATCGGGCGTGGAAGCCGGCGCCGTCGGCCCAGCAGGCACCAGCTCATCGCCTTTCATCCCTCGAGCGAACAGGATCGCCGAACCGGCGAGGATCGCGACCATCCCGACGATCTCAAGCGAGGTCGGCTGCTCGCCAAGAAGGGCCCAGGAGAAGAGCAGGCCTACGACGGGCGTAGCCATGGTACCCAGCCCGGCGATCCCGGCCGGCATCTCCCGCAGCACGTAGAGCCAGAGGAACGATGCGAAGCACGTGCCCATCAACAGGGTATAGAGGAGCGACCAGATGAACGCGCTCGACCACTCCGGCGATTCCCCCTCCACGAAGACGGCCAGGAACACTAGCAGGATCGAGCCGAACAGCGTCTGCCAGCCGGTCAGCGCCAGAAGGTCGACCTCATGCCGGCGCCGGAGGAGCTTGGCCACGATGGCGCCGGCCGCCCAGCACACCGCTCCGGCGAGAGCCAGCAGGCTACTTGTGATGCCGTGCAGGTTCCAGGGCTCGACGATCAGGATGAGGCCGACGAGCGCGAGGGAGACTGAGAGCCACTGCGCCCCATGCAGTTTCTCGTCGAGGATAGGCCAAGCCATCAGCAAGATCCAGAATTGCCACGTGTTCGCGAGGATCGCGGTCCGGCCGGCTCCGCCCGCTACCAGTGCGGCGATGGTGAGGCCTATGAAGCCGCTCGTCTGGAGCACGCCCAGAGGGATGGTGTATCTGGCCGCTTTGAGCCCTACCGGGTGCCGGAGCGCCGCCGCGAGTACGAGCAGTAGGATGCCGCCCGGAAGGCTCCGCAGAGCGGCAAACGTGAAAGGGGGGCAGTACTCGACACCGGTCTTGAGAGGTACCCAGGCGAACCCCCAGATGAGGGGGAGCAGGCCCAGCGCGACCAGAGGCAAGCGACGCGACGATCTGATGGGTGCTCCTCTCGGCACGACGGCAGCGGAACCGGCGAAGCCGACCTAAGGCTCTTCCGGCTCCATCCTATCGGGCTCGGACCCCTCCGGCCCAGGCCTCTCCGACTCCGCTCGCTCTGTGCCTCTATACGGAGGAGCTGCCGCGGCTGCGATGGCGAGGACCGGACCTATGAAATACCCTGCAAGCAGTCCGAAACCGGCCAGTCCGAGGACGAGCATCGCGAGCCTGGCTCCAATGCCCGGAGCGCCCGCCCGCCAGCCGAGCCACAGCAGGAGCCCGCCGATCACGGCCGGACCGATGATGAAGAACGCAGTGATGGCCATCGTCGGATCGAACCCGCTGCGGCCCGCGGCCCGAAGCATCTGGACAAGAACTGTGGCGGATGTGGTCAGACAGAAGATCCCCGCCACCATCGCCAGCCAACCGGACAAGCCCCGGCCCGTCCGGCGGGCGCGTGCCCGCCATACCAGCAGGGCCGCGCCGACGATGAGCACGGCGACGCCAGGCCAGAGGGCACTCGGCCACCCTCCGTCCCACGCGTAGATGGTGAGCAGGTCGGCGGGCAGCCGGATCCAGGCGGCAACCGTGTACTTCTCTTCGTAGCCCACCGCGACCGCATAGGGCCCCGTGTAACTCTCGCCCCAGATGCCCACATAGTAGATACCGTCCAACGAGACGGTCGTGTCCACTGTCGCCGGATACCAGTACGCCCCCGGTGTGAAGGGCTCGTACTCAGCCTCGTCGGGCTCGAAATTCTCGGTGGTAACACCCGCACCGGGCCCGAGATTCTCGGCGGGAACGCCTGGCCCCGGCTCGACGATTATCCCCAGAGCGGGAAAGGGGGCCTCCCGAGGGGTGAGAAGCTGCACGTACAGCCGGTCGCCCGCACTCAGTTCGAGACGGTAGTACCGCACCTCGCCCGCGCCGATGGTCCCGTAATACACCCAGGACGTGGCGGGCTCGTCGATGGGCGTCGCCGTCTCAAGGCTGGTGCCCCCTGCGTCAAACCGAGGGACGTGAGCGAACGCGGTCGACGCGATGATGAGGAACGCGACGCACGCGACCACCACGAAGACGAGGATCTGGACGCGTCTTGCCATAGCAATCACCCCCGAACTCGGACTCCCCTGGCCTGCTTCTCGCCCTGGTCCCATAGTAGGGCACGGACACCGGCGGCGTGAACGCCGCGCGTGACCGCACAAAAAGGGCGGGTCGGCCCAAGGCCGACCCGCCCGCGATCCAAGTGCAGGTGAGGCTGGGGCCCTAGGCCATCGCCTTAGCCTTGAGCCCCTGAAACTCCTCCTCGGTGATCGCGCCACTGTCTTTCAGGGCCTGAGCTTTGGCGATCTCCTCGGCCGCGGAGTACCCGGCGGCACGATGCTGTTTCGCCTGCATCTGCTCCATCATCTCCTTGTCCTGCGGCAGGGCTTTCGGCCGCTTGATCATGTAGATCAACATGCCGAGAAGTGGCAGGAAGATGAGCAGAATGATCCAGCCTGCCTTCGCGCCGCCACCCATATCGTGCCTGCGGAAGATATCGACAAAAATCGTGATGAAGATCCAGATGTACAAGAACCACATGAAGAACACAAACATGGACCAGAACACGTCCCAGAAATCCATAGTGCCTCCCGCGCTCCTCTCCCCCTATAGGAAATCCTGCCTGTAGATATTGTCTCTCTGACACTATAACTAGAATCGCCGGCGCTGAAACCACCCTTTGGGGCCAATGATGGTGCAGCGAGCCATCAGGGCAAGGTGCCCAGCACGCTCTGGAGGTCGATCAACGGTTGTTGGGAGATCCTTATCAGACCCTCTTGAGGACGATCGATATCAATGACCAAGTACAGGACGGCCGAGAACACCACTACCATCAGGACGAGGGCCGCGATGCTGCGGTGCGGTGCATACCCGCTTTGCATGCCGGCCAGGAACATGGCGACAAGACTGATCGCACACATCGCCCACACGATGGTTGGCGGCATGCGTGCCTGCAGGCCCTTGACCACTCGTTCGTTATGCAGGGTGATGACCTGGTTCAGCGAATCGACGTACGCGCTGACGGTGTCTGACTTGTCGACGTCAAGCACGTACCTGTCCGCGATCGTCCACAACTCTGCCTGTATCTCTTCCGAGCGGATCTTTGCCTGCTGCACCTTCCCCGGCTCTACCGCGATCACCCGCTGATCGAGGTACGCGCTCAGCAGATTTCGCGAGTCGGTCCGGTAGGGATCCACAAGGTAACCGGCTCGCAGGTACGTGCTGCGAATGGCGTTGGCTTCGTCGATGACCAGAGTTCGGCGGTCGCCGTTGAGGTTCATGCCGAAGCCGATGACGAACGCCAGCAAGAAAGCCAGCATCGCGAGAGTGGCTCCGGCGATCGCACCCAGTCCCTCGTCGGATCCCTCGGCAACCGCCCGGCGCCTTGCTTTGCCGTACCGGTAGCCCCACTCCACCGCCCCGAGCAGGAGCAACACGATCAGGGGATAGACTACCCACAGTGGGAGGTGGTCAATAGGTTGGCTCATTCTCGTCCTCTCACCCGATCTCCCGGTGCTTCACCGCCAGGGACAACACTATCACCCGGCGGGAGCCTGCTTCACGGCCCTGTCGATGGCTCCCCTCCTTCGACCCCATCGGGTGTTTTGATATTCTCCCTCAGGGACACGGACTGCGTCGGATGGGAGCCAGACGATGAGCGACGGTGCGACGAAGAGCGCGGAGTTCAGCAACGCCTACGAGATGTTCATTCTCGTTCTCACCCTGCTCTCGCTCGCCATCATGGTCATGCTTGTGCTGCCGTTGTCCGAGGCCACCCACAACCTCCTGACGATCTACGACAACGTCATCTGTTTCGTCTTTCTCGCCGATTTCGGCCTCCGGTTGAAGCGCGCGTCAACCAAGCGGCGGTACTTCATCGGCGAGCGGGGCTGGCTCGACCTACTCGGCTCCATCCCCAGTTTTGGGCTCGTCCCGTTTGGAGGGCTCCTCAGGCTGGCAAGGCTCAGCCGCTTGGCGCGGGTCATGCGCCTTCTGAGTGGCCAGAAGAAGAAGGAGATCATAGCCGACGTGCTCGCCCACCGGGGGCAATACGCCGCCTTTATCACCATAATGGCTGCTGCTGTCGTCCTCGTGGTGGCAAGCATCGTCGTGTTGGCCTTCGAGAGCGGTAGAGAGGGAGCCAACATCGTCACCGGGGGCGACGCCTTGTGGTGGGCCATCGTTACACTGACCACGGTCGGCTACGGCGATAGGTTCCCAATGACGGCCGGCGGCCGTATCACCGCGATGTTCGTGATGTTCTCAGGCGTGGGCATCATCGGGGCCCTGGCCAGCATCCTGGCGAGCTTCCTGGTCGCCCCCTCGGAGCCGGCGCCCGCCGAGGACGTGACAGAGACATCCATCGATTCGTCCGTCGAGTCGTTCGCCGGGTCGCCGGCCGGGTTGTCCGCTGAGTCATCCCCTGAGCTCCACGACGAGTTGCGGGCTATCCGCGCCGAACTCGAGGCTCTGCGCAGGACGCTGGGAACGCAGGACCACCCGGTGTAGGGCCGGCGCGGCCCTCCAGGGCGAGCGCGCCGCATCGTGGCGACAACAGGTAGAATCGACTGGTGATTCCCCGCGCCTTTCATACCATGGCCAAGCCCACCGGCGCGCGCTGCAACCTCGACTGCGCCTACTGCTTCTTTCTGAAGAAGGAGCGCCTGTATCCGGGCAGCACCTTCCGGATGTCCGACGAGGTGCTCGAGGCCTACATCCGGCAGACCATCGAGGCGCACCAGGTCCCGGAGGTGACCGTCGCCTGGCAGGGTGGGGAGCCGACGCTCATGGGTCTCGACTTCTTCCGCAGGGCCGTGGAACTGGAGAAGAAGTACGCACCGCCCGGCGTGACGGTGGAGAACACCTTTCAGACCAACGGAGTCCTTCTCGACGACGAGTGGTGCGAGTTCCTGCACGACGAGAAGTTCCTGGTCGGGCTGAGCCTTGATGGACCCCGAGACCTGCACGACGCCTACCGGCGCGACAGGCGCGGCGGCTCCGTCTTCGACAAGGTGGTCGCAGCGGTCCGCTTGCTCCAAAGGCACCAGGTCGAGTTCAACATCCTCTGCACGGTGAACGCCACGAATAGCCGGCATCCTCTCGAGGTCTACCGTTTCTTCCGGGATGACTTGGACGCCCACTACCTCCAGTTCATCCCCATCGTGGAGCGCGACAACGAGACCGGCGATCAAGAGGGGACGTCTATCACCGACCGCTCGGCCGACGGGGCTGAGTACGGGCGTTTCCTGATCGAGATCTTCGACGAGTGGGTCCGCCGGGACGTGGGCAAGACGTTCGTTCTGTTCTTCGACGGGGTCTTGGCCTCCTATGTGCGCGGCTATTCGAGCGTATGCGTCCTCAGCCCCACGTGCGGCGAAGGGGTGGCCATCGAGCATACCGGCGACGTCTATTCCTGCGACCACTACGTGGAGCCGGCCTACCTGCTGGGCAACATCCTGGAAACGCCCCTTGGGGACCTGGTGGGCTCGGAGAGGCAGCGGGCTTTCGGCGCGGCGAAGGCCGACACACTGCCTGGGCAGTGCCGGGAGTGCCGCTGGCTGTTCACCTGCAATGGAGAGTGCCCCAAGAACCGGGTGCTGACCACGCCCGAGGGCGAACAAGGCCTCAACTGGCTCTGCGAAGGGCTGCAGGAGTTCTTCGAGCACACCGAACATCCCATGCAGATCATGGCCGACCTCCTCAGGCGCGGTTTGCCGGCCGATGGGGTCATGGCAGTGCTTGCCGAGGAAGACCGGCAGCTCGCCGCGGCGTTTGCGCGGACGGGGCGCAACGACCTCTGCCCCTGCGGGAGCGGCCAGAAGTACAAGAGGTGCCACGGGAGCTGAGCCCGGGTGTTGTAGCCGGGCGATCGCCCGCGGACTGCGCCGTCACTAGCCCACTCTGGTGGTTCCCGCGCCTCAGGTAATCCCCTATAGTGGTATGAAGAGTCACAGCAAATGGGAACCATTGGCCTTGGCAGACAGAGTCCGCCGCAACGGCAGGCCGGGATTAAAAGGAGACCTCGTGGCAATCAAGACATATAGGGATGGTACCCCCTTCACCGGCGTCATCGGACGCACTACCGAGGAGTCGTCGCCGGCTTGGCCGGAGCCACCGCGCCCGCCGGAGGGCGCGCCCAACGTGCTCTTCTTCGTGCTGGACGACGTAGGCTACGGGCAGCTGTCGTGCTTCGGCGGGCTGGTGGAGACGCCCGTCATCGACAGCCTGGCCGCCAACGGCCTGCGTTACACCAACATGCACACCACGGCGCTCTGCTCGCCCTCGCGCGGCTGCATCCTCACCGGGCGCAATCACCACTCCATCGGGCTGGCTTCCATCACCGAGACCTCCACCGGCTACCCCGGCTACAACGGCATCCTGCCCTTCGACAAGGGCATGCTCAGTGAGATGCTGGCGCCCAAGGGCTACAACACCTTCTGCGTCGGCAAATGGCACCTCACGCCCCCCGAGCACATGACGCCGGCCGGGCCCTACGACCGCTGGCCCCTGGGCCGCGGTTTTGAGCGCTACTACGGTTTCATGGGCGGCGAGACCAACCAGTGGTATCCGGAACTCACCTACGACAACCATGAAGTCGAGCAGCCCAAGTCGCCGGCGGAGGGCTACCACCTGAGCATCGACCTGGCCGATAAGGCCATCGAGTTCATCCAGGACGCACACGTCAATGCACCGCACAAGCCGTTCTTCCTCTACTACGCCACCGGTGCAGGGCATGCGCCGCACCACGTGCCCAAGGAGTGGGCGGACAGGTACAAGGGCAAGTTCGACATGGGCTGGGACAAATACCGCGAGGTCGTCCACCAGCGCCAGCTCGACATGGGCATCATCCCGACGGGCACCGAACTGTCGGCGCACGACCCCGACGTGCCGGCTTGGGACACGCTGCCGGCCGACGCCCGGCGGCTCTTTGCCCGCATGATGGAGGTCTACGCCGGCTTCATGACCTTCACCGACTATCACTTCGGGCGGATCCTGGAGTTTCTGAAGGAGATCGGCGAGCTGGACAACACGCTGATCATGCTCGTCTCCGACAACGGCGCCAGCTCCGAGGGCGGACCGGTCGGTTCGCTCAACGAGATGTTCTTCTTCAACAATGCCAAGGAAACCCTGGAAGACAACCTCGCGATGATCGACAAGCTGGGCGGCGTGGAGACTCTCAACCACTATGCCTGGGGCTGGACCAACGCGGGCAATACGCCCTTCCGCCGCTGGAAGCGCGAGACCTACCGCGGCGGCACCACCGACCCCTGCATCGTGTCATGGCCCAAGGGCATCGAAGCTCGCGGCGAGATACGGATGCAGTATGGGCACATCATCGACTTTGTCCCGACGGTCTTGGAAGCACTCGGCACCGAGGCTCCGGAAAGCATCCGCGGCGTCGCCCAGGCTCCCATCGACGGGATCAGCTTCGCTCATACCTTTGGCGACGCTGCCGCCGTCAGCAATCACCACACCCAGTACTTCGAGATGTTCGGTCACCGCTCCATCTACCACGACGGCTGGCGGGCGGTCTGCCCGTGGCCGGGCCGGAGCTTCACCGAGGCTGCCACGAAGGGCCGCCAGTTCGGCTCTCCCATCCCCAACGAGGTGCTGGTGGACATCGAGACCCACGACTGGGAGCTTTACCGCGTGGAAGAGGACTACTCCGAGTGCCATAACCTAGCCGCGGAGCACCGCGACAAGCTAATCGAGATGATCGGCCGCTGGTGGGCTGAAGCGGGCAAGTACCAGGTGCTCCCCATTGACGGCGACGTCCGCAGCCGCCTGAGCGTTGAGCGGCCGACGATCGCCAAGCCAAGGAACAAGATCGTCTACTACCCGGGAGGGTCGTCTGTCCCCTTCGCCGCCTGTCCGAAGATCTACAACCGTCCCTGGAGTCTGACCGCCGACGTCGTGATCCCGAAGGGCGGGGCGGAGGGAGTGCTTCTGGCCCAGGGTGGCCGATCCGGTGGTTACTCCTTCTTCGTCAAGGACCAGAAGCTCTACTTCCTCTACAACTGGCTTGGCCGCGACAGGTTCTGGCTCAAGTCCGACGCGGCGGTCCCGGAGGGTGAGGTCGAGCTGCGCTACGAGTTCGAGCCGACCGGCAAGCCCGACATCGCCAATGGGCTGGGAGTGCCGGCCCGAGGCCAGCTCTACATCGACCGCAAGCTTGTCGCCAGCATCGACATGCCCCACTCCATCCTGGTCATATTCGGGACGGAGGGCCTGACCTGCGGCTACGACGGGGGCGCTCCGGTGGCTGCGGAGGAGTACAGCGACGAGTTCCGCTTCACCGGGACCATCAAGCGGATCACATTGGATCTGTCCGGCGAGCTGATCCCCGATGCGGAAGCCGATATGAAGATCGCCATGGCGCGGCAATAGCGAGCCCAGAGGATCACGGAGCCTGAGAGGATTGCTCGAACGCGGCGACAGCCGCGGGCGCCGTAGGGAACATGTGACTCTAGGCGATAGGCTCCCTGGCGGGCTGCCGTGCGCGTGGTATTGCATGGTATAAGGTCTCTCTAAGCGCGCGGAATGACCAGACCAGCTGTGAGGGGGCTGCAGTGACCGGATATCTCGTCCTTGTCGGTCTCATAGCCTTGTACGCCCTGGTGGCCGCGAGGGTCGAACATCTCCTGGTGACCGGACCCATCACGTTCGTGGTGATCGGTTTCCTGTTCGGTACGAGAGGCCTATCCGTAGTCGATCCGACCATCAGCTCTGAGATCGTGCGCGTGGTCACCGGGCTGACCCTGGCTCTCTTGCTCTTCTCGGATGCCTCGAGCATCAACCTTCGCGCCCTGCGGCGGGACGCTTCGCTCCTCCTGCTGCTTCTTTTTGTCGGTCTTCCGCTCGCGGTCGTTTTCGGCGCGCTTTCGGCCTGGCTTCTCCTGCCCACGCTCGGTCTGGCCACTTGTGCCCTGCTCGCCTCCATCCTCGCCCCGACCGACCTCTCCCTTGGGCTGGCAATGTTCAGAAACCCGCGGGTGCCCGATAGGGTCCGCCGGGGAATCAATGTAGAGAGCGGGCTCAACGACGGCATAGCGACTCCCATCGTGATGCTCTTCATCGGCATCGTGATCGCGGAGGCCGAACATACCGGGAGTCCCATCTTCAAGGCCATCGAGGAGATGGCCATCGGGGTGGGCGTCGGGATCGCCGTCGGCGCTATCGGCGGCTATCTGATGCGCCTATCCGCGAGCCGGAAGTGGTCCACCGGGGCATCGCGCCAATTCGCGGCCCTCTCGTTCGCGCTTCTAGCCTACGGCGGCGCCCTCGCCTTGGAGGGCAACGGGTTCATCGCGGCCTTCGTCGGCGGCATCACCTTCGGTGCTGTGAACCATCAGATGGCGACCGAGACAGTCCGATACACGGAGAAGACGGGCGTTGTCCTCACCTTTGCCGTCTGGTTCATCTTCGGAGCAGCCGTCGCGCCGGTCCTGCTTGCCGACGGACTTGGGTGGCAGCCGATCGTCTATGCGCTCGTGAGCCTGACCGTCGTGCGGATGCTGGCGGTGGCCCTATCACTCCTCGGCAAGAAGATGCACTGGTCGACCGTGCTGTTCGTCGGCTGGTTCGGCCCTCGCGGGTTGGCCAGCGTCGCCTTCCTGATCCTCGCCCTCCAGTCACTCAGCGAGGCCGGCATCGAAACGTCGCTGCTTGCCGCCACCGCCGGCTGGACGATCCTTCTGAGCGTCATCCTGCACGGTATTTCGGCCGGGCCGGTCGCTGCGTGGTACGGCTCCAAGGCGGCCGGCTTTGCGCCTGGAAGTCCGGAACTCGAGCCAACGGCACTGACGCAGACCCGGCACGGCATCGCCGCGCCCACCTCGCACGGCGAAGAAGGGACTAGGCTCGCCGTTCGGGCGCAGGCTGCTCGCCGGCGGCTGACCCCTTCTGGGACACCCATTCCTCGGCGACGGCGTAGGCTTCGTAGAGCGACCCCGCGACCTCTTCGGTCTGCAGGAAGATGTTTCTGCGTAAGACCGAATCCACTATGCCCGACCGCGCCAACTGTTCTCTGAGCGAGGGATCCACCTCGGCGAGCATCAGACGGCTGTCGTGCTTCTTGAGGTCTTCGGCATACCGGTCGACGGTGCGCATGAGGGTGCTGCCCAGGTCTGTGCGGCCATGAAGGTTGATGATCACGACCGCGTGGCTCGTCTGCGCGTTGGTCTTTGGCAGTTTCTCTTCAAAGGCCGGAGCCGCGGCGTAGAAGAGGCTCCCGTAGGGAACCAGCACGGTGACGCTCCCCGGGAGTATCGTGCCCGGCGCGGCTTGCTCGATCGGAAGCCTGCCTTCTTTGAGCTTCCACTCCACCACCGCGAGCCGGTGGGATTGGCGCACGGTGAACAAGAGGATGGAGAGGGCCACGCCTACCAGCACCGCGTATTGCAGAGGGATCATCAGAACCAGGGCAAAGGTGATCACCATGATGATTCGCTGGATGTTGCCCGTGTGCCACACGCTCCGTATGCTGGCGGGCTTGATGATCCCAAAGCCGATGACTATCAGCAGGCCGGCAAGGGCAGGGAGGGCGAGCTTGCCCACCGCTCCGGAGAAGAGCAGCGTGACGATGGCGATCACCACACCGGCAAAGATGTTCGCCAGCCGCGTCCTGGCTCCGCTGCTCACGATGAGGGAGGTCGCGGAGGCCGAACCGCCGATCGGCATACCCTGGAACAAGCCGGCCGCCACATTGGCCGCTCCCTGGCCTATGAAGTCGCGCGAAGGATTGGGGTAGCGCCCATCCGGGTTCACGAACGCCTGGCTCACCCCCGCCCCCTGGACAAGCCCGATGACCGCCAGGGAGAGCGCCGGCACGATGAGTTGGAAGAACTGCGAGAAATCCGGCAGAGCCGGTCTGGGCAGTCCGCCCGTGATCTCGGCTATGTCCGAGACCCTTGCCACCGAATCCCAGCTAAAGAGTGACGGGAGGATCGAGGCCACGATGATCGCCACCACCAGGCCGAATCCGCGGAGGCGGGTCTTCTGCAGAGTGAGGATGAGGATGACCGTGCTGATCCCCACCGTGACGGTCGGGAGATCGACCTGGTCGAGGTTGAACAGGGTGTCCACGGCTTTGGCGACTTTGTTGCTGTATTCACTTGAGTATCCGGTGAAGTCACCCAATTGGCCCAGAATGACCAGGGCGGCCACCCCGGTCATGAAGCCCACCATCTCCGAATTGGGCACCCAGCGCAGGAGCCGGCCCGCCTTCAGGAAGCCCGCCACGAGCATGATCACCCCGGTCATGATAGAGAGCGCGAAGAGTGTGCCGGGGGAGCCGCCACTGGTGACCGCCGCGACGCTGGCGACCACCAGAGCCATGGCACTGGTGGTCTGCACGCTCAGATAGACCGAACCGGAGAAGATCGCCCCTATCGGGGTGCCCATCATGACCGCGTAAAGGCCGTAGATAGGATTGACCCCCGCGAGCACTCCTGAAGCGAGCGCGTCGGGCACGCTCTCCACCCCGAGAACGACGCCTGCCATCAGATCCGGGCGGGCCGTCCTGCGGTCGAACTTGAAGCGCTTGAAGAAGCCGGGCAGTTTCATCCGCTGTCTACCTCTCTTCTCGCAACCGATGAACTCACTCGCCGGCCGGTTCGGGCGCTTGCGGCGTTGTGCCGTCCGCGACCCCCGCGCTCGGACGACGGAAGCTGACGACCATTATGTAGGTACTCACGAGGAAGACCCACGCAGGGAACACGAGGATCACCCAAAAGGAGCGGGTGAACACGACCATCAATAGGAGCGCCAGTGGGTAGGTAATAAGTGCCATCCAGCGCGGCATCACCTTCGTCCGCAACCACAAAGTGGCCTGAGAAAGCAGGAACACCGCGGCCATGCGCAGTGCATAGATCCCGAAGATCTGGGTGACAAGGTCCCGGGCGAAGTAGTACGTGCTGCTGCCCGGAAAACCGCTCGGGTCCCGCGCGTAGCCGGTGACGATCGCGCCGGCGACACCCGTGGCCACGAACACCATGGCCAGGAAGATCAGTCCACTCCCCAGGAACACGGCAGAGAAGAACTGATCCTCAAGACGGCCCAGGCGAGCGCGCACGACGCCGATGAACCAAAGAAAGAAAATGCCGGCGAAGGGCATGAGGCCGATCGCGAAGGTGACCCACCCGGCTTTCTCCGCGAGCCACAGACCGCCGTCGTCTCTGGAGACGTCGGTCACTGAGATCTTGAGTATGACCACGCTCACCGAGAACAAGATGGCGAACAGCAGACCCGCGATGCCGGCAGAGCGCGGACTCCTTACGACCAATCTTTCCTCCGCCAAGAAGCGGCCCGGTCCGTCTGAAGCCATCCCGCCCTCCGTTCGTTCGCCCCCAGCGGCGAGTTAGGCCGTCATCGTCGTCCAGTGCTTGAGGTTCCGATAGACCGACTCTGCCCCGATCAATTCCCTGTCGTGCAGTTCCCATTCGGCCGGGAACAGCAAGAATGGATGCGTCTGTTCGCCTCCGAGGCCACCGTGATTGCCGACCAACTCTTCGAAGGCCGCGTTCTCGTTGGTGTCCACCCAGTAGGTGCTCATGACCAGGAGATCGGGGCAGTTGCCAAAGGAGGTGGTTCGCCTGATATGCCGGGCGGCGTTGGCGCCGTAGGGAAGCAGCGGATCTTCTCCCTCGACCCGGTCGTCGCCGACGTAGTGCCGGCCGTTCTTGCCGATGACCACAGTGTCGCCCCCATTCGCCGACGTCGCCACCATGACGAACCCCACTCCGGGGTGACTCACCAACTTGTCGATGAGGTCTGGCTGATCGCGCTCGATCTCTTCGAGGGTGACCCGGTGCTTCGGCCCGGTGAACGACACGATCCCCAGGTTGCCCGAAGCCATCACTACCAGGTCGGTCATCGACGTGGGGGGCGCGTCCCCGGCGTGAAGGCGTGCCCGGAGCCTCCTGCCGATGCGGCCGTTGGCCATGCCCGATTCCTGAGCAGCCACGTCGACCGTGGATACGTGTTCCCAGTCGCTCTGTCCTTTGGCCACCCCTGCCCCGTCGCCAGTCTCGGCGTACGTGCTGGGACCGCCGACACTGGTGCCGGGCGAGACGGACGTGCGGACCAATTCCTCCAGGTCGTAGCCGTATCGTTGGAGGAAGGTGGCTCCCATCGTCTGGCCGTGATCGGACAGGACCACGAAGCGGTAGTCACGAGGGGCTATCTTGGCCAGGTTCTCCAGGCTGCGCATGCGGACGTCGATCTTTCGCAGCACCGTGAGCGCGTCGTGCCGATCGAGGCCGGAATGGTGGGCCACCTCGTCGTAGCCCGCCAGCGTGACGTAGCAGTACGGCGCGCCGCGCACCATGTCCCCCACCACTCCGCTCAGGCTAAGATCGCGCAGCGCGACCGTCATGCCGGCTCGAATGACGGTGTACTTAAAGTGCCGGTCGATCCTGGGCTCCTCCTTGCGGATCCTTTGCGACCACTTGGCCCCGGTCTCCAGGATCATCTCCCAGAAGAACAGCATCACGGTATGGGTGAAGTTGAGCGGCGAGGCAAAGAACGACCGGTAGGTCTCCCCTCTTCCTCCCTCACCCGGCTGGCGACGAGCATGACCTCGTCCGCGTCGCCCGACAACAGACTCGCCCTGGCCGTCCCGCCGTGCGCGAGAAGACCGTTGCCATCGGAGTGAGACTGCTCGAACGGTCCAAGCACCTTGAGATTGCTCGAAACGACGACCCGGCCGAGTTCCTTGTCGAACCAGCGGAATGCCGGGATATCGCTGTTGTTGCCGTGAAGGATGCCGGCCTGAGAGGCGCTGGTCTGGGAGGAGAGGTCGGTCTCCCACGGCACCAGCACGTGGGAACCCGATTCGACCCACTTGCGCATGGTCCGCGCTTTGCCGGCGGCCATCGCCCGCTTGAGGGCGTCGTGAGAGAGACCGTCGATCTCCAGAAAGATCACGCCCGGCTTGCCGACGCTGCTCTCGTCCACCAAGCGTTTCTGCCGGCGCAGGACGATCCTCCGGAAGACCCCCGCATCTTCAAAAGAGATGAAACCCAGGAGTGCGGTCAGGACGATGGTCGATATGAACGCGTAGAGGATGGCCCAGCCGAAGTTCTCCACTACCAGGTTCGGAGAGATCCAGGCGACGACCTGGACGATGAAGCCGTTGACAAGTACGGTGATGAGGCCTGCCGTCCAGATCACCAACTTGAAGAAGAAGCGGATGAAGAGAGGCCACACCACGAACATGGCGACCAGCATGGCAATAGAGACGGCCGCTATGGTCCCATATCCGGTCATGGTGACCCCCGGCAAGATCTTGGCCACCACCCACAGCGCCACACCCTGGACGATCACGATGCCTATCAGCCGGCCGACGCCTAGCAGCGCACGCTTCCACAGCGCGCCTGCCCGCGAGCGACGGGCCGCGACAACCTGAGATTGAGTCATTAATCCGCCTCTTCGTTCGGTAGTTCGCTCTCCGTGTCCTCTACGCCCGGAGTCTCCCCGGTGTAACCGCCGCGGCGCCTGCGTCCGATCCTGCTCACGAACAGGGCCACGACGACGACCAGGTACAACTGCCCGGTGATGGCCTCGACCACCACGGCCATCTTCCCCACATCCGTGCCCGGTGTGAAATCGCCAAAACCAACAGTCGCCAGGGCGATGAAGCTGAAGTAGATGTAGTCGAGAGATGATGGGGCGTCAGTCTGCACAAAGAACGGCTGCCCACTGATCTCCGCGATCATCCTGTAGACCATGGCGAACAACATGGCGCCGAAAAGGTAAACGCAGAGTGAGCCCATAACCGTTTGCCGGGAGATCCTCGCGTGCGTGGCGAGCCGACGAAAGATGAAGAAGACGCAGGCGATAACCAGAGCGGTGGACACCAACGAAGAAAGAGCGCCGACGATGGAGCCCAACCGGGAGAGGCTCGCGATCCCGGCCACCGCGAGGACGACCGGGATGACGACAGTGAGAATTATGATGGTGCGCCGGGGCACCCCGGAGGTCAGCATGGTGAGGAAGAAGATGCCCAGGAAGAGAAGCGGGATGACGAAGTGCCCAACCTGCCGTCCGGACACGATCCCCATGACGATAAGCGTCACGAGAATCGCTGCGAGCACCAGACCGTATTCGTCGTCCGAGCGGCGCAGTCGCCCCGCTACGGGGCGGCGGCGCCGCGATTGGCTATCGCCTTCCGCCTCAGGCTGACTCATCAATGACTTCGGCCCGGGACTTCGTGGCCAGCTCGCTAAGCCGCGCGATGAAGAAGATCAGCGCGTCCACAAGGATGACGAGCACGGCCACCAGGACTATCGCCCAGACTGGAGGGCCGCCCGACAGCACGAGCGCCAAGAAGCCGATGATGAGCACGCCCAGAGCCAGCATGGTGCGGTGCCGCGCGAGGAAGCGACCGAACGACCCGGTATCCCACCCGCGCTCCGCCGCCCCGCCGGCAGCCCGCTCCATCGTGCCGCCACGGAAAGCCCGCACTATGTAGGGGTGGATGAGCAAGAGCAGGCCGATGAAGAACAGGCCCCACGCGGTGGCGCGCAGCGCGATCGTCAGCGCGCCCCACAACGCGCCTCCGGCGTCACTCGAGATGCCCGCGCCGGTGATGGCGTCCATGAAGAACGTCCGTCCGACGGCGATGCCGATGACGAAGAGCGCCGTGGCTATCATCAGGCCGATGCCGACCCGGACGGCCGCCCTCTGCCGCCGTACCGCTATCGCCACCGAGCCGGCCAGCAGGAGCACCGCCAGGATTGGCAACACGATGAACAGCTTGTTGACGAGGTTGAGAAGACTCTTGACCTTCTCGAGCCCCGCCACCTGCGCGATCGGCACCTGACCCGTGGCCAGTATCGGTCGCTCCTCCGCGGAGATCTCGACGCCCACCTGCGCAAGCCTGTCGACCAGGCGGGTGGATAGAGTGCTGAGGTCGAGGGTGATCGTGCCGTCGTCGCCGAGGTACACGTTGCCGGTGCCGTTCAAGAAGCCCACCACTGCCCCGTGGACCCCTGTGATGGCCTTCGTCCAGACGGTGGCGAACTCATCGGTGGCGACGAGGGCCTGCGCTCCCTGCAAAGTCCGGGCCTTCAGACGGTCCTCGGCAGGCCCGGCGAGAAAGCCGAGCCTGTCGGGGAGCACGTTCTGGAGGCGTACTTCGAGGTCGAGCGCGTTGAAGATCTGATTGGTAAGCGAATTTGCTACCTGATCCTGGATCGCCGGATCGGAAGCGAGAGGGCCGACCATGCTGACAAACCCATCGGTGCTGAAGATGTTCCCGCGGACCCAGCCGCCCGTCACCGCAAGGGGTACCAGGACGAGTCCGATGATCAGGAATACCCAGGCCAGGGTGCGCCTCCACACCGGTCCCTTCGGCCGGGGTTCGGGCTTGGTCTCGACGGCGGCGGCCGTTGCGTCTCCCACCACGGCGTCGCTCGCCATGCCGCCGCTCGCGGCGACCTCGCTCGGTGTCTCCTCAGCAGGCGCCATGTCACTCTGCGTGGTGTCGCTCACCGTCGTCCCCTCTCAACTTCGCGGCCCGATCAGGCGGCCTTCAGCTCCTTCTTCTCTTCACTCCGTACCACAAACGCGAGGATGATGCCCAGAATGCCGAGCACGATAAACCAGATGCCGATCAGCCAGGCAAGGGCCGTCAGGGAATTGATCGGCCAGGCGACCACAACGATCCCCGCGATGACCGTGATGATGGACATGAAGATGGTCCACCCCCGCGAGGGATAGGTCTTGTCGCCCACCGACATGATGAACTGGATGATGCCGTGGATTATCCAGTAGACACCGATGATGAATCCGACCACGGCAACGGTAGCGACCACGTTGCGGATCATTATCAGGGCGACGATGATCGCGAAGATGCCGAGGAAGACCGTCCATACCTTGTGCTGGTTAGCGGCCGAGAAGGACTTGACCAGCGAGTAGATGCCCATGACGAACAACTGCAGCGCGAAAAGGATCGTGAGGACCTTCAGAGTCTCTGACGGCCACACGACCACCAGGATCCCCAACACCAACGTCAGGATCCCAAAGAACAGCGCCCATCCCCATGCCCGAGAAACTTGCTCCATGGCGTGCCCCCTCATCTCCAAGTGTGTGCGTAACACCCATTTACTACCATTTATCAGGTACTGACGCAAGGTGCATACTTGGTACCCCTCCTTGCGTTCTCTCCGCGCATTGGTATGATGCGTGAAAATGGCAACCGACGGCGGGCGATCTGGGAGGAGCAGATATGTATGAGACATCGGGGCTGAGTTTCTTGGCCTTCTTCTTTCTACTGGTCATTTGGATAGGGCTTTTTCTCACGTGGTCCATCTCTATATGGGACATCTTCCGCAGACACGACCTTGGCGGCCGCGCGAAGGCCGGCTGGTTCGTCCTTGTGATCATCATCCCCTTCATAGGGACCGTGATCTACCTTATGCGCCGTCCCAAGCAGGACACGCATGAAGTGACCGCCATCCCCGAGGGAGCGTCACCGCAGAGCGCCGCTCAGCAACTCGATACTCTCGCCCGACTGCACGAAGCCGGACACCTCACCGACGAGGAATTCGCCCGGCAGAAGGCCAAGCTGACCTAACACCGAACGAAGCACGGAAGGGCGAGGTCTTCCGGGACCTCGCCCTTCTGCTTACCTGCTCGTCTTGCCTTCCCCGCGATCGGGGCTGCTCCGTTCTACTGGATACCCTCCACGTAGTCGGCCGCGGGCCATTGGGCCGCGTCGGACTCCAGTCCGGCCGCTTCTTCCTCCGTCATCGAGGCCCGTGCCTGCTTGACGGCCTCAGTCGCCCGAGTGCGGACTTCGACGTATACCTTCTTCGCCTCGGCCGGTACGTCCGCGAAGGACTCAGGAAGGCTCTTCTGAGTCTCCTGCGAGGATCGGTAGGCCAGCAGGAAGACACCCGCCAAGACGCCCACGAAAAATGCTCCTAGAACTACACCCTACGATACGCACATCCGTCTCCTTCCAGTAGTCACTGCTCCAGTTCGGCTTACTGCCGGGTGAAAGCTCCCCTCTTCCCCCCTTTGAGGAACTGCTCGGCATCGACACTTCCAAAGAGCTGGATGAGACTCGCCACCAAGCCGGTCCAACCCGTTTGGTGGCTGGCTCCCACACCCGCCCCGTTGTCGCCATGGAAATACTCGTAGAAGAGAACGTTGTCCCGCCAGCGAGGATCGGTCTGGAACTTCTCGCTGTCTCCGAACACCGCCCGCCGCCCGCTTTCGTCCACCAAGAATACCCGAGTGAGGCGGTTCGCGATCTCTTTGGCCACCTCAAAGAGGTTCATCTCGTGTCCCGAGCCGGTTGGGCATTCGACTTTGAACTCGTCACCGTAGAAGCCGTAGGCGCTGAGAAGGGCGCGGATGATTATCACATTGACCGGCATCCAGACCGGGCCGCGCCAGTTGGAGTTACCCCCGAACATCCCCGAGTCGGAATCGCCCGGCGTGTATTGGACCCGATAGTCGACCCCGCCGGCAGAGAATACGTAGGGATGCTCGAGGTGATATCGGGAGAGCGCCCGCAGGCCGTAGGGGCTGAGGAATTCGTTTTCGTCGAGCATGCGGAAGAGGATGCGCCGCAGGCGCTCGGGTCCAACCAGCGAAAAGAGGCCCCGGTCCGCGTAGCGCCGTCCGAGGTAGAAATGCGTGAACAGCTCCGGCATACGGCGGCGCCGCTCGTCGGCCAGTCTCATCAGGCCGGGCACCTTCTCGCGATCCGAGGGCTCGATAAGGGTCGTCGCCGCAAGGGGTAGCAGGCCCACCATGGACCGTACTTTGAGGCGAGTCGCACTCCCATCCGGGAACCTCAGCACGTCATAGAAAAAGCCGTCTTCCTCGTCCCACATGCCGTCCGGGCCGACATTGTTCATGGCATACGATATCCAGAGGACGTGATCGAGGAACTTGGCTGCGATGTCTTCGTACGTGGGATCGTAGCCCGCTATCTCAACGGCTATCTCCAACATCATCTGGCTGAAGAAGGCCATCCAAGCCGTACCGTCCGCCTGCTCCAGGTAGCCGCCGGTCGGCAATGCGGACGAGCGGTCGAAGACCCCGATATTGTCCAGGCCCAGGAAGCCGCCCTCAAAGACGTTCTTTCCAAAACGGTCCTTGCGATTGACCCACCAACTGAAGTTCGGAAGCAGCTTGTTGAACGACCGCTTCAGGAAGTCTACGTCGCCCTGGCCCCGCCTTGCCTGCTCGCTCCGGTAGACGAAAAGCGTGGCCCAGGGATGCACGGGCGGGTTCACGTCGCTGAAGTTCCATTCGTACGCGGGGATCTGACCGTTCGGGTGCAGATACCGCTGCCTGAGCATCAACTCCAGTTGCTGCTGGGCGAAGTCGAGGTCGACCGCGGCAAGCGCGATCCCGTGAAAAGCCAGATCCCAGGCCGCGTACCAGGGATATTCCCACTTGTCGGGCATGGAGATCACATCGTCGTTGAACATGTGGCCCCATTCGCTATTTCGCATGGGGCCCCCCGGCCCGGCCGACAGGGGGTCTCCGCCGTGTTCTCTGATCCACTTGTCACCCTCGAACAGATAGTACTGCTTGGACCAGAGCATGCCGGCCAGCGCCTGGCGCATCACCCGGGCTTCGTCCTCGGTCGCCGAAGAGGGGGTGATACCCCCGTAGAACTCATCTGCCTCGTTCCGGCGCTGCTCGAATATGCCGTCGAACCCTGCGAAAACGTCGGCCGCTGCAGCCGGGCCGGAGTCCACGAGCCGAAGGCAAAGAATGGCGGTGCCGCCAGGATCCACGGTCACCACGTGGTCGGCCGCGACCTTGGTCCCCACGCCGTCCGGGTTCACCGCCTCCGCCGAGCCGTGGATCAGGTATTCGTTGATGCCGTCCTTCACGTACGGTCCGCCGTTCGCCGTGCCGAACAGCCGCTCGTTGTTCGTCTCGTTTTCGGTGAAGAGCAGCGGGCCGTCCGTCTGGACGTAGAGCCAGCGATCGCCGAGCTCTTCGTGCGAGGCGGCGACGGCCTTCGTTCCCTTTCTCGCCGGGATCTCCCGGATCTGCGGCTTAGGTCCCCCATCCGCCCAACTCCAGGTGTTGCGGAACCAGAGTGTCGGCAGGACGTGCAGCGTCGCGGCCTCCGGCCCTCTGTTCTCCACCGTGACCCGGATGAGTATGTCCTCCGGCGCCGCCTTGGCGTACTCGACGAAGATATCGAAGTAGCGATCTTCCGCGAAGACGCCGGTATCGAGCAGTTCGTACTCCGGTTCCTGCTTCGAACGGCTGCCGTTCGTCGCCACGATGTCGTCATACGGGTAGGCCTGTTGTGGATACTTGTAGAGCCACTTCATGTAGGAGTGCGTCGGCGTGGAGTCGAGATAGAAGTAGTACTCCTTGACGTCCTCCCCGTGGTTGCCCTCGGAATTGGCGAGTCCGAACAGCCTCTCTTTGATGATCGGGTCCTGACCGTTCCAGAGCGCCAGCCCGAAACAGAGCCGCTGCTTGTCGTCGGAGAACCCGGCCAGCCCGTCTTCCCCCCACCGGTAGGCGCGAGAGCGGGCCTGATCGTGGGTGAAGTAGTTCCAGGCGTCTCCGCTAGGGCTGTAGTCCTCGCGTACCGTGCCCCATTGCCGCTCGCTCAGGTAGGGGCCCCATGTGCGCCACGGAGTGCCTGCGGCGGCCTCAGCAAGTCGCTGCTGCTCGGCGTTCGGCTTCTTCGGTGTCATTGGGTATCCCTTCTCCTTTTCGATGCACTAGCGCAGTTCGAGGCCCGGGAAGCAGGCCCCGTAGCTCTCGATCAGGGTATTGAACTGAGTCACCAGCCCTTTTGCCCGGAGGCTCTCGAGCGCGTTCGCGACCTGCTCGCGCGACAATCCCGAAGCCGCGGAGAGCTGAGCGGCCGTCCTCGCCGCCGCGGAGGTCACGAGAGCGTCGAGCACGAGTCTTTCTTGATCGGTAAGCGCGGAAAGAGTCTGCTCCGCCTGCTGCTGGCTGGTCGCCTGCTGAGGGCCGTTTGCCGAGGACGGTTTCGTGTCTTCTCGAGGCACCTGTCCGCTCCTTTCACCTCCGGGGAGTCGCCGAGCAAGCTCCGTGGCGCCGACGCGACCTAAACGCGAAATACCGATTCTGTCCGAATCTTAATCCTAGAGGAGAAGTAGGGTAGCAGAGAGGGCCAGAAAGGGCCCAATGATGGTGCAACTCTTCTCTTCTTCCGAGGCGCCGCGCCACGGCTCGCGACTGCTCGAGACGCCTGCGGACCGGGCTGCACCATCCTTGCCCCTTTGTGGTACTTTCAGCGTGGTCGGGCGCCTCGGAGACTGAGGCGATGAGTGTTGTGCCGCTCATCTTGTTGTTCCATAGGGTATGGGGAGGAATAGAGGTCCGCATGAACCAGGATGATGCAGCATCTGTTGTCCCATCTGCTGAAGCGTCCTCTCTGGAACCGGAGGACGTGGCCGCCGAACCGGCGACCGTCCAGATGAGCACGGTCCCGCCGGAGGGACAGGAAGTTGGAACCAAGCGGGAACTCCTCAGCGGCCCCGTTCGCCTGCTTCTCCCGCTCACCCTGGCAGCGATCCTCATCTTCGCCATGAAGTATGCCGCCGACATCCTGAACCCGTTGCTGCTTGCCCTCTTCCTCACCATGGGCGCCAGCCCCGCCCTCGCTTGGATGCGGCGTAGGGGAATGGCTCCCTGGCTGGCCGTCACCATCGTCGGGGTTGTCATGGTGGCCGCCGTGACGCTGTTCATACTCATCATGCTTTCGGCGGTAGCGCAGTTGGACGAAAAAATGCCCGTCTATCAGGAGAACATCGCCGAAATGCAGGCGAATGCGACCGCTTGGTTCGCCGACAAGGGAATCGACATCAGCGGCCTGACCGGCGGTTCGCTCAGCCCGGAGACCGCTGTCGACGCGATCAAGGGGCTTCTCTCCGGCATAGTCGACGTCATGGGCAGCATCTTCTGGGTGATCCTTCTCCTTGTCTTCATGGTGGCCGAGGCCTACGCGCTCCCGAGAAGACTGACCGAAGACATCAGGATGAACGAGCGGGTCGCCCGGTCCTTCGCCAATTTCGGCGACACGGTCAAGACGTTCCTGTTCGCCAAGGGGTGGCTGAGCGCGCTGGTCGCCGTGTTGGTGACCATCATCTACGCCCTTTTCGGCGTCGACTTCGCGCTCGTCTGGGGACTGTTGTTCTTCGTGCTCAGCTTCATCCCCAACATCGGCTTCATGTTGTCGGTCATACCCGTGTTCTTCATCACCCTGCTGGAGTTTGGCTTCGGCCGGGCCGCGCTGGTGGTCATCATCGTCATCGTGATCAACACCATCGTCGACAACTATTTCTCGCCCAAGATCATGGGAAAGAGCGTGGGCTTGAGCACGCTGACGGTGTTCCTTTCCGTCTTCTTCTGGGGATGGGTGCTGGGCGGGCTGGGTGCGCTCATGTCGGTGCCACTCATGCTGGCGGTGAAGCTGCTCTTCTTCGACTCCTTCGAGAGCACGCAGACGATATCCGACCTCATGGGCACACCGGTGAGGGAGCTCGGCAAGGCCAAGAAGGGTAAGAAGGGCAAGGGTAAGGCGGAGCCCGCGACGGCGGATTGACACCGCGCCCACGCGCGCCCGGCGGCTCCCGCCCCGAGTAGTTCGCTCAGCATCAATCAGCCGCCTGACGGCCCCGAACGGACCATCAGGCGGCTGTTCTTGTCTCCCCGCAATAGGCCGGTCTCGGTCACCCGAGGGCGGCCACCGGCAAGGCGCTATTTGGTGCGGGCGGGCACCCTGACGAAGGCCGTCAGCACGCAGACGTACACGACCAGCATGATGATCGACCAGATCGGGGTGGAGGGGATCGAGAAGAACTCGGAAAATGCCGCGAGAGCCGCGGCCATGATGCCTACAATGTATCCCCAGGACTTTCCGTTCAGAGCAGCCATGCCGCCAAAGAGGAGGATGGCGCCGATGATCAGCCACCAGACCGCAAGCCCGGTGGCGTCGACCAGGTAGTAGCCGTTAGTGCCCTGGACGAGGTACTCATCCTTGAAAAGGCCGATTATCCCGGCGACCAGCTTGAAGCCCCCGACGATGATCATCAGTATCGACCCGAGAGTGGCCCAACTCGACCACTTGTTCCCGCTCATGTTCCCCATCATCTTCCCGGCCCTCCTTCGCGTTCCCCTACATAGGATAAGTGCGGCTCCATATTCCACGGAATCAGGAGCGTTCGCAAGCGAAGAGTTCGAGCTAGCTTGAGGAGGACCTTCTCGCGGGTACCGCCGGCTTCGGCTGTCTCCGACCACGCAGGAGCACAAAAGCCGTCATACCCGCGGCCATGGAGAGGCTGACCAGTCTCACGGGGAGGTTCGGCGCGAGGAACACAGCCGATACTACCGCAGTGCTCCAGCATCGAGGCGACGATAACCGCTTTGATCTGCCAGGACAGAGGGCGCCCCTGCACGGCCTGAGCCACATACCGGCCGAAGAGACGGTTGGTCGTCAGCCAACCGTGCCAGCGCGTTGAGCTACGAGCGAAACAGTAGGCGGCAAGGAGGATGAACGGGGTCGCCGGCATCACCGGCAGTATCGCACCGACCACCGCCAAGCCGAGAGCGAGGAATCCGGCCCCTAGAAGAGCGATCCGCTTAGTCCCCGTAGCTGCTGGTGTCTGGTGGTCCATGTGCTATCCCATCGACGGCCCGCGTCGCCAAGTCGGTTCCCGTGCACCCTGCCGGGAAAGAAGAGGCCCGCCGCCCCCAAGGGGCCGGCGGGCCACCAGCGTCGCTGAATGAAAGAAGCCTCTACTCCTCGGGCCGGGCGAACGTCGCCTCCGCTCCGGGCTGCATGACCGGCTTCTCCTCCGCCAGTACGACCGGTTCGTCGCTCGCGGGCTCCAGAGGCCCGTCCATGAGGACGAATCCGATCAAGGCAAGCACGTAGAGCGCGAGAAGAACAATGGACCAAATGGGATGGACGGGGAGCATGAAGAGCTGCGAGATGATGGCCAAAGAAGCGGCTACCACGCCGACGACGCGCGCCCAAGCCGCGCCTCTCACTACGTACAGGCCACCAAAAAGCAGGACCACCCCAATGACGATATACCACACGGCAAGACCGGTGACGTCGACCAGGAAATAGCCCGAATAGCCGAGGAGGATCCACTCGTCGTTCGCGAGGCCGAAGATCCCGGAGATGATCTGGAATACTCCGACGACCATCATCAAGATGGCCCCGATCGCGGCCCAACCACTCCAATTCTTCATGGGCGGCGTCTCCTTTCACACTGAGCGATTATTCTCGACGCACCCCAGTATGAAAGAGCGAGCGGCAGGTTGCAAGCCGCCGTCGAAGACGGGTCCAACGCTAGGAGGCCGTCCCCGAAGGCGTCGCCGGCTGATCCGGCGGGTTCGCACCAACATCCGCGTCCGGCAACTCCCTAACCGGAGCGGCGTAGTCGTACGGCACCATGGCCTTGCCCCTCCACAGATATATCGTCCGGTTGAACCGGACTCCGACCAGGGTGATGATCGCCATGATGTCGACCCAGAAGATGACGCCGATCAAGGCGCCGATCGCGCCTGCGTATTTCTGGCTGCCGGTCCACGACAGGTAGATGCCGAAGAATCGGGTTCCCACCGCCCAGGCCATGGCGACCAGCAGGGTGGTGAACCAGCAGTCCCGCACCCCCAGGTGGATGTCCGGCAGGACGACGAAGATCGTGACCAGCGCGAGCCAGCTCACGAGAAAGGGGATCACGGCCTCAGCGACGCCTATGACGATGCCCGAGCGGCCGGTGAGATCCTCGAGCCAGGAGACGGCCGTTCCCAGGACCAGAGAGACCACAAGCAGGACGGTGGGAATGAGGATCATCCCGAACACCAGAAGCCGGGACATCAGTCTGCGAAACGAGAACTCCCTCGAAACGACCCTGATGTCCCACATGATGTTAAACGAGACCTGCAGGCGGACGAACAACCGGGTAGCGCCGTACAGGAGGATCCCGAGGCTGACGAGGGCAAAGGTGTAGGAGCCCGTGCTACTCGTCATGTGAGTGGCGAGGGAGCTGAGCATGGCGGCCATGTCGGCGCCGACGTACTCGGACAGCATGTCCGTCAGCCTGACTTCTGCCGCAGTCGATCCGCCGCCTAAGAGACTCCCCGTGATCTGGAGCGTGAGCAGCAGAAGGGGGCCTATGGAGAAGAGTGCGTAGTAGGCGATGCCGGCGCTGAGGAGCGGACCGTGACGCCGGCTGTAGCCTCTGTAGAGGCGCCAGACGAAGCCGACTACCGGCATCTTCTCGATGCGGCCTTTGGGGTGGGGGACGGAAAGCAGGGAGCCGACCCCGCTCGTCCCGTCGGGCTGCCCTTGAGCACCAGCGTCAGCCGGCTGCGCGATTGTGTCGCTCGGCCGCGGGCTTTCTTCGTGAGTGCCGTCGGTCGTCAAGCCCTATTCCCCCGTTTGTCCCTCGAAGGCCGCCGGAGGCAGCATCTCGTCAAGTTTAGTAGATTCTCCCGGATGCAACACCACGATAGGAACGTCAGGCGCATACTCCTTGGCGTGGGTGACGAAATCTCGGGGCGGGTCGACCAGGTAGTGGCCGTAGAACCGACTTAATCCGAGGGGCAGGAGCGTGCCCCAATGGATGGGAATGGCAAGCCGGGGCTGCAGGATCTGCACGGCTTGAGCGGCCGTCTCCGGCGACATGTGGTCCTCGGGCAATCGGAGGCCCCATCCCCAGATAGGAAGCAAAGCCACATCCAACCCCTCCCCCAAATCGGCCAGGGAGTCGAAAAGCCCGGTGTCGCCGGCGAAGTAGATGGTGAGCGAACCGCGGATCATGTACCCGACGGCTCCCGCCATGTGGCCCCACGGATAGCGCTTGCCGGTGTGGTGAGCCGGCGTGGCGGTGACGGTGACGCCGCCAACCTGGAGCGAGTCTCCCGGCGCGAGCTCCCGCACGTCGCGGAAGCGGTACGGACGGAGAATGGCGCGGGCCCCGGGGGGCACCAGCAGCGGGACGTCGCGGGGCAGCAGGCGCAAGGACCGAGGGTTCACGTGATCGAGATGCAGGTGAGAGATGAGGACCGCGTCGAGGCTCCGAGTGACGCCGAGGTCTGGGAGGGGGCCGTGACGCGTGAACAACGGCACCCGCCACCTGAGGACGGGATCGGTCAGCAGACGCACCCCATCCAGTTCGATGAGAAGAGTCTCATGCCCCAGGTATGAGATGGTCGGTCCCATTGCGACGAGTCAAGAACGGCGCGGAGGCCGGCGTTGCCGCCGGCCTCCGCGCGTCAGTCCTATCGTAGCTGCCTCGATCGGCTCAGGTCGCCATCCCCGGAACCTTCTTACGGTTGCGCCACACGCCGCCACCGTGGGACGCGATATCGAGCATTATCCCGATGACGATCAGGATATAGCCCCAGAAGGACAGGCTGCCCCTGCGGCTGTGCTCCCCCACCACGCGATGGTGTAGAAGAGCGTCGTCCACGGCGCGAAGATGACGCCGATTATCGGCCAGAAGGCCGTATCGAACACCCTCTGGAAGAACGCGGTGTCGGCGATCCACCAAATGATGAATGCTACACGCGGGCCCAGGGTGCCCATCAGAGCGATCAAACAACACATAACGGCGGCCTCCCCCTCGGATCAGCGCTCGTCGACTAGACCATGGCCTTCCGCTTGAGTTCCTGGAACTCCGCGTCGGTGATGGCACCGCTATCCTTCAGTGCCTGCGCCTTGGCGATCTCCTCGGCGGCCGAGTAACCGGCGGCCCGGTGTTGACGCGCCGCGGCTTCTTCCATCAGCTGCTTGTCCTGTTCGGTCATCTTCGGCCGGGCGATCATGTAGGCGAGAAGCCCGATCAGCGGGAGGAAGATCAGGAGGATGATCCACATGGCCTTCTTGCCGCCACCCATGTCGTTGCGCCGGAAGATGTCGGCGAAGACGGTGATGAAGATCCAGATGTAGATCATCCAGAAGAAGAATATGGCCATCGTCCAGAGAACGCTGCCCTGGCCCCACGTGTCGCCGCACCCGGTGAGGGTGAGCAACAGAATGCCCATCAGCAGGAGTAGGACCAACCACCGTTTAGAGAATTGCTTCATAGACCCCTCCGTTTCGTTCCGTTTACGACCGACTACAATCCTAGCAATTTCGCCTTCGCCGCGGCAAACTCCTCGTCAGTGAGGATGCCCTGGGCTTTGAGCTCCGCGAGTTTCTGGAGTTCAGCCGTGGTGTCCAAGGCCGCGGGGGCGGCGGGAGCAGCCGCCTGCTGGGCCGCTACGGCCTGCGCGGCGGCGTTGGCGGCCGCGGCTTCCATGGCGGCCTGCTGCTCCTGCGCCTGATACGCGGCGAGCTCTTGCTGGTCGGCCGACGCTTGCTGCTGACCGGCGTACTTCTGCTGTTGGTGGTGGCTGACCGCCCCGGCAGTGCCGGCAACAACGGCGGTACCGACGGCCAGACCGACCAAGCTGGGACCCCTGCGTCTTCTCATCTCGTGTGCCTTCCTTTAGTTATTCTGCTGGTTTTGCGGCGGCCGCCATGACGGCCTGGACCGCTTCGTACGGGATGTGATCCCAAGCCATGAGCATTCCATCCGCGCCCCGAACCGCGTTGGCGAACTTGCGAGCCCACAGGTTCTCCCAGACGAGAACGGCGGCCGAGGAACCAGGCTCAAGGGCTTCGGCGGCAGCCAGGAGGTCCTCGTCGTTCAGCAGGTCGCCGATCTGCTTCTCAAAAGCGCCGAAGGGGGCGGCTTCGTCATCGGCCAGCTCCTCGAGTTCCACGATAAGCATGGAGCCATCAGCGTCCTTCTTGACGAAGGCCAAGTCCATCACCCGGATGGTCCCGGCCTTAACGAGGTCCCCAAGCGCAGGGATGATCTCCCCCTTGAAGTTGTTGCCCGGAAAACCCAGAACGATATACTGGATCGGGCCTAATGATGCTTCCACTGACATATCCTCCCTCGTCTTTCGTCTGACCGTGACGCTCCCGCACCCTCTGGGGTCGGACGTGCATGTTGCGTACCCAAAGGAGCGCCGGACGTAACCACTCTACGCAATCCCACTGTAGGAGACTCGACCGCCGAGCGCAAGACCGCCACCCAAAGTCCAACCATGTTGCACCCGCAGACGCTCGACTGCCGTTTTGATTCGGTTCCCGGGGGTAGTAGGCTATGAGTAGTCTGTGGGGCTCTGGAGGCGAGGTGGCAGTGATGATCAGCAGGAATCCCGCTCTTTACCAGATCAACGTCCGCACCCGGCTCTCCAGCCTGTCGCGCGAGCTCCATCGCGCCACCACCCTGGACGACCTGGCCGACGCCGAGCTCGACCTCATCGCAGAAGAGGGCTTCAATCTAGTCTACCTGCTGGGCGTTTGGAGGACGGGAGAGGCCGGCCGGGCCGTATCCCGCGAAAGCCCCAGCTGGCGCGATGAGTTCCTCCGGGTGCTACCCGACCTCACCGAGGAGGATATCTGCGGGTCGTGCTTCGCGGTCACAGGCTATGAGGTCGCCCCAGCGCTGGGCGGCGGCGAGGCCCTCGCCCGCCTCCGCGCCCGCCTACACGAGCGGGGCCTGGGACTGATCCTCGATTTCGTGCCCAACCACACTGCCCCCGACCACCCCTGGGTCGCCGAACATCCCGACTACTACGTCTCGGGCTCACAAGCGGACCTTGCGCGCCAGCCCCAGAACTATCTGCGCATGGAAGATGGGTCGGTCCTCGCTTACGGGCGGGACCCTTATTTCGACGGCTGGCCGGACACGCTGCAGCTCGATTACGCAAATCCGGCGCTGCAGCAGGCGATGCTGGGCGAGTTGGCCCGGGTTGCGGCCCGCTGCGACGGCGTGCGCTGCGACATGGCCATGCTGATCCTGCCCGACGTCTTCGAGTGGACCTGGGGAAGGACCCCCGAGCCGTTCTGGCCCCTCGCGGTAGCTGGGATCAAGAGCGAGCACCCCGGTTTCTTGTTCATGGCCGAGGTCTACTGGGGACGGGAGTGGGATCTGCAGCAGCAGGGCTTCGACTACACGTACGACAAGCGGCTATACGACCGTCTGGTGGAAGGCGACGCGCGGAAGGTGCGCGATCACTTAGGGGCCGATAGGGATTTCCAACAGCGGTCCGCGCGGTTCCTGGAGAATCACGACGAGCCGAGGGCGGCGGCCACGTTCGGCCCCCACACGCATCGGGCGGCCGCGGTCATCACCTTCCTGTGCCCGGGGCTGCGGTTCTTCCATGAGGGCCAGTTGGAGGGAGCCAAAGTCCGCCTCCCCATGCACCTCTGCCGCCGGCCGGACGAACCGGTCGACGAAGGGCTGAGCGGTTTCTATCGGTCGCTTCTCTCGTGTCTTCGCAACCCAGCCGTGCATCGGGGTGAGTGGCAACTCCTCGATTGCCGCCCGGCCTGGGACGGCAACTGGACCGGCGACTGCTTTGTGGTGCAGGCATGGGAGGATGGCGAAGGCGACCTGCTGGTCGCCGCGGTGAACTTCGCGGATCACCAGAGCCAGTGCTATGTGTCCCTGCCCTTCGCCGATCTCGCGGGAAGGCGCTGGGTGTTGAGCGACCTTCTCAGCGAGACGAGCTACGAACGCGAGGGGGACATGCTTGCCACGCGCGGGCTGTACCTCGATATGCCCGCGTGGGGCTACCACGTCTTCCGGCTGCTCTAGGGGCCGCGCGCCCCTGCTATGCTCTGCACCATGAGGCGCCTACTCCGTAGAGTGTTTCGCCCACTCGCTCCGCTCGGCAGCCTGCTGAAGGAAGCCTTCGACGGCGCATGGGCGCACAACATCAGCCGGATGGCGGCTTCGATCGCCTACTTCGGCGCCTTCAGCCTGGCCCCCATGATCGTGATCATGACCACGCTCGCTTCGCTCGTGTTCGGCAAGAGCGCCACCGAGGGCCTGATCGCCGAGAGGCTCACGAGCACGTTCGGGGAAGAGACGGCCAACTTCATCCAGTCGTCCCTGGTCTCCATCTACGAGAGCGCGGGGCTCACTCTCGCTACCGTCCTCGCCATCCTGGCTTTGGTGTGGGCCGCCACCCGCATCGTTGGATCGGTGCGCGGGTCACTGAACGACGTCTGGGGGGTGAAGGGGCACGGCGGAGGAGGGGTTCTGGGCTTCCTCTTCGGGAAACTCATCGACGTCGGCATGGTCCTGGCAATCGGTTTCATGTTCCTCGCGTCGATGTTCGCCAATACAGCCATCAGCGCTCTTACGGGGTACTTTTCGAGCGTGCTCCCCTTGCCCGGCTGGCTGCTGCAGGTGATCGGCATCCTCTTCTCACTGCTGGTGACCACGATCTTCCTGACCGTGATATTCCGGTGGCTTCCCAATATCAAGGTCCGCATCCTCCACATACTCGTGGGGTCCTCGATCACCGCCGTCCTCTTCACCATCGGCAACTACGTCATAGGCCGCTACCTGGGGCGTACGAGCCCCGGGTCGGCCTTTGGGGCGGCTGGTTCCCTCGCTGTGATAATGATCTGGATCTACTACGTGGCCTACATCATCATCTTCGGAGCGGAGGTCACAAAAGCGTACGCGCAGAGGATCAGCATGAGGCACATGCGGGCCGCTGCGACCGAGGCGGCAAGTTCGGCCGGAACATCCTCGGGGCCTGAGGCGATTCCCTCTTCTGAGGAGCTTGCCTCTCCTTGATTTCCCGCTGAAACAGCCTAAGCTTTGGGCAGCAAGGCGCACCGCGCACTCGATACGAAGGAGTACGAGATGGCCCGCATCAACGAAAGCATCCTGATCGACTCCACCCCGGAGAAGGTCTACGCCTATGTGTCGCATGTGGACAAATGGGCCAACTGGTTCTCGGGTCTGGGAGATATCAAGAGCGTGGACGGCGACGGGTCTCCGGGGACCGTGATCCACCAAAGCTATTCCTTGATGGGCAAGGACGTGGACGTCATCACCACCATCAAGGAGAACGGGCCCAAGGCGGGGGGCGGCTATCTGTGGAGAAACGAGCGGGGAGGCGGGATGCCGGGATGGCAAACGCTGAACTTCGACCCGCAGGACGGCAAGACCCTCGTGACCAGCGAGCTCGAATACGAGATGCCGGGAGGCATCTTCGGCAAGGCCGCCAATCACCTGGGCATCAAGGCTTCCATCGAGCGGTCCCTCCGCCGCACTCTGGAGAACCTCAAGAACCTGTCCGAGGAGGACTGGTTCATGGGCCGCAACGAGAAAGAAGAGGAGTGGCCTCGGCCGTGCGATAGCTAAGGCCTGCTATTCTTCGCGGCATGAGCGACGGGCACCCACAGTTCGAAACCTGGCTGGACGAGATCAAGGCCGGTCCCGAGAGTTCGCGGATCGGGATGTATCTGATGCATAACGGAGTGGTCCGGGGCACGGCGCGAGACGGGACTCCGGTCAGCGGGATGGACCTCTCGTACGACGCCGAACGGCTGCGGACCATCGTGGCCGAGATCGAAGCGAGACTCGGCGTGGTGGCGGTGAGGGTCTGGGTCAATCAGGGACGCCTCGCTGTAGGTGACGACATCATGCGGGTGCTCCTAGCCGGAGATATCCGCGAGAACGTCTTCGGAGCGTTGCAGGAGCTCGTGCGGCTCGTCAAGACGGAGTGCGTCAAGGAGTGGGAAATAGGCTAGGCGCCCCCCGGGTCCCCGCTGCGGAGCGCCCGCGACGCGATCGGAGGCAAGTATGGAACTGGACTACACGGTAGCGAGCAGCAAGGGCTTCGACGAGGCTGTCGAAGCGGTGAAGCAGGGGACCGCCGACGCGGGATTCCGGGTGCTCTTCGTGCACGACGTCGCCGCCACTCTGGCGGAGAAGGGCTTTCAGCGCGAGCGGGTGAGCATCGTAGAGATGTGCAACGCCAAGTACGCCAGCCAGGTGCTGGCCGCCGACGTGAAGATCGGGCTCATGCTGCCCTGCCCCATCATGGTGTACGCCGAGAAGGGCGAGGTGTTCATCACCACCATGCGGCCAAGCCTGATCGGGGACTTCTTCCCCAGCGCGGACATCGCGGACGTGGCGCGCCAAGTCGAAGAGGTGCTCATCGGGATCATCGACAGGGCTGCAGCGAACTGACGCCCGGCGGGAGCACACACAAGAAGCGCCGCGGGCCGCCCCGGCGTGATACCGTCCGGGAGCATGCCTGATAAGAGGTCTTCACCGCGCCAAGGGGGTAGAACAGTGAAAGAGTTCATCAAGTTGACCACCACCGAAGGCATCGAAGCGGGCGGCATGAAGGGGGCATCGCTCGACGAACACGAGATGCTGGTGGCTCACGCGGGAGACGAGTACTTTGTCGCGGATGCCCGCTGCCCCCACTTAGGAGGGCACCTCGTCGACGGTACCCTCGAAGGAACGGTCATTTCCTGCCCTCGCCATCATTCCCAGTTCGATCTCAGGGACGGGCGGGTGGTGCGGTGGACCGATTGGGAAGGGGCGACTCTCGGGATAGCCAAGATACTCAGGCACCCGCGGCCACTGCGCACGTACGCGGTCTCCATCGAGGGAACCGACGTTCTGGTAGGGCCCGAGAAAGCGCCGCCCACCGAGGCCTGAACCGCCTCGCACTATCTGTAGAACAAAGCATGGACGCGATCCTGGCCGTCGACGTCGGGACTACCCTCTCGAAACTGCAGTGCTTCCGGGCTGACGGCCGGGCTGTGGGACCCATGCTCTCGACCGGCACCCCAGTCCAGCCCGACGGTACCGCGGATGCCCTCGGTTTCGTTCGAGCGGTCGAGGGCATCCTCGACCGCCTGTGCGCCGCGGTGCCCGAGGATCCTTCCGGAGCGCCGATCGCGGTCCGCGGATGTGCCCTCACTTGTTCCTGGCACGGCCTGGCCGGCCTGGACGCGAGCGGCGAACCGTGCACCCGCGTGTCGACCTGGATGGATGCGTCCGCCGGCGAGGAGGCCCTCGAGTTGCGCCGGCTGGTGGCAGATGAAACGGCTGTTCACGACAGGACCGGCTGCCGCCTGCATCCCTCGTACATCCCCGCCCGCCTGCTGCGCCTCCAGCGACGAGAACCGGATGCCTGGAGCCGGGTGGCAAGCTGGGTCTCCATCGGTGAGCTTCTGCAGACCCGGTGGTGCGGCTCCGGCTCGTCGGCGTCGCTCTCGATGGCCTCGGGCTCTGGGCTGTTCGACAGCCGCCGGGGCTTCTGGGACCCCGAACTCTGTGGCCTGCTGGCCATCGCGCCCTCTACCCTCCCCCAGGTCTCCGACGAGTGGCGCCGGTTGTCGCCGGCCTATCAGCGGCGCTGGCCGGCTCTGGCCGACGCCTTGTGGACCCCGGCGTTCGGTGACGGGGCCTGCTCCATCGTAGGGAGCGGCGCCGCCGTCTGCAAAGCCGGGGGAGGGATCGGGCGGGGCATCTTGCCGGCCGGGCTGGGCGCGCCGGGCGGAGCCGCGGCGCTCAGCCTCGGCACGAGCGCCGCCGTCCGGGTCCTCGTCGAGCGCGAGCGGCGGCTTGCGCAGCCGCTCCGCCCCGCACTCTTCGCCTACCTCCTCGACGAAACCAGCACAGTGACAGGGGTGTCACGCTCGAACGCTCTCAACCTGGTGCGGTGGGCAGAGCGCACTCTTCGGCTTCCTTCGACGCCGGGCGGCGAAGATGTGGTGAGCTACCTGGTGCGCGAGCGGATGCCGGGATCGTCCGGTCTGGAAGCCTCCTCGGCCCTGGCCGGGGAACGAAGCCCCGACTGGCCCGTGGGCGGCCGGGGAGCGGTGGCCGGTCTCTCTCTGGCGTCCGAACCCCTCGACATCGTCCAGGCCCTTGTCGAAGCCGCTGTCGTCGGCCTCATCCGCGCCGTCGCCGAGCTCGAGACCTGGGCCGGCAGGCTCGATCTGGTCTTATCGGGCGGGGGTGTGCATTCGCCTGGCTGGCAGCAGTTGATGGCCGACGGGTTCGGGCGGCCGATCGCCGTCTCCGATGCCGCCGACACCTCACTGAGAGGAGCGGCTCTCCTCTGTCTGCAACGGCTTGGCCTGCTCGAGAAGGCTGAAGAATGCGCGCCCACCCTCCACGTGGTCGAACCCGATCCCGTCCGGGCCGAAGCGTTCGCCCGGCTGGCGGATCAGGTCGCACCTTGGACGTCCGACCGGTATATGCTTGGCGCATGAGCGCGAGAGACCGGACACAAGGAGCTGGCGGACGCGTCCGCACCCCGACGGACGCCTCCTATCTCAGGGATCTGTTCAACAACAGCGCCCGCTACTACGAGTCGGTGAACAAAGTCACCAGCATGGGACAGGTAGTCCTCTGGCGCAAAGAGGTGGTCTGGGCGGCGTCGCTCCACCCGAGCGACCGCGTGCTGGACGCGTTCTGCGGCCCCGGAGGGCTGTCGGCAGAAGCCATACCCCAGCTCGGAAGCGGAGGCCGGCTGACCCTCGCCGACCTCAGCCCCGTGATGCTCCACGAGGCGACGAAGCGGCTGGGCCCGATCCTGGTGAGCCGCGGCGAGGATCGGCCCCGGGTAGAGTACGTGGCCGGAGACCTCCTTCGCCAAGACCTCGGTCTGCGGGACTTCGACGTGGTGTTCCTGGGCTGGGGGTTGCGGTACGTGGAAGACGTCGATGCGGCCCTGGCCCGGATGCGCTCCTTCCTCAAACCCGGAGGCCGCCTGGTGGTCCTGGAGTTCACCCGTCCGCCGCGCGTCAGTTGGGCCACTCCCGCCCACCTCTACTTCCGCTACGTGCTGCCGCAGATCGGCTCCTGGCTGGCCGGCGACAGGGAGCTGCACGAGTACCTGAGCGAATCGGCCGCGACGTTCCTGAGCGCGTCCGAGCTGGAAGGCGCCGTAGAGAACGCGGGGTTCGCCGCCCGTTCGTGCAGCAGCCATCTCGACGGCCTGGTGACGATCGTCGCCGCCACCGCTAACTAGCTTCCCCGGCCCGAAAGGAGAGGATTCCCCATGTCCACCCGAGCCCAGATCGACGAGTTCTTGAGCCACCACGATCTTGCCCTTGTCCGCCCTTCGTCGACGATCCCCGTGCGGGGTGGCAGGATCGACGATGAGCTGGGGCCGAAGGGCTACAAGATCCAAGTGGTCTACCTCGATGGACCGGAGGGCACGCCCAAGTTGGGGAACCTGCCGCAGCCGGTCGAGGGAGCCATCATCGCGGTTCCCAAGGATCGCTCGGAGCAGGCGGTCCGCGAAGCTGTCGAAGCCGGTGTGCCGCGTCTGTGGATACAGAACGGGTGCGAGTCCAAAGCTGCGGTCGAGCTGGCCGAAAAGAGCGGCGTTCCGCTGGTGTACGGGCATTGCGTGATGATGTACGCCGAGCCGGTCCAGTCGGTGCACGCCTTCCACCGCTGGCTGGCGAAGGTGTTCGGGAGCCTGGCGAAGTAGGCGGGGGCGCGGTTCTGCCCCTCTCGACTCCGCCCGCAGCCGTCAAACCTGCTGACCCGCCCACCGGCGTATGACGCCCGGACTCTGGGGAGCACTGTCCGCAGTCTCCTGGGGCACCTGCGACTTCCTCGCGCGGTTCACCGGCCGCGCAGCCGGATACGTCAACGCCCTGCTCGGGATGCTCTTTGCGAGTTCGTTGTTCTTGAGTCTCTGGATCGTGCTGAGCGGGGCGGATCTCGTGTGGGCATCCTCCAGTGTGGTCCTTCTCGTCTTCGCCGGCGTATGCAGTTTGATCGGCTACCTCTTCCTCTACTGGGCGTTCACGCGGGGGCCGGTGAGCGTGGCCGCTCCCATAGCCGGGAGCTACCCCGCCCTGGTGGTGCTGATAGCAGTGGTGATGGGAAGCCGCCCATCGGCTCTGCAGTGGGCCGGCACCGCGATCATCCTCACCGGGGTCGTCATAGTGGCGCGGGGAGGTGTGGAGACAGCGGGCGCGGAGGGAGGCGCCGCCGGCCCCCCTGAAGCGCTGCAGGCGAGGGCGCAAGGCGCGCCGGGAGCAGCCCAGGCGTTCGCACTCCGGATCGTCCCGGCCAAACGAGGCACGGTGATCGCCGCCGCGCTGTCCGCCCTCGCCTGGGCCTTCATGATCAGCGCCACGCAAGAAGTAGCGCCGACGGTAGGGAGCCTCGAGACCATCTGGCTTCCCCGTGTGGTCGCCCTAGGGCTGCTCGCCGCCACACTCGGGCTGCGCTGGGTCCGCGGCCGGCCCCGCCCGACCGTACCCGGCCGGTGGTGGCCGGTCATAGCCGTGCAGGCGGGACTCGACGTCGTCGGCTACTACACCCTCTACACAGCCGCGACCGGGCCAAACCCGGAGATCGCGGCCATGGCCTCGTCCGCCTACTACGTGATAACCGTCCTCCTTGGGCGCATCGTCCTCAAGGAACGTATAAGCCTTCCCCAGGTCGGGGGTATCGCCATGGTGTTCGGAGGCGTCGTCCTGCTGTCGATGTAGCGCCGACCACCGCCCGCCGGCTCGACGGCCCCGCCCGCAAACGCGGGTCGGCCGGCGACACTACCCGTCCTTGTGGGTGAGCCGCCGGTAGTACGAGTGCGAAGTGTAGAGTGCCGCTACCGGGTTGTGGCCGAGCACCCGGTCCTTGGCGACCAGAACGGTGGCCGGCGCCTTGGAGTTCATGAAGAACATGCTGTCGTGGCCCACGCAGAGGCCGATGACGACGTTGAACTCGGTCCCGGCCTCGGCGAGGAGGGCAGCCTGTCCCACCGGACTGCACAGGGGTTCGAAGTCCCCGGGCCGGACCTTCTCCTCGTCGGCGATGCCGACGTCCTCCTTATCGATGGAGCCGACCTTGCAGCAGACGGTGGAGACCTCGAAATCACCCGCCAGGAAGATATCCCGAGCCGCTCTGGCCTCCAGCATCAGTCCTGCGCAATGCGCTATCCCCAGATGCCGCCAGCCCATCCGCCGGGCGAAGTCCATGATCTCCTCCACCCGGGTAGCTTCGCAGTAGCCGGCGGCTTCGGTCCGCGCCGACTCGACAGCCATCCGCTGCAGATCCGGCTCCCGGAGATACCTGTCCCGGACCTCGCCGAGTAACTCCGACTCCGCCGGCATGGGGCAGAACTTCGGCGCGGCTTTGGTTCCCGGCGCGGCGGTGCACGCCGCCACGCGGCATGTCGCGCAATCCGGACCGTCGTAGTGAGAGGTATCTGACATCACACCGCCATGTTACCGCCTGTCCCGTCCGGGCGGGGAGCTATCCTTTTCGGTGATGAGGACAGGAACAGCCAATCTTCCCCTCCACGGCGGCAAGGCGCCGGCGTGGCTGTTCTCCCGCATGCGCCTGCTCGCCCGGGAGATCACCCTGGCCATCGCGAGCGAGTACGGGCCGGGCGAGATGCTCCTTCGCCTATCCGATCCAGCGTGGTTTCAAGCCTTCGGCGCCGTCCTGGGGTTCGACTGGCACAGCTCGGGCGTCACGACGACCGTGTGCGGGGCGCTCAAGGACGGCCTGCGCGGGCTGGAGCACGAGTCGGGGCTGCTGGTCGCCGGTGGCAAAGGGGGCGTATCGCGCAAGACGCCGACCGAGATCGAGGCGGCGTCGGCCTCGGGCACCCTGGCGATCGAACCGCAGGGTCTGGTCTACGCCAGCAAGATGGCCGCGAAGGTCGACAGCGCCGGACTGCAGGATGGGTTCCAGATCTACCACCACAGCTTCTTCTTCACCCGCGATGGCAAATGGGCGGTCGTCCAGCAGGGGATGAACGACGCGAGCGGGATGGCCCGGCGTTACCATTGGCTGAGCGACTCGGTCACCGACTTCGTCGTGGAACCCCACCAGGCAATCGCCTCCCAGGCGGCCGGCACCGGCGTGATGAACCTCGTGGCAAAGACGAGCGTACCGGCTCAACGCACCGTGACCGAGCTCTCCCACGAGCCGCCGGATCGCGTCATCGCGCAACTCGACCGTCTGAAGACCCTGTCGATGCCCCGGCGGCACGCCGTTGAACTGAGCGACATCCGGCCCGAGAACCTCAAGAAGGCGTTCCTCTCCACCTACGAGCGGCAGGCGGAGGACTTCGAGACGCTTCTCGGCTTGCCGGGCATCGGGCCGAAGACCGTCAGGGCCCTCGCCCTCATCGCCGAACTGGTGTACGACACCCCGGCCAGCCGGTCCGACCCGGCCCTTTTCAGCTACGCCCACGGCGGCAAGGACGGCTTCCCCTACCCGGTGGACCGCCCTACGTACGACCGCAACATCGAGATCCTCGGCGCCGCCGTAGCCCAAGCGAAAATCGGGAGAAACGAACGGCTCGAGGCGCTGCGGCGGCTCGCCGCCGTCTCGCGGAGGGCCGAGCTTGCGGGTGCAGGCAGGCGTCCCGCATGACCGGCGCCGCCGGATCCTGCTGCACGCTCTTACCTACTACAATGAGCCGATGAACGATCCGACGAACAAGATGACGAGCGATGCGACGAACGGCGGGCCCGCAGTTCGACTTCGACACGGTGATCGATCGCCGAGGCACGGCCAGTTTCAAGTGGGACAGATATGGAGGTCGCGACGTCATTCCGCTTTGGGTGGCCGACATGGACTTCCGCTCGCCCCCGGCCGTTGTGGCGGCGCTGCGGGAGCGGGCGGCCCACGGCGTCTACGGCTACACCCACGCTTCGGACGAACTGGAGACGACGGTGCAGGCGATGCTCGCCCGGGACTACTCCTGGGAGGTCCCGGTTCCGTGGCTGGTCTGGCTGCCGGGCCTGGTATCCGGTCTGAACGTCTTGTGCCGGGCGGTGGGAATCGCCGGGGACGAGGTGGCCACCTTCGTCCCCATATATCCACCCTTCCTCTCCGCCCCTGGTTTCGGCGAGCGGTCCGTCGTTCGGGTACCGCTGGTTCTGTCGCCCTCCGGCGGAACCGCTCCGGGGGAGACCGCGGTCCCGGGACGCTGGGAGATGGATCTGGACCTGCTGGAGCACGCCCTCACCTCCCACACCAGGTTGCTGCTGCTCTGCTCGCCCCACAACCCTACGGGCCGGGTGTGGTCGCGGGCGGAACTGGACGCGCTCGCCGATGTGGCATGCCGTTACAACCTTGTCATCGGGTCCGACGAGGTGCACGCGGGGCTGGTCCTCGACGACGACAAACGCCACATCCCCATCGCCGCGCTCGGCGAGCATATCGCGGCCCGCACCATCACTCTGATGGCCCCCAGCAAGACCTTCAACATCCCGGGCCTGGGCTGCTCGTTCGCGGTGATCTCCGACCCTTCGCTGCGCCGGGACTTCTGCCAGGCGATGGAGGGCATCGTCCCCCATGTCAACCTGTTCGGGTACGTGGCGACTCAAGCCGCCTATGAAGACGGAGGCCCGTGGCTGGGAGCCCTGCTCGCCTACCTGCGGGGCAACCGGGATCTGGTGGAGAACGAGATCGGCGCTATGCCGGGTCTGAGCGTCGCACACGTCGAGGCCACCTACCTGGCCTGGATCGACGCTCGGGATTCGGGATTGTCGGATCCGGCCAGAGACTTCGAGAGGGCGGGGGTGGGACTCTCCGACGGAGCGGAGTTCGGCGCTCCAGGCTTCGTCCGCCTCAACTTCGGGTGCAGCAGATCGCTCCTGGCCGAAGGTCTCTCACGGATGAGTACCGCCCTGCGCAGTTCGGGGTAGCCGCGAAGGTCTTCCAGATGCTCACGCCACCGGAGGTGTTTACCCCCGCCCATGGCCTCATCAACGGGCGGAAGGCGACGACAATTGGGCGGCCCTCTCCGCAATTTTATCCGGGTGATATTGATGCGCGATTTCTATCCGGGTAAAATAGCTCCCACACGATATCCATCATAGGGGAGCAGAAGATGAGCGAGACCAGTGGCCGGCACACGTCCGGCGGGATTACTCCAGACCAGGGCACCCCCGGCCCAGGCACTTCCTGCGTTGCCTTTGCAGGCCACACCTGCGTCGCGTCCGGTGTCCTGCCCGATGTCGCGCGGGAAGTGAGGACTCTGCTCGATGCCCAGCCGGCGACGACCGTCCTCATCCTCGATGCCTGCACCAGCGAGCCGATCGAGGTGGACCTCCGGGGCACACCCGCGGAGGTTTTCGCCCGTCTTGCGGCAGCGAGTCAAGAGCTCGCCACGGTCCCCGGGTCGGATGGGCGCACCACGACGGACGGGGTTGCAGCGGCGCCGGATGAGGGCCGAGCGCCCGGGCGGCCCCGCCTGGGGGTGGTGGCGCGCGAAGTCACGTTGCTGCCCCGGCACTGGAAGTGGTTGAGCGAGCAGCCCGGGGGCGCTTCGGTCACGCTCCGCAAGCTCGTTGAGGAGGCGCGGCGCTCCTACGCGGGCGAGATCCGGGTACGACGCACCCGGGAGAGCTGCTATCGCTTCATGAATACGATAGCCGGTAACGAACCGGGTTTCGAAGAGGCCCTCCGGGCGCTCTATGCCGATGACCCTGCGCGGTTCGCCGCTGTCACCGAGGGCTGGCCGGCAGACGTACGGGACCACGCGCGCCAGCTGGCAGCCGACAGCTTCAGCGACCCCATTCCACAATCGCGGTCCGGGGGCTAACATATAATCTCGATTCGCGACTGTCGCCAAGGAGGGCGTGTGGGTCACGTAGACGGGCTCTACAACGGCATGCAGCGCCGGGCCATCAAGAAGATGCTCGCTCTCGTCGCCGACGAGGACAAGACGAAGATCCTCCGAGCGTTCAAGTTCGCGGAGATGATCGCTCCCGACGGCGATAAGCGCACCGTCCACCTCCTCCGCGAAAAGATCCAGGAAGACCATCCGGCGCTTCTCCTGATCCGGCGGGCCATCGGGCGGCTCAGCCCGGTCTGCCGCGACCGGTTCATCGAGAATGTGATCGTCAACGATCTTTTGCGCGGGCAGGCCAAGCGAAGCAAGTTGATGGAGAAGACCGGCATGATGGCCCCCCTGACCATCCTGGTGAGCCCCACCATGCGCTGCAACCTCACCTGTGAGGGCTGCTACGCCTCGGAGTACTCCCCCGACCAGGACCTCGACCCGGCCCTTCTACAGCGCATCATCGACGAGGGGAACGAGATGGGAGTTTATCTCTTCACCTTCCTCGGAGGCGAGCCCCTTCTCTATAGTGGACTCCTCGATCTCGCCCGGGCCAACCCCGATTCGTTCTTCCAGATCTTCACCAACGGGACGCTCGTGACCGACGACGTCGTCGGGCAGATGGCAGAACTAGGGAACGTAGCTCCCATGTTGAGCATCGACGGAACTCCCGAATTCACCGACTGGCGGCGAGGGGCCGGCGTGCACGCGCGGGTCATGAAGGCGATGGACCGGCTCGGACAGACCGGGGTTCTTTTTGGCTATTCGGCGACGGTCACCAGCAAGAACTGGTCGACGCTCATCAGCGACGAGTTCGTCGACGCGGTCATGGAGAAAGGAGCCTCTCTCGGCTGGCACTTCCTCTACATGCCCATCGGCCGCGAGCCGAGCGTGGAGCTCATGCCCACTCCGGCTCAGCGGGAGGAGTTCCGCCAGGGTGTCGTCCGCATCCGGGAGACCAAACCCCTATTCGCGGTCGATTTCTGGGGCGACGCCCCCTGGGTGGGAGGCTGCATCGCGGGGCGCCACTATCTGCACATCACCAGCGAGGGCTGGGTGGAACCGTGCATCTTCACCCATTTCGCGACCGACAACATCAAGGACGTCAGCCTCATGGAGGCGTTCAACTCCCCTTACTTCAGGCAGATCCGCACCCGGCAGCCGTACAGCGACAACCTGCTCAGGCCGTGCATGTGGATCGATAACCCCGCCTGTGCGCGGGAGATCATGGCCGTGAGCGGCGCTCGGCCCACGCACGAGGGCGCCGATTCCATGCTCGGCCTCGAGAAAGAGCTCGACGCCTACTCGGCGGAGTGCGGTGCGATACTCGATCCCGCCTGGGAATGCCTGCGCGAGACGATGCCGTCCAAAGGCCGGGTCAAACCGCGGCCCGATGAGGGAGTCACTTCTATAGCCAGCTAGAGGCAGGGCGTCCGCGGCAGCGCCGTCGACGGAGCCTACTGCCGCGCCATGTGCATCCTGAACTCTGCTTCATCGTCCTTGATCAGCTCGCCGCTCAGGTCGACTGTCACGCTGTGGATGGTGCCGGTGAAGTCGAAAGGCGAATCATAGAAGGGGGCTACCGGCGCTCCGGGGTCGGCTCCCACGCACCATCCGCCGGTGAGCCCCATGGCGAGCGGGACGGTGTACGGAAAGTCGGCCTCTCCCACGAGCCCTCCGTCGATGTAGAGCTGGGCGCGCCCGGGCGTGCCTTTGCCCAAGGAGATATCCGGTGGTCCGGTCACCTCGAATTCGAAGCGCAGGCTGTGACGTCCTTCCGGCACCGCCTCCTTCGAGTCCACGTGCAGGTAGTCGCGGGCGACGTAGTTCTGCACGTACTGCAGCCTTCCGTCCTTGACGTAGAGACAGCAGCCTGCGTCAATGCCGCCGAAGGACAGCAGCGCTCCTTCGGCGCCGCCCAGCGGGACGTCCACCTCGGCGGTGATGCTATGGGTGCGGTTGAGGAGCCGCGGGCCGGCGTTCCAGGGCACCGCTTGCGTGTGCGGGTAAAACGTGTAGGAGCTGCGGTCGGCGGTGATCTGCGGCCGTTCGTCCATTAACCGCCGCACGCCGCGGCCATCCACCGGCATCACCTTGTACTTGCCTGCTTCCACGTACCACGTCGCGATCATCTCGATGAGCTTGGCCCGGTTCTCGGCAGCGACGTCGTGGTTCTCGGCGAAGTCCGCATCGATGTGGTACAGCTCCCAGGCAGTGGCGTCGAGCTGGGTCAGTGTGTCGGCGGATATTGGAGCGCCGAACGGCATGCCCGACTCGGCGAACGAAGGGCCCGGCCAAGGGCAGACCGCCCGCCAGCCCTCATGGTAGATGGCGCGATGGCCCAGCATCTCGAAGTACTGCGTGTGATGCTTGCTCGGCGCATCAGCGGCGTCGAACGTGTGTGCGAAGGACACCCCCTCGAGCGGAGACTGGGTTACGCCTCGTATGGCCGGGGGAGGCTCGACACCGAGGGCCTCGAGGACCGTGGGCACCATGTCGATGGCATGAGCGTACTGCGGCCGCACTTCCCCTTTGGCCGCGATCCCCTGGGGCCAGTGCACGACGAATGGGTCACTGGTCCCGCCCCGATAGGTCTCACGCTTCCAGCGGCGGAAGGGGGTGTCGCCGGCCCAGGTCCAGCCCCAGGCGTAGTGATTGAACGTCGTGGGCTCTCCGAGATCGTCTATCTGCCTGAGGTTCTCTTCCAGCGACTCCGGGACATTGTTAAAGAACAGGTTCTCGTTCACCGATCCCGTGGGCCCGCCCTCCGAAGAGGCGCCGTTGTCCGAAAGGACCATGATCAGGGTGTTGTCGAACTCACTGATGGTCTTCAGGAACTCGAACAGGCGCCCCATATGATGGTCGGTGTGGGTGAGGAAACCCGCGAAGACCTCCATCATGCGGGCGTAGAGCTTCCTCTCGTCCTGGGAGCAGTCCGCCCACGGTCTCACGTCGGGATCGTGACGCGACAACTCCGCGTCGGCCGGGACCACGCCGAGCTCCTTCTGACGGGCGAACGTCTTCTCCCGATAGGCGTCCCAGCCGTCGTCGAACGCACCCTTGTACTTGTCCGACCACTCCTTGCGCACGTGATGCGGGGCGTGCATGGCTCCTGGCGCGAAGTAGAGGAAGAACGGCTTGTCCGGCGCCACCTGCTTCGAATCGCCGATGAACGATATGGCCTTGTCGACCAGGTCCTCCGTCAGGTGGTAGCCCTCCTCGGGCGTCTTGGGCGGCTCCACCTGGTGGTTGTCTGAGACCAACTCCGGATAGTACTGGTGGGTCTCGCCGCCGAGAAAGCCGTAGAAGCGCTCGAAGCCCCGGCCCAGAGGCCAGCGGTCGTAGGGGCCTGCGGCGGAGGTCTGGTCTGCGGGGGTCAGGTGCCACTTGCCGACCGCGTAGGTGTTGTAGCCGTGCTGCAGCAGCATCTCCGAGAGAAAGCCGTTTTCGAAGGGTATGTTTGCGTTGTACCCGGGATAGCCGGTCGAGCCTTCGGTGATGCAGGCCATGGCATTCGAGTGGTGGTTGCGGCCGGTCAGCACGCACGAGCGCGTGGGGGAGCAGAGCGCCGTAGTGTGCATGTTGTTGTAGAGCAACCCCCCGGCGGCCAAGCTGTCCAGGTTCGGCGTCTCGATCGGGCTGCCGAAGCACCCTAGCTGGCCGAAGCCGGTGTCGTCGAGGATGATGAAGAGGATGTTGGGGGCTCCCGGCTTGGCGCGCAAAGGCTTGGGCCAAGCGGGCTCGGACGTGTCGTACGTGCGCCCGATCACTCCGTTGAAGGCTGCTCGGGGATCGTATTCGGTAAGCGCCATGTATGGACCTCCTGTCTCGGTATCGATGAGTCCCATGCCCGCCTCTGAGCAACCGCGGGGACGACGACCCAGAATCCACAACCAAACATCATGCGACCGTAGCGAGGCCCTGTCAACCGCGGCCCGGGCTTCCCGCTAGTGAGCTTAAGGAGGGGCCATGCACCAGCGCGGGGCTCCGACCCGCGGACCGACTGGACCTCGGCTAGGAAGGATCGACTTCGGGCGCCGCCGCACCGGTCTTGCTCTGCGACATCCAGTCCTCGGCCGCGGCATAAGCGTCGTAGAGCGACTCCCCCACCTTGCCGGTCTTCGTGAAGATGTTCCGGCGCGAGACTGAGTCGACCATCCCGGCGCGGGCTAGCTGCTCCCTGATCGAGGGGTCGACCTCGGCCAGCATGAGCCGGCTGTCGTGCTCCTTCAGGTCGGCGGCATACCGCTCCACCATCTTCATAAAAGTGCTGCCAAGCTCGCTTCGCCCGCGCAAGTTGAGGATGACCACAGCGTGTCTGGTTTTGTCATCGATGGCCGGCAACTTGTCTTCAAGCACGGTGGCAGCCGCGTAGAAGAGGCTACCGTAGGGGACAAGCACGGTGACGCTGTCGGGAAGGACGGTAGCGGGTGCGTCCTGCTCCAGAGGAAGACTGCCCTCTTTGAGCTTCCATTCCATCACCGCGACCCGGTTGGACTGGCGTACGGTGTACAGCAGGATGGAAAGGGCCACTCCGGCCAGGACGGCGTACTGCAGCGGGATCATGAGTACCAGGGCGAAGGTGATGACCATGACCACGCGCTGCACGCTTCCGGTGCGCCAGACCATCAGCACCTCGACGGGCTTGATCGTCCGAAACCCGATCACGATCAGTAGTCCGGCCAGGGCAGGCATGGCGAGCTTTCCGACCGCCCCGGTGAACAACAGAGTGATCAGGGCGATGATCACTCCGGCGAAGATGTTCGCCACGCGACTCCGGGCCCCGGCGTTGACGACAAGCGCGGTCGCTGAGACGGAGCCACCGACCGGCATGCCCCGGAATACTCCTGCGGCTACGTTGGCCGCTCCCTGAGCGATGAAGTCCCGCGAAGGATTGGGATAGCGCCCATCGGGGTTCACGTACGACTGGCTGATACCCGCCCCTTGGATCAGGCCGATGATCGCCAAGGAGAGCGCGGGGGCCAGAAGCGAGAGGAACATGGTGAAGTCGGGTAGTGCTGGTCTAGGGAGGCCGCGAGTGATCTCGGCGATCTCCGAGACCTGCGGCACGGTCTGCCAACCGAAGAGGAAAGGAAGCAGCGAAGCGACGATGAGCGCTACCACCATGCCCAACTGACGAAGCCGGGTCTTCCCCAAGACCACGATCAGGATCACCGTGCTCAGCCCCACGGCGAGCGTCGGCAGATCCACCATTGTCAGGTTGAACAGTAGGTCGAATGCCCTTACCACGCGGTTGCTGAATTCACTCCTATATCCCGTGAAATCGGCGAGTTGGCCAAGGATGATCAGGAGGGCCACTCCGTTCATGAATCCCACCATCACGGAATTTGACACGAAGCGCATGAGGCGCCCGAGCTTGAGGAAGCCGGCGATCAGCATGAAGACCCCGGTAAGAATGGCGAGCATGAATACGGCACCCGACGTGAGAGCCTTACCGGTGACGGTAGGGACACCTGCCACCACCAGTGACATCGCGCTGGTCGTCTGCACGCTCAAGAAGACCGAACTGGCGAAGAAGGCGCCGACAGGTGTGGCCAGCATCACGGCATAGAGGGCAAAGAGCGGATTGATACCCGCGAGCACGCCGGACGCGAGCGCGTCGGGCACACTCACCATACCAAGGACGAGGCCGGAGGTCAGGTCCGGGCCTACCGTCCTGCGGTCGAATATCGGACGTTTCAGTCGGCCGATCGATTTCATGTAGGGTCCCCCCTTACCATGGCCACTCTACATCAAGGGGCGACAACGAGCGTCCGTCCGGCGGTCGCGGCGATGATCCTCGTGTCGCAGCAGCGTCACGCAGGGACTTGAGGGCCAGGACCACGAAGACGAGACCCGCCCCGTCACCGAGAAACGGTCGAACCGGGCTGCCGCGAGTACGTGGAGCGGCTGACATTCATCGTGCCCGCTGCCGCCTTCTGGTCATCGTAGTTCCCGCACCTTCTGCACCAACAGAAAGATCGCGAGCGCCGCGAGAACCACCACGATTATCCAGAGCCAGAAGTGGCCTATCAACAGTATGGCCGTGACGACGGCCAGGATGGAGGCTATCCCGGTGATCGTACGGGCGTATTCTCCCCGCAGGATAGACTCGATGGCCACGAAGGCCAACACCATCACCAGCAGCCCGATCCACAGATAGCCGCGGGCGAGCACCATGATGGCGACGATGCCGAACAGGATAACGCTGAGGCTGATCGCGCCCCAGGCCTCGGCCGTCCGGTTGAACCGCACTTCCTTCTGAGCCACGGGTTGGCCCAGCTTCTTGATGTGCGCCCTCGGATCAGGTTTGCGCCCCGCCTCGAGCAATGTTAGCCTCTGCCGAAGGGCTCCGAGCACTGCCTCGTTCTCGGAGAACTCCCGCCTCAGGCCGCTCAACTCGGCCCGCAGCACGGTGCTCCTTTCAAAAAGCGCCCTGTGCCGGGCGACAAGATGGGGGTTACCCTCCATGCCGCCCATCTGGGCCCCCAGAGCCTGGAGCTCAGTGGTCTGCTGCCCGATGAGGCCCTGCAGCTCCTCCTGCCTGGCCTCCAAATGGGCGCAGTCGCCGCCAAGCAGCGCGGGCGCGAGCGGCGGCGGCGGCTCCTTGTCCAGGCCGGCGAACGCCAGAGGGTCATACCAACTCTGCCGGGGAGAACCGCCCCGGTTGTACATGGGCCCGGCCGGCGCGTTCTCGCCGGAGATGGGGTCGTGCGCATAGAGGCCCCAAAGGCCGCGGTACTTGCTTACCCAGGGAACAGATTCGTCGATGAGAACCGGAGACCATCCGCATTCCTGTCCGGGACCGATGGACTTTCCGTCTCCGCGGGCGAAATCTACGAACGGGATGCGGAGCGGGTCCCGAGACCTGCCCGCCTGACCGAGCGTGCGGGTCCAGAACGAGCTGAGCCCGCCGGCGATCGAGTGCATCCACTTGGGCAGCGGAAGCCCCACCGGCGACTGATACTCACCCTGGCGGAAGTAGGAGGCGTGAGACCCGGCTCCAGCCCATACCACCGGATGCCCCTCCACGAGACCCACTTCCTCCCGGTCGTCCCAGCGCCTGCGCAGGTCGTCGCCGTGGAAGTCGTGGGAGGCGTAGGCCACCCACTCCGGGTGGAGGCGGTCATCTTCCTCGTAGAGATAGACGACGATGTTCTCCCAGTCGGACTCGTGGTCGTTGACGCCGTGAAAGCCGGAGCGCCAGCTGTTGTAGTAGTAGAAGAACCAGTATTGAAGGACCGTCCAGCCCCCCTGCCGCGCCACACGGCCGTAGTAGACGTACTTCTCGTTGTCGCGGAGGACCTGGTTGTAGTCCAGTTCCGCAGCCGCGGCGGTCACCGAGGAGACCTTGCCGCGGAAGAAGAAGGAGGCCGAGAAGATGGCGTCGAGCACGCGAGGCAGGAAGCCGCCCCGAGCCAGCCGGCCCCTCCCAGCGTGGAACATGTTTCCTCTCTCCCGGCGCTGGCGGGAGACTTCGGTGAGCACCTTGGCGCTGTCGGCCAGGCCGAGGGCCTCGTTCAACCGGAGGAATTCCACGGTGCCGAAGGGGTACTCTCTCGACTGGACGAGCTTATCGACGTCGAGCTGCCCATCTTCGATGAGCCTCTCCTCTCGCCCATCGGGATAGTGGGCCCATAGACTGGCCTGAGAAACGTAGCTCTCGACATCGATGGGGAAGAACTGCTCTCCTTGGGTGAAACGCACGACGGGCTCGAAGGTCCGAAGCAGCTCTAGGTCGGTGGCCACGAGCGACGCGGATAGGGTGTCGCCGGGGCTCAGGTCGGTCGCGCTCATGTCCACATCACCCCTCTTCCAGCCGGAATTCGCGATGGAGCGACTTCTGGTTGAGCACGAGCAGCAAGACGACGCCCGCCAGCATGCTCAGATATCGGGGCTGCCCTACAAAGTAGACGACGAGGTTGATCGCCAGCGACAGGGCGGTCCAGGTCATGGCCACGCTCCAGGCCCGTTTGCGCCTCAGCAGGAAGCCCACGAGGACGACCAGAGCCAGCGCTCCGAAGAACAGGTACACGCCGGCCAGCACCAGCCTCTGCCAATCTGCGGTGAGGGCACCTGACGCGTCTGCTATACCGGCAATCCCACGTCCGAAGACGCTGAGGTCGAGTAGGAGGAACACACCGTTTAGAAAGTAACCGACCATCGCCAGGAACATGATCACGGCGGCGACGATCATGGGTATGGAGAAACGGCGGCGTTCGGCGCGAGCCACCCCCTCTGCCGCTTGCGGAGTGCCGCCGACCACAGTCTCCTCTGACATGTTCCACCCCCATCAACGGACGCTGTTCGGCAGCGCACACCAAGCGATAGTCTATCAGCCCGGGTCTTCCCGCCGACGCCTGGCTGCAAACCCTCCTAAGGCAGCGGGAGCCCCCGGATGATGGAGTCTTTGAGCTCGAGCACACTCTGTTGCCCGACGTGGATGACGCCGCGATAGGGCCGATCGAAATCGAGGATCAGGAACACGATCGCGGCCAGAACGAACGAGATGACGACGACGGCGACGAGCGAGCGCTGGCCTCCCAGCCCGGAGGCATAACCCAGGACTCCCACCGTGATGATGCACACCGCGAAGATCAGGTACAGGACGGATTCGGGAAGATGGTTGCGCAGTCCCGCGTCACGACGACCCGCCGAATCGATCATCTCGTTGACCGCGGCGATGTACAACCCGTAGGTGACGGCTCGCTGATCCAGGTTGCCGGCCGCCACCCCGATCGACCACAACTGGCGTTGTAGCCGAGTCTGCTCCGCCCGCAGGCCCGCGCTCGCCGCGGTGAACCAGTCGGCCCGAGCCAATTGAAGGCGTGTGTCCACGTACTTGCCAAAGGCGGCGGTCGCCTGGCTCCGAAGTGGATCGGGCAGCAACGACGAGCGGAGATAGGCCGTGCCGATCGCGTTGGCCTCCTCCACGACCGCGTGCTTGCGGTCCTCGAAGCGGCCGACAGACATCGACACGGTGAAGGCCAGCAGAAGGCCGAGCATCGCAGCCACCGCCGTCTGCACGGCGTTGACATGCTCCTTCTTGGGGTTCGCGCCGGCTCCTCTTTCCGCCGTCCGAGGTAGAAACCCAGTTCCGCCGCCCCGAAACAAGCGGCAAAGAGCACCAGCGTCACCAGCCACGCCTGCTGACCGAACAAGAACGTGAACGACTCCATGCGCGCCACAGTATCAGGAGCGGCGACGCCGCGCGAGGGGAGTGTTGACGCCCCGACCGCTTGTCACTGGGGGTAGTCCGCACGCCGCTATCTGGGGGCAGCGGACGCGGCTCGCGCACGCCGGGGCGCAGGAAAGCACGCGCCTTCTCTGGTATCGAGCGGTTGACACCCGGCCGACTTATGATTAAGGTTTGCGGACGTCGGTCTCGGGGGGCCTCCTTGCACTATCGGGTCTTTCTCCACAGCCATCTCGGGTTCCGCAGCACGTCCACCCTCCTCTACGGCGAGCGCGACGCGATCCTCATCGACGCCACCCAGCTCTTGAGCGACGCCCACCGGATGGTCGCCGAGATCATCCCGATGAGGAAGAACCTCACCCACATCTATGTGTCCCATTTCCATCCGGATCATCATTTCGGTCTCGGCGTGTTGGAGACGGCTTTTCCACGAGCGAAGATCGTTGCGCTTCCCAGCGTAGTGCGCGACATCGTCTTCACGTCGAGCGACAAGTTGGACACATGGTCTATCGACCGCTTCGGGCCCGATACGCCAGTCAAGACGACCGTCCCCATCCCCATGGCGGAGCCCGGCCTGGAGCTCGAGGGGGAGGAGATCCTCTTCTCGGACGATTGGGAAGGCGATAGCGTCAACAACTCGGTGGCGTGGGTGCCGTCCCTCAGGGTGCTCTGCGCCACGGACATCGCCTTCGACGACTGGAACGTATGGTTCATCGAGAGCAATGTCGAGCGGCGGGTCAAATGGCGGGCGGCTCTCGACCGCCTGAAGGAATTCGATGCCCGGGTGATCATCCCGGGTCACGGCAGCGACAAGACCATCGAGATCCTTGAGCGGGTGTCGGCAGACGCGTCGCTCGAATACACGTCGTGCGTCGACTGGACGCGCGAGTACATCGACTTCTACGAAGGGGTGTTCCAGACGGCCACCTCCGGCGTCGACCTGGAACGCCGCGTCAGGGAACGCTACCCGGATGTAGAGGGTAACGACTTCGCGATCGAATGGCTGGCGCGGCTACTGTTCCCGAAGAGCTGCCCCGAGTGGTTCGCGCCGCTTCCCGGAGAGCCCGGGAGTATCTTTCTGAATCCTTTCGGCCACTACGATGGGGACTCCCCGCGGGAGTAGGAAGCGAGACCAGGCGTGGAAGAGCGAGGGACAGCATGAAGATAGGTTTCATCGGCATCGGGCAGATGGGCGTGCGCATGGCGCGCCACGTCGCGGAGGCGGGTTTCGACCTGGTGGTCAACGACGTCCAACGGGAGACCGCCCTGGCTCTCCTGGAGCGAGGGGCGGAGTGGGCAGGCAGCCCCGCTGAGGTAGCCGAAGACTGCCGGATAGTCATCTCCTGCCTGCCTTCCCCGGGGAGCGTCGAAGAGGTCGCCCTGGGAGCCTCGGGCCTTACCCGGAACTGGAAGGCGGGTGACATCTACATCGACATGAGCACCAACTCCCCATCGGTGGTGAGGAGGATCGCCGCGGAGGCCGCCGACCGAGGTGTGGCCGTCCTCGACGCGCCGGTGAGCGGGGGGACCAAAGGGGCTGAGGCCGGGACGCTCACCATCATGGTAGGAGGAGACGCGACCGCCCTGGAGAAAGCGCGGCCCGTGCTCGAGCCGATGGCCAATAAGATCTTCCACGTCGGCGACGTGGGGTGCGGCAACGTGGCCAAGCTGGTCAACAACATGATCGGGCTGGCCTGCAACTCCATCTGCGCGGAGGGCCTCGTCCTCGGGACCCGGGCCGGCATCGACCCGCAGGTTCTCTTCGACCTCTTGAGTATCAGCACCGCGAACAACTGGAGCCTGCAGCAGTACCCCCGGACCGTGTTCAAGGGCGACTTCGCCCCGGGGTTCAAGATCAGCCTCGCCCACAAGGACATCCGGCTCGCGCTCGGTCTGGGCGAGGACTATGGAGTGCCACTCCCGGTGGCGCGGGCGGTGGAGGCGGACCTGGCAGCCGCTGTGACCGGGGGTCTGGGCGACAAGGGGGTGGACGGGGTGATCCTGCCCCTGGAGGAAGTGGCGGGCGTCAAGGTGCGTGTGCAAAGGGGTGAGGAATGATAGTCGTGGAGGGAAGCACGGTGCAGACCGTGACCATGGCGCCGGAGAACGACGTCATCGTGAAACAGGCTCCGGTCAGCGGGCGACGTCTTCTGACGATGCAGGAATCCGACGGCTGGGCCGCGTCGCTCACCGCCTTCGGCATCGGAGGCAGACTCGACTGGCACACCCACGACTCCGAGCAGATCCTCTACATCACCGAGGGGCGAGGGGTCGTGGCCACCAAAGAAAGGGAGTACGTCGTTACCCCTGGCTGCATCGTCTACATCCCGGCCGGCGAGAACCACTGGCACGGAGCCACGCCGGAGTCGTCCATGACCCACCTCAACATCCAGAAGGCAGGCATCCACCTGGCTGAATGAAGGCGGGCCGGCGCGACTGCGCGCCGGGCAGGCATGGCCGCATCTCGGCCCTCGGACGCTCAGACTTGTAGCTCGAGCCTGCTCAGCGCTTCGTCGATCTGGGCGAGGTCTTCCGGAGCGAGGACGATGTCGCCGGCCTTCGCGTTCTCGCCGGCCTGCGCCGCGCTCCGCACCCCCACCAATGCGTGGCTCAGACCGGGACGGGCAAGCGTCCAGGCTATGACGAGCTGGGCAAGAGTGGCCTGGTGTTCGTCGGCCACCGGGCGGACTTGCTCGAGGAAGGCCAGGATGCGTTCCCGGTTCTCGGTACAGAACCTGGCATCCTCAGCCCGGTAGTCGCCCTCCGGGAGGGCTCGGTCGCAGGTCACTTTGCCCGTCAGTAGCCCCTGGGCCAGCGGCGAGTAGGCGAGAACGGCGATGTTCTCCCGCTCGCAGTAGGGGAGTTGCGCCTCATCGAGTTTCCGGTCGAGCATGCTGTATTTCTCTTGATCGGCGTCGAGCGGGCCCGGCCTTGCGGTACTCGTCCATCTCTTCGACCGTGGCATTGCTGACTCCGATTGCCCGGATCTTGCCCTCCCGCTTGAGCTCGAGCAGAGCTCCCATGGTCTCTTCGATGGGAGTGGTGGCATCCTGCCAGTGCGTCTGGTACAGGTCGATGACGTCGGTCTGCAGTCTGCGCAGGCTCTGCTCGACTTCGTAGCGGATCGATTCCGCTCCCAGGTAGCGGCGCACGCCCCTGCCTGCCTCATCAAAGAAGTGGCTCCCCCTGTCGGTGTGCCATACCAGACCGCACTTGGTGGCGAGGACGACCTCGTCGCGCCGCCCCTTGATCGCCTTCCCTACCACTTCCTCGGAGTGGCCCAAGCCGTACACAGGAGCGGTGTCGATGAAAGTGATCCCGAGGTCGAGCGCCTTCCGGATTGCGTCGATGGACTCGGAGTCATCGGCCCCTCCCCACCACCAGCCGCCGACGGCCCACGCACCGAATGCGACGACCGACGTCTCTATCCCGGATTGCCCCACCATCCGATACCTCATGCCGCCTCCTCTTGACGAGACTCGATTCTCTCGCCACATTGTAGACAGGCCGACCACACGGTCGCCAGACGATAGAAGCCAAGGAGGCCTCGCGATGACCGAAGAAGTGAAGTTCTATCCCGCGTACTGGGGGGGCAAGAAGCTCGTGTATCCCAACTTCCCCGCCGAGTCACCGAAGTTCGCGAACTCAGTCGTCGTAGGCAACCTTATCTTCGTCTCGGGTTGCCAGGGGCAGAACGACGAGCTGATCAAGGTCGAGACCGACGTGTTCGAGGAGCAGATGATCGTCGCTCTCGACAAGGTGCGGGCCGTGATGGAAGAGGCGGGCAGCAGCATGAACAACATCGTCAAGACGCTGATGATGCTCAAGAACCTCGAAGACTACCCAAAGATGCGCAAGACCGAGCTCGAGTACTACCAGAAGTACGCTCCGATGCTGGTGGAGAACCCGCCGGCCAGCACCTTCATGCAGGTGGGGCTTGCCAAACCGGAGTTCCTGGTCGAGATCGACGTGGTGGGAGTAGTCTCCCGAGGTTGAACTACCAGGGTCTGAAGGAGATGAGCCATGGCTCGCGCGCTTTGGAAGGGAGCTATCAGTTTCGGGCTGGTGACGATCCCCGTTTCGCTCTACCCGGCGAAAGACGCCCGGGAGAACATCTCCTTCCACTTGCTCCACCGTGAGGATCTTCGGCGCGTGCATAACAAGCGCGTCGACGACGCGGGGCATGAGGTCGCCCTTGAAGACATCGTCAAGGGGTACGAGTACGAAAAGGACCAGTACGTCGTCCTGGAGCCGGCCGATCTGAAGCGGGCGAACGTCGAGGCGACCCAGAGTATCGACATCATGCAGTTCGTCGATGGCGGGGATATCGACATCACCTTCTACGACACCCCCTACTACACAGAACCGGCCAAGGCGGGGCGGCGGGCGTACGCCCTGCTTCGCGAGACCATCAAGCGGACCGGCAAGATCGGCGTGGCCAAGATCGTGATCCGGGAGCGACAGCATCTTTGCGCGGTCCTCGCGGACGGGCCGGTCATCCTCGCCTACACCCTCCGCTGGCCCTACCAGTTGCGCGACGATGCCGATCTCGACCTTCCCAGCGAGAACCTGGACGAGCTGGCAGTGACCGATCAAGAACTGAAGATGGCGGAGCTTCTGGTCGGGGCGATGGTCGGAGAATGGCAGCCGGAGCAGTACCGCGACACCTATCACGACGATCTACTCAGGATGATCGACGAGAAGGTGAAGGGCGGCGCGATCCCGGTGCGCGAGGCCTCAAAGCCCCCGGAAGGCGCGGAGGTGGCCGACATCATGGCTCTCCTTCGGCGCAGCGTCGAGGAGAGACGATCGTCGGCCACCAAGGAGCAGCAGAGCCCGCGCCCGGCGGCGGGCGGCGCGGGATAGAAGAAGTTCGTCGAGCGGGCCGATGTGATTGCGGAGGTGCCCATGCCGAACACGGCGGGACTGACCGTGAACGGGGTCAGCATCACCCACCCGGGCCGGGTGTTCTGGCCCACCCCTGGAGTGACCAAGAGCGACCTGGTCGAGTATTACCACATGGTCGCCCAGCACATGCTCCCGTACGTGCTGAACCGGCCCATCGCCATGCTGCGGTGCCCCAGCGGGGTCGAGGACGGGGAGGCGGAGGTGCGGCAGCAGGGGGGCAAACCGGGGGGCTGCTTCTTCCACAAGCATCCCGCCGAGGATTTCCCGGGACCGGTCGGCCGGGTGATGATCACCGAGTCGGCGGGCCCCGCTCCCTACCTGACCATCACAGAGCCCGGAAGTCTCACAGCCCTCGCGCAGATGGGCGTGCTCGAGATCCACGTCTGGGGCTCCACGTGGCCGGATATTGAGCGGCCCGACATGATGGTGTTCGACCTCGACCCGGGCCCGGGCGTCGAGTGGCCGGCGCTGGCCGATGGGGCGCGCCTCGTGCGGGAAGTGCTCCGCGCGGTACAGCTGGAAAGCTTCGTCAAGACCACCGGGGGCAAGGGGCTGCATGTGGTCGTGCCTCTGACGCCGAACGAAGGCTGGCAGGAAGTGGGCCAGTTCTGCCGGCGCGTTGCCGAGATCATGGTCGAACTCTCCCCCGACCGCTTCACCGCCAACATGTCCAAGGCCAAGCGCCAGGGCAAGATCTATGTGGACTACGTGCGGAACAATCGGGGCTCTACCGCCATCGCGCCCTTCTCGACGCGGGCGAAGGAGCGGGCGACTGTCGCCGTCCCCCTGAGATGGTCCGAGCTGAGCGGTCGTATCCGGCCCGACAGCTACACTGTGGAGACCCTGGGGAACCGGCTGCGGAGGCTCAAGGACGACCCCTGGGACGGATACTTCCAGACCCGGGACGGTCAGCGGCTCGATTCGGCCATACGCGAAGCGCTGGGGCTCGGCTGACCTTCGCGGCCTCGCCCCCGGGGCCGCCCCGCAGCCCCGGGGCGGCAGGCGTAGAATCTAACTCAGATGGAATCAAACCGGCTTATTCTTCTGACCGGCGCGACCGGGTATATCGGCGGGCGGCTCGTCCGGCCGCTCGAAGAGACCGGACGTGCACTTCGCGTCCTCGCCCGGGATCCGGAGCGTTTGCGCCCCTCCCGCGCCCCGGACTCGTTCGTCCCCCGCGTCTCCCCCGGCACTCAGGTGATGCGCGGAGACCTGCTCGACCCCGCATCGCTTGTCGACGCCTTCGCCGGTGTCGACACCGCCTACTACCTCGTCCATTCAATGGCCGGCGGTGCCGGGGACTTCTACGAGCGGGAACTGGCATCGGCCAGGAACTTCGCCGACGCGGCTCGCGCCGCGGGGACGCGCCGGATCGTCTACCTCGGCGGGCTGGGGAAACCGGGAGACACCCTTTCTTCCCATCTGGCCAGCCGGCAGGATGTCGGCCGCCTGCTCTGCGAAAGCGGGGCGGAGACCATCGAGTTCCGTGCCTCGGTGATCCTGGGGAGCGGGTCGATCTCTTTCGAGATGATCCGGGGATTGGTCGACCGGCTTCCGGTGATGATCACGCCCCGCTGGGTCGAGAACCTCACTCAGCCGATCGCCGTGGAGGACGTGCTCGGCTACCTGATAGCCGCTCTGGACGTGGGTCTCTCCGACCGATGCGCCGTCTACGAGATCGGGGGGGCCGACAGGGTCTCTTACGGCGGGATGATGCAGGCCTACGCCCGGTCCCAGGGACTGAAGCGGGCGGTGTTGAGAGTGCCCGTGCTCACGCCCCGGCTGTCGGCCGCGTGGCTCGCCCTGGTCACTCCTCTCTACTACCCGGTCGGACGGCACCTGCTCGAGGGGGTGCGCAACGAGACTGTGGTGACGAGCGACGCCGCCGCTCGGGACTTTCCTCAGATGAAGCCCATGGGGGTGGAGGCGGCCATCAGCCGCGCCCTCGCCAACGAAGACCGGGCGTTCGCGGAAACGCGGTGGAGCGACGCCCGCTCGAGCTCGCCGGCCCCTCACGGTCGCGGCCCCCAGAAAGCCGGACGCCGCTACCTCGAACAGCGCACGCTCGAGGTCGACTGCCCGCCGGCCCAGGCGTTCTCGGCCATCCTGTGCATCGGCGGAGAGAAGGGCTGGTACGCGTGGACCTGGTTGTGGGCGCTCCGCGGCCTCCTCGACCAGGCGAGCGGCGGCGTCGGGGTGCGCCGCGGCCGCCGCGACCCCACCTGTGTCATCCCCGGAGACACCATAGACTTCTGGCGGGTGCAGGAACTGGAACCCGACCGGCGGCTGCTTCTCGCCGCGGAGATGCGGGGGCCGGGCCGAGGCTGGCTACAATTCGACTGTCTCCCGCTGCCGGACGGCGGTACCCGGGTCGTCCAGACGGCCATGTGGGACCCGATAGGCCTCTACGGCCACCTCTACTGGTTCTCGCTCTGGCCGGCGCACAAGCTCATCTTCGGGTCGATGATCCGGGGAATAGCCCGGGAGAGCGGCTGCACCGCGCGTACGCCCGGGCGCGGGGGCGGCGCCGGGTAGGCGCACCGGGTCGGGCCGCGAGCGCCGCCGGCCTCCGCAGCCTCTCAGCCGGGCGGCAAGGCCTCCCCCTCCGGGGCACCATCCGCGACCACTGCGACCGCCCCTGGACCGGCTTCCGCCTCGGTCGCGGCCGGCTCCACGAATCTCGGCTGACTTGCCGCCAGCTCCCGGGCGGTCAGAATGGCCAGAGCGATGACGATGAGTCCCATGCCGGCCGCCTCGAGAACACCCGGCCGCTCACCCAACTGTATCCACGCCGCCACCACGCCGACGACAGGAACGGCCAGGCTGCTGAGGCCGGCGGTGCCGGTCGACAGGCTATGAAGGATGTAGAGCCACAATACCCAGGTGAGGGCGTTGGCCGGCCCGATATTGAACAAGAGGACGGCGATGAACGTACCGCTCCACTCCACCGGCTCCGTCGCCGTGAGAAGCGCGACGATGATCAACGGTATCGACCCGAACAGTCCCTGCCAGGCGATCAAGGTCAAGAGGTCGATGTCGTGCCGGCTCCGCATGATCTTGACCACTACGGAACTGAGGGCCCACACGAAACCGGCGGCCACGGCCAGAAGGCTGCTCTGCAGTCCGTGCAAGTTCCAGGGGCCCAGGATCGACACCAGGCCGGCCAGGGCGAAGATCACCGCGCCCCACTGCAGCCCGCGCACCGGTTCACCGAGGATCGGCCAGGCAAGCATCAGCAGCCAGAAAGGCATGGTGTAGGCGAGGATCGAGACCTTGCCGGCGCCACCCAGACTCACCGCCCACATGGCCAATCCGACAAAACCACCCGTCTGCAGCAAGCCGAAGATGATAGTCAGGCCGAGAGCCTGCGGCAGCAGGCGGCGGTGCAGCAGGGGAAGCAGGATGAACATGAAGACCGCGCCGAATAAGGTGCGGAGCGCGGCGAAGGTGAAGGGCTCGGCGTACTGCATGCCTACCTTCATCACCACCCAGTTGTAGCCCCAGATGAGGGCGAGCAGCGCGAGGGCGGCGAAGGGCAGCCAGGCGGCGCGGCCCTTGCCGGCGGCTGCGGTGTCGCTGTGCGAGGTCACGTTGGTCAGTTGACCGTCACGGTCTCGGCGCGGGTCACCGGCAGGCCCCGCCGGCCGCACTCGGCCACGAAAGCGTCGCGGGCGTCACGGGACAGCTCCTCCGGACAGAGAAGCCCCGTATCGTCGATGCGTCCCTCGACGATCAGTTCCGCGTAGATCGATGCAGGGGTGCTCGTCCCGTACGAGACGCTCGTGGCTCCCGGTATCCGCTCGTTCACCCACTTGATATCCGGGGCGAAGATGGCGTGGCTGATGCTCGCCGGCTTGCCCCCTCGCTCGCCGATGCAGTCGACCGTGATCACCCCGTAGTCGGTGATCGAGCCCGACAGAGCCAGAGCGGCCAAGTCCTCCATGGGAGGGTTGGGAGGGAGCGTGGCGACGAAAACGTCGATAGGCCGGACCTGGGAGCCATCCTTCAGGGTGACGGGGGTCTTGCTCGTCATCCCCGAGGCCACCAGCGCGAGGTCGGCGTCCAACCCCTCCTCCGGGCCACCCATCTTGAAGTCGACGTAACGGAGGCCCTTGTCCCCCCACCGGCGGGGCAGCGTGCGGGGTAGCGTGCTCACTTCCTCGTGGTCGTGGCATATCACCGCGCCGATGCCGAACGGCGGCGGGAACGCGTAGCGCTCGCGCCGGCCGAAGATCTCCACCCGCTTGAACTCGCCGTCTTCGTACAGAAGCGGTGGCTGGGCGCAGTCGGTGTAGTAGGTCTCCTGTGACCACACCTGGAGCGGAACCGGCGAGTCGAAGATGGCGTAGTCCTTGATGCGGATCTCGAAACACCGCTCGAGGTCTTCATACCCGTTCGCCGCGAGGGTGTTGGTGAATCCGGGATCCATACCGGTGCTGAGCAGGGCCAGCAAGCCGCTCTTCTCAAAATCTGGGGCCAACGTCAGTTGTTCGAGGTAGGCCTCGTCGATAGTCCTGGTCCTCGTCTGTCCGGACGCCATGTCCTGGTAGGCGGCGCCTGCCTCCAGGCAGGCGCGCATGATGGAGAGGTTGTACTCGGGGATGACCGCGTTCACAACCAGCTTCGCGCCCCGAGCCGCATCGGCCACAGCCTTCGTATCGTTCGCGTCGAGGAAGACCGGTTTCGCCTTGCCTGCGCCCACCCTGCCGGCGACCAGCCGCGCCCGCCCCTCGTCGTAGTCGCCCAGGACGATCTCGGTGACCGCCGGATTGCTGGCGAGATTCCAGGTAAGAACATGGCCCTGCATGCCCGCGCCCACGATGACTATCTTCATGCCGCCGTCTCCCCTTCGCAGCCCATTACCGGTCTCTGGTCAGTAGCCTATCACCACGCATCCGGCCCCGCGAAAACTCCGCGAGACCTTCACACCTCGAGACGCGCGTGATGCCCCTTGCGGAGCGGCCTCCCTGGTCTCTACTATGAACACACAGAGTCTCGCTGCCGCGACCATCCGGACTGAGGGGGTAGGAATGAAGGGGACTGCAGAAAATCTCGGACCGGCGGGGGCCGCGCTCGATCTCGAGCCCCGCTTTCGCAACCTGCGCCGGTGGAACATCGTGGTGGGCCTCATCCTGGCCGTCCAGGCGGTCGTGATCGCCTTGCTGCAGAACGGCTTCTCGATCCCGGTAGTGGCAACTTGGATGACCGGACCGCCCGGAACCGAGCCGGAGCTTACCAAGATCGGTGATTTCCCTCTTGGCTGGGGCGTGTTCGCCTTCATGGCCATATCGGCGCTGGCGCTCCTGATCATCGCCTCGCCCGGCGTCTTCGGCTGGTACAAGCGCAACCTGTTGCTCAATCGCAACTATGGGCGCTGGATCGAGTACTCCATCAGTTCGTCGCTTATGATCGTGCTCATCGGCATGATCTGCGGCATCACCGACCTTGCGGCCATTATCGCGATCTTCGGCGTGAACGCCTGCATGGTCCTGTTCGGCCTTCTGATGGAGAAATACGAGCAACCCGGAAAGCCAAATTGGCTGTCGTTCTACTTCGGCTGCTTCGCTGGGATCATTCCCTGGATCGGAGTCCTGATCTACGTGTGGACCCCAGGGTTCGGCGATCAGAACCCTCCGGGCTTCGTCTACGGGATCATCTTCTCGCTGTTCGTCTTCTTCAACACCTTCGCGGTGAACATGATCCTGCAGTACAAGAAAGTGGGCAAGTGGAGGGACTACCTCTTCGGCGAGAAGGTGTACATCATCCTTAGCCTGACCGCCAAGGCGCTTCTGGCCTGGCAGATCTTCTCGGCGGTCCTGGCCGGATCATAGGGCGGCGCGAGCAGCCCCGCCACGTAGAGAATCGGCGGCCGTGCAGGCGGCCGCCGATTCTCCATCTACCGATACCGTACTCGAGCCGTGCTGGACCGCCTGGATCCCGGCTCCACGACTGGACTCGGCCTTGCGTGGGTATATGACGACTCGAATCCACGCGAGGAAAGGAGTCTCCATGCTAGAGGAGGCCATGGTCATGGCGGTCATTCCCGTTCACGACCTAGGAAAGGCCCGGACCTTCTACGAGAAGATGCTCGGGCTCACTCCCTCGGATGCGGGCGCGTCCGGGAGTGAGGTGGTCTACTCCCTTGGCGGCACCCAGTTGACGGTGTACGAGACCGGGGCCGAGTTGGGTGGTGGCACGAAGGCCAGCTTCGTCGTCCGGGACCTCGCCAAGGAGATGGCGGATCTTCGAAATCACGGCATCCGCTTCGAGGAGCTGGATCTGCCGAACCTCAAGACGACCAACGGGGTCAGCGAAGACGAGCGCGGCAAGGCCGCCTGGTTCAAGGACCCCGAGGGCAACTGGATCGCCCTGCTACAGCCGAGCACATAGCGCTTCCCCGCTCCGCCTACCTGCTCGCCTGAGGGCCCGTCGCCCTCTTGCCCGGGACCGCGCGCCGCGCGCGGTCCCGGCTCACCTCCTAGGCGCCACCTGACGCCTACCTGAAAGCCGGTTTCCCTTCTGCTCGCCCTCGTTGATAACCTGGGGCGCCTTAAAGCGGCGTCCCCGCGATGCCGATGTCACATTCATCTGCCCCCTACCTGATACCCCAACCTGGACGTCGCCCGATTGCGGGCAAGAGCAAGGAGGTCAGGACCATGCCATCCTCGGCACGTTCGACCAGCAACAAGCGGTGGAGACTACGCATCGGCGCGGCAGCGGTCGGTCTGCTGGCCGCCCTTCTCGTCTTCGGCAACCCCCTCCTCGGCCGAGCTTCGGCCACGACCATCCCGATGGTCTTCCCGCTCGAGAAGCGGGTCACCGTACACGACGACTATCTCGCGCCCCGCGCCGGGCATCTGCACCAGGGCTCCGACCTCATGGCGGCCAAGATGACGAAGGAACTGGCCTGCGTCAGCGGTAGGGTGACGCTGCGCGTGGGTACGTACGGCGGGGTGCCCGACTACTCCCTGTGGCTGGCAGGCGACGATGGGCACGGATACTTCTACATCCACATAAACAACGACACGCCAGGGACCGACGATGGCGCGGGCGGCCTCGCGAATGCCTTCGCCCCCGGATTGGTGTCCGGTGCTCACGTCGAGCAGGGACAGTGGATAGCCAACGTGGGTGACAGCGGCAACGCAGAGTCGACGGGACCGCACCTGCACTTCGAGATCCACGAGACCACCTCGATGTCCTCGGCCTCGATGGATCCTCACGACAGTCTGGTGAATGCCCGGCTGTACAACGAGACACCACCGCCAAACGGCGCGGTCCGCTACGAGCAGGACGACTCCCATATCTCATACGCGGGCACTTGGTATACGTTCTCGACCAACGCGGCCTACGGCGGCAGTTACCTACGGGCCAGGAGCAAAGCTGCCTCGGCGACCATCTCGTTCAACGGCACCTATCTCGGCTGGATCGCCACCAGGGGCACGACGCTGAGCAAGGCCGAGGTCAGTCTTGACGGCGGCAGGCCGGTCACGATCGATCTCGCCGCCTCCGCCGTCGCCTACCGGGAGAAGGTGTGGAATACCGGCACCCTCGCCGAGGGCCCTCACACCGTCAAGATATCCTGGGATGCGGAGAACACGGTGGGCAAATACATAAGCGTTGACGCCATCGAGGTGGTCGGCACTCTCACCGGCGGTTCCACGCCCCCTCCAGGACCGACTACCACCCGCTACGAGCAGACCGATGGAAGGATCCTGTACCTTGGCAACTGGACGCCGTTCATTAGCAGCGGAGCTTCCGGCGGATCGTACACGTACGCCGCCTCCTCGGCGAGCGCGTCTATCTGGTTCGATGGCACCAAGCTCGATCTGATCGCCACTACCGGTTTCACCCAGGGGAAAGCGCGGGTCAGCCTCGACGGAGAGGACAAGGGGACGATCGACTTCTCCAGTCCCCTGACGCTGCGCATGCAGAAGGTATGGACGACCGGCCTCCTGGCAACCGGCACTCACAAGGTGGTGCTGTCGTGGACCGGTCAAACCGGAGTGTCGGGCGGTACGCGTGTGAACGTCGACGCTGTGGACGTCACCGGCAGCCTGCTGCAGGCGGTGGTCACAACAGTCAAGTAGCCGGACACGCGCGGTGAAGATGCTTGGGACCGCGGGGGACTGCCTGGCGCTGCGAGATGCCCCGCTTCAGAGACCAGCCTCTCGGGCCGATATGGAAGTTATCGGCGACGTTCGAGCACTGGAGGATCCCATGCTGCCGACCAAGAGGACGATCTATATCGGGCTTGCGTTGCTCGTATTCTCGCTGGTGCTGGTAGCGAGCTCGGCCATCTGTTTGGCGGCTCCCACGTTCAACACCCCGGTGAATTCGGATAGCGGTCATGTCGCCAATGCCATCTCGCTTTCGGGCAAGGCCTTCGCCGGCGGCGCGCCGGCCGTGGTGATCACGAGCGTCGACAGCTACGCCGACTCGCTCGCCGCAGGCGTGCTCGCCAACGCTTACTCCGGTTCGCTGCTCCTGACCTCCGCGTCGGCTCTGAGCTCCGATGTCGCCTCTGAGCTGACCCGGCTCAACCCGGCCAAGGTGTTCCTCGTGGGGCTTCCCTCGACGTTCGTGTCGAGTGTCAAGGCCGCGGTGCCGAACCTAACGGACGCGGCGTCCATCGTGGTCTTGAAAGGCGCCGATCGCTATGAGACCGCCGCCCTCGTCGCCCGCGCGGTGAAGGCCAAACTGGGAACGGTGTCGAAGGTGATCGTCGCTCCGGGCGACAGCTACGGCGCCGCCCTCGCCGCCTCCGCTCTGGCCGGCGCTCAAGGCTGGCCACTGCTGCTCACGCCGGCCGCCGGTCCGTTCCCACAGTCCGCCAAGGATGCCATCGCCGACCTGGGCGTCAGCTCCGGAATTGTCGTCGGTACGAACGTCACTCTTGGCGTCGACGGGTTCACCGTGAACAAGAGGATCATCGGCGCCACCAGCACGAGCGATCCGGACGGGCGCTACGACGCCTGTGCGACGCTGGCCGACTACGCCGTCGCCCAGGGCTGGGTGAGCTACGCTCATCTCGGGCTGGTCTCGGGTGAGGATTACCCCGACGGGGAAACGACCGCGGTCTTCGTGGCTCGAGACAAAGGCGTCCTACTCTTCGCGAAATCGACCGGCCTTCCCGCGGCGACCGGCGCAGCGATCAGGGACCACGCCACCGAGGTCAAGAAGGTCGACTTCGTCGGTATCGGCTGGCCGGTGTTCCGGGAGTTGAAGAGTCTCAACAGCGCCCGGGTCACCGGCCTGAGCGCAACGAGCGGCCCCGTCGGCGGCGGGAACAAGCTCGTACTCACCGGGAAGACGCTGACCGGAGCGACCAGGATCCGGGTAGGCAAGGTGGACGTCCCCACTGCCAATTGGAAGGTCGACTCGAGCACCCAGCTGACCATCTCCTCGGTCCCCGCCGGATACGGCGACGGACCTGTGGAAGTGACCGTCTTCAACTTCTGGGGGCCCAGCCCCGCCAACACCAAGGACCTCTACTGGTATGGCGGTGATGGAGTGCTGTCCCCGGGAGAGAAAGTCGTCCAGAAGGCCGTCGAGTATCTGGGCGTGCCCTACCTGTGGGCCGGCTCCAGCCCCACCACGGGGGTCGATTGCTCCGGGTTCTGCATGTACGTCTACAAGCAGTTCGGCATCAGTCTGCCCCACTACTCCCGGTCGATGTCGACCTACGGCACTGCGGTGAGCAAGGACGACCTGCAGCCGGGAGACCTGGTCTTCTTCTACACGCCCATCAGCCACGTGGGCATGTACGTGGGCGGCGGAATGATGATCAACGCCCCGCGCAGCGGCGATCTGGTGTGCATAGAAGACGCGTTCCGGTCGAGCTATGTGACCGCTCGGCGAATGGTGTCCGCCTACACCCGCTACGAGCAGGGCGACTCGCACCTCGCCTACGCCGGCACGTGGAGCACGTCCACGACCACCTCGGCCTCGGGCGGCGACTTCCTCTACGCGAACGGCTCGGGTGCATCGGTGACCATCGGCTTCACGGGCACCTACCTCGGCTTGATAGCCAAGAAGAGCCCCGTCTACGGCACGGCGAAGGTGACCCTCGACGATAAGACGCCGGTCATGGTCGATCTCTACAGCGCGAGCGCGGTCTACCAGCAGAAAGTCTGGAACACCGGCACCCTGGCCGCCGGTAGCCACACGGTGAAGATCGAGTGGACGGGCACGAAGAACGCTTCGGCTACCGATACCAACATAGGGCTGGACGGGCTGGACCTGATCGGCAACTTGACCGAGGCGACGGCCACTCCCTCCGCCTCCGCCGCCGGCATCGACGACCGCGCGCTACGAGCAGACCGACTCCCACATCGCGTATGCGGGCACGTGGGCCACATTCTCCACGACCGGGCCTTCCGGCGGCAGCTACCTGCGGGCCAGCACGGCCGGAGCCTCGGTGACCATTGGGTTCAACGGAACCTATCTCGCCTGGATCGCCACCAAGGGCACTACCCTGGGCAAGGCGAAAGTCAGCCTCGACGGAGGGACTGCGGTGCCCATCGATCTCGCGGCTTCGGCCGTCGCGTACCAGCAGAAGGTCTGGAACACGGGGACGCTCTCTGCGGGTGCCCACACGGTCAAGATCTCGTGGGATGCAGCGAACGCGGCCGGCAAACACATCAGCATCGACGCGATCGACGTGATCGGAACGTTGGCCACGCCCCCGGCGACTCCGACCTCGCCACCCACCCCTGCCCCCACTACCACCCGGTACCAGCAGAAGGACGCGCACTTCGCCTTCGCAGGCGGTTGGATCGCCTCCTCGTCGGACTCGGCCTCCGACGGCAGCTTCCGCTTCGCCGATTCCGCCGGCTCCTCGGCTACCGCGACGTTCACCGGGACCTTCCTCGCGTGGATCGGCAAGACGAGCCCCTCCTACGGCAAGGCCAGGGTCAGCTTGGACGGCGGCGCTCCGCTGACCGTGGATCTCTACAGCGCCGATACGAAGTGGCAGCAGAGGATCTGGGACACGGGCACTCTCGCGGCAGGAGCGCACACGGTCAAGATCGAGTGGACCGGCACCAAGAGCGCGAGCGCTATCGGCGCCAATATCAACATCGACGCGTTCGACATCGCGGGGACGCTCACCCAGGCGCCCTCCGTCTCGGCGACTCGGTGGGAACAGGGCGACACGCACTTCGTCTACGCCGGCACCTGGACCGCCAGCTCCTCTTCGTCGGCCTCGGTCGGCAGCTTCCGCTTCGCCGATTCCTCCGGTTCCTCCGTGACGGTCACCTTCGTCGGTTCCTACCTGTCCTGGATAGCCAAGACGAGCCCCGTCTACGGCAAGGCCAGTGTCACGCTTGACGGCGGTACCCCGATGGTCGTCGACCTCTATTCTGCCAAGGAACTCTGGAAGCAGAAGGTGTGGGAAACGAAGACCCTCGTGCCCGGCACCCATACGGTCAAGATCGAGTGGACCGGCACCAAGAGTTCCGCGGCCACCGCCACCAACATCGGGGTGGATGCCTTCGACGTGGTCGGGACGCTGAAGTAGCGGGCCGTTAGGCGAGCGCCCGCGAGTCTAGCCGAGCACCCGCGCGAGGCTCACGAGGATTGCCGCGGTCGCCCCCCAGATCCGCCGGCCGGGATAGGGCAAGACGTAGTAGCAGTGCTCCTGCCCGTCGCGCCACAGACTCTCGCGTAGATGGTTGAGCGGGTCGATCACGAACTGGAGCGGCACCAGGAACACGTCTGCCACTTCCCGCTCGTCCGGGACGAGGGCCACAGGCGGCTCGACCCAGCCCACGAACGGATGGACGCAGTAGTCCGAGACCGTCTGATAGCGCGGAAGGCACCCGAGGATATCGACCCTCTCGGGCGGCAGGCCGACTTCCTCCGACGCCTCGCGTAGGGCAGCGGCCGCCGGCGTGCTGTCGCCCGGCTCGATCCTTCCCCCAGGCAGGCTGATCTGCGCAGGGTGGTTCCTCATCTCGGCCGTTCGCTCGGTCAAGATGATCTCCGGACCTTGAGGGGAGGCCACCAGCGCTATGAGGACGGCAGCCGGGACCGGCGGCGTCGCCGCGACAAGGGGCGCGCCCCCCGCTGAGATGGATGCTCCGGCCACGCCCCCGGTTGAGCCTGGGGCCGTGTCCGGAGCGCACGCGGCTGTGAGCCGGCGTCTTATCTCTTCCTTGTCCACGCCACGGATTATAGAGCCGTGGGCAGAAAGAGCGGCTCCACCGCGTTCTCCGCGGGCGGCAACGCCGCCGCCTCCCGTTGCTGTCGCTCCCACCGCCCGGTATAGTCGGTGGCCGCACCAGGTAGGGAGGAGATATCTCATGGCTCTCAGGGAGAACCGCTCGCGCACCGTAGGTATGAAGACCGCCGCCGTCCACGCCGGCCACCCGCCCAACCCGGTGACCGGAGCCTCCGCCCCCGACGTCGTCATGTCGACCACCTTCATCATCGACCCCGGGATCTCGTTCTCGGCGGACCAGATCACCGACGAAACGCCCTTCGTGTACACGCGGTGGGGCAATCCGACGGTGGCGCAACTCGAGGACAAGCTCGCCGTGCTCGAAGGAGCTGAGGACTGCGTGGCCTTCGCGAGCGGAATGGCGGCCATCACCGCTCTATTCCTCCATTGTCTCCGCGCGGGCGACCACGTCGTCATGAGCGACGTCACCTACGCGGCGGCGTCCGAGTTGGCCAACGACAGACTGCCTCAGCTGGCGATCGAGGTGAGCCGGGTGGACACGTCCGACCCGGAGAACGTGCGCCGAGCCCTCCGCCCCAACACCCGGTTGGTGTACCTGGAATCGCCGGCCAATCCCCTGCTGCGCCTCACCGATGTCGATGCTGTCGTCGCGATGGCCCACGACGCAGGGGCGCTCGTCGCCGTCGACTCCACGTTCGCAACACCCGTCGGATTCCGACCTGCCGAGCTGGGAGCGGATTTCGTCGTCCAGTCCCTGACGAAGTACATCTGCGGACACGGCGACGCCATCGGCGGGGCCGTGGCCGGCAAACGCTCGGAACTGGTCAAGCTGCGGTCGCTCGCCATTCACGTGGGTGGTGTGCTCAGCCCCTTCAATGCTTGGCTGATCCTGCGAGGAGCCGCGACATTGCCGATCCGGATGGCCGCTCATCAGGAGGGGGCTCTGGCCGTAGCCGAGCACCTCGAGGACCATCCCCAGGTCACCCGCGTGATCTATCCCGGGCTGCCTTCTCATCCTCAGTACGAGCTGGCCAAACGGCAACTTGAGAATTTCTCGGGGATGCTGACCTTCCAGGTGGCCGACGGGCCGGCCGCGGCCCGGCTGCTCTCGGAGCGGCTGCAGACCATCCACTACGCGGTCTCGCTGGGACACCACCGCTCGCTCATCTGCTATCTGCCGACCGCCGATCTCATGCGCAGCTCGTTCCATCTGACGCCCGAGCAGGAAGCTTCCTATCGGGCGTACGCGGGAGACGGCGTCTTCCGGCTTTCGGTGGGCCTGGAAGACCCGGCCGACCTCATCGCCGACATCGACGAGGCTCTGGCGCCCCTGGTGTAGCAGGCGCAGCGCCGGCGACGCCGGCCGGCACGGCGGCAGGCCAGGGCGATCAGGCCAGCGACCCTCCGCGCGCCCGCATCAGCGTTCCGAGAAATCGGTTGTGCAGCGAACTGCGCGGATCGGCCGCCCACAGGCAGAGCAGTTCGAACATCGGCTTGGTCACCGTGAAAGCCAGCGTGCAGGGATCGAGATCCGCCCGCGCGGCCTGGTCCAGTGCTCCGACGAGCGCCTGCGGAACCTCCAGGTCGTCGAACAGCGGCGCCAGTTGCATGCAGCCCGACCCGAACCGGGCGACAAGCGGGGTCACGTCATCCGGATGGCTGTAGTAGATGGCGCCGGCGGAGAGCACCGAGAGCTGGTCGGGATTGACGTAGAACGTGACACTGCGCAGATACGCGTACTGCTCGGGGCGCAGGGGACCGATGAGCAGATGCTCGTGCCGCGGCTCGTAGTGGGGGGCGGAATCGAGCCAGAGGTTCATCAGTTCGTGGGTAGCTTTGAGCCCTTCCTCGTCACATAGGAACTCGACCAGTTCCTCCCGCGACCGCTCGGCGATCCCGAGCAGATGCATGGCGCCGCAGCCGTGCTTCTCCTTGGTGATGTGGAGGGTCTTCCCCTGCCTCCACGCCGGGTGCGCCTTGAACACGCACTGACGCCCTTTGGGCAGCACCAGCGGCCCGAACGGACCGGGATCGGGAGCGTCGTAGAAGCCGATGAGCGGCTCCGTTATCGACAGCCGTTCGAGTATCGGTGAGACATCGGGTTGCACGGCTTCTCCTTTCGAGCTACGCGGCGCCGTCCGTGCGGCCGCTACGCGGCGTACACACGTACATTATCCCCATTCGCGGCATCCACGCTGATCTCCATCTCGCGAAGCGACTCGATGAGGTCCTCGAGATCCTCCGGCTTGAGGTTCTTCAGGTCGATGGACATGCCCTTCTCCGCCATCGACTTGTCGATCTGGTCCATGGCCTGCGGCGGGATGAGCGACGTGAGCTTAAGGCCCGCGCGCACCAGGCTCAACGGGATCTTGACGTTCACGTTGTCACCCTGGGTGCTGATGACTTTGACGTACATGAACTTGGGCAACTCGCCGGATCCGTTCTTGGGGGCGGCGGACGCGCTCGCGGCCTGCGCCGGCCGGGAGTCCACGGCATCTAGCAGCCGTCCCGCCTCCTCGGCGGTGATCTTGCCGGCGGCCAGCAGGTCGAGTATGCGGTTACGTTCTTCGCTCATGATGTCCTCCTTGCGGGCTCGGTCTCTGTTGTTCGGTCTTTGTCAGCGCAGCGTCAGCGCCACGGTGCGGTCGGGGTCCTGGATGAAGACTTCCACTCCCCTGGTCTCGCTGACCACGCCGAGCACGCCCACCAGCAAGCGGGTGTAGGTGCCTCTCTGGCCGGCGGCGAGGCGGAAGGCATCCACCACGAGCGTGGCGACGAACGTCAGGATCAGGAGAACGATCGCCAGTGGCCACAGCAGAAAGAGGGGGAACCAGATCCTGAACTTGGTCCGCTCCTGCTCCACGATGCGCAGGGCCACGGCGTACGGCGGCATCTTCATCGCTCCAGCCTTTCGGTCGCTTCCTGCACGGAGATCTGCCCGCGCTCGAGAAGGTCGAACACCTCATCCTTCTCACTCACCTGTTCCACCTCGACCAGGTGAAGTTGCTGCACGATGCGGTTCAGCCTGTTCTTGACGGTGGGATAGCTGATGCCGAAGGCCTTCTCCATGTACTTGATCGACCCGTGGCAGCGCACGAACTCGCTGACGAACACCTGGTCCTCGAAGCGAAGACCGGCAAGAGGAGGCAACTCGAACTCCCCCCTTATGCCGATCTCCTGATCCTTGAGCCGCACTTCGGCCACCACGAAAGGTCTATCCCCTGTCAGATCGGTCAATTCCTGCCAATCACTCATGATCGCCCCCGCGTTGGTCGCGCGCCCGTGCTTGCCTTACGCCTATCTATTTGACCTCCATTATAGGCTTAGCATTAAGAAAATCAAGTCTGAGTTTGATTTTATTAATTCTTTGGCCGTAAGCGCTTCCAATCGGCTCTTACCGCAGCAAAGCGGACGGGGGGCGAAGGGAGCGGGGAACGGCAGAGCGCGGCAGGCAGGCTGGAAGCCCTAGACGGCTATTTCGTGATCCTCCAGCAGTCGGAGGCGCCTCCCGTCGTGGTCGCCGTCGGGTGGGCGGCGATCCAGGCTGCCGGATCGTTGAGGATGGTCTTCACCGCCGCCTTGACCTTCACGAGGTCGAGCACGTTGTACCGCTTCGAGTTGTAGCCGGTGATCCAGTCCGGCGGGGTGAAGCCCACAGAGATCATCTCGTTGGTCTTCACCTTGCTGCGCAGCTTGATGAGGTCGGGCAGTGCACTGAGGGGCAGGTTCGTAGTCACGCTCTTCTCGAGCGCCGAAGCGATCTTCGGGAATCTGAGCGTCAGCTTGGCCACGCTCTTCTGGTAGAGCATTGCCATGATGACGCAGCGCTGCCGCCCCATGCGTACGTAGTCGTCGCTGTCCGAGCGGTCGCGGGCGTACGCCAGGGCTTCGAGCCCGTCGAGGTGGTTGACGCCCACGTTGAAAGTATACGACTTCTTCGGTTGCCCCTCGCCCATCGAATGGTAGGTGATGTGAAGCGCCTTCTTGAGATTGACGTCGATCCCGCCCAGTGCATCGACCATATCCACCAGGCCCATCATGTTCACGACCGCGTAGTAGTCGATGGGGATGCCCAGGATGAGACTGGCCGTCTCCCGTACGGCCTCCGCGCCGGGATCGCCGCCGGGCGCGATCTCTGGATGCTTCAGTGCCGCCGTATAGAGGCTGTTAAGCATCTCCGGATACTTCTTCATGCCCAGGGCGGCGGCGGTCTTCTTGCCGAGAGGAGTGTCGCCCGTGTTTCGCGGAAGGCCGAAGATGGCCACGTTGCCCGTCTTCATGTCGATGCTCGCCACGTTCATGGAGTCGGCCCGCGCGCCGGTGCGCCCGTAGCCGGCATCTGTGCCTATCAGCAGTATCGTCATCCGGCCGTCGCTCCCCCAGTCAAGAGGAAGGGTGGTGGTCGTGCTCTCACTGGTCTCCGTAGTCTCGGAGCCCGGGGAGCCCCCGGAGGTGTTGGTCTGACGATGGGTGGTCGTGGTCGAAGGCTTCGAGCCGTTGCCGTCGTCGAAGACCGTGGTGAGGAGATTGCGGGAAACGATGGTGTAGTAGCCGGCGACGGCGTGAGGAGCGATGGTGAACACGAGGATCACGACCAGCCCAAGCCCGGTCAACAGCATGCCCGCGCCCGAAGGACGGACGGGCTTCAGGGTACCCACCTTCGCCGTCAGCCAGGCGTCGATGACCGCGAACATCCGCACGAGCATGATGATGATATTGACGAAGACAAGAGCCAGGAGCACCTTGGGCTGGACTGCCCAGCCGATGATGGCGTCGACGCCCCGCGTGAGAATGATGACACCCACGAAGGACACGGCGAGGAATATGGCGAGCAGGACGAACCCACGGCGCCGGACGCCGGCCACGAGCTGGCCAACGCCAGGGACTATGGCCGAATATAACGCCCTCAGGAGGCGGGCTGGATAGCTATCCCGGGGGCGGCTGGTGTAGACGGTGGGCCTCATCATCCGATCAATGGGACAGATTCTCGGGGCGAAGCGGTTCCCCTGCGAACCGTGTGTGTGGAATCTGATACCTGCATGAGTGTAGCGGTCATTATTCCCTGCGCGGGGGAAACTGTCAAAGACACGGCCCGCCGGCGGGGCAATGGACTATCGTGCAGGAACCGGGCTTCGTTGCCGGCCCGTCCGACAAAGGCCGGAGCGGGACCGTGGAATCGGATCTCGCGATGAGGGGACCACATCAAGGAGGGCAGCCATGAGGCGTTCACTTCCCGTCTCCATGCGAATACGGCCTGGGTCTCTGCTCCTTCCAACGCTGCTGCTGGCATCGCTGCTCCTGCTCGTGTCGTGCGCCGCCGGGCCCGGTGACGACAATGACACCACGACGACCGCCGACGACGCCAACACCACCAGCACGACGGGCAGCGCCTCGAACGACGACGTTCTCCTGGCCGCGTCCGACCTGTCCCGGGTCTCCGCCTCGGCTCCTCGGGCAGATATCCTCTCCGCGTCGGCGGCCATCAACGCCTTTGGCGCCGATCTGTACGCGGTCCTGACCAAGACCGCGGGCGATGGAAACCTCGTCTTCTCGCCCGCCAGTATCGAGACGGCGCTGGCCATGACGTACGCCGGAGCCGCGGGCTCGACGGCCGGCGAGATGGCGAAGACTCTCCACTTCGGGCTCCAGGGGGATGCCCTGCACCAGGCCTTCAACTCGCTCGACTCCCTTCTCGAATCGCGGAGTTGGCAAGGCAAGGACCCCGAGGGCAAAGACGAGGGCGTGCTCGTCAAGACCGCCAACAGCCTGTGGGCACAGAAGGACCTAGCGTTCGAGAAGCTCTTCCTCGACACCCTCGCCGCCAACTATGGGGCCGGGGTCCGCCTGGTCGACTACAAGACAGCCGCTGAAGACGCCCGTACGACGATCAACGAGTGGGTGGCCGGGCAAACAGAGGACAAGATCAAGGACCTGATACCTCAAGGGGCGCTCGACGAACTCACCCGGTTGGTATTGGTCAACGCGGTCTATCTCGACGCCACGTGGGCTTCTCAGTTCGACAAAGCCGCTACCGCGGACGGGCAGTTCACCACGCTTGCCGGCTCGACCGTCACCACGCCGATGATGAGCCAATCGGCCGGTTTCGCCTACGGGATGGGCGAGGGCTGGGAGGCCGTCGAGTTGCCGTACGCCCGGGACGAGCTGTCCATGCTGCTGATCGTGCCGCAGCAGGGACGCTTCGCGGAGGTCGAGGGGCGGCTGACGAGCGGGCTTATCGATGAGGCCGTCGGCGGGTTGTCGAGAGACGCCGAGGTGGAACTGACCATGCCGAAGTTCAAGTTCCGCACCCAGGCAGGTCTCTCCGACGCCCTGAAAGCTCTGGGGATGGAAGAGGCGTTCAACGCTGCAGCCGCGGACTTCTCCGGGATGACCAAGCAGGAAGCTCTGTATGTAAGTGACGTCATCCACGAAGCCTACATAGCGGTCGACGAGGAGGGTACGGAGGCGGCCGCGGCTACAGCCGTCATTATGCGGGCCACGGCGGCACCGATGACCATTGTGCAGATGAAGGTCGACCGGCCCTTCCTGTTCGCCCTACGCGATCGCGACACCGGCGCCATCCTGTTCCTCGGCAGAGTGACCGACCCGACGGCATAGGGCGGACGCTAAGCCATAGCCGCCTCGCGGGGCCCCGGCCGCATTGCGAACCAGGCGTGAGGTGAACCGGCCGCCGCGGCCGCTCGCTCCGCCGCGCACTTCGGGGCTGACAACCCCGGGGATTGTGTGCCATCCTGATGGATAGCGTATTTCGCTCTTCGGCTTGCTGTGAAAGGAGACCCAGGACCATGAAGATGAAAGGTTCCCAGACCGAGCAGAACCTGCTCAAGGCGTTCGCGGGCGAGAGCCAGGCGCGCAACCGGTACACCTTCTTCGCGAGCAAAGCGAAAAAGGAGGGCTTCGAACAGATATCCGCCATCTTCGCGGAGACGGCGGACAACGAGAAAGAGCACGCACAGATATTCTTCGACTACCTGGAAGGCGGACCGGCGGAGATCACCGCCACCTACCCGGCCGGTAAGACCTCCAAGACGGCGGACAACCTGCTCGCTGCCGCCGATGGCGAGAAAGAGGAGTGGGGAACGCTCTACCCCGCTTTCGCTGATGTCGCCGAGGCCGAGGGCTTCAAGAATGTCGCCACCTCCTTCAGGGAGATAGCCGAGGTCGAGGAGCAGCACGAACTCCGCTACCGCAAACTGCTGGCCAACGTGGAGAACGGCCGGGTCTTCAAGCGGGACACCGTGGTCAAGTGGCACTGCCGGAACTGCGGCTACATCCACGAAGGCACCGAGGCTCCCGACGAGTGCCCGGCGTGCAAGCACGCACAGGCCTACTACGAGATCTGGGCGGAGACCTACTGATGAGATTCAAGAACGCAGCCGGGCAGAACATGCCCGCGATGCACAGGCTTCCCGCGGGCACTCACCACTGGTGCCAGTGCGGCGAGACCAAGAACGTCCCGTTCTGCGACGGCTCCCACGAGGGCACCGGTATCGAGCCCCTCGCGTTCGAGACCAACGGCATGGGGACGACATCGCTCTGCAACTGCGGGCTGACCGAGAACGCTCCGCACTGCGATGGGAAACACCAGAACTACTCTTGAGCGGGTGACGGCCGCGCAGTGAGCGTCTACGAGGACATCAAGCTCGAAGGGCACATCATCGATTCGCTCCTGCTGCCGCGGGTGCTCGATGACATCCTCGAACGTGGTGGAGAGTACCGGATACTCCGGTTCAAGATGGGCCGGGAGAGAGACGATCAGTCGCTGGCCCTCCTCCGGGTGACCGCGGCCGACGAGGTCCAGCTCGACAAGATCCTTCGCGACCTGCAGCAACACGGCGTGGAGTTGGTCGAGCAGCACGATGCCCGGCTCGAAGCGGCCCCGGCAGACGGGGTCTTCCCGGAGGATTTCTACTCCACCACCAACCTCGAGACGTTCGTCCGTTTGGAAGGCCGGTGGATACCGGTCGATTGGCCCGAGATGGACTGCGGCATCCTGGTTGACCCGGTGGCCGGCGCCGCGCGCACGATACCCCTGATCCAGGTCCGGGCGGGCGACCTTCTGATCGTAGGTAGCCGGGGCATCCGCGTGGTGCCGCTCGGCCACGACCAGGCGTTGCGGGCCTTCGAGTTCATGGGGTCGGCGGTCTCCTCAGAGAAGCCCAAGCGGCTGGTGGTAGCGCGAGTCGCCCGGCTCATGCGGGAGAACCGCGGCGCGGGCAAGAAGATCGTCGCCGTCCTGGGACCCGCGATCGTTCATACCGGAGCCGCTCCTGCGTTCGCCCGGCTGGTCGCCGGCGGGTGGATCGACGTCGTCTTCGGCGGCAACGCCATCGCGGTGCATGACATCGAGTCCGCCTTCTTTGACACTTCGCTGGGCATCAATCTCACCGTCGGAGAGTCGGTCGAGGGAGGCCACGAGCATCACCTGCGCGCCATCAACCGCATACGCGGGGCCGGCGGGATCCGCCAGGCGGTGGACCAGGGCGTGCTGACCAAAGGGCTGTTCTACGAGATCGTGCAGCGGGACATCCCCTACGTCCTGGCCGGGTCGATCCGAGACGACGGACCCCTCCCCGACGTCATCACCGACTCCGTCGAGGCTCAGCAGCGGATGCGGGAGCACGTGCGCGGTGCCGGGCTTTGCCTCATGCTTTGCAGCATGCTGCACTCGATAGCCACGGGCAACCTCCTGGCGGCCTCGGTGCATACCGTGTGCGTGGATATCAACCCCGCGGCCGTGACCAAGCTGGCCGATCGCGGCAGTTTCCAGACGATCGGCATAGTGACCGACGTGGGTCTTTTCCTGGACGAGTTGGTGTCCGAACTGGAGGGCCGGCATGAAAGAGGCAAACAAGACGACGGGTAGCGCGGCGCCGCAGGCGCCGCGCCCCGAAACGCAAGGCCGATCAAGAGGCGTCTACTGGATCTTGGGCGGCCTCGTGATCACCGGCATATTCGCAGGGTACAACTGGCTGCGATCGTTACCGCGAGACTGAGAGGTTCGAGGATGACCCGGAACCGCGGAGCCACGGACTCCCGTTCCGTGCGCCTGCCGGCACCGCTCGTCGTCGGCCTTCTCCTCGTCGCCGTCGCTCTCCTGACCGCCGTCACGGTCTTCGCCGGCGGTTGCGGCGGCAGCCCCGAACCGCCGAAGACCTCCATGAAAGGCTGGGAGCTCTACAGCTGGCAGGAGGGCGGGCAGTGGTATTTCTCCCTGCTGGAGGGCACTAATCGCGCCAAGACCATCGCCGAGATCCACGCGGCCGATACCCGGCTCGACGGCATAGACGGCCTCGAGCCGGCACTCCAGGGCATCGCGGCCGATGAGCTGGTGACGTGGTGGTCGCCGACGTGGGCCGAAGGTACCGTCAGCCCGCCGCCCGCGGATATGGTGGACCAGGTGCGGCGCATCTGCGAGAAGCAGGGGCTGGAGTTACAGGTGGTCACCCAGGGGCCGTAGCGGGACCTGGGCCGCGGACCCAGCGCGCGGCAGGCGGGCCGGGCGCTCAGCCGGCGGCGTGCCGCGGGGCGAGGCCGCGCGACTCGCCGAGCCGCATGCGGCGATCGGCCTGCGCTATCCCTCCTTGCGCACCTTCCAGATCTGCTCGCCCGGCCAGCGCCGGTACCATTCCCGGTCGGACTCGTCCCGGTAGCTGCTGGTGGCGTCGGGCGTGGGTCGCAGTTCGATGAGGTCGTCGATGACGAAGCCGTGCGCCCGGAAGAGCCGTATCCAGGCCCCGTACGGGAGCATGAACTCCACGTAGCCCTCGCATGGTAGAGACCACATCCCAAAGTAGTCGATCAACAACTGGTCGCCCGGGTGATCGCCCTCGTCCGGGTAGCACATCTCAATGAGGGGAGTGGCCCCGCAGAAGGCCAGAAGCCCGCCGGGCCGCAGCAACCGGGCGGCCTCGGGGACAGTGGCGTACGGATCGCCGAAGGTCATCGCCCCGTAGTCGCAAAAGACGACGTCGAAGCTCTCATCGGGCAGAGGGACAGTCTCGGCGCTGGCGTGAAGCAAGGGGAAGTCGACCCCGGCGGCATCCATCAGCCGGCGCGCATGTTCCAGCTGCTTCTCGGAAAGGTCTACTCCCACCGGTCTCGCGCCAGCCTTGGCCAGCGCGATCGACCACTGCGCCGCACCGCATCCGAACTCGAGGATATCGAGGCCCTTGACCTCCCCGAGAACCTGGAGTTGGCGCTCCGGCACCTGCCATACACCCCAACCGGGACCGCCCGGCGTGGCCAGTTGCCCCCCATGATCGGCCTGGTAGGTATCGGCGTCGGTGTTCCAGCTTTCCCGATTGGCCGCCGCGTGTTCGGGGAGCTTCTCTGGGTCCAGTCGTGGATCAGGCACGTTTACCTCCGGTCTTGACGAATGTTCCTTTGTCGAGTTCGCGCCAGGCGATGTCCAACTCCTCCCGGGTGTTCATGACGATCGGCCCCCGCCAGGCTATCGGCTCGCGAAGAGGACGGCCACCGGCGAGCAGGAAACGGACACCACTGGTTCCCCCCTGGGCGGAGATCGACTCTCCGTCGGCGAACAGGACGAGCGTCCCCCGCCCGGCAGCCACGGAGTCTTGGGCACCGCCGAAACGCGCGTCTCCCTCGAACAGATAGGCGAAGTAGGTGTGGCCTTGCGGGGTGGGGTGCGACCAGGTGACGTCCGGGCCGAGAGTCACGTCGAGGAGTTCGGGGGCGATAGCGATGCCGTGCACCGGACCGACCGTATCTCCCGCCGTGCCGCAGACCACCCTGACCCGGGCTCCGTCCACCTCCACGACCGGTATCTGGCTCGCCTCGAAGCCCTGGTAGCGGGGGTCGGTCATCTTCTGCGCCGCGGGCAGGTTCGCCCAGAGCTGGAACCCGCCCATCCGGCCCTTCTCGTCGCCCCGAGGCATCTCCTGGTGGATTATGCCGCTACCGGCCGTCATCCATTGCACGTCGCCGCCCCGGATGGCGCCGGCATTCCCAAGGGAGTCGGCGTGATCGACCTCGCCCTCGAGCATGTAGGTGATGGTCTCGATGCCGCGGTGGGGATGCCAGGGGAATCCCGCGCGGTAAAGGGCGGGGTCGTCGCCACGGAAGTCGTCGAGCATCAGAAAGGGGTCGAAAAGCGTCTCCTGGCCGGAACCGAAGGCCCGGCGGAGATGCACCCCTGCGCCTTCTAACGTCGGCCTGCCGGCCTGCACACGCTGGATCTCTCGTACCGCGTTCATGGAACAGCCGTACCTCCTCCCCAGTCAGCGCCAAACTCGACGCCTTACTCGGCGCCAATACTACCCCGGGCCGCGATTCCTCGCCGCGATCGGCATGGAAGAAGGGTCGAACGCCGACGGGGCCGGAACCATTCCGGCCCCGTCGGCTGTCCAGGAGTGGGAGGACGTTGCCGGCTATGCGAATATAGAGGCGCCCCGGCTGTAGCCCAACCAGAAAGGCAGAGCACATGGAGGAGCAGGCGAGCCCCCAAGTGGTGCTCAGGACGAGTCTCGGAGACATCACCCTCGAGCTCGACGGAGCGAAGGCTCCGGTGACCACTGAGAACTTCCTCTCGTACGTTTCGTCCGGCCACTTCGACGGGACGGTATTCCATCGAGTGATCCCTGGGTTCATGATCCAAGGCGGCGGATTCAGCGAGGACATGAAGCAGAAGCCGACTGCGGCTCCCATCACCAACGAGGCCGACAACGGCCTGAAGAACGATCGGGGAACGGTGGCGATGGCCCGTACTTCCGAGCCCCACAGCGCGAGCAGTCAGTTCTTCATCAACCTCAAAGACAACGACTTTCTCAACCACACCGCGAAGACGCCCCAGGGGTGGGGCTACACCGTGTTCGCGAAGGTCGTCGAGGGCATGGGCGTCGTGGACACCATCGCTCAGGTGAAGACCGGGGCCCACGGCCCTCACCGCGACGTCCCCGCCGACGCGATCGCGATCACCGAGGCGTTCGTTAAGGAGTAGCGAAGACGGATGCTGCGAGGATGAAGGGAAGTTCGATCCGGTCCGGCGTCAGGCTGTTGGTCCTCGCCGCGGTCCTTGCCGTCACGATGGCGCTGCTGGCGCCGGCTGCGACTCTGGCCACCGGCTCCGGCCTGGGCGATCCGATAGTCATAGCCCAGCCTTCTACGGGGGACAAGCCGAAAGCTCCGCGCGTCACCGCCAAAGCGGCGATCCTCGTGGACATGGACACCGGGACGGTCCTCTATTCCCGCAACGTCGACAAGCGGCTCGAGATGGCGTCGACCACCAAGATAATGACGGCCATCCTCATCCTTGAATCTCTGTCTCTGGACCAGAAAGTGAAGGTGCCCGCGGCGGCCGTCGGCGTGGCCGGCTCCACGATCGGGCTCCTTCGCGGCGAGACCCTCACGGTGAAGCAGCTCCTCTACGCGCTGCTCGTCCCCAGCGCCAACGACGCAGCTGTAACGCTTGCCGTCGCCGAGGCGGGCAGCGTGAAAGCCTTCGTGGCGAAGATGAACGCGCGGGCGAAGGAGATGGGTCTTACCAACACGCACTTCGTCAACGGCTCCGGACTCCACGCCGAGAATCACTACTCCTCGGCGAAGGACATAGCGAAGCTCGCGAGCTTTGCGATGCAAGACCCTGTGTTCAGGCGCATCGTATCGACGAGGGAATACACCCTCCCGCACGCGGGCGGAGTGGCCAACCGGGTGATCAAGACCAGTAACGAGCTCCTGCGCGATTTCAACTGGGTGAACGGCATCAAGACGGGGTCGACCCCCTGGGCCGGCTACTGCCTGGTCTCTTCGGCCACCAAGAACGGGCTCACGTTGATAAGCGTGGTGCTGGGAGCCAAAGACCAGGATACGCGTGAGGCGGAGAGCAAGGCCCTGCTTACCTATGGGTTCGAGCGATGCCGGCTGAAGAAGCTCGTCGACGACGGGGCGGTGGTCGCCAGCGTGCCCGCCCCCGATCCGCTCGAGCGGGTGGTGCCCCTCGCCACCGCCTCGTCCTACACGAGGCGCCTGTTGGGAGAGAGCGAGGTCACGGGCCAGGTGAAGCTCTCCCGGGACGTGACCCTGCCGGTGAAGGCCGGAGAGGTCCTCGGTACGCTCGAGTTCTTCCAGGGCAAGGCGGACTTGGGGTCCGTGCCCCTGATCGCCGCTCAGTCGCTGGAACTGCCTACCATCCGTATGATCCTCGACCACCTGAACGGGCCCTGGCTCAAGGGTCTGACTCTGACGCGATTCTTCGCCTCTTCGCCTGGCTAGAGCCCTATCTTGACCCAGCGCGTGTAGCTTCGGACTACCGACATGCCCGCGTGCCGGTACAGACCCAGGGCCCCGGTCCGCGAATCGGTCGAGACGCCACAGCGTGTCCGACCGGCTTCCCGGAAACCGCGGAAGCTCTCCTCGAGCAGTGCGCGGCCCAGACCTTGCCCCCTGTGCTCTCGCCTCACCGCTACCTGCTCGATCCAGCCCTCGCTCTGGAGTTCGTAGTCACGCCCCACTGCCACTCCAACGAGCCGGCCTGATTGCTCGAGCAGGACGATCGACTCAGGCGCCACGTTGCGCAGGGTGCAGGCCACCCAGTTCTCGAACCCCATCGACTCGCTGTCGGCGTTGCGCCACTCGGCGAAGGCTCCGTCGATGAGCCGGTAGATCTCCAGATCGTCGTCTCCGGGTAGGTAGGGCCGGAATCGATAGCCCTCCGGAAGCGCCGGGGCGGGGCGATCTTCGGAAAGGCCGACGCGGAGTATCCATGCGGTGTGTCCCCGCTGATAGCCGAGCGAGATGAACAGAGCCGCGGCCGACTGCTCGTTGTCCGAGATGGTCTGGCCTACCCGGTCGCGCCCTTCGGAACGCGCCACCGTCCAGGTCCATCCGGCAAGGAACGTTCCCAGCCCCAGCCCCCGGTACTCGGGGTGTACGAGCGCCTCGGCTCGGCCCTGGAAGACCTCGGCGTAGGCCACCAGCAGCGGGCCCGAGAACGCGCCCATCGACATCGTTAGCGGATCGAAGTCGGGACGGCTCCAATCGGCCTCCAGGTCGGATGCGCTCACTTCGACGACCCCATCGTCGAAGGCCTCCCCGGCCGCTTCGAGCGCGTAGACGCCGTACAGATCGGCTCCTGTCAACGGGCGCCAACTAACGCCTTCAAAAGCCTGATAGCCTGGGGATATGCAGCCTCCGCTGTTCATCGTCAACCCCGCGTGCGGCACCCGGAGCGCCGGACAGGAGATCGCCAGCCTCCTGGCCCGAGTGGACCATCTGTATGGGCAGGTGACCGTGCGTTACACGGAGCGAAGGGGCCACGCTTCCGAGCTTGCCTTCGCGGGGGTCAACGACGGGCACCCGCTCATTGTAGCTGTCGGCGGCGACGGGACGTTCAGCGAGGTGGTGAACGGCGTCCTGCGGGCGGGCGATGAGGCAACGCGCGCGACGCAGGGCGGCGCGGGCGGCGAGACGGCGAGCGGGGCCGACCTGCCGCCGGTCGGTCTGGTGAGCGTCGGCACGGGTGGGGACTTTCGACGCACGTTGGGGATCGGCCCGGGTATCGACGGCTCGCTGGAAGCGCTCGCCGCGGGCCGAGACAGGTATGTCGATGTGGTCCAGGCCGAGTTCTGCGGTCGCGATGGGCCTCCCACCCGCCGCTACTTCGTCAACGTGCTCTCGGCCGGACTCGGTGGTCTGGTCGACCGCTACATGGAATCGATGCCTTCGTTCGTCAGCGGGCGGGCCGCGTACTATCTCGCGTCCCTGCGGGCGCTGGCGGTCGGAAAGGAGCAGCGGGTGGCGATGCGGATCGAGTGGCGCGGAGAGAGCCGCGAGGAGACGGTACCGGCCTATCTGGTCGCGATCTGCAACGGCCGCTGGTTCGGCGGAGGGATGGACGTGGCGCCCATGGCTCTGCCCGACGACGGCCGTCTTGAGGTGATCACCGTCACCGCCCCAAACAAGTTCTTCATTGCCAAACGGATGCAGAGCGTCTATGCGGGACGCCACCTCGAGGTGCCGACCGTACACCACTTCCCTTGCGAGCGCATCGAGCTTCGCCTCGAGGACCAGGCCGCGGAATCCGGGTTCCTGCTCGACGTCGACGGGGACGCGCTCGGCTCCTTGCCTCTCACGGCAGAGGTGGCGCCGAGGCAGTTGCGCGTGCGGGCCTGAGCGGCGGCGGGCGGCAGCGGACACCGGGGGTGGAGATGTCTGACAGAGCGAGACGATTCCCGGCGGAAGCCGTAATGCTGCTTCGCTGTCCTGTCTGCGGGACCGGCTTATTGACTGCAGGCGACTCCCTCCGCTGTCTCAGTGGCCACTCCTACGACCTCGCCCGGCAGGGGTACGTCAATCTGTTGCCGGGAGGTGCCCGGCCGGGAACGGCCGACACCGCCGACATGGTGGCCGCCAGGGAATCGTTTCTTGCCTCCGGTCACTTCTCTGGGCTCCGCGACTTCATCTGCGACGTGGCGGAGCGGGCGGCGGCGAGACAGGGCCCGGGCGCCAAAGCAGGCGAGAGTCCGCCCGATGGCTGCATTCTGGAGGTCGGCGCGGGCACCGGCTACTATCTGGCCGCGGTACTCGACCGGTTCCCCGGCCGCCTGGGACTCGCGCTGGATATCTCAAAGTTCGCGGCGCGCCGCGCGGCGCGCGCGCACGAGCGCCTGGCAGCCGTCGTTTGCGATGCCTGGAGCATCCTCCCCGTCGCCGATGCCTGCGCCTCCCTGGTCCTCGACATCTTCGCTCCGCGAAACGCCCCGGAATTCCGGCGGGCGTTGCGGCCCGCAGGCGCCCTTCTCGTCGTCACCCCGTCGCCCAGGCACCTGGAGGAACTAGTAGCCGCGCTCGGGTTGCTGAAGGTCGACGAACGTAAGCCGGAGAGGCTCGAGCAGGCCCTCGCCGCCGACTTCGTTCTCGTCGAGAGGAGCGAACACGAGGAGCGGCTCAGCTTGTCCACGGCGGACGCCGGTGCACTCGCGGCCATGGGCCCGAGCGCTCACCACGCACGGGACGAAGAGCCGGCCGCGCGCCTCGCCGCGGCCGGCGAGGTAGTGGAAGTCACGCTGTCAGTCGTCGCCGCGACGTACGAGCCCAAGGGAACCTAGCGGCCTCAATACACCCCGTACTTGTAGGTTCTCGTCGGCACGTCATTGAGCTCCGTCTTGTCGATGAAGGCGACCATGCGAACGATCGAACCGTCTCCCATATGCCAGCGGGTCGGGAAGGCGCAGACGACGCAGCGTTTGCCGAGCACCTTGTCGACATCGCCTCCCACGTTCTCCCACGCGGGGATGTTGCGCTTGAGGAAGACCTCGTGGACCGGCTCCCATTTGGGATGGTCTTCCTTCGCCTTGCGTCCGGGGAAGAAGTCGTTCTCGTAAAGTTCCACCACACGGGGGACCAGCGGACCGGGGCCGTGCGCGGCCATGTAGGAAGCGCAGGGATGATCGAGCGCCTGGCAGTCGATGCCGAACCCGGAGGCGCCCTGCTCGACCAGCCATTCGCCGGCGGCCTCGCTCAGGCCCGGGCTCCACAGAAAGTAGCGGTCCGAATCGCTGTAGAGGCGATGCCATCCGGTGATGATCAGGGCGTAGTCCCCCGGCTGGAGTTTCGGCGTGCACTGGGCCAGCATCTCCGGGGTGATGGTCTGCATCGGCGTGCAGGGGACATCCCAGATGACGGCCGGAGCGATGAACTTCTCGAGCGCCACGTCGCCGCTGAACGGGCTCTCCTGGCAGACGTGCGCGGGCGCGTCGTAGTGGGTGGACACGTGCTGCGGGAAGCCGTACATGAGTTGCGTACGGCGGTTGAACTTCGCCATGTACTGGACCGGAGTGGTATAGGGCTGAGCGCCCGCCGGCCAGGTGGGCTGATCGTTGCCCCAGGGATGGGAGAGATCGACCATCACCATGTCGCTGGTGATGGACCACGGCCCCGGCTCGTTCTTCTCCGGCGTGGAGTAGTCGAGTTCTGGTGTGGAGTACGACCTGTCGTCGTAGGGCATCTGGTCAAACGGAAGCGGATACTCGTGCATGGGTGTTCTCCGTTCTAGCAACTTTGCGGGGGAATTCTACATCGAGCCACCCGGAAGCGAAACCGGAGTCAAAGAACGAGGCAACAAAAAAGCGAGCCCCGAGCGGGCCCGCTTCGCACCTTTCAACGGCTCTCACTGCGTCCCCGCTTCACCGTACTTCGCGGCCATTTACCTCCGCGTTTCCTCTGCGGGTCCCCTTGTAAGCTCCTCAGATGCTGCGCTGAACTCTCGGGACTCTGTGGAACACTGTACAGGGTTCCTCGCGCCGCGTCAATCGTTCGCAGGCCCGTCGTGAGTGAGAAAAAGCCGCAATATCCCCGCCCTTGCAGCGGACCACAAATCCGCTGGTGGTGGACGAAGGCACAGCGCGCCAAGCCCGCTCAGCGCGAGCGCCCGTACACCGCCTCCGCCGCCTCGGGCCCACCCAGCTGCACCCTGACGCCCTGGGTCTTGAGCACAGCTTCCAGCGCCGTCAGAAACAGCAGCACGTTGCGCTCTGAAGACGAGTGACCCTGAAGGCCGACCCGCCACATCTTCCCGGCCAGCGGCCCCAGGCCCGCGCCGATCTCCAAGCCGAACTGCTGCAGCAGCGCCTTCCGCGTCCCGGCGTCGTCGGCCCCCTCCGGGATCACGACCGCGTTGAGGCTGGCCAGCCGCTCGGCAGGAGGCACGAGCATCTTGAGGCCCATGGCCTCCACCCCGGCCACCAGGGCCTCGTGGTTGAGTTGGTGGCGGGCAAAGCGGGCATCCAGCCCCTCCTCCAGGATGATGCGCAGGGCCTCCCGAAGAGCGTAGATCATGTTGATCGGCGCCGTGTGGTGGTATTTCCGCGCCGAGCCCCAGTAGTCGCCCACCATCGTCAGGTCCAGGTACCACGAGGGCACCTTTGTCTTGCGGCCCAGCAGCTTGTCCACAGCCTTCTCGTTGAACGACAGCGGAGCCAGCCCGGGCGGGCAGGAGAGACACTTCTGAGTGCCGCTGAAAGCCGCGTCTATGCCCCAGGCGTCCAGCGTGACCTCGACGCCGCCCAAGGACGTGACGCAGTCCAGCATCATGAGCGCGCCGGAATCCTTGACGATCTTGATGATCTCCGGCAGCGGCTGGCAGACGCCGGTGGACGTCTCGGCATGGACGACCGCGAAGATCTTGGGCTGCTTGCCTTTCAGCGCCGCCTCGACCGCCGACGGGTCCACCGCCCGGCCCCACTCGGCCTCGATGGGGATGACTTCAGCGCCCAGCCTGCCGGCGCAGTCGACCATGCGGGTGCCGAAGACTCCGTTCGCGACGACCGCCACCTGGTCGCCTGGCTCCACCAGATTGACGAAGCAGGCCTCCATGCCGGCGCTTCCCGTTCCCGACACCGGGATGGTCAGCGCGTTCTCGGTCTGGAACACCTCGCGCAGCAACTGCTGGGTCTCCGACATCAAGATCAGGAACTCCGGATCCAGATGCCCCAGCGTGGGAGCGGCCATGGCCCGCAGCACGCGTGGCGGCACGTCGCTGGGCCCGGGACCCATCAGGACCCGCGTGGACGGGTCGAGGTCGCGATACTCGCGGATGTCCGGTCCTGACGTCATTCCCTGCCTCCTCACCACCGGCGGCGCCGGGTCTCTCTTGCTCGTACGCGCGTAAGACCTCCGGTAAGATAGCAGGCGAAAGGCAGCTATGAGAGTTCTAACAGGCTGCTGAAGAATGACGCCTCGCCGTCGGGGCGCGATGGGCGAGTGCCAGAGAAGGACGCAGGAAGCGCTCATAGCGGCGCTATGTGCGCGACCGAGGACGTGCTATGGCGCCGCCCAGTGCGCTTCCGCGGCCGGGGCTTCGTTCTTCAGCAGCCTTCTAGGCAGGGAGTTTCTTCCTTGGGTCGACCACTGGCTGATGAACTGCGGGCGATCGTCGGGCCGGACAACGTGCTCGATCGCCTGGCAGACCTCCAGACCTACGAGTACGACGCGTATCTGGAGCGGTCCGTGCCCCGGGCCGTCGTCTTCGTGCACTCCACTGAGGAAGTCTCCGCTGTGCTCAAGGTCCTCGCGCGCGAGGGCATCCCCTTCGTGCCCCGTGGGTGCGGGACGAACCTGAGTGGCGGGTCCCTCGCCCTCGACGGCGCCGTGGTCATCGAGATGGGCCGGATGAGCAAGGTGCTCGAGATCGACATCCCGAATCAGCGGATGACGGTCCAGGTGGGCATCTTCAATCTGGACATCTCCACGATCCTCTCCCCCCTCGGCTACTACTACGCCCCCGATCCAGCCAGCCAGAAGGCGTGCTCTCTGGGCGGCAACATCGCCGAGAACGCGGGCGGGCCCCATTGCTTCAAGTACGGCGTCACCTCCAATCACGTGCTCGGGATCGAGGTGGTGCTTCCCGGCGGCGAGATCGTCTGGTTGGGCGGCAAGAATGCCGATCCTCTAGGCCTCGATCTGACCGGGGTCTTCGTGGGGAGCGAGGGGACCCTGGGGATAGCGACCGCCGCCATTCTCCGTATCCTCCGCAAGCCGGAGGCGGTCAAGACCATGCTCGCGGTGTGCGATTCGCTCGAGGACGGCGGGAACGTGGTGTCGGCCATCGTCGCGGCCGGACTGGTACCGGCGACGCTTGAGATGGTGGACAACCGCACCATCAACGCCATCGAGGACAGCATGACCTGCGGTTTTCCCCGCGATGCGTCCGCGGTGCTGCTCATCGAACTCGATGGGCTGCGGGACGGCATGGACGAGATGGCCGAAGAAATCACGCGCATCTGCCGGGCGAACGGCGTCCATGAGGTCCGGGTGGCCAAGGACGAGGCCGAGAGAGCGGCTCTCTGGCGGGGACGCAAGGGGGCTTTCGGGTCCATCTCCCGTCTGGCGCCCAACTACATGGTCGCCGACGGGACCGTCCCCAGAACCCAGTTGCCCGAGGCGCTCCGCCGGGTGGCCGAGATCGGCTGCCGTTACGACCTGAAGATCGCCAGCGTCTTTCACGCCGGAGACGGCAACCTGCATCCCCTGCTACTCTTCGACAGCCGGGACCCGGCCGATCGGGAGAAGGTCATGGCGGCCGGGATGGAAGTGTTGAAGGTGTGCGCGGACCTCGGGGGAACGGTGAGCGGCGAGCACGGAATAGGCGTGGAGAAACTGGCGGCATTATCGCTGGTCTTCACTGAGAACGACCTCAAGGCCCAGGGCCTGGTGAAAGACGCCTTCGACCCGCAAAGGCCTGGCGAATCCCGGCAAGTTGCTGCGGGGCTTGGCCGGCGGACCCGCCGGCGGCGGGCGGGGATCGCGGCGGCAGCGCTCCGGCGCAGCCCGTGAAGGTGGCGATCGGTGCCTAGCAGCGCGGTGACACGACCCGCCGACGAGGCGCAACTGAGCGAGATCCTTGCCCAGGCGAACAGCGACGGTACCGCCTGTCGCATCGCCGGCGGCTCGACCAAACAGGAGTGGGGCCATCCCGGCCGCTTCGACCTGCTGCTGAGCACGGCCGGTCTGCACGGCTGCACCGATGTCGATGCCGACAACCTGACCCTTTCGGCGGCCGCCGGCACGACAGTGGCCGAAGCGCGTGCGCAGGCCGACGCGGTCAACCGCATCCTTCCGCTCGACCCGGGCCGGCCTGGCCGGGCCACGATCGGGGGAGTAGCGGCCACCGGTGATCAGGGGGCCCGGGCGGCGGGTTACGGCGGGCTGAGGGACGTGGTCCTCGGCGTCCGCGCGACTCTGGCCGACGGCAGCACCGTCAAGTTCGGCGGGCGGACCATGAAGAACGTCACCGGATACGACATGACCAAGTTGTTCGTGGGATCCTTCGGGGTCCTCGGGGTCATCACCGAGGTCACGTTCCGCCTGCTCCCCCGCTACGACACCCAGGTGCTGGTCGTCTTGCCGCTTCCGTCCCTGGAGGAAGCCAAGGCGAGTGTAGCCCGCGTCCTCACCTCCTATCTGCAGCCCCTGGCTCTCGAAGTGGTGTCGGCCGACGCCCTTCCCCCTGACCTGGCAAGCAGCACCGCCAAGTTGCCCGGCCGGCGCGGCGCGACCGCACCCGCCACGGCCGGCGCGCCGGCCGCCGGGGCCCGGCCCCTGCTGCTGGCAGGATTCGGTGGGCACCGAGCCGCCGTCGACCGGTCGATACGAGAGGTGACCGAAGCTCACGCCGGGCCGCCCCCGCAGATACTGCGGGACGCGGACGCCGAGGCGCTGTACGAGCATCTGGCCGACGCTGGCGCCGCGCCCGCGGGTGCCGGCGGTGGTGACACGGCCCGCCTCGGGCTGCGGGCAAGCGTCCCCATCAGCCGGGCGCTCGATGTGATTGCCGTGGCCCAGGGCTGCGCCGATGCGAACGGTCTGACCGTCGGCTACCGTGCCGGCGCAGTTCGCGGGCGCGTTGACCTTCTGTTCGGCGCGGCGGGAGAGGACGGCGGTGCTGAGGGGGCTTCGCCGCGCAGGGATCCCGCGTAGACGGCTTCGCCGCGTGCCTCTCCCAGGTACGCGCCGAGGCGGCCCGCATGGGCGGTTCGCTCTTCGTCACCGGCGGGGCCGGCCTACTGCCGTCCGGCTACGACGCCTGGGGAGACATGGGCCCGGCGCTGGCGCTGATGAAGCGCATCAAGGAGCGCTTCGACCCCAAGGGCGTGCTCAATCCCGGCCGCTTCGTGGGAGGTATCTGATGAGCGGCCAGGCAGTTCAGCCAACGACGGCCGAAGCCTCGGGCGCCGCCAAAAAAGCGGCGCCGCCCGAGGAGTTCCAGGCGCTCTACGACCACGTGGTCACCTGCGGCAAGTGCGGCTTCTGCCAGCCCACGTGCCCCATATTCAGAGCGACCGGGCGAGAGGCGAACGTGGCCCGGGGCAAGGTGGCCCTGTTCCGCAACATCGTGGAGGAACGGACCGAGATAGGGCCGGACACCAAGGAGGCCTTCGCGAACTGCCTGCTCTGCCGGGCATGCACCGAGAGCTGCTTCTCGGCGGTCAAGACGGACGAGGTGGTGATCTCCTTCCGTCACGCTTACGCGGACCGCTTTGGGCGGGGCCTCCTGCAGCGGGGCGTTTTCCGTTCTCTGCTCCCCCGGCCCCGGCTGATGCGCGGTCTCGTTCAGGCCGTCTGGGTCATGCGCAAGACCGGGCTGCCCGACCTGGCCCGCCGGGCCGGCCTGATCGGCCTCCTCAATCCCAAGTTGGAGCGCGCCATGGAGTTGCGCGAGGGCACCCCGGGACCGCTCCTCTATGCCCGCCTGAAGGACCGGCCGCGGGATGCGGCCGCGGGAGCCGCCGGCCCGGGCGCGCCCCTCGTCGGCTACTGGATGTCCTGCGGCTATAACTACGTGCTGCCGGAGGTCGGGGAGGCGACGGTCAGGGTGCTCGAACGTCTGGGGAACCGGGTAGAGGTTCTCGATAACTGCTGCTGCGGGCTGGCCGCCTATGGATACGGCGACCTCGAAGCGGCCGCGAATCTCGCCCGCGAGAACGTGCGCAGGCTCGGAGATCTGGAGCGGTTCGACGTGATCGTTTCGGAATGCGGAAGTTGCTCGGGGCACCTCAAGGAGTACGCTGAGTTGCTGGCGGGCGATCCGGCGTGGGCGGAGCGGGCCGCAGCTGTTGACCGAAAAAGTGCGTAGCTTCAGCGAGTTCGTCGCGGAACACGGCGGGTTGGCGGCAGCCGGGTCCGTTACGGGAGCCGCGGCCGCGACCGCGCAGCCGGCCGGGGCGGGTGCTGCCGAGGTGGGCGCGGCCGAGCGCGTACCTATCGTCATCACCTACCACGAGCCCTGTCACCTGGGCCGGCGGTATCAGAACGTCACTGCTCAGCCGCGGCAGATACTGCGCTCGCTCGAAGGCTACGAGTTCCGGGAGGCCGCGGAGTCAGACTCCTGCTGCGGAGCGGCCGGCACCTACGGGGTGCTCCACCCGGAAACATCGGCCGCGATCATCGAACGGAAGGCCGGCTTCATCAAGGACACGGGGGCGACTGTGGTCGCGACCGAGTGCCCGTCCTGCATGATGCAGCTCGCCTACGGCCTGAAGCAGGCGGGTATCGAGGCCGAGGTGGTCAACATCAGCCAGCTGTGCGACCAGGAGTTGCGGGACCCCGGCTAGGAGCCGAGAGACGGCCCCGATCAGGAGCCGCGGACCCGCGCTTCCAAGTAGCGCGCAGCGTGGTAGGAGGCGAAGGCGCCGCGCGCACACGCGGTGACCACCTGTTTCAACTCGTAGTCGGTGACGTCCCCGGCGGCGTAGAGGCCCGGGTATGAGGTCATACCGTTCCGGTCGACCTTGACGAAGCCTCCCTCGTCCAGTTCGCACAGATCCGCCACAAGGGCGCTCTGCGCGTCGATCCCCACGAACTCGAACAACCCATCCAGAGGGAGGAGTTTCTCGCTGCCATCCTCCTTTGCCCGCAGGCGCACGCCCACCACCTTGCCCCCCTCCCCGACGATCTCCGAGATCGTGTAGGAGAGATGCATGGTGATCTGAGGATGGAAGAAACATTCATCCTGTAGGCACTGGGTCGCGCGCAGCTCGTCTCGCCGGTGGATCAGGTGCACTTCCTTCGCTATCTTCGCCAGGTAGAGGGCTTCTTGCGTGGCCGAGTCTCCGCCTCCCACCACTGCCACGACTTTGTCGTGGTAGAGGGGACCATCGCAGGTGGCGCACCATGAGACGCCACGGCCGGTGAAGTCGGCCTCGCCCGGCACTCCCAGCTTCTTGGGGATAGCTCCGGTGGCGAGGATGACCACGCGAGCATCCACATCCTTGCCGTCCACCGTGAGGATGAAGTCCTGTCCGTTCCGCCGTATGGCCTCGACGGGAGAGATGTTGTGGAACTCGGCTCCGGCGGCCTCGGCCTGCTGGTACATGAAATCGCCCAGTTCCTGACCGCTCACACCTTTGGGAAACCCCGGGTAGTTCTCTACCCAGGAAGCGGAGACGATCTGCCCTCCAGGGAAGGCCATCTCGAACACGTCCGTCTTGACCCTTGCCCTCGCGCTGTAGATGGCGGCCGTGAGTCCGGCAGGTCCTCCGCCTACGATCGCGATGTCGATAGCCTCAGCCACTGCGTCCTCCCTCTGGCCTTCCGGTCGCCCCCGGGCGGCATGCCCACCCACTCGCCAAGTGTACCTTCTCTCGACCCGCCGATAGCGCGGCTGCTACCATGGACTGCCCTACCTGATCTACAAAGGAGTCGCCCCATGGCCGCTGGATCCATCCGTCTGATCGTCCGCCAGGGCATCGTGCCGGGCAAGCTGGATGACTTCAAGAAGATGGCCGAGGAACTGACCTGCGGCGTCGAAGAAAACGAGCCCACCACTCTCGGCTACGAATGGTTCGTCGACGAAGCCGGCACGAGCTGCTACCTGAACGAGTACTACGGAAGTTCCGAGGACTTCCTCCTGCATTTCTCGGCTCTGGGGCCGAAACTCGGGGCCATGCTCGCGGTCTCGCCGATGCAGGAGATGATCGTGCTCGGCGATCCGAGCCCGGAGATCAAGGAGATGCTCGGCAACCTGGGCGCCAAGTTCTACGCGCCGACCGTGGGCTTCTGCCGGTAACGCCTGGCCGCAGCAGCGCCGGCTACGGACGCTCGGTCAAGGTCACCCCGCGCAGTTCGACCGCCCTATCCGCGGATTCGATCGTGAGGACGAACGGGCCTTTCGGGATGCCGTTCTCGATGATGGAGGCGATGGCGCCTTCGGTGCCTTTGAGCCGAGCCCAGTAGCCGATGCTGCCGTCCACCACGCCGTCATACGTCCCCGCGGGTATGTCTTCGCCGACGAGATAAAGGCCGGGGCCGTACGTACCCTTGGCGTTCGCGGGTGGGGCCGTTGTCGGAGCGGAGGAGATCGCCCGGCTGAGCTCCTCCTTGAGGGCCTCGTTGGCCCGGTAATAGGTCCAATTCCGGTCTTCCACCTGGGAGGCGGCAGCCTCTAGCTCGCCAAGGCGGGCGTTCGCGTCGGCAAGCGCCGCTTCATCGCCCGAAGTCTGGGAACGGGCGATGAAGAACCCGGCCATGAGCCCGACAAGAAGCATGACCACGGCCATACCCAGCCACCCGTAGGAACGACGGGGCCGGCCCTTGCCAGGCTCGGATGCGTCCGGCGCAGGTGCCGGCGGGGCGGCCCGGCCGGATACCGACGCCTGGCCGGCCGGGGGCGGCGGGTCGTTCGGAGAAGCCGGGCCGGCGGCAGGCCGGCCGGCAACGGGCGGCGGCCCGCCCGAAGAGCCGCCTTTTACAGGAGAATCGATATCCCAATCGTCCATAGAGGCTATTATCGCATTGTATGGGACGAAAGCGCCTGGCATGGATATTGCTACCCGCGGCCATCATCATCATGGCGGTGGCGACGCTTGTGGTGTCGAGCTATCAGAAGGAAGCGGGCATAGTCGCGCCCGGGAAGGGCGGGCGGGCCGCGGTAGCCGCCGTCGCCGAGGCGCGGAACGCCGCTTCGGGGACGGGCGCCGGCGATTACGACACCTTCAGCAAGTCGCTGGCCGTGGCGATCGTGGAGGCGAGGAACATGCCCACCACCAACCCGGCCGAGACGCGGCTGCAGATCGATCTCACCAAGACGCTCGATTGCCTTCTGGCTTCGCGAGAGGCGTGGCAGGCCGAACTCGACCAGGTCTGGGACCCGTCCATCGGCGGCTCTCCTGGTTACTGGCGGACCATGCATCCGGCCCTGACGGAACAGGCTGCCGGTCAGCTGACGGCGGAACAGGTTCGGGAGTGGTCCGGCGCCGCCGCGGACTATTGGCTCCAGAAAGCTCTCGATCTGACCGAGTAAGGGGACGCCTACGTGGACACGCTGGACACATCCCAACTCGTTACCGTTCTGCAGACCGCGGTAGGGCCCGTCGTTGTGATCTCCGGCGTGGGCCTGCTTCTTTTGACCATGACGAACCGGCTGGGCAGGATCGTCGACCGCTCCCGCGCCCTCGCGCATCAGGCCAGAACGGCCACCGGCCAGGAGCGGGAGACTGCGCTCGCTCAGCTTCGGATACTGCATGACCGGGCCGAGTTGGTGCGCTGGGCGATAGCCCTTGCCGCCTTCTGCGTCCTTTTTGTGGCGCTGCTGGTCATCTCCTTGTTCGTCACCGCCCTGTTCGGCGTCGAAGTGGCCTGGCTGATCGCGGGATTCTTCATCGTGAGCATGGTGTGTCTTGTTGCTTCGCTCGTCATGTTCATACGCGACATCAACAAGTCTCTGCGCGCCACCGCTCTCGAGGTGGGCGAGGAGTGGCAGAAGGAATAGTGGGCGGCGCTACCGGCCTCGGCGCGGGCAGCCCTCGACGCCGGCGCTTCTGCGCTACCTACCGCCGTCGCCCTCCGCCGCCGCCGGCCGGCCCCGAAGATCGGGCAGAAGCATCGAGGTCTGTCGCCGGTATTCCTCGTAGCCGGCCCGCGTCGCCAGAGCCCGCTTCTCCATCATCGGCACGCTCACGAAGACGAACATGAGAGTGATGGCCGCTGCTCCGACCCCGGTCCACCACCAGACTGGGCCGGCGGAGAGCGCGAAGATCCAGAGCCCCCACCACGTGGTGATCTCGCCCAGGTAGTTCGGGTGCCGGCTGTGAGCCCAGAGGCCGGTGCGCATGCACCATCCCCGATTGGCCGGATCGTTGCGGAAGCCGCGTAGCTGCTCGTCGGCGAGGAAGGCCAGAGCTATCGCCCCGAGGGTGACGAGCGTGGCGACGGCATCCAGCCAACCGAGCCCGTCCGCCCCGGGGCTCGCGATCGCATACATCGGCAGGCATCCGATGAAGACCATGACCGTCGGGAACAGATGTATCCCCAGAAAGCTGACCGGCCAGTAGAGGCGGCCGAAGCGCCGGCGGAAGTCCGCATAACGGAAATCTTCCTTTGCCAGACCCGGCCAGTCGCGGTAGAAGTTGCTGGTGAGCCTGAGGGCGTAGAGCAGCACCAGGACGGTCACCAGGATCTGGCGGCCGCTGAGGTCACCCCAGCCCGCCCAGACGTAGTACCCGGCGATGGCGAGCGGCTGCAGGCTCCAGTAAGGGTCGTACATGCTGGAGTTATCGAAAGCGACGGAGGCAGCGAAGATGACGGTGGTGGCGGCCAGAGTGCCCAGCGCGAGCTGGGCAAGCGGCGCCGCCACCCCGGTAGCGCGCACCACCAGTACCGCGACGGCCAGAGCGGCCACGTAGGCCGCGGCGCTTGTCGCCACACCTGCCGCCCTGCTCGTACGCATGGTCTTCTTCATCCCGGGTCAGCATACCGGGTGGAGATGTGAGAAGGTAGGGCTATGAGCCGCCTTGCGCGCATCCGAACCATCGCCGGCGTTCTTGCCGCGCTCGCCCTGGCGGCCGTACTCCTCCTTGCCGTTGGATGCGGAGAGAAGACGGTCACCGACAGCGGCGTACAGGGCGAAGTGCGTATCGGACCGGTCAACCCAGTGGAGCAGCTGGGCGTGCAGAACGACGCTCCCTACGCCGCCACCCTGCGGATCAAGCGGGCTTCCGACGGGAAGATGGTGGCCGAGACGACATCCGCGGCCGACGGCTCCTTCCGCGTCGCGCTGGCCCCTGGCGACTACGTCCTCGAACCGGTGAACGGCGATCCCCTCCCCACGGCCCAGCCCCAGGATCTCACCGTCGCACCCGGCCGGTTCACTACCGTCCGGGTGGACTACGACTCGGGCATTCGCTGATTGTCGAGCCCGGGCTGCCGCTCCCTGGTCTTCAGTCTGAGCACGTGCACCGTCACTCCCGCGCCGATGACCACGAGCAGCACACGCAACCAGAGGAACTGCGCGAACAGCGCCGCCGAGAGACCGATCACGGCCCAGAGAAAGACGAGAACCCCCACCTTGACCCACCGGGAGACGCCCTTGCCGGTGAGGTAGGCATCCAGTTGCCGGCCGAATACCCGATTGGACAGCAGCCAGGAGTGGGCCCGCCTCGAGCTACGCGCGTAACAGAAAGCGGCCAGTATCAAGAAGGGCGTGGTGGGGAGCAACGGCAGCACGACGCCCAGGGCCCCTAGGCCAAGCGCAAGAGACCCGGCCAGGAAGAATAGGACACGACGGATCCATCGGGGATCGGGTGTCGACGAAGTTCCGCGTCCGTTCATCTTCTAGAACCACCAAGCCTAGGCTGAGAACTCTCGAGTACTTGGGTACCCGAGAGCCGAACGGTAGAATCGAGACAGTATCTTGACACGTTATCGAGCGGGAGCATGATGACCGCCGGCATCCACCATGTCAGCTTCACCGTCTCCGACCTCGACCGGACGGTGGACTTCTACCGAAACGTGGTCGGCATGCGACTGGTCGGGCGCAAGCACCGGAAGGCCGAGGATCTGGGCGCGGCCCTGTTCGGGGCGGAGGCGCGCAAACCGGGGGCCGCGGAGATCCTCATCGCCGATATGGAACTGGGCGGCGCCCGCGTGGAGTTCATCCAGTACGTGGAGCCGGCGACGAAGCCCTATCCGGGCGACCCATCGGTGGCCGGTTCGGCCCACATCGCCATCCTGACCGAAGATATCGAGGGCGATTTCCGCCGCCTTCAGGCCGCCGGCGTGCGCTTTCATACTCCCGTGCGGACCGTCCGCGACCCGGGCAAGCCGGTCTGGCGCTGGTGCTACTTCCGGGACCCGGATGGCATCTGCGTGGAACTGGTGGAGAGCGGGGGCTGGGCCGGCGAGGAAGCGGTCGGCGAGGATCCGTTGCAGCGGGAGGTCCGCCTTCTCCAGAGCGGCGACTACCGGGCCCTCGAGCGGCAGAGAAGCCACAAACGCCTCGCGTGGCTGACCGCACACGGTCATCCTGCCCGTCCGGGCACGCCGCTGCCGCCTGAGCCGGTCTCTCCCCGGGAGGCCTACGAACTCCTCTTCTTGGACTACATGGGACTGACTGCCGAGCAGATGCCGGTCGTGGAGGAGACGCTTGATCACATCGTGTGGCTTTCGCATGACCCCTGCCCGACGCTTGAGGCCTGCCACCGGCTGGGGATGGATACCAGGCAGGTGTGCCGGGCCGTCTCCGAGAAGCCGGTCCAGACCTTTCTCAGCAGGCTCGACCCGCGCCTCCGCTTCGTCCGCGACTACGGCGCCATACGGCCTTACACCGCGCATTGCCGGGAGCAGATCGTGCGCGTCGACGTGGAAGCCATCATGCGCGACGCCATCCGGGAGGCCTTGCTCGCCAAGGCCGAGGGCAACAAGGGCTACGGCTGCCTGCTGCTCATGGGTGACCAAGTACTCGCCCGAGCCCACGACACGGCCGTCACCGGAGGCGATCCCAGCCTGCACGCTGAGCATAAGGCCATCCTGGAAGCCGTGAGAAGCCGGGGCGGTCCCGACCTGACCGGCGCGCTGCTGGTCTCCACTTGCGAGCCCTGCCCCATGTGCACCGGACTCGCGGTCTGGGCGGGGTTGACGACGATCATGTTCGGCTCGTCCATCGCCGACACGGCCGCGATGGGCCGAACGAGGATCCGCGTGGGAGCGGCCGAGATCGCCGAGCGCTCCCCGGGAGTGTTGGAAGTGATCGGCGGCGTGCTGCAAGAGGAGTGCGACCGGCTGTACAGGTAGGCGCCCCTCTCCAAAGAAATGAAAGGGAGGGCCGCATAGCTTCCCGGGGAGGAGTCGCGCAGGCTTGTGCGCGCAGCCGGAGGGGAAGCTATGCGGCCCTCCCCTAGCTGCTGCCGCTCTCGATGTACTCCGTGACCGCCTCCGCCAGCGTGCGGAAGATCCAGCCCCGCTTGGCGTCGTCGGTCTCGAGCAGGGTGAAGCGGAAGCCGGGATGAGGCGAGCAGAACCCGCTCAGCGGCACCACGCAGATCCCTGTCGACGCGAGCAGGCGGTAGACGAACCGGGCGTCGAGGGCCGCACCGACGCACTGCCTCTCGACTATCTCCTGGAGCTCCGGGTTGGCGATGGGCAAACGGTTGTCGCCCTCCAAAACCCGGGGCTCGAACAGGGCCGTCATATAGAAGGCGCCCTGAGCCGGGTTCACCCGCAGACCGGGGACCCCACGCAGAGCTTCGTAGGCCTCGGCGCCGCGCGCGGCGAAGACGCGCGCGCGCTCTTCCAGGTGGCCGGCATACCGAGGATCGCCGAAGATCCGGGGTACGGTCAGTTGCGGCCCACTGGTGGAGCAGACCTCCAAACGCTTGGCCGCGACCACCGTATCGACGTAGGCGGAGAAGTTCTGATCCTCCGAGCGATTCAACACCTCTATCCATCCGCAGCGCGATCCCGGCCAGGGCAGCTCTTTGGAGATGCCCCGCATGACGATGGCGGGCACATCTCTGGCCACTTCGGATAGATGGACGGTCTCGACGCCCGGGAACACCATGTGGATGTAGATCTCGTCGGCAATGAGGAACAGGCCGAACTCCCGCGCGAGCGCGACGATCTCCTCGAGCACCTCGGGCGGGTAGACGGCTCCGGTGGGGTTGTTGGGGTTGATGATCAGGATGCCGGCGATAGAGGGATAGGTCTGGATCTTGCGGCGCAGGTCGACAAGATCCGGCATCCACCCGTTCTCCGGATCGAGATCGTAGGTGATGTGCGGAAGGGCGCAGTGAGCCGACTCAGCCGACGAGTGAGTGCTGTACGCGGGTGAGGGGCCGATGACCCGGGCATGGGCGCTCAAGAAACCGTAGACCTTGGACACCGCGTCGGCAACGCCGTTGAAGAAGACGATGTCGGCGGGCGCCACGCGGGCGCCTGGGCGCCGGTTGACGTGCTCGGCAAGCGCCTCGCGGGCTTCCATGAAGCCTTCGGTGGGGCAGTAGCCCCAGGAATCCTCGATATCGACCACCTCGTGGACGATGTCGCGGATCCAGGGGGCGACCCGCTCGCCTTTGGCGATCGGGTCGCCGATGTTCTCCCAGGTGACGTCGACGCCGTGGCGGCGCACCACTTCGCCGAACGCGACGATCTCGCGGATCGCGTACGACAGCTGTGAAGATGACGGGCTGACCAGGTTGGCCCTCATCGCGTATTCCTCATTCCTTACTCGCGGGACGGTCGATTATACAAGACAACGTGAGCGCCCCATCGTGCCGTTCGGTGTAGTTCTGGTGGCCAAGACCTCGTTGTTCGGCAGCCTCTCAGCCGACCGTCTCACCCTCTCCCGATACCCGATGAAGGTAGAGCGCGAGCAGCGAACAGGCTGCCGCGAGGACGAAGGCCAGACCCATGGCGAGGCGGAATCCTTGCGAATGAGCGATGGGCCCGATGAGGTAGGGGAAGATGATCCGGCCGAGCGCACCCGCCATGACGACGGCCGAGTAGACCACGCCGGCGTGCCAGGCGGGGAACTTCCCAGAGAAACCGAGGATGAGCGGGAAGGCGGCCGAAGCGCCGAAGCCGCTGAGGAAGGCCATGACCAGGGACATCTCCACGGAGGTGGACAGCGAGATGCCCAGCGCGAACACCGCCATGATCGCCATACCCACAAGCAGCAGCCGGGAGGCCAGATACCGCTTGGTCAATGAGATCACGATCAGCCGCCCGATGATGAGGCCCATCCAGAAGAGCGCCACGGCGAGACTGGCCACCGCCTTACTCGCGCCGAAGACGTCGATCTCGAACTTCGGCAACCAGACATTGATGATGAACTCCGCGCCGATGTAGAGGAGGGAGGCCACGACCACCGCCCAGAAGAGCCGCGGGTTGAAACCGATCACCTCGCGGAGCCGTCCCCAGCGCAGGTTCTTCCTGCCGGCGATGTCGGAGATGGGCCGTATGGTGAGGAGGATCGCCAGCGCTCCCGAGAGGACGGCCTCGGCGATGTAGACCCACCGCCAGGTAGTCCCGAGCCCCAGCGCGACGCCGATCACGATAGGCGTGACCGCCATCCCGATCGCGAAGAACAACAGCAGGATCACCATCGCGCGATGGGTCCCCACCTTGACGTGCGAGCTCACCCACATCCCGGGCAGGCTGTTGAGGAAGACGCAGCCGAGGCCCACAAACAAATAGGCGGCGAAGAGCGACCACAGACCTTGTGAGAGCACCCCGGAGGCGGCCAGGGCCACCGTCTGCAGCCAAGCGGCGCCGATGAGGGTCCACTTGGCAGGCACGCGGGCGAGGAGGAAGTTCAACGCGAGGACCCCGATCAGCATGCCCACGGCAAACGCGACCGATATGAGGCCCGCCTGGGCGAGCGGGATGTTCAACTCCTTGGTCATGGGGTCGAGGAGAGGCCCCAGAGAGATCATGACCACGCCGACCATGAAAGTGGTGGCGTACAGGGAAAGATAGGAGGTGGTCTTCGGTTCCTCGCCGGGCATCGGCTTAGTATACGCTGGAGGTCAACGGCCGAGAGGAAGCGCGGGTGACGTCGCGACTTCTGGCGCCTTGCCGGTGCCCCGGGCTACCTTTTCAAGGACGAAGGCGAGGACGATCACCATCATGGCCGGGATGATCCAGAGTCCCAGGGCGCCTCGGAAGCCGAGACTCGCCACGACCGGGCCGAAGAGATACGGGGAAACGGTGTTGGCGATGGTACCGACGAGCATCATCCCCGAGAAGACCACGCCGGACTGCCACCCGGGGAACCGGGGCGTGTAGCAGGCGATAAGCGGCCAGCAGGCCGACGCCCCGATACCTGCGAAGAACGCGAAGGCCTCCGAGAAGGCAAGGGAGGGGGCCAACGCCAGTGCGGCCACAAAGAGGGCGAGGACGGTGGCGAAGATGGTCAGAAGCTTTGCGGCCGAGGCGAAGCGGGTCAGCGGCCCGGCGATGTAGCGCCCGGCGGTGATGCCCGCCCAGAACAGGGTCACGCTGAGCGCTGCCAGTCCCGGTCCGGAGGCGAACGAGTCCACTTGGAGCTTGGCCAGCCACACGTACAGCGTGCCTTCGACGCACACGTACAAGAAGGTGGCGGCGAGGATCACGGCCAGCAATCGGGGATGCGACACCCCGACCTGCTTGAGTTGGCGGGCGCGCAGGTTCTTCCGGTCTCGCACATCGGCGATGGGTAGGATCATCAACACGACCGTCACGATCACCGAGAACACGGCTTCGCCCAGGAACACCCATCTCCAGGTAGCGCCAAGTTCCAGTGCGACTCCTATCACAAGCGGCGCGATGACCACACCCAGAGCGAAATACGCCCCGATGTTCAGCATGGCTCTTTCCACGCCCCTGTGGATGTGCGCCGCCACCCACACCCCAGAGATGGCGTTGGGTATGACCCCGGCGAGACCGGTGACGAAGAGTGCGAGCGAAAGCGGCCACAGCCCGACCCCAAGCAGCCCGCAGGCGGCCGACCCGAGCGTGAGGGTCACCGCACAGGCGACCATTATCGTCTTGATGGGCACCCTGGCCAGGGCGAAGTTGAGAAGCAGGACCCCGGCCACCCGGCCGAAGAAGAAACCGAACGAGAGCACGCCCGCCTTCGCGAGAGGGATATTGAGGTCGCGGAGGATGGGGTCGAGCAAGGGGCCCAGCGTGATGAGCGTGGCCCCTACGAACACCTGACTCGGATAGAGGACGGCCGCGGAACGGGGGCTCTCGGCATCTGAAGTGGGGATACTCACGGGAGTACTATCATGGACTCGCCACCCCCCGCCGTCAACGGAGGGTGAGAGAACCGACGATGGGAGAGATGATGTACCCGGTCCCCTTCGCACTCGAACGCTATTTCGCCCGTCACGAGTTCTCGGCTCGCTACCTGCTCTCAGCCTCTGACTGCCAGGGACCGGCGATGGCCGAACTCGTCGCGATGACCGATGACGGCCTGCTGGCGCGGTGGGAGAACCTCCGGCTCGGGTACACCGAATCACAGGGTCTGCCCGAGTTGCGGGCCGAGATCGCGAGCCTCTACGGCGAGGTCGGCGCGGAGCAGGTGATCGACGCGGACCGGGCGATCGACGCGGAGCAGGTGCTCGTCGCCGCTCCAGAAGAGGCCATCTTCCTCACCATGCACGCGCTGCTCGCTCCCGGGGATCATGTGATCTGTACCTTCCCCGGTTACCAGTCGCTCTACGAACTGGCTCGAAGCATCGGATGCGAGGTCGACCTCTGGGAGCCGGCCGAACAGGTGGAAGGGGCGGAGGGAGCCGGATGGCGCTTCGACCCGGCCGGACTCGAGGCACTGATACGCCCCGACACCAAGCTCGTCGTCTGGAACTTCCCCCACAACCCGACGGGCGCGCTGCCCTCGGCCGGCGATTTCTCCCGGATGGTCGACACCGTCGCTCGCGTGGGAGCCTGGCTGTTCTCCGACGAGATGTACCGGCTCCTCGAGCCTGCGCCCGAGTCGCGCCTGCCGGCGGCCGTCGATCTTTACGAGCAAGCGGTGTCGCTGGGCGGCATGTCGAAGGCCTTCGGACTTGCCGGGCTGCGCATCGGCTGGGTCGCCGCCCGCGACCAGGCTCTGCTGGAGCGGATCAAGAGCCTGAAGGACTACACGACGATCTGCAGCAGCGCCCCGAGCGAGCTGCTGGCCCTGATGGCCCTGCGATCGGGGGAGAGCATCCTGGCGGCCAATGTCGCCCGCGTCGAGCGGAATCTTCGAGCCGCGGCCGTCTTCTTCGACCGCCACCGGGATATGTTCCGCTGGGCGCCGCCCCAGGCCGGCACGGTCTGCTTTCCCCGCCTGGTGGCAGCAAGCGGCCTGACGGCAAGTGGCGCGGCCGGAAGCGGCGCGGCACCCCGAAATACCGTGTCAGCGCCGGGCGCCGAGTTTTTCTGCGCGCAGGTTCTCGAGCGGACCGGAGTGCTCTTACTGCCGTCGACGGTGTACGGCTACGGTGATTCGCACTTCCGGCTGGGCCTGGGCAGGGAGGACTTCAGCGCGGGGCTCGAGGCGCTGGGCGACTACCTCACGAGCGACTTCGCCGAGCGGTAGGTCACCCGAGCTGGGTGCGCCAGACGGCGGCAGATGCCTTGAGGAACGGTGCGGAAGGTTCCGGGGCCTTCCGCACCGCCCTCTCAAGGATCGAGTGGATCAGAAACCGAGGGCCTTTGCGTTGCCCTCGAACAGTGCGTACGCTTCGTCGTCGGTCAGGGGCAGACCGCGGAGATAGTCCATGCAGTCCTTCATGTCCTCGTAGGGGAAGTCCGTCCCCAGGAGGATCTTGTCCATACCGATAGCATCGCGGGTGCACACGAACGCGGCGGGCAGATAGTTGCCGCTGGTGGTCACCCAGAGATTGTTCTTGAGGTAGTAGCCCGCCGGCTCCTTGCTGCCTTCGCCGATCTCGGGATTGGGCTTCTGGTGGTTCTGCATCCAGGCGCGGTTCACCCTGTCGACCAGGAAGGGCAGGGCCTCGCCGAGGTGCCCCATGATGATCTTGAGTTTCGGATAGGCGTCGAAGACGCCGCGTACGATCATCCGCATGAAGCAGTAGGTCACGTCGGTGCCGAAGCCGAGCGTGGGCCCGCCGAGCACCATGCCGAACTCGCGCAGTTCCTTGATCATCGGCACCGCGGGGTGCAGGTAGATGGGAACGTCGAGTTCCTCGGCTTTGGCCAGGAGGGGCCAGTAGCGTTTGTCGTCCAAATAGGAGTCACCGAAGTTGGAGTGGGTGTTCAAACCCTTGAAACCCAGCTCCTTGACGCAGCGCTCGAGTTCCTGCGCCGACCACTCGGGGTCTTTGGGAGCGAGCGAAGCGAAACCGCCGAAGCGATCGGGGTACTTTTTCGTGACTTCAAACAGCAGATCGTTGGCGTCCTGGGCGACGTTCTTGCCGACCTCGATGGCGAACTGCTCGGCCCCGGGAGAGGTGACCGACAGCACTGCGTAGTCAACGCCGGCTTCGTCCATGAGGCTCAGCCGGTATTCGGCCAGGTCGACCAGCTTGGGCTCCACGGCCAGGGGCATCCAGGCATCGGCCGCGAAACCGAGGCCCTTCTGGTCGTCGACCGTGGGATAGGCGCCCACGTTGTTACGCAGGGCTTCGGTCCAAGCCGGGGTGATGAAATGGTTCTCTAGGTCGATCGTTTTCACTGGCAACTCCTTCACGGGCGGGGGGCAGCCGGGTACGGCTGCCCCCCGCAACTCATCGGTCCTCGAGATCAACAGTCCTGTACGTCAAGCCGCCTCTAAGCGACTACGCGTAGGTGATGACTTCGAACTTCTTCTGGATGGGCATGTTCGGGTCTTGCCCGAAGGCGATGTAGATGTCGTACTTGAATCTGGGATCCTCGGACTTGGCCCACTGGCCACCGGCGATCTTGATCTTGTAGACGTTCGGCACCGGGCGGGACGGGCCGGGTGACGGGAGATTGAAGTCGACCGGGCCATTGATCCCGTCGAATTTGGTGGTCCTGATCATGTCGACGTACATGACTTTGTTGTCGACGTCGGTGACCCGCTTGAGCACGTCGACCGCCCACTCGTACTTGCCGAGCTGGCCGAGCGGCTGGGTCCACTGCTTGCCGGTCTCTTCGGTGTAGGCGTTCGCATACTCCTCGCAGGTCTGGCCGGTCAGATAGCTCTTGTACGGGAACTTGGGATGCCAGACCATGTGGTCGGACAGGCCGATGCTGAGGTCGCCGATGGCTTCCATACTCTGATGGAAGAGCGAAGCTTTGCTGATGGTCATGATCTTCGGCTGATACCCCTGCTGAGCGCACTGCTGAATGAAAGTGGTGAAATCAGGCGGGGTCTGGACGCCGGTACAGACCTCGCAGCCGGCCTTCTTGAAGTCGGAGATCTGGGAGGTGAAGTCCTCCGACGGGGGCTGGTACATCTCCGGCTTGGCACCGGTGGTATAGCCGCCCTTGACCAGGATGGGCTCCAGGCCTTTCGCGGGATCCGACCAGGCCTGGCCGTCCGCGTCGTTCGGGAAGAGGTACCCCACTACCTTGTTGGTCTCGACTTGGTCCCACATGCCGAGGCGGCATTGGCCGGCGTCTTCCACGCCGAAGTGGTACATCCAGGTCCAGGTGAAGGGCGTATCGGCAGTGGCGCCCCGGCCGAAGAAGAACGGCTGCCAGGGCACGAAGTTGGCCAGGAACGGTACGCCGTTGGCTTCGCACTGATCGGCGGCCGGGTTGACCGTGTCGGGGCTGGAAGAGGCCACCACCATGTCGACCTTCTCGTTGAAGATCAGGTCCTGGGTGACTTCCGCTACCCGGTTGGGGCTGGACTGGCTATCGAGCTGGAGAATGGTGACCGGGTGCTTCTTGCCGTCGCCGCAGACGACGCCGTCACCGATCGCTTTCTCTACATAGCCGACGATCCACTTGTCCGGACCGCCGAAGGAGGCCAGGGAGCCCGTGATCGGGGAGACTGCGCCGATCTTGATCTCGCGGCCCATCTCCGCCGCCGCGGACACGCTCGTGGTGGTCTCGGCGGCCGCTGTCGTGGTGGTCGCTGCCGCGGCCGTGGTGGTGGTCGCCGCGGCGGCGGTCGTAGTGGTGGTCTCCTCGGCGGAGCCGCAGGCGGCTACCAGGCCGCCGAGTCCACCGGCCACGCCGATGGTCGCGCCGGCGACACCGGCGATCTTGAGGAACTCGCGGCGGCTTACGACCCGCTTCTGCTCGTCCTTGTTCTCGAGTTCTGACATGCTTGATCAACCCCTCTTCTTAGATAAACCTTATCCTGTCGAACTGACTGCCATACAGCGCTAACTTGCCTTCCCACCTCCTATTGTTGGAACCGAAACCTCATTCTAAATTCGCCTCCGCAGTGAGCAGTGGCAGGCTGCAGGTAAGATAACCAGTCGCCGTGCGGGTCATTTCGTTCACCAGCCCCTCGTCGGAGAAGCCCCCGGACAGCTCGGCTCCCTCCCCGAACGTGATCCTCTCGCGTAGCACCGCCATGCAGTCGGAGTAGAACCAGCGGGCGGCACGTTCCGGATCGGGGTGGCGGATCTCGGCGCGGTGGACCAGGAGCACTTCCACCACCTTGTCCCTGCGCTGAGCGTTCGTCCGTTCCCCCTGCGCTCGTACGCCCTCGTCGAAAACGGCCTGAAGGACGAAGGCGCGGAAGAGCTCGGGCTCGTTCAGCACGTGCCGCGACAGGACGGACACGATGCGCGCAACCGCCTCCTCAAGCGACTCGTCACGGGGATGATCACCGCTGAATGCAGCGAAAATATCGTTCTGAACGCGAGCGTGATAGCGGAGTTGGACGGCGCGCAGCAAGCCCAGTTTGTTGTTGAAGCGGGAGTAGAGACTGCCGACGGAGGATCCGGACCGCTGGACCACCTCCGCGATGGTCATGCTGTCGAACCCTCGCTCGCGGATGAGCGCTTCCGCCGCGTCAAGGATGCGTTCCAGCGATTCGTGACTGCGCCGTTGCCTGGGCGGCTTGTAGGCCAGTGTGGACTCGATCGTTCCCTCCGCTCGAGTAACCCCTGTCGTTACTAGAACGCCGTTTCATTAATACCACGCGGCCGCGGGGGCTGCAAGCGCCCGGAAGGCTCCCAGCACCTCAGCCGGCCCGGCGAAGCGATGGCCGGATACGATAGAAGGTATAATCCCTTGCCCTTTCGGGGGCCGATCGTCCGTCTCTTCGAAAAAAACCAAGGAGCCCTTGTTTCATGCCGCCTGCCCTCGCCGCCGACACCGCCCAGAAGATCCGCAACGTCGCCATAATCGCCCACATCGATCATGGCAAGACGACGCTCATCGATTCCATCTTCAAGGCCGCTCGCGTGTTCCGCGAAAACCAGAGGGTCGAAGAGCGGGTCATGGACAGCAACGACCTGGAGCGCGAGCGCGGCATCACCATCAGGTCCAAGCACTGCACCGTCGAGTGGGGCGGCTACCTCATCAACATCGTGGACACCCCCGGCCACGCCGACTTCTCCGGCGAGGTGGAACGCGTTCTGTCGATGGTCGATTCGGTGCTGCTGCTGGTGGACGCCAACGAGGGCCCCATGCCTCAGACCCGCTACGTGCTCATGCGCGCGCTGCGCCTGGGCCTCCGCCCCATCGTGGTGGTCAACAAGGTGGACCGCCCGCACGCGGACCCACACGGCGCCCTCGACCAGACGTTCGACCTCTTCCTGGAACTGGGCGCCACCGACGCGCAGGCTGATTTCCCCGTGGTGTACGGGTCGGCGCTGGAGGGGTGGATCGTCCGCGATCCCGACACCGACCCGCACGAGGGCATGGACGCCCTGTTTGAGACCATCGTCAAAGAGGTGCCGGCGCCACAGGCCAAGCTCGACGCCCCCTTCCGCATGCAGATCTCCACGCTCGCCTGGAGCGACTACCTGGGGCGCATCGGCTGCGGCCGGGTGCTTGAAGGGACGCACCGGCGCGGGGAGGAACTGGTTCGCACTTCGACAGTGTGGAACGGCCTGGACCGAGAGGGCACCGACTGGGACGTCACCGGCTTCGAGACGAGCCGCAGCGTCCACCTGTGGGTGACGCGCGGGCTGGAGCGCGAAGAAGTGGACGAGGTCCAAGCCGGTGACATCGTGTGGGTGAACGGGCCGACCGAGATCACGATCGGCGACACGCTTTCGTCGCCCGAGCTTGCCGACCCGGCGCTCGCGCCCCTCGAGATCGAAGAGCCCACCGTGTCGATGTTCTTCCTGGTCAACAACGGCCCCTTCGCCGGCAAGGACGGCCAGGCCGTCACGCTGCGCCAGGTCAAGGACCGCCTGGAGCGCGAGCTACGGGTGAACGTCGCCCTGCGCGTCGAGGACCTGGGGCGCCCCGACGGGGTGAAGGTATCGGGCCGGGGCGAGCTTCACCTGGCCATCCTCATCGAGGAGATGCGGCGCGAGGGCATGGAACTGTGCGTATCGCGGCCCGAGGTGATCACCCACACCGACGAGAAGGGCCGCGTGCTCGAGCCTATGGAGCAGCTGACCGTCGACGTGCCCAACGAGTTCCAGGGCATCGTCATCGAGAAACTCGCCCAGCGCAAGGGAGAGATCATCGCCATGCACGACTCGGGCACCGGGGTGGCACGCATGGAGTTCAGCATCCCCACCCGGGGCCTCATCGGCTACCGCGGCGACTTCCTCACCGACACCCGGGGCCTCGGCATCATGGCCTCCCGCTTCGTCGGCTACGCACCGTGGTGCGGCGAGGTGGCCCACCGGGATCGCGGCTCCCTGGTGAGCATGGAGAACGGCCCTGCCACCGGATACTCCCTGGAGAACCTGCAGCAGCGGGGAACCCTCTTCGTCTCCCCCATGGACCCGACCTACGCCGGCATGATCATCGGCGAGCACTCGCGCTCTGGCGACATGGCCTGTAACCCCACGAAGACCAAGAAGCTGGGCAACTACCGGTCCGAGACCAAAGAGATCGACGTCGGCCTCAAGGTCCCCCGGGAGATGACGCTCGACCAGGCGCTGGAGTGGATCGCCGCCGACGAGTTGGTGGAGGTCACTCCCAAGTCCATTCGGGTGCGCAAAGCCCTCCTGGGCTTCGAGGAGCGCAAGAAGGCCAACCGAAGCTAGACGCCCCCGGGTCGTCACCAGATTCAAGGTGGCGCCACTACGCCGGGTTAGCCGAGCGCGCAGCCGCGACGGCGACCCGCTGGACCGTCGCGGTCCCAAGCCGGATGGTCCCCGAGCGCGCAGCCGCGATGGCTACTTACCACGAGGCCGAGTCGCCCCTCCCCTCCTCCTGCCCTCCCCCTCCCCCTTGAGGCCGAAAGGCCGCGGGCAGGTTTGCTCTAGGACCCGAGTATGCGCTGGGCCCGTATGTCCGGGGGAGGAGTCGTCGCAAAACGCAGCCGGAGCGGACATGCGGGCCCAGCGCTCACACCCAGGATACAAAGGACGCAATGAGGCCCGGCGACCTTTACGGCAGGTACTGCTCGTCGATCTTGACCACGACCGCCCCATCCCGTTCGATCCACCAGGGCATCGAGTGCAGATGGCCCTCGCTCTCCGGGAGGGGTCCCAGGACCCAGAAGTTCTTGAAGTCGGCCCACGTGCAGGGAGCCCCCATGTCTTCCCCGCCCACCCACCGGGTGGATGTGGTGATGGCCACCGAGTCCGACACCTCGAACGTCCGCTTCTGCGGGTTCTCGTTGCTGATCCAGTAGTCGTTGGGCACGTCCTCGCCGGGCTCGATGAACCCGGCGGCGATCGCCGCGTCGTTCGCAGCCTGCGCCGGTCAGCATCTCGGCGTAATCGATGCTGATGTACCGCTTGCCGTCCTTGATGTAGACCTTGTCGATATAGCCCATGGCCTTGATGTGCCCGTTGGACATGAGGGTCTCGGCGCTCGAGAGCGCCACCGTGGTCGTCGTCGTCAGTTCCGTACTGCTGGTAGTGGGCAAGGTGATCACGATGCCGGTCGTCGCCGTTGTCGTCGGGCCCGCGCTCGCGGTGCTCGCCGTCGTGTCGGACGAGGTGGTGACGACGCCGCTGCTCCCGGTCGCCGAGGTGGTGGTCGTGGTCTCTTGCCCGCCCAGACTGCACCCGGCCACCAAGAGCAGTATCAGCAGGAGGACCACCGAGGCCGCAAGGACCGCTCTCGATCCCGGCCGAGTGACTCGTACATCTCTCATGGAGCCCCCTCTCTTGGAGCCGGCTCCTCGCCGGCTACGGCAGCTACGGCAGGTACTGCTCGTCGATCCTGATGACCGTCTGCCCGTCGCGTTCGATCCACCACGGGGCATCTCGCAGATAGGCGGCCTCGTCGTCCGGCGGGGTCGCGCTCCAGAAGCTCTTGAAATCGGCCCAACTCACCGGGTTGTTCATCTCGCCATGCCAGGTGGACGTAGTGATATCGACCGGATCGGAGACCTCGAACTGGCGCTTGTCGGTACTGGTGTTACGGATGAAGTAGTCGTTGGGCAGGTCTTCGCCCGGCAGGATCTCGCCGGCGGCGATCGCGGCGTCGATCGCTTCCTGGCCGGTCAGCATCTCGGCATAGTCGATACTGATGTAGCGCTTGCCACCCTGTTCCCAGACCTTCTTGATGAAGCCCATGGCCTTGATGTTTCCGTTGGCCAGGCGCGTCTCGGCGGTGGAGAGCTTCTCGGTGGTCGTGGTGGTGCCCTCGACGCCGGTCGTCGTAGTCTCCTCTACCATCGAGGTCGTGGTGGTGCTTTCGAGCATCGACTCGGTGGTGGTGGTCTCCTCGACGGCAGCCGCGGTCGTGGTCGTCTCCTCGATGGGGCCGGTAACGGTCGTGGTGGTCGTGTCGTCGCCGTCACCGCCGCAGCCGGCAAGCACGAGAACCAGGACGATCCCCAGAGTCCCTATAAGTATTCTCAAGAACAGCGTCCGCGATCCAACCGATCTCATGATTCCCCTCCGATCAACAAACTCACCGTCAAAGACTATAGCGCGTCACCGCCGCCCAGCCCTAGCGCCCGTGCGGTGTCGGCACCGGCGCCGCCTGATCCGCGTCACGTGACGCTCGCTCCCAGCCGCCGCTGGTTGTAACGTATGAGACAGCAAAAGAGTGTAGTGAGGTTGCTGAAGAATGAAGTCCGCCGGGACTTCATTCTTCAGCAAGCCGGATAGGAGGTTGCGTTGTACTCGAAGACCCTCAAACCCGAGATCATGCGGACCATGCTGCCCAAGGACTTTCCAGCCGACAGGCTGAGCAAGGCGCAGTACAAGGTCGTGGTCGAGCGCGACGTCTGGATCACGATGCGGGACGGGACCTTGATCTCGGCCAACATCTACCGACCCGACGCTCCCGGCAGGTTCCCAGCAATCCACGCGGCCGACTCCTACCAGAAAGACCTGGACCATCTGCCCCTTCTCCCCATCTTCCATATGCGGGAGACCAACGACATCGACTTCTTTGTGAGCCGCGGCTACGTCTTCGTCCATACCGACTCCCGCGGGACCGGCCACTCGCCCACCGGTCAGTGGGACCTGTTCGGCCAGGAGATGCAGAACGATCTCTACGACATGATCGAATGGATAGCCGTCCAGGAGTGGTGCGACGGCAAGGTGGGCATGCTCGGGGAATCCCTGCTCGCCTGGAGCCAGTGGTTCACCGCAGTGCAGCAGCCGCCTCACCTCACCTGCATCCTCCCCTGGGACGCGGGCGCCGACCTGTACCGGGATGTCGCCTGGCACGGCGGCATGATGGCGGTGGGTTTCCCGACGGCCTGGAACATGTGGGAGATCCGGGGCCACTACCGTTTGGGTATCCCCGAGCGATTCGGCACTCCCGCTCCCAACCCGGAGATGGGCAGGTGGGACATGGTGTGGAACATCATCAACCACACCACCTATGACGATTTCTGGAAGCTGCGCAATCCGGACTTCTCCAGAGATCCAGTGCCCGGTGTTCGTGGTAGGCGCGCTCCACAAGGTGGGCCTGCATCTGCGGGGCGTGGTCCGGGGCTACGAGGAAGTGAAGACGCCCAAGAAGATGATGCTCATCCACGGCGTCATGGACGGCGACGAGATGGCCATCTACAACTCACCGGAGATGCAGCTCCTCATGCTGAGGTGGTACGACCACTGGCTCAAGGGGAACGACACCGGGTTCATGGACGAGCCGCCGGTGTCGCTTTTTGTGCGGGGAGCGGACGAGTACCGGCCGTACGAAGAGTGGCCGCTGCCGCAGACCCAGTACAAGAAGCTGTACTTCAACGCGGGCAAGAGCGGCGCGGTCGACTCACTGAACGACGGCAGTCTGTCCTGGGATCCTCCGGCGGAAGCAGACAGCTCCTTCTCCTACAACTACCCCGATCAGGACTGGACCCACTTCTCCGGAGGCGGCACCGCCGTCATCGAGGAGAACGGGGTGGTCTACGGCCAGCGCCGCATCCCCACGTTCACCAGCGCGCCGCTCGAAGAAGACCTGCAGGTGTCGGGAAGCGTCGTGCTCGTGCTCTACGCCTCCTCCGACCAGCAGAACACCGACTTTGTCTGCCGGCTGGTGGATCAGGCGCCCGACGACCAGCAGATCCCCGGCATGCCGCCCAGCGGGCTCATCTTGACCCGAGGTTGGCTGAAGGCCTCACACGCCGTGACCAAGAGCGAGGAGCTGTCGAAGCCCTACCGCCCGTACTACCTGCACGACAAGCCGCAACCGATCGAGCCGGGCGCGATCTACAAGTACGAGATCGAGGTCTGGCCCACCAGCAACGTGTTCAAGAAGGGGCACAGGATCCGCATCGACGTCGCCTGCGGTGACTCGCCGGCCCTGGACTTCGGCGGCCACTACTACGGCATCAAGGTGGGCAACGACACCTACTACCACGACAAGGACCATCCGTCGCACGTGATCCTGCCGGTGATACCGGCGTAGCGCGGCTGAACCGACCGAAAGGGCCGAGTCTGAATGAAGATCGATCTGGAGAACCACTTCGCTACCCAGATGTACGTCGATGCCGTCTACAACAACCCGGGATACCCCCGCTTCGTGAACGACAAGGAGACCGGAGAGCGGCACGTCTATCACGGTCCTGACTTCTGGCAGCCGTTCGGCGACGCCCTGGTCGACCGCCTTCTGGACGTCGACGAGGCCCGCATCGCCGCCATGGACGCGGCGGGGATCGACGTCGCGGTCCTGTCGCACACCGCCCCGGCGCCCGAGGTGCTGGAGCCGAAGGTGGCGACGGCGGTCGCGAAGGGTGCCAACGACAAGCTGGCCGAGGCCATCGACCGGCACCCCACCCGCTACCTGGGCTTCGCCACGCTGGGCGTCCGCGAGCCGGAAGAGGCCGTCAAGGAGCTCGAGCGCTGCGTCAAGGACCTGGGCTTCAAGGGGTGGAACACCCACTCCAACTTCGGCGACTCCTACCTGGACGACAAGCGCTACTGGCCCATCCTGGCGAAGGCCGAGGAACTGGGGGTCCCGATCTATCTGCACCCGACGTTCCCGATCATCCGCCAGCTCACCGAGTACGGCCTGGCCCTGGCCGGCCCCAGCTTCGGGTTCGGCATAGAGACCTCCATCGTCATGATGCGGCTGATCCTGAGCGGGGTGTTCGACGCGTTTCCGAAGTTGACGATCATTCTTGGCCACTACGGCGAAGCCCTCCCCTTCCTGCTCAAGCGGGTGGATCGCTCGTTCCTGCAGTACCACGTGCCGAAAGGGTCCGGCTCGATGCCCCCGATCAAGAAGCGCCCGAGCGAGTACCTCTCGGAGAACCTGTACGTGACCACGAGCGGCAACTTCCTGGCGGCGGCCTTCCACTGCACGCAGGAGGCTTTGGGGATGGACCGCATCTGCTTGGGCACCGACTACCCGTTCGAGACGACCACCGAGATCGACGCCTTCCTGGGCACCGTGGGCATGACCGCCGACGACGAGCGCAAGCTGTACGAGGAGAATCCGAAGCGGCTGGGGTTCCGACCTGTAACCGAGCGGCGCCGCGGCGCCGCCGACCACGCAAGGAGGTAGCGGATGTACACCAAGATCCTCAAACCCGAGATCATGTCGACGCTGCTGCCCGAGGGCTTCCCCGCCGACAAGCTGAGCAGGCCTCAGTACAAGATGGTGGTGGACCGCGACGTGTTCGTCACCATGCGCGACGGCGTGCGGGTGGCCTGCGACGTGTTCCGGCCAGACGCGCCGGGCGAGTTCCCCGCCCTCTACGCCACCAGCGGCTACCAGAAAGACCTGGAATATCTGCCCCAGTGGCCGGTGTTCCACTTCCGGGAGACCAACAACATCGAGTGGTTCGTCTCGCGTGGATACGCGTACGTGCACCACGACGTCCGGGGGACGGGCAAGTCGGTGGAGGGCGAGTTCCGGCTCTTCAGCCAGGAGGAGCAGAACGATCACTACGACATGGTGGAGTGGATCGCGGAGCAGCCCTGGTGCGCCGGCAAGGTGGGGATGATCGGGGAGTCGTACCTGGCCTGGGTGCAGTGGTTCACCGCGGCTATGCAGCCGCCCCATCTGGCCTGCATCGCCCCCTTCGACGCCGGCGCCGACATGTACCGGGATGTGGCCTTCCATGGAGGCATCATGGCGCTGGGCTTCCCCGCGAACTGGTGGACGGCGGAGATCCGGGCGAACTACCGGCTGGGCAAATATGGACCGGCCGACAACGTGGGTCTGTGGGACCTGCCCTGGAACGTGATGCACCATCCGACGTGCGACGACTTCTGGAAAGTCCGGAACCCGGACTTCGCCAAGATCGAGGTCCCCGTCTACAGCATCGGGATCCTGCACAAGGTGGGCATCCACCTGCGCGGCAATATCCGGGGGTACGAGACGGTCACGACTCCCAAGAAGCTGCTGCTGTGCCACGGAGACTTCGAGGGCGACGAGATGGCCATCTTCAACTCGCGGGAGATGCAGCTCCTCCACCTGCGCTGGTACGACCACTGGCTCAAGGGAAACGATACCGGCCTCATGGAAGAGGACCCGGTGACGGTGTTCATACGGAACCGCGAGATCTACCGGGCCGAGAAGGACTGGCCGCTGCCGCGGACCCAGTACAAGAACCTGTACCTGGCACCGGGACCGAGCGGCGGGGTGCAGTCGCTTAACGACGGTCTGCTCACGTGGGAGCCGCCGACGGCCGCCTACGAGCCGGCGCCGCCCGCGCCTGGGCCGGGCGCGCCGGGAAGCGGGCCGGCGGGGACGATGGGCCGGCCGCGCGCGGCATGGGCCCCGGAGGACGTCATGGCCGCCGGCGAGAGCAAGGCGACGGTGACTGCCGGCTCGACCAGCTACGACTATCCGGACCCGGACTGGTCGCACTTCTCGGGCCTGGGGACGGCCGTCATGGAGGACGGGGTGCCGAACCCGGTGCGCAAGATCCTCACGTTCGCCACCGAGCCGCTGAAGGAGGACCTGGAGGTGATAGGCAGCATCGTCCTCAACCTGTGGGCGTCGTCCGATCAGACCGACACCGACTTCTTCGTCCGCCTTACCGACCAGTTCCCCGACGCCGAGCAGGTGCCGGGAATGCCGCCCCGGGCGCTCATGCTGACCCGAGGCTGGCTCAAGGCATCCCACGCCGCCACCAAGGATGAGGCGAAGAGCCTCCCCTACCGGCCGTACTACCGCCACGACAAGCCGGAGCCGATCGAGCCCGGCAAGGTCTACAAGTTCGAGATAGAGGTCTGGGCGACGTCGTGCTTGTTCCCGAAGGGCCACCGGGTGCGGGTGGACCTGGCCTGCTACGACTCCAACGCCTTCGATTTCGGCGGCCACTACTACGGGCTTAAGATGGGACGCGACACCGTGTACCACGACAAGGACCACCCGTCGCATATCGTGCTGCCGGTGATACCGACCGCTTAGCGGGAGGGCGCGGCGGGCGCCACCTCGGCGCTCACGCCATCTGGTTTCGCGCGTCGAACCTGAGGCGCGGCGCTTCTGCCGCGGGCCGGATCGCGGCGACTGTCGCCTGGACCGCCGGCCTGACTGTCGCCGGCCGGAGCGTCGCGCGCCTCAGCGCCGTCGCCCAAGCGTCGTCGGGCGTCGGCCTGGACTCGCCGAGGACGGCAGCGCGCTCGTCCCCCATGCGCCAGACGGAGGGGCTGAGCGCGGCCAAGCCGATTATGGCCACCATCAGAACGCCCGCTCCCACCATGACCGCCGAGGGGCTCCACTGGATGAGCGCTCCGGCCACGGTGCTCGACAGGGGCGTGAGCCCGACCACCGCGAACAGCAGGACACTCATCATCCGGCCGAGCATGTGGGGAGCGGTGCGAAGCTGCAGCCAGGTGATGAACTGGATCACCACGTAGCCCTGGCCGAGCCCCATAAGAGCCGCCACCACGGCGGCGGGCACCAGCGAGGAGAGCAGCCCGAGCAGCGCCAGACCGATACCCATGGCTGCCGTCAGGCCGAGCATGAGCATCGGGAACCGGCGGGCCGAGGGGCGAGGCCGGGCGCCGGCCACGATCACGCCCACCAGCGAGCCACCGCCGAACGCGGACAGGATGATCCCGAACGCCGCCGCGCCGCCGGTGTACCGGGCGTCGGCCAAGACCGGGATACCCACCGAGATCGGACCGGTCATGAGCAGGTTCACGAGAGCGATGAGCCCGAAGTAGTAGCGGAGCGCCTTGTCCTGCCAGACGAGGGCCAGGCCTTCACCGATGGAGGAGAGGAGACCGCTCTTGGCGTCGCCCCTGTCCTCGCCGGCGACCGCGGGGAGCTTGATCATCGCGAGCGTGAGGGCGGAGGCAAGGAAGCTGACAGCATCGAACATGAACGCCACTCCGATGCCCCGGGTGTCGGGCAGGGCCGATGCGGCCGTGGTTCCGCCCCCGTCGAGCAGCGCGATGAGGGTGCCGGCCAGGACGGGTCCCAGGAAGACCGACAGTTGCGCGGTCCCCTGGATGAGGGCATTGCCCGTCTGGAGCCGGTCGCTGCCGAGAAGCCGCGGGATCATCGCCGACTGGGCCGGATAGAAGAAGGCGTCAGCCAGACCGAACAGCAGGGCGAAGGCGTAGAGCATCCACAACTCGATCAGGCCGGTCACCGTGAGCAGCGCCAGGGCCGTGACCAAGAGCATCCGGATGATGTTCGAGCACAGCATGATGACTCGCGGTGATAGCCGGTCGGTAAGGGCGCCGCCGATGAGCATGAACACGGCCCGCGGGATTGCCACCAGGGCGAGCACGGTGCCGATGGCGAAAGCGTTGCCGGTGAGCTTGAGGACCAGCCAGGGCAGCGCTATGAGGTAGAACTGATCGCCCAGGAGGGAGATGCCCTCGCCGGCCCACAGCAGGCGAAAGTTGCGATTGCGGAAGACCTCGCCCCACCCCGCGTTTCTCATGACCGGCCTCGCTTCGTCCGCTTGAAACCTACAATGCCATTCTGGCTCTGGACAGGCGGTGCCGAATCGGCCAAGAGGGGGTTTTGCGGACTGGCCAAGAGGCCAGGATTTATCGGTCGCCGCGCGGCCCGGGTGGCGCTTCGAGGTGCCCGGCGCCGAGGCGTTTGCCGCGGCGGCAGCGGCCCCGCCCGGCCCCGGCAGACGCCTCGGCCGCTTATGGGCTATACTGCGTCAACACTATACGAGACTCGGTTGTCCCCCGCGCTCTTCCCAAAGACTCGACTGGATCAACTGCGTCTATGACCGCGGTGCCTCCAGAGTGAGCACGGCAAGGAGCCAAACAACATATGAGTTTCGCCGATCTAGGCCTGCAAGCAGGTCTCCTGAGGGCTGTAGACAGCCTCGGCTACACCGAACCGACCCCCATCCAAGAACAAGCCATCCCCGTCGCCCTGACCGGCAGTGACATCCTCGGATGCGCCCAGACGGGCACCGGCAAGACCGCTGCCTTCATCCTTCCCGCTCTGCAACTGACCGACCACCGGGGAGACAACGGAGAGCGCTCCGCCCCGCAGCGGACATATATCCGCACCCTGGTCGTCACCCCCACCCGCGAGCTGGCCGGCCAGATCGAAGAGGTCGCGGTCGCATGCTCGAGGTTCACCGGCCAGCGGGTCGCGGCAGTGTACGGAGGCGTCGGCTACGAGCCGCAGCTGAAGAAGTTGCGCCGGGGCGTCGACCTTCTCGTCGCTACCCCGGGCCGCCTGCTCGACCTCCAGCAGCGTGGTGAGTTGGATCTCTCACGCGTCGAGATCCTCGTCCTCGACGAGGCCGACCGGATGCTCGACATGGGCTTCTGGCCCGATGTGCGCCGGATCATGAGCCTGGTGCCGGCGAAACGGCAGAACATGCTCTTCTCCGCCACCCTGACCAACGACGTCATGCGGATCGCCGGACCTGTCCTGGACAATCCCATCCGCGTGGAAGTCGCTCCGGCGGCCACTACGGTCGAAGGGGTCAGCCAGGCGATATACCCGGTGGCCGAAGCCCAGAAGACCGACCTTCTCGTTCGCCTCCTCGAAGAGAAGAACCTCGATCGGGTCCTCGTCTTCACGCGCACCAAGCACCGCGCCGACCGGGTCTGCCGCCATCTGGAGCGCAGCCGCATCAAGGGCGCGGCCATCCATTCGAACCGCAGCCAGTCGCAGCGGCAGCACGCCCTCGACGGCTTCAAGAACGGCACCTACCGGGTGCTGGTGGCCACCGACATCGTCGCCCGAGGGATCGACGTGGACAGGATCTCCCACGTCATCAACTACGACCTGCCGGCTCAGGCCCAGGACTACGTACACCGCATCGGCCGGACCGCACGCGCCGGCGCTTCCGGGACCGCGATCAGCTTCCTGGCCGCCGAACAGGCGGGCGAACTGCGCGAGATCGAGGTCATGCTGGGCGAGCCCTTGCCCTGCCACGACCTGGACGGCTTCGCCTACATGGAGCGGTTGATCCCGAATCCGGAGCGTACGGCCAAGAAAGCCAAGCCGCGCCTGGTCTACAACGGGAGCGCGCGCAGGCGCAGATAGCGCGCCGGAGGCGGTAGCACGCTTGGCGGCGCCTCGGCGCCGCCAAGGCATGGTTACGCGGTCAGCCGCCTGACGGCCTCCCAGTATTTCTCCCGGGTCTTCTCGACGACCTCGGGCGGGTAGCTCGGGGGCCGGCGGCTCCTTGTTCCACGTGATGGCTTCCAGGTAGTCGCGCACGTACTGCTTGTCGTAGCTCGCCTGCGCCCGGCCCGGCTCGTAGGTCTCGGCCGGCCAGAAGCGGGAGGAGTCCGGCGTGAGCATCTCGTCGATGAGGATCAGCTCGCCATCGCCCGAGCCGCCGTCGCCCGGACCGCCGCTGCCCAGGATCCCGAATTCGAACTTGGTGTCGGCGATGATGATGCCCCGCTCCAGGGCGTGCTCGGCCGCGAAGCGGTAGAGGGCCAGGCTGGTGTCGCGCACCTGGGCCGCCAGATCGGCGCCGATCAACGCCGCCGCCTGCTCGAACGAGATGTTCTCGTCGTGACCCGCTTGCGCCTTGGTGGAGGGCGTGAATATCGCTTCGGGGAGCCGCGCCGACTCGGTGAGGCCGCCCGGCAGCTGGATATCGCACACCGTCCCCTTCTTCTGGTATTCCTTCCAGCCCGAGCCGGACAGGTACCCGCGCACGATCGCCTCGATCACCAGTGGTGCGGTGCTCCGCACGAGGACCGTTCGCCCGTCGAGCTCGGGGTAATACCAGTCGATGTCGGGATACCACCGGGGACCGGGATTGGGATCGACGATGTGGTTGGGGATGATGTGCGCCGACTTCTCGAACCAGAAGTTGGAGATCTGGGTGAGGATCTTGCCCTTGTCCGGGATGGGCGTGGGCAGCACGTGGTCGAACGCCGAGATGCGGTCGCACGCCACGATGATCAGGTGCTCCTCGCTGGGCTTGTAGACGTCGCGCACTTTGCCCCTGCGGAGTAGGGGAAGTCCCCTCGCTTCCGACTCGAACATCGCTCCTGCCATCGCCGCAGTCCTCCCGGGTCGCGCCCCACCTCCCTGCTCCCGGCGCCGGCCGGTAGCTCGCTTCCACTCTATCGCAGCCGTTGGCTGTTAGCATTATGGGCATGGATGACGAGCCGACATTCTCGACAGGAAGGGGCCGAGGGCGCCTCGGCCGGCATCGCTGCCGACATGGCCGCGCAGGTTCGCGCCAACCGGGAGCTCTGGGACGGCTGGACCGAGTTGCACGTCCCCAGCGACTTCTACGACGTCGAAGGCTTCAAGAAGGGGCGGGAGACGCTCGACGCCGTGGAATTGGACGGAGTGCTCGGGGCGGTGGGCGAGATCCGGGGAAAGTCGCTCCTACATCTCCAGTGCCACTTCGGCCTCGATACGCTGTCCTGGGCGCGGCGGGGCGCACGGGTGACGGGTGTCGACTTCTCCGAGAAAGCGGTCGCTCACGCCCGGCGTCTGGCCGGTGAAGTCGGGCTCGAGGCCCGATTCCTTCTCGCCGACGTCACCGACACCGAAGCGATGGTGACCGCGTTGGGCGGCGAGCGGTTCGATGTGGTCTTCACGTCGCACGGCGTGATCTCGTGGCTACCGGATCTGCGCCCCTGGGCCAGGACGGTGGCGGCCACTCTTCGCCCTGGCGGAACCTTCTTCCTCGGCGACTCCCACCCCTTCTGCTGGATGTTCGATGACGAGGTCGTCGAGCCCGAGTTGCGGATCCGTTTTGACTATCGCAACCCCATGGCGCTCCGCTACGAGGAGAAGGGTTCCTATGCGGTGCCGGACGCGGATTTCCGCGGCGTATCGCACTCCTGGCAGCACACCTTCGAGGAGATCGTGGGAGCGCTGATCGAGGCAGGTCTCACGGTCACGAGTCTCCGCGAATACGACTACCTGTTCTGGCGCTGGTTCCCCTGGATGATCAAGGATGACGAGGGCCGCTACCGGCTCCCGGAGGGCATGCCCCGCATCCCGCTCATGTTCTCGCTCACGGCCACCCGACTGAAAGGTTGCACATGACCGAGTGGTATCGCCTCAGCGCGGACGAGGCACTCGACCAAGCGAAAAGCGATCCCCAGGGGCTCGCCGACGAGGAGGCTGCCCGCCGCCTGGACGAGCACGGCCCGAACGAACTGATCGACGCGGGGACCAAGAGCCCTTGGCGGATCCTGGCCGAGCAGTTCACGTCGCTGCTCATCATCATCCTCATCATCGCCGCCGTGGCCTCGGCCATCCTCGGCGACTACGAAGACGCCATCGCCATCATGGCCATCGTTATCCTGAACGGCGCGCTGGGCTTCCGCCAGGAATACAAGGCGGAGAAGACCATGACCGCGCTGCGCAAGTTGGCAGCCCCGATCGTACGGGTGCGGCGCGGCGGCGAGGTGAGAGAAGTGCCGGCGTCGGAGCTGGTGCCGGGGGACATCGTGCTGCTCGAGGCAGGAAACGTGATCCCCGCCGACGCCCGGGTGCTCCGCTCGGCGAGCCTTCGGGTGCAGGAAGCGGCTCTCACCGGGGAATCCGAGCCGGTGGAGAAGACGGCCGATCGCCTGCTCAAGTCCGATGTGGCGCTGGGCGACCGCTTGAACATGCTCTTCATGGGAACGGCCGCCTCCTACGGCCGCGGCGAAGCCGTGGTCACGGCCACCGGCATGGACACCGAACTGGGCAAGATCGCCGGGATGGTCCAAGGGGTCAAGCAGAGCCGGACGCCGCTGCAGAAGCGCCTCTCCCAGCTCGGCCGCTGGCTGGCGGTGGCTGCGCTGATCCTGGTAATCATCATCTTCGTCACCGGGATATTGCGCGGCGAACCTCTGCGGCTCATGTTCCTCACTGCCGTGAGCATGGCGGTGGCGGCGGTGCCGGAAGGCCTGCCGGCGATCGTCACGGTGACGCTTTCGCTCGGGGCGCAAAGGATGCTGCGGCGTAAGGCTCTCATCCGAAAACTGCCGGCGGTGGAGACGCTCGGGTCGGTCACCGTCATCTGCTCTGATAAGACCGGCACTCTGACCGAGAACCGGATGACCGTCGCCATCCTGGACGTGGCCGGGCACGAGGTCGATCTGCAGGAGGAGATGAGACGGGGACGCATCGCGCCCGTACCCTGCGCGGCCGTAGGGGACGACGCCCCGATGATGAGGGACAAGCCGGCGGTCGCGGTGCTGGCCGCCGGCGGGGTGCTCTGTAATGACTCGGTGCTTCAGGCCATGGCCGGCGACGGTATCTGCGAGACCGCCGACGCCAGCCAGTTCCGCGCGCTCGGCGACCCCACGGAAAGCGCCCTCGTCATAGCCGGGGTGCACCTGGGTCTACTCAAAACGGAGCTGGAGAAGACCTTCCCGCGGACCGGGGAGATCCCCTTCGATTCCGAGCGCAAGCTGATGACGACTACCCACACGGTCCCGGCCGGGCCGGTGTCCGGGCTGGAGGCGCTGGCCGCGCATCTCGCCGAGCGCCGCGCCGGGCAGATCTCGTTCACCAAGGGCGCGCCGGAGGCCCTGCTGCCCCTCGCTACATCGTTCTGGGACGGGGAGAGGGCGCTACCTCTTGACGAAGCCACCCGGAGCTCGGTCGAAGAGCGGAACCGGAACCTCGCTTCCCGCGGGATGCGGGTCCTTGCGGTCGCCTTCCGGGCGCTGCCCGCCGGAGATGGCGCGGCGGTACCAGACGCGGGAACGGCCGCGGCGGCAGCCGGGACCGCGGTCGCCGCACCCGGCAGTTTGGAGCAGGACCTGGTGCTGGTCGGGCTGATAGCCATGATCGACCCCGCCCGGGCCGAGGCCCGGGAGGCGGTCCTCACGGCCATCGCGGCCGGGATACGCCCGGTGATGATCACCGGTGACCAGCCCCTCACGGCAGAGGTCATCGCCCGGCAGGTGGGGATCATCGGCGGGGAAGAGGACGGGGCAGCGGGCGGCGGGGCCGAGGGCGGCGGGACCAAAGCCGCCGTACTCACCGGCGCCCAACTCGCATCGTTGACTCCCGAAGAACTGTCCGAGATCGTCGACCGGATCGCCGTCTACGCCCGGGTCGCCCCGGAACAGAAACTGATCATCGTCCAGGCTCTGCAGGAGCGCGGCCACATCGTGGCTATGACGGGAGATGGGGTGAACGACGCCCCCGCCCTGCAGAAGGCCGACATCGGGGTGGCCATGGGCATCACCGGGACCGACGTGGCCAAGGAAGCCGCCGATATGGTCTTGCTGGACGACAACTTCGCCACCATCGTGGCCGCGGTCAACGAAGGCCGGGCGATCTACGACAACATCCGCAAGTTCATCAAGTACCTCATGGCGACGAACGTGGGCGAGCTCACGGTGATGCTCTTCGCCCCGCTGGCGGGCATGCCCCTACCCTTGCTGCCCCTGCAGATCCTGTGGATGAACCTGGTTACCGACGGGCTTCCCGGGCTGGCGCTTGGATTCGAGCCCCCCGAGCCGAACGTCATGCAACGCCGGCCCAACCCGCCCAGTGAGAGCATCTTCGCGAGGGGCCTGGGAACCCACATCCTCTGGGCCGGCCCGCTCATGGGCCTCATCGCCCTGTTGACCGGCTGGGCGTACTGGCAGGCCGGGGACGATTCGTGGCAGACCATGCTGTTCACCGTCCTCACCCTCTCGCAGATGGGGCACGTCCTCGCCATCCACCAGGAGCGCCGGTCGCTGTTCGGATCCGGGTTCCTCACCAACCCGCTGCTCTTGTATGCGGTCCTGGTCACCGTTCTGCTTCAGTTCGCGCTGCTCTACGTTCCCTTCCTGCAGGACGTCTTCGGCACCCAGGCGCTCGACTTCACCCACATCGTGGCCGCCTTCGCGCTGAGCACGATCATCTTCTGGGTGATCGAGGGGCAGAAGCTGGTGTGGCGGGTGCGGGAGCGGCGAGGCTGAGGAGGGCGGGCGGCGTTTCACTGCAGGACCGATGTCGTGAAGGTCATCGCGTATCCTCGTCACGTGTCTCGGCGCACCCGAGACTAATAACGTTTGCCGATATTAACGCGAGGCATTATCATAGCCATGATAGTTTCGTTCAAAGACGAAGACACCGAGACGCACCGGCGGACGTAGAGATCGTCGACTACCACTGAGGAGGTGACTGATGGAAAAGCTTCCCCGTCACACCCGGGGAACTCCTCGGAGGAGTTCCTGGTACCGATGGGCCTGTCAAAGTACCGGTGGCCAAGGAGATAGGCGTGCCGGCACCACGGATCGGCGAGATCGTAGCAGGACGCCGCTCCATCACGGCCGATACCGATCTTCGCCTGTGCAAATACTTCGGTCTCTCGGACGGTTTCTGGCTTCGAGCTCAAGCCGCTTACGACAGCGAGGTTGCCAGGGAAAAGCTATCGGCTGAGCTCGAGAAGATCCGGCCTTGGGCGGCTCGGACTAAGGTTGCATCTCATCTGGTCACTCAGCCCGTACCCTACGTCCATGAGCCGCTTGCCAATCCGTCTGACCCAGCATGCCAGGGATGTTCTCGAAGAACGCCGAATCTCGATCGACTGGGTCAACAGAGTGATTGAAGCGCCGGTTCTTGTCTGCGAGGACGAAGAAGACGAGCAACTCGTTCACGCCTTGGCGCCGATCGCGGAGCGGGAAGGGCGGGTTCTGCGGGTCGTATATAATCAGGGAGCGCACAACGTCAGAGTGATCACCGCCTACTTCGACCGCAGCATGAGAGGCAAGCTGTGAGAGTACGTTTGACCAGCAGGCCGACGCCCTTTACCTCCGGCTGGACGAGTCCCCGGTGGTGGAATCGGAAGAAGTGAGGCCCGGCGTGGTTCTCGACCTTGACGAGCGAGGCGAGGTAGTCGGCATCGAGATCTTGCGAGTCGGCCGGCGTCTGCCGGGAGCGCGGCTCGACCACCTGGAGTTCGACCTGGTCTAGGCACGCCCCGGCTCCAAGCCACCTGCTAGAGTGGTAGCCATGGAGATCGCGGTAAATCTCACCCCCACCGGGATGATCCCCACCAAGGCCATGAGCCCCCATGTGCCGATCTCCGTGAACGAGATCGTCGAGGACGTGCTGCGTGCGGCCGAGATCGGCATCACCACCGTCCACCTGCACGCCCGTGAGGAAGAGACCGAGAAGCCGGCCTACGCGGTCGATATCTACGAACGCATCATCGCGGGCATCCGCGCCCATCGGAAGGACATCGTCATCGGCGTCTCCACGAGCGGGCGCACCTTCCAACGCTACAACCAGCGCGCCGCCTGCCTCCAGCTCGACGGCGACCTCAAGCCCGATATGGGCAGCCTCACCCTCAGCTCGGTCAACTTCAACAAGGTGACCAGCGTCAACTCCCCCGACATGATCCGTCGGCTCGCCGAAGAGATGGCGGCGCGCGGGATCCTTCCCGAGCTGGAAGCCTTCGACGCGGGGATGATCAACTATGCCAAGTACCTCATCTCCCGCGGCGTGCTGCGGCCGCCTCACTACTTCAACCTGATCCTCGGCAACATCGCCTGCGCTCAGGCAGACCTGCTGCACGTGGGGGTGATGATCCGCGACCTGCCGCCCGGTTCGTATTGGAGCCTGGCGGGCGTCGGCAACACCCAGCTGATGATGAACTCCCTGGCCATCGCGACCGGCGGGGGGGTCCGCGTGGGGCTCGAAGACAACATCTGGTTCGACCTCGAGCGCACCCGGCTCGCCACCAACGCCGAACTGCTCGAGCGCATCCACACCCTCATCGAGGCGAACGGGCATACCGTGATGAGCCCGGCCTCGTTCCGCGGCCTGATGGATCTGGAGGATGGGAACGGCGCCTACGGGCGCAGGGAGAGCGCCGGTCTGGCCTAGCCGCGCCGGCCGGTCGCGGTGGCGCGGCCCCGTGCCCCGGCGGCCCCGCCCCGTGCCCCGCCGGCCGCCCGCGGCCCCGTCCTACAGAACCAGCCCGCTCGCCAGCTCCCGGTGCTCCATGTACCAGGCCACCAGACGCCGGACACCTTCATCCAGACTGACTTCGGGCTGCCAGCCGAGCAACTCCCGGGCCTTCTCGATGTTGGCCCATGTCGCCCTGACGTCGGCCTTGGCCTCGGGACCGAAGACGAGTTTCGCTTTCTTGCGCGTCTCCTTCTTGATCAACTGGACCACGTGGAGCAGCTCGTGCGGCTGGTCGCTCCCCAGGTTGATGATCTCGTAGCCCACCCGCTTGAGCCCCAGGATGGTCCCCCGGGCGATGTCGTCCACATAGGTGAAGTCGCGGGACTGGTGCCCGTCGCCGAAGATCTCCACCGGCTCGCCCTCGGTGATCCAGCGGCAGAAGCGGAACAAGCTCATGTCCGGCCGCCCTGCCGGGCCGTACACGGTGAAGTAGCGGAAGATGGTGACGTCGATGCCGTGCAGGTAGTGGTAGGTGTAGCTGAGGGCCTCGGCGCCCTTCTTGGAAGCGGCATAGGGAGACAGCGGTCGGCTGGTGTCCTGGTCCTCGGTGAAGGGCTGCGGATTGCCGCTCCCGTAGAGGCTGGAGGTGGAGGCGAGGACGAACTTGTCGCAGCCACTCCACCGGCAGAGCTCCAGCAGATTGAGGGTACCCACCATGTTCGTGTCCACGTAGACCCAGGGGTCCTCGACGCTCGGGCGCACGCCCGCCCGAGCGGCCAGATTGATGACCGCGTCGAAGGGCCGATAGCCGGAACAGAGGCGATCCAAGGCGTCGCGGTCGACGATGTCGACCCGGGCGAAGTCGAAGCCCTCTCGGCCCAACAGACTATCCAGCCGATGCTGCTTGAGGCGAGGGTCGTAGGCGTCGTTGAGGTTGTCCACGCCCACGACGTGGTGACCATCGGCCAGAAGAAGCTCGGCCACTTTGCTCGCGATGAACCCGGCCACCCCGGTCAGAAGCACCTGCATCAGTCGACCTCCATCTCCGCCGTGTTGGCGGCCGCCCGTCGCCCGCCTGGTCGTCAGCATACCGCATGAGCGAGCAGGACCCGCTCGCGCAGCCCTACGTGGGCTCCGGAGCCGCCTCACCGGTCGGCCGGACGACGATGGCCGCCGGCCCCTGCACCGGACAGTTGTACTGGCAGATGCCGCACCCGATGCAGCGGCTTGCGTGAACGCGCGGCAACTTGACCCCTGCCGCGGCCGCAGAGGTGGTCGAGCTATCACCCTCGGCCTCACCGCCGCCGCCCTCACCGGCGCCGCCCTCACCGCCGGCTCCGCCGCCACGCCCAAGGCCTCTGCCCGAGCCGTGGCCGCCGCCCGCGCCGAAGGTGATCGCCTTCTCGGGGATCGGACAGAGTTCTTCGCACACCAGGCACTCCGTGCCCTCGGCCCACGGCAGGCAGGTCTTCTGGTCGATGACGGCGACGCCGATGACCGTCGCCTGCTTCTCGGCGAGCTCGAGGGGCCGGATCGACCGGGTGGGACAGACCTTGCCGCAGTCGTTGCAGGTCCACTCGCAGTAGCCGATGGTGAAATCCATCCGCGGGGTGAACATCCCCTCAAGGCCCGCCTCGAAGACGGCCGGCTGCAGCACGTTCGTAGGACAGACCTTGAGGCACTCGTCGCAGCGGGTGCAGCTGGCGAGAAGTTCAGCTTCGGGCTGGGAACCAGGCGGCCGGATAGGCGCGGCGGCGGGCGCGGCGCCGGCCCGGGCGTAACCGAGGCCCCGGAACAGGGCAAAGCTGCCGGCAAAAGCGACTGCGGCGCCGATCAGCAGGGCGCGCCGGCTCGGATCGTACTCGTATTGCTTCCGGGGCTTGTAGCCCCATCTCACCGCGCCCTGCCGGCAGACATCGGCGCACTCCAAGCCGCACTCGCAGCGGGACATGTCCGTCGTCCGGCCGTCGTCGCGGATGGCATCCATAGGACAGGCTTTGACACATGCCTTGCAGCTCGTGCACTTCGTCTCATCGACCACCCTCCCGAAGAGGGCGGTGCGGCCCACCAGCCCCAGGAGAGCGCCCAGCGGGCAGAGATGACGGCACCACAGGCGCCGCTCCACCCAGGAGATGGCGAGCACCGCCAGGAACATGAGCAGGATCACGATCTGAAGCGCGAACTGTAGACCCTCGGCGAAGATCAGGCGGCCGGTGAGGACGTTGGTGACGCTGTCCACCCCGCCCTGCAGGGCATCGACTCGGTAGAGGAGGTCTCCGCCCCACGTCAGCACGCGGTCGACCGCCGGGTAGAGCAGGGTGGTGGCGCTCCGGGTGAGCAGGGAGATGGGGTCCATCACCAGGAACCAGGCGCTCCCGAGGAGGATGAACATGACGATGACCACCAGCCCGAAGAGCGGCACCTTCCGCAGGACCCCGCGCGCTCGCGGCCCCGGGTGGCGCTCGCGGCGCGGCCCGAACAACTCTGTGAGGAACCCCATGGGGCAGGCGTAGCCGCAGAACACCCGGCCGAGGAACAGCGGGCTGAGCAGCACGGGCACGGCCAGGAGCATCTCCCAGCGGAACAGCCCGTGCGCCGCCGAGTTGAGGGCGATCAGCGGGTCGGCCAGAAGAAACCCGCTGACCAGTCCGGTGGCGACCGGCCACACGGTCATGGTCAGCAGCGCGAGGAACAGCAGCAGGAAGAAGGTCTGGAAGACCCACCTGAAACGGTGTACCGAAAGCGGCCTCGACCGCTTGGTGGGGCGTGATTCTTCCGCCATACCGACGGATCAGGCCTGAGCTGTCGCGACGTTCAGCTTGCTCAGGTCGATCTCCCCCATCCCCCGCTTGTTGGCCTCCACCAGCCACTTGAAATCCGCCGGCGCCTTGTTGAAGAACTGGGTGCCGTACGCGTCGATGGACACCTGGTTGGTGCCGGCGACCAAGGTCTTGGCGAGCCGGACGTCGTCCAGGGAGCCCCCGGTGGGACCGTTGCGGAAGAGCACGCGATAGGCGTCGAGGATGGCAAGCGTGGGTTTGACAAGGGTATTGACGTCGACGATCTTCTGGGAGAAATCGCCGTGGACGGTCCCCCGCCTGCCGCCCATGATGCCCATGAGGTTCTTCATGGTCATCGTGGCGCCCGACGTGCCGTGCTGCTTGGGCAGCGCCAGGTTGATGAGGGTATCGGCGCTGAGGGCGTCGGTGACGAAGGGCCACTGAGTGAGCACCTTGCCCTCGGGGATCTCTACCTTTTCATAGCTTCGGTCGGTGAGGTAGACCAGCTTCGCCCCAGCGTCGGAGATCGCCTGGGCGAGTCCCGAGGTCTCGAAGGCGGCACGATGGTTTGAGACGGGATTGTCGAGGACGACCACTTCCTTGGCGCCGGCCTCCCAGCACATCTTGATCACCGCGGTCATGAGCTCGGGACTGGTGGTGGTGGCGTACTCCGGCGGCCGGCCGGTGAGCACGTTCGGCTTGACGACCACCTTGCCGTCCTTTTTGACAAATCGCTCCATGCCGCCCAGCAGGGCGATCGCCGCCCGGAGGTTGTTCTCGACGACCTCGCCCTTGACCACGGCCAGGTCGGGCCCGGTAGAGGCGCCGGCGGTGGAGGCCGTGGAGCCCGTGGCTGTGGCCGCGGTCGAGCTGGTGCTGGGCCCTATCCCGGAGGTCGTGGTGGTGCCGGAGCCGTCGCCCGACGCGGTTGTCGGCGGGCCCTCTTCGGCGGGGACGTCACTCGTCGTCGTCGTGAGCGCGCGGGCGCAGCCGGGGATGAGAGGCGCCAGACTGGCGATGGCCAGCCAACGGCCGGTGTGAAGGAGGAAGGTCCTGCGATCCATCGTGCTCATGTCGCCAAGTTTACCGGAAGACCCGCGCGTTGCGCTGTACGTACATTGTGAGTACAATACTCGGCAACGAAAGGAGCATATGGGCGTCCCATCTAGAAGAACGCGCAAGGACGAGCGGCTCGGTATTCGGGTGTCGGCCGCCGAGAAGGCGACCCTGGAGAGAGCCTCAAGGTCGATGCGGATGAGTACCAGCGAATTCGTGGTCCGCGAGGCGGTGGCGTCTGCCGAAGAGATACTCGCCGAGCGGACTCGGTTCGTCCTTCCAGAAGAGCAGTGGGAGGCCTTTGTGGCGCGACTGGACGAGCCCCCTCGCGAGATCCCTGCTCTGGTGAGAGCCCTCGGCCGGCCTTCGCCCTTCGATGGGTGAGAGCGCAGAGCTTCGCCGCCCGGTCCTCCTTACCGACTCCCACCACATCGCTTCGTTCGATTGTGGCAAGCATCGTCTGAATGATTTCCTCGTCCGGCACGCTCTCGAGAACCAGAAGGGCGGCAAGTCCAGGACCTACGTAGCCCTGCGAGGCAACGCGGTGGTGACCTTCTACAGTCTGGCCCCCGGCGCCGTCGGTCGGGCCGAGGTCCCGGACAGGATAGCGAGGGGTCAAGGAAACCAGGACATTCCTGTGATCCTGCTCGCGCGGCTCGCAGTGACTCTCCAGGAGCAAGGCAAGGGCTTGGGACGGTACATGCTTGTTGACGCGCTGCGGCGGTCGATCGAAGGAGCCGACGTCATCGGCGGAAGAGCAGTGCTCGTGCATGCGGAGGATGAAGGAGCGCGGGGCTTCTATCTACATCATGGTTTCGAGCCATCGCCCACAGACGACCTACACCTGCTCCTTCTCATGAAGGACCTGCGCAAAACGCTCGGGCTCTGAGGCGTCCCGGCGTGCATCACCCTGCCCCAGACGTCAGCACACCCAACCGCCGCGGTAGTCCTACGTACAGTGCCAGATTTTGGCCAATGTGGTACTGCTGGCGGGTCCAAATAAGCCGGAAGACTAGAAGAGCTCCAGGTCCCCCATGCTGGGGGTCCAGCTCGAGTAGCTGGCGGGGTCGAGGGGCAGCGAGGGCTGCAATGCGCAGACGGTGACGTTGGTGCCCCGGGGCCCGACCGGCAGGTAGCCGCGGGATAGACCGAGCGGCCCCGCCAGCGCCGAGACGCCCAGGTAGTCCGCGGCGGTCTTCTTGGCGAGTTGGCCGGCGACGCGTGCCGCCATGCGGCGGCCGCCGGCGTCGGGGAGGCACACGACTTCGGTGACCAGCAGCTCTCTGAGGGCGCCCCGCTGACGCGGTCGGCCGATGACCAAGGCGGCGCTGTCGCCCCGAGAATCGAATGCGGCGCTGTAGCCGTACCAGCGGTTCAGGCCGTAGTGCCACTCGAGGTATTCCGGGGTGGGGACGGTGTGAAGGCCGCTCGCCGCGGCGCCGGCGCCGTCCGGGCGCCGCGCCGCCTAGTGCCCGCAGGCCCGCCGGCCCCCCGCCCGGTCCGCGGCGGCCACCCGCTCGAGGAAGCTCCGCACCGCCGGGTCGCGCAGCAACGCCAAGACCTCACTGTTGTCCACTGCGGCGCTGAAGTCGGCGGGGGCACTCAGGTCCCCGCGGCGGAGCGCCACGCGCGCCGCCGCCCCCAGGACCCGCACCGGCCGGCGCAGCTTCACTCGGAGCGGCAAACGCCCCACCTCCGCCCAGCCCATCTTCAGGTAGCCGGGCAGGCTGAACTGGTTGGGGGTGTTGAAGGTGAGATCGAACCCCTCGGCCGTAAGGCGCTCTGTCAGCGCCGTGGTCATGTGCTCGAAGAAGCCGCGTCGGCGCCAATCCGGATGCGTGGCGGTGTCGACCGCCCGGCCGGCGCGGTACACCCGGCCGCCGCCCAGCAACTCCCAGCGCATGAAGACCCGCAATCCCACGACTTTCCCCGGAGCCTTCTCCTGGTCCACAGCCACCAATCCGAAGGACTCGCCGAAGGGACAGTCGTAGTGCTTCCAGCGCCAGTATCCGCGCAGGTCGGGGAAGTCAGCGCCGTACATGGCCAGGCCGAGCAGGTCGACGATCTGGTCCTCGTCGTCTCTGGTGAAGGGCCGGTATTCGACCGGCGACGGCTTGCTCACCGGCGCTTGCCGCGCGGAAGGGCCGGCGCCGCTCATCTTTGGTGCAGTCACCAGCCGCTCACTCGGGCACCGGAGCTTCGTGCCACGGCACTTCGGGGACCGGAGCCGGTCGACCGCGGCGCCGCAGCCGCTCGGCCGCGCGCCACACCAACGGGTGAAGCCCACTCAGCCCGATGGCCAGCCGGTCGACGCTGTCGGACGCTTCGCCTCTCAACCGCGACACCCGGGTCAAAGCGGCCGGCGGCGACGCGCTGAGCGCGTGGTCGTAGGCGAAGGCTATCTCGTAGCCGACCGCGGCCAGTTCTTCCTCGACTCTCTCGTCCCCGTCGTCGTTCGGATAGGCGAAAGCGGCCGGCTCGTGCCCCAGGATCTCGGTCAGACGCCGGTGTGCTTCGCCGATCTCCCAAGCGATGCTCTCCCGGTCGCACAGGGTCAGGCTGGGATGAGTCATCGTGTGATTGCCGATCGCCACCCCGTCGTGCTCCAGCCGGAGCAGGTCTTCCGAGCGCAGTTGGCGGCGGCGCACCGGCCCGGCTCCAGGCGGAAGCGTCGCCTGCAGCCCACTCAGGAACCTGAGCCGGTCGGCGTCGGGGAGAGTCACCAGCAGGATCTCCGCGTCCTCCACGCTCGCCCCCACCCACTCGGGTAGCCTGGCTCCCGCATCGACCAGGCCCCGGAGTTCGTCGAACCAGAGCGGAAGGTCGGTGTCCACCACGCTCGGGCAGACAAAGGCGACGGCGGGGATCCCACGCTCGCGCAGCAGCGGGAGGGCTTCGTTCAGCACGCTGATGTCGCCGTCGTCAAAGGTCAGCAGCACCGACCGGGGAGGTAGCGCGGTTCCCGTCCGGGAGGCGACCGAGAACTCCTCCAGCGAGACCGGATGGGTGTGACGCGCCAGGAACGCGAGTTGGGCGTTGAACGCTTCGGGATCGAGGATCCGGTGATAGGCGAGCACGGCCACACTGTCCCGGCTGCTCCACCTCATGACCGGCTGCAGAGGAGAGTAGCGCAGAGCGAAGTTCACGGGTCCCCGAAATAACGACAGGCGGCGTGGGTACACTCTCTCGCGGCTCCTTCGCGCGGCTCCCGCTCGGGAAGGTAGGTGTCGAGAATCTTACCGCTTATGCCGGGCCCGCGGCTAGAGCGCCCCGCGACCCTAGCCGCGACCCTAACCGCTACCCGAGGGCTTCACGACCAGCTCCACGTCACATTCGAGCACCTGCAACAGGCCCAAGACGCCGTCGATGGACTTTCGGTAGTTCGTCGGATCCAGCAGGCGATAGAACTGCGCGGGCGACGTCCCCAGACGCCGGATGATCTCGCGCCGCGAGAGCGGACTCACGGTCACGCGCCGCTCCGCCTCGAGTGTCAGGCGGTAGAGAAGAAGGTCCCGCATGTAGGCGGGATCCCGGTTGTACTCCAGCACCTGCTCCACATGCACGGTGCCCTCAGCGCCCGACGCAAGCCTGAACGTGAACCCTTCCCGGCCGAGCTCTTCGTCGATGCTGACCTTTGCCACCGAATCTTCTGGAGTGGGGATCGGATCGGCCTTTGCATACGGGAAGAGCAGAAGGCCCCGTGCGGTGGCGACCTCGAATGCATGTCGGTGGTTATTGGGATTGACGGACTCAATCTTCACAGGAGGCCCTCGGACTGGAGTTTGCGTATCAGGCGCAGCACCTGCGGCGCCGGCGTGCCGTACATGGGTCTCCAGTTCTCCAGATCCCACTTCAGCAGGAGAGCGCCGTCGCGATACACGTGTACATGTCTTGGGGAATGATCCCCAGCCCATGCGAGAAACACATATCCTCCCCTACGAACCTTTGACACAATAAAGGTTATCTCCGCTGGTAACGGTTTACAAGCCCGCGGCCACCACGCTCCGCACAGAGTGCACCGCCCGGATGCGTCGCGCAGCAGGACCGAGGGTTGAGATTGGCACGCCAGGGAGGAAGCCATGGGAGGATTTGCCATCACACTAAGTGTGATACGTTGAGCCTAAGGACACGGAGGCTAGCATCGAGGAGGTGAGCCTTGACCAATAGTAAATATCGGAGTGACGCGTTCGCCGCTGTTCACGAGACCGCTGAAGCGTTGTACGAAGTCGGCGCCGTCGACAAGCAGACCATGCGCGAGTTCGACGCGGCCTGCCTGACGCCGGTAGCGCGTGTTCAGTCCGGACGAGATCAAGCGTCTGCGCATGCGGGAGCACCTTTCCCAGTCGGTGTTCGCCCGCTACCTGAACGTGTCGAAGAACCTCGTCTCTGACTGGGAACGGGGGGTCAAGAAACCCGGGGGTCCGGCGCTGCGGCTACTGACCATCCTCGAGGCCAGGGGGTTGCGGGCCATAGCTTAGTGACGTTCATGCTTCCACCGCCGGCGGCATGCCCCGGGCTATACTCTGCTTGCTGGGTGTCCAACCGCGGGGAGCATCATGATGTCTGACGTATCAGTAGGTCCGTCTGGTGAAGAATTCCCTCTGCCGAGCTCCGAGGAGTACGCGGAGGAACTCGGTCGCGTGGAGGCCCTGGCCCGTTCGGCCAAAGCCGAGGGCAAGGAAGTCGTCGTGGTCATGGGCGTCGGTTTCGTCGGGGCCGTGATGGCGGCCATCATCGCCGATGCGGTTGACGAGAACGGTAGTCCAAGCAAGTTCGTGGTGGGCTGCCAGCGCCCCAGCTCGCGCAGTTTCTGGAAGATCCCTCTCCTCAATCGCGGCGAGTCGCCGGTCAAGGCCGAGGACCCCGAAGTGGACGTCATGATCTCTCGCTGCGTCCACGACAAGAAGACTCTGACGGCGACGTACAACAGCGACTGCCTCGCGCTTGCGGACTGCGTGGTAGTGGACGTGCAATGCGACTACACCAAGCAGAGCCTGGGCGACATGAGAACCGGTGAGGTCGAGATGGCGGCCCTCGAGGCCACCATGAAGACCATCGGCGAGAAGATCTCGCCGGACTGTCTCGTGGTGATCGAGACCACCGTGGCGCCGGGGACCACCGAGTTCGTCGCCTACCCCATCATGAAGAAGGCCTTCCAGGCTCGGGGCCTCGAGGCTCTTCCCCTCCTGGCCCACAGCTACGAGCGGGTCATGCCCGGCAAACAGTACATCGCGTCCATCAGGGACTTCTGGCGGGTCTGCTCGGGGTGCAACGAGGAGGCCACCGAGCGGGTCGTCAAGTTCCTCAACGAGGTCTTGAACACCAAGGACTTCCCCCTGACCGTGATGGACAGGCCCATCGAGAGCGAGACCACCAAGATCGTGGAGAATTCCTACCGTGCCACTATCCTGGCGTTTCTCAACGAGTGGAGCCTCTTCGCGGAACGCAACGGCGTGGACCTCACCAAGGTCATCGGGGCGATCAAAGTCCGCCCCACGCACAGCAACATCATCTTCCCGGGGCCGGGGATCGGCGGCTACTGCCTGCCCAAGGATGGCGGCCTGGGCTCCTGGGCCTACAAACACATCCTGGGCTTTGAGGACGATATCTTCCGCATCACCACCGCTGCCATCGACATAAACGACACGCGGTCGCTCCATGTCGCGGAACTGACCAGGGATGCGCTGCGCAACATGGGGCGCTACATCGCCGGGGCCCGCGTGCTCCTCTGCGGCGCCAGCTACCGGGAGGACGTGGGAGACACCAGGTACAGTGGCTCGGAACTCGTGGTCCGGAAGCTCGTCGAGATGGGCGCCGAACTCAGCGTGCACGACCCGTTCGTGGAGCACTGGTACGAGATCGAAACGCCCGACACGTATCCCTCCTCCGGGAACTCACTGGCGCGCTTCTTCCGAAACCAGCAGGATCTCCCCCGCCTTCGCGTGCAGAAGGATCTCGCCGCCGCCTTGAAGGGCGTGGAGGCGGTGGTTCTCGCGGTACGGCACTCGCCCTATCTTGACCTCGAACCCGACCAGGTGGTCGAGTGGGCGGGGTCCAACCTGGCAGTGGTCGACTGCTTCGGCATCCTGGACGATGCCAAGATCCGCAGGTACTTCGAGCTGGGCTGTGAGGTGAAGGCCTTAGGCCGAGGCCATATCCAGCGGATCAAGGACGAGGTGCGAAAGGCACAATAGACCCAAGTCCCGCTGCTCGTGCGCCCGCCCCCGCGCCGGGGACAGGACACTGTAAGTATCTCCGGCTACCTATGCTCTGTGTCAGATCTGACACAAGTCATAGGTAGCCGGAGAGGCTAGACAGTTCCAGGTCCTCCAGTCGCACGAGATGCGGCCGACACGGGCTCTGATCAGTTGGGCGTTCCCAGGACCTCGAAGGCATCGATGCTTATCCGGGAGAGAGGGTGCCGGTGTCCCACACCTCTGCTGATACGCTGCGACCGACGCTGCGAGGTTTACGCTCACCGTGTGGTGCCGTCGAGCGACACGAACGCCTTGCCAAGAGTGGTCCCCTTGGTCGCGATCCAGGCCAGATAGGTCCCGTTGAACGTGACAGTGACAGAGGCCGTGTTCGAACTGGCGCGCGCGTAGCTGCCGCCCGAAGCCCTTGTGGTGGAACAGGTGGCCCAGGCGCCAACGTTAGCAAGGAGCGAGCTTGTCTGCTGATAGCGGGGGACCGCCGGCGAGGGCTGGCCGGGGGTGTGCGCGGTCGCATCGACATAACCACCAAAATCGGTGGTCCAGTAGCACGTGTATGGCGAGCCCGGGACGATAACCAGCGAAACACCGATCACCTTGTATGCGGCGCCAAGCATGTTCGTGTTATGGCCCGCGGAATTCTTCCAAGCGTCGAACACCTGGGCCGCGGTCGTTTGCCCAGCGGCTATGTTATCGGCCATCGAGGTGTTGAAGGCGTAACCACTCATCGCCATCCGGTCCCAGGGGGTCGCGTTGTACGCGAACCAGTCGGACGCCAGACTGTAGTGGCGAAGAATGAATACTCCGCCATATCGGAGCTGTGCCGGTCGCAGGCCTCGGTGATCATGTCCGAGAGAAGTAGAGGCTGGAGACCGTTGGCGGATCGGTAGTTGTTCAGGAGGTGGATAAAGGCAAGCTCTTGGTCGCTGCAGCTCACCGCCGCCTGAGCCCTGGCCGTGAAAGCAAAGCCCAGCAGCACGGCGAGAACCAGCACGACTACCAGCGTTAGACCGAGAATTCGTGGTGGTGAGCGAGTGCTCCGGGGACTCGGCATGCAGGTTCCCATGGGTGTCTCCTAATCACAGTTCCGCGCCGGGCAGGGTGTCGTCAAGGCACTACGGATAGCGAGTCTTTCACGCCCTATGACCGTGTTATCGGCCCGCGCGAAGGTTTCCCAATGTCCCGCCGAAGCTATTCGAAGCCACGGGACGAGCGAGGAGGGGTTTGCATGGGCGGTGGAGCGGAGACGAAAGGGACCGGCAGGTCCCGAAACACCGGCGCCGGCGAACGACTGAGCGGCAGGCGACTGCGGCGCCGGCCGATACCTATCTGGTCGCTAGTGGCCACGCTCGTCGTCGTCGGGGTGCTGGTCGGCGTAACGGCCGGCGGCGCGCTCGCGGCAAGTACCGGGTCGAACCATCCGGGCACCGCGGCCAGCGACAGCTCCAACGGGTCGGGTCAGGCGTGGTCAAACTTGACCAACGCCCTGACGCAGAACGACCTCTACACGGATGCGACGGTCAACAAGGCCAACCCAACCACACAGTACCTGAAGCTGACCAACTTCGGCTTCAGCATCGCGACAGACGCGGTGATCGACGGGATCCAGGTCGAGGTCGATCGCTACACGAGCACCGGCGAGATCATCGATCAGAGTGTCAAGCTGGTCAAGGGCGGCACGATCGGCGGGACCGATAAGAGCGGGGGAGCGGCCTGGCCGACGAGCGACACCGACGCCTACGTCTCCTATGGCGGCTCAGCCGATCTCTGGGGTCGGACCTGGAACGCAGCCGATATCAACTCCGCCAACTTTGGCGTCGTGATCGCGGCGACAAAGTCGAACGCCGGCAATAGCACCCGCAACGCACATGTCGACGATGTGCGGGTCACCGTTACCTACCATGGCAACCAGGCCCCGACTGACATCAGCCTCAGCTCGACCAGCATCCCCGAAAATGCGGGTGTGAACGCGACAGTGGGCGCGTTCAGTACCACCGACCCGGATGTGGGCACCGCCTTCACGTACACCCTCGTCAGCGGCACGGGCTCCACCGACAACGGCTCGTTCAACATCTCCGGTAACACCCTGAGGGCGAACGCTAGTTTAGACTACGAAGCGAAGAGTTCCTACAGCGTCCGGGCGAGGTCCACCGACCAGGGCGGTCTCTACCTCGAGAAGCAGTTCACGATTAGCGTCACCAACGTGAACGAGGCTCCGACCCTGGATTCGATCACCAACAAGACCACCCAGTGGGCGGACGCGGTAACACTCACCGCAGTTGGCCACGATCCGGATGCCGGTACGACTCTCACCTACGAGCTCTCCGCCGGCGCCCCTGGGTCATCAATCCCTCCACGGGAGCGTATCTCTGGATCCCGGGTGCGACCGACATCGGCATACACAACTTCAACGTTACGGTGTCCGACGGTGCTCTTAGCGCACAGACCGCGGCGCAGGTCACAGTGACAACGCGCGCGATCACGGTCACCGCCGCCAGCGACAACAAAGCATACGACGGTACCACCAGCTCGGCCGGTGGGCCGACGCTGACCGCAGGTACGCTCGCGGCAGGCGATATAGGCCATTACAGCCAGACATTCGCCACTCCTGACGCAGGCACCGGCAAGACTTTGACTCCGGCGGCCATCATCAGGAATGCCGGAGCCGACGACGTGACGAGCAGCTACAAGGTCACGCTCGTGAATAACGCGACGGGGGTGATCAGCCCCATCGACGCCACGCTCGACATCCAGGGCTGGACCGGTCCTTATGACGGCACGGCCCACGGCGCCATCCTCGGCCACGCGACCGGCGTAGGCGGTGTGGATCTGAGCGCCCACGTCGACCTGGGTGACAGTTTCACCGACGCCCCGGGCGGCACTGCTCACTGGACCTTCAGCTTCGGTCCCAACTACAACGACGCGAGCGGCGACGCCATCATCACCATCAACCCGGTGAACGCCGACATCGCAGTCAACGGCTGGACCGGTCCTTATGACGGCACGGCCCACGGCGCCATCCTCGGCCACGCGACCGGCGTAGGCGGTGTGGATCTGAGCGCCCACGTCGACCTGGGTGACAGTTTCACCGACGCCCCGGGCGGCACTGCTCACTGGACCTTCAGCTTCGGTCCCAACTACAACGACGCGAGCGGCGACGCCATCATCACCATCAACCCGGCTCTGGCCACGGTGACTCTGGACACTGGGAGCCTGAGCGCAACCTATGACGGTCATCCGCACCATGCCACCGCCAGCACCACTCCTCCCGGCCTCACGGTCGACATCACCTACAGTCAGGGCGGCAGCCCGGTGACCGATCCGACTGAGGTGGGGAGCTACGACGTCACCGCCACCATCGACGAGACCAACTACACCGGTTCCACCACCGGCACCATGGTCATCAGCCCCGCCTCGGTTACGTCGCCCTCCATCACCAGTCTGAATCCGACCGGCGGCACGCCAGCTGGCGGCACTTCGGTGATTATCACTGGCACGAACTTCACCGGGGCCACCGCCGTGACCTTCGGCGGCCTATCCGCTACAAGCTTTGTGTTCGATGCCGACACGCAGATCACGGCCGTGGCTCCAGCCCACGCCGCCGCCACCGTCCAGGTGCAGGTGACTACCCCGGGCGGCTCTACGGCCGACACGGCGGCTTCCCACTACACCTATAGCGCTCCTCTCAGCCTGACTCGGTACGAGGACAGCGACCACTCCTTGAGCTACAACGGCTGGTGGCTGAGCTACGCGACCTCGGTTGCTTCCGGCGGCCGCTTTTCCTACACCGACATCCTCGGGGCCTCTGTGACCGTGAGGTTCAACGGCACCTACTTGGCCTGGATCGCCAAGACCAGCCCACTACACGGGATCGCCAAGGTCACGCTGGACGACCGCGCTCCGGTGATGGTGGACCTCTACAGTTCGGCCACGCTATTCAAGCAGAAGGTGTGGGAAACACCGGCTGGCCTCTCCTCGGGGGACCACGTCCTCATAATCGAGTGCACCCGCACCGGCAGGCCCGCGGCCACGGACACGAACATCAACATCGACGCGCTCGATATCCTCGGCACTTTGATAGACACGGAGGGACTCACGCGCTACCAGCAGCCGGATATCCGGTTGGTCTACAAAGGAACCTGGGCCAACTTCGCCACTCCCACCGCTTCCTTCGGCAACTACTGGCGTTCCAGCACGCCGGGCGCTTCCGTAGCCATACCCTTTAAGGGCACCCGCCTCGACTGGATCGCGACTAAGGGCACCACGCTGAGCAAGGCCGACGTGTACGTTGACGGCTCCTTTGTGACCACGGTCGATCTGGCCAGCCCCATCGTCCTGTATCAGCAGAAGGTCTTCACGACCGGCACCTTGGCCGACGGCTACCACACGGTCAAGATCGTCCGCAGCGCGGGTAACGCGACCGGCAAGTTCGTCAGCATCGACGCCGTTGACGTGGCCGGGACCCTGGCTTCGACCACCCGCTTCCAGCAGACCGATTCCTGCCTCATGTGGGCGGGCAAGTGGACCACCGGCACCGGGGCGTCGTATTCGGGCAGCAGCTTCGCTTTCACGAACGCGTCCGGCTCGTCGGCGACCGTCAAGTTCTCCGGACTCATGCTGACCCTTATCGCGAAGAAGAGCCCCGCCTATGGCAAGGTAAGGATCACCGTGGACGGAGGCGCGCCGATCGTAGTCGATCTCTATCACGCATCCACGCTCTACAGACAGTCCGTGTGGTCCAGCGGTTTCCTCACTCCCGGCGACCATACTGTGCTGATCGAGCGGACCGGCCTTAAGAGGAGCGTTGCCACCGCGGCGAACGTCAACGTGGATGCGCTCGACGTGATTGGCATCCTCAAATAGTGGCGAAAAGCCGAGGTGCCGGTAGCAGCTACACGCGAATCGCGGCACACGACGCTGGCCAGCGGCACGAGCCCCTGGAGCACCATGAGGACGGTGCTGGCCACGGTCAACCGCGGGGAGATCGACCAGACCAGCTTCAGGGCCCGGCCCACGCGTAGCGCTTCCCGGACCTTCAGCGTGCGTTTCTCCTGGGCCAGCCCCACTCCCTTCCCCCGGTCTCACCGTTCCTGCGGCGTCGCGCCGCGTGGCGAGACTATCCGCCGCCAATCATAGCCCCACCGGGCAATGTGAGACCAAGGTCTGACTCGCACCAGGAGTCGCCCCTCATACAGTGCCGACAGGTTCTGGACCGCGACCGCAGTCCTACCCTTCCGTGCCGTGCTCCGCACGGCAATCGTGCTATCCTACTAGGTGGTATAGCGGAGATTCGCGATGATATTTGTGGAAAGCCGACTATTCACCAAACACCTCCCCGACTTGTTGGACGACGAGGGCTACCGGGAGTTGCAGAATGTTCTCGCAAGAAACCCAGAGTGGGGTCCCGTCATCCCCGGATGTGACGGCCTTCGAAAGATCAGAATCGGGTTGGAGACCTTTGGCAAGGGAAAGAGATCGGGGGCAAGAGTGGTGTATCTCCACATACCTGAAGCCTCTCGATGCGACATGCTTGTCATCTACAGCAAGGACGAGAGGGACGATCTGACCGCCAGAGAGAAGACGGTTCTAACAGAACTCGCTCACGAGGCCCGAGCGGAGGCCATCGCGTGGGCCAGAAGAAGGGAGAGGAAATGACACCGACCCAGTCAACCGTTTTCGACCAACTGAAGGCCGGCCTGCAGGACAGCGTGGGGTTCTCGCGGGGAAAGCTCTCGCTGATCACCACCGACTTGCCCAGCCCTCCGCCAAGACCGAGCCCGGCTGAGATCGCGGAACTGCGTAATACCCTCAGGATGTCGCAGGCCGTCTTTGCAGCCGTCATCAACGTCTCGGCAAAGACCGTCCAGAGCTGGGAACAGGGCGCGAGACAGCCATCTCATGCCGCGCTGCGCATACTCGAGCTTATCCGCGACGACCCCGGAGTGGCCGACAGCATCCTCCACCGCCGGCCGATGGTTATTCGTCCAACAGGCGATCGGCGGCGACCGGCGCGTAGTGCTGGATGATCCTCTAGGCCGAGAGCCTCGTTTTGTATATACTTGGTATATACAAGGAGGGCCAATGAGGGTCAAGGCGCGTCAGGTCGGGAACAGCATTACGGTAACGATTCCGAGGCAGATCGCGATGGAGCTTGGTATTCGCCCGGAGATGGAAATCGATGTCACGGTCAGCGATCAGGCGATTCGAATGGAGCCGGTGGAGTCGAGGTGGAACCGACTTCTGGCAGAGTTGCGAAAAGAGGCTGCCGAGAGAGGACTCACCGAGAACGACATCGAGCAGGCGATAGCTGATGCCCGCGGCCACAGGCTCTGAGCCATCACTCGCCACGCCACCGAGTAGAAGGTCATTGATAATACGTCAGATTTGACATAAGCTGGGATATTAAGACGAAAGTAAGCGACTGGTGGAGCGGCAGTGATGGATCCCGCAAAAAGAGCCCGCCTCGAAGCTGCTGGGTGGCGCTTTGGAGACGCCGCCGACTTCCTTGAGCTCACGCCCGAGGAAGCGGCGTTCATCGAACTCAAGGTGGCGCTATTCGTGCATCTGCGGCGACTTCGAGTGCAGAGCGGGTGGACACAGGCTCAGGTGGCCGAGAGGATCGGCTCAAGCCAGTCCCGGGTGGCAAAGATGGAGGCCGGAGACCCATCGGTGTCGTTGGACCTTGTGATCAGGACTCTTCTGGCGCTGGGCGTGTCCCGCGAGGAACTGGGATCGATCATCGCGCGCGCGGCGTAGCAGGCTCCGACCAAACCAGCAGTTCGCTTGCCTCGAAGGCCCGGTTGCGCCTACCGCCGACCGATATCGACTCAATAATATCGACCGAAACAGAAAATACTTGACTATGCGACTAATACACCCTATAGTGAGCTTCCCCTACCACAGCGGGAGATGGTGTGCGCAGCAGCGTTGCAGCTCGGGAAGGTACCCGTGACGAAGCCTCGGTCGGATACCAATGGCTTCGCCGCCCGCGACGCCTGCTCGCTCTTCTCGATGGGCTGGCCGCCATGGCCGCCCTGCTCTGTCTCCTGGCGATGAGCACCTGGCGCCCCATGCCGGTCGAGGGGGTCCGCACCGCGCAGATCGGGATCGCCCTCGTGCTGCTCCTGACGATAGTCCTGGGATTCCGCAACGGGCAGTACACCAACAGCAGGCGGCTCTCCCGGGTCTCGGACGCAGGAAAGCTTGCGACCCACCTTCTCGTGGCCATCTGCGTCGTGGCGCTGCTGGCGATCGCCACCAAGGGCTTCTTCTACGGATCGATGGAGTTCTCCAGGCTCATCGTGGGCGCCAGCCTCTGCATCTTCTTCATCCTGGCCGCACTGTGCCGGTTGACCCTCGCCATGCGCCAGCGGGCCCTCTTCATGCAGGGCAAGGCCTTTCGCAGGGTCCTGGTGCTGGGGAACGGTCAGGCGGCCGGCGATTTCATCCGCTTCCTGACCAAACGGCCGTGGTTGGGCGTCGCCTGCGCCGGGAGGCTCGAGTACCGTCTGCCGGACGATCACACCCCCGCGGCCTCGCAGGGCGAGGAGCCCGCGAGCTACATCGCGGCCAGCTACAAGGGCTTCGAGAACCTCGACCGCCTCTGGGTGGCCTCCGGCGCAAGCGAGGTGGTAGTCGCGCTGGACCCCGAGGATAGCGGCCAACTCACCGAGATCACCAAAGTCCTCTCGTTCGCCCACGTGCCGTTCAGGGTGGTGCCGTCCCTGTTCGAGGAGACCTACCAGGCCGCCGAGTTGATGGGATACGCGGAACTTCCGGTGATCGACGTCGACGTCGACCCCCTCGACCGGGTGGAACGCGCCTTCAAGCGGACGCTCGACATCATCGTCTCGAGCACGGTGCTCCTGCTCGGTCTGCTCCCGGCCCTCGCGATGGTGCTCGCGATCAAGCTGGATTCTCCGGGCCCGGTGTTCTACAAGCAGGCGCGGATCGGAAAGAACGGCCGCCGCTTTTTGATGTACAAGTTCCGCACGATGGTGACCAACGCGGACGCCCTCGTCGAGGCGCTGAGCGACATGAACGAGAAGGGATCCGGCGGCGAGCTCTTCAAGATCAAGAACGACCCCCGCATCACCCGGGTAGGGCGGTTCTTGCGCAAGTGGAGTCTGGACGAGCTTCCCCAGATCATCAACGTGTACAAGGGCGAGATGAGCCTGGTGGGACCGCGGCCGCCGCTGCCGCGCGAGGTGGAGAACTACTCGTCACAGCACTACTGCCGCCTCAAGGGTCTGCCCGGCATCACGGGGCTCTGGCAGGTGTCGGGGCGCAGCGACCTCAGTTTCGAACAGATGGTCAAGCTGGACAAGTACTACCTCGACAACTGGTCCCTGCGCCTGGACCTCAACATCCTCCTGAGGACCTTCGTCGCGGTGCTGTCCCGCAACGGCGCCTACTAGCCGTCTCGAGCAGGCGGTCGGCGGCCGCTAGAGCGTATTCCTGGATGATCGGGTCGGGGTCGTCCAGGCAATCGAGCAGAACGTTGACGAGGGCCGCGCTGCGCAGGTGCTCGAGGGTGTCGATGACCGCCCGCTTCAGCTCGGGACTACTCCCCTCGCCGGCCAGGATCCCGCCCAACAGGAAGCCGATGACCTCCGAGCGGTCGGAGGCCGGCAGCGCCATGATGTCGCGGGCCATCTTGAGCTTGAAATCCCTGGCCGAGAACGGGACGTCCGGAAGGGTGCCGGGACGGGACATCTGCAGAGCCCATTTGGATCTCAGTTCGAGCGTGGCGGCGAAGAGCTTGATCTGAGCCAGGCGCAACACCCCGTCCCCGTCGTTCTCGAGCCGTGACGGCAGTTCCATCGTCCGGGTGGCCAGCTCGATCCGTTCCGGCCGAAAGACCTCCAGCTTCTTCAACTCCTGGCCGCTCAGCTTCCCGGGCCCGTCGAGCATGTCGAGTATGACCACGCCCAGGGGGTCCGCCAGGAACGCCTTCGCCGCCGACCCGTTGCCGTTCGGACCGTAGGCCGGCGCGTAGGGTAGAGGCGCTGTGGCCGCCGGGACCGGGGGCTCCGGTTCGGCCCGGAATGAGGGCATGCTCTCCGCGGCGCTCTCGGGCTCCGGAGTGACGGGAGCCTCCAGGTCCGACGTGGTCGCATCGCCCGCGTCCCCCGGATCGGCCGTCATGGCCGGCTCCAGTTCCTCCCGGTCGGCCTTCCGCCCTCGGCGGATGAGCACAAACGCAGCGATGCCGACGCCGAGGACTACGATCACCGCCACCGCTAAATATATGTTTTGGAGCATACGTCAGCCCCCACGGCGAATTTAGCTGTCGAGCAACTCTTTCTAGGTCGGCGGCGCAAGTCCTCCGGCGAGCGGCGCCGATCGCTCCGCCCGGGAAGCTGCTAGACCTTCGCGAACTCGAGGTGAGTGTAGATAATGCGGAACCCCAGCCGCTCCATGTTTCGCTGCGAGCCGCTCCCCGGAGCCGACTCGGTGACGGCCATGGTGCACCCAGCGTCACGGGCCAGTTGCAGGCGGTAGCGCTGGATGGCCTGTTGGATCCCCCGACGACGGAACTGGGGCAGCGTCGAGTCCCCCGATAGCCAGCCGACTCCGTCGTCGACCACCAGCGTCCCGGTGCCGGCGGGCTGCCCGTCCGCCCACCCGAGGACGAGGATGGCGTCGCCGCGGGTCGCCATGATGGAGCCGAACTCCTCCTGAGCCGGGCCCGGCTCGGCCTCGTCGGAGAACCCTCGAGCGGCGACATGACCCCACAGCTCGCGCTCGGCGCCGGCGCAGACCCGTACCTCGACGCCGGTCGGCTCTGGGAGGGCCGCGGAGCCACCTGGCGCCGAGCCGGCGCCGACCCCCGCTTGGCCCCCCGGGCGGTCCAACTCCAGCGCCAGCACGTTCTCGAACTCGGTTATCTGCCAGCCCCGTTTGGCCAGAAGCGCGAACAGCGTCGGATCGGCGAATGCGCACGTCGCCAGGATGGGCGAGGCTCCGCGCGTGGTGTAGAAGTCCTCCACCTGCCTCAACTCCGACTCGCCGATGGGGCCCTCCATCGCCATCCCGGCAGCCACGTTCACCAGAGACCCCTCTCCCAGCCACAGCGCCACCCCGCCCGCTACCTCCAGGCAGGTCGCGTCCTTCTGGGGCCACAAAGAGCGGGTGGTGTCCGCCAGCCGGCGCCACTCGGCGCAGACGATCGCTTCGAGCCGGCGGGCCAGGTGCACGTCCGCATGGATCACGGCCTTCCCCACGTCTTGGCGAAGGTCGCGGCGGCGCCGTCTGTGATCGGACGTCCGTGGGAGAAGCAGGCCACCTGGAAGTCGAGCGCCGCCAGCTCGCGCAGCGAGTGCAGCCCGCGGTCGTAGTCCTCGTAGATGGGCGACGCGCTCGGCGCCCGGCCCCGGGTCGCCGCGTCGCCCACGAACAGGACGCCCCGGTCCCCCGGCCACAGATACGCCACGTGCCCGGCGGTATGCCCCGGCGTCCAGATGGGCAGCAGTCCGCCCGCCACCGGGATCTCCTGCCGGTCGTTCACCAACTCGTCGACGGCGACCGGGGCGATCTTCGCCGACGTGACCCCGGCATACATACCGAACAGATGTCCGGTGAAGCTGCCCGGGGCCGGCTGGGTGGGACGCCTCGACTCCCCGGCGCCGACCATGCGGGCGTCGGCCGCGTGCATCCAGACGCGGGCGCCGGTGGCCTCGCGCGCCTCCGCCAGCCCTCCGGTATGGTCGGCATGAAGATGGGTCACCACGATGTCGGTGACCTCTTCCGGCCGCCGGCCCAGTCCTTGGATGGCCTTGACGATGCGGGGGAAGCTCCGCCGAAGCCCGGCATCGACCATGGTGATGCCCTCGGGCAGGACGATGAGAAAGACGTTCACCATCGTGATGGAGACCCTGAACACGTGTTCGGTGACCGGCCGGGCGCTCACGCTCGCCTCCGTGTGTCGGTAATGGCGCGGCTAGCCCCCATGGTACCCTGTGAGCGACGGCATCTGCCGCACGGAGAGGGGCCGGAGGCATTCTTGGCAATACGGACAGCGGGCGAATCGGATCTACCCCAGATCCTTGCCATTTATAACCACGCGGTGGCCAATACCACCGCCACCTTCGACGTGACGCCCCGCTCCGCGGAAGCCCAGGAGGCCTGGTTCCTGGAGCACGTCCCTCCTCACCCCGCGATCGTATGGGAAGAAGAAGGACGGATCCTGGGATGGGCTTCCATCAGCCCCTACGCCTCTCGCTGCGCCTACCGCTTCGCGGGGGAAGCCTCGGTCTACGTGGCGCCGGACGCCCGCCGGATAGGTGTGGGAGAGGGACTGCTGCGGGAGCTCATAGCGCTGGGAGCGGCGAACGGGCTGCACACGCTGGTGGGGCTGGTGACCGAAGAGAACGTCGCCAGTCGCCGGCTGGCGGAGAAGGTCGGCTTCCGGCGGGCAGGGATGCTGGAGGAGGTCGGCTACAAGTTCGACCGCTGGCTCAACGTGATCATCTATCAGTACCGGTATGAGTCCTGACCCCGGCGCCACCGGGGCCGAGGCGCCAGGCGCGGCGGGCCCACCGCCCGGCGCGGGCCCCGAGTGGCCGGCGAGGGTCCCGACGCGGCCCTCGCGCCGGCGGGCGTGCCCGCCGGTGTCGCTCCGGACGACTTCGCCGAGCGTAGGCCTGACCGCGGAGGAAGTCCAGAAACGGACCGAAGCGGGCCAGACCAACGTCACCCCTCGCCCGGGTGGGCGGACCACCTGGGACATCGTCCGCGGCAACACGCTCACGTTCTTCAACCTCATCCTTGGGGTGCTGTTCGTGGTGATGATGGTCTTCGGCAACTGGCGCGACGCGCTGTTCGGCTGGGTGATCGTCATCAACTCCGGCATCGGCATCTACCAGGAGATGCGGGCCAAACTGGTACTCGACCGGCTCAACCTGCTGACCGCGCCGGCCGCGAAAGTGGTCCGGGACGGCCAGACGCTGGACATCCCCATAGCCCAAGTGGTGTTGGGCGACGTGCTGCAGGTGGCCTCGGGCGACCAGATCGTGGCCGACGGGGACGTGCTGGTCTCCCGCGATCTGGAACTGGACGAATCGCTGCTCACCGGGGAATCGCTGCCCATGCAGAAGGAAGTGGGGGCGAAGCTCCTCTCGGGCAGCTTCGTGGTGGCGGGCAGCGGCCTCTTCACCACCACCGCCGTGGGAAGCGACGCCTACGCGCAGCGCATCGCCGGCGAAAGCAAGCGCTACGTGCGCCTCCACTCCGACCTGGTCTCGGGCATCAACGGGTTCCTGCGGGTGATAGCCATCGGGATCCTGCCCGTGGCGGCGCTGATGATATGGGCGCAGTTCCGCATGGGTTCCACGGTGGAACAGGGGGTGACCAACACGGTCGCCGCACTCGTGGCGATGATCCCCCAGGGCCTCGTTCTCATGACGAGCATCGCCTTCGCGGTGGCCGCGGTGACGCTGGCGCGGCGCAAGGTCCTCACCCGGGAGTTGCCGGCAGTGGAGGGGCTGGCCCGAGTGGATGTGCTCTGCATCGACAAGACGGGGACCATCACCGAACCGCAGCCGGCCTTCGAGCGGGTCGAGTTGCTCGACGGTCAGACAACGAGCGGCGCCGCGGCGCCGGGCGGCGGCGACCCGGGCGATGGCGACCCGGGCGGCGATGGGGGCGACCCGGGCGCGGAAGCCCTCGCCCTCCAGGTGCTCGGGGCCATCGCGGGCACGGCCTCGCACGCCAACTCCACCCTCAGCGCTATCGGAGAAGCCATCCCGGCCCCCCGGGGCTGGACCGTCGAAGACTCGGTACCGTTCTCGTCGGCCCGCAAGTGGAGCGCGGCGCGCCTCACCGGCCGGGGCTCCTGGGTGCTGGGAGCGCCGGAGATCGTGGCGGTGGGCGGGGAGGGGGCGGCCGGGCAGGGGGCGGCCGGCGCAGCCGCCGCCCGGGCTCGCGAGCGGGCGATCGCTCTGGCTGAGGACGGCCTGCGGGTTCTCCTGCTCTCTCACACCGAGGCCCCTTTGCAGGGCGAGACGCTGCCGGACGGCCTGGCGCCTGTCGGCCTGGTGATCCTCAGCGAGCGGGTGCGCCGCGACGCGCCCGAGACCCTCGCCTACTTCCGCGAAGAGGGCGTGCAGATCAAGGTCATCTCCGGGGACAACCCGGCCACGGTCGCCACCATCGCCGCCAAGGCGGGCGTGGAGGGCGCGGAGAACGCCGTCGATGCCCGCTACCTCCCCGAGGGCGGAGAAGAGCTCTCCGACATCATGGAGAAGACCACCGTTTTCGGCCGGGTGAACCCGGACCAGAAGGCGGCCATGGTCGAGGCGCTGCAACGTCGCGGGCACACGGTGGCGATGACCGGTGACGGGGTGAACGACGTGCTGGCGCTCAAGAAGGCCGACATGGGCATCGCCATGGGAACGGGCACGGCCGCCGCCCAGGCCGTCTCGCAGATCGTCCTCGTCGACTCGCGCTTCTCTACCCTTCCGGGCGTACTCGCCGAAGGCCGCCGGGTCACCGCGAACATCGAGCGGGTGGCTAATCTGTTCCTCAACAAGAGTGTGTGGGCCGGGCTTCTCGCCGTAGCCGTGGCGCTGGTGGCGACGAGCTACCCCATCCTCCCGCGGCATCTGACCGCGATCGACTCGCTGACCATCGGCATCCCGGCGTTCTTCCTGGCTCTGGCGCCCAACTTCCGCCGCTTCGTACCCGGCTTTGCGTACCGTGTCGCCCGCTTCGTACTGCCCACCGGGTTCCTGTCGGCCGTCGCCATGCTCCTGTCCTTCCTGACCCTCCAGGAGTTGGGAGCGACCGTGCCCCAGACCCGGACTATGGAGATCATCATCTTCGCCACCATCGGCCTACGGGTGATATCCGTCATCGAACGGCCGCTCCGCGGCTGGCGCCTTGGAATGGTACTCGCGTTAGTGGGCGTGTACGCCTTTGGGTTCTGGTGGTCGTTCACCGTCAAGTTCTTCGCGGTGGAGTGGCCCACAAGCTGGGTGGTATCGTCGTGGCCGCGGTCTGGTGCGTTGTCGCGTGGTTCTGGGTAGGGCTCGGCAAGCCGATCGGAGACCGCCTGCCTTTCTGGAGGATAAGAGCGCATACCGCTCCCAGGTGAGAGATGCCCCGGTTCGGACCCACCCCCGCCCCTGAAGCCGCGACCACGGTCGGCATCGCCCGCACCTACTACACGCTCAACGGGCTGTTCGTCTTGGCCGCCTCGATCATCTGGGGCGTCAACACCCTGTTCCTGCTCGATGCCGGCCTGGACATCTTCTGGGTGTTCGCCGTGAACGCCACCTTCAGCGCCGGCCAGATCCTGTTCGAGGTACCCACCGGCGTGCTCGCCGACACCATAGGCCGCCGGGCCTCGTTCCTTATCGGCATAGCCGCCCTGATCGCGGGCACCCTGGGCTACGTCGCCTCTTCGGTTTTCGGTTGGGGACTCCCCGGGTTCATCCTCTTCTCCGTCCTGCTCGGCTTCGGGTTCACCTGCCAGACGGGAGCGGTGGATGCCTGGATGGTGGACGCGCTCGACGCCACGGGCTACTCGGGAAGCAAGGACCGGGTCTTCGCGCGGAGCGGGATCTTCGCGAGGTTGGCGATGCTCATCGGGACGATCAGCGGCGGCCTGCTCGGCCAGTTGAGCCTGGCCATCCCCTACTACGTCCGGACCGGGCTGCTGGTGGCCGTCTTCGTGGTGACGTTCGCATTCATGCACGAGATAGGTTTCCAGCCCCGGCCCTTTCGGGCCTCCCGCTTCGGGGAGGAGAGCCGAAAGATCTTCGACGCCGGCATCACGCACGGCTGGCGGCATCCGGTAGTCCGGCCGCTGCTCTTCACGTCCCTGGTGAGCGGCCTGCTCGTCTGGTACCTGTTCTACGCCTCCCAGCCGTACGCCCTGGAGCTGCTGGGACGCGAGAACCTGGTGTGGGTGGCGGGGGCGATCACGGCCCTGTTCGCGCTTTCGGGCATAGGCGGCAACTCGTTGGTCGGCCGCGTGTCGCGGACGAGCTGGGGGAAGCGGCCGGCGCGGGTGTTGACCTGGGCCGCCCTGGGGATGGCCGCCTCGGCCACCGCTCTCGGCGTCGTCGGTCTGGTGGTGGGGAGCAGGAGCATGGCCGGCTTCGTCCTGGCCGTCGTTCTCCTCATCGTTTTCGGTCTGCTGGACGGCGTCCTGGGACCGGTCCGGCAGGCCTACATCAACGAGAACATCCCCTCCGCCCAGCGGGCGACGGTGCTCTCGTTCGATTCGTTCTTCTCCGACATCGGCGCGGTGGTGGGACAAATGGGGCTGGGCTACGCCGCCCAGGCGGTGTCGAAGGCCGCGGCGTACACGATCGGGGGCGCCATCTACTTCGTCGCGGCCCCTCTCTACCACAGAGCGGGGAGGGCGTCGGACCGGCTGGCACAGGCGAGCGACGACGCGGCGGAAGACAGCGCGCCGGCCCTCTAGCCCAGGTTCTCGGGGTTCAGCCCCTCCAGCTCCGGCAGCACGAAGCGGCCGTCCTTGCGCACCAGCACATCGTCGAAGTACAGCTCGCCGCCGCCCCACTGCGGCGTCTGGATGAGGACCAGATCCCAGTGGACACTGGAACGGTTGCCGTTGTCGGCGTCGTCGTAGGCCCGGCCCGGAGTGAGGTGCAGGCTGCCGCCGATCTTCTCGTCGTACAGCGTGTCCTTCATCGGCCGCTCGATCCGCGGGTTCATCCCCAAGGCGAACTCACCCAGGTAGCGGGCGCCCTCATCGGTATCGAGCATCTTGAGCAGCTTCTCGGGCTCGTTCGCGTCGGAGTCGACGATCTTGCCGTCCTTGAAGGTGAAGCGGACCCGCTCGTAGGTGGTCCCGTCCTCGAGGGAAGGCGTGTTGTAGAGGATGGTGCCGTTGACCGAGTCCCTCACCGGCGCGGTGAACACCTCACCGTCGGGGATGTTGTTCTTGCCCGCCGCTTTCAGCACCGGGATCCCCTTGATCGAGAACGAGAGGTCCGTGCCGGGGCTCACGATGCGCACTCTATCGGTACGGGACATGAGATCCACCAGGGGATCCATGGCCTTGTCCATCTGGGCGTAGTCGAGCGTGGACACGTCCAGGCAGAAATCCTCGAAGGCCTCCGTCGACATGCCGGCCGCCTGAGCTCCCGATGGCGTGGGAAAGCGGAGGAGGCACCATTTCTTTGTGAGGTACTTCTCCATGAGAGGCTCGCCGGCCAGACGGGAGGCCTCCAGGACGCTCGGCGGCACATCGGCCAACTCCGAGGCGTTCTCCCCGCCCACGATGTAAAGGCTGGCGTCGAGGTCGTCGAGCCGGCGCGAGGCCCAGCCTATCTCGAGATCCATCTGCTCCCGCCGGGCGTTCATGAACCAGGCCCGCCGGATCCGGGCGTCGCCGACCTGATAGAACGGCACCGCTTCCCGCTCGTACGCGCCCTCGATCAACGCGGTGACCAGGTCGCGCGCGTTGGTATCGCTCTCGATGAGCAGCTTCTCGCCCGCTTTGAGCTGAAGCGAGTAATCGAGCAGATTAGCTGCCAGCCTCTCCAGCCGGGGGTCTCTCATCCGCCAATCCTTTCTCCCTGGTGCCCTTCCGCCTGCGCGTGGCCTCGCGCAGGACGAATTCTATCTGTCCGTTGACGCTACGCAGGTCATCGGCCGCCCACGCCTCCAACTCCGCCCACAACTGAGGGTCGATACGGAGCAGGAACTGTTTGCGCTCGGCCATTATGACAGGGCTCGCCTCTGCATATGCACGTTTGTATGCACGGGTCTACGTGTAGAGCGTGCCGGTGTTGACCACCGGGTGCACTTCGGCCTCGCCGCAGAGCACCACCATCAGGTTGCTGACCATGGCCGCCTTGCGCTCGGAGTCGAGTTCCACCACGCCCTTCTCCGCCAGCTCCCGCAGCGCCATGTCGACCATGCTGACCGCACCGTGCACGATCTTCTGCCGGGCGTCGATGACCGCTTCGGCCTGTTGCCGGCGAAGCATGGCCTGGGCTATCTCCGGCGCATAGGCGAGATGGGTCAGCCGGGCCCCTTCGACGACCACTCCGGCCAGGGTGAGCCGCTCGTCCAGTTCGGTCTTGAGAGCCTGGGAGACCTCGTCGACGTTGCTGCGCAGGGTGATCTCGTTCTCTTCGCCGTGGTCGTACGAGTAGGAGCTGGCGAGGTGGCGCAGCGCCGTCTCGCTCTGGGTATCCACGTAGCGCTCGAAGTCGTCCACGTCGAACACGGCCTGCGCGGTATCCCTTACCCGCCACACCACGACCGCCGCTATCTCCACCGGGTTGCCTCGCCGGTCGTTGACCTTGAGCTTCTGCATGTTGAGGGTGCGGGCCCGCACCGAGACCTTATAGCGCGGGTACTTCTTGGGCGCGCTGCTTCCCTGGCCCTTCTTGGTGGCCGCCGCGGCTCCAGCTGCGGCGGCGGCCGCCTCTCCCCGCACGTCGGTCGCCTTGACCGTGGGGCCGTTCGAGTAGAAGGGGTTGCCCCAGTGGAAGCCTCCCCGGCGCACCGTCCCCTTGTACTGGCCGAACAGAACGAGCACTCGGGTCTCGTTCGGCTCCAGGGCGAAGAAACCGAAACTGAGGATGGAGCCGACCGTCACGAGCACTATCCCGACGATGACCAGTGCCGCGACGGCGCCGCCGCCCCTGCTTTCGTTGCCTCCCCATACCGCGGCCAGGATGAAGAGCGCCACTGCGATAGCGAAGATCGCTATGACGACAACGAGCATCAGCCAACCGCTCTTCGCCTTGACCTCCTTCTCGTGGCTCAATACCGTCTGCTGCCCGTCCATGTTCCCTCCTCGATATGTGGCCCCGCGACCGGGGCCGTTATCCCTTGCTTATTTCTTAATATTAATCTGATATCACTCTGGAATCAATAGGCTCAGCGTCGTCCGGGAGCTACAATCAGGAAGCCGGTCCCGTTCACCCTTGGAGAGGCGATGATGAAGGACTATCCCGTGGTGGTCGACGTCGACGTGCGGTGGGGAGACATGGACGCGCTCGTCCATGTGAACAACATCGTCTACTTCCAGTACTTCCAGCTCGCCCGGGGAGCCTACCTGCAGAGGATAGGGATGCCGCCCGCGGGTCCTGCGTGGCACGATTTCGGCTGGGTCATCGGGGCCAACTGCTGCCGCTACAAAGCGCCGGTGACGTTCCCCGATACCCTTGCCGTGGGCGCCCGGGTGGGAGCGCTCGGCGAGGACCGCATGCTGATGGAGTACCGGGCGGTCAGCACGAAGCTGGACAAAGTGGCCGCCGAAGGAGAGGCCCTGGTCTTCGCCTACGACTTCGGCGCCGGCCGCAAGACCCGCATCCGCGACGACGTGCGCGACGCGATAGTGGCCCTGGAGGGCCGGGAGTTGCCTCGCGTGCCCCGCGGAGCCGGCCGCATCAGAAGCGAGGAGTGCGATCTGGCAGACGGGACGGGATGAGCGGACCGCCGACGATCGAGCTGCGCCCGGAAGAACCGGAAGACGCAACCGCGATACGAGACCTCCACCGGCTGGCGTTCGGCGGCGACGCGGAGGCCGCCATCGTCGACGCCGTCCGGGAAGCGGATGCGGCCGTGCTGTCGATGGTAGCGGCAGACTCGGGCGGCGCGGGCCCGGTCGTCGCACACGTCCTCTACACCCGGGTGATGGTGACCTGTCGAGGACGGTGAGGACGTCTCGCTGCTGGGCCTCGCGCCGGTGGCCGTACTGCCCTCGCATCAGAGCCGGGGGATAGGCACCATCCTCGTCGAGGCGAGCCTGGAGCAGTTGCGGGCCGAGGGCCACCCGGCCGTCGTGGTCGTCGGCGACCCAGGCTATTACCAGCGCTTCGGTTTTCTGCCCGGCAGCCGCTGGGGTCTGCGCTGGGAGGTGGATGTCCCCGACGAGGCGTTCATGGCAGCCGAGCTCTCTCCTGGCGCCCTCGCCGGCATCCGGGGGATAGTGCGTTTTCGTCCCGAGTTCACCGAGGAATAAGGCGATGCCGGCCCTTGCCGACTTCTGGTCCATGGGAGAGGCCGAGCGGGAGGAGTCGCTCCTGCGGGGCATCACCGAGTCGCACGCCTACCACTTCGAGCGGAACACCGCCTACCGAAACACGGTGGCGGCCCGAGGCGTGGGCCCTTGGGTCCGCCCGGACGAGCTTCCCCGGCTGCTCCGCGCCACCTCCCAGGCTTTCAAGTCGTACATCGACATCCTGGGCACACCCTTCCCGCAAGACCGGCCGGCGAGTTTTGTGGAGTGGCTGGCCGGGCAGGTGTCGGTCGACCTGCGCCCTCATGAGCACCACTTCCGCTCACGCTACCGGTCGCTCGAGGGACTGCTCAAGGCGATCGAGCGGGCCTATGCCGGCTCCGGTCTGGAGATGCTCACCTCGAGCGGGACGTCCGGGAGGACGACGGTGCTCCCCCACGACCGAGCGAGCACCGGCCTCGCCGCCGAGAGCTTCCGCCTCTCCTTCCAGCGTTACCTCGCGATGGACGCCGACAGCGCCATCTTCATGATGCCCAAGCGCACGCGCGTCGCGCCGGCCCGCATGGCCTGGCACGGCGTGCAGCGGATGGGGCTCACTCCAGACAGGGTGCATTGCACGATCCGCTTCCTCGGGCATCCCGACCAGGTGAGAGTAAGGAGGGGACGGACCTACCGGACGGGTTGGCGAGGAGGCGCCGAAAGGCGGGTCTGGCATCCGGTGATGACCTTTCTCCAAGACCGGTTCGTCGACGCCCAGGCGGTGGAATCCGCTCTATCGCTTCTTGTCCCCGCCGCGGCGCAGGATGAGAAGGTCCTGCTCCTCGGCAGCCCGACCCAGCTTCACCACATGGCGTCGTTCCTGCTGGACGGCGGGCGCACCATGACTCTCGCCCCTGGGAGCCTGCTGGGCACCGGGGGAGGCCTGAAGGAGGCGCACGCCAAGGGACCGGCGGAGATACGCGAGGACCTGCAGAGCGCCTTCAGGCTGGCGGACGGAGGACCGGTGCCCATCCGCGACGTGTACGGGATGGCGGAGGCCAACTGGGCGGCGATGCAATGCTCTCACGGGAACTACCACGTCCCTCCCTGGGTGCACACGGTCACGCTCGGCGACGATGAGACCTTTCTGAGGGGGGCAAGGACGACCGGGCTGCTCGCGTTCTTCGACCCTTACGGGGGCGGCGAACTGTTCCCCGCCTTCTTCCGCACCGCGGACCGGGTGACGCTGGTCAGAGAGACCTGCCCGTGCGGGGAGCCCGGAAGCTACCTGGAGGAAGCGTCGATCCAACGCATCGACCTGGGCGGAGATGCGGGATGAGCCTGGCCGATCCGAACTTGGAGACGGGGGGCAGGAGACGGCGCAAGGGCGCAGGGCGGCGGGGGCGCAGGCGGCGCAACCGCCTGCGCCGGCTTCTGGCTGCCGGCGGCGCTGCGCGCCCGCCTCGTGACGTCCGGCACCCAGTGGGAGGAGGTCCGCTTCGCCCGAGGGCGTGAATGCGGGACGGAGTGCGAAGCCGATGAGGCCGGAGCGGTCGCAGCCCGCTGGCCCCGCCTCACGGGGGCCGAGTGGGCCGAACTGATGTCCGGGCTGCGGGCGGCTCGCGAAAAGGCGCCGCGCGGAGCGGAGTACTGGGCACGTCTCCAGGCGGCGATGGCGACCGTCGCCCGGCGCGTGGCCGATCCAGCCGATCCCTGCCACCAGGCTCTCCTGCAGGCTCTTCCCGGCTATACCGGCTATTCGCCGGGCATGATCGCCGCCACCCTTGCCGCACCCGCCGGGTGGGACCTGGAGAAGATGGTCCCCGCCCTCCGCTATCAGCCCGACAAGGTCTGCGGGGTGCGGTGGCAGAAGATGCCCGGTCTGCCGGGCCGTGTCCGCTTCTTCCCTCGCAAGCCCCTGGACCGGATCGCCGGTCGGGTACCGGTCGCCTGGGAGATGCCGCTCTATCGGGCCGACGTGAGGCCCCGGTCCGTTCTCGGGTATGCGGACGGCAACGTTCCCGGCGGCGCGCTCATGATGGCCATCCTCGCCCTCTCCACGACCCTCCGGGGAGACGCGCCGCTTCCCAGGCCTCTGCCCCCACCGGTGGTGCTCGTGCGCAACTCCAGAAGGGAACCGATCCTCGCCCCCCTCGTCCTCTCGGCGATCGAGGAGGTGGACCCGGAACTCGTGTCGATGGTCGCGGCCATGGTCTGGGACCAGGACGACGGCGCCCTGCAGGAGCAGCTGTTGGGTGAGGCCGACCTGGTGCTGGCGCAGGCCGGTGACGACGTCATCAGCAGGCTCGCCGGTCAGATCGGCTCGACCCCGGGCGAACGCCGCTTCCATGCTCATGGGAACAAGGTGGGCTTCTCGGTGATAGGCAGGGAAGTCCTCGAGCTCCAGTACAGTGGCGACGCCCTGGGCTGGGCGCCGCCCGGCGACACCGAGATCATCGACATCGTCGCCCTCCTGGCCGGCCTGGACTCGGCGTTCTGGGACCAGAACGCCCGCCCCTCGTCGCGGGTGCACTTCGTCGAGCAGGGAGGACCGGCCGACGACCTGCCGGCCGAATACGCCCGGCGGCTGACCACCCGCTTGCGGCAGATCGCGCAGGTCATCCCGAGAGGAGCGTGGCCGGCCCGCCAACTCCACGACCCGTTCGACCGCTACAAGGCCATGGAGGGATCGGACCGCTGGGGGACGGGGCTTCGGGTCATGTCCGACTACGACGACCCCTTCGTCGTAGTCCTCGACGGGAGGAGCGACAGCGAGTCCCGCCTCGACCCGAGCGTGTTCGCCTCGCTCGTAGGCGAATGTCAGACCCGAGTGGTGGTCGTCCGGCCGGTGGAGGACATCATGGAGGTCGCGTGGCGCTATCTGGAGATGCTGCCCCGTGCGTCCCTGCAATCCCTCAGCGTCGCGGTGGGAAGGCCGGGCGAAGGCCTGACGAAGCAGTTCCTCGATTTCGCCTCCGCGTGCGGCGCCCGGGGCGTCACCGCCATCCGCGTCGTCGGGAGAGGGGCTTTCCCCCAGCCGGCCTATTCCTGGGATGGGCTACTGCCACTCGATCTTGTCGGCAGACGGCCGTCCGGGTATTTCGCGACCATCGAGTTCGACTCGCCCTTCGAGGAGATGATGCAGACCTACCGGGCCCACCTCTCCCGGCTGGCCAAGATCCCCCTCGGTCCCCGGGCCGCAGAAGCCGGCGAAGTGGCTCCGCACCAGGTCCTCGGTCACCGATCCCATCAGTACGTGCAGCACCGCGGAGGCTGAGTGCCATCACGATCAGGTCGGCGACCAGGCCGAAGAGACTATCGTGGCCCTTTGCCGTAGCCGCTCGTCCTTCGGCGGCCATCCCTTCTGTCGCCAGCCGGCCACCGCCCCCGATACGTGCTGCCCTGCTCCTCCGTGAACGCGCCTCGTCCCGAGAAAGGCGGCTCAGGCGCAGGAAGACCGATGCGACCCCCCGACATCTTCGCGAGAGGTCCGGTGTGGGCCACCACCGAGTCGTAGGTAGGATCTCCCTTGAGAGGCACCAGTATCCGGTCGTACATCAGAATGAACCTCCCGCGAGAGTGAACAAGAACAGGGTGTTGAGAACGGTGAGCGCCAATGTGGCCACGATGGCGAGGATCCGCTCGGCCCCCCGGCTGGCGAACTCGCCCATCACCTTCTTGTCGAAGACGAGCACCAGCAGGGGGAGGATCGTCAGGGGCAGCTGTATGGTGAGGGCCACCTGGCTGTAGATGAGCACGTGATACGGATCCCCCTCCGGCGATCACCGCCAGAGCGGGGATGGCAAGGACAAAGAGGCCGATGCGGTAGAACTTGGTCCGGGGATCCTCCGGCCTACCGAGGAACGCCGTGAGTACGTTCACCTCCGCCATGGCCGACGTGAAGCTGGAGCCGAGACCGGCAAACAGCAGGCCGATACCGAAGAGCAACCTGGCCAGGGACCGGCGAGCGGTTCCAGTGTCGCGGACGCCTGGGGCAGGCTGTCGATACTGATGCCGTGCTCGAAGAAGACGGCGGCCGCCACGATGACCATGGCCGAGTTGATCATCCAGCCGAGGCCCATGGCGAGCGAGGTGTCGCCGAACTCGAACCGGACCAGTCTTCGCCGCCCTTCGTCGTCGTGTGGCTGGGGCCGGTTGAGCACGACGTTAGAATGCAGATAGATGTTGTGGGGCATGACGACGGCCCCGAGCATACCGATGGCCAGCTGCGGCTGGCGCTGTCGAGGTGGGGATGACGGCTCCCCGAGCGGCCGCGGCCCAATCGGGATCCACGAGAGCCAGTTCGATGACGTAGCAGAGGGCGATATCCCTATGAAGGCCACCACTATCCGCTCGATGGGCCGGTACGCCGGTGGCGATGAGCAGGATCTGGAGCAGGCGGTGATCACGGCGCCGCAAGGAGTGGCAGACCGAACAGCACTGAAACCCAGCGCCCCCCCAGCAGTTCGGCGCACGTCGGTGGCGATGCAGGCCACGACGATGCTGCTCCCGAAGAGGGCGGTCCACGGCCGGGAAGAACGTTCCGGACATTGTAGGCCAGGCTGTGGCCCGTCACGATCCCCAGCCGGGCCGACATGCTCTGGAAGAGGATCAGCATGAGGTCCCCAGCGTGATGATCCAGAGCAGCGTGTAGCAGAACTCGCTCCCGCCGGCCAAGTTGGTCGCCCAGTTGCCCGGGTCGATGAAGCCGACGTGACGATGAACGCCGGTCCCAGGTAGCGCGGAAGTAGCGGTCAAAAGGAGCAAGCGCCCGAGCCAGACTGTCGCTCCCGGCTCCTCACTCCTGCGCCCCGGGTGTCTGCCGGCAGCGCCGGTAGTTCCTCCCCGTAGAGCCAGTCGTCGAACAGAGCGTCGAGGTCGGCGGGCGGCACCTGGGGCGCCTCCTCCTTGACCAGGGCGATGAAGTCGGCGGTATCCGCGTTACCGTATTTGTAGCGCTCGGTCCAGGTACGCAAGATCCGGAAGAAGCTGTCGTCGCCCACCGTGAGCCGAAGGGCGTGAAGGGTCAGAGCGCCTCGCCGGTACACGCTCGTGCCGAACATGTCGTTCGCCCCGGGCTCGCCCGGAGGCGGCTCTATCGACTTGCTCAGCATCTGCCGGCTCAGCTTCACCTGAGCTTCCAACGCTTGCAGTCCCTGGTCGTGCTCCAGCCACAGCCAGCTTGCATAGGTGGCGAATCCTTCGTTCAGCCAGATGTCGTCCCACTGCTCGATGGTGACGCTGTTCCCGAACCACTGATGGGCCAGTTCGTGCGAGAGGAAGATGGGGCCGACGATCGGATCCGTCATGCGCTCGGTGACGACGTCCCGGCCGAAGAGCGACAGCGTCTGATTCTCCATGGCTGCGCCGCCGGTATCCGCGTCCGGCACCATGACGCCGTACGCCGCGAAGGGATACGGACCGAACAGACCGGCGAAGTAGTCGATCACGTCACCTGTGCGCACGAAGGCATCGTGACCGGCCGCCGCCACATCGGTCGCAAAGTAGTTCCTGATGGTCACCCCGCCGGCGGACGTGGACGTCTCTGTAGCGAACTGCCCCACGCCGACCGCCGCCAGGTAACTGGCCATCGGCTTGTCCATCTGCCAGGTGAACGTCTGGCCCTCTCCTTCGGCCCTGGTATCGATCAGGACCCCGTTGGCGGTCGCGGTATATGGCTTGGGCACCGTCAGATGGAACGTATAGACAGCCTTGTCGGCCGGGGTGTCGTTGACCGGGAACCAGGTGGCCGCCCCCTGGGGCTCGTCGAGCGTGAAGATGCTGTCGTCCACCTTCTGCCAGCCCATCGCGAAGAGCTTGCTGGAGAGCCCGGTGGGTACGCCGGAGTAGGAGATCGCCACCGTGAACCGGTCGTCCTTCCCGAGGATCGCCGGGCTGGTGATCTTCAATTCCTGGCCGTTCCTCTCCCACACCGCCGTCCCGCCGTCGACCTGGACCCCCGACACGTCAAGGCCCATCAGATCGAGGTAGAAACCGGCAAGGTCCTGCAGCGCCGTCGCGGTGATCACATCGGTCCCCGCTATCCGGCCGCTCGCCGGGTCTATATCCAGGGATATCTCGTAGCTCTGGACGTCGTAGCCTCCGTTCCCGGCCGAGGGGAAGAACGGGTCCCCAGCGCCCGGGGAACCGGTGACCGCTTGGGTCGTCGCGCCCGCGCCGCCGCCCGGCGGCTGAGTGCTCGCCGTCTCCTGCGACGTCGCCGGCGGAGTCACGGCTGTCTGGCCGGACGTGAGCATGCCCCCGCATCCGAGGGCGACCACGGTGATCAGAAGCAACAAGACGATGATGGCCGCCGGCCGGCCTCGTGAGAAACGGCCCATATCCCCTCCCGGTCGCACTCCCAGATTACCCTGGTTCCGCGCGATCCTCCATATCCATACCGTCGTCGGGGCCCTTGCCTGGCTTGACGAAGTCGACAGCTCCGTTGCGGCGGATGTAGACGATGCCGGCCACGACGCCGATCGCGCACAGAGCGGCCATGATCAGCACCATCGCGGACACGCCGACCGACTCGGCCAGTTGCCCCATGACGTACGCGCCGATCGGCGTGGTCCCCACGAAGAGGAGGGCGTAGATCCCCATGATCCTCCCCCGCATGTGTCCGGGCACCGCCAACTGCAGCCGGGTGTTCGCGGTGGTCATGAACAGTACCCCCGCGATCCCCATGGCGAACATCAGGACGACGGTCAACGGGATCCACTGAGAGAGCCCCGTGGCGGCGAGCATCACCACGAAGACGACGGCCGAGACAAGCAGAAGGCGCTGGGTCGGCCTTCCCCGGTAGGCGACGAACAGGCCGGCGACGACGGCGCCGATGCCCATGGAGGTGGTCAGGAGAGCGAGGGTGGTGGCCCCCGCGTCGAGTATGTATTTGGTCACCAACGGAGTGAGCGTGGTGAAGTTGTACCCGAAGGCGCCGAGGGCGCCCATCACGATCAGGATGGTCATCACATGCGGGGAGGCGCGCGCGTAGCGCAGGCCCTCGCGCACCTGCGTGAGCGCACGCTCCCGGGGCAGACGGGGCACCAGGTGAAGTTCGCTGACCCGCATGGCCAGGAGCGCGATGATGACGGCCAGGAAACTGACCGCGTTCAGGAAGAAGCACGCGGCGATGCCGACAGCCGTGATCACAACCGCGCCTATCGCGGGTCCGACGATCCGGGCCGCGTTGAACTGTGTGGAGTTGAGAGCGATGGCGTTGGAGAGGTCCTTCGTCCCCACCATCTCGGGGACGAACGCCTGGCGGGTCGGGCCTTCCACCGCGTCGATCATCCCGCGCACGAAGGCGAGCCCGTAGATGATGCCGACCGTGATGAGCTCGGTGGAGGTGAGTACGGCGAGGATGAGAGCCACGATGAGTTGGCCCACCTCGCAGTAGATCATCGCCCTGCGTTTTCGCATCCGGTCGGCGAGTACCCCGCCGTAGAGGGAGAAGAACAGGGACGGAAGGAAGCGGATGGCCATGGTCAGACCCAGCGCTACCGGCGAGTTGGTGAGGCTCAGCACCAGCCAACTGAGGGCGAGATCCTGCATCCAGGTCCCGGCCAGAGAGACGAACTGGCCGAACCAGAAGAGCCGGTAGTTGCGGTTGCGCAGCGAGCGGAAGCCATGGAAGAAGCTGGTCATCAACGGGATTATACCCGGGGCCTGGGCGCCCGGGGCCGGCAGGCGGGGGCGGCTCAGGTCGCCGGCACACGCTCAGTTCGGGGCTCAGGCAACCCTAGGAGCCGAGTCGGGACACCTCGTCGCGCACGAACACCGGCAACTCGGCCGGGGCTCCGTGGCGAAACGCCTCTATCCCCTTTCCCGCCAGGAGAGCCTCGCCGATGTCGGACACCTCGATACCGGCCGCCGTGATCGCCTCGGCAAGAGCCTGGGCCTCGTCCGGCGCGCAGGCGATCAGCAGGCTGCCCGACCCGATGAGCCCGAAGGGGTCGATGCCGAGAAGAGCGCAGATACGAGCCGTCTGGGGATAGATGGGGATGCGGTCGAGGTGGAGGCGCAGCCGGCGGCCGCCGGCTGCGCCCAGCTCTCTCACCGCCGTCGCCAGCCCGCCCTCGGTGACGTCGTGCAGCGCGCTCACCCCGGCGAACGACCGTGCGATCCGGGCCTCCTCGAGGATCCCGATGCGCTCCAGAAAGGCGGCGCACTCCGCCACCTCGGCAGCCGTCATGCCTGCGCGCAGCAAGCGACTCCCGAACTCGCGGGCGATCAGGCCCGTCCCCTCCACCGCCACTGCCTTGGTCAGCAGGATCCGGTCCCCCTGCCGCATCCGTCGCTTGTCGATGAGGCTGTCCCTTGGCGCCGTCCCCGCCATCGTCCCCACCACCAGAGGCCGGGACACGGCGTCGGTGATCTCGGTGTGGCCGCCGACGAGAGAGATGCCGTTCTCGGCGCAGACCGCCTGGATATCGGCCGTCAGCGCGATGATCTCCGAAGCCGTGGAGCCCGGCGGGAAAAGGAGGGTGGCGACGAGCCAGCGAGGGGTGGCGCCGCTGGCAGCAACGTCGTTGGCATTCACGAGCACCGCGTAGCGCGAGAGCGAGTCGGCGGCCAGCGTCACCGGATCGGAGGCGAGCACCAGGACCTCTTCGCCCCGGATGTCCAACGCCGCCGCATCCTCGCCGATCGCCGCGCCGACCAACACCCCGGGGTCGGTCAGGACCAGCCCGGACAGCGCCTCCTCTAACAGATCGGCCGGCAGCTTGCCGGATGGGAGCGGAAGACCCCGGCGGATCACGGCCAGGGCTTCGGCGAGCGAATGCACGACAAAATCCGCGCCCTCCCCGTGGAAGGGCTCGGCGGCATCGTTGTACAGGTACATGGCCAGGGCGCCGGCCCGCTTGCCGGCCTGGATGTCGAAAGCGTAGTCGCCGACCACCAGGAGTTCGGCGACGTCCACGCCCAGCTTTTCGGCGGCGTAGAGCACGCCGTCGGGAAAGGGCTTGGGACTGAGGGGCAGGTCGCGCGTCACCACGACATCGAAGTATCCCGGGTCCATACCGGGAAGCTTCGCGAAGGACCGGTCGATCGACTCCCGGGTGTTGCGCGTGATGATCCCCATCGGGACCCCGCTCCTGTGGAGGTACGCCACCAGTTCGGTAGCCCCCGCGTTCTCCAGGGTCTGCTCGGCCGCCTCCACCTCCATGGCTTCAAGGACGGCTTCCTTGGCCCGCCGCTCCTCAGCGTCCTTCACCCCGGCCAGGAACTCGAGCAGCCCCAGACCCGACGGACACCCGACCGCGCTCCGGAGGGCGGCGAAGTCAAGGGTATCGGGGACGGTGAGCGTCCCGTCGAAGTCGAACAACACCGCCGCGATCCGGAACGATCCTGCCAACACAGAAATCCCCTTCTTCGGTCGGCCGGGCCTCTCTCCGTGTCGCCCGCCGCAACCTGAATGCTAGCAGGTCGGCATGGGGTCCTTCGACACTTGGCTCAAGGCGCCGCAGTGGTACGCATGAGATAGGCGTGGCGCCTGGCCCAAGCCCGGCGCATCCCCGCAAAGCCGCCGGCCCGGCCGCAGTCCGCGACCGGGCCGGCGCCCTCTCGTAATGCCCTTGGCAATCGGGGCCGGAAGTCCCGCGCGCGCCCCTACTTGAGGTGCGCGTCCAGCCAGTCAAGCACCAGGGTGACGTTCTCGGTGGTCATGAAAGCCCGGTCGGCGTGGCTCGCCCCTTCGAGCAGCTTCAGCGTCACCGCGTCGGACCCCAGCACCTTGGTGAGCGCGTCGGCGAAGTTGATCGACTGCTCCACCGGCACGTTGCCGTCGTTCGTGCCGTGTTGGATCAAGAAGGCCGGGTCGTCGGCAGTGATGTAGGTCGTCGGATCGGCCTTCTCCACCAGATCGGGCACGTCGGGGAGGGCGCCGCCGAGGAGCTGCGACTCTGGCGAGCTGGCGTCGTTGTGGTTCGCGGGACCGGTGCCGCTGGCCTGGAACTGCGGGTCCATATCGAGAAAGCTGAGCGGACCGAACCAATCGACGACTGCTTGGACCGCGCTGGATTGGTCAGAATTGCCCTGGCTCATGTCCTCGAGGTCCGCCACTCCGCCGGTGGTCCCCAGCATGGTGGCGAGGTATCCGCCGGCAGAACCGCCCCACGCCGCGATCTTGTTCGGATCGAGGTTGTACTTGGCTGCGTTGGCGCGGAGGTAACGGACCGCCGCTTTCGCGTCGTTGACCTGGGCGGGGAATATGGCCTCGTCGCTCAGGCGGTAGTTGATGGAGGCCACCGCGTACCCGCGATCGAGGGCGGCCAGCATCGCTGCCTCTTGCCCGTCGGCTTTGTCGCCCATCTTGAAGGCGCCACCGTGGATAGCCACGATGACCGGGAAGGGACCGCTGCCGGTGCTCGGCAGATACAGGTCGAGCTTCTGGGAGGCGGACGCGTCCGCGTAAGCGAGATCGGTGTACGTGCTTTGACTGGGAGCGCTCGTCGCCGGCTGGCCCGCGGCCGCGGCGGTCGTGGTGGTATCCGCGGGGGCAGTGGTGGCGGACGAGCCGGTGGCGGCTGCGGTAGTAGCGGGCGAGGCCGGGATCGTCGTCGTGGCCGTCGAGCCTCCGCACCCCGCGAAGACCACCGCCGATGCGATCAGCACCAGCGTCAGGAGTGCGAGCACTCCGTTTCTGAGGGATCTGTTGTTCACGTTCTTCTTTCCTCCACATCGCCTAAGAGATGACTAATGAGAACAGAGAATATCAATTCTCTTAATAAGGCGAGCGTAAACCAGGCCCAGGGAGAGGGAGCGCCGGGACAGTCCCGAAGTGTGGAACATCACACCACTTGGTGGGTCGGGGCGCCTACCCCAGCTGGGTCGCCCGCCGCGCCTGCCACAGAGCGAGGAACCCTGTCAGCGTTGCGAAGGCGAGAACCACGCCCGCGCCTATGAGAAGCTGTTTGGCCACCCACCCCTCGATGAGCAGGGAGCGCATCGCGTCGAAGATGTAGGTGGTGGGATTCACCGTCGCCGCCCATTTGAGCCAGGTCGCCCCGATGTACTCCTTGGGCACGAACGTGGAGGAGAGGAATATCAAGGGGAAGAACGCGAAGGTGGCGGCTTCCGCAGCCGCCGCGCTCTTGGTCTTGAGGGCGATGAACACGGCGTAACCGGCGAAGGCCATACCCCACATGAACGCGAACAGCAGCACGACGAGCAGACCGCCCACGCCGGCCGCCGACTTGAGCCCAAGCGCGAGCCCAAGCGCCAGGATCAGAATCACCTGTCCCACCAGCACCACGGCTCCGGCGATCATGGGGCCCCACACGAGTGCGAGCCGAGAGCTGCGGGTAAGCAGCAATTTGGTGAAGAAGCCGGACTCGATATCGCGTATGAGGAGCTGTCCGGCGTTCCCCGCTCCACCGACGGACGCCGAAACGATCGCGACGGGGATGATGAATGCCAGATAGGAGCCCTTGAAACCGGGCAGGTTGGCCACCGGCGACAACCCCGAGTTGAACACGAACAGAAAGAACACGCTGATGGCGATGTTCGGCAACAGCGCCGCCGGCACACGCAGAGTGTTCCGGAGCGACCGGGAGACGAGGAGCAGGACGTCGGTCACGATGTCTTCCCCCCTTGCTGATCTTCCGCGCTCGTATCCTGCTCCCCGGGGCTCATCCGGTGACCGGTGGCCTGCAGGAAGACGTCGTCGAGGCTCGGCTCGCTGACCGTGAGCCCCTCCAGAGCCACCCCAGCTTCGTCCAGCACCCGTATCAGCTCGGGGAGCCGTCCAGCCGCCGTGGCGAAGTAGCACAGCAGATCGCGGCCGGCAGGGCGCCGGTCCGGGCAGAGCCGCTCGAGCACCGACGCGGCCCGCTGGGCCACCTCCTCGGAGGCGAAGGACAGGGTGACCACTTCGTTACCGATATCTTTCTTGAGGGCCCGGGGCGCGCCCTGGGCCACTATCCTGCCCCGATCGATGATGGCCACCTCATCGGCGAGCTTGTCAGCCTCTTCCAAGTACTGGGTCGTAAGGAATATGGTCACGCCCTTCTCTGAGTTGAGGCGGCGGACCTCATCCCAGATCGAGGTGCGGCTGGCCGGGTCCAGGCCGGTGGTCGGTTCGTCGAGGAAGAGCACGAGCGGGTCGTGGACCAGAGCGAGGGCAAGGTCCAGACGGCGCTTCATGCCTCCCGAGAACTTGCCGACTCGCTTCTTCGGATCGACGTCATCCAGACCCACGGTGGTGAGGAGACGCTCCGCCGTCGCCCGGGCCTGGTCGCCGTCGGCCTTGAAGAGCCTGGCCTGCAGGACAAGCATCTCCCGAGCGGTCATCAGCCCGTCCAGCCCCACTTCCTGCAGGGCGACTCCCACGCGCTCGCGCACTTCGCTCTGGTTCTTTGACACGTCGAAGCCCGCCACCCGGGCCGAGCCGGCGGTGGGCTTGAGGATGGTCGTGAGCATGCGCACCATGGTCGTCTTGCCCGAACCGTTGGGGCCGAGAAAGCCGAAGACCTTTCCCGACTCGATCGAGAGGTCGACGCCGTCGACGGCCTTGAGGTCCGCGAAGTCCCGCGTCAGTCCTTGGGCCCAGATACTCCGGTCGACGTCCATGATGGTAATACTCTCCGCTTCACGTCAAGAAGTAAAGCAAAGCCGGGATGACCGCGATCGCCATGAGCGTGGTGGACAGTACCACCGAGGCGACGAGCTCCTCCTCGTTCTTATACTTCGCCGTCAGCACCGACACGAAGACCGCTGCCGGCATCGCGGACTCGAACAGCACCACCGACCGAGCGACGCCGGTGATCGCCAGCAGCCAGACGGCGAGCAGGCCGAACGCAAAGCCGACTCCCACCCGCAGGACGCTGGCGGCTGCCGTGACCGAGATCTGGGTCAGGCGGAAGCGGCCGATGCTTGTGCCCAGTATGAGCAGCATCAGCGGCACCGCGGCCTGCCCGAGCAGCTTCACCGATCCGACGACGACCGTCGGCAGGGGAACGTGGAGAAGGTTGAAGGCCAGACCCAGGATGGCCGCGTAGATGAGCGGCGTACGCATCATCACCCGCAGGCCCTGTTTGAGGTCCCTCTCTCCCGAGGCGACGTACACCCCGATCGAGTACATGATGAGGCCCTGAGGGATGTACATGAGCAGGGCCTGGGCCGCCCCCTCGTCGCCGAACGCCAAATAGAGTATGGGCAGGGGGATGTTGATGAAGTTCGCGAACACGATGGGGAGGTAGAGCCCGGAGTGCTTCTGGCGGATGCCGGCGAAGAACAGGAGAGCGACCACCAGCGTTCCGGCCATGATGATGAGGCAGGCCGCCCACACTTTGACGGCCTCGGCGAGCACGATCTCGCTCGCGAACATGGAACTGAAGGCCAGGGCCGGCACGGCAACGTACATCGAGACGTCGATAAGGGGAGCGAGATTGGCCTTGGTCACCCGCCCGAAGAGATATCCGACGAGCACCGCGAAGAACGTCGGCCCGATGATATTGACGATCTGATGCATGGCTGCAGGGTACACGGGGCGGGCGCGAACCGCCAAGGGCAAGAGGCGGCGCGTAGCCCGGCGCGACAGCGTGCTGCCGCGCGGCGCATGGTATAAGTGCCCTCATGGATGAGGCCGTCTTCTACCACTGGCTGGTCGTCGCCTGGATAGCCCTGGCGGCCGTCACTTTCGTCGCCCTCTTCTTCGTGACCGCTCCCTACGGACGTTTTACCCGCCGCGGCTGGGGACCGAGGATAAGCGCGCGCTGGGGCTGGGTGCTGATGGAATCGCCGTCGTTGATCACGTTCGTGGTGCTCTACGCGGTCGGCGACCAGCGGGGCAACCCGGTAGCCATCGTGCTCTTGCTCATGTGGGCGGCCCACTATGTCCACCGCTCGTTCATCTACCCGTTCCGCCTGCGCGGCAGCGGGCGGACCATGACGGTGTCGGTCATCGCCATGGGAGCCGCGTTCAACGTGGGGAACGGCTATCTGAACGCACGGTATCTCTATACGCTGGGACCCGACCTGCAGACCTCCTGGTTGCTCGACCCCCGCTTCATCGCCGGGTTCATCCTCTTCTGCCTGGGCTACGCTCTCAACCAGCACTCCGACCGGGTGTTGATCGGGCTGCGCTCCGGGGGCGAGTCCGGGTACAAGATCCCCTACGGCGGCGGTTACCGGTACGTGAGTTGCCCCAACTATCTGGGGGAGATGGTCGAATGGGGAGGCTGGGCCCTGGCGTGCTGGAACCCGGGTGCGACGGCATTCTTCATCTGGACGGTGGCCAACCTCGCTCCCCGGGCCATCAAGACCCACCGCTGGTACCGGCGGGAGTTCCCCGATTATCCGCGGGAGCGGAAAGCGCTCATCCCCTTCATCCTCTAGAGCCCCACGTCGATAGCGCGGTAGAATGGCCACGCTGCTTCCGACCTAGGGGAAACGGCGACAGGGGGAGGATGTGAGACCGAACGCGGCCCAGATACGTGCGACCGCCCCGGTGGCGCGGAGCGTGTTCTGGGTGATGATCTCGCTGCTGGCCTGGGAGATCTTCCAGGGCGTGCGCGCCGGTGCCGCGGTTCCGAGCGGCTCCTGGTCGCACACCCCCTTCGACCTGGTCTTCCTGATCCTCTTGCCCGCCCTCTGCGCCTTCGCGTTCACCCGGCTGTTCCTCGTGCTCACGCAATCGAACCGCGGCACACTCAACGTCTACTCGGTCATCTCCAGCCCCTACGCCTGGATGTTCTGGGTGGGCCTCGCGATAGGGCTGTGCGGATACGGCATCCACACCGCCGCGCACTCGCTCTACCGCGCCATGCCCGAGGTCCTCGCCCGAGGCGAGTTCGCCGCGAAGATCCAGTTCCTCGACACCCGCGTGGGCTATCTCCTTCTGGGGTTCGGGTTCTTCCTCGCGACCATGGCCATCATCCTGGTCGGGCAGGGAGCCGGTCAGAGGCTTTCCGGCGGAGAGCGCGTGCTCTTCGGTCTCGGCTCCCTGGCTACTTACGGCTTCGTAATCGTCTACATCGGGGTCGGCGGTGGCCAGATCATCGCGGCCATCGCGGCCAGTGTCGTCATCGTCGCGACCAGTTTCTGGATCCTCCCGCCTTCGGAGGTGACGCACGACCCGATAGGAGCGTTCATCACCCCTGGCGCCCTGGCCGCGGGACTGACGCTCATCATCTGGACGGTCGTGGTCGGGGGGCAGCCTACGTGGCCTTAATGGGCTGCTGAGAAACGAAACCTCGGCCACCGGACCGCCCTCGGCGGCGCCATGCGTCGGCCTCGTGAGCTATAATCGCGCCTGTTCAGAGGCCGGCGCGCGCGGAGTGGTGTCCGAGTTGGCTTAAGGAGCACGACTGGAAATCGTGTAGGCGGGGGTAACTCGTCTCGAGGGTTCGAATCCCTCCCACTCCGCCTCCGCTTTCTCCACCAGGGTACAGGAGGGGTGAGATGTATTGCGCGAACTGCGGGGGCGCCCTGCAAAGCGGTGCTCGTTTCTGTACCGCGTGCGGTACGCCGCTAGCACTGGGCGAGGGCACGCCGGCCGCGACAGCGACCCCTGTCATGGTGGCGGCGGCCGCCTCATCCCCGCCGCCGGCGCATCCTGCACCTCCGGCTCCCGCCTATTCGAACTATCCCCCGCCCCCACCCGAGCCGCCGCGCAGTCGGCCAGGCCTGATCCCCGCCATCGTGGCCGCGGCCATCATCCTCGCCGCGGGCCTCGGCGTCGGCATCTACTTCGGCGTCACCAGCGGTGGACCGGCAACAGAAACAGCGTCGACGACGGCTGCGACCGTCGCCCGCAACTCGACGACCCTCGCCCCGAGCACGACGACCCAGACCTCGGCTCCCGCGACCACGACCTCCCTCGCGACCACGACCTCCGCGCCGACCACGACGACCGAAGACATGACTGCGGTTCTGGCGATGCGAGCGGGCGCCTGGATGGATCTCCTCGAGTCGATCCCAGCGACCGGTCAGGATGTGACCGCGCAGATCGCGGCGTTCCTCACACCCCAAGACCAGGCTCAGGAGCGGGCCGCCCAATACCAGACCGACTGGTCTGAGCCCGCCGATCCCGCCGATATCATCGAGACGGACTTCTGGGACACGATCGCACAGGTGATGATCGAACCGGACGGCTCCCGCGCGGTCACCGTGGCCACACTCAGGCTTGCGTGCCGCGACGGACTGACCACTCGCGGCCTCGAAGCCCTGGCGTGGCAGAAAGAGGACGGCGCGTGGTTGCGCACCATCTCGTACGAGCCGCTGAGCCCGGCGGAAGGCCCGTTGGTGCCGTTCGGCGGCGCAGTCCGCTCCGGCGATCTCCTCTGGTCCCCGGTGACGCTCCACGAGCTGAAGCACCTGGGCGTGGGCGAAGGCCCGACCGCCCCGGGCATGTTCCTCACCGTGGAGTTCTTCGTCAGGAACGAGGGCCAGAACGACGTCACCCCGGGCGGTTGGCAGATCATGGCCGTCGACCCGAGCGGCGAGGAGTACGGGCTGTCGTCCACTGCCGACGAGTGGTGGTACAGCGACGTCGAGGACCGGGCGATCCCTCTGCTCCCGGGGGAGTCGACGTACCTTTGGCTCACGTTCGAGGTGCCGGACGGTCTGGACCTCCAGAACGCCCAGTTCCGGGTGATGATGCCGACGCTGTAGGGCCGGATCCCCTCGCGGTAGGAACCGCTGCGGTATACTCCCCGAGACCGTGCTAGGTGGGGAGCTAGCGGTGCCCTGTACCTGCAATCCGCTTTAGCGGGGCTGAATTCCCACCCGAGGAGCGGGCCTGTGAGGTCTGACGCCGGTAAGTGGTGTTGACGGCCAGGTCCTACGCAATGGAACTTCGTGAACCGGGTCAGGACCGGGAGGTAGCAGCCCTAAGCGGACTCTTCCATGTGCCGTGGGGTAGCTTGGCCCGAGCCGGCTGCCGGCGGGCGCTCGGAGGTCTGTCTTCGACGGTGGGTGCACGGTCTTTTTTCTTTCTCGCCCCGCGCGTCGCGCAGACCGCGGGAGCGGCGAGGGTGGCTGATATAATCGGCCCGCTCGGCGAGCGCTCACAAGGATCCTTCGGCGCATGGCTATCTCCCTCTACCGCAAGTACCGCCCGGCCCGCTTCGAGGACATCGTCGGGCAGGAGCACGTGGCCCGTACGCTCGTCAACGCCATCAACCAGGACCGCGTAAGCCACGCGTATCTCTTCACCGGTCCCCGCGGCACAGGCAAGACTTCCACCGCCAAGATCCTCGCCATGGCCCTCAACTGCGACGCCGGCCAGGGCAAAGCCACGGCCCACCCGGATGGGACCTGCCCCCACTGCGAGGCCATCCGCCGGGGCAGCGCCATGGACGTCATCGAGATGGACGCGGCCTCCAACCGGGGGATCGACGACATCCGCGACCTGCGTGACAAGGTCCACTTCTCCCCCGTGGAAGGCCGCATGAAGGTGTACATCGTCGACGAGGTGCACATGCTCACCTCCGAGGCCTTCAACGCGCTACTCAAGACCCTCGAAGAGCCTCCCGCCCATGCCGTGTTCGTCCTGGCCACCACCGAGCCGCACAAGGTCCCGGCGACGATCCTGTCGCGCTGCCAGCGCTTCGACTTCCGCCGGCCGGCCGTGATGGAGGTGGTCGGCGTGCTGGCCGGCATCGCCCGGCAGGAGGGTATCGAGGTGGCCGAGGCGCCGCTCACCGTGATCGCCCGGGCGGCCGGGGGTAGCTTCCGTGACGCGATCGGGATCCTCGACCAATTGTCCACATATTCTGGGGGCGCCATCACCCTGCAGCAGACGCTCGACATGCTCGGACTGGTCCAGCAGGACCTCCTCTTCGAAGTGGTCGACCTGGTGCACGAGCGCGATACTCAGGGGGCGTTGCTCTTCGTCGAGCGTCTCAGTCAGGGGGCCACCGACTACGCCCAGTTCATCAAGGACCTGCTAGGCCACCTGCGCGACGTCTACGTTGTCAAGCATACCGGTGAAGTGCCGGCCAGCATCGCCATGACCGAGGACCAACAGCAGGTGCTGCGGAACCAGGCCTCCAGGGTGTCGACCCTGGAGACAGTCGCGTTCGTCGACCTGCTGGGCGAGGCGCTGCGCTCCGTGCGCCAGGGGTCCGACGCGCGGCTCGAGCTCGAACTGGTGCTCATCAAGATGACGGCGTCCCACGTGTCGGAACCTTCCGGAGGAGCCGCGCGCTCGGCCGAGGCACACGTGGCGGCCCGGCCCGAGCCGGCGCGGCGGCAGGGGACGGCGCGGCAACCGGTGGCTGCACCGGCGAGCCCGGGGCCGGCGAAGCAGGCTGTGCCGCCGGCGGCGCCCGCGCCGGCGGAGACTGCGCCCAGCGCGGATGCGGAATCGGCACCCGCCGCGGATGCGGAACCGCCTCCGACGGAGGAGTCCGGGGACGTGACGACGCCGGGAGAGCCGGCGATCGAAGAGGCGGGCGCGGAAGAGACGGTGGCGCCCAGCGCGACCTCGGGGATGACTGCCGATATCGACCATTTCAGACGGGCCTGGCCCCTCGTGCTGGAGGCCGTCAAGAAGCGGCAGATCGGTCTCTACGCGGTGCTTTCCGAAGGACGGCCGGAAAGCGTGGACGGCGACACTCTGGTGGTCAAGTTTCCCGCCGGGTACAAATTCCAGGCGGACATGGTGGGTCGCGGCGAGAATCCGCAGGTGATTACCGAGGCCTTGCGGGAGGTCACCGACAAGCGCCTCAAGGTCGTCGCCAGAGTGGCAGTGCAGGATCAGCCCGAGCCGGAGCCCAGGGAGGAAGATGCTAGAATCCTGAGCAAGGACGAGCTATTACTGCGGCTCAAGCAGGAATTCGACGCTAGCGTCATCGACGACGGTCCCGCCCGCTAGATACGACCACCCCGCCCGCTAGGAGGCAGCAGTGAACCCCAATTACAACAAGATGATGAAGCAGGTCCAGAAGATGCAGGCCGACATGGCCAAGATGCAGGAGGATCTGGCCACCGAGGTCGTCGAGGCTTCCGCGGGTGGGGGCATGGTGACCGTGCAGGTGACCGGCGCCATCGAGATCAAGAGCATCAAGATCGACCCGGCCGCGGTGGACCCCGAAGACGTCGAGATGCTCGAGGACATGATCATGGCCGCCGCCAACGAGGCGCTCCGCTCGGCGCAAGAACTCGCCAACAAGAAACTGGGGGGCATCACCAGCGGTCTGAACATCCCCGGCCTGCCCTTCTGAGCGGCCGCGGCACCTAAGACCCGCCCGTATGTTCAGCCCCACAGTCCAGAAGCTCATCGACGAACTCAGCAAGCTTCCCGGCATCGGGCCGAAGACCGCCCAGCGCCTGACGTTCCACCTGCTCAAGCTCCCCCCGAGGAAGCCCTTCCCCTGGCCCAGGCTCTGATCGAGGTCAAAGAGGTCGTTCGCTTCTGCACCAGGTGCTTCAACCTGACCGAAGAGGAACTCTGCGACATCTGCAAGGATGCCCGACGGGACACCACCATGATCTGCGTGGTGGAAGAGCCGGGGGACATCATCAGCATCGAGCGGACCCACGAGTATCGCGGTCTCTACCACGTCCTCGGGGGCGCCTTGTCCCCCTTGGACGGCGTCGGGCCACGCAAGCTCCACCTCGCCGAGTTGGCCGGCCGGGTCCATGACGAAGCGACGCGGGAAGTGATCGTGGCCACCAACCCGACCATGGCCGGGGAGGCGACCGCTCTCTACATCGTCGAGGAGCTTCGCGCCTTCACGGCCGCCGGCACCCTGCGGATCACCCGCCCGGCGGCGGGGCTGCCGATGGGCGGCGACCTCGAATACGCCGACGAGGTGACGCTCGGCCGGGCCCTCACGGGCCGGCGCGAACTCTGATCGCCAGACCCCGCGGCGCGACCACCGGCGGCCGGCGGGGAAATCGGATAGTATTCAGGGCTCTGTAACCTCTAAGCGGAGCACTGATCGACGTGGCGGACAAAGAGCAGGCCCCCCAGAACGGGACCCCACCCACAGAAGACGCCTTCGGTTCCCAGTACGTCGTCATCGGCGGCCCGGAGCGCAAGGCGGAGCGCACGAACATCATCGTGATGAAATTCGGAGGGACGTCGGTGGCGGATGCCACCTGCATGAAACGGGTGGCTCAGCGCATCGTCGATGCCCGGAAGGAAGGCCATCCGGTGGTCGCCGTCGTCTCGGCCCGCGGGGATACGACCGACGAGCTCATCCAGATGGCCGAGGAGATCTCGGAGAACCCGCCGGCCCGCGAGATGGACATGCTGCTCTCGACCGGCGAACGTATCTCGGCGGCTCTGGTGGCGATGGCCATCCACGAACTCGGCTATGACGCGATCTCCCTCACCGGCTCCCAGGCCGGCATCGTGACCGACACCGCGCATACGAAGGCGAAGATCCTCGACATCCGGCCCCGCCGGATCCAGCAGGCGCTCGAGGAAGGCAAGATCGTCCTGGTGGCGGGATTCCAGGGCGTATCGACCGACCAGGACGTGACCACGCTCGGCCGCGGCGGTTCCGATACCACCGCCGTAGCGCTGGCGGCCGCTCTCGGGGCCGAAGCCTGCGTGATCTTCACCGATGTCGACGGGATCTACACGACCGATCCGCGGGTCGTCCCTGAGGCCCGCAAGCTCGACTTCATCTCCAACGACGAGATGCTGGAACTCACCTCGAGCGGCGCCAAGGTCATGATGCTGCGCAGCATCGAGGTGGCCCGCCGGTTCGATGTGCCCATATGGGTACGTTCCAGTTTCACCAACGCTCCCGGCACACTGATAGGACAGGAAGACAGAGGCATGGAACAGGCGATCGTTTCCGGTGTGACCTACGCTCTCGACGACGCGAAGGTGACCATCCACGATATTCCCGACAAGGTCGGGGAAGCGGCCAAGGTATTCACGGCGCTGGCCAAGGCCAACGTCAATATCGACCTCATCATCCAGAACGTGTCCGCGGGCGGCGCGGCCGACATCTCCTTCACCGCGGCTGAGGCCGATCTGGATAAGATCGCCACCGTGCTGAACGCCATGAAGGACGAACTGGGCTTCGCCTCCATCGACACCGACCGAGACGTGGCCAAGGTCACGCTCGTGGGCGCGGGGATGAGGACGTACCCGGGAGTGGCCGCCAAGATGTTCCAGGTCCTGGCCGACAACGGCATCAACCTCGAGATGATCTCGACCAGCTCGATCAAGGTCAGCTGCGTGATCCGCAAGCAGCAGGCCCAGACCGCGGTCAAGGCTCTGCACGAGGCCTTCAAGATGGACAAGGCACTGGTGAGCCGCGAGGAGGTCTTCAGCTAGGGGGCTGCCAAACGACGAAGCCTTGGCCGCCAGAGCGCACTGGCCGGCTCGATGGAGCGTCCTCGGACGCAAGACGGGAGGAGTGGCGTGGACGCGATCGTGGTGGACAAGCTGCGCAAGCAGTTCGACCCGCCCAAAGGCCCGGTGGCGGTCGACGGTGTCTCGTTCGCCATCAGGGAAGGGGAGATCTTCAGCCTCCTCGGCCCCAACGGAGCCGGCAAGACCACCACCATCTCGATCCTCTCCTGCCTCCTCAAGCCCGACTCCGGCGAAGCGGATGTGGGGGGCTTCTCCGTCTTCCGCAAGCCGGATGAAGTCAAGAAGCTCATCGGGGTGGTCCCCCAGGACATCGCTCTCTACGAGGATCTCAGCGGCCGGGAGAACCTCACCTTCTGGGGCAGGATGTACGGCCTGAGCGGTGCGACGCTGACCAAGCGGGTGGACGAGGTGCTCGAGCTCATCGGCTTGGTCGACCGGCAGAAAGATCGGGTGGACAAGTACTCCGGCGGCATGAAGCGCCGGGTCAACATCGGCGCGGCGCTGCTTCACAAGCCGCGCATCCTCTATCTCGACGAGCCGACGGTGGGGATCGACCCCCAGAGCCGGCGGGCCATCCTCGACGGCGTCAAGGACCTGAACGCCGGCGGTATGACCGTCCTCTACACCACGCACTACATGGAAGAGGCCCAGGAACTCTCCGACCGTATCGGCATCATGGACCAGGGCAGGATGATCGCCGTCGGGACTCAGGCGGAATTGGTGCAGACGGTCGGCGAGCGGACCCGGATCGACGTGGCCCTCGACCGCAACGCGCATCTCCTCGCCGAGCAATGGCGTGCGCTCCCCGAGGTCACGAGCGTCTCCGAGGAGGAGGATGGGCCGCTCTCTCTCCTCGTCGAGGACGCGAACGTCCTGATGCCCCAGCTGTTCGAATCGGCCCGGACCGCCGGAGCCCGAATCACCAAGATCGACCTGGCCGAACCGAACCTGGAGATGGTGTTCCTCCATCTGACAGGCAAAGCCCTCAGGGACTAGGCGGAGCTCGGAGACGCGCGTGCGCTCTCTCGCGATAGCCTGGAAAGACGTCCGTCACGTCTACCGCAGCGCCGCGGGCCTGGCCATGATGCTGCTCGCCCCCCTGATCCTGGCCGGCGCTATCGGCGCGGCCTTCGGTTCCGGTGACAACTTCGCCATCTCGGCGGTGAAGACCGTCGTGGTCGACCAGGATTCCGCCGCCGGCGTGTCTGGCGCCGCCGGCGCCGCGATCACGGCCGCCCTCAGCAGCCCGCAGCTGGCCGACCTGCTGACCGTTTCCCAGGTCGCCACTCCTGAGGCCGCCAAGGCCGCCGTCGACACCGGTGAAGCCGAGGTCGCGATCATCATCCCGCCGGGACTCACGCAGGCCCTTTCGGCCGCGGCAGCCTCGCCGCAGTCAGTCCAGATCTACAAGGATCCGACCGTCACCGTCGGTCCGGCGATAGTCACCTCTGTGGTGCAAGACGTCGTCCAGTCGCTCAACGGAGCGCGGGCCGCGGCCTCCGCGAGCCGCGCAGCTCGCCGCATCGCAGGGAGTGACCGATCCGGCCCGGCTGTCCGCCCTCGCCACTCGCGGCGGCAGAGGCGTACGGCTCTCAAGCCCAGGCCTCCGACAGAATCGTTGTAGAGCCTCGCGCGCCGGTCACACCGGGCGGCTCCGACGCGCGCAGCGGCCGAACACGGCCGGCCAGGTGCTCATCGGCATGATGCTGTTCTTCACACTCTTCGGCGCCGCCACCCCGGCGCGCAGCATCATCGAGGAACAGCGGCTGGGAACGTTGCCGCGCCTGTTCACCACTCCCACCTCAAGGAGCGTGATACTGGCGGGCAAGTACATCGCCGTGTTCGCCGTGGTGGTTCTTCAGACCGTGATCCTCCTGGCGGCCGGGCGCCTTCTCTTCGGCACCCACTGGGGAGCGATCGGCCCCGTGGTGGCGCTTGTCATCGCCGGCGCCCTGGTGGCCAGCTCGCTTGGATTGCTGACCGTCTCGTTCGCCAAGACTCCGGCGCAGGCGGGAGCGGGAGGGGCCGGGATCTTCGTGTTCCTCGGCCTTATCAGCGGCAACTTCACCGGGACGGCCAGCATCGGCGGCGCGTATGCGGTCGTCCGCCACTTCAGCCCGCTCGGATGGCTGCTCGAAGGGTGGAACCACGTGATGTTCGGCGGCTCCTGGGGGAGCATCGCCCTGCCCGTGCTCGCGGCTCTCGGCTTCGCCCTGGTCTTCTTCGCGATCGCCACCTTCTTCTTCAGGAGAAGGTACGCGTGAACCGGGCGTGGCGAATAGCCACGAAGGAGCTGCTCCAGACCCGGCGCGACCGGCTCGCGGCCGTGTTCACCATCATCCTGCCCATCGTCTTCACGATCTTCCTGGGGGTGATCATCGGCAGCGCGGGGGGCGAGCGCGGCCTTCCCGTGGCGGTCGTCGATCAAGACCTGACTCAGGCCTCCCAGCAGTTCCTCGACCGGCTCGAGACTTCGCCGCTCCTCAAGCTCAAGATGATGACGGCCGGCGAAATAGACACGGCGGTCGAGGACCAGTCCGTGGCCGCCGCCCTCATCATCCCCAAGGGGTTCGAGGCAGCCCTCGACAGTTCCCAACCCCTGGCTCTCCCGCTCGTGCGCCTCGAGACCTCCAGCGGCGCCCAGTCGGTCGTGCAGGCGGTCCAGACCGCGGTGGCTCGGAACTGAACTCCAGCCTGCTGGCGGCGAAGATCGCGGCCGAGCAGGTGTCTTCGGCCACGGGCGCGGAGCCCGGCGCCGACCTGGCCGCCTCGGCGCGGTCGCTGGTGCAGGCCGCCCTTGCCTCTCCGGCCGTGTCGGTCCAAACGCGTGGAAGCGAACTCGGGCGCGAGTACGAACGACTCCGCGGTGGAGCAGGCCGGCGGCTTCGTCATAGCTTCGACGGGGTCGCTCGTCCAATGGGTGCTTTTCAGCCTTCTGACGGTGGCGACCGGAGTGGCGTGGGAGCGGCGGTGGGGCCTCCTGCGACGGCTGGCGTCCACCGGGGTATCGGGCAGTGTCATCATCGAGGGAAAGATGATGGGAATGGTGATCATCACGTTCCTTCAGCAGCTCATGCTGGTGCTCCTGGGCCAGATCGCCTTCGGGGTCGACTACTTCGGCAGTCCAGCGGCTTTGTTCATGACCATGATCTCGCTCTCGTTCCTCGCGGCTTCCGTCGGCCTGCTCATCTCCGCTGTCTTCCGTACTGAGCCCCCTGTGATCGCGACCACCGTCATCGCCGCCCAATTGCTCGCTGTGCTCGGGGGGGCCTGGTTCCCGCTGGAGGTGACCAGCCCTCAGTTCTCCCGGGTGGCGCACTTCTTCCCCAGCGCCTGGATCATGGACTCCCTCCACGGCATTACCCTCAAAGACTGGGGAGTGCCTGAGGTGCTTGGCCCTCTGGGCATCGTGTGGGTGTGGATCGCGGTCCTTTTTGCCTTCGCAGTGTGGCGGTTCCGCCCTGAGTAGCTAGAATCACCGGTGCAGAACGCAAGGGATGGAGAGGCTTTGCAGCCCTACGAAGAACAGTTCGAGACGTCCACGCCCGACACCGAGCCCGGGATGAACCTCATCTCGGTCGATTTCGACCTGGTCATGGTCAACAGGGCCAACGAGCGCCTCTACGGCAAATCCATGGTCGCCCTCCTTGGCAACAAATGCTATCGGGAGTTCGAGAAGAGGGACGCACCGTGCCCGCATTGCCCGGGAAGGCTGGCCCTCGAGACCGGAGAGGCGCAGGAAGCCGAGACCACCGGGCTCCGCGACGACGGTACTCGTTTCGCGGCCCGCATCAGGGCGCACCCGGTCATCGGTCCGGACAACCGGCCCACCGGTTTCATCGAGATCGTCGAGGACATCACCGAGCAGAAACGGGCGGAGAGCCTGGCGCGGATCGATGCGCAACTGCAGTCCTCGCTCGCGAACGTCCAGAACGTGAGGAGCGCTCTCCGGGAAGGCCTCCGAGCGGCGTTGCTGGTGGAAGGCATCGACTCCGGCGCCGCCTTCGTGCGGCCCGACGGAAGCGGAGAGCCGGAACTGGTGATGGAACGCGGCCTCGCCCCCGCGTCTGTGAAGGCCTTTGCCGAGATCGCGGGCAGCGCGGCTACGACCCCGGGACAGGAGAGCGATCCTCGACCGGCAGGCTGTTCCCGGGTGGTCGCGGTCGTCCCCATACTCCATCGGGGCTCTGCGATAGCCAGCCTGGTGGTGGCATCCACCGTCTACCCGGAGATGCCCCCCTCGCTCCGCAACGGGCTGCAGGCGCTGGGGGCGACCACCGGTACCGCCATCTCCCGCATCCTGGCCGAGCAGTCCCGCGGCGACGCGATAGCCGATCTCGAGGCTGTTATCGCCGCCTCTCCCCTCGCCACCTGGGCCATCGACGGCCGGGGCCGGATAACCATGTGGAACAAGGCGGCCGAGAAGACGTTCGGCTGGAGGGCCGCCGAAGTCTCCGGCAGTGCTCCTCCGTGGGGACCGGCGCCCTCGACGACCCCTTCGGGTTCGCGCGACGCGGTGCTCGACCGGAAGGATGGCCGCCCGGTGGAGGTAAGACTCTCGACAGCCCCGTTCCGGGATGTCGTGGGCAACGACTCGGCGCTGATCTTCATAGCCGAAGACCTCCGCGCCCAGCGGCGCATCCTCGAACTGGAGAGCCGGGTGGCCGAGCTGGAGGCCCGTCTGGAGGCGGAGCACGGCGGCCGGCGACTCACCGGACCTGACGGCGCAGCAGCTGGAAGGTCTTCGCGTCCTCGTCGTCGACGGCAACGAGACCTGGGGTGAGGAACTGGCCGACATGCTGTCTTCGCTGGGCTGCGCGCCGGTGAGGTGCGTGGCTCCAGAACAGACGGCGGCGGTACTGGCCGAGGCGGGGACGTCCGAACAACCGTTCTCTGTCGCGGTCGTCGCCCTTCTGGGCCCGGGTGGAGCCAGCGGGTTGGGTCAGCGGGCAGCGCTCCGGTCTCTGGGGCTGCAGGCGCCCGTCATCCTGTCAAGCGACGTCGAGGTGCGGGGGCACGAGCAGCACGGCATCGCCGCGGTGATACGGCGCCCCTACCGGCAGGAAGCGGTACGCGACGCCCTGATGGCCGCTCTGCGGGAGAAGCGCGGGGCGTAAGGCCGGCGCGATCGGTACCGCGACGCCCGCCCCCAGAGACCTACGACGGGTAGACCAGCTCTTTGATCGAGGCGGTCGTCTTGACGTCGGGCTGGCTGACGCTCGCCACGATGTTCAAGTCGTAGGGCCACTTGCCGGTGCCTTTGACCCACTGGCCGCCGGTGATCGGCTTGGTGGAGAAGTTGTAGAAGCCGGAGTACGGTTCCGGGTTGACGGTCCAGTCGACCGGGCCGCCGATAGTCGTGATCTTGGTCTGTTTGGTGGCGGCGATGATCTCGTTCTTGTCGAGCGGGTTCTTGCACCGCGTGAGGATGTCGGTGAACACCTCGAACTGCCCGAAGAAGCAGACCGGCTGGGTCCACTGATCGCCCGTCTCGGTTTCCCACTGGTCGCAGATCTGCTGGGGCGTGACGCCCAGGAGCGAGCTGGTGTAAGGGAACTTGGGATGGAACCAGCACTCCACCGTCTGGCCGTCGCCCAGGTCGCCGAGAGCGTTGACGCCATCGGGGAAGAGCATGGCCTTGGCTTCGGTGGACACCTTCGGCCGGAAGCCCTGCTGTACAGCCTGCTTCCAGAAGTTGGCGTAGTCCGGGGGCGTCGGGACGCCGTTGACGATCTCCACGCCTTCCTTGCGGAACTGGCTGATGATGGCCGTGTAATCCTCGCTCCCGTTCTCATAACGGCCGGGATCCACGTACGTGTAGCCTTTGGCCTGGAATGCCGGTGGCAGACCGCCGGCGAACGCGAGACCGTCGGCGTCGTTGGGATAGAGCCCGCCGACGACCTTGTTGGTCTGGGTCATGTCCCACATGGCCACGAAGTTGGCCGTCATGTCCTTGAAGATGAACCAGGTATGCCAGGACCACTTGAAGCCACCTTCGGGCTGGCCCGCGTTCCAGGCGTCGCCCGGGCAGTCGTAGGTGATGCAGGGGCACTCGAGAGCCTCGCATTGATCGCGCACCGGAACCACGTTCGCGGCGCTGGCGCTTGCACCGATCATCATCACTTTTTCGTTCTGGATCAGGTCACCGGCTACCTGGGCGGCACGGTTGGAGTCGGACTGCATGTCCTGGGCGATGACGGTGAACTTGTGCTTCTTGCCGTCACCCATCACGATGCCGTCTTTCCAGACGTTCTTGTTGAAATAGTCCAGGTGCCAGCTGGCGGCCACACCGAATGCAGCCATGTTCCCCGTTATCGGGATCACGTAGCCGGCCTTGACCTCGTCGCCCATCTCCGGCCCGGCGCTTGCCGAGATCGTCGTCTCGCCGCCCGCGGCCGACGTGGTGGTCTCGCCGCCCGCGGCCGTGGTACCGGTCGCAGCGCTCGTCGTTGTCGAGGACTCCTCGGTCCCGCCGCAGGCTGCCAGCAGACCGCCCAGGCCCGCGCTCATGCCGATCGCTGCTCCCGCGACTCCCGCCACCTTGAGGAAATCACGGCGACTGACGCACTCACGGGTCAGGGATCCACCTTCCGCTTCGATAGGATTCCTTGCGTCTTGTTCTGCCATGGATGCCTCTCCTTCACACGATCATCGCCTTGCCCATCCCCCAGATACAGCATACGCCGGGTTGCCGGACCCACCACCGTCAGGGAGCGGAGGGCACGACCCATCCCGCCAGACGGTACGGATATCCGTTAAGTAGTGCGGCTACGCCATACGGCCTGATGTTAGAATCTCCTCTCAGTAGTTTGGCGCGAGGAGGGGTAGTGAGCAGGGAGTATCGGGTAGCGGTAGTGGGCGCGACAGGCGCCGTCGGGCGAGCGATGCGCAGCATCCTCGCCGAGCGTGACTTTCCCGTCAAGCAGCTGGTGGCTCTCGCGACCGCCAAGTCGGCCGGCATGAAGCTCGACTACCGGGGCGATGAGGTCATCTGCCAGGAACTCACTCCGGAGAGCTTCAAGGGCATCGACCTGGCCCTCTTCTCCGCCGGCGGCGGCACCTCGCTCACGTTCGCGCCCATGGCGCGCGACGCGGGCTGCGTGGTGGTCGACAACTCCTCGGCCTGGCGCATGGATCCCGGCGTACCCCTGGTGGTTCCCGAGGTCAACCCGGACGACGTCGATTGGCACAAGGGGATCATCGCCAACCCCAACTGCTCCACCATCCAGATGGTGGTCGTGATGAAGCCGCTCCATGACGACGTGCCCATCACCCGGGTGATCGTCTCGACCTACCAGGCGGTCTCCGGGACCGGCGCGAAAGCCATCAACGAGCTGATCCAGCAGACGGGCAAGCTGCTGGCCGGCGAGGAACCGGAGGTCTTGGTCTACCCCCACCAGATCGCCTTCAACTGCCTGCCGCACATCGACGTGTTCCTCGAGGATGGCTACACCAAAGAGGAGCGCAAGATGGTGGATGAGACCAAGAAGATCATGGGCGACGATCGTATTGCCGTCAGCGCCACCTGCGTGCGCGTCCCCGTCCAGAACAGTCATTCTGAGGCCCTCAACCTGGAGTTCGCGGCGCCCATGAGCGTCGAGCGCGCGCGCGAACTGCTGGCCAAAGCTCCCGGCGTCCAATTGATGGACGACGTGGCCAACAAGGTCTACCCGATGCCGATCATCGCTTCGGGCAAGGACGACACTTACGTGGGTCGCATCCGCCGCGACCCGACCGTCGCCAACGGGCTCAACCTGTGGGTGGTGGCCGACAACCTGCGCAAAGGAGCCGCGCTCAACGCCGTCCAGATAGCGGAGCTCCTGGCCGAGCGCGATCTGGTGAGAGTCCCCCGGTAGAGAGATCTTCGCGCTGTCCCGATCGCGAAGACGCAGAAAGTGGCTGATCGCGGCGGCGGTGGTCGCCGCCGCCGTGGCGGTGTTGGTGGCCTACTCTTTCGCCGAGATGTACCGGCTCGAGGTGAAGGAATACACGTACGAGAGCCCGGATGTGCCTCCCGCATTCGACGGGGCCCGGATCGTCCTGCTCACCGACATCCACCGGTCGTTCTACTTCTCGCAGGAGCGGGTGGGCCGGCTGGTAGACCGGGTCAACGAGATGGTTCCCGATCTGGTCGTGCTTGGGGGCGACTACGTCTACGGAAGCAAGGACTACGAGCAGTCAGCCTTTGACGAGCTCGACCGCCTTACGGCCCGGCTTGGGATCTTCGCGGTACTCGGCAACCATGACTACGCTCACCCCCCGGGCGGCGGGAACGACCCCGCGCCGACACTGGAAGCTATCACCGACGCGAACATCACTCCGCTCGACAACAGCGGGGTCTGGATCGAGAACTCCGGGCAACGCTTCCGGCTGGCCGGAGTGAGCGATCTTCAGCAGGGACACGCGCGGGCCGAGCCCGGCCTCGAGGCGACGACTCCGGGCGATCTCGTCGTGCTCGCCTCGCACGAGCCCGATTTCGCGGAGAAGCTGCAACCCGGCTGGGTGGACCTCATGCTGTCCGGTCACACCCACGGAGGTCAGCTCACGTTCTTCGGACTGTGGGCGCCCGTGGTGGGCAGCGATTATGGCCAGAAATACCGGACGGGAATGGTGACGAGCGGGTCGACGACGGTGGTCGTCTCGAACGGCATCGGCGCGATCTTTCCTCCTCTGCGGTTCTTCGCCCGGCCCCAGATCGTCGTGATCACACTGGAGAAGACCGGCTAGGGAACGCGCGGGCGACCGCTCGCCGAGAGCCCCTCTCCACCTTTCGCCCTATGGCCGCATCGGCCTCACTCGGCTACCCTTGACGCATGAGAGATAGACGCCCATTGTTCGACCTGCTCTCCACCGAGAGGTTCCCTCAGATCGAGCACGAGACCGTCCTCCCCGCCCGGCCGGGCCGGCCCGCGGAACTGCCCCACGACCTGCATCTGCAGATCGTGGACGCGCTCGCGGCCCAAGGCATCAAGCGCCTTTGGACCCACCAGGCCGAGTGTTGGAACGCCGGCCGGCGGGGCGAGGACTTCATGGTCACGACCGGCACCGCTTCGGGCAAGAGTCTGTGCTTCAACCTGCCGGTGCTCGACGGCCTGCTTCGCGATCCCCACGCCCGGGCTATCTACCTCTACCCCACCAAGGCACTCGCCCAGGACCAGTTGCGCCGCATCCGCTTCCTCGCCGGCAGGCAGGTGGAGACCGCCACCTACGACGGCGACACGCCGACCGCGGCCCGCCAGGTGGCCAGGCAAAAAGCCCGAGTGCTCCTCACCAATCCGGACATGATCCACGTCAGTCTCCTACCCCGGCACGAGCTCTGGGACGACTTCTTCTACAACCTCCGCTACGTGGTCATCGACGAAGCCCACACCTACCGAGGGGTCTTCGGCAGCAACGTGGCCAATGTCCTCCGCCGTCTCCGGCGGGTCGCTTCGTTCTACGGAGCGGAGCCGCGATTCATCCTGGCCTCCGCCACCATCCGGAACGCGCGCGAACATGCCACTAACCTGACCGGAGTGGAGGTGACCCACATCAGCGGCGACGGAGCTCCCGTCGGGGCCCGCAAGATCGTGTTCTGGGAGCCGCCCCTGGTGGAGGACGAGCTGAACGTGCGGCGCAGTCCCACGACCGAGGCGGCCGATCTGCTGGCCGAACTGGTCCGCAACCAGGTGCGCTCCATCTGCTTCACCAAGTCCCGCAGGACCGCCGAGCTCATCTATCAGCTCACGGCGGAGCGGCTCAAGGAGATCGACGCCGGTCTCGCTCATCGGCTCTCTCCCTACCGTGCCGGCTACACCCCCGAGCAGCGCCGGAGCATAGAGATAAAGCTGTTCGGCGGGCAGCTTCTGGCGGTCGTCTGCACCAGCGCGCTCGAACTGGGCATCGACATCGGCGCTCTCGATGCCGCCATCACCGTCGGCTATCCCGGGACGATGGCGAGCCTGTGGCAGCAATGGGGCCGAGCCGGTAGGGGCAAGGGTGAGAGCCTGGGCATCTTCATTGCCGGCAACGACGCCCTCGAGCAGTTCTTCGTCAACCATCCCGAGATGCTCCTGGAGCGTCAATCGACCAATTAACAGCAATTCCCTTGGGGGGAAACGATGTTCAAAGATCAGCTTCTGGCGGGCCGGCGCATCCTCGTCACCGGCGGCGGTACCGGTCTCGGCAAATCCATGGCGGCGAAATTCCTCAGCCTCGGCGCCGAGGTGCATATCTGCGGCCGCCGCAAGGGCGTGTGCGACGACACCGCTACCGAACTGATGGACCTTACGGCGGCAAGGTGATGACCTATGGCGTCGACATCCGCGATTCCGCCGCGGTCGACCACATGGTCGAGACCATCTTCGACGAAGGCCCGCTCACCGATCTGATCAACAATGCCGCCGGCAATTTCATCTCGCGCACCGAGGAACTGTCGCCGCGCGGTTTTGACGCAGTCGCCAACATCGTGATGCACGGCACCTTCTATGTGACGCATGCGGTGGGCAAGCGCTGGATCGCCGGCGGCCATCGCGGCAACGTGGTGTCGATCACCACCACCTGGGTGCGCAACGGCAGCCCCTATGTGGTGCCCTCGGCGATGAGCAAATCGGCGATCCACGCCATGACGATGTCGCTCGCCGCCGAATGGGGCCGCTACGGCATCCGGCTCAACACCATCGCGCCCGGCGAAATCCCGACCGAGGGCATGAGCAAGCGGATCAAGCCCGGCGACGAGGCCGGCGCCCGCACCAAGGCGGTCAATCCGATGGGCCGGGTCGGCACCATGGAGGAGTTGCAGAACGTCGCCACCTTCCTGATTTCCGGCGGCTGCGACTGGATCACCGGCGAAACCATCGCCATGGACGGCGGCGCAGGCGCTCGCGATGGGCGGCAATTTCTATCAGCTGCGCGACTGGAGCAACGCCGACTGGGAACAGGCGCGTGCCTCGATCAAGGCGCAGAACGAGAAGGACCGCGCGCAGAGAGGATAGCTCGCGCGAGGCGCTGCTCACCAATCGTTGTCGTCCCCGCGCACGCGGGGATCCAGTATTCCAGAGCGCTGCGTTTCTTGCTGCGGCTCTCCGGAGTACTGGATCGCCCGGTCAAGCCGGGCGACGACGGTACTTGGCGCGTCGCGCTCCAATGCACCGCGCGCCCTTAGTCCTTCTAACGCCCCGCTCCGGCTTGTCTTTGTCTCCCGAAGCGCGGCAGACTCTCCCGCAACGACAACTAACTAACAACACCGTCGGGGAGTTGAAATGTCCATCTCGCAGCAGGCCGCCACGCTGGCCGAGGTCGTTCGCCTCCAGGCGGAGGCGCGCGGCGAGCAGACCGCGTTCGAATTCGAGGGCGCGCACCACCTCCTTCGCCGCGTTCGACCGCCACACCAACCAGGTCGCCCATGCGCTGAAGGCGATGGGCGTCGAGCCCGGCCAGCGCATCGCCTATCTCGGCAAGAACAGCGAGGTGTTTTTCGAACTGCTGCTCGGCGCGATGAAGGCCCGCGTGGTGACGACGCCGGTGAACTGGCGGCTCGCCGGGCCGGAAGTGGTCTTCATCGTCGAGGACTGCCAGGCCGTGGCGCTGTTCGTCGGCCGCGAATTCGTCGACGAGGCGCGACGGCTCAAGGAGCAGATGCCGCACCTCAAGACCATCATCACCACCGAAGGCGGCGCGCCGGAGTGGCAGGATTTTGCGGCGTGGCGCGATGCGCAGCCCGAGACCGACCCCGGCGTCGAGGTCGCCGAAAACGACGTCGCGATCCAGCTCTACACCTCCGGCACCACCGGCCACCCCAAGGGCGCGATGCTGTCGCCACCGCAACATGCTGACGCTGGTGCGCGCCGGCGGCGGCGAGCCGCCGGAATGGAACAGATGGAGCGCCGACGACGTCTCGCTGGTGGCGATGCCGATCTTCCATATCGGCGGCTCCGGCTGGGGCATCCTCGGCCTCGTGCACGGCGCCAAGGGCGTGATCGCCCGCGAATTCGAGCCGCACAAGGTGCTGGATTTCTTCGAGCACACGGCATCACCAAGCTGTTCATGGTGCCGGCGGCGATGCAGTTCGTGGTGCGGCAATCGCGCGCGCTGCACATGGATTTCTCGAGACTGCGCTACATGATGTACGGCGCCTCGCCGATCCCGGCGGCGCTGCTCAAGGAATGCATCGAAGTGTTCAAATGCGGCTTCGTGCAGATGTACGGCATGACCGAGACCACCGGCACCATCGTCGCGCTGGCGCCGGAGGATCACGTCATCGGCTCGGAGAAGATGCGCTCCGCCGGCAAGGCGCTGGCCGGCGTCGAACTGGCGATCCTCGATCCCGACGGCAAGCCGTTGCCGCCGCGCGAGGTCGGCGAGATCGCCACCCGCTCCGGCTCCAACATGATCGGCTACTGGAACCTGCCGGAAGCGACCGCCAAAACCATCGACGGCGACAACTGGCTGCGCACCGGCGACGCCGGCTATCTGGATGAAGAGGGCTATCTCTACATCCACGACCGCATCAAGGACATGATCATCTCCGGCGGCGAGAACATCTACCCGGCCGAAGTCGAGAGCGCGCTGTGCGACCATCCCGACATCGCCGAAGTCGCGGTGATCGGCATGCCCGACGACAAATGGGGCGAAGCGGTGAAGGCCATGGTGGTGATGAAGCCGGGCAAGCAACTGACCGCGCACGACATCATCGTCTTCGCCCACGAGCGCATCGCCAAATTCAAGACCCCGCGCTCGATCGAATTCCTGGAAGCGCTGCCGCGCAACGGCTCCGGCAAGATTTTGCGGCGGCAATTGCGCGAGCCCTATTGGGTGGGCAAGGACCGGCAGGTGAATTGATTATCCTCCGTTGTCGTCACCCGCGAAGGCGGGTGACCCAGTATTCCAGAGGCCGCGGAGATTGAACGGACAAGCTGCGGCGTACTGGATACCCCGCCTTCGCGGGGTATGACGGCACAGTGCGTGGCGGCGAGGCGCTCCACACACTCAATGCTTCCCCGCCCCCATATAGCCAAACAGGTATCCCGCGACCTTGCGCATCTGGATCTCCTCGGAGCCTTCGGTGATGCGGTAGCGGCGGTGGTGGCGGTAGATGTGTTCGAACGGCTTGTGGCGCGAATAGCCGATGCCGCCATGCACCTGCATCGCCCGGTCGGCGGCCTCGCAGCACAGGCGGTTCGCCCAGTAATTGCACATCGAGACCTTGTCGGAGAGCTTGCGCTCGATCTGCGCCTGGGTGCAGCTGGTCCATCTCCCAGGCGGTCTTGTGGATCAGCAGCCGCAGCATTTCGGCCTGCGTCGCCAGCTCGACGAGCGGGAACTGGATCGCCTGGTTCTCGGCCAGCGCCTTGCCGAACGGCTTGCGCTCGCGCGCGTATTTGACGCTTTCGTCGATGCAGTAGAGCGCCGCGCCCAGCGAAGATGCCGCCTGGCGGATGCGGTTCTCGTGCACGAAGCACTGCGCCAGCGAAAGGCCGCGGCCGACCTCGCCGAACAGCGCGTCGTCCGGCACCCAGACATCGGTGAAGCTGACGGCGCGGGTGATCGGTCGGCATGTTGAAGGTCCACATGTACTCCTCGACCTTCACGCCCGGGCGTGTCGGCCGGCACGAGGAAGCAGGTGATGCCGCGCGCGTCGCCGTCCTTGCCCGTGGTGCGCGCGAACAGCATGCAGTGGGTGGCGACATGCATGCCGGTGATCCACATCTTCTCGCCGTCGATCGATCCAGCCATTAGCCGTCGCGCGTCGCGGACGGCGCTGGTTTCCATATGGGTGGCGTCCGAGCCGTGGTCGGGCTCGGTCAGGCCGAAGCGGATGCGGTAGGTGCCGGTGAGCGAGCCGTCGATCTCTCCTTCTGCTCGTCGGTGCCGAAGTGGTCGAGCATGGTGACGAACGGGAAGTTGCCGACGATCGAGTGCTCGTTCTGCAGATCGTTGTGGAGGCCGAGGCCCTTGGCCGCGAGATGCTCGCGGATCACCGCCATCGCGAGGTTGGTGCCGACCTTGCCGCCGTAGTCCTTCGGGAGCGCGAAGCGCAGATGGCCCGCCTTGTCGGCGCGGTGCTTGGCCTCGCGCAGCAGCGCCTCCCATTCGTGGCGCGGCAGGCCGCCATTCTCCCAATCGGTGCGCGCACATTCGCGGCGGTGGTCGAAGAAGCGGATGTTGTCGTCGCTGTCCTCGAGCGGCTTGATCTCGCCCTCGATGAAGGCGTCGAGTTCGTCGAGATAGGCTGCAGGTCGGCTTGGGAAGATTGAAATCCATGGCGGTTTCTCCCGGCGATATCGTGTGTTGTTGATTTGCGTTTAGGCGCTACGCAGCGCTCCTGCTCGGATCGATTAAGGAGAGAAGACCACGCCCAAGTCAAGCAAGCGAATAGCGCTTGGCACGCACGGTCGCCCCGCGTAATTGGATGGTATCGGACGCCTCGCTGGCGCCAGTATCGCGGCCATATTCTCCGCCGCAGAAAATCGAACGGGAGCAAACATGGACCTGAAATTCTCCAAGGTGACGCGCAAGGGCCCGGTCACGATCATCACGCTGTCGCGGCCCGAAGTGTACAATGCGTTGCATACCGACGCGCATTTCGAGCTCGACAAGGTGTTCGACGATTTCTCCTCCAATTCCGAGCAGTGGGTCGCGATCGTCACCGGCGCCGGCGACAAGGCGTTCTGCGCCGGCAACGATCTGAAATGGCAGGCGGCAGGCGGCAAGCGCGGCTGGGACAAGGGCGGCTTCGCCGGCCTCACCTCGCGCTTCGACTGCGACAAGCCGATCATCGCCGCCGTCAACGGCGTCGCGATGGGAGGCGGCTTCGAGATCGCGCTGGCCTGCGACCTCATCATTGCCTCGGAGAATGCGACCTTCGCGCTGCCCG
>CAWAOX010000014.1:0-378473 GCA_963783835.1 uncultured Actinomycetota bacterium
CCATGATGCCGTATTCCACGGCCGTTGCGCCCCGCTCGGATTTCAAGAGGGTACGAAGATAAGTGCGAAGCATGTTAATCATTCGATTCACCTCCCTTCCAGTTGCGTCTCTACTGGACTCGTCTTGATGAGACCCAGCGTAGAAAATCGACTACAACAACAGATCTAGGCGACGGAAACGGCCAATGACCCGATGCACAAGTCCAGTTCAGGGACGGCGATAGTCCAGTCTCGGAGACGCCAGCCACCTGGCCAAAGGTCCAGGGTGCAGTGACCTCCAGGCCCCTGCGGTGGGTCCCGGAGTACGCGGATCGCGCCGCTACCCCAAGATGCCCAGATAGGAATCCAGCATCCAGGGCCCGTACAGCAGCGCGATCACCGAGCCGAGAGCCAGATATGGACCGAAGGGGATGGCGTCTTTCCTGCCCTTGCGCTTCGACAGGATGAGGACCAACCCGACGACAGCTCCGAACAGGAACGCCAAGAAGAAGGCGACGACAACCGCGGCGCCAAGAACCGCGCCCATGAGTAGCGCCAGCTTCACGTCACCCATCCCCATTCCGCCAGGCCAGATCAGGGCCAGCACGAACAGGAACAGGGAGCTGCCCACAGCGGCAACCAGGTACACCCACCATCTCGCAGGGTCGAGCGCGATCGAGGCTGCCAGGCCAACCAGAGCTGCCGGCAATACGATCACGTTGGGAATGATCATGTGGTCGAGATCGATGAAGGCGATCACGATCATGACGCAGATGAACGCGCAGGCTTCGAGAAGCCGCCACGACAGGTCAAATTGGAGATAGGCGAGCAGAAAGCCCAGCGCCGTGATCCCGGGCACGACAAAGCGGCGCCGTCGGTGAGAACGAGGACCGGAAGGCGCGTCGCTCTCGGTCTGACGGACGGGGAACCTGTTGATAGCCGCCGTGAGCAACGCTCCGACGCCCAATCCCAGGACGAACATGCCTGAGGAGACTATCGTGGACAGGGTAGAACTCACCTGACAGGGCTCCCAGGCACGTCAGGCTCTTGGGGCAAGACCAGGCCGTGGCTGAGCGCGAAGGTGGCGGCCTCCGTTCGATTGCGGACGCCGAGTTTCGAAAACACTCCGCTCAGATGGTACTTGACGGTCTTGGTCGTTATGAAGAGCTCTCGAGCGATGTCAGAATTGGTCTTGCCTCGAGCGACCAGGTCGAGGACCTCTAGTTCCCTACCTGTCAGGCCGTGCGCAGGCTTGCTCGGGGCGGCCGCCTGCTCGACGCCGGCAAGCGCGCCCACCAGCCTATTCCCGCCCATCAAGACGGAGCCGCTCGCTACCTGGCGGACAAGAGAGGCAAGATCGCTTGGACGCACGAACTTGGGTACGTAAGCGGCTGCTCCTCGTCGTATGACATCCATCCCAACGTTGGGGTCCTCCTCGACGGTGAGGACGATCACCGGCAGGGAGGGCCATCTCGCAGCCACGGCGTCCAGACACGCGAACCCGTCCATGCGGGGCATGTGAAGGTCTAGCAGAAGAACGTCGACCGATGTTCTTTGGAGCAGGTCGAGCGCGGCAATGCCATCACCGGCCTCACCGACCACGACTATGTCCGGGCTCATGCTCAGAGCGTGACAGATCCCCGAGCGGACCAGCTCGTGATCATCGACTACCGCGACTCTGATCTGCGTGCCAGGAACATGTGCCTCACCGGCCATTCCCACCTCCTCTATACCTCGGGATGTGGAGCACCACGCTCGTGCCTTCGCCAGGGTTGCTCTTCACGACGAGCCGCCCACCGAGATACTCGGCCCTTTCCCGCATGCCAGACAGACCGAAGTGATCCCCGTCCGTAGGCGGGAGATTCTCGGGATCGAACCCCTTCCCGTTGTCACGGACTATGAGATCGACACCGCTCTTGCTGGCCCTCGCCCACACGCGGACCGTCGTGGCCGCGGAGTGGTGCTCCGCGTTCGCCAGCGCCTCCTGGGCGATACGATACACGCATATGCGCGCAGAATCGGTGTGAATGGCGAAGTCTCCTTCCAGTTCCAGGTCCGAGAAGATGCCGGTACGATTCTGCAGACTCTCGACCAGACTGGACATGCTGCCATTGAAGTCGTCGGGACCCAGCGCGGGAGGACGGAGATTCCCGATCATCGTCCGAGCCTCGAAAACCAACATATCGAGAGACCCCTTCACCCGTTCCACCTGCGTCTGCATCAGTGCATCCGCGTCGGCCGTCATATCGTGCTAGCACCTGGGTCTCGAGGGAGGCGGCCGCCGCATATTGGGCGATACCGTCGTGTATGTCTTGTCCGGTGCGCTTTCGCTCCAACTCCATGGCACGGATGGCCTGGCCGCCCACTCCCTGCGCGAAGCTCAGGCTGCCACCCCGTTCCGAGACCCAGCCGACCAGGTACGCCATGGCGATCAGAAACACGGCCCAGGTAACCAATATCGCCGCCCGTTCCGCGGTCCACTCCGGACGTGGCCATGAGACGGTCGAAACTCAGCCAGACGGCTGGCAGAAGCGTTGCGGCTATGGTGACGAGCGCCATGAGCAGGCCGACCATCCTGCCGAGCACCACCGAAACTGCTGCTATCGGCAGGAAGAAGAAGAAGAGATAGCTCGGATGGCTGCCTTCCCTGAAGTAGATGAAGAACACTCCGAGGGCGATCGCCGCGGAAGTGGCTGCGACCAGGAGCCGCGGGCCGGCAGTGAATCGCAGCTTTGCGGGGGCTTCAGCCAAATGCTTTCTCCTCCGGGCGGCGGGGTCGTGGCCTTCCCACTCTACTGCCCGCTCCGCAAGACTTGAAGGCCCGCGTGCAGGGTGCCGAGCGGACGCGGTGAGTGGGCCACCTGGCGCGAACAAGACAGTTACTTCTCAGCCTGCACAGCCGGGGACCGGCTCCATCGTCGATATCGGCCCCCGACTCTCCCCTCGCCCACCGCTCCATCGGTACCTGGCCGGCTATCGATGAAGCGCGCGAGTCGCGTGCGCGGCTGAGGACTCGGAAGTAGCTATCTGACGTTGGCAACCACAAATACGATGACAATAATCACGATCATGATAAGCGCGACATACGCCCACAAAGCCAAACCCTGTTGATTTCCGGCCATGGATGTTCCTTTCATAGTGTTTCGCTCTGGCTTTCAGGGAATTCCGCGGATGAGCCACTCCTGACTATCCAGACGTCCAAATCATTCTTCTTGCGACCCATGTTCTCCTCCTCGCGATTGGTCTCATCCCGCGCCCGCCGCGCAAGCAAGACCGCCGCCAGCGCCTCATCTCGCTCGCCCTCAAGTTCCACGAGGGTCTTGCCACGGACCTCAGCCTCGACCCCTGCAGCGAGGACATCGGCGGTGTCGGGCGGAAAGGTCGTCCAGGTAGCGAGGTCCCGCAGCATCCCCTCCTTGGTGCCGGTGAGATGGGAGATGTGCCCTCGGATGCCGCCGGGTCCGCCGCCGAGGTGATAGATCAGATGCGGACCCATGACCGCCCAGCGCAGACCGGGGCCGTAGCGGACCGCTTTGTCCACGTCTTCGACGGTGGCCACGCCAGAGCGGACCAGTTCGATGGCTTCCCGCCACAAGGCGGCCGACATGCCGGTTGGCGATGTAGCCGGGAACGTCGCCGTTCACAATGACCGGCTCCTTCCCGACGCCGGCGTAGAAGGCCGCGGCCCGCTCGATCGCCGCCGACTCGGTCAGCTCGCCGGGCGCCAACTCGACGAGCGGGACGAGATGCGGCGGATTGTAGGGATGGGCTGCCAGGGTGCGCCCGGGCAACCGGGTGTCGCGCTGGATGGCCGTAATGGAGAGCCCCGAGGAACTGGTGGCGATCAGGGCTTCGTCGGGCGCCTGCTCGCTGATCTCGGCGAAGACGCGGCGCTTGAGGTCGAGGTCATCGCTGACGCACTCTTGGACGAGAAAGGCCTTTTCGACGGCCTCCCCCAGGGTAGTGGTGACAGCTGCAAGCGAAGCCATCCCCTGCTCGGCCGGCCCGGCCTCCGCGAGACCTTTCGCCACCAGGAAGCGGGCCGCGGCGGTGGCGCGCATGAGCGCTGCCGCCGCCGCCCCTTCCCGCACGTCGTATAGCCGTACCGTGTATCCGTAGGCGGCGAACAGCCCGGCCCAACTCGCCCCGGTGTTGCCCGCTCCTATTACGGCGATCGTTTCCACGTTCATGGCGCCCCTCTCTTGTGAACCGTGGCGCAGCTCGGCGCTGAGCGATTACTCATTCGGTCCTCTCCGGCGCTATTCTAGCTTCTGCGCGGCACGCGCCGGCCGGCACTCCGGCAACGCCGGGCTTGTCCCGACCACTTGAGGACCAAGGAACTGAAATGGACTCGCCCCGCAACGTCACCCTCGCTTGCACACCAGAACCGATAGAGATCGACCTCGACCGGACGGCGGTCATCTGCATCGACATGCAGAATGCATTCGTCCGCGAGGGCGGCATGTTCGATCTGGCCGGCTGGCCGACGGCCGGGGCGCGGGCCGTCATCGAGCCGGACCGCAAGATCATCGAAGCCGCCCGGGCGGCGGGAGTCAAGGTCGTCTTCGTCAAGATGAGCTTCAAGCCAGGGCTCACCAACGCGGGGGGCCCCGACTCCCCCAGCTACCACAAAGAGATCGGCATGATCCTCATGCGCAAGCACCCCGAGCTCATTGACAAGGCGATCGTCCAGGGCTCGTGGGGCGAGGAGATCATCGACGAGCTGAGGCCGCTCCCGGAGGAGCCGGTGGTATGCAAGCAGCGCTACAGCGGGTTTGTCGGGACCGACCTCGACCTCGTTCTCAAGACCCTGAACATCCGGTACTGCGCGTTCATCGGCGGCGCGACGAACGTCTGCGTCGGAACCACCCTGATGGATGCATACTCCCACGACTACTGGCCCATCCTGGTGAAAGACGCCGTGTTCACCCAGTGCCCGCCTGTGACCGTGGAGGCGACGCTCTGGAACGTGGAGAACCTCTTCGGGTGGGTCACCACGACCGAGGCTATCTTGTCCGTTTTGGGCCAATAAGAATCTTGATTCTTGTCTATGACGACTCTGATATAGTCATTGCACGAACGTCTCTCGACTGACAAGGAAACCGCATGGACAGCAGCCAGATCACCGATCTTCGCACTACCCTGGATTTCCTGGCCGAGAGACCAGGCCAGTTGGTGTCCACCGATGTCGAAGTCGATCCCTATCTCGAGATCGCCGGCATCTACCGCAAGGTCGGCTCGGGCACTCCCACCGCTCCCCCCACCCAGATCGGCCCCGCCATGATGTTCAACAAGGTCAAGGGCTCCGATATGCGGGTGGTAGCCGGGATCCTGGCCAGCCGCGAGCGGACCGCCCTCCTCCTCGGCAGCGAGCCGAGGCGCTTGGCCTTCGACATCCTCGACGCGCTCGGCAACGCCGTTCCCCCGGTGGTCGTGCCCGCCGCCCAGGCGCCCTGCCAGGAAGTGGTCATCAAGCCACCGTTCGATCTGCGCACCGCCATACCGCCCATCCAGAGCACCCCCAAAGACGCGGGGCCCTTCTTCAACCTGGGCCTGCTGCGCGGTGAGGATCCCGAGACGGGAGTGTCCGACGTCACCATCCACCGCATGTGCGTGCACGGACCCGACACCATCAGCGTGAGCTTCAGCATCGGACGCCATATCGGCGTCTTCCTGGAGAAGGCCTGGGCCATGGGCAAGCCGCTGCCTGTCTCCTGCAGCATCGGCCTCGACCCGGCCATCTACGTGGCCACCTCGTTCGAGGCACCCACCACTCCCCTCGGCTTTGACGAACTCACCATCGCCGGCGGTCTTCGCAACCGTCCGGTGGAACTGGTGCAGTGCGTGAGCCAGAATGCCAAGGGAATCGCGCGGGCCGAGATAGTCCTGGAGGGCGAGTTCAGGCCGAATGACCGGGTTGACGAAGACGCGATCACCGGCCTGGGCTGGGCCATGCCCGAGTTCCCGGGTTATGTCGGCCCCGCTCAGACCCAACTGCCCATCATGCACGTGACCGCCATCACCCACCGGCTCAACCCTATCCTGCAGATCCTCATAGGCCCCGGGGAGGAACACGTGACCCTCACCGGCCTCCCCACGGAGGCGAGCATCTACCGCCTTGTCGAAGACGCCATCCCCGGCTTCGTGCAGAACGTCTACTGCGCCTCGGCCGGAGGTGGCAAGTACCTGGCGATCCTCCAGGTGAAGAAGCGCAGGCCCAACGACGAGGGGATGCAGCGGCAGGCGGCGCTGGTGGCCTTCACCGCCTTCGCCGAACTCAAGCACGTCATCGTCGTCGACGACGATGTGGACATCTACGACGCGAACGACGTGATGTGGGCCATGACCACGCGCTACCAGGGCGACATCGACACCATCTTCATCCCCGGCGTGCGCGGCCACTCGCTCGACCCGTCGGGCACTCCCGAGTTCAACCAGTTGCTGCGGGGACCAGGCATCACCTGCAAGACGATCTTCGATTGCACCGTCCCCTGGGGACTCCAGGAGCGCTTCGAGCGTTCGCAGTTCCTGGACGTGGACCTGAACAAGTACTTCAAGTAGACCGGAGGGTCGCGCTAGTCCCCTTCCAGCTGCGCACAAAAGCCTGTGCGACTCTTCCCTGGGGACTATCGCGACCCTCCACTCATTTGAGTTAAGGCATGCTTTCACACTTCTATTGACAGTGCGCGCCGTGCTGTGATTTAATTCACGGTACGGAACCTAGCACTGCGAGTTGAAGATGGCGCCGACCGACAAGAAGGATCAGAAGGTCTCCCTCCACACCGTGGAGCGGCTGAGCGCCTACAGGCGGAAGCTCGAAGAGCTGAGCCTCGACGAAGTCGAATACATCCATTCTCACGACCTCGCAGCGCTCGTCGGTGTCACTCCCGCGCAACTCCGTCGCGACCTCGCGAGCTTCGGCAGTTACGGCAACATCTCCCGCGGCTACGACGTCCGCCAGATGAGCCGCACCATCAGCCGGATCATCGGCACCGACCGCATCCAGAACGTAGCTCTCGTAGGAGTGGGAGACCTGGGCCGGGCCCTGCTTTCGTACCGGGGTTTCGAGGAGCGCGGCTTCCACATCGTCGCGGTCTTCGACGTGGACCCGGACAAGGTCGGACGAGTCTTCGCCGGCCGTCGCTGCTACGGCCTGGACAAGCTGGAGAACGTTCTTGGCGACCTGCAGATCCGCATCCTGATCTTGACCGCCCGGCCGGAAGGCCTGCAGGACGTGGTCGACCGGGGCACCCATGCCGGCGTTCGCGCGTTCCTCAATTTCGTCCCCAAGACCCTGAGCGTTCCCGAGGGTTGCTTCGTGGAACACATAGACATCTCGGCAAAGCTGGAGAAGTTGTCGTTTCTCACCCACCTGGAGGAAGCGCAGATAGGGGCCGCAATATGATCTACCCTTCCTCTTTTTTTGTGCGCTATTGTGAAGCAGTTCACTGTGAAGTGCATCACCGATGCCTAGCGGTGGCGGGACACCCGCCCGGTTCGGAACAATCTAAGGAGGAGCGATGAGTGCCAAGAAGATCCTGCTGGTCGACGACGACAACGATCTGGTGGCGTCGATCGAAGCGTTCCTTGGAGCGCGTGGCTTCGCGGTCACGACCGCGAGCAACAGCAAGGAGGCGTACAAGCGGATCGTCGAGGACAAGCCCGACTTGATAGTGCTGGATGTGATGATGGACTACGACGAGGAGGGCATGGTGCTTGCGAGCGCCCTCAAGACCGACGGGCCCACTCGGGACATCCCCATCGTCATGCTCTCCGGCTTCAACGTCCAGAAGGACGTGCGCGAGAAGGTGCTGGCGTCCCTGATGGGACAGGATTGGCCGGCGGAGACATTCATGCAGAAACCGGTCCGGCTGGCCGAGCTCGCCGAGCGGATCGAAACGCTCCTCGCCCGGGCCGAAGAACGGCGCAAACCCTGGCCCCTCGAGGAGGCCTGACCGTGCCCCGCGACCAACTGATCCCGCTGCTGCAGGAGATCCAGGCGAGAGACGGCTTTCTTTCGCAGGCGGCGATGAGCGAACTCGCTGCCGCGCTCGACACGCCGGTGGCGAGCGTCTACGGAGTGGCCACCTTCTACAACCAGTTCCGCTTCGCCCCTCTGGGCGAGCACGTGATCGAGCTCTGCCGGGGCACCGCCTGCCACGTCAAGCAGAGTTTCGCGCTGCAGCAGCACCTCCAGCGCCGGCTCCGGCTGCGGCCGGACGGCAATTCCGCCGATAGGCGCTTCAGCGTCGTGAACGTTGCCTGCCTGGGGGCGTGCTCCATAGCTCCGGTCATCAAGCTGGACGGCGAGTTCTACGGCCACCTGACCGTCGAAAGGCTCGACGCGCTGCTGGACTCGCTCGACGCGACGGACAGCGAACAAGCCGAGGAGGTGAGCGCGGCATGAACGGGAGTCTCCTCCTGGAACCCTGCTGTGCCCGCTGCACTCACTCTCCCGGCCAGCCCTGCCCCGATCTGGTGGCCTGCCTCACGGACGGCCCGATATGCCACAGCGACGCGAGTTGTCGCTCGACGCGAGGTTCCCGTCTGGAGCAGGTGCGCCGCGGCGGCGAGGGGAGCGTCCTCTTCGTGGGCGCGGGGACGTGCGGCCGGGCCAATGGAGCCATGCGGATCATGGAAAGAACACGCACCTTTCTGGCCGAGCGCTCCCTCCCGGTGACCATCATCGACGTAGGCTGTGTGGGCTACTGCCAGCGGGAAGTGTTCGTCGACCTGCAGCCGGCCGACGGCCCCCGCCTGTCGTACTGCGACCTCAGCCCTGAGAACGTCGACGAGTTCCTCGACGAGGTCTTCGTCAAGGGTGAGCTGAGGAACCGCTTTCTCTACGGACGCTACCCGGCGGCCGCGACCGGCGAGACCCAGAGCGGCGGCGCAGTCGGCGACGGCGCGACGGCGCGGCCCGAGGGGCGCGATCCTTTCGAGGACGTGCTCCTGGTCGCCGATACCCCGTTCTTCGCCCGGCAGACCCGGGTGGTCCTGGACAACTGCGGCATGATCGACCCGGCCTCACTCGATGCGGCGCTGGCAGCGGGCGGCTTCGCCGCCGCGGCCCGCGCGCTCACCACCATGACGCCCCAGAGAAGTGTGCGACGTGGTGATCGAGTCCGGACTCCGCGGCCGGGGCGGGGCGGGCTTTCCGACCGGACAGAAGTGGAAGATCGCCCTCGACGTGCCGGCCGCCCAGAAGTACCTCATCTGCAACGCCGACGAGGGCGACCCGGGCGCGTTCATGGATCGCGCCGTTCTCGAGGGCGACCCCTTCCGGGTGATCGAAGGGATGCTGATCGCGGCCTACGCTATCGGCGCTTCGAAAGGCTACGTCTACTGCCGGGCCGAATACCCGTTGGCCATCCAGCGCCTGCAGGGCGCTATCTCTCAGTGCCGCAAGGCCGGCCTGCTGGGGACCAACATCCTCGGCAGCCTGACCGATTTCGACATCACCATCAAGCAGGGCGCCGGCGCTTTCGTATGTGGCGAGGAGACCGCGATCCTGGCCAGCATCGAAGGCGGGCGTGGCATGCCCCGGCCGCGACCGCCCTATCCGGCGGTCGCCGGCCTGCACGGCAAACCGACGGTGCTCAACAACGTGGAGACTCTGGCCAACGTGCCCGGCATCCTTCGGAACGGGCCGGCCTGGTTCCGGGACCTCGGTATGGGGGACGCTGCGGGCACGAAGGTCTTCGCCCTGAGCGGGCGGGTGAAGAACACCGGTCTGGTCGAGGTGCCGGTCGGTATCCCGCTGCGGGAAGTGGTCTACACCATCGGGGGCGGGGCGCCGGAAGGCCACAAGATCAAGGCCGTGCAGATCGGAGGCCCGAGCGGCGGCTGCATCCCGGATCACCTGCTCGATGTGGCCACTGACTACGGCAAGCTCCAGGAACTGGGCGCCATGATGGGCTCGGGCGGGATGGTGGTCATGGACGAGCGGACCTGCATGGTCGACGTGGCCAAGTACTTCATGGAGTTCATCCGTAACGAGTCCTGCGGCAAATGCGCTCCGTGCCGGGAAGGCACCACCCGGATGCACGAGATACTGATCGCCCTCACCGAGCGACCTGTCGGCGAGGAGATCCGGCGGCTCGAACGCTTCCGGGGCCTGCTTCATCTCGAGGAACTGGCGGAGACGATCAAGGACACGTCCCTCTGCGGGCTCGGTCAGTCGGCCGCCAACCCCGTGCTCTCCACCCTCCGCTTCTTTCGGGACGAGTACGAGGCGCACATCATGGAGGACCGCTGCCCGGCCGGCGTCTGTCAGGGACTCCGTACCTATGAGGTCGACAACGCGTCCTGCATCGGCTGCATGGCCTGTAAGAAGAACTGCCCGTCGGGAGCCATCGTCGGGGAGCGCAAGAACGCTCACTACATCATCGTCGATCGTTGCCTCGGCTGCGGCGCCTGCGTGGACGCCTGCCCGAAGCATTCGATCTCATTGGTCGCCTGAGAGGTTGCCGTGAACATCACCATCAATGACAGGCAAGTCAAGTTCAACCCCGGAGAGACCGTGCTCCAGACGGCCAAGCGGTCCGGCATCCGCATCCCCCATCTCTGCTCGCTCGATTGGGCTCCATCCCCCTCCGCCTCCTGCCGCCTCTGCGTGGTCGAGGTCGAAGGCTCGCCCCGGCTGCAGACCAGTTGCACGCTTCCGGCGGCCGAAGGCATGGTCGTGCGCACCCACACCCCGCGCGTGCTCAAGGCCCGCCGTTCGATCGTCGAGTTGCTGGTCGCCAACCATCCTCAGGACTGCCTGGTGTGCGACCGCTCGGGGAGTTGCGAGCTGGCCGATCTGACCCGCGAGGTGGGCGCGCGGTCCAAGCAGTACGTGGGGATGAAGAAAGACCAGCATCTGGACATCTCCTCCCCGGCCATCTCCCGTGATCCCAACAAGTGCGTGTTGTGCGGAAGGTGCGTCACCATGTGCCACCAGGTCCAGGGGATCGGGGCGATCGACTTCACCGACCGGGGCTTCCGCACCCAGGTAGGTCCGGGCTTCTCGGCCGGCATCAACGTTTCCGGCTGCACCTATTGCGGCCAGTGCGTTCGAGTCTGCCCGACCGGCGCGCTCATGGAGCGGAGCGCTGTGAGCGCCGTGGTGGCTGCCCTCAGCGACCCGAACAGCCGTGGTCGTCGCTCAGATAGCCCCGGCAGTCCCCGCGACTCTTGACCAGGAGCGGGCTCGCCACCAGGGCGTCCCCCTGATGCTCGAGCGTCTGGCCGCGGCCCTCAAGCGGATCGGTTTCGCCGCCGTGTTCGACACCGGGTTCGCCGCCGACCTTACCATCATCGAAGAGGCCGCCGAGTTGGTGGACCGGGTGCGGAGTGGGGGCGTGCTGCCGATGTTCACCAGTTGTTCCCCGGCCTGGGTGCAGTACGTGGAGTTGCATCGACCCGACCTGATCCCCCATCTGTCTACCTGCAAGTCGCCCCAGCAGATGGCGGGCGCGTTGATCAAGGAGATCTACCCGAAGTACGCGGGACTGGGCGACAAGCGCCTGGTGCTGGTGTCGCTCATGCCCTGCACCGCCAAGAAGTTCGAGGCCCAAGACCTGGGCGACGTCGACCACGTTCTTACCACCCGCGAGCTGTCGACTCTCTGGGACCGCTTCGGGATTGATTTCGCCGCGTTCGAGGAGCGGGCTCCACTCGATCCCCCCTTCGCCGAGGCCACCGGCGCCGCCCGCCTCTTCGCGGGGACGGGCGGGGTCATGGAAGCCGCCGTCCGGACGGCCGCCACGTTACTGGGCGGCGAGGCACCCGTGGGGCCGCTGACCGAGGCGCGGGGCCTTGATGGCTTCAAGTGCTTCACGGTCGAGGCGAACGGCATCGCGCTCAACCTTGGAGTCATCAACGGTCTCGGACGCTTACGCTCGACTCTCGACACCGCCCTCTCCAACATGCACTTCGTCGAGGTCATGTCCTGTCCCGGCGGCTGCGCCGGAGGCGGCGGCCAGCCCTACGACGGGGACATGCAGGACGTCCGCAAACGCATGCAGCGCATCTACGACGCCGACCGGCGGGCGGAGACGCGGTACTCGCACGAGAACAAGAGCGTGGCCGAGCTATACGAGGAGTATCTGGGCAGACCGCTGAGCGAGGTCTCGCACCACCTGCTCCACCGGGAGTACCAGGACCGGAGCGCGGTGGCCGCGGCTGAGGCGACCGCGGCGGCGCCAGCCGCGGCGGGCCCGCGGACGGCGGACAGCGAGGCCGCCGCCTGATGGACGGCATCATCACCACAATCAAGCAGAACTGCCGGAGATGCTACACCTGCGTCCGCGATTGCCCGGCAAAGGCCATCCGCTTCGAGGAGGGCCAAGCGTCCGTCGTGCCCGAGCGCTGCATCAGTTGCGGCAACTGCACAATGGTCTGCTCGCAGGATGCCAAGGCGTACGCCAGCGGGGTCGATGGTGCGCTTCGCCTGCTCGAGCAGGGGAGCGAGGTCCAGGGGGGCGGCCCCATCGCCGCGTTGCTCGCGCCATCTTTCCCGGTCGGCTTCTCAGTACCGCCCGCCCAGGTCATCGGGGCGTTGCGTGAGGCCGGTTTCGACTATGTGGTCGAGGTCGCCTATGGGGCCGACTTGGTCAATGAGGCCTGCCGGGAGTACCTCGCGAAGAACCCAACGGGCCTTCACATCGCCAGCGCCTGTCCGGCTGTCGTGGAGTATGTGCGTAAGTACCACCCCTCTCTCACCGATCGGCTCATGCCCATCGTCTCCCCCATGGTCGCCACCGCAATCGCGGTCAAAGAGCGCTATGGCCGGCAGGTGCGCTGCGTCTTCATCGGGCCCTGCGTGGCAAAGAAGTCCGAGATGCTCGATCCGCAGGTGGCGAGTGCCATCGACGAGGTGCTGACGCTGTCGGAACTGGAGAGAGTCTTCGCTGCGCGTGGCATCGATCCGGCCAAGACCTCCCCGGCCGATTTCGACCCTCCGCATGCCGGTACGGGTCGCATCTACCCCATCCCCGGCGGTCTCTTCGATAGCGCAGGCATCGGCTACGGCCTCGGCGATCCCCGCCTGATAGTCGTCAGCGGCAAAGACGAGACGGTGGAGACCCTGGCCGGGCTTCCGGACGGTCCGCCCGAGGACGAAGACAACGGGCTGTTGCTTGTCGAAGCGCTGATGTGCCGGGGTTGCTACGCCGGGCCCGGGGTCGCGAGCAAGGAGCCGGTCGTGGTCCGGGGGCGCCGGGTCGCGGAGTTCGCCTCCAACACCGCCCGCCGCCAACAACACGGAAGCCTGCCTCCGTACGAAGCCGGCAACGGCCATCTCGACCTGTTGCGCGCGTTCGAGCCGGACGATCAGCGAACCCGGCAGCCCACCGAGGAAGAGATACGCGACATCCTCGCCCATACCAACAAGTACTTCGTCGAGGACGAGCTCAACTGCGGCGCATGTGGCTACTCGACCTGCAGGGCGAAGGCGGCGGCAGTGTACGCTGGAATGGCCGAAGAGGCCATGTGCCTGCCCTTCATCATCGACCAGGCCGAGCGGGTGTGCCACGAGCTGAACGTCCCCTGGAGCAACCTGCGTGACGTGCACAGCCACCTGATCAACAGCGAGAAGCTCGCTTCGATGGGCCAGATGGCGGCCGGAGTCGCTCACGAGCTCAACAACCCGCTGAGCACGATCCTCCTGTACTCGCACATCCTCCAGCGCAAGCTCGAGGACCGCGACGACCTGGACCACGACCTGAACCTCCTGGCCGAGGAGTCGGGGCGGTGCAAGAAGATCATCGGGAACCTGCTCGATTTCGCCCGTCAAAGCCGGGTCCGGATCGAAACCACGTCGGTGGAGCAACTCGTGGCCACGTCTGTGGACGGAGCCCTGGCCGGGCTGCCCGGTGGCCCGAGCAGCCAGGTGAGCGTGACGGTCGAAGTGACGCCGGGATTGCGCGCCGATCTGGACCGCGACCAGATGACCCAGGTGCTCGTGAATCTCATCAAGAACGGCGCCGAAGCCATGGAGGGCCGCCCCGGCGTGATCCGGGTCGCGGCGAGTGAGGTCCCGGATACCGGCCGTATCCGCTTCAGCGTCTCCGACCAGGGGACCGGCATCTCGGCCTCGGCCAGGGACAAGATATTCCAGCCCTTCTTCACGACCAAGAGCATCGGCAAGGGGACCGGGCTCGGGCTCCCCATCTCCTATGGCATCGTCAAGATGCACAACGGCAACATCTGGTACGACACCGAGCCGGGAGTGGGCAGTACCTTCCACGTCGAGGTCCCTATCACCCGCAAGGGTGGGGAAAGGAGCGCGCGATGAGCGACTCACAGACGATCGGGCCCCAAGGGGCGGCCGGCCGCGGCGAGCCCTGGACCATCCTGTTCGTCGATGACGACGCCGATTTCCTGGCCGCGCAGAAGGCGTACTTCGGCAGCCGGGGCCACACCGTCCATACGACTGAGAGCAGCCGGGAAGCCCTCGATCTGCTCGAGACCCTGACTCCCGACATCATCTTTCTCGACCTGATGATGGAGCGCTACGACAGCGGCTTCCGTCTCGCCTACGAACTGCGCAAGCGGGAGGGTTTGGCCGACACGCCCATGGTGATGTTGAGCGGCGTGGCGAGGGAGACGGGCGAGCGCTTCGACCAGGAGGGGCAGGGACTGCTGGCCTGGTCCAAGCTGGACAGGTTCGTCGACAAGCCCGCGACGGGCAAGCAACTCCTTACTATCGCCGAGGAACTACTGTCATGACTGCGCCCGGCTCCTGCCCCGCGCCTGGGGCTGTAGACCCGGCCGTGGCCGACCTCGCAGCCCCTGCCCACATCCTGGTAGTCGATGACGAATACGGCGTGCGCTCGGCCGTCCGCCAGATCCTCGAGATGGAAGGCTACGAAGTGGAAGACGCGGGCACCGGCGAGGAGGCTCTCGCGCTCCTCGCCACCCACGACTACGACATAGCCCTGCTCGACTACCGCCTCCCCGACACCGACGGCCTGGCCCTCCACAAGCGGATAGCTGCAGGCAACCCGCATCTCATGACCTGCATGATCACGGCCTATGCGGATATCGACCTGGCGTGCGCGGCCACCTTCCAGGGGATCGACTTCTTCCTGCCCAAGCCGTTCATGCCCGACGACCTGCTGAGCGTGATCGAGACGCTGGTCAAGCGCAAGCAGGCCCGGGCCGAGCAGGAGAGGCTTCGCCAGGAGCACGAAGCGAGCCTGCTCGCTCTCGCGGAGGAGAAGACGCAGACCCACTCCCTCATCTCTTCGCTGCGCGACGCCGTGCTCGTCATCAACCAGCACGGAGATGTGGTGCTCGCCAACCGGGCCATGACGGCGCTCCTGGACAGGGAAGAGCAGGACGTGCTTCGCCGGCCGGCCGGCGAGCTCTTGAGCGCGGGTCCGCTGGCCGCTCTGGTGGAGCCCCTGGCCGCCCCGGCCAAAGACCGCACCATAGGACAACTGTCCATCGGCGAGCGTACCTACATGACGAGCATCGTCACGTTCCGCGCGGAGGACGGCGTCGCTCTGGGCCGCATCCTCACCCTGTCCGACATCTCCCAGGTGCGCCGCCTGGCCATGGAGAAGGAGCGCTTCATCCGCACCATGGTCCACGAGCTCAAGTCCCCACTCGGAGCGGTGCGCAGCATCATCGAGGTGACCACCGACAAGAGCATGGGGGAAGACCTGGAGGCCTATCTGCCCCTACTCCGCCGAGCCGAGAACCGGATCGACGACCTGGTACAGCTCATCGGCGACCTGCTGTCGCTTTCCCGCAGCGAGCAGGCCCAGGCCACGAGCGAGCCCCGGCTCCTCGAGCTGGCGCCGGCGGTCGAAGCTGCTCTCGCCGCCCAAGCCGAGCACTTGGCCGCGCGAGGCATCACCGCCTCCACCGACCTCGACCCGGAATTGCCGCCGGTGCTCGCGCCCGCCGAAGACCTGGAGATGGTCCTCACCAACCTCGTCGGCAACGCGGTCAAGTACAACCGGAATGGGGGCTCGGTCACGGTACGGGCCTGCCACGAGGGTGAATGGGTGCGCATCGACGTCGAGGACACGGGGGTCGGCATCGCCGCGGAGAACCTTGATCAGGTCTTCACCGAGTTCTTCCGGGAAAAGCGCGCGGAGACCAAGGGCCTCGAGGGCAGCGGTCTGGGATTGGCGATCGTCAAGAGGCTCACCGAGCGCGCCGGCGGCCGCGTGCAACTGACCAGCGAGCAGGGCAAAGGTTCCACCTTTTCGGTGTTCTTGCCGGCGTAGAGGTAGGGAGCGAGCCTACCGCGGTAGCTGGGGGTTCACCCTCCCCGCGGGCCGTCCCGCGCCCGGCCCAGTCTGCGGCCGTGGGCTCTGCTTGGGCGCCGCGTCCTTCGTGCGCCCCAGCCCTTTCACCCACGCGAATCCCGGCCACCACCAGTTCGCCCGGCCCAGGTAAGCCATGATCGCGGGGAGCAGCGTCAACCGGATCAGGATGGTGTCGGCGATGATCGCCAGGGCGATGCCGAGACCCATCATCTTCGTCTGGCTGATGCTCGTGAAGGCGAAGGCCCCGGTGACGATGACCACCAGCAGCGCCGCGCTCACGATGATCCTTCCGGTCCTCGTCAGACCGGTGATGATGCTATCCCGGTTGTCGTGGGTCCGGTTCCAACGCTCGTGGGTACGGGTGAGCATGAACACCGCGTAGTCCATGGTTATCCCGAAGAGGATGCAGAGGAGCACCACCGGGACGACGGCGTCTATCCCGCCTGTGGAGGTGAACCGCAGTATCTTCTCAAAAGCGGTGCCCTGGAAAAGCAGCACCAGCATGCCGTAGCTCATTGCGATAGTCAGGAGGTTGACCGCGACTGCGAGCACCGGGAGCACTACGCTCCGCAGGAGCACGACGAACACGATCAGGCTCGTCACCACCACCCAGAGGATCACCCACGGGAACCAGGTGTTCAGTTCCTGGAAGAAGTCGTACGTGGACGCGGATTCCCCGGCTACGCTCAGCTGGTAGCCGGCGGGAACGGCCGAAGCCCTGAGGGCCTTGACGAGGTCCTGAGCGGCGGTGGAATTGGGGTCGCCGGTCGGCGTGACCCTGAAGAGTACGGCCCCGGGCGCCACCGACGACTTGATGAGTTGTTTGAACTGCTCCAGTTGCGCGGCGGTGATCGTTTGGCCGCCGCCCAAGTCGATGCCCCCCGGGGGCACCGTGAAGTTGTCGGGATCGTTCAGCAGCTTCTCGAACTGCGGCCAGAACTTCGCGAGAGAGGCTGCGTCACCGCCCATGCCGTCGAGCGTGAAGGGGCTGAGGACCGAGGCCACGCCGGGAGTCGAGGCCAGCTGTTGACCATACATGAATATGCTGGCCGCCCGGAGCACATCGACGCCGCCGCCGCCATCCCAACTGAGCATGACTGAGAGAGGCGAGAGTGCGGTGCGGTCGAACTGCTGGTCCAAGATCTGCAGCCCTTGCCGCGACTCCGCCTCGGGCGGCAATGTGGTGGCCCCGCTCATCTGGGTATTGATGGTGGCGGCCGGCCAGGCCACAAGAGCTATGAGCACCACGGCCACGAGGATCGAGGCCCACGGCCTTTTCAGCAACACGTTCGCCCAGCGCCGCCACAACCGGCCTTCGCGGGCCTGGTGCAGCCTGATGACCGGGAGTCTGTCGACGCGATGGCCGAGAACACCCAGCAAAGCAGGCAGGAAGGTGACCGACGCGGCCACCGAAAAGAACACCACGAGCGCCCCGGCGATGCCCAGTGAGCGCAGTCCGGGCGAAGGGAAGAAGGCAAGGCCGACCACGCCCACCATCACAGCCACCCCGCTGAAGAAGACCGAGCGTCCGGCACGGGCCGTTGTGACTCCGACCGCTTCCTTGACGGTCGCCCCCTTGTGCAGTTCCTCGCGGAAGCGCGACACCATGAAGAGCGCGTAGTCGATGGCTACCGCCAGCCCCAGGAGCGTGGCCGAGTTCATGGCGAAGATGGACATGTCGGTGGCCCGCGCCAGCAAGTACATTGCGCCCAGCGTGACCGTGACCGCCATGCCGCCGGTAATGACCGGCAGAGCCGCCGACACCAGGCTGCCGAAAACGAAGATGAGGGCGATGAGCGCCACCGGCAGACCGTAGATCTCCACCTTCTGCAGGTCCCTGACGGAGAAGTCGGTAAGCTCCTCGTCGACCGCCGGGCCGCCGGTCACGTAGGTCTTGAGCTCGCTGTCCGCGAGCGCAGCCTTGATGTCCTGCATCTGTTTCTGCACCGTCTGCGAGGGCGCCGAGAAGTTGAGGACCGCGACGGAACTCGTGCCGTCCTCGGAGACGAGCAGATCGCTTCCCGTGTTCGCGTACGTCTGGATGCTCTCCAGGTTCGGGATGTTCGCAGCGGTCAATCCGTCCAGAGCTTGCCGCTCCGCGGCCTTGAACTCCTCACTCGCGGCCTGAAGCGTGTCGCTCTGGAACACCACGAGCAGGTTGGTCTCGCCCTGGTTGAACGTCTCCTGGATCAACGCCGAGGACTGCTCAGAGGGAGCATTAGGATCGGTGAAGCCCGCCGTGAGAGTGTCGGCGAGGAATGGGGTAGCCGCAACACTCACGCCGAAAACGACGATCCAGAGGGCTATGACTATCCAACGAAACCGGTAGCAGAAATTGCCTATGGCGTGGAACATCTACCTATCCTTAGCGTGGAGCCCCTATCGCGGGGCCATCAACAGAGCGACGTACGTTTCCAGAACACGCCGGGGATCCGCCGACACCTCCGCCGCCACCTCTGTGAGGTCTATTCCCCCGACGGCCACCATCCCATGCACAAGTGCCCAGGCGCCGAAAGCCATCTCGGGGGCCGAGCACAGGCAATCCGGCCTGAAGACGCCCTCCTGTACCCCCTGCCGGAAGGTCTCGCCGATGAGCCGTGCGGCCCCCAGACCGAGTGCCTTCCCGCTCGAGGGAGGCAGATCCAGGGACGTGGACAGCATCATGCAGCGAAGGTCCATGGGGTTGTCGTGGGCGAACTCCATGTAGGCCAACCCGAGTTCGATCACCCGGCGATCGGGCGAGAGATCGGCGGGCACCCGGCGCAGGTAAGCGTCCAGGCGTTCGAACGATTCGGCGAACAACGAGGCGACGAGCGAATCCCTGTTGGGGAAGTAGGTGTAGAGAGCGGCCGGGCTGAAGTCGGCTCGCCGGGCGACCTGGCGAAGGCTGAGTCCTTCGGGGCCTACCTCCAGAAGCAACTCCCGGGCGGCGGAGAGTATCTCCGCGCGAGTGTCGAGACGGCGGCGGTCACGCCGAGAGAGGCGGACTGTCTCTTCCATTCGGACCCCCGTTCATCGCGATCGCTTTGCCCGAGCACTATTCCCAAACACAAACTGTTCACCAGAACGATGCATGGCGTTCCGAACATCGTTCTGAGTTGTATGATACTCGTTCGCCCAACAAAGGTTCCTGGTCTTCACACCATCCTTATGGAAGCGCCACGCGATAGAATTCTCCGGCACGCTCAGCGGCCGGGCACCAAGCCTGTCGATAGGAGACCGCCATACCAGCGAAGTCAAAGAAGAGACCCGGCAAAGCCAAGAGGACCGGGGCGGCCAACAAGCCGCGGCAGGGCGGACAGACGGGCGTCAAGAAGCCCGAAAAGAGCAAGCGGCCGGGCACCGTGCTGGCCCTCCTCATATTGACCGCGATCCAGGCCATAGGGGCTATCGCCGGGGGCATCGGGTTGGTTCGAGATCCGATCAAGAACATCGGCATGCCTCTCAGCGTCCTTGAAGGGAGTCCCTTCAAGGACTATCTGATCCCCGGCCTCATCCTGCTCATCGTGGTGGGGCTGTTTGCTCTCCTCGTTCTTGCGGGGCTGCTGCGCCGGTGGAGACCGGCCTGGTGGCTGTCGCTTGCCTCGGGAGGCGGGCTGGTCATCTGGATCGTCACCGAGGTAGCGCTGCTGGGGTATCTGTCCGGGTCGGGGATTGGGCTGCAGGTCGTTTTCGGCCTTCTCGGCTTGGCCATAGTCACCCTCACGCTGCTCGCACCTACGCGCCGCTACTTCAGGATAGGCCGCTGAGGGGACTTTGCGGCGCGCGGCGCCGGCCGACGCGCCTCTCGGCCTTCGTTGCGACGCTCACAGGAAATCAGTCGCGCCGCCGCCCCCCCGGTCCCGTCCCCACGCAGCGCCCCATCGATTCGATGCGGCCCAGCAGGCAGAACCTGCACATCTCCGCAGTCTCGTTGACGCAGGCCTTCTCAGGGTAGATCTCGTAGAGGGCGCGGTAGCGAGGCGGCGTGAGATTCGGCATCACGATGTTCGCGCCACGCTGTAGACCGAGTTCCCGGCCGAATTCCTTGTTGATGGTGGCGAGGGCGGTGGTGCTCGGGCGTTGAACGTACAGAGCGCCGCAGTAGACCACCAGGCTATAAGGGGAGATGTCTTCCGGGAAGTCGTGCCCCTGGACTGTGTCGATCTCCAGCTTGCCGCCCACGTACTGGTTGAGCCAGCGCGGGATCTTGACCCGGCCGATGTCGTCGGCGATGGGGTGGTGGCTGCATGCCTCCGAGATGAGTATGCGGTCGCCGGGGCGCAGAGACTCCAGAGCGAGCGCCCCCTCCACCTGCGCGGTCAGATCTCCCTTGAACCGGGCGAACAGGATGGAGAAGCTGGTCATGGGGACGTCAAGCGGCGTGCCGCCGCGACTTTCAAGAATGCCTGCGAGTCGGTGACCACCAAGCGCGGCGGTTCCTTGAGGCGGTCGAGCGCAGACCGCAGTTCGCGCTCTTTGACGACCAACGCCATGGCGTCGGCGTCGAGCAGGTCGCGGATAGACTGCACTTGCGGCAATATCAGCCGGCCGTGACCTAAGTTCACCGCGACCTCGGCAAAATGCAAACTCTTTTACTAAGGTTTTCCGCGGGGAGGGTATTAGCACCACTCGGGCGGAGGAAGAAGTAGAATGATGCTTCGGAGCCGAGAACAGCCAAGGATGGGCAGTCAATGATCGCTGAGAAGTTCGACCCCGCGCAGGACGGGTGCCTGGAGGTCTGCGAAGGCCGGCCGGTAGTACTGTCCACGCACGGTTTGACCAAAGACTTCAAGAAGTTGCGGGCCGTCGACAACCTGGACATCTCTGTCTGTAGAGGCGATGTCTTCGGCTTCCTGGGTCCCAACGGGAGCGGAAAGACGACTACGATCCGCCTCATATTCGGCCTGATCTACCCCACGAGCGGGTACGCGCAGGTGCTCGACCACAAGGTGCCCGACGACCGGCTGAGCGCCCTTCGCCACCTGGGTGGGTTCGTCGACGATCCTATCTTCTACGGCAACATGACGGCCCGCCGCAACCTCCGGATGCTCGCGGAGATGAACGGCGAGGTGACCGAGGAGCGCATATCCGAAGTGCTCGAGATGGTGGGCCTGTCGGAGCGCGGCACCTCCAAGGCAGGCGGCTTCTCCCACGGAATGCGGCAGCGCCTCGGCATCGGCCTGGCTCTCATCCACAAGCCCGATGTCATCGTACTCGACGAGCCGACCAGCGGTCTCGACCCGCAGGGAATGAAGGACGTCCGCGAGCTCATCCGTCAACTCGGGGCCGAGGGTGTGACCGTCTTCCTTTCCTCCCACCTGCTGCACGAGGTGGAGTTGGTCTGCAACCGCGCGGTCATCCTCAGCAAGGGCCGGGTCATCGTCCAGGGTCCGGTCGCCGATCTCCATCCGGCCAGCCATGCCGTCAAGGTACTGACCGGCGACCAGGCGCGCGCCATGGAGATCATCCGCCCCATGGCGCCTCCCGGTGGTGTCCGCGAGGACGAGGGCTACATCGTGGTGGATTCCGGTGACGAATTCGTCCCCGAGATGGTGCGGAGACTGGTCGCAGGCAACGTCGACATCCTCGCGGTAGTCCCGGCGATGGAGCAAGGGCTGGAAGACATGTTCCTCGAGCTCACGTCGGGGGCCGAAGGCGCTCCCCAAGGAGGGACGCTATGAGCGGCATCCGGCGCGAGTTCGTCAAGATGCTCTTCCAGAAGCGGACCTACATCGGGTGGATAGGGCTGTTCATCATTCCGTTCCTCATCATGCTGGCCTTCCGTTTCTCGGGCGGAGGACCCGGCGGGGGACCCGGGGGGGCCGACGGACCACCGGACGTAGGGGAGCTGATATTCACCCAGGTCCGCAGCAACGGCCTCTATCTGATCGTGGCCGCCCTACTGGCCATGGCGACCTTCTTCCTGCCCCTCCTCGCCTCGATGTCCGGCAGTTACACCATCGCTGGGGAAGCTGAGACCGGGACGCTCCGCACAATGCTCATGCAGCCCCTCAGGCGCGGGTCGTTTCTGATGTCCAAGTGGTTCGTGGCCAACCTATACGTGGCGATATGCCTGCTCATCCTGGGCGTCGCGGCCCTCATCGCCGGAGGCTCGGTCTTCGGGCTGAGTCCGGTCGGACTGTTCACAGGCCAGCAGGTCGGCGTGTGGCACGCGCTGGGTCTCGCGGCGGCCTCCTATGCCTTTGTGTGGATCGCGATGATGTGCGTCGTGTCGCTCGCCGTCTTGTTCTCCACGCTCACGAATTCCAGCCTGACAGCAGTGGCGAGCGCCTTGGTCCTAGTGATCGTCATGCAGGCTTTGCAGGCCTTCTCGGTCTTCGACTTCCTGCAGCCTTACCTGTTCACGAGCAAGTTCAGCGAGTGGACCAACTTCCTGAGCTCTCCGGTCCAGTGGACCCCGATCGTCAAGGCGCTCATCAACTTCGCCGTGTGGATCGTCGGGACGACCGCGCTCGGGTATTGGAGATTCCGGCGCAAAGATATCCTCGCGTAGCAGGCAGCTGAGAAATGACGCTTCACCGAAGGACCGCGCTGGGCACGCGCGGTCCTGTGAGAGCATAGTCCTCGAGATTGAAGACTGGAGCGAACTTCTTCCGCACCGAGGCAGCGGGTACTGTCAAGCCGGGGCACGTCCTCCTGGTCATGTCGATGACCAACTGGATGGCCGCGTTCCTGACCTCCTCCGTCAACATCGCGCTGCCGTATCTCCAGGAGGAGTTCCACCTCGGCCCGGTAGCCCTCGGATGGATCCCGCTCTGCTACATCCTGGCGGCTGCTGTCGTCTTGATGCCCTTCGGCCGGATCGCCGACACCGCCGGCCGCCGGCTGATCTTCGTCGCGGGCCTGTCGATCATGTTCGTCGGGACCGCCGCCGCCATCTTCGTCGGCTCGTATGTGCTGCTTATCGTCTTCCGCGTCATGCAGGGGGTGGGAAGCGGCATGGTCTTCGCCAGTTCGACAGCGGCGGTGACCGTGGCGTACCCCCGCGCGCGCCGCGGCTTCGCGATGGGGGTGATGGCCATGGCGGCCTACGCCGGCCAAGCCATGGGCCCGCCCATCGGCGGCGTTATCGTCGACCACATCGGATGGCGCGGCCTCTTCGTGGTCGGCGCCTGCTACGGGGCCGTCAACCTCTTCCTCGATGGTTGGCTGCTACGGCGGGCGGAGTGGAAGGAGTCGCGTTCGGCCCGCTTCGACTGGCAAGGATCTGTCGTCTACGGCCTGGCGCTCTCGGCTTTCCTGCTGGGAACTGCATGGCTCCCGCTGGTCCGGGGCGTTGTGCTTGCCCTTGTCGGTATCGTCGGCCTGGCGGGCTTCGCATGGTGGGAATCCCGGGCTGAATCGCCCGTGTTCGATGTCAAGTTGTTTCGTCACAACCGGCTCTACGCCCTCTCCAACTTGACGGCTCTCATCAGCTATGCGTCCGCCTGGGCCATGACGTTCCTCATGAGCCTCTATCTGCAGTACATCCGGGGCCTCGATCCCCAGACCGCCGGGCTGCTGCTCATCACCGGCGTCGCCCTGCAGACCGCCGTGTCGCCGTTCGGAGGCCGGCTGGCCGACCGGGTGCAGCCGCGGTGGGTCGTTTCCGGCGGCATGGGACTAAGCGCGCTCGGTCTCGCGAGCTTCACCATGCTGGGCTTCGCTACGCCGTATTGGCAGATCCTGTTCGCCCTCTGCGTGCTCGGCCTCGGCTACGCGTTCTTTTCGGGCCCCAACCAATCGGCCATCATGAGCAGCGTGGAGCGCAAGAACGTAGGGGTGGCATCGGCGGGCGTCGGCACCATGCGCGTGGTGGGACAAGCCTTGAGCATCGCCCTGGCTACGCTTGTGGTAGCCGTGATCGTCGGCCGCCAGGAGTTCACTTCTGCAGACTACCCGAACCTGCTCACAGCCATCCGCGTGACATTCGCGATCATGGCGGTACTGGCCGCGCTGAGTGTCGTGGCCTCGCTGGCGCGGGGAGACGTGCCGGCCGGCCAGCGCCCGGCAGAGTCTGAACCGCTCCCGGACACCTCCCCGTAAGCCCCCCGGGCGGCCCCTCGGGCGGCGCGCAAGCGGCCGGCGGCTGCGGCGCGCCCTACCAGATAGTCATCGAATCGAGGAAGAGTTGCCGAAAATCTTCGGCGCTCGCCGGCCGCGGCGACAGCTTGGTCACCCGGTGCTGCGGCAAGACCCCTTCCACCAGTGCCGGAACGTCATCGGGGGTGAAGCCGACGGACCGGAGGCCGTTGGGCATGCCCACCTTCTTCATGATCTCGATGACGGCCTGGGCGAGCAGTTCTCCCGCGTCGTCCGGTCCTGCGCCCCGCATGTCCGCGCCGATTAAGGCGGCGGCCTGCAGGCACGCGTCCGGGTTGCCCGGGGCCATGAAGCGGAAAGCGGCCGGCGCTCCCAAGATCACCGCCATCCCGTGAGGGATCAGAGCGTGGTCGCTCAGATAGCCCTCTGGACGGTAGTCGCGGACGAGTCCGGAGATGGGGTACGACATGCCATGCGGAAGAGTGACTCCCGCTGATCCGAAGCCCACCCCGGCCATGGTGGAAGCCAGGATCATGTGAGTGCGGGCCTCGATGTCATCCGGATCTTCCATCGCCCGGATCACGTACTGAGAGCCGATCTGGGCGGCCTTGGCCGCCCAGACGCTGCTGATCGGGTTGGCCCCCTGGTAGGCAGGCCGGGTACGGGGACTTTCCGGAGCTTCCCGCTGCTCGAAAGGAAGGGCCGTGAGCGACTCGATGGCGTGTGAGAAGACGTCCAGAGCCGTGCAGGCGACGGCCATCCGGGGAAGGGTCCGGGTGTTGTCGGGGTCGACGATGCCCAGGCGGGGACGCAACGCCCGGTGCGAGATCCCGGTCTTGGCGTGCATCTCGGAGAGGTCGAAGATAGCCACGGCCGTCGTCTCGCTGCCGGTGCCGGCCGTCGTCGGGATGGCGACCAGAGGCTTGAGCGGCCCCGGCACGGGCGTCGCCCTGCCGATGGGCGCGTTCACGTATTCGAGGAAGTCGGCAGGGTACGTGGAGTAGAGGTCCGCCACCTTCGCGGTGTCGATCGTGGAGCCTCCGCCGACGGCGACATAGCCGTCAAACTTGCCGGCGGTCGCAAAGGCGATGGCCTCTTTGAGAGAGATATCGGTCGGCTCCACCCGCACCTGGTCGTACACGACGGCGTCGATACCCTCCGCCCTGAGGGATGCGAGGGCGATCGAAGCCGTCTCGCTCTGGGTGAGGTGCGGGTCGATGACGACCATCACGCGGTGGGCGCCGAGTGCCGTCATGTCGTAGCCAACCTCGCGGGTAGCGCCGCTGCCGAACTTGATGCTGGCCGCCTCTATCGTGAACACGGTCTCGAAGCTCAACGGAACCTCCGTTCCTAGATAAAGCGCTTGACCATCTGATCGGTGACCGCGTTCACGTTCCCCGGGGTCACGTTCAGCTCCCGGACCAGGCGCTGTGCCCGGTCGTACCGCTGGGGGTCGTCCAGATCGGAGAGCCCGCGGACCAGCCCCGCCCGCCGGGCGATGCGATAGAGCACCTGCTCTTCGGGCCTGAGCGCGAGGAACGCTTCTATCTCGGCGGTCATCGCGTCCCGGTCAACCGGCAGCTTCCCTCCGACGTCTTCGAACAGGTTAAGGATGTGGTCGCTCACCACCGTGCTCGTGATCCCCTCCAGGCTCTTGAGAAACAGCAGTATCTCCTGGGCGGTCTCTATATCGTTCGCCTTCTCGAACGTGCCCTGGGCCACGTCCTCGGCGAGTACCAGATGGTCGGGTATGGCCAGGGTCCGCAGCCGGATGAAGTCCGGTTCGACCTGGTTCATGAGGTCGGCCGTCTCTAGAGCGTGCTCCCGCCACAGACGGCGTCCGCCCAGACCCGGCATGTAGTAGGCGGAGAGCTGCATCCCGGCCGCCTTGATCTTCCTTCCGCCCTCGATCTGCAGAGCCTTGGTCACGCCCTTGTCCATGAAGCGGAGGATGTCGTCCGACCCGCTCTCGAAGCCGATATGGACGCGGTCGAGCCCGGCGGCCCGCATCTTCAGCAGATCCTCGGGCTCGATACGCGCGACGGTGCGCGAGCGGGCGTAGGTAGTGATGCGTTCGATGCCGGGGAACCGCTCCTTGAGCAGGCTGAGGATGGCGATCATCTCCGCCGGGGGCACTGCCAGGGGGTTCGCGTCCTGAAGGAAGACGGACTTCATCCCCGAGCGGGACCAGTTCCAGGCAGCGTTCTCGGCACCAGGGTCCAGAGGCGGGCCGGAAGGGGCGGCCTGGCCGGAGAGGGCAAGCGACGCCAACGCGTCTTGAGCCGCAGGGCGCCGTACGGCTTCGGGGGAGAACGTCTGCACCCAGGCTGCCACGGCCTCTATGTCGGCGAGGACGTGGGCCAGCGGACGCCGGCTGAAGTCGGTGTCCTTGTACACCGGGCAGAAGCGGCACCGATTCCAGGGGCAGTTGCGGGTGACCCGGATGAGCAGGCTGCGCGCCTCGCTGGGCGGACGGATTGGCCCTTGCTCGAATCCACGGTAGTAGGCTTCTTCGGCAGGCATGAACTCTCCCCGTTGGTTCTTTCGGGGATTCTACCCGCTCGGGCGCAATCCAGCAGGCTGCTAGATCAGCCGACCGTCCTCTTGGGCGCTCTGGGCGTGATGGAGAGCATGCCCGGCTGCCCCTGATAGACGAGGGCCAAGGCGGCCACGACTTCGGGATCGAACTGCCAACCGCTCTCTCGCCGGATCTCGTCTAGGGCCGCCGGGATGGAGCAGGGCTCCTTGTAGAGGCGGGGATGGGTCATGGCGTCGAGGGCGTCGGCCACGGCTACGATGCGCGCCGCGATGGGTATCTCGACATGGGACAGGCCCTGAGGATAGCCGAGTCCGTCCCAGCGCTCGTGGTGACTCAGGGCGATCTGCTCCGCGGTCTGAAGCACGTCGCTCTCGGCCCCGTGGAGCAGATAGGCACCGAGGGAGGTGTGCTCACGCATCTGCTCGCGCTGCTCCTCGGTGAAGTTGCCCTCCAGCCGAACCAGGTCGTCGGGGATACCGACGTTGCCCAGGTCGTGCAACGGGGCGGCCCGCATGATGCGCCTCGTCTCCTCGGCGGGCAGCAGCAGTTCCTGAGCGATCAGACCGCTCAGCCTGCCCACCCGGCTGGGATGTCCGCCGCTGGGGTCGTCCCTCAGTTCGGCCACCCGGGCGAGGCGATCCAGTAGTTCCATGTGGCTCTCATGTGATTCCCGGGTGCGTCGGCGAAGCTGTTCCTCGAGCGCATGCTTGGACTCGCGCAGTCTGCGGCTCATGAAGCGGGTCTCGAGAAGCAGGTTCACGCGGGCCAGGAACTCCTCGGCGTCCAGCGGCCTCCCCATACACTCTTTCGCTCCCGCCTGTATTGCCTGGACCCGCGAGCTCGCGTCGGCCGTCGCCCCGATGGCCATCACCGGGAGGTAATCATCCGGGGGAAGTTGCTGGTGCAGGTGCTCCAGCAGGGCGAGACCCTCCGGCTCGCGCGCATCTGCGTCGAGCACGATGAGATCAAGGACCTTTTCTTCGAGCCAGGCGTTGAGAACGGCTGGGTCAGTGCAGGCGCGCACGCATCCGTAGCCCGCCTCCTCCAAAGTGCACACGAGGAAACGGAGGGCGTCGGAGTCGGCGTCGATGACAAGAATCCCCGCGTCGCTATAAGTGGTGTCTATCAAGAAACCTATCCCCGGCTCATACTGATGCTTTCTCTATCGACAGCGGGTTGCCGAATCTTTACCAAGCACGCGGCCTTTGTGCTAGGTTGGCTCTGTTGTAGCGACCAAAGGGGGAGCCATGATTGATCAGCAGGCCGGCCCGGCCGCGGCCGTGCGCGCCGTGATGGAACGTTACGTCGAGGCCGCCTTCGAGGCCGACGTGGACACCTTGAGGGACCTATTCCACTCTGCGGCGGTCATGAGCGGCTACTTGGGCGACAACCTGCTCGCCGGATCGCCGGAGCCCTTCCTGGCCGACGTCGGCGGGCGGCCGTCCATGGAATCGACAGGCGCACCATACAAGGCGGACATCCTCGACATCCACGCCTCGAGCCTGACGGCAAGTCTCCGGCTGGAGGAGACCGGCTTTTTCGGCGTGGCCAGCTTCGTCAACTACTTCCACCTGCTCAACGTCGATGGAGAGTGGAAGATCGTCAGCAAGACCTTCCAGTCCGTGTAGCGACGACCCCCACGAAGTCCTGACGCCGTTTCGCAAGGAGCCGACATGAGTGAGCTTACGCCGCTGACCCGCGACCTCTCCGTCTTCGACAAGCTCGAGCTCGAAAAGCCGCCGGTAGGAGTGAAGTTCCTGTTCGGGGAGCCAGAAGGTATCCCGCGCCTCGAACGGACACTCGGGCTTTGCGAGATGGTGGCCGAAGCCCAGACCGGCAAGGCCTTCTACGCGGGTTTCGCCGACCACGAGTGCGCCGGTCCCGTCCCCTTGGGGATGGTCGACGTAGAGCCCTTCTACTGGAGCGGCCAGATCGGTCCCTGCCTGGAAGTGTTCAAAGAGGCGCGGGCGAACCGCCGCATCTACGACGTCATCCCCACCCTCGAAAAGGGCACCTGCAACTACACGGCCTTCGCGCCTCTGGACAAGCTGACCTTCGATCCCGACGTACTCGTTCTCACCGGCCGGGCCCGCAAGATGGAGATCGTCCTTCGCGCTATGAGCTGGACCACCGGCCAGATGTACGAGAGCAAGGGCACCCCGGTGCTGGGCTGCGCCTGGACCCTGGTCTACCCCTATATCACGGGCAAGATCAACTTCTCGGTGACGGGCCTGACGTTCGGCCACATAGCCCGGGAGGTGGGCACCGAGGGGAACGTCATCGTCTCGGTACCCTGGGACGCGCTGCCGACCATGGTGGAGAACCTCGAGGAGATGCCGTTCGTGCTGCCCGCCTACGAGGACGGCAGGGACAACTACAGCGAGCGGTTCAACCGGGTGACCGGGCACTGACGAGATCGGGCGCCGGCAGGGGCGCCCCGGCCGACCGGCTCGGCCGCCACGACCGCCGCACGGTCCGGGTCTACAGCCCTGCCTCGAAAACCCGCTTGCCGCCGACCACAGTGGCCACGTTCTTGACGGCGTGGATCTCCTCCGGGGGCACCGAGAGGATGTCCTGCTCCAGTATGCAGAAGTCGGCCAGCTTGCCCGGCTCGAGCGAGCCTTTGCGCTTCTCCATGTGGTCCTGCCAGGCGCCGCCCATGGTGTAGAGCCGGATGGCTTCCCGGGCGGTGATGCGCTGCGCGGGTCCCCGGACCGTTCCCGAGGCCTTCGACTTCCGGAGCACCGCCGCCTCCACGCCCTGGATCCAGTCGGGCTCGCTCACGGGCGAATCGGACGAGAGACTCACGTGCACGCCGGCGTCGAGCAGAGTCCGCAGCGGGAACTGCCACTCCGACCGCTCCACGCCGATGGCCTGGTCGATGGAGTCCGAGAACACCCACTTGAGGATAGGCTGTGTGCTGACGCCCACTCCGTGCTTGACGATGCGCGTGATGTCGGACGGGGTGATGAGGTCGCAGTGGACCAGATAGTGCCGCAGGCCGCGGGGATCGGCCGCCTCTGCCCGCACGAATCCGTCTACGCACGCCTCGATGGCCCGGTCGCCGACCGCGTGGATGGCACACTGGAAGTTGTGCCGGTGCGCGAACCCGATCATCTGCGCCAGTTCTTCGCAGCGCTCCTTGTCAGTGGCGCCGGGTAGTACGAGGCCGCCGTTGCCTCCATCCGGGTAGTCCTCGTGCAGCCAGGCGGTCTTGGTCTGCGGGATGCCGTCGGCGAACAGCTTGATCCCTCCGATCTTGAGCCACTCGTCGCCGAAGCCGCTGTGGATGCCGATCTCGGGAATGCTCTTTTCGAAATCCTTGAGAGATATCGCGCCATACGAGCCGAACAGGTAGAGCAGGTTCATCCGGACGGTCAGCAGCCCCTCGTTGTGGAGATCGTTGTAGACGCTGATGCATTCGGCGTCGAAGAAGCCCCCCTGGAAGCCGGTACCGCCGGGGCCGAGGGCCGCGTCGGTGGCGCTGGTGATGCCCCTGGCATTCAGGTCCTTCATGATCCCCAGGATGGCGTTGCGCTTGTCCTCTCTGCTCCACGGAGGGACGACTCGCATGATCAGCCCCTCGGCGGGCAGTTCCAGGAGCATCCCGGTGGGTTCGCCACTCGCCGGGTCTTTGACTATCTCCGAGCCCGGCTCGGTCTGAGTGTCACGGCCCGATGCCGGCTATCTGCAAGGCCTTGCTGTTGGCGACCAGTTCGTGCTGAGTGAACGAGACGAGGTAGACGGGGTTCTCGGGCGCGACTTCGTCCAGATCCCAACGGGTGATGTGACGGGAACGGTCCGCGAGGCACTCGTCGAGATAGCCCTCGTTCCAGCCGGCGCCCCTGATCCACTCGCCGGGCTTGAGGATCGCCGCCCGCGCCCGGATGACTTCCTTGACGTCGGCGATCGACTTGACCGCCGGCGAACCGACGTCGATGGTCAACGGCGGACGGGTGCCGCCGGTGAGGGCGGCGTGCATGTGGGAGTCGTTGATGCCGGGGAGCACTGTCTTGCCCTGCAGGTCGACCACCTCTGTCGAAGCCCCGGCGAGCTCACGGATCTCGGCGTCCGAGCCCACTGCGAGGATGCGGTCGCCCTTGACCGCGAGGGCCCTCTCGACAGAATCGTCGGCGTCGAAGGTGGCGACCTTGCCGTTGAAGTAGATCGAATCGGCGGCGAAGAGCGCGGTCTTGGCCGGTCTCATGCTGAATACCCTCCATCCTCGACAAGGACTTGCCCGGTGACGAAACTCGAGGCGTCGGAGGCCAGCCACACGGCGAGGCCCTTCATCTCCTCGGGCATGCCGCAACGGCCCAGAGGCAGTAGCCGGGCTATCGTCCTTTCCACTTCTTCCACCTCATCGGGGGGCGTAAGCGGCGTGCGATGGTATCCGGGAGAGATGGCGTTCACCCGAATGCCATAGGGGCCGTACTGTCTGGCGGCCGCCTTGGTCAGCATGATCAGCCCCGCCTTCGCGACGGCGTAGGCCGTCTGGGTGTACACCCACTTATCCTGGGCGAGCGGCCACATGCCCCCGACCGAAGAGGTGGTGACAAAGCTGCCGCCCCTCTCCATCATCAGCGGAAACACGGCCCTCATCTGCAGGAATACGGCCCGCAGGTCGGCGTCTATCACGTCGTCCCAATCCTCCACCGGCTTCTCGTGGATGAGCACGAAGCTCTTCTCCCGGATGCCCGCGTTGGCAAAGAACACGTCGATGCGGCCGAACTCCAGGGCGATCCTGCCCACCATGGCCTCGACGTCCTCGAGCTTGGTGAGATCCGCCGTGATGGCCAGGTTGCGGCCTCCGCGCTCGGCGCCACCGCACTCGTCGATCAGTCGCAAGGTCTCATCCAGCTTCTCAGCCGAGCGGCCCACGCAGACCACGTCTTGCCCCATACTCGGCGACCGCCTCGCAGATCGTTCGGCCGAGGCCGGAGCCGCCGCCTGTCACGACGACGACTTTGCCCGTCAGATCGAAGATGTCGCTACGCCCGCCGCGTGTCATGCCCACCCCCCGCCGGTCTTATTCGCCCAGATACGCTTTGCGGACGTGCTCGCTGTGCATCAGGTCCGCAGCCGCGCCTTCCACGACGATGTTGCCCGTCTCCAGCACGTATGCCCGCATCGCCAGCTTCAGGGCAAGGCGGGAGTTCTGCTCCACCAGTAGGACGGTGGTGCCCGTTTCGTTGATCTCCCGGACGATCTTGGCGATCTCGGTGACCATGAGCGGCGAGAGTCCCATAGAGGGCTCGTCGAGCAGCAGGATCCGGGGTCTGCACATGACGGCGCAGGCGATAGCCAGCATCTGCTGTTCGCCCCCACTGAGCGTGGAGGCCTGCTGCCGGGCGCGCTCGCGGAGCCGCGGGAAGTGGTCGAGGATCTCCTCGAGGTCCTTCTTGGTGGCGTTGCGGTCCTTCCTCAGATAGGCGCCGAGCTTCAGGTTCTCCGACACCGACATGTATGGGAACAGCCCTCGACCCTGAGGCACTTGGACGATGCCCAGCTTGACGATGCTCTGCGGCTTCTGGCCGTCCACGCGCTGCCCTTCGAACCAGATCTCACCGCCGGCGGGAGACTTCAGCCCCGAGATCGCTCGAAGGATGGTCGACTTCCCGGCTCCGTTGCGGCCGATGAGCGTCACGATCTCACCCTCCTCGAGGTGCATCGAGACGCCTTTGACGACCTCCGCTCCCTCGTACCTGACCGCAAGATCCCTTATCTCAAACCACATCGGAATCGGTCCCCAGGTAGGCTTCGATGACGGCCGGGTCGGCGACGCACTCGCGAGGGGTGCCCTCGACCAGTTTCTCCCCGTAGTTGAGCACGACGCTGCGAGCGCACAGGCCCAGCACCGCGCGCACGTTGTGCTCGACGACGATGATGGTGGTGCCGCGCGAGCTGTTGACGTTCTTGACGATCTTGATCATCGAGGCCGTCTCCTCGGCGTTCATGCCGGTGAGCGGCTCGTCGAGCAGAAGAAGCGTGGGGTCGGAGGCAAGCGCCACGGCGACGCAGAGTTCCCGCTGACTGCCGTGGGGCAGGCTGGTACAGATCTCGTCAGCCTGATCGACAAGACCGACGAAGCCCAGGAGTTCCATGCAGCGTGCGACCACTTCGGGCTGCTTCCGAACGTGCTCGATGCTCCTTCCGAATACCCCAAACGGGCTATGGTTGGTCCTCAGGAACGACCCGGAGAGGACGTTTTCGAAGACAGTCATGCTCTTGAACAGCGCGTTCTTCTGGAACACCCTGGCGATACCGAGTTGCGCTCGGCGATGGGGCGGATACCGGCTGATGTCGTGTCCTCGGAACATGATGGTCCCTCCGGAGACCTTCAGCGTCCCGTCGATCAGGTTCAGCATGGTGCTCTTGCCCGCGCCGTTCGGACCGATCAAACCGACGATCTCCCCCTCGTCGACCGTCATGTCGACGCGATGCACCGCGGCCAGGCCCCCGAAGTTCCTGCTGAGCTTGTTGATCTCAAGCAGCGCCAACCCGGTCACCCCTCACTCGGCTCGTCGGCGGCCAAGGGGACCGCTCCATCGGGGACCATCTCGGCGATAGCCTCTCCCGGCCCTCGGGCGCCTGCGGTCGGCTTGGGTCGTTTCCCTTGCCTCCAATCCCGGAACTGTTGCGGGAGACCGGCCAGGCCCAGAGGCATGAAGAGCATGACGATGATGGCGATACCCCCTATAAGCATGGGCTGATAGGACTGCATCGACCGGGTGCGTTCGGCAAGGAGGGTCAGCACGGCGGTCCCCAGCAGAGGTCCGATGAAGCTGTTCTGCCCGCCCACGACCATGTACACCAGAAGATAGATCGACGTTGTCACCGCAAACCGCGACGTCCCGTCGGCGCTCAGATTGTGTTGGAAGGAAGCGAAGAGTGCGCCGGATATGCCTGCCATAAAGGCCGCGATCGTGAAGTTGACCATCTTGTATCCGATGACGTTGATGCCCACCGCTCCCGCCAGCATGTTGTCGTCGCGGATCGCTCTCCATTGGAAGTTCACGTACGCTCGCTCCACGAAGTACAGTATGAGCAGGGCGATCAGAACGACTCCGATCACGATGTAGTAGTACGTATTGATCGTGTCGAACTTGACCTCGCCAAGGAACGGCAGCCGCACGGGGGCCGGGGACGGCACCCCGACCAAGCCCTGAGTGCCGCCGGTGAACGACGTCCAGTTGTAGGCCACCAGACGGAAGGTCTCCGCGGTCAACAGGGTAAGGATCGAGAAATAGATCCCCTTGACCTTCAGGAACGGGTACCCAAGCATCAGCGCAACAACGGCGGCAAACAGCCCGCTCAAGATCAGCGCCGGCCAGAACGGCAGATGGCCTTTCATCATCAGGATGGCGTGCGTGTACGCCCCGATGATGGCGAAGCCTACCTGGCCGAGAGAGATCTCGTTGATGAGCGTAACGCTGCGGAGACTGCTGACGAGCAGTACGTTGACCGCAAGCAGTCCCAACACCGTGAGCGTGTACTGGTTCGTGGTCAGGCTCGGCACGGCGAAGACAAACACCACGAAAATGGCGCAGAGGATGAGCCGGACGAGGCCGCTCCTACTCATGGCCCAGCAGCCCCTTGGGTCTGAACAGCAAGACCAGGATGACGATGATGAGAGGAGCTACCGAAGCCACGGCCGAGCCGAAGAACACCGGGACGACGCCGTCGATCAGACCGAGGATGAGACCGCCGATGACGGCGCCGGGGATGCTGCCCAACCCGCCCAGCACGATGATGACCAACCCCTTGATCATCGGCAGAGAACCCATGTACGGCTGGAGCTGCAGGATGGAGCCGGCGAGAGCGCCGGCGAGAGCGGCCAGGGCGCAGCCGATCGCCATGGCCGACATGGACATGTAGTTCGGGTTGATGCCCTTCAGGAAGGAGCCTTCGCGGTTCTGCGCGCTGGCCACCATGGCCAGCCCCAGCCGGGTCCGCTTCAGGAACGCATAGAGGACCAGCAGCGCAAGCACCGAGAAGCCGATGGCGAGTATCCGGTCCTTGGGGACCGCGGCTCCCAGGAAGTCAAAGGAGCCGTTGATCAAGCGGGGAAGGGCCTTCTGGTACAGGCCAAAACCGACCACCGCACCGCTACTCAGTATCAACGTCAAACCGGTCGAGATCACGATGGAACTGAGGACCACATCCCGGCCGGGCTTCGGCCGGAACAACCCCCTTTCCAGTAACACCCCGAACGCGGCCAGGAGGATCATGCCTATCAGGATGGACGGGTAGAGGCCAAGACCGCGGCCGGCCAAGTAGTAGACGGCGAAGGCGCCCAACATGTAGATCTCACCATGGGCCAGTTGGAGTATCCCCATGATGCTCAGGATCAACGTGAGGCCCAGGGCCATCAGCACGTAGAGCCAGCCCAGCGCGATCCCATTGATGATCGCCTGCATCCACAGGCTAAACGAGTCCAAACGAACTCCTCGGAGTATACGAGGGAGGCCGGCTCGCGAGCCCCCAGCCGCCTCGGCTGGGGCAGCTCTTGAACCGGCCTCCACTCATCATTGCTTGACTACGACTCGCGGGTCTACTGGGCCGGCGGCATGAAGCCGATGAACTCCAGTACCCCGTTCATGATGCGGGTCAGCGGGTACGGCCGGTACAGGGCGCGGTTCACGCCAAAGCGGTCCATGCCGCCCAGGTTGCCGTCGCCTTCATTTGTCTTGATGTCGCCCTTGTTGGTCATGGTGTCGAGCGCGGCCAGAACGGCCTTCGGATCTACCGAGCCCGCCTTCTGCATGGCTTGGACGAGGATCCAGGGCATGTCGTATGAGTGGACGGCGTCGGAGACGAACGGGTCGTTCGGCCACTTGGCAGCCCAGGCATCCATCAGCGGCTTCATAGCCTCAGTCGGGTGAGTGACGTCGGGGCTGTTGACGAGGACGTCGGTCAGCATGACCGGATCCTGGACGACCGCGACGAAGACGTCGGCGCCCAGAGGCGAGTTGGAGATGAAGGGGCCCTTGAAGCCGAGCTGGCGGGCCGCCTTCAGTTGGTCCATCGCCTGGCCGCTGTTCATCGCGAAGACGACGTCCGGGTTCGAGGCATTGATCTTGGTGAAGGTCGGGACGAAGTCGGTCGTGCCCCAGGCCCACTTCTCCACGAAGACCACTTCCATGCCGCGCTCCGTGGCTTGCTGCTTGAGCGCTTCGATCATGCCCTCATAGCCGATGTCCGGAGCGGAGACGGCGATCTTCTTGGCATTGGGATAGGCCTTGAGGAGGTAGTCGAGGTCGATCGGCTGGTTGTCGTCCGGGTTGACGGAGAAACGGACCATGAGGTCCTTGTCCGCCGACACGTCCGCCGGGTGGCCGGGGATGTTGATGTTCGCCAGGGCGTACAGCGCGCCTGCCGGCTTGGTCACCTGGTAGATGGCGGCCACTTCCGACTCGAGCATGGCGCCGATGATGAACTGGACTTTGTCCTGGTTCACCAGTTTGCTGGCCGCGGTGCTTGCGCCCTCAGCCGAGCCCTTGCTGTCTTCGTTGATGAACTCCAGTTTGTAGGTGTCGTTACCGATCTTGACGCCGCCTGCGTTGTTGACGGAGTCGGCATAGAGTTCCCAGCCGCGGTTGAAGGCGAGCGACGGGATGGAGAGCGGGCCGGTGAGACCCATGATCGTACCGATCTTGAGGGTCTTGACTTCACCCGTGGACGCGGCCGTCGTAGCCGGGCCGGCGTGGTGGCCGGGCCGCCGTGGCGCCGGGCCCGCCGTGGTCGTGGTCTCTTCGGTGCCTCCGCAGGCCGCGACGGCGAACAAGAGCGCCGCCAGCATCGCGAAGACGCATACTAATGCGAGAGTCCTTCTGCTTGGCATCGTACTTCCCCCTATAACCTCAAGCTGTCAATTACTTGCTTCTCCCGAAGAACCTGGTTGTCCTCTTCGGTCACCTCCTTGACCTATAAAGACTAGAGAGCGGTCGTTGTTGCGCTACAACCCGGAACTGAAGACGACCTCGCCGTCCATGATGGTCATCACGTTGTTGATGGCGGCGAGTCGTGCGGGTCCACGGTCAGGATGTCCTGATCCAGCACGCAGAGATCGGCCAGCTTGCCCGGCTCGATGGAGCCCTTGATGTGCTCCTGACAGTCCTGCCACGCCCCCCCGACCGTGTACGTCCGGATCGCTTCCTCGACGGTCAGACGCTGGTCGGGGCTGTAGACCGTACCCGTCGCCTTGCTCTCGCGCAGAACCGCCGACTGGACGCCCTGCAGCCAGGACGGGTACGTGCACGGAGCGTCGGAACTGGCCGCGAGGTGGCAACCCGCGTCGGCTATCAGCCGATAGGGCCACTCCTTCTCCACCTGCTCCCGGCCCACGATGTCGACGTTCATATCGGAGATCGTCCAGGGAAGTGTGGGCGTGATGTTCACTCCCAGGTCGTGCCGTACGCAGAGCCGTGCTTGCTCGGCGGTGATGAAGTCCACATGCATCACGTAGTGGCGAAGCCCCCGGGGATCCTCGGTCTCGGCCTTGACGAAGCCGTCGATGGCAGCGCCGATAGCCAGATCGCCGATGCAGTGGATACCCACCTGGAAACCGTGCTCGTGCGCGAAGCGGATCATCTTCTCGAGCTCGCCGGCGCGCTCCTCGTCGGACCCTCCCGGGATGACCAGGCTTCCGTGCCCCCCTCCAACGTATTCCTTGCTCACCCAGGCCGTCCGGTTTGGCGGGATCCCGTCGGCAAAGATCTTGATGCCGCCGATCTTGAGCTTCTCGTTGCCGAAGCCAGAGTGGAAACCGAGACCGGGAGCACCGCCTGGAGGTCCGCGAGCGAGCAGGAGCCGTAGTCTCCCAGGAGGTAGAGGACGTTCACCCTCACCTTCAGCCGGCCCGCGTCCAGCAGGTCCTGGTAGGCGCCGATGCATTCGGAGCCCAGGAGCCCGCCCTGATAACTATCTCCCCCCGGACCGAGGGCGGGCTCCGTCATGCTGGTGATGCCCATGGCGCTCATTTCGTCGAGGGCCGCAGCGATGGCTTCTCTCTTCTGGCCGCGCGTAAGAGGCGGGATGAGGCTCATCACCCGGTCGGCCGCGGCGAATTCGCGAAGGATGCCGGTGGGTTCCCCCGTCCGCGGATCCTTCTCTATGCCGCCGCCGATGGGGCCGGCGGTATCACGATCGAATCCCGGCTGCCTGGAGGGCCTTGGAATTGACCCACACCGTATGGACGGAGAAGTCTGTCAAGGCCACCGGGTTGTCCGGAGACACCGCGTCGAGCAGCGACCGGTGAAGAGCAAAACCGGAGTCGGCCAGACACTCCTCCAGGTAGCCCGTGTCCCATCCGATCCCGCGCACCCACTCGCCCGGCGCCACTGAGGCGATTTGTGCCCGGACCTCGTCGATGATGTCGTTGACAGTTCTCACCTTCGGGTACGCGAGATCCAGGACGTAGGGCGGCCTGGTTCCAGCCCACAAAGCTGTGTGCGAGTGCGAATCGTTGATTCCGGGCAGCACGGTGCGGCCCTTCAGATCCACGACCTCGGTGGCGTCGCCGATCAGCGACTTGATCTGGTCATCACTCCCGACCGCTGCGATGCGGTCGCCTCTCACGGCCACAGCGCGCGCCTTGGAGAAGGCGGCGTCGACCGTCAAGATGTTGCCATTCAGAAGCGCGAGATCGCAACACGGCGACAACTTCAAGCTCGTCCCCCCGCTCCGTGTTCTGCTACTTGTATCTCACCAGAAGTGAGGGAAGCCCACAAGTATCCGAAAGTATGATTGTGCGCGGCTCAAGCCTGCGGCAGGAAGGTGCCGCAGCGAGCCTGGGCACCCGCGAGGATCAGGGCGTTAGGCCGAGTTCCTGCCGTACGGCGTGGGCTATGGAGGTGCGGGTCCGGGCCCCCACTTTCGTCGAGATGCTCTGGATGTGCTTCTTGACCGTGCATTCGGCGATGAAGAGCGCCTGCGAGATCTCCCGGTTGCTGCCGCCGGCAATCAGCCGGTTGAGCACCTCGATCTCCCGATCGGTGAGAGCGAAACGTTCTTTGAGCGGCTCGTCCCATCGCCTGCCCAGCCCGTCGCGGGGCTCGAGCGTTATCAGCCGGCCGAGGGTCCCCTGATCGAGGGTGACCTCGCGCGAGTTCACCCCGAGATTGCACCTTTCCGCAAGCTCGTCGGGGCTGCTCAAGGCATAACCGACGAACGAGGCGACGCCGGCGTCGGGAGACGCCTCCCCGGCCATGCGCCCCGTTTCGCCCCCTTGGGTGAGCGACAGGCAGAGATCCCGGGCGATGCTGTTGCAGTAGAGCACCCGCCCGTGGGCGTCGCATACGATGACGCCCTTCTGCTCCGCCGTCTGCAGCACCGAGAGGACGCTCGCCGATACCATCTTCTCCAGATGATTGCCGACGAACGGGGCGATCATCTCCATGATGGCCACTTCCTCCACGGAGAAGGGGTCGCGCTCGCGCCCTCGGTGTAGGCAGAGCGCGCCGCGCGCAAGCGGGGTTGCCGACATGAACGCGACCAGGTCGTAATGGATCCCCCCGCTTCTCCAGAAATCGTTGTAGAACTCGCTGGACAGCAGGGACTGATAGTCGACGACGTCCTTGATGTCGAACACGGCCAGGGAGTGAGCGGAGGGCGGTAGCGCGCTCTTCCCTTTGATGTAGTCGGGCAGCCCGGTCGGGTCGAGCTCCCAGAAGTAGTCGCCGTAGAGCTTGGGGAAGGCGGGATCCTGATTATGGACGACGAACTCGAGCTTCTCGGTGAGCGGGTTGCAGAGGATCAGGACCCCCTGCTCCGCTCCGAGTTCGTCCGCGACGCACTCGAGCAGGCGGCCGCAGCCGTCCATGTCGGCGCTGGCTCTTCCGATCTCCTGGAGCGTGCCGAGGATATTGACGCACCGTTCGGGGCTCACAGCCACCTTGCGCGGCGGCCTACGCTCGATGAACGCGGGAATCTCGATATGGGCGCCGGGAGAGGGGCGAAGTGGGAAGAGAGGTGGTCACCGAAAGGCGGCCCGTTCCAGTCTCTGGTCGGCGCCTGCGCCACGTCCCCCCACAGTCCTCAACAGCCTTGGAACAGCCTACGAATGGTACATCCCGGGGGTGGCGCCGTCCAGGGTGGGAGTCGAGCGGGACGACTCAGCTCAGATGGTGCCGGGAAGCGTGGAGCTGGGCGCACCTGAGACACCGTCACTGCTTCTCACATCCCTCGGCCGCGGGCGCCGGAGCGATGATCGGATCGATCCAGGGCCCGTCCCTGCCGATCAGCTTCCCGGCCTCGGGCGGTCCCCAGCTTCCGGGCTCGTACGTGCGGATGGGGACCTTGTCCCCCAGGATGGGCTCGACGATACGCCACGACGCCTCCACCCCGTCTTCGCGGGCGAACAACTCCTGGATCCCGTACATGGCGTCGGTGAGCAGGCGCTGGTAGGGAGACCGCAGGTCGCCCGGACGGGATGTGACCATCAGTTCCGCGTCCCTGCCCACCATGCGATCTCCGGGCACCTTGACCCGCAGCCCCAGGGCTATCACCACGTCCGGGCTGATGCGCATACGCAGGTGCCCCGAAGAGAGGGGGACATCCTCGCCGAAGGTCTCGCGAGGGGGCCGGCGCAGCTCGATGAACACCTCGGTGGCGGTGACCGCCATCTGCTTGCCGCTGCGGATGTAGACCGGCACGCCGGCCCAGCGCCAGTTGTCGATCGTCAGCTTCATGGCGGCATAGGTCTCGACCGTCGAATCAGGGTCGACGCCGGGAGCCGAGCGGTAGCCGTTGTACTGCCCTCTGACGACGTGACGGGCGTCGAGGGGCCGCACGGCCATGAGGACCCGAGCCTTCTCGTCCCGGTATGCGTCGAGGATCCCGCCGCCGGGCGGATCCATAGCGATGACGGCGAGGAGTTGCAGCAGGTGGTTCTGGATCACATCGCGGATGGCGCCGGCCTCTTCGTAGAAGCCGCCCCGCTCCTTCACCCCGAAGTCTTCGGCCATGGTTATCTGGATGCTGCGCACGTGGTCGCGATTCCAGATGGGCTCGAGGAGAGGGTTGGCGAAACGGGTGTAGGTGATGTTCTGCACCGGCTCCTTGCCGAGGAAGTGATCGATACGGAAGATGGCGGATTCCGGGTAGTGCCGACGCAGGGTGTTGTTGAGCTCGCGGGCCGACTGGAGGTCGCGCCCGAACGGTTTCTCCACCAGGACCCGGGCGCTGAGGCTGCAGCCGGAGGAGGCGAGCGAGTTGGTCACCACCGGGAAGACGCTCGGGGGGATGGCCATGTAGAAGAGGGGAGAGCCGGTGCCCTGCAACGCCTGGCACATCTTCTCGTAGGTCTCGGGTGCGCCGTAGTCGCCCCGAACGTAGCGCAGCATCCTGGCGAGCCTGGCAAAGACCGTCTCGTCGAAGTCGCCGTTCTTCTCCACAGCGTCCTTCGCCCGAGCGACGAGTTGGTCGATGCTCCAGTCGGACCGGGCCACTCCTATCACCGGCACCGACACACCCTCGTCCCGGAAGAGCCCGTAGAGCGCGGGGAAGATCTCCTTGTGGACGAGGTCGCCGGTGACACCGAAAACCACGATCGCGTCAGACCGAGGCGCTTGCATCATTCCCCCCTTGCTGCCACTTCGAGTTGCGAAGCAGCCTCCTCGTCGAGCAACCACCAGAGCCGGCCGCCGGCGGGCCTGATCAGCCGCGCAGGTAGATCCCGGGGATCGGGATCGCCTTGGATGGCCTCTTTCACGACCGCGGCTTTGGAGGCGCCGCTCACCACAAAGACTACCAGCGCGGCCCGGTTGACGAAGGGAGCAGTCAGGGTGACCCGCCAGAGCCGCTCTCCGGTGCCCGTTGTGGCCGCGGCTGTGGCCGGGTCTTCGTAGGCCGCCGCTACCCAGCGCTCCTGCTCTTGGAGCACTTCGGACCCGGGGAAGAGCGAGGCTGTGTGGCCGTTGTCCCCGATACCCAGGAGGACGAGGTCGATACCGGCGCCGAGCGGACCGGCGCCAAAGAAGTCCCGCAGGAGCCGCTCGTAGTCGTCGGCCGCCTGGCGGGCGACGGATTCGCCGGTCGCCAGCTTCCGAGGCGCCCGCCCCTCCCGCCCGGCGCATCTCATCGGATGCACCTGTCCCGCGGGGATCGGCACATGGTCGAGTAGAGCCAGGCGAGCCATCCGCTCGTTGCTGCGCGGGTCGGCAGGCCGTACGCATCGCTCGTCTCCCCAGAACACGTGCGTCGCCTCCCAGGGGACGAGTCCGGCGAACGGCGGCCTGGCGAGAAGCTCATAGATGGGCTTCGGCGTGCCGCCGCCGGACAGGGCGATGGTGAAGCGGCCGGTCTTCTTCACCGCCCGCCGGGCCTCGGCCACGATGGTGACGGCGACCGCGGCGGCCAGCGACTCGACGTCGGGGAGCACCGCCACCGAGGATCCGGCGCAGGTCGTGTCTATGAGCGGCCACGTGCCCATTCTTCTCTTCTCTCAGGCCTTCCCGGCTAGGACGACCAGTCGGTGTGAAACACGCCCTCCTGGTCGATGCGCCGGTACGTGTGGGCGCCGAAGTAGTCGCGCTGTGCCTGTATCAGATTCGTTGGCAGCCAATCGGAGAGGTAACCGTCCAGGTAGGCCAGCGCCGTTAGAAGGCCCGGGACAGGTATCCGGGCAGCCATGCCCGCCCCGGCGGCCGCTGCGAGAGCCGCCCGCCGAGCCGCCACCTGCCCGCCCAGTGCCGGATCGAGCAGCAGATTCGGCAGAAGAGGCTGCCGCTCGAAGGCAGCCCTGATATCCCGGAGCAGAGCGGAACGGATGATGCACCCACCCCGCCAGATGGAAGCGACGTCGCGCAGCAGGAGGTCGTAGCCCTGTACGGTGGACGCATGCTGAAGCTGCGCGAAGCCCTGGACGTAGGTGATGATCATGCCCGCGAAGAGGGCATCCCGCACCGTGTCCACGGAGAGCCCGGCCGGCGGACTGCCCCCGGCCCTCCCGCTACCCAGAACCTGCCGCGCCGCCGCCCGCTCGTCGTCGAGAGCTGACAGGTTGCGCATGCTCACGGCTATGTCGATGTTCGGTACCGGCACGTGAAGATCCATCGCGCTCTGGGAAGTCCACATGCCCGTCCCCAGTTGCCCGGCCTCGCCGAGTATCTGATCGACCAGAAAACCCGGCTTCTTGTCGTCTCGCCGCCCGAAGATCGCCGTGGTTATCTCCAGCAGATACGATTCCAGCTCGCCCGACTGCCACTCGGCGTACACCTCGGCGAGGCGGTCGTTGTCGAGCCCCAGCCCCTGCTTGAGCAGCGCGTAGCTCTCGGCGATCAGCTGCATCAGCCCGTACTCGATGCCGTTGTGCACCATCTTGACGTAGTGCCCCGCGGAGCCAGGGCCAAGATAGGCGACGCAGGGAGCGCCGTCGGCCTTGGCCGCGACCGGCTCGAAGATGGGCCGGAGCGCTTCGTAGGCGTCGCGCGGCCCGCCCGGCATCATGCTCGGTCCATGCCTGGCCCCGGACTCGCCTCCGGAGATGCCGACCCCGAGGTAGCCGATCCCCCGTGCACCCAGCGCCGCCGACCGCCTATCGGTGTCTTTGAAATACGAGTTCCCCCCGTCGATGACGATGTCGCCCGCCTGCAGAAGCGGGTCGAGCCCGCCCAGCACCGCGTCGACCGCTTTGCCCGCGTCGACCATCAGCATGACCCGGCGCGGCGGCTCGAGCGCGGCGAGCAGTTCCTCCAGGGAGTAGCAGGGCCGGACGCGCTGGCCGGGCCGAAGAGCCGAGACGAGGTCGTCGGTGGCGGACGGGGTGCGGTTGAACACGGCGACGGCGAAACCCTTGTCGGCCATGTTGAGCACCAGGTTCCGGCCCATCGTACCCAGCCCGATCATGGCAATGGCGCTGAGTTCAGCGTTCATCTCTTCCTTCTTCCCTTGAAGCCGGCGAGACACACGCTAGAGCTTAGCAAGGACGACGGTTTGACTTCCGGCGCTCGGAGTCATTCAATGTAGCAGGAAGGCGGCTCAGTCGCCGCGAGGGGCCGCGCGCTCGTACGAAGGAGGAGACATGACCAAGCGACTGCCGACCATGGTCGCTGCGAACGGCACCCAGCTCTACTACGAACTGCGGGGGTCGGGACCGGCCCTGCTCTTCATCCCCGGGGCTGAGGGGGATGCGGAGGAGTATGCCCGTGTAGCCGGACTGTTGCAGGCCGAGTTCACCATCCTTTCCTACGACCGCAGGGGCTATTCGCGCAGTCCGCGGCCGGAGGGCTATGCCGGCACCACCGTGGAGGAGCAGGCCGACGATGCCGCCGCTCTGCTCGAAGCCACCGGGCTCGGCCCGGCAGCCATCTGGGGCAACAGCTCCGGTGCCATCATCGGCCTGAGCCTGGTCCTCCGCCACCCGGAGGCGGTCAGCGTCGCGATGCTCCACGAGCCGCCACTGTTCGCCGGCATGAACGATGCGCGGCACGTCCTCGACTTCCTCAACCAGGCGACCGCGAATGGTAAGGTGCCCTTCTTGAGGGGCCTGACCGGCGACGTCATCTACGACAGCTTCCCGGAAGACTACAAGGGGCGGTTGGAGGCGGACCGCATCTGGATCGATCTCGAATTCGACAACTTCGAGTACTACCGACCCTCCGACGAGGAGCTGGCCCGGGTCTCCACCCCGATCGAGGTGCTGTGCGGGTCCGACAGCCCGCCCTTCTTCATGGAGGCGGCTGCGTGGCTGGCCGAACGGCTGAGGACCGGCGTCGTGATCATCCCCGGCAACCACGGGGCGCATTACGCTCTCCCCGACGAGGTGGCCAAAGCGATCAGAAGCTTCGCGGCGGAGGCCTAGCATGAACAAGCGAGCTTTGAACCCAGGCGACTGGCAAGACCGGTTCGACTTCTCCCAGGCGATAGAAGTGCGGGGCGCGGAGCGGGTAGTGTATTGCGCCGGACAGGTATCGGTGGACGGGAACGGAGTGACCGTGCATCCGGGCGACATGGCAGCGCAGTTCCACCAGGCTCTCGACAATCTGGAGATCGTCCTCGACAAGGCCGGCCTCGGACTACTCGATGTCGTCCGGCTGAACTACTACGTTACCGACGTGCCCGCCTTCTCGGAGGCGGTACCCGGAGTAGGCCAGCGGCTGAAAGCCGCGGGGTGCAAGCCGGCATCCACTCTCCTGGGCGTCAGCCGGCTGGCCGAGCCGGGGTGGATGATCGAGATCGAAGCGACTGCGGTCGGATAGGGGGATGGCGGTGGGTCTCAAGGTCAGCCTGTATCTTCTCGGGGAGGCGGACGGCCGCACCCACTACGTGGAGGAGCCGGTGGGCGAAAACCAGCCCGTTCTCGGGACCCTGTCGGTCGAGAGCGCGGCGCTTCCCCAGCCCGCGCCCCCCGTGATCGAGGTGGTGGTGGGATTCCGCAAGGCGGCGGTCACGGCGGCGCCCGTGGACCTGAGCCGGTTCGTCCCTCCCCCGGTCGAGACGCTCAAAGCAGGCGACAAGGTCACGATCGTCAAGGACCGCACCTCGGGGATACGCTATCCGCCCGAATGGTTGGAACAGTACCTGGGGCGGACCGGGAGGATACTCTGGACGACCGCCGGGGGGGCCATGGTCAAGCTGGACAAGGGAGCCACCTGGTTCCCCTATTCCGAGCTCGAGCGCTCCGCTCAGCAGTAAGCCGCGACGCGGCACCGAGCTACGCCAGGTAGTGCGAGACCAACCCGCCGAAGCCGGCGAACGATAGCGGCGCCTCCTCGACCCGGCCGAACCCGTACCGGACGAAGGCGAAATCCATACCTGCCTGCTCGGCGGACTCCCGGTCGCCCTGGGTGTCGCCCACGTAGACGGCATGCGCCAGGCGGTGAGTCGCGGCCAGGTTCAGGAGCATCCCGGATTTAGCGATCCCCGATGAGCCGTGGCAGTCGCAGGCGGTGAAGCAGCCCCGTAGGCCGGTGGCCCCGAAGAACTCTTCCAGATACCAGTCGGGGCAATTGCTCACCAGGAACAAGGGATACCGCTCGGCAAGCCGGGGCAGACCCTCCGCGACCCCGCCGTAGAGCACTCCGGCCATCAACTCGATTCCGGTCCGCTCCCTGGCCTCGAGCAACTCGAGGGTTGGCACGGGGGCAGGTGACAGCTCGGGAAGAAGGATCTCCACACACTGAGGGAAGGGCCGGCCTGAGACGGAGCGGATGCCATCGACCGTCACCCGCCGGGACAGACCCAGTTCCTCGAGGGCCAGGTTCCAGCCGTAGGAAGAGGCGGCGGCCGCGTCCCAGAGGGTGCCGTCCAGGTCGAAGATGAGGGCATCGGGGGTCATGAGGCCATTCTACCCGGCGGGGGCGGCCCAGAAGAGCCTCCGGGAGCGGGGCGGCCGGCGGGGGCGGCCGGGACCCTTCCGGGCGAATTGGTAAAGCCGTATCGCCAAATCCTGGCAACCACGCCCCGAGTGCTATACGCTGTTGCGGGAGCGATGAGGGAAAGGACGGCCAGATGACATCAGGGATCCAGGGAAGAGTGGCCATGGTCACCGGCGGCGCGTCGGGTATCGGCAAGGCCGCCGCACTTGCGTTCGCCCGCGAGGGCGCCAAGGTGGCGATTGTCACCGCCAAGAGCCTGACCGCCGCCGCGCGCGTTGTCCAGGAGATCGAGGAAATGGACGGTGAGGCGACGTTCATCCAATGTGACGTGACCGACGAGGCGCAGGTTGAGGCCATGGTGGAGACCGTGGTCAAAAGATTCGGCGCCATCGACTTCGCTTTCAACAACGCCGGCGTGGGCCCGGACGGCGTGACCATACCGTTCAGCCAGCTGGTCGACCTGACCGAGACCGACTGGGACGCCGTGGTCGACACCAACCTCAAGGGCGTCTTCCTCTGCATGAAGCACGAACTGCGGCGGATGAGAGAGCAGTGCTCGGGCGTCATCGTGAACACCTCGTCCACGGGGGGCCTCAAGATGATGCCGGGATTCGGCGCGTATGGGCCGAGCAAAGCCGCGGTCATGTCCCTTACGCGACTCGCGGCGGCAGAGAACAAGGACAAAGGCATCCGCGTCAACGTTGTGGCACCCGGACCCACGAAGGGAACGGGCATGTCCGACCGGTTGCTGAGCTGCATGAAAGAGGGGGCGGGCCCGCCGCGCCATCTCATGGGAGTCCCGGAAGATGTCGCCAAGGTCGTCCTCTGGCTCTGCTCGGACGAAGCCTCCTTCGTGACCGGCAACGTGATCTCTGTGGATGGAGGGCTGGACATATCATGAGCAAGTACGCCAAATGGATCGTCACCCGGCCGATGGCCGAGGAGCACGGCTACGAGGTCAAGGACGGCCCCGACGTACTATCGTCGATGGCCTATCTGGATGGGGGCGTCATCCCGGGGGCCTTCTACGTGGAGACCCACTGGTTCCACAAACCGACGAAGTACTCGCCGAAGCAACACACCCACGACTTCGACGAGACCCTCGGTTTCTTCGGGGCGGACCCAGACGACCCGATGAACCTGCACGGCGAGGTGGAGCTGTGGATCGAAGACGAGCGGCTTGTGCTCGCCCAGAGCTGCCTGGTCTACATCCCGGCCGGCACGCAGCACTGCCCCATGAACGTCCTGCGGGCGGATAGGCCGATCTTCCACTTCTCCACCGGGAACTCCAGCAAGGCTTACGAGCGCGAGCCGGGGAACGCGAACCAAGCTCCACCTTTGGTCTGATTCCGATAGTGCGCGGTTGCTCTACGCTTTTGCCTCGGGAGAGACACTAGGGTACTTCGTCGAGTGGTCGCATGCTACTCAGCATGCTTAAATACATGTGATAATGGTTGCATTTGTGCCATTACCCCGGTAGACTCCTTGTCAGGAATGCTATGAGGAGGGAACCGTCATGAACGGTCACGTCGCCAAAGCGCCGGTCCAAGTTCGGTTGTCGGCGCCGGTTCGCGAATTCCTCGCACAGGCCGCCAAGGAGCGCGGCGAGACTCAGAGCCAGGTAGTGACCGACGCTCTCAATTGCCTGCGCGAGCAGCGGGTGGAAGCTCTGATGGAAGAGGGCTACCGTAAACTCGGCGAGTCGCAGTTGGCGTTGGTCGAGGCCGGACTTGCCGCCGCGCTACCGATCGTTCCGCGATAGCTGTGGCTCTGAGGGGCGAGGTCTACTGGGCAAGGCTCCCTGCTCCGGTGGGACGCCGCCCGGTCGTGATCGTCCAGAACAACAAGGGGAACCAACACTCGCTCGCGGTCATCGTAGCCACGATCTCCACCTCCCCTCCCGATCTCGAGTATCCGTTTCTTGTGGCGCTGGACGCCCACCTGCTGGGCGAGCCCTGCTGGGTCCATTGCGAGACCATCCTCACGATTCCTCAGAGTCTCCTGGACGGCCGGCTTGGAGCCCTTGGCCACAGTGAGCTGATCAGGGTCGATGAGGCGCTGAAACGGTCACTTGGTCTGAAGTGACCTTCCGCAAGGTTCCGCGTCTCCAGCGCGACGCGGATCACGAGCAGATGGAGTTCGGCGGCGCCGAGTCCGTCGAGGACGAATAGCCGAAGCTGCCGTTCCCGGCTCCCTAGCCCAGCCCCCTGTCTCAGCCCCCCAGGGCGAAAGCGCCAGAGTGCAGTTCCCGACGGGGTTGTGGTTGAACACCGGGAACCGGGAACCGCGATCCGCCAAGCGCGCTCGTCCCCGTGAGGGTGCCGGCGAGAAAGCCCAGGATGTTCTCGGGACCGAGGGCGTCGGCGCCGTCGAGCTCTTCTTCCTGGAGGACGCCGGTAGCGAGATCGACCCAGAGGATCTTCCCGCAGTATCCGTTCATCGGCGACAGCCGCTCGTCCGCAGGGCCTTCACGAACAGTTCTTCTCTTCTTGCACTTTGACGAGAGCCACCATCACCTCGTTCACGGGCGTGGGGATCCCGAGCCTCTTGCCTTCTCGTACGATACTGCCGTTGATGGCGTCGATCTCGGTGCGGCGCCCTTTCTCGAGGTCCTGCAACATGGAGCACTTGGGCTTGGTGCCGGAGTCGTGGAACCTCTGGATGGTGTCGAGCAAGCCCTGGATGGGATCCACCACCGGAGCGGGCCCTCCCGTCTGACCGGAGCCGGCCGCCGGAGCCGGACCCTTGGGCGCTTCCAGCGTGATTCCCGCCGCCGTGGTGACGGCCACGCATTCCTGGGCCATCTTGACTATCAACTCTCGGGCGTGAGGGTACGCGGCATACTCGTCGTTGGTCAGCCTCATCGCCGTGCCCAACGCCAGGGGGACGTTCTGCAGCACCTTGCTCCAGATGAGCTGCTGCACGTTCTCCGAGACGACCACGTCCAGCCCCGCGCTCCGAAAGATGTCCGCTATCTCGTCCACGTCGGGACTCACAACTCCGGAGACAGGCCCGATCTTGAGCCCTCCGGTTCCGACCACCCAACTCAATCGGTTGAGAGCGACAGGGGTGACCACGCAGAAGAACACCCCGCCAATGACCCGGGAATCGTCGCCGAGCACCTCCACGATGCTCTCCAGGTTGCCGGCGCCGTTCTGGACCGACATCACCCAGGTGTGGGCGCCGACGAGGCCGCGGGCGCCGGCTATGGCCTCCCGGGTGGCGTTCGATTTGACCGCCAGGACCACTAAATCGGCTGTCCCCACCGTCCGCACGTCCCCGGTGATCTTCACCGCCGCCTGGAGACTCTTGCCGTCGGACATGTCGATCCTGACGCCGCCTTCTTGGATGGCGGAGACGACGTCATCGCGAAGCTCGACCAGCGCTACATCCTGACCGGCGTCGACCAAGAGGGCTCCCAGAAGGCTGCCGATATTGCCTGCGCCGATGATCGCTATCTTCACTGGGCCCGCCGGCAGCCGTGATCAGAAGGACGCGTCAACGGTGATGTCAAGCAGATTGGGGGCACCCGAGCCAAGGGCCTCCTCCAGCGCCGCCTTCAGATCGCTGGGGTCGGTCACTTTGCGGGCAGCGATGCCCATGCCTTCGGCGATCTTGCAGAAATCAATATCGGGCGGCGACAGCACGGTGCCCAGGTTGCGGCCCTTGACGCCCTCGCCCATCAGCTTGGTCTTCATGATGCGGACCTGCCTATAGGCGCCGTTGGAGAGGATGACGAAGGTCACCGGGATGTCGTAGTGGGCCGCGTTCCACAGGCTCTGGATGGACCACATGGCGCTGCCGTCGCCGCTGATGCACACCACCGGCCGGTCGGGTGACGCCAGCTTGGCGCCGAGCGCGGTCGGGAGCCCACCGCCGATACTGCCCCCGCCGCGCGCCCGTTGGTAGCTGCGCAATTCCGCGAAGGGGATCGTCCTCCTGAGGATGGCCGAATACGACCAGCAATCGTCCACGATCCTGGTGCCTGGGGCGATGGCGTCCCGGATCTCGGCCATGAGCCTGGTGCCGGAGATGGGGGTGTTGTCCCACTCAGCCAGGACCTTCCTCTCAAAGGCGCCCACCATCGCCCGCCTCTCGGCTGCGATGATCTTGGTCCTCTCGGCGATGGCCGCCCGGGCATCCGCGGTCAGCCCGGCATCGAGCGCCTTGGATAGATCGCTCAGGGCCACCTTGATGTCGCCCTCCACCCCGCAGGCGATGGGGAAGTTCTTGGCTATCTGCCACGGGTTGTTGTCGATCTGGATGATCTTGGTGGAGGCCGGTACCAGGGGCTTGGTAGTGGGGATGGCCTGCTGGAAGAGCATGGCCCCCACGGCCACCAGGACGTCCACTTTCTCCAGGATATCCCGGGTGGCGATGCTGTTGGGGTCCATGTCGCCGATGTACAGGGGATGGTGGACCGGGAAGTTCACGTCGGCCATCCAGGGTTGATACACCCGGGCGCCGATCTGCTCGGCAAAACGGACCATCTCGGCGAGCGCCTCGCACTTGGTCACGCCGTCCTCGACGATGATGGCCGGGTTCCGCGCCGCCAGGAGCAGCTCCACGGCGGCTTCGATCGAGCGGTCGTCCGGATGCAGCCTGGTGTAGGAGTGGGCGCTCGGCTGATACTCAAACTCGAAAGTGTTGGCCAGAACGTCCAGCGGCAGGGAGACCATGACCGGCCCCATGGGCGGGTGAGTCGCGATCTTGAACGCGCGCCGCATGATCGTGGGCAGGTCTTCGGGGCGGATCACTTCTGCGGCCCACTTGGTGAAGGGGGCGGCGATCTTGACCAGGTTGTCCGACATGGCCGCTTCCTCGGCCAGGATGCGGGTGTCCTGTTGCCCCACCGTGACCACCAGGGGAACCCCGCCCCACCACGCGTTGGACAACATCGGCATGCCGGCGGCCAGGCCGGTGCCGGTGTGCAGATTGAGGAATCCCACCTTGCCGGAGGTGCGGGCATAGCCTTCAGCCATCCCCACGGCCGCCAACTCGTGCATACAGAGGACGTACTTGATCTCCGGATGGTCTTCCATGACGTCCACGAACTGTGCCTCGGTCGCCCCGGGGATGCCGAAGACATACTCCACGCCCTCGGCGCGCAGTATCTGCATCAATGCTTCTTTGCCTGTCATTGGTACCACTCCGGCGCCTTTCGCCAGCCCTCAAAATCGGGCATGCTGTGCGAGCAGAAGATCTCGGCCCCGTACTGCGCGGCCACGTCCTTGATCTTCTGCAGCGATTCGGTGCCCTTGACCGGATCGAGGTGGAAGCCGCCGATGACCATCATCTCCAGGTTGCGCGGGGTCATGGCCGCGTCGCCGGTGAAGAGCATCGGCCTGCGCGAGGCCGCCCCGGCGCCGTCGCCGCCGAACTCCACCAAGAGACTGTAGTGGCCGGCCGAATGCCCCAGGGTCTCGATCAGATGTACCCCTTTGGCCACCTCGACGTCGCCCCGGATCAGTTCGTACTTGGGTGACCCTCCCCGGCCGCCATCGCCCTCGCTGCCCAGGTCAAGACCATCCCGCGCCGCTCCCAGGGCCGGGTCGAAGCTGAGGTCCGAGTAACTCAGCCGCTCGAAGAGGGCGGGCTTCTGTGCCTGGGCATACTCGTCGGCGTGGCAGTAGACCAGCGCCCTGGAGAAGAACTCGTGCCCCCCGCAATGGTCGATGTGCAGGTGAGAGCTGAGCACGTGGGTCACGTCGGACGGCTCGAGCCCCAGCTTGGCCAGTTGGGCGGGGAGGGTCTGGTCCGGGGTCTGCAGCGGCTGGTCGCCGGGGATGTAGCTCTGCATGTGAAGTAGGTCGAAGCCGGTGTCGTAGATGAACAGACCATCTTCGTGCTCGACCAGCACGGAGTAGACGGGAAAGCGGATATCGCCGCTCGGGCCCCGGTTCCAGTAGACCTTGTAGCCGTCGATGGCGAGCGAGCCGCCGTCCAGCAGACACACGCGAGTCGGTTTCACGATCGACCTCCTTGTCGGTGGCGACGCCGGCTACCGGTGCCGGTCATTGTCGGGCATCTGCCGCTCAGCTCAGAGCGACACTCCCAGCGCCGCCGCGTTCTTCTCGTAGAGCATCTCCTTCTCGACCTCCGAAAGACCCCGGCCTTCGAGGAAGGCCAAGCACTCGTCCATCTTGCCATAAGGATAGTCGCTGCCGAAGACCACATGCTCCTTGCCCAGGTCGTTCCATGAACAGGTGAAGGCGCCGGGCAGGTAGTTGCAGCTCGTCGACACCCACATGTTCTCGCGGAGGTACTCGCTCGGTTTGCGCTTGAGGGGGACGAAGGCGCCCGAGTCGGCCGCGACATGCGCGAAGTTCGCGGCGAAGTCGATACGGTCGAGGAGGAAGGGCAGCCCCTCACCGTAGTGGCCCAGGGCGACCTTGAGGTTCGGATGAGCGTCGAAGACTCCGCTCAGCACCAGCCGGAACATCGCCAACGAGGTCTCCACCCCAAAGCCGAAGCCAGGACCGGCCAAAGCCAGGCCGTAGGTCCAGAACTCCTTGATCATCGGCACGGTCGGGTGCAGGTAGATGGGGACGTCCAGTTCGGCGCACTTGGCCAGGATCGGCCAGTACCGCTTCTCGTCGATGTAGGAGTCCCCGTAGTTGCAGTGCGTCTTCCACCCCTTGAAGCCGAGATCCTTGACGCAGCGCTCGATTTCCTTGACAGCTTCCTCCGGCTGCTTGGGGCACAGGGCGGCGTAACCGATGAAGCGGTCGGGATACCTGGCGATGGCGGCGGCCAGCTCGTCGTTGGCCTCCCGAGCGAGCTCTGTGGCCCACGAGGGCTCAAGTTGCTCGATGCCGGGAGCGGTGAGGGAGAGAACGGCCACGTCGACCCCCGCCGCGTCCATGGCGGCGATCCGCCCCGCGCCGATGTCGAGCAGCTTCTCCAGGAGCGTGTCCGGATAGGGCTCGGCGGCGTCGGCCTGGTAGTAGAGGCGGCGGTTGCCGGTGGCGGGATCGCGGGCCAAGCGCGGGTAGCCCGGGTTGTCGGTGAGGGCATCCACCCAGCCCTGGGTGGCGAAATGCACCTCGAAATCGATCTTCTTCACGTGTTCAGCCCTCCCATTTCTCGACTTGGACCAGGCAGGAGTTGGGCGCCATCCCCGTGGATGTAGGGGTGATGTAGCGCTTGGACGTGAGGGTGTTCACGCACCCGGCGCGCTCCGAGGAGCGGCCGGGCTCGCCCAGGGGCAGATAGTCGGAACAACTCTCGTAGGAATGCACCACGCCCGGCGCCAGGCGCTCGGTGACCTGGGCGGCGAGGATCACCGAGCCCCGGTCGTTGAAAGCTCGGATCAAGTCGCCGTCACCGACGCCCCGGAGTGCCGCGTCGGCCTTGCTCAGCCGCATGATCCAGTAGTAGTGGCCGTCTCCCTTGAGCACTCGGTGGTCCTTCACCTCGTTGACCCAGGTCTGCTTGCCGTCGCCCATGGTGTGGAAGGAGAAGCGCGGGTGCGGGGAGATCATCTGCAGCGGGTACTTCTGGATCAGCCCCGCAGTCCGGTGGCCCTCCCAGCTCTCCAGGTACTGCGGGCCCATGACCGGGCGCTCGGGATCGGCGCTGTCGGTCTTCTCGAAGCGGGTGAGGCTGGAGGAGACGAACTCGATCTTGCCCGACTTGGTCTGCAGCCCTTTGAGCGCGACTGTGTCGGCGGGATGCGGGCCCCAGTCGGGGGTGTCGCGCTCCCGGTCTTCGGCGAACCAGCGGAAAGCGGGGGTCGACGCCTTTTCGGCGGGGCGGGGCGGCACCACGAAGTAGCCCTTCTTCTCGAACTCCTCCCAGGTGATGTGCTTGGGCAAGTCGGAGGCCGCAAAGGACTGCTTGACCCAGTCGTACTCGGTCTTGCCCCCGTCGGTGAAGATACCCCACACACCCAGACGCTTGGCCAACTCGGCGAAGATCTGGTAGTCGGACTTGGACTCGCCGAGCGGCTCGATGCACTTCTTCTGCAGCACGATGACCCTGTGGTTGCACATGCCGTACGAGTCGGGGATGTACCCGGAGCAGTTGGCCCATTCGGCGATGTCCCACCGCTCCACGTTGGTGCAGGCAGGCAGGACGATGTCGGCGAACTTGGCTTCGCCCTCGAACCACACGCTCTGGTTGACCACGAACTCGACGTCGCCCTCGCGGTACGCCCGGGCGAAGCGGTTGCTCTCGGTCATGGTGCCCAGATAGGAGCCCCCGTATCGGTAGTACATTGCCACGGGCGAGTACCCCGAGGCCGGGAACTTGTAGAGCTTGAACTGGCTCTCGATGGAGCTGCCGCAGAAGCCTTTGCCTCGCCACTCCAGGCGCTCACCCAGCATGGCCTCGGGGATGCGCAGGCGATCGACCGTCTGGCCCTCGGTGGAGTGGTGGGCGGTGCGGGTGGCGCCGCCCTGCGGGAACATCCGGTAGACCCAGCGGAAGCCGGCGGCGGTGTTGTCCACGTCGCCGGAGATGCCACCCTCCGCGTAGCCGTCCATGACGAAGGAGCAGTCGACCGGCGTCCCCGTGGTGGTCGCCCAGATGTTGCTGCCCGGCTTGCCCATGCCCTGCATCGCCGCGAGCGCCACCATCGCCCGGGTCCATTCATTGCCGGTGGCCGAACGGCAGGCGCCGCCCATGCCGTGGTTGCTGCCCGGGGCCAGCATGGTCTTCTTCGCCCCCCACTCCCGCGCGAGGGCTCGGATCTCGCGGGCGGGCACGCCCGACTCGGCGCTCGCCCACTCGGGCGTCTTGGGCGTGCCGTCCGAGACGCCCAGGACGTAGTCCTCCCATTGATCGAAGCCCACCGTCCGCCCGGCTACGTATTCCTTGTCGTACGTTCCTTGGGCCAACCAAACGTAGGCGATGGCGAGAGCCAAGGCCACGTCGGTCCCCGGGCGCGGAGCCAGCCACTTGTCGGCGACCAATCCGGCGGTATGGTTGAAGTAGGGATCGATAACGATCATTCTTACCCCGAGATCTTTGAGCCACTGCCGGCGAGGCGTACTCTCAAAGGCCGCGTAGATGCCGCCGCAGGTGGCCTCGGGATCGGCCGACCAGAAGACGATCATCTCGGTGTTCTGGAGCGCGTCCTCCAGCAGGTCGTACTGCTCGGGCAGGCCCAGGCGGTGGCTCTGGCCCCACATGTGCGTCGCCCCCCAGTGCCAGCCTTCCCAGCTATCGGGGTTGTGCTCGCCGTAGGTGAAGCCGACCAGGTTCATGAAGCGGAAGTAGGTGCTATGGCGGTAGCCGATGTTGCCCCACATGTGGTGGGAACTGGGGGTGCTGAGGATGGCGCCCGGACCGTGTTCCCGCTTGACCCGCACGATCTCGGCAGCGACGATGTCGAGGGCCTCGTCCCAGCTTATGGGCTCGTAGCCGGAGACGCCGCGGTTCTTGGTATTGCGGCCGCCCGGTCCAGTGGAGCCGGGAGCCCCCGTCGGGTCGAAATCGACGCGCCTGAGCGGGGTGAGGATCCGTTTGGGCGAGTAGACCAGAGAGCGGTAGGCGACCGTATAGGGGGAGTTGGTGGTCTTGCGGGGAGGACTGAAAGTGCGGCCTCGTGCCTCGATGGACCACGAGGCGGCGTCGCCGCCGTCGAACTCGATTGGGGTCATGCGGACGATCCGGCCGTCCTGGACGTCCACGAACAGCGGCCCTCCATTGGTGCAGGTCGTCAGTCTCTGGATCTCTCCTGATGCTCTCGCCACTCCTACTGCCTTCCCCATCCGCTCGGACCTCCCAGTTGCCTATCGCCGACTGTCTCAGGCCGCACTCGCCGCGCTAACAAGTGAGCGCTCACTCGTGATTCTACCGTTCCTGGAGACGCGAGCGCTACGCTCTGCCGCCTTGACTGGGCTCGTCGTCGCCTGCTAGGTTGCGGGGGAGTGATTACTTCGCGACGGCCTTCGCAAGGAGGGTGCACGTGGCACCGATCGAGTTCACCGACAACTACGAAGACCTCTCGACCGAGAGCGGCTACCAGTTCAAGTTCAACTGCGAACGCTGCGGCAACGGGTACATGTCGACGTGGAAGGCCAGTAAGTCCGGCATGGCGACCGGACTGCTTCGCGGGGCCGGCAGCATGTTCGGCGGTTTCCTCGGCAGCGCTTCGAGCGGAGCCGACCAGATCCAGGATCTGATCCAGGGCCCGGGTCACGACGCCGCTCTCAAAGAAGCCGTGACCGAGATCCGGCCGCAGTTCACGCAGTGCAAGCGCTGTGGCCAATGGGTCTGCCGCGAGGTCTGCTGGAACACCGAGAGAGGGCTGTGTGTCGACTGTGCTCCGATGGCCCAGCGGGAGATTAGCTCCATGCAGGCGCAGATCACAATCGATCAGGCCGGAGAGAAGCTTCGGCAGCAAGACCTCACGGAAGGGCTCGACCTGAAGGCCCCTGCCGTCGTCATCTGCCCCTCGTGCAGTGTCGAGAACGAGGGGGGTAAGTTCTGCTCAGAGTGCGGCGAGTCCCTGCTTCCCCGAACCGAGTGCCCCAAATGCGGTACCAAGTTCAAAGCGGGCGCGAAGTTCTGCCCCGAGTGCGGCGCGAAGACGACCTGATGGCGAGTGGCCTGATGAGCCGCCGTCCGTCGAACGGTCCTCGCGGGAGCGGCGCCGGCGGGAGCGCGCCGGGCGCGAGCGGCGCCGTTCTATGAGCCGCACCTGCCAGTTTGCGTTCGCGGGCCGGTCCGGCCCCGCTGAGTGGTCCTTCGACGAGATCAGCCTCGTCGTCGCGCCGGCGGACGGGCGCCCCCTCGTGTTCCCGGTGCAGGAGTTGGCCGGAATAGCCGGGGATGGCCACAACCTTGAACTGACGGTGCCGGGAGCGGCCGCACCAGCGGCGACCGGCGCGACCGCCGATGCCGCCGTGTCCCGCTTGTCGCTGGCGAAGTTGGGCGCCGAGGGACCGACATTACTCGACGCGCTCCGGCGCTCCTGGCTGGTGGCCCGGGCCAAAGCACTGCGCCTCGGCGGGTCGGGCGAGGGCAAGCCGTTCTCCGGGATGGTGGCCGGCGCAGATACGGCCGCCGTGGCCAACGGCGACGGCCCGGCTGCCCCTCACGGCGCGGCCCCCGGCGGCCTGAGCGCCGCGGAGCCGTTCGGGGCGCTGCTCTTCGAGGACGTGATGGTCATGGCCCGCGAAGGCCGGGACCTAGAGCCTCTCTTCATCGCCTTGACCGAGAGGACCACGTTTGACGAGACCACCTACGCCATCCACGTAGCCGAGTGGCCCGGACGCGAGTTCGTCTTTGCCCGCCTGGCCAAGCAGACCCAGGATCTCCTCGACTCGCTCCGTAAACACCGGGAGGCGTTGGCAAACGAGGCGGGAACAGTCCTGGCTTCGTCCGTCCCCTCGCTGCCCACGAGCTACCGCGGGGTGCTGGCGGGAGACTGGCCACCGGGCCGGCTCCGCACTCTTCAAGAGCTTAACGCCACCTGCCCGGGGTTCGAGGAGGCCTTCCGCAGGACCTGGCTGGCCGGCTGCCTCCGCAAGGAAGAGGGGGAGTTCTTGCTCGACTGGGCCGGATCTGCGTCCACCTGGCTGGGTTGCTCCAGGGAGACGACCGAGGCCGGTGAGGGCCTTCTCTGGCTGCTCGCGGGTAAGAATGGGATCTGGTTCCTCGAGGCGCTCACCGGAGAAGACCGCGCCACCTACTACTTCGCCGGAGGCGACGAGATGCCGGCGCTGGTCTCCCGGCTGCTCTGCGCTCCTCAGTTCTCGAAAGAAGCGCTCTACGGGCCGCCGGAGATGCTCACCGGCGAACGTTCGGATCTCGCGATCGCGGCTCAGTTTCTCGCCTTTCTCGTGAGCCTGCGGGCCCGCTTCAAGGGTCGGGTGATCCACGCCGGCCCTGAAGGCTGGCGGAAGGACATGGAGGCGCTCGCCGCCAAGTAAGGCTGCTGAGCGGGTGGGACGAGGAGGATCGGACCATGCGCGTATTCGCCGACCGCACAGATGCGGGGCGGGTTCTTGCAAAGAGCCTCGCCAGATACGAGGGCCGAAACGATCTCATCGTGCTGGGACTCCCCCGGGGAGGAGTGGTGGTGGCCTTCGAGGTCGCGAAGGCGCTCGACGCCCCGCTCGACGTGTACGTAGTCCGAAAACTGGGGGTTCCGGGGCAGGAGGAACTGGCTTTCGGGGCCATCGCGAGCGGGGGAGTGAGGGTCCTCAATCCCGATGTGGTGCAGGCGGCCGGACTGGGCCAGGCGGATATCGACGCTGTCGCGGCGCGGGAACACGTCGAATTGGAACGTCGGGAGCGCGTGTATCGAGGACGATCGGCTCCCCTGGACCTGATCGGCAAGACGGTCATCCTCGTGGACGACGGGTTGGCGACCGGGGCAAGTATGCGGACGGCCATCCGCTCGCTCGAAGCTCACCGCCCCGGTTGGATCACGATGGCCGTGCCCACCGCGCCCCGCTCCACCTGTCTCGATCTGGAGCGGGAGGTGGACGAAGCCGTGTGCGTGATGACGCCCGAGCCGTTCTTCGGCGTCGGCCAGTGGTACGTCGACTTCTCGCAGACGAGCGACGACGAGGTGATCGAGCTTCTGCGGATGGCCGCATCGTTTGGACGGCGAGAGACGGCAGACGGCGCGTGGTGAACTTGAGCGTGCGCGACGCGCGCCCACGTTGATGTCGCCGCCGCTGCTCGGCACGCTCACCGGCTCGCGGACGGGGCTCCTAGCCCAGATGCTCCTCGTCGCCGGTGACGAAGTAGCGGACCCGTTCGCCCATGTTGACGGCGTGATCGCCGATGCGTTCGAAGTAGCGGCCCACCATCGCCAGGCGTATCGCCGGTCCCACACTGGCCTGGTCGTTCAGTTCGAGCAGACGGTGTATGAGCTGCGCGTGGAGTTCGTCGATCCGATCGTCCTCGCGGGCAAGGTCGGCCGCCAGGGCTTCGTCCTTGGCCGCCCAGGCGTCGATCGCCTTCCCGATGAGATGCCCCGCGGCCTGGCCGAGATCCGCGACCAAGCCATGGATGGCTTTGGGCCCCGGCTCGCAGAAGTCCTCCAGTTGCACCAGTTTGGCTATGTTGTAGGCTAGGTCACCCACCCGCTCCAGGTCGTTGACGACGCGCAGGATCGCGACTATCAGCCGCAGATCCCCGGCGACGGGCGCCTGCTGGGCGAGAAGGGTCAGCGACCGTTTCTCGATGTCCAGGAACATCCGGTCGATCTCATCGTCTCCGTCCCGGACCTTCTGCGCAAGCGACCGGTCGCACTCGACCAATGCCCTCGTCGCGTCCTGAGTGCTGCGCTCGACGACGGCGCCCATGGCCACGATCTCCTGATCGATAGCCTCGAGTTCTCTGTGAAATGCGTCCCTCATCGCTCCAACCTTCCCTTGGCGGTCCGCCTATCCAAAGCGGCCCGAAACATAGTCCTCCGTCCGTTTGTCGTGCGGCTTGGTGAAGATCTGGCCGGTCTCGCCGAACTCGACCAGGATCCCCCAGCGCGCCGATGTCGCCTCGTCCACCTCGGTGTACAAAAAGGCCGTCTCATCCGAGACCCGCGCTGCCTGCTGCATATTGTGAGTCACGATGATGATTGAATAGTCCTGCTTGAGTTCCTGCATCAGGTCCTCTATGCGCACGGTGGCGATAGGATCCAGAGCTGAGGCGGGTTCGTCCATGAGAATGACGTCCGGCTCCACCGCGATCGCCCGGGCTATGCAGAGCCGCTGCTGCTGTCCGCCGGAGAGATCGAGGGCGCTCTTCTTGAGCTGGCCCTTCACCTCGTCCCAGAGGGCGGCCCGGCGCAACGAGCCCTCCACCAGCTCGTCCATATCTCCCTTGTATCCGTTGATCTTCGCTCCGAACGCCACGTTGTCGTAGATCGACTTGGGGAAGGGGTTGGGGCGCTGGAACACCATACCGATATGCCGCCGGACCATGACGGGATCCACGCCCGGCCCGTAGATGTCTTCGCCGTGATACAGCACCTGGCCGGATACCCGAGCGCTGGGGATGAGTTCGTTCATCCGGTTGAAGCAGCGGATGAGCGTGCTCTTGCCGCAGCCGGAGGGGCCGATGATCGCGGTGATCTTCTTTGGCCGGATGTCCATGGTGACGTCCTTGAGAGCCAGGTTGCTGCCGTAGTGCATGTTGAGATCCCGCACACTGAAGACCGGGTTCTCTACGGCTGGGGGTACGGCGTTCATCGGGACAATCGGCTCCTTGAGGTGATAACCCTAGCCAGCACGGTCAGGACCAGGATGATGATAATGAGTTCGAGCGCTCCCGCCCAGGCGCGCGCTTGTCCAGCCGCAAACGGGTTGCGAGCCCCGTCAAAAATGGCCAGGGAGAGCGCCTGGATGGGCTCACCCCAAAGTTTGGCCGTCAGTTGAATCGAGCCGAGGGCGGTAAGAAGCAGAGGCGCGGTCTCGCCGGCCGCGCGGGCGATGGCGAGCATGACTCCGGTGGTGATGCCGGGAGCGGCGGACGGGATGATCACCTTGGTGACCGTCTGCCACTTCGCGGCCCCGAGACCGTAGCTGGCGTCCTTCAACTCCGAGGGGACCAGCTTGAGCATCTCTTCGGTCGAGCGAAGGACGATGGGCATCATGATGATGGCGAGGGCGACGGCGCCCATGAGGGCGCTGAACCCGAAGTTCACAACCATCGCGGTATACACGAACAGCCCGACGAAGATCGAGGGCACACCGGTCATGACGTCGGCGAAGAAGCGGATGAGCTTGGCCAGCCAGTTGCCCTTGCCGTACTCAACCAGATAGACGGCCCCGAGGATGCCGAGGGGTACGGAGACAACGGCGGCGACGCCCACCATTATCGCGGTACCGATGAGCCCGTTCAGGAAGCCGCCCCCCGACCGGCGAAGGCTGAAGGGCTGGGAACTGGTGAGGAACTCCCAGTTCATCGTCTGGATGCCCTTGAGCGCAATGTAGACGAGGATCATGCCCACCGTTACGAGGACGAACAACGTGGCGAGAACGATGAGGACGGTATTGCGCCGGTTCCTCCAGACCCGGCGCCGGGCCGGCCGGCAATCGCGCAGCGACACGCCCGGCCCCACTCTGCCTTCAGGCCAGCGATCGACCACGCTCATATGCGGTTGAACCTCCACACGATGGCGCGGGCGGCCATGTTTATGATGACCGTCATGACAAAGAGGACCACACCGATCCCGACCAGGGCCCGTATGTGCTCTCCCGTGGCCTCGGAGAAGGTGTTGGCGATGACCGCCGCCATGCTATAGCCGGGACGTACGACCGAGGCGTCGACCTTGGCCACCGACCCGACAAGCAGCGCCACGGCGATCGTCTCACCCAGGGCCCTTCCCAGCCCCAGCATGGTGGCACCCACGATCCCCGCCCGGCTCCTTGGCAGGACGGCGGCGCGGATCATCTCCCACCGGGTCGCCCCCAGAGCGAAGGCCGCGTGACGGTCCGCGGTTGGAACCGTGGCGAGGACTTCCCGGGTGAGCGCGGTGATTATCGGGGTGATCATGATGGCGAGGATAATGCCCGCCCCAAAGTACGATAGTCCCGACGCCGGCCCCTTGAAGATGGGGATCCAACCCAGGTACTTGGCAAGGAAGTCGGCCACCGGCTGCAGAAAGAGCGGAAGCAGCACGAAAACTCCCCACAAGCCGTAGATGACGCTGGGGACCGCCGCAAGTAGATCCACCGCGTAGATAAGGGGGCCGCGCACGCGCTTCGAAGCGTATTCAGTGGAGAAAAGGGCCACTCCGATGCTGAGCGGCACAGCGATGATCAGGGCAATCGCTGAGGTGACTATGGTCCCGTAGATGAACGCCAGCGCTCCGAACTGTCCCTGATTGGGATCCCAATCGGTGCTGGTGACGAAGGATATGCCCTGCGACCTGAAGACCGGGAGGGCGGTACCGGTGGTCGAGATGACCATATAGGCCAGGACCAGGAGGACCAGCACGCCGCAGAGAGCGGCGAGGGTGGCAAAGAGGGGGTCGGCCCAACGGCCGACCCCCGTGCGCCGCCAGGCCCCCGGTCCGGGGGCTTGGCGGCCGCCTCCTACGAGCGAGGCCTCAGTGGCGCCGCCGACAGGCGGCGCCGGAGCGGGGCTATTTACTGCCGATTGCATTCACCTTGGCAACGGCCAGGGTCTTTGAGGTCGTCGGGCAGGGGGGCGTACCCAAGGTCCTGCGCGATGGCGGTGCCGTCGTTCAGGGACCAGATGAGCCAGGCCTTGAGAGCGTCGGCCTTGGCCGGGTCGGTCATCTTGTCGTAGGCGAGGATCCAGGTGGCACCCACGATGGGGTAGGCGTCGGCGTTGGGGCTATTCGCCACCGAGAAGCGCAGGTCTTCTGGGAACTGGGCGCCCGCGGCCGCCGCGGAGGTGGACTCCAGGCTGGGAGTGATGAAGTTGCCGGCCTGGTTCTTGAGAGAGGCCATGGTCAGCTTGGATTCGATGGCGTAGGAGAGTTCGACGTAGCCGATGGAGCCTTCTTGCTGCTGGACCACCGCCGCTACCCCGTCGTTACCTTGACCGCCGACACCGGCCGGCCACTGGACTTCCTTGCCTTTGCCTACCGTGTCGGCCCACGTCTGGTTCACGCTCGTCAGGTAGCTCGTGAAGATGTTCGTGGTGCCGGAGGAGTCGGAGCGGTGGACGACCTGGATGGCCTTGTCGGGTAGGGTCGTGCCCGAGTTGAGAGCGGCGATCTTGGGATCGTTCCAGTTGGTGATCTCGCCCAGGAAGATAGCGGCCAGGGTGTCGGAGTCGAGCTTGAGTTCCTTCGCATCGGGAACATTGTACGCGAGGACGACCGAACCGAACACCGTGGGAATGTGCAGAACTTCGGCACCACTGGCTGTCTCGGCGGCGGTGATCTCTTCGTCTTTCATGGGGGCGTCCGAAGCGCCGAAGTCCACCGTCATCTTGGTGAACTGCTCGATGCCGCCACCAGAACCGATGCCCTGATAGTTGATCTTGACGCCGGGATTGGCCGCTTGGAACTCACCGATCCACTCGATGTAGAGGGGTTTGGGAAAGGTGGCGCCGGCGCCGTTCAAGGAGGCAGCCGACGCACCGCCGGACGTTCCGGTGCTCGCTGCGGTCGTCGCGCTGCCGCCTGCGCTGGGGAGCTCGCTGCTACCGCATCCTGCAGCCACGACACCGAGAGCGACTATCACGATGAGCGCCACAGCCAGGACGGCGATCAAGCCGGTGCGTTTGCTTCTTAAAGTCATCCCTGTCTTCCTCGCTTTCACTTCTTCTGAGTTTCCTCTTGGCCTATTCAGGGTTCTGGCCCGAAGAGTAGCCGTAGGGGCGAGGGTCGTTGTTAACGCACGGTTAAAGCGAGGTTAATTCTCCGCGGGCCCGCTGCTGCTATTGTTAGGATGCTACGGCCGGGCTGCGGCCGAATGGCGTCAGCAGACGAGGGGCGATGGCTGAGCCGGACAAGAAGCGCATCCTGCTGGTCGAGGACGATCCGACCATCTCCGATCTGGTCGCCTACAACTTGAGGCGGGCCGGTTATGACGTGCTCCAGGAGCACAGCGGCCGGGCCGGTCTGCAGACAGCCCTCGCCCAATCCATCGACCTGGTCCTGATGGATCTCATGCTTCCGGGTCTCGACGGGATGGCGGTCAGCCGGGAGATCGTCCGGCGGAAGCCGGCCCTCCCTATCATCATGGTCACCGCGCGCAGCGAGCGCGAGACCATCCTCGAAGGCTTCGAACTGGGCGCCGACGACTACATCACCAAGCCCTTCGACCTGGATGTATTGCTGGCTCGTATTCACGCCCGTTTGCGGCGCGCCCCCGCCGGCATCTCCGTCGGCCCCGGCACAGCGGGCGGCGGCTCTGGCGGCGGGAGTATCAGCACCGGCGACCTGACCCTCGATCGCGATGCCCACACCGCGCGCGGGCCAAACGGAGAGCTGACCCTCAACCCCAAGGAGTATGACCTGCTCGAACTCCTGCTGTCCCACCCTGGACACCTGTTTCCCCGCGAGGAGATCGTGGAGCGGGTGTGGCACCAGCGCTACGCGCCCGCCTCGCGCAGCCTGGACGTCCATATCCGCCGCCTGCGCGCCAAACTTGAGCGAGTGGGCGCGGGCGTCGAGCTGCAGACAGTGCGCGGCGTCGGCTACCGGCTCGCCCCTGTCGCCGGCGACGTAGGACAGACAGTCGACCGGCTATGAGGACCTGAGCCATGCGCCTGCGCTACAAGCTGCCCATCGCCTTCGCCCTCACCACGCTGGTCTTCGCGGGAATCGTCGCTTTGGTGGCGGCGTTGGCGTTGCGAGGCGTGTACCTCGACAGGCTCCAGGACGACATGTCCCTACAGGCGCAGCAGTTCGCCGCCGTCCTCGAGCAGGAAGCCTCGGCCTCGGTGGGCGGCGACGCCGCGTATTTACAGGCGCTCACCGACAAAGCCGGAGACGCCGGTGGCCTCCGCCTTACCCTCATCGCCCATGACGGAACAGTGCTGGCCGACTCTCAGGTCGACCCCGCCACGCTCGACAACCACGCCAACCGCACCGAGGTGGCCCAGGCGCTCGCTGGCCACGAGGGCCGGGCACGGCGGGAGTCGGCGACTCTCAAGCAAGAGGAGGTCTACGTCGCCACCCCGCTCCCCGAAAGCGACGCCTCCTGGTCCGAAGGAGTGGTGCGAACGGCATTGCCCGCCAGCCGCGTCGACGCCATGGTGGCCGCTGCGTGGCGGGTGCCACTGATCGTCTGGGCGGTCCTGCTCTTGCCCACCCTGGCCGTCTCCTATCTGCTCACCAGATCGATAACCCGCCCGGTCCAACGCCTCCAGGAGATGACTGGGCGGGTGGCCGCGGGCGAACTGAGCTACCGGACGAGCGTCCGCCGTAACGACGAACTGGGCGATCTGGCCGGCTCGCTCAACGACATGGCTTCTCAACTGGAGACCCAGGTGGACCAGCTTGCCACGGAGAAAGAACGGTCCGGGCAGGTGCTGAGCGCCATGAGCGAAGGCGTCGTGGTGGTCGATGCGGATGGCCGTTTGGTTCGCGCCAACCCGGCCGCGGAGCGCATCCTGAGGGCCCCCCTGGAGGATGCCGAGGGATCTCCATTTGTCGTGGCCGCCCGCGCCTTCCCTGCACGTGCGCTCGCGGACAAGTCGCGCGAGACCGGCGGCCCCATCGCCGAGATCGTCGAGTTGCCCGGCCAGCGCTTCGTGGCCGTGGAGGTCATACCGCTGCATGCTGCTGAAGGTGCCGCTGGCCGGCCGGGCCAGACCCTCTTTGTGATCCGTGACGAGACGGCACGCCTCGCGACTGATCGCATCCGGCGCGACTTCGCTACTAACGTCTCCCATGAGTTGAAGACTCCGCTGGCCGGGCTCTCGCTCCTCGCCGGAACCTTGAAACACGCCATTCATGAGGACCCAGAGCAGGCGGCGGTGTTCGTCGATCGGCTTTCGGCCGAGATCGGCCGTTTGACCGACCTGACCAGCGACCTGCTCACGCTTTCGCAGTTCGAGGAACCGGGCAGCGAAGTCGAGAGCGACTTCGTCCTCGTCGATCTCGGTCGGCTGGTCGAGGAGACGGTGGCCGAACTACTGCTGTTCGCCCAGGCAAAGAACCAGGAAGTAGCGGTCGACGTCGCCTCCGGCTCGACCGTCCTGGGAGATGAAGTCGCGCTCCGCACTCTCATCCGAAACCTCCTCGACAACGCCATCCGTTACACCGAGCCCGGGGGACACATCGCGGTGCGGATACGCGTCGAGGGAGACGGGGGCGGGCGACCCTGGGTCGTGCTCACCGTGCAGGACGACGGAGTCGGCATCCCGGTCGCCGACCAAAGGCGCATCTTCGAGCGCTTCTACCGGGTGGACAAGGGGCGCTCGCGGGAGACCGGGGGGACCGGTCTCGGCCTGAGCATCGTGCGCCACGTGACCGAGCGGCACGGCGGCAAGGTGGAGGTCGCGAGCACGCTTGGGTCGGGTTCCACCTTCACGGTCCGGATACCGGCCACCGAGTAGCTCGCCCACTCCGCGGCCCCGGCGCCCAGCCCTCGTGACCGGCCGCATCGAAGGCCTCGAGCACCATCCCGTTGGGGTGCATGGGCAACTGGGTATCCGGACGCCACATCACCTCTACCTGGCTGCCGGCGAGAGTCTTGCAGATGGCTTGGTCGGTGCCGTGACCCCGTCCGGTCAGGGCCAGGCTGCCATAGAGGGTGGCGCGAAAACCGGCCGCGGTCGGGTTCCAGCCCGCGAAGATCGCCGCGGCCCGCCCCGGCCCGATGGTGTGACTACTCGACGGGCCGTGCCCTATCTTGAAGATCGGTCTGATCGACTCCACTCCGCATCGTCCTCCAGATCAGTAGAGCGGCCAAGGCAGCGATGATAGCGGCATAGAGGACCGGATAGAACCAACTGGGCTCCGTCGCCGTGAGTGAGCGGGGACGAAGGAAGTATTCGGCCACCCGGAAGAGCGTGAAGCCCAGAGCGAACACGAGAAAGGGCGCGCCTGGGGCGACGTGCAATGCGCCGGGGGCGGCCGGGCGCCGCCTGAGCATCAACCATACGGCCAGACCGCCGAATACGAGCGCGGCGATCATCTCGTAGATCTGGGTGGGGTGGACGGGGTGGACGAGCCCGGTGAATCCCAACAAACCGCTCTGCCCCGAGACCAGTTGCCAGTTCCACGCCGGGCTGCCCGTGGGGAACGCGACGCCCCAGGGCAGCGACGTCACGGTGCCGAAGCAACAGCCTTCTAGAAAGCAGCCGGTCCGCATGAGGACGATACCGGCGACGATCGCAGGCACGGCGCTGTCCGCCAGCTTCCAGAGCGGGAGGCGGAGCGCCCATGACAGTAACGCGCCCGCCGCAAGGGCCAGGATAAGCCCGCCGTAGAGGGAGAACCCGCGGAACTGGAGGCCAAGGATCTGCGCCGGGTCCTCAGCGTAAACGCCCCAGTTGGTCGCCAAGTCGAGTAGCCGGGCGCCCACGATCCCGACGACGAGGGCCCCACCGTACAACAGAAGGGCCCGGCGCCATGGCAAGCCTCGCCGCCGGGCGATCACCGCGCCGAGCGCCAGCGCCACCGCCCACGCGATAACGTAGACGGTGCTGTAGGCCCCGAGCGCCACCTCGGTGCCGCCCAGGGTGAAGTTCAACAGTACGGGGTGCATCGTCCCTGCAACGGTATTGGAACAGGCATGGCCGTGTCAATTCCCCCGGCCGGCGCAGACCCCACCCGGGGGACGCGCCCGAACGCCGCCCCGCGCGTCACCACGCGAAGCGACCAGCCGTCTCGATCAGCTTGGGCAAAGGGTGGGCAGGCTCGCGGTCCACTCCTCGGATCCGCTCGTCAGGTACTCATGCATGTCATTGGCCGCCTGGCGCGCCGCACCCATCGCCAGGATGACCGTCGCCGAGCCGGTGACGATGTCGCCGCCCGCCCAGACACGGAGCACGCTGGTACGGCCCGAAGCCGTGTGAGTGGCTATGTACCCTTTCGAGTTTCGCTCGAGGCCGCACGAACCGGAGAACAAGACGGGGTTGGGCCCCGCACCCACGGCGACGATGACCATGTCGACGTCCATGAGGAAGTTGGATCCCGCTTTGGGGATCGGCCTGGGTCTGCCGGAGGCGTCGGGCTCGCCCAGTTGCATCTGGACGCACTCCATCTGCTTGACCCAGCGGCGGTCGTCCCCGATGAAGCGGATGGGATTGGTGAGGAAGCGGAATTTGATCCCCTCTTGCTCCGCGTGCTCGATCTCCTCGGTGCGGGCCGGCATCTCGTCCCGCGTACGCCGGTACACGATGGAGACCTCTCGGCTACCCATGCGCACAGCAGTGCGCGCGCAGTCCATGGCGACGTTACCGGCTCCCAGCACGGCCACTTGCCGGCCCCTGGGAGCCGGGGTGTCGTAGTCCGGAAAAGCATAGGCCTTCATCAGGTTCACGCGCGTGAGGTACTCGTTCGCGGAGAGGATGTTGCAGAGGTTCTCGCCGGGCAGCTTCATGAACACCGGCAGTCCCGCCCCGGTACCTATGAACACCGCGTCGTACCCGGAAGCGAACAGTTCCTCGATGGTGTAGAGCCGGCCCACGATGGAATTGATCTCGACCTTGACCCCCAGGCGCCGCAGATAGTCGATCTCAGCCTCCACGATCGCTTTGGGCAGCCGGAACTCGGGGATGCCGTAGACCAGGACCCCGCCCGCCTTGTGGAGGGACTCGAACACGGTGACGGAGTGACCTTTGGCCACCATGTCGGCGGCCATGGTGAGGCCGGCCGGACCGCTGCCCACCACCGCGATGCGCTTACCCGTCGCCGGGGCTTTGCGGGGGATAGAGACCGCGTCCGTCTCCCGTTCGAAGTCGGCCGCGAACCGCTCCAGGTTGCCGATGGCGACCGGTTCTTCCTTCTTGCCGAGCAGGCAGAGCTTCTCGCACTGGTCGTCCTGGGGACACACCCGGCCACATACCGCGGGCAGCGCGTTCTTCTGCTTGATAAGCCGGGCCGCCTCGACGAACTCGCCTGCCTTGATGAGGCGGACGAAGCCCGGGATATCCACCTCGACCGGACAGCCGGCCACACACGCCGGCTTCTTGCAGTCCAGACAGCGGGTCGCCTCGACGATCGCCAATTCCCGGTCGAATCCGTAGGAGACCTCGTTGAAGTTACGAACGCGCAGCATGGCGTCCTGCTCGGGCTTCTTCTGGCGGAGCACTTTGGGTTTGATCCGAGCCTGGTCGGCCCGCGACATGCCATGCCAGTGGCAGCCCACGGTCGTGCAGATGGAGAAGTCGACCAGTCTGGATTGCGCGTAGATCACCAGACGCGCCGCAGGCGCGCCGCACTCCTCGCAGGTGCGCTGCTCGACGAGCGAGCGTCCGCAGTGGGAACAGGACACGTCGTTGACCATCCGTCCCTCGAGCAGCTCTATGCTCACCTGCCGCTCGAAGACGTCGAACTTGGGGCTGAGGAGCAACTCGCCCGTCTGGCCATCGGCGGAAACCATCAGCCGTACCCAGATCTGCCTGGTGGCTGGATCGAAGACGTTCAGCGCCTGGTAGCAGTGCGGGCAGAACGTGGAAAGCTCGGCGCCCGCAAGGAGGCTCTTGGCCTCGGTCTCGGTCTTGCTTCCCATACCCGCCTCACCGGATCCTTATGGAGGTAAGAAGCGAGGTGCGCTCGTCCCGGGAATACATGCTGTTTCTTTGGATGAGCTCGTCGAAGTCCACCTTGTGCCCGTCGAAGTGCGGCCCGTCAACACAGGCGAAGCGGGTCTCGCCCCCAACCGTCACCCGGCAACCCCCGCACATGCCGGTCCCGTCCACCATGATGGGGTTCAGGCTGACGAGAGTGGGGATCTGGTAGAGCCGGGTCATGTCGCACACCGCCCGCATCATGATGAGGGGGCCCACCGCGATCACTTGGTCCACGTGCACCTGCTCCTCGACCAAGCTGGAGAGAGCGTCGGTCACCAGGCCATGCATGCCGTAGCTGCCGTCGTCGGTGGTCACGAGCACCCGGTCGCAGAGAGCCTCCATCTCGTCTTCCAAGATGAGCAGAGCCTTCTCCCGGGCGCCGACGATGGCGATGAGCGAGTTGCCCGCTTCTTTCGCGCCCTGCATGATGTGATGAAGAACGGCGATGCCCGAACCGCCGCCGATACCGACGACGGTGCCCACTTTGGTGAAGCGCTCGTCGCAGCCCAAGGGGCCCACCAGGTCCTTGATGGCATCGCCTACCTTGAGCGAGGCGAGCATGGCCGTGGTCTTGCCGAGCACCTGGAAGATGATGGTGATGGTGCCGTGGACCTCGTCCTTGTAGGCGACCGTCAGCGGGGTGCGCTCCCCGGTCTCGTTGACGCGCAGGATGATGAACTGCCCCGGGTGGATCTTGCGGGCGATGGCGGGGGCCTCGACCGTGATGGAGATCATGTCCCCTTTGGTCAGTTCTCGGCGATCGGTGATGGTATGCATGTGTTCACCCGAGGTAGTAGTCCTTGCGCCGCTGTGCGTAGCGGGTGCGTAGCATCTCGTCGTGGGTCAGAGCCGCCAGTTGCTCGGCGCCGTCGAGCGGGGGCGAACAGATGTCGCCGTCGTGCAGGCGGAAGACGACGCAGTTGTTCTCCACATCGACCCCAAGCAGAGCTTCGAGCGGGATGACCTCGGGGCTGTCGGTGCCCATGTCCATGAGCACCGCCTGGGTCGTGAGCTGCAACTCGCCGTTGTCCCAGACCACCCGCTCCGGCCCGCCGAAAGCGCGGACATCTTTCGCCCTCAGATCGCCGCGCACCCCGATGGCTCGCCCGAAGCGCCGAGAGATGACCTCGCCGATGCCCTTCGTCACCTGGTAGCCCAGGTGCTTGTTCGCCGCGCAGAGATCGCGCAGCCCGTCGCCGTTCACGACGATCGCCTCGCACCGCTCCGTCGCCCAGGAAGACGCGGTGTAGATGTAGGGCTCCATCGCGGCCGACCAGCCGAGGATGTCTCCGGGCCCCACTTCGTCGATGAGCACCTGGCGGCCGTCTGGGTCGCGGACCTTGACCGCCGCCTTTCCGTTGAGCAAGAGGTAGAGCCCGTCCGCCGCCGCCCCCTCTGTGGTGAGCAGCTCTCCGGCTTCGAACTCGCGGACCCGGGCTATGCGCCCGATCGCGTCGAGGTCCGCGAAGTCGAGGTCCTTGAGGATCTTGAAGTGGTGCAGTTCGTCGATGCCGTGCCCTCTGACGGCCTGGCCGAAGCGGGTGGACATCACCTCGCCGATGCCTCTGACCACCGCGTAGCCAAGCTGCTTGTTCGAGTCACAGAGATCGCGGAGATCCTGGCCCTTGACGATGATCAGCTCGGACGGCTCGGTGGTCCAGGCGGACGCGGTGTATACGTGCGGCTCCATCACCGCTCCCCAGCCGAGCAGCTCGCCCGGTCCGAGTTCGTCGATCGGGACTTGGCAGCCATCGGCCCCACATACCTTGACCATCGCCCTGCCTTTGAGGAAGAGGTAGAGCTGTTCGGCCGGAGCGCCCTCTACGATCAGCTCCTCGCCGACGCCGAACTCCCGCACGTAGGCGATGCGGGCTATGGCGTCCAGGTCGCCGAGGTCGAGCTCCGCGAAGATCTTGAACTGATGGAGTTCGTCGATCCCATGCCCGCCCAGGGCCTGCCCGCTTCGCCCGGCCACGGCCCGCCCGAACCGCTTGGAGATCACCTCGCCGATGCCTTTGGCCACCTGATAGCCGATGCGCTTGTTGGCTTCGCAGAGATCCCGGAGATCCTTACTGTCGACGCAGATCAGCTCAGCCCGCTCGGTGGTCCAGGCCGAAGCGGTGTAGATGTGGGGCTCGGTCACGGCTCCCCAGCCGAGGACCTCGCCGGGGCCCAACTCGTCGATGAGGATCTGGCAGCCCCTCGGGTCGCAGACCTTCACCGCCGCCTTGCCCTTGAGGAAGAGGTACAGCTGCTCCGCCGGCGCCCCCTCCGAGGTCAGCTCCTCGCCCGGTCCGTACGTGCGGACGCGCGCGATGCGTGCGATCTCATCGAGGTCCGAGGGCTCGAGCTCCGCGAAGATGTTGAACTGATGAAGCCCCTCGATGCCTTGTCCTCCGAGAACGGGCCCGCCGGCACCGCCGACGGCTTGCCCGAAGCGTTTGGATATAACCTCGCCCACGCCTTTGGCCACCTGATAACCGATGCGCGTGTTGGCTTCGCAGAGCTCCCGAAGATCGTTCCCGTTGATCACGATAAGCTCGGACGGCTCGATGGTGCGCGCGGAGGCCGTGTACAGATGCGGCTCCATCACCGCTCCCCAGCCGAGCAGCTCTCCCGGTCCCAGATCGAACAGAGATACCTGGCCGCCATCCGAGCCACGCATGGTCACAGCGGCTTTCCCCTTGAGGAAGAGGTACAGCTGCTCGGCCGGCGCTCCCTCCGAGGTCAGCTCCTCGCCGGACGCGAACTCCCGTACGTAGGCGATCCGCGCTATTGCATCGAGATCTCCCACGTCCAGCTCGGCGAAGATCTTGAACTGATGGAGTTCGTCCATCTCGCGACCGACGATCGCGTGACCGCCCTGCCCCGAAACGACTCGACCGAACCGTTTGGAGATCACCTCGCCGATGCTCTTGGCTACCTGATAGCCGATCCGCTTGTTGGCCTCGCACAGGTCGCGTAGGCGCTTGCCGTCGATGACGATCACGTCGGACGGCCGGGTGGTCCAGGCGGACGCGGTGTATACGTGCGGCTCGGTGATGGCTCCCCAGCCGAGCACATCGCCGGGGCCCAGTTCGTCGATAAGCACTTGGCGGCCGTCCGCGCCACGCACCTTGATAGCCGCTTGGCCTTTGACGAAGAGGTACAGTTGATCGGCGGGCCCGCCCTCGGTGGTCAGTTTTTCCGCGACGCCGAACTCCCGGACGCGCGCGATATGCGCGATCGCTTCGAAATCTTCGTCTTCGAGGGCCGCGAACAACTTGAACTGCCGGAGCCCGTCGATGCCGTGTTGGACTTGGGTGACTTCGGGTGTGGGCGCTTGCCGGATCTCGCGCTTCTCCCGAGCCGGGTCGGCCCCCGCGGCTACGGCGGCCAGGTGGCGTTGGGCCATTCGCCTCGCTTCCTCCGGCGAGAGCACGCCCACCCGAGCGAGGGTCAGGCGTCGAGACTCTCCGGCCAGGGTCCGGTAGCGGACGACGTACGAAGCCACTCCGGACGGTCTCAAGCGGATGCCAAAACCGGGGACTTCGTCGTCGGGCACGTAGATCTCGCGGCTCGGATCCGGCTTCAGGCTATCCACAAGCCGTTTCGTGATTCTGGCCATGAGCCACCTCTGGGGACACAATAGGGACACAGGGCTGGTAGCTTCATGCTATGCGCGGGAAGGACTTATGTCAATGGCAGTCGTTGGCGGCGCCGCCAAGAAGCATGGAAATCCCCGGAAATGGCGTGGCTCCTGTCGAGTCCACTTCATTCCAGGGGGGACGCACAGTCAGTCCCGGCCGGCGGAGGGTGGACATGAGCGGGCCGAGGGCCTGGTGGCTCTTAGTGGCTTCGCAGCCTGCCTGGTCCCTACAGGGTGCGCGGGCTCTGCACTCCCGGCCCCGCTCGTACTATGATGGCCGAAGGTCTGATGGAGACCGGAACGCGTCGAGAGGAGAGGCCGTGGACGAGTCGTTCGAGTTCAAAGGTCCGGTGAACGAGTCCGGAGAGCGCACAATCGTCCGCGACATGTGCTTCATCGGGGTCCCCTGGGGGGGCAACGCTTGTTCCGTCGACGTCAAGGACGGCAAAGTCCTACGCATCCGCCCCGCCCGTTTCTACGACCAATACACCAAGGAAGAGGTCAAGCCCTGGGTCATGCACGCGCGGGGCAAGACCTTCGATCCCGGCGACAAGACGCTTCCCCCTCCCTTCAGCATCGGCTACAAGAAGCGGGTGTTCTCTCCGGCCCGCATCCGCTTTCCCATGAAGCGCGTCGATTTCGATCCGGGTGGCGCCGCGGGGTCTGTGGGCCCCGGCGGGCGCAATATCCAGAACCGGGGCGTGAGCAAGTACGTGCGCATCAGTTGGGACGAGGCGCTGGACATCGTCACCAGCGAGATGCTCCGGGTCAAGGCGACCTACGGCGCCACCGCCATCCTTTACCAGAACGACCAGCACGGCGAGAACAAGACCGTCCACGGCCCCCACGGCTGCGGACGCAAGCTGCTGGACCTGTTCGGAGGCTACACCCACCAGGTCCGCAACGCCGATAGCTGGGAAGGCTGGTACTGGGGGGCCAAGCACGTGTGGGGCTGCGAGTATATCGGCCAGCAGCTACCGCAGAAGAACCTGCTCTACGACATCTCCAAGAACGCGGAGCTCCTCCTATTCTGGGGCTGCGATCCGGAGACCACCCCCTGGGGCTGGGGCGGACAGCTCGTGAGCCGGTTCAACTACTGGTGGACCGAACTCGGCATCCGCCAGATCTACATCGCCCCCGACTGCAACTACGGCAACGCCGTCCACGCCGACAAGTGGATCCCCGATTCTTCCCAACACCGACGCCGCCCTCTATCTGGCCATCGCCCACCGTTGGTTCACCAAGGACACCTACGACAAGGAATACCTCGCGACTCACGCCTACGGCGTCGACAAGTTCGAGGCGTACGTGATGGGCGACGAAGACGGGGTGGCCAAGAGCCCGGAGTGGGCCGCGCCCATCACCGGGGTCCCCGCCCGCACCATCAAAGCTCTGGCCGACGAATGGGCATCCAAACGTACCACCATCGTCATCAGCAACGGCGGTCCGGCCATCCGCGGCCCCTACTCCACCGAACCCGCCCGCCTGCAGGTTCTCTGCCTGGCCATGCAGGGTTTGGGCAAGCCCGGAGCCAACCAGGCCAAGATGATCGAGTGGGCCCTAGGCCTCGACCCCGAGAACCAGGCCGCTCCCAAACCGCGGGTCTGCATCAACCTGGACGCGGCATACCGGGGCGATACGCCCATAGAAGAGAAGCGCGACTCCTGCATCCCCAAGACCCTTGTCCCCAAGCTCATCCTCGACGGCGAGGGCACCTGGTACGGCAACCGCTTCGGCATGCGGAGCGACCGCGAAGACCAGTTCATCCAGTACAAGTATCCGGCTGACGGCGCCTCCAAGATCCACATGATCTGGACCGACTCACCCTCCTGGATCACGTGCTGGAACGACGGCAACAACTTCATCCGGGCCCTGCGTCATCCCGACATCGAGTTCGTGATGTGCCAGCATCCTTGGATCGAGAACGACGCCCTCTTCTCCGATGTCATCCTGCCGGTGAACACCAAACTGGAGGAGGACGATATCGGCAGCGACGTCTTCAGCGGCCAGATGGATATGCTCTACCCCGAGCCGCGTTGCATGGAGTCGCTCGGTGAGTCGTGCAGCGACTACGAGGTGGTCTGCAAGATCGCCGAGCACCTGGGCCTGCTGGAGGAATACACCGGTGGCCAGAGCATCCCCGAGATCATCAAATCCGGATGGGAATTCTCAGGCGTCGCAGACAAGATCAGCTGGGAGAAACTCAACGAGAAAGGCTACTACGTGGTCCCGCCCGAGCCCGGTTGGGAGGACATCCCCGCCGGCCTCATCGACTTCTACGAGGACCCGGAAGGCCACCCACTCCAAACCCCTACCGGCAAGCTCGAGTTCTACTCCACGGGCCTGGCCGAGCACTTCCCCGACGACCCCGAGCGTCCCCCGGTGCCCAAGTGGATCGCCGAGGGTGAGTCTCACCAGGAGACCATGGGGACCGAGCGGAGCAAGAGGTATCCGCTGCTGGTGATGAGCAACCACCCGCGCTGGGGCGTCCACTCGCAGCACGACGACGTCACCTGGTTCCGCGAGATCGACACCTGCAAGATCCGCGGCTCCGACGGATACCAGTACCACCCGCTGTGGATGAACCCCGAGGACGCGACAGCCCGGGGCATCAAGCACGGCGACGTGGTCTCCATCTTCAACGAGCGAGGGACGGTCCTGGCGGGTGCGTACGTGACCGAGCGGATCATCGCCGGAGCGGTGGGGATAGACCACGGGGCCAAGTACGACCCGATCGTTCCGGGTGAGATCGACCGGGGCGGGGTGATCAACACCATCGTGCCGCGCAACTGCACATCGAAGAACACGGTGGGCATGGCGGTGTCGGGGTTCTTGGTGGAGGTGGAGAAGGCCGACCTCGAGGCGCTGCGGGCCAAGTACCCCGAGGCGTTCGCCCGGGAATGTCATGTGACGGCGGGGCCGTGCATCGCGGGGATCATGGAATAGCGTTTTCGAGGGACCATCTGCGCAACCGCTGAGCGGCGGCCGTGCGGCTGGACGGCGTGGAGCCCGCCTCTTCCACGGAGCCCACCGATCTCTTGCTCGCCGGGCAGGCGGGGTGCGAGTTTGTTGCTTTGCCTTAACTTCAGCTTAACATGGCCGGGTGACCGAAGCCTTAGTCTGGGACCAGAGATGTTACTCCTAGCTGGGGACTGGAGGTCTGATGAATACCTTGATCGGGTCGTCAGGGTCGGAATCGCTGCCCCGCCATTCTGCTCCCGCCATCACCCTAGCTCAGTTCGTCGCCGCCCTTATTCCGAGCAGTCTGTGCTTCTGTTGTGGAGCCACACTCATGCCCTCGTTCGGGGGTGGGGGTGTCTCTGACGCAAGTTGCCCGGCGTGCAATGCGGCGGTCGAGATGAAGGAAGCGTGCGCATTCGCTCACGCCGCCTAGCGCGGCCGGACAGACCGCGGATCGAGAGGTCTCGATGATGGACGAAGAGAAGAGAGCGCGCCGAGGTTCTTATCCCTGACTCGCCGCCGAGGTCCTGGAGGACTTGGCGAATGCTGATAGGGCGAACGTCATGACAGCGCTCCCCGCCAACGCCTCCGGGCCGCTCTCGCGGCGCGAGGGATTCTCACTTCACCTGTTCATCTTCGTCATCGGAAGCTGGAACCTCGCGATCATCAACCTTTCGCGGTCCCCGGACCAGCTGTGGTTCTGGCCCTGGGTGGCCGCGTGGGCAGTCGCGCTTCTGCTCCATCTGGTTGTAGTCCTGGCGCTCTCCGTCAGACGGGAGCCAGCCGGTAGCCGACTCCGCGCACGGACTGAACGGTGAGGGCGGCCTGCACCTCGCGAAGCTTATCCCTGAGCCGGCGCATATGGACGTCGAGGGTGCGCGAAGAGGGCATGTAGTGATGGTGCCAGACCGATTCGGTGATCTCTTCCCGAGAGTACAGGTGCCCGGGCTGCAAGAGCAGCAACTGAAGAAGGCTGTGCTCCTTGGGAGTGAGGGAAACCTCTCCGTAGGGTGTGCGAAGGGAGCGCGTATCGGGGTCAACTGCCAGATCGCCTACCCCTACTGCTCTCTCGGTCACCATGGTGGCCGCAGAATGAACGCCAGCCGCCGCTCGACGTAGGCTCGCCGAGATCCTGGCAAGCAGGACATCCAGGTCGAACGGCTTGGTCACGTAGTCGTCAGCACCTACCGCGAACCCTTGCAGAAGCTTCTCCCGCTCGGTGAGAGCGGACACTATGATCACGGGGACTCCCGGCTTCGCCCGCACTATCTCCCTGCTGGCGCTCATGCCATCCAGACCGGGCAGCATGAGGTCCATCAGGACCAAGTCGACGCTCTGAGTGAGGGCTGCGTCGAGACCAGCCCGGCCGTTGTACTGCTGGATGACTCGATAGCCCGCCCGCCTGAGGTTGTAGGCGACGAGATCGGAGATGGTCACGTCATCCTCCACCAGTAGGATGCAGGCCTGGGTATCTGCCACAGCCGGCTCTCGCTCCATGGGCGCCCCTCTCATCAGGAGCGAGCCGCGTAGCTCTCTATGACCGTGTTCAGTCGCCGGAGAAGGCCAGCCGCGCACATGGCCTCCAGCGCCGCCGCGACTTCGCCGGGCGGCAACTGCGTGCACAGGGCCACTTGCCGGCGGGTGAGCGGCCCCTCGTTGGCTCTGATGATTTCGAGTAGACAAGCAACGGTGGAGTCCAACGGGACTTGTGGTGAGGGGTGCGGCGGGTTGGACGAGCCTGGGGTCCCGTCGCGCCGCCTGGAACGGTCTGTTGTCGACCTTGACTGCATCACCGTGACTGGAGACGCAGAGGGAGCCAAACTGGGTTTGGCTCCCTTCTGCTTCATGGCCTGGGTGATCCTAAGGTCTGCAGTGCAGTCGGGCTACATTCCGCTGATCTGATCTACCTTGGCCAGGGCTTTCGCCTTCAGATCGTCAGGCAGGGGGGCGTACCCGAGGTCCTGCGCGATGGCGGTGCCGTCGTTCAGGGACCAGATGAGCCAGGCCTTGAGAGCGTCGGCCTTGGCCGGGTCGGTCATCTTGTCGTAGGCGAGGATCCAGGTGGCGCCCACGATGGGGTAGGCGTCGGCGTTGGGGCTATTCGCCACCGAGAAGCGCAGGTCTTCTGGGAACTGAGCGCCCGCGGCCGCCGCGGAGGTGGACTCCAGGCTGGGAGTGATGAAGTTGCCGGCCGCATTCTTGAGAGAGGCCATGGTCAGCTTGGATTCGATGGCGTAGGAGAGTTCGACGTAGCCGATGGAGCCTTCTTGCTGCTGGACCACCGCCGCTACCCCGTCGTTACCTTGACCACCGACACCGGCCGGCCACTGGACTTCCTTGCCTTTGCCTACCGTGTCGGCCCACGTCTGGTTCACGCTCGTCAGGTAGCTCGTGAAGATGTTCGTGGTGCCGGAGGAGTCGGAGCGGTGGACGACCTGGATGGCCTTGTCGGGTAGGGTCGTGCCCGAGTTGAGAGCGGCGATCTTGGGATCGTTCCAGTTGGTGATCTCGCCCAGGAATATAGCGGCGAGGACGTCGGAGTCGAGCTTGAGTTCCTTCGCATCGGGAACATTGTACGCGAGGACGACCGAACCGAACACCGTGGGAATGTGCAGAACTTCGGCACCACTGGCTGTCTCGGCGGCGGTGATCTCTTCGTCTTTCATGGGGGCGTCCGAAGCGCCGAAGTCCACCGTCATCTTGGTGAACTGCTCGATGCCGCCACCAGAACCGATGCCCTGATAGTTGATCTTGACGCCGGGATTGGCCGCTTGGAACTCACCGATCCACTCGATGTAGAGGGGTTTGGGAAAGGTGGCGCCGGCGCCGTCTAGCGAGGCCGAAAGGCCGGCCGTCGTCGTGGTCGGAGCCTGGGTGGTGGCGGTCGTAGGCGGCGTCGCGGTGGTAGCGGTGGTGTTCGCGGCCGTCGTCGTCGTGGTGGTGGTCACTTCCTCTGCGCCACAGGCGGCGACCACAACGGTCACCAGCGTCAGCGCTACGACCAGGACCGCGATGAGGAAGATGAGACCCTTCTTGGTGCTGCTTGGAGCCACGGCATGTTTCCTTTCTCTTGCTTGTCACGCAGTTCCACTGTCTTGCCTGGCAATACGCTAGCCTTCAAGTGAAGACCGGATGTTAATGGCATGGTGCAAATCGGTGAAGATTCCGTTAAAAGCACCAGAAAAGCGACAAAGGCAGATGCGACGCCGGACCAGGACGCGACGCCGAAAAGCCCGGAGGCCGCCCAAGGGCGGCCTCCGAGGCGCGAGCGTCGATCCGGCACTCGCGGCACCGGACTCGTAAGGGGGCAGCTACCGCAGGACTCTGAAGATCGATTCCGCGAGGTTGGTGTTATCGATGTACGCGCCGCGGATGGGGTCAGTGGCCCGCACGTAGTCCCTAAGAAACCTGCTGGCGTCTCCCTTGACGAACAGCGGGATCAGCTGGTTGGTGTGCTCAGGGCTGTTCCAGGACACACTCGGCACGTTGCCTTTTCCGTTGTTCACGATCGGCGCGAACTTGGCTGTGCCGTTCACGATGCCGGATCCCGGTCCCCAGAGGTCCCCGGTCTCGTGGTCGCCGGTGACGATGAGCAGCGTCTCGCCCCAGTTGCTGTTCTTCTGCACCCAGGCGATGACCGCGTCGACTGCTTCGTTGAAGTCCATCTCTTCTTCGATTGTGCGACCGGTCTGGTTCGCGTGAGACGCCCAGTCGATGGCCCCGCCTTCGATCATGAGAACGAAGCCGTCCATGTCGTTATCGAGCACATTCAGGGCACCCTTGGTCATAGTGGCCAAATCGGGCACGTGTGCTTGTGAACGGGACCGCGAAAGGAGCCGCGTTCCCGTCACCGCTGCGTGCTTGCTGCAGGGTCGTGTATGCCTGAGCGGTGCCGCACACCCGCGCGGGCGTGGCTGCCGCCGTGGCAAGCGACTCGAATTCAGCCTTGGTCTGGATGAGCGCCCACGGGTCGGGGGTACCGTCGCCGTTGGCATCGCCGCCCGCCGCCCCGGTCTTGAGTTCGTTCCAGAGCACCGTCCCGCCGACATACTTAGCGTCCTTGGCTGCAGCGACGCCGTTGTCGTCGAAGTCCGGGTTGCCGGCGCCCATGATAACGTCCGTCCCGCTCGACTGGATCATCTCGGTGGCGATCGCCGCGTAGTTGTTGCGGCTCGTGTTGTGCGCGACGAAGCCCGCCGGGGTGGCATGGCTCCATTCGACCGATGTGACGACCCCGGTGGCCTTGCCCAGTTCCTCAGCCCGCTGGGTGATGTACTTGACCGGCGCACCCGTGACATCGACGCCGATAGCGCCATTGACGGTCTTGATCCCGCTGGCCATCGCCGTGGCAGCGGAGGCCGAATCCGTCGCGAGCGGAGCCGCGGAGTAGGTGAAGTCCTTCCACATGAGCACGGGATCGTAGCCCAGCAGGTTCTTCGTCGTGCCATAGACCACTTTGGCGCCAGTATCCTCGTATTCGTAGGTGCTCATGCCCAACGAAACGGGGAAGTACTCGTACGCCGGCTTCTTGCCGGTGTAGTAGTCGGTGGCCTTGATGTGGTTGTAGCCGCATCCATCGCTGATCATGACGATGACGTTCTTGACGCCCTTCACCGATTTGGTGGCCGCGGCTTCGACCTCGTTGCCCCCGGGGGACCCGGAGAGGGTAATTCCGGCCACCAGTCCGGCAACCGCCACGCCTAGTCCGGCCAGTTTGATAACGCGATGCTCATTGAACGCTTTGGTCAACATCCCTCGTATGCCTCCTTGGTCGATGTTCCAGTCGGGGCGAGCTCGATCGTCCTCGGCAGCAGCCTAACATCGGCCTCGGGACGCTTTGGTTACAGCTCCGCACGCAGACAGAAACGGTTCGGAGAACAAAGCGCAGTATGGATGCGGGGACGCCTACACCTAGGTACTTCATCGTACTATGATGGCCAAGGTGCACTCTCAGCGTCGCGTACAAGAAGCGCGTCTATCTGGGCGGTGTCGGGGTTCTTGGTGGAGGTGGAGAAGGCGAACCTGGAGGCGCTGCGGGCCAAGTATCCCGAGGCGTTCGCCCGGGAATGTCATGTGACGGCGGGGCCGTGCATCGCGGGGATAATGGAATAGCGTGCCCGCCGGGCACTGAGAGAGACTCGGAAAGGACACAGGAATGCACGTCGACGAAGCGGTCATCAAACGCAAGAGCGTCCGGTCGTACCAGGACAAAGAGGTCTCGGCCGATGACATCGCCAAGGTGATCAAGGCCGGACAGTGGGCCCCGAACGCCGGCGCCTACACCATGTCGGTCGTTCGCAACAAGGACCTGATGGGGAGGATCAACGAAAGGACGCTGGAAGCGATGCGCGCCTCCGGCAACGACTTCCTCATGGAGCGGGCGGCGCTCCCCGGGTATATGCCCCTCTACGGCGGTCCGGTGGTCATCCTTCTGTCGGGCCCCACCGACATGCCGATCACGCAACTGAACTGCGCCGTAGCGGTCGAGAACATGCTCCTCCAGGCGACCGAACTGGGGCTGGGCTCGTGCTTCCTCCGCTCGCCCTGCTACGCGCTCAACAACCCGGCCAACGCGGTGCTGGCCCGGGAGGCGGGGATCCCCGAGGGTTCGCAGATGGAATGCGGGCTGGTCTTCGGCTACATCGACGACGAGACGAAGTTCGCCCGGATGGAGCGCGAGCCGAGGGGAACAGTCGTCTACGTCGACTGAGAGCGGGGCGCCGTAGCGCGGTGACAGGGCCCACGACGAGGAGAGGCCGGCGATGGATGATCACCTGGAGAGACTGCTTGACGGGCTGAAGAGCGGCGACGGCATGGCGCGGAAGCAGGCCAGAGAGACTCTCGTACTGGTCGGCGATCCCGCCGCGCCTCGGCTGCGGGCCTTTCTCGCGAGTTCCGACAAGAGCCTGCGGTGGGAGGCGGCGAAGGCGCTCGGGGCGATCATCGACCCGGGCAGCGTAGACACCCTCGTGGATCTCCTGGACGACCCCAGTTCCGACCTACGCTGGCTCGCGGCGACCGGGCTGATCGAGCTCGGGCCTCGCTCCGTCAGGCCGGTCCTTCGATCGCTCACCGATCCGTCGGCCCCGCGCGGACATCTGGAGATGAGCCACCGCGTGCTTGGGGAACTCGCGAGCGGAAACAGTGTGCTCGCCAGCGTCGTGGGGCCTGTGGTCGAGATGCTTGGGCGAAACGACCGAGGCGTCATCGCTGCCACAGCCGCTCGAGCCCTGAGCGATCTTGATCGCGCGACCGGCCGGCCGCCCGACCCTGACGTCGTGCTGGCTACGACCGGCGAAACAGCGCCGCCCGACTGAGGCCGACGCGAGGACGGGCGATAGGGGCAAAGCCCGCCTCGTGGACAAGGCCCACAGCATCGGCGAACTGAGCTGTCGATACATGAATGCTCGGCTCGACCAGCAGGAACTTCCCTCCCGCCCGTAGGGAGACGTGCACCCGCCGGAGAAAGGCCGGTTTATCGGCTACCTCATGGACCATCCAGAAGGCGAGCGCAAAATCGGCAGGCCCTTGAGGATCCGGCCGGGGTTGTTGAACAGCTTGCGTACCGGAGCGGCGAGCCAGCCGGCATGCTCGGCCGGACAGACATGCGCATGACCGTGCGGTCCGCCCCGCCCTCGCACGATGACCTCCCCCCGACGCTGATCGTGCTTCAGCATAGACCATTTCTTGACGCTGGGCTTATGCGCTCCCGTCTATGCTCGATGGTGGCCGAGCAGGAGACTCATCGGGACGGTCGCGAGAGCAAACGGAGGACACGGCTATGGTTCGATCTGAGCGACAGAGACTCAACCGGCGCCAAGGCCTGCCCGGGTGGTCGCGACGGTCCGGCAACACGTGCGACGTCTGGATCCTGGCAGGGATCGTCTTCCTCGTCGTGGTGATCGTCGCCTCGACGACCGGCTGCGGCTCCGATACCCAGGCGAACTCCAGCACGACCGCGACCACTGCCGTCGCCGGCCAGACCGCGGCGCCCACCGGCGGTCTTGGCGGTCCTAGCGGCCCCCCTTCGGGGACAGGCGGACCGGGGATGCCGCCGGGCGGGACGAGCACTCCAACGACCGCGGCTACCTCCATCGGCACCGCTTCGACGACGACTACGGAAGCCCAGACGACCACCACGACTACCGCCGAGGGCACCTACTCCGACGGCATCTACCTGGTGGGCACCGACATCGACTCGGGCTTGTACCAAGGCACAGTGAACGGAGACAAAGGGCAGTGGGAGATCTCGAGCGACGCGAACGGGGACAAGTTCGTGGCGAGCGGCGACCCGACAGGCCCGTTCTACGTCAAGGTCGCGTACGGGCAATACCTAAGGCTGAGCGGCGCCACGATCGAAGAGGCGAGCAGCACCGCCGTCGACCCGCTCGTGACCAGCAACATCACCGACGGCACCTATCGGGTTGGTTACGATATCGCGACGGGTTGGTATAACGGAACGGTGAACGGCAGCATGGGCTACTGGGAGATATCGAGCGACGCGAATGGTCAGACCCTCGTCGCAAACGAGTATCCGCTGGACCCGTTCAAGCTGAAGGTCGTAAGCGGGCAGTACCTGACGCTAAGGGGCGTGACCGTCTCGCAGTGAGGCTGGGTTAGCGAACGTCTGGAGGCCGACTATGAATGCCCTGGTCGTCTATGAGTCCCATTGGGGAAACACCGCGGCGGTCGCTCATGCCATCGCCGAGGGGATCGGGGCGGGCACCCGGGTCATGTCGACAGCCGAGGCGGACGTGGATAGTCTTGCCGCCGTCGACCTCCTGGTCGTCGGGGCGCCCGTGATCGGCTTCCGCCTTTCCACCGAGCAGGCCCTACAGAACATGCGGGCGAAGCCCGGCAAGGGCAACCCTCCCGATGTTTCGCACCCGCCGGTACGTTCCTGGCTGGAGTCACTGCCCCCTGGGACCGCCGCCGTCGCGACGTTCGACACCCGCGTCCGCGGACCTTTCGGCAGCGCCGCTCCGGCCATCCTGAAGAGTCTGACGGAGGCGGGGTATCGCCCCATCGCCAAGCCGGCGGGGTTCACCGTCAAGGGCTCCCAGGGGCCGCTCCGTGACGGCGAGTTGGACCGCGCCCGGCAGTGGGGAGCAGAGCTGGCGCAGGCTCCTGTCTAAACGCCGTTAGAGCGCGGCGAAGGGCAGGGCCCACAAATACGAACGCCGGCCCGAAGGCCGGCGTTCGTTTAGTGCCGTTGTGGCGAGACGATCTAGTAGCGGTTTCCGCCGCCGCCGCCGTAGCCGCCGCCGCCGTAGCCGCCGCCGCCGTAGCCGCCGCTAGAGCGAGGGGGCTTCGGCGCCTGCTCTTTGGCCACGTCGACCTTGAGAGCCCGGCCGTCCATCTGGGTGCCGTCGAGGGCGCCCTTGGCTTTCTGGGCTTCCTCAGCCGTTCCCATCTCCACGAAGCCGAAGCCCTTGGGGCGACCGGAATCGCGATCGGTGATGAGATTGACCGAGGTCACTTCGCCGTGAGCTTCGAAAGCGGTCCTGATGGACGCTTCCGACGTGTCGTAGCTCAGGTTGCCCACGTACAGTTTTGCTGAATTCACTACAGCCTCCATGAACGGAGTTACATTGCGACAGTCGAGAGGGAGAGACAGGAGACTGAGCGAAGAGATTGAGAAACTCGGCGCTACGCCTAGAGCAGATCCTAACGAATGCTTGCCCGGAGTATAGCACGGTATCCGGGAGCGTGCGCGTGATACAGTAATCGTTCAATCTCGCCGCATCGCCACGTGAAGAGGGGAACATAGTGAGGAGTAAGAGGGAGGTGCGCTATGTCGTCTCCCGCCTCAAAGACCTGGAAGATCTTGAAGGCGAGCGTGTGGCGATAGGTTGGTACCCGTTTCTGGATCTCGCCAAGAACCACGCCGATCGGATGGGCCCCGGCACGTTCGTGGACGCGGAAGGTGGCACTTACTACTTTGACGGCCCCTACGGCCGGCGTACGCTTTGGCAGGTAGAGTGGACCAACCGCAATCTCTACCAGGGCAAGCACAAGAGAAGCTCACTGCCTGAAGTCGGAACCGCGCTACCTGAAGTCGGGACCGCGCTGCCCGAGGTCTAGCGCTAAGGCGCCGCAGCGCCCCCTCCGGCCTCGCTATTCCGCGAGTGCCGCCTCGTCCTCGGGAGTCAGCGGTTGCGACTGGATATTCAGTTCGGCCATCGCTTCCTCGAGATCCCCGTCTTCAAGATCCTCCGGGGGCATGCCGGTCGATTCTTCGATCTTCTGAGCATCCTGCTGGCTTAGTTTCACGGCTTTGGATCCAGCGCTGGCCGCCAGCATCACGGCTCCGCCGATGACGATGCGTCTCCGCCGACAAGTGCGGGTAAGGCCACCTCGGAGGTTGGCCGGTCGGCTTCCGCGGCGTCCTCGGCCGGCTCCACCGACAGGTGAGGCAAATGTCGATCGACCGAGCGGGGAAGCCACCAATTGGCTTTGCCGAACAGATGCATCAAGGCCGGCACCAGGAAGGTCCGCAGGACGAAGGCGTCCAGAAACACCGCCACAGCGAGCCCGATGCCGAACTCGGCGATGACCCGCTGGCCGCCGAAGACGAACGCCCCAAACACGCAGATCATGATCGCCGCAGCCGCGGTGATCACACGTCCTGTGGCAGCCTGCCCCGTGATCACCGAATGACGATTGTCGCGCGTGTGGACCCACTCCTCGTGCATCCGGCTGACGAGGAATACCTGGTAATCCATCGATAGGCCGAACAGCACGGCCAGCATGATCACGGGCAGAAAGGCCTCCACCGGCCCGGCCCGCCCGAGCCCAAGCCACTCCGATCCCCAGCCCCACTGAAAGAACGCGACGACGACGCCAAAGCTGGCGGCAGCGGCGAGCAAGTTCATGAGAGCGGCGGTGGCGGGGACGACGAAGCTGCGGAAGGCGATGAACAGGAGCAGGAAACCGAGGGCGACGATAACGCCGATGAAGAGCGGCAGCTTAGAGGTGATGATGGCGGCGAAGTCGTCGAAGATGGCTGTCGCCCCGCCCACGAGCACTTTCAAGCTGGTCCCATTCTCGGCCGCCGGGATCACGTCATTCCTTAGATGGGCTATGAACTCGCTGGTCTTCTCGTCCTGGGGCGAAGTGCTGGGTATTACTTCTACGATCGATACTTCGGCCCCCGGCATGGAGGGGAAGGGGATCACGGCGGCCACGCCTGGCTCGCCCCGCAGCGTCTCGGTCAGCTTGGCCAGAGCGTCGCTGTCTCCCGGCGAGCCCAACTCCGCCACCAGCAGTAACGGACCGTTGAAGCCGGGGCCGAAGCCCTCCGTGAGCAGGTCGTAGGCTTTGCGCGTGGTCGAGGAGGCCGGGTCGTTCCCGGCGTCGGAGAGGCCCAGCCGCATCGATAGGAACGGGCTGGCAAGGATGAGCATGATGACCGTCGCGGACACCGCGAGAATGACGGGGCGGCGGGAGACGAAGCCACCCAGGCGTGCCCAGAAGCCGGTGCCGTAGCCCTCCCGGGGCCCGTCCTCGGCCAGGCGCTGCCGCTCCTTGCGGCTTAGCAAGCGAGGACCCATGAAGCCCAGCAGCGCGGGCAAGAGCGTGATGGCCGCGATCATGGTCAGCACCACGGCGAAGACCGACGCGTAGGCCAAGCCATTGAGCATGTCAAGGCGGAGGACAAGCAGGCCGAGCATCGCCACGCACACCGTCGCCCCTGCGAAGAGCACGGCGCGACCTGCAGTGTTGAGCGCTCGAACCGCCGCCTCTTCCGGGACCATCCCGGCTTTGAGTCCATGCCGATATCTGGTGACGATGAAGAGCGCATAGTCGACGCCCACCCCCAGGCCGATGAGGATGGCCATGGTCGGAGCGATCGCGTTGATGCCGACCAGGTGGGAGATGAGGTCGATCCCGAAGTACGTTAATCCCAGCGCTACGCTGGCCGTGATCAGCGGCAGCAGCATGCCAAAGAGCGAACCGAAAGCGATCAGGATGATCGCTGCCGCCGCGATCAGGCCGATGGCCACACTGCTCGAGAGCGAAGCCTGCTGGGCGTTCTGGATGGCCTGGCCGCCTACTTCTACCTGCAGGCCTTGCGTGCGCGCCGCGGCGACGAGGTCGATAACGTTCTGAACGTCCGGCTTGGGCAGCGCTGGAGCCAGCCCGGCGAACACCACCGTGGCGAAGGCGGTCTTGCCGTCCGCGCTGATCTGGGCGGCGCCGGTGGGATCGTAAGGGCTGCGCACTGAGGCCACCGAGGGCGCGACCGCGACCTGCTCGAGGAGCACTTGGATCCGCGTCTTGACCGCCGGGTCGTTCACCGAGCCATCCGGCGTATGCCAGACGATGGTGTCCGAATCGCCCGACTGCTGGGGTAGGGCCGAACTGAGCAGCTCGAGAGCACGCGAGGACTCGGTCCCAGGCAAGGTGAACGAATTGGAGTAAGCACTGCCGACCACTTGCTCGACGATGACCACCGAGAAGAGCACTAACAGCCAGGCGGCGACAACGATCAAGCGGTGCCGGTAGCACCAGCGGGCAAGTCGGGCCACAACTATCTCCTTACAAGGTCTGAACTTATTACGAAACAGACTGGTTCCGTTTCGCAAGCGCGTATACTAGCACCTTGAGGTGATGATCATGGATCCATCAAGCGAACGACTTCCGGAAAGCGCGGGCGACCGCCAGCAGAAGGGACGCCCGCTGGACCGGTCGCGAGACCCCGCCATCCTGGCGGCCGCGCTCGACGTCCTGAGTGAGGTTGGATACGACCGCCTGACCATGGACATGGTCGCGACGCGGGCGCGGGCGGGCAAGGCCGCCCTCTATCGCCGTTGGTCTTCAAAGGCGGAACTGGTGGTCGATGCCTTGGCCCTTCACCACTCGATTGTGATCGAGCCGGATACCGGCACCCTCTTGGGCGATCTTGAGGCTCTGCTCGAGCAAGGGCAACCGGCGCAGGACGACTATCTGGGGACCAGCATCGTCGCCGGGCTGGCGACCGCGTGCGGCCGCGATCCCGAACTGGCCCGCGCCCTCAACGACCGGTTTCTCGAGACGGGCTACAAGGTACTCCGGCTCATCCTGGAACGCGCAGTGGCAAGGGGCGAGGTCCCTGGAGGACGGGATCTGGAATTCATCATCGAGATCATCCCGGCGTTGTTCTTCTCCCGAGTACTGACCAGCGGCAAGCCCCCGGACACAGCCTTCGCGCATCGGATCGTCCACGAGGTCATCTACCCGCTTGCGACCTCGCCGCTGCCCTGAGGGCAGGAGGCGTAACGCAGACCTCTCTCCTTCCCCCCGTCGGAAGCCCCGGTGCCCTTGGAGCTGATACTCGCCCTACGCGCGAGGACATGGTCGCCGACGCGAGACGCATCATCGACGCCGCCCGCGAGCAAGGCCTGGTTCTACGCCTGATCGGCGGCCTGGCCGTGCGCTTCCATTGCGAGACGCTCGACTTCTGCGAACGGGATCATGGCGACATCGACCTCGTCGGGCACAGGCGCGACGCGACGCGAATCGCGACCCTCTTCGCCACGCTGGGCCTAGAAGAGAACGTCCACGTCCGCCTGGCGACCGGTGGCCGGCAACTTCAGTTCGCCCGGGAGGGCCGCCATAAGCAGGAGTGGGCCCCCTACGGCCAGCACAACGACGACCACGTCGACGTCTTCCTAGATACCTTCAAGATGGACCACACCATAGACCTGACCGACCGGCTGGACCCCGAGGGCTACACAATCACGGTGAGCGATGTGCTCCTCACCAAGCTGCAGATGGCCAGGCTGAACGAGAAGGACGAACGCGACATCTTCTACTCTTCTCCAGGATCTGGAACTCGGCACCGCCGACGACCCGGTCGATCGACGTGCCCTATGTCGCCCGGCTTTGCGCGCGCGATTGGGGTCTCTTCCACGATGTCGAGTCCAACCTCGCCCTGCTACGCGCGCGGCTCGAGGCGTACGACCTGGGGCCCGGCGAGCGCGACCGGGTGCGAACGAAGCTCGGCCGGCTCGAGGAGGCGATCCAGGCAGAGCCAAAATCGCTTGCCTGGCGCCTGAGGGCCAAGGTCGGCACACAACGGCCCTGGCATGACACGGTCGAGGAGCAGGACTAGCCTCTCCACCGCGAAACATCTTTTCTCCGGGAGCACGGCGGCAAGGAAGCCGGCCTGTTCCTGGTGCTGGTCACGGAGTCGGCGGTCCGGAGGTGCGCTCGGGCGGCGGCTCGGGGTCGGTCTTCTTTGTGTTCCGGGCCAAGCTCTTCTGCACGACTCCAGACGCCCCCGAGTAGAGTCTCGCCCAATCGTCGGGGTCCGATTCGTCGGCCCCCAATCCCGGCGGATCTTCGAGGACCACCGCGTACTCGTAGGCTGCACGGTCTTCCCGCTGAGCTGATAGAGCACCTTGTTCAGCCTGACCCCCAGCAAAGTGATGATCGCCATGAAATCCGCCCAGACTATCAGCGCCACAACCTCCCACCAGGCCGACATACTTCGGAGGGTCCGACCAAAAGAGGAACGCGTTGAACGCCCGCGTCCCTATCGCGCAAAGTACGGCCGTGAGCAGGGCGCCCTGCCAGCAGTCTCGCAAGGAGATGCGGATGTCGGGAAGAATGGCGAACACGAGTATCAGCACTCCCCAACTGAACAGGAAGGCTATGACCCCCTGAGAGATGTCGACGAGGACACCGTTCCCGGTAAGACCCTGCAGCAGGGGATCCCGGAATACAGGGCGACCGAGTGATGAGAACGGCGCTCGGAACAAGTAGCAGGCTGAACAAGAGAAGCCGTGACAAGAGCCTGCGAAACGAGAACCGCGTAGGCTTGACCCGGATGTCCCACATGATGTTGAAGGCGGCCTGCAGTCTCACGATGAGCCGGGTCGCTCCATAAAGGAGCATGGCGCTCCCGATATTGTCCGCTTGCCTGGCCCATCTGGAGAACTCAAGGACGATGAGCCTGTGAAAAAGTTGAGAGCCAGGGTCCCACGTACGTCGCCAGAGTCGGCTGCAGGTGCCTCGCGGCAGGCCGGACAGGTGAAGTGGCCTGCTATCCGGAGAGTGAGAAACGTGAGGGGAGCCAAGGAGAACAGCAAGTAGTAGGCGATGCCCGCGCTAAGGAGGGGGCCGTTCCGTCGCGAATAGCCTCGATAAAAGGCCCACAACGGGCGGACGACGGCTATCCTTTGGAGCCAGTTCCCCCACTTTGGTTCCCGGCCAGTTCGTCGGGCGTGCATCCTGGAAGCTCTCCCGTTCACCCGGGTCGCGCCGCGATTGCGGCTGAACGGTCCCACTCTTATCAGCCACGCTCGCTACCGTGCTCGCAGACACCACGACTCCTCCTTTGCCTGCAGGGAGTTGATGAGAGCCTAGGCCCCCGGCAGGACGCCACTCGTCGATTTCGGCTTTCCACACTACCAGTACGGGCGCTTTGAACCTACTATGTGTGTTCCGTGGTTATCGGCGGTGGGTGATTCATGACCAAGTACTACAAATCTCGCAACCTCAATCATCCCGTTGTCTACGTCCAAGAAGAGGGACAGTGGCGAGGCTACGCCCCTGGAGGGGTGCTGCAGCGCTCAACGGGTTCGATCCCGCAGGTCATTCTCGCTCAGACTGTTGAGATCACCCAGGACCAGGCCGAGACGTTGCTCAGGATCATGCGGGCCGAGGCAGAGAGGATCGAGAGTCAGCGGGCCGAGGCGGCTCGGGTCGCGGGTCTTCCCGTCCGAAGCAGCGCCCCGCAGGGAGCGGTGACGCCCGAGGTAGGTCCCGCCCTTCAAGGTCCCTCTTCCCCGCCTCGTTCCCGGCGGCCCGGCTGGCTCCCCTACGCCCTGGCGGGAGGCGCGGCCGTGATCGTGGTCGTGGTGCTGGTCGTGTTGGCGACGACCGGGGGCTTCTGGGGTGGTTCGGGGGCCCCCGTCACCCAGGCGGGTGGGACGGGGACGGCGAGTACGGGAGCGCCCGGTGTTCTTCCGGCACAGGTCGTGGCCACGGTCGGCGGCCGATCGATCACCAGAGAGCAACTCGATCGGAGGGTCGCCGATTTCGAAGCACAGTACGCCGGCCAGATCCCCGATGAGAAGAGCGCCCCCGACCAGTACAAGCTGTTCCAGCAGGACGTTCTCGAGTACATGATCACCCACGAGCTGGCGAGCCAGAAGGCCGAGCAGCTCAACATCTCGGTGACCGACCAGGACGTGCAGACGCAGATCGACACGATCCTCAGGGGCTCCTACGGCGGGGACCAGACTAAGTTCGATGACGCCCTGAGGCAAGAGGGCATCACGATCGATCAGTTCAAGCGGACCTACAAGGAATCGATGCTGTTCAAGAAGGTCTACGCCGAAGTGACCAAGGGCATCCCCACCGTTCCGGACGGCGACAGCACGCTGCTGGATGCCAGGCGGACCGAAGCGTGGCAGAAGTGGATCGCACAGGCGAAAGCAGAGTCGGGGGTGACGTACGCCGATGGCTGGAAGCCGACTGTGGCCACCGGGACCTAACTCCCATAGTCAATGATGCTGCAAGACTGTTCCCGCTAGGCGGTCCCCGACTTGCCCACCGCAAGCAAGCAGCCGCCGGGCTACCCCAGGAGCGCCTTGCCGTCCGCGACTCGGGTCCCGGCTGCGCCTCCGCTCACCAAGGGGCACAGAGCCAGGAGTCTACGGACCTCCCGCAGATCGTCCTGCCAACCTTCGGTGGGGTCTGCCGTCTGATGACCATCGGAAACGCGGGCCAGGATGTTGTTGAAGATGGTACGCGACCGCCCCGCCGACACGAACTGCGGAAGTCCCAAGAGATACGCGATGTCCTCGGCCCAGAAGACAACATGGAGTTCCCACGCGACCTGCTCCGAATCGACGCCTGCCCGTACAGTGCCCTGGGCCTTCGCTTCCTCGATCATGCGGGCAAGCTTCTCGATCACGCGTAGCTGCCTGATACCTTGAGCCTCTCGTAGTCCTATCTCAGGCGGCGCAGCGAGGAACTCAAAAAGTGGGTAGACGAACGAGCCGCGTCCCGACGAAACGAGACCCGAGTGCAGCGTGCTAACGGTGCGGAGTCTCTCGGGCATCGGAAGTTCGGCCGACGACTCGAAAAGAAACTCCTCTATCTGGTCATACAGGAGGTCGAGGGCGGCCAGTAGGAGCTCGTCCCGGTTCTCAAAGTACTTGTAGATGGAGGCAGCCGATACCCCGGCCGCCTCGGCGACCCGCGCGGTCGTCGTCCCCTGGATCCCCTGACGCGCGATCACCTCTAGGGTCACTTCAGTGATCTGACGCCTTCTATCCGCTGCAGTCATTCTTGCCATGCTCATAGTATATCCCGAACCGGCCGGCTGCTAAGTAAGTGTATAATCACTTATTATAGAACTTTGTCAGTTTGCATAAAAACGCTATTAGCTGGTCTTTATTGACGTTCTGGACTGACATAGGTGGTTGACTTTCATGCTTAGTAAGTCTATAATCACCTACAGACGGCCAAACTCTCTGACTTTGAGCAGGGCGAGGGGGACAAGACCTCCCAAGCCACAGATTTCCACGATAGACAGGAGCAGTGGATCATGACAGGCATTATTGGACTTGGGATCTTTTCATGTGTTGGCGGTCTCATTGTTCTCTTCTGCATTCTTCGGGACTCGTCGCTGGGCGCAAGGCTCTTTCATCGTCCTTGAGGCTACACGCTGACTCCGTCGGACATGTCCTGACAGAGGGCGTCTGGAGCAGCCCGCTCTTCGTAGACTCCGCGAGCGACGCCCTGGCCTGAGGCTACGAGGGCAATACCGGGGCCCCGGGGTGTAGCCGAGGGACGAGGGTCCCGATAGCCGCGCCTGCCAGTGACCCAGCCACCACGTCGGTATAGAAGTGCCTCCCGGCGCCGACGCGTGCGGCCGAGATGAGCGCGGCCCCTCCGGCCAGGAGCATCCAGGGCCAGATCCCCTTGTCACCTCGGAGCCGACCCATCATTGCGTTCGCCGCCAGCGCCCCCGTCGTGTGGGCACAGTGGCCCGAGTAGAAGGAGCCGTAGCCGCGGACCTCTCGTTCCAGCTTGGGGAACAGGGAGAGTGTAGACACGGGGAACAGGCCGGGCGACCACCGTTTTGACAACGATATTGGCGGCCGAATTCATGGCGATGACCTCGGTATAGACCAGGAGGTCCTTGAGCAGGTCTCGACTGAGGCCGTGCGCGCGAAGCGACGAGATGACGGGAGTGGTCAGCGCCGCGATCTCCAAGACAGAGCCTAGTTTGTCGAGCGAGCGGCTGTGCCACCGGACAACCTCTCGGTCCAAGGGGTTGATGGCCTCTTCGTCGCAAGGAAAGCAGTGCGGCTCGACGATGCGTTCCCTCACCGGCCGGCCAAGCAGCGCAGCAAGCGATGCAGCCGCGAGCACGAGTCCGTCGTTCTTCCACGAGAGCGTGAAAGACCAACCGTCTCCAACGGCCCCGCCGGTCACTCGACGCTCGCTACGTTCAACCATCTCCTGGCTCAGATAGTTCACGGGGCACCCAATCCTCCGAATACCGGGGCCATGATCTACCGCATCGCGGTGCCGCATCAGGGTACATGGAGGGTCTCCGTTTTCCCAGGACCTCGCCCCGAGGCTCGGACGCCTCTTCTCGCGACCGTGCTCGCCGTGCTTAAGTATCTCGAGAACCGGGAACACCTCTGGAGACTGAAGCCGGCTTCCCCTGGGAGAGTCCACGATGAACAACGAAGAGTCGGCCGAGAAGTCCTTGGACTGCATCGGCCTGTTCTGTCCCGAGCCGCTGTTCCAGACCCGCGAGGCGATGGACGGCCTGGGCGTCGGTGACATCCTCGAGGTATTTGCAGACGACCCGGCCGCGGAGGAAGATATCACGAGGTTCGCCAAGCGGGCGGGCCACGAGGTGGTCCTGATAGAGGAACAAGGTGACTACAAGAGGTTCTTGATCCGCAAGGGCCGCTAGGAGGAGACGATCATGAAAGATGAGAACGCCATCCTGTACGTACAGACGAGCAACGACCCCACACGGCAGTACTCTCCGCTCGTGCTCGCCCAGTCGGCAAAGGCGATGGATCTGAATCCCACGGTCTACTACCTTGGAATGGGTTTGCTCATACTGCAACCCGGAGAGGCCGAGAAGATCCAACTGGGTTCCTTCCCGAGCGTTCGGGAGATGCTTGACAAGACCATGGCCATGGGCATCCCCATCCTGGTCTGCGAGGCATCCAAGCAGATGCTCGGATTGGCTACGGTGGAGCTCATCGAGGGCGTGAAGATCGTAGGCGCGGCGACCCTTAACGATCTCGCGCTCGATGCCGGCGCGACCATGTGGTTCTAGGCGGATAGCTTGTTGGCGCCCCTGCCTGAGAACGAGGTCTACCTCGACTATCAGTCGGCCCGACCGGTGGACCCCCGGGTCGTCGAGGTCATGCTGCCCTACTTCACAGAGCGCTTCGGCAACCCAGCCTCCCTGCATGCCCCGGGTGACCGCGCCACCGCGGCGCTCGACGAGAGCCGGGCCGCCATCGCCGACTTTCTCGGCGCGACGCCCGACGAGATCATCTTCACATCGGGCGCTACCGAGTCGAACAACCTGGCGCTCATCGGCTACGCGAGCCGAAACAAGCGATCCGGTGACCACGTGGTGATCTCCGAGATCGAGCACATCTCCCTGCACAACATCGGCAAGTACCTGGAGAAGGAAGGCTTTCGGGTCACCAAGGTGCCGCCGGACCAGTTCGGCCGGATCAATCCGGACAAGCTCCGCTCCCGGATCACCGACGACACGATCCTGGTCTCGGTGGGCTGGGCCAGCAACGAGATCGGGACCCTGCAAGCCATCCCCACCATCGCCGAGATGCTCAAGGGCACCGGAGTGGCGCTGCACGTAGACGCTGTCGCAGCCGAAGGTCAGCTACCCATCGACATGGCCGCCGTGCCCGTCGACCTGCTGACGATCTCGAGCAATGACATCTACGGTCCTCCCGGGCTGGGGGTGCTCTATGTACGCAGCGGGGTCCGGCTGGCGCCGGTCACCATGGGTGGTGGACAGGAGCGGGGGCTCCGATCGGGCACCGAGAACATGCCTGCCATAGTGGGTATGGCCGCCGCCGCCCGCATCGCCGCCGACGAGCTTGCGATAGAGGGTCCGCGACTCGCCGCCATGCGCGACCGGCTCATCAGCGCGGTGCTCTCCACCATTCCCGACTCCCGCCTGAACGGCCATCCCCTGGACCGCCTGCCCAACAACGCTCACTTCCGCTTCGATGGCATCGAAGGCGAATCCCTGGCCTTGTCCCTGAGAGACGAAGGGATAGCGGTATCCACCGGCTCGGCCTGCTCCTCGAAGACCCTCGAGCCATCGCATACCCTCCTCTCGTGCGGGCTGCTCCACGAAGAAGCTCACGGATCGCTCGAATTCACCTTCGGACGGTACAATCGCGACTCAGACGTCGACCGCGTCATGAGCGTCCTGCCCGGGATCGTCAGACGCTTGCGGCAGATATCGCCCCTCTACAATACGGTCTAGGGAGTACCTCATGAAATCAACGCAATACTCAGAGAAGACTCTGGATCACTTTCGGAACCCCCGCAATGTGGGCACGCTCGAGGGCGATGACGTCGCCGTGGGCCGCGTCGGCAACCCCGTCTGCGGCGACCTCATGGAGATGTACGTTCGCGTGAAGGACGATCGCATCGAGGAGATCAAGTTCCAGACCTTCGGATGCGGCTCGGCCGTCGCCACGTCCAGCATGATCACCGAACTCGTCATAGGCAAGACGCTCGACGAGGCGCTGGAGGTCACCCGCGCAGACGTCGCGGACGCCCTCGACGGTCTACCGCCGGTCAAGATGCATTGCTCGAACCTCGCAGCCGACGCGCTGCACGACGCCATCAAGAACTGGCGCTCCGGCACGCGCCTCAAACCGCTCGGCGCAGAGGAGATCGCCGCGGCCGGAACGGGCTGTGGCGCTCGCGAGGCGACCATCATCCAGGGAACCGCGGAGTACGCCGGCAAGGGTGTCTACACCGGAGTCGACGACGTCTCGGTCCTCGCCGACAAACGCGCGCTGGTGGTGGACAGGGGAGTCCCTTCGGCCCGTCTTGCCCTCGCGCTCACCAAGGTCACCCCTCGCGTCATCTTCGTCACCGAGCTTGAGTCACTGGGCCTCCCCGAGGAGTTGGCGTCCGAGGTCAAACGCTCGGACGTCAAGGTGCTTTTCCAGTCACGGCTGCTGGCCGTGCGGGGCGAAGGCGAGGTCGAAAAGGTGCTCATCCGCGATCTGGACGAGGACGACGAGTACGAGCTGTTCGTCGACGCGGTGGTCCTGCTAGAAGCCTGATTTCAGCCGCGGTCGTTCTGTCGGGCCCGCTCCCTCGACCGCTACTGGAGTTGCCCGCGGATCTCCCCCTTCGGGTAGGCTTCGGTTCCCACGTTGAGGTAGACGGAATTGGCTTCGATCAGGCCGACCAGGTCCTCGATGGTCTTGCCTTTGAGGGGTCCCAACAGGTCGGACGCCGTGAAGGACCCTTCGGCGACAGTCCCCGTGTACAGCCCGCTCTTGGTCGGGCCGCCATAGATGGTGAAGATGACCGCTCCGGTGGCCCCCACCTCGCCTTCACGCAAGCGAGCCACGGTGAGGCTGATGATGCTGTCTACCTCGAGGACATAGTCGACCGAAGCCCCGTCGGCAGCCACCGTGAGCGTCAGCGTCCCGCTCGCCGCGGTGGTGACAGGGGGGATCTGGTTTCCGCCGCCCAGATCGGCGGTGTAGGTCGCTGCCACCTGATCTCCCGCCGACGTCGAGTCGGTCGTATCCTCGCCCGACCCGGTGGTCGAGCTGGTTGTGGCCGACGAGGCCGAAGACTGCGCCAGGGTGGTCGAGGTCGAGTCTGGCGACTGCCTGTCCCCGGACAGGACGATCGCAAGGATCACCACCACGACCACCGCGACCAGAAACAGGATCAAGGCAAGACGACGTCTCCCCGCCTCTTTGCGGCGGAGACGTTGCTGCTGTCGAAGATATTCGTCGTCATTGGGTCCAGTTTGTCTCATGCTGCTACCTCGCTGCTGAAGAACGGCCTTGAAACGAGGACTGCTCATGATTGACTTTCGTCCATCTTGGTGCACCTTCCTGCTTGTGGCGCCCCAGGCGCTGCTGACCTGAGTGGGCTAAAGTTGCGGACAAAGAGCTCTCGAATGCGGCCTGAACCAGAAACCAGACAAGCAGGGGTCATGAGCGAACTAACGGGACTCTCTTCAGCCGAAGTTGCGGAGCGACAGTCCCGCTACGGACCGAACGCCCTCCCCGAGCCGCGGTATCGGTTGGCTCGGCTGATCCTGAGACAGTTCCGGGGCATCTTCAATCTTCTGCTGCTGGCGGCGGCCGCTGTGACCTACGCGCTGGGCGAGCCCATCGACGCCTCGTTCATCTTGTTCTTCGTCTTCGTTGGCACCGGGCTCAATGTGTTCCAGGAATACAAGTCGAACGCCGCCGCGGAGAAGCTCAAGTCATACCTCTTGCATACGGTCACCGTCCGGCGCGACGGTAGAGAACAGGAGGTGCCGACAGACGAGCTCGTCCCCGGGGACATCCTCAAGCTGCAATCGGGCGACATCGTTCCTGCGGATGCCGTCGTGCGGAAGGCCCGCGGCTTTCTCGTGGACGAAACGACCTTCACCGGTGAGAGCATTCCCGTGGCCAAACAGGCCGCCCCCGCTGCGGATCAGGATGTGACTGACGAGCATCGGCTCCTGCAGGGAGTGGTCGTAGTCCGCGGAAATGCGCTGGCGGAAGTCACCGCGACCGGCCTAAACACGCAGTTGGCCGCGATATCCGCGAAGGCCTCTTCGGTCCAGGCCGAGAGCGAACTCGTCAAAGGGGTCGACCGCATCAGCAAGTTCATCCTGCGGATGACCCTCGTCACGCTGATATTCGTCATTGTTGCGAACATCCTCATCGAGGGCAGCATCTCGGGTATTTCCGAGCTGCTCATCTTCGCCATCGCGCTGGCGGTCTCTGCCATCCCGGAGGCTCTGCCCCTGGTTCTGACATTCGCGCTCTCGCGAGGTGCACTCCAATTTGCTGAGAACAACGTGATCGTCAAACGGCTCTCTGCCGTGCAGGATCTTGGATCGGTCAATCTGCTCTGTACCGACAAGACCGGTACGATCACCGAGAACCGTCTGATCCACGTGAACGACTATGCCATGCCGGCATCCGGCTTTCACCCGCTGGTGCTTGCCCGCCTGGCCGCTCACGATCTGGGGGAGCGCATCCCCGAACCGTTTGATCGGGCGGCAGACGAAGGACTCTCCCCCGAGCAACGAGCCGAGGTGGAGCGTTTTGAGTTGCTCGAGGAAGAGGCTTTCGATCCAGCGCTTCGCAGTAACGGGGCTTTGGTGCGCCGCGATGACGGTCTGCAATTGCACATCCGCCGGGGCAGCCCGGAGTACTTCTTCGACCAGGGACTGATCGATCGCGCGCAGGTGGCGGAATGGCTCGCGGATGAAGAGCGGCACGGCCATCGGGTACTGGGCGTCAGCTATTCGGCGGACGGCGGCGCCCAGTTCGGCGGCTTCGTGTCGTTCGAGGACCAACTAAAAGCCACCACGCTTGAAACGGTGGCGGAGGCCAGGCGTCTGAACGTGGCGATCACCATCATCACCGGGGATGCTCTGATGGTTGCCGAGGCTGTGGGACGAGATGCGGGGCTCGTGACCGACCCAGACGAAGTCATCGAGGCGGCGGCCTTCCTGGCCCTGCCCGTTCAAGAGCAGCACAGCCGGGTCGGCGGGATCCGAGTGTTCGCCCGCACCAGACCCGAACAGAAGTTGGAACTGATCGTACTTCTCAAGGAGCAATACACCGTAGGCTTTCTGGGTGAGGGCATCAACGACGCACCGGCCCTCAAGGCCGCGAACGTCTCCATGGTGGTGGAATCAGCGGCGGATGTGGCCCGCGAGACCGCCGACATCGTCCTTCTGAAGAACGACCTGCGAGTGATCGTCGATGGCATCCGCGTGGGACGGGAAACACACGCGAACACGCTCAAGTACATCCGCGCCACGCTCATTTCCAACTTCGGCAACTTCTATGCCGTAGCCATCGGGTCGCTCCTCATCAGCTTTCTGCCCATGCTGCCCAAGCAGTTGCTTCTGCTCAATCTCCTTTCCGATTTCCCCATGATGGCCATCGCCTTTGACCGGGTCTCGGAACAGGAAGTGACCCACCCGCAGCGCTATGACTTCCGTTCGCTCTATATCATCTTCGTGAGTCTGGGTCTTATCAGCACCGTCTTTGACTTCCTCTATTTCGGGCTCTTCTACCAGATCTCGCCCGAAGTGCTGCAGACCAACTGGTTCATCGCCAGCGTGATCACCGAGCTTCTTCTTCTGTTTTCTATTCGATCGATGCTGCCGATCGAAAAGGCCGGCTGGCCGGCGCCGATCGTTGTGTATCTCTCGGCGGCCGCGGCCGGTATCACCATAGCCCTGCCCCTCATCCCTTGGACGGCGGAGTTCTTCGAGTTCACCAGGCCGACGATGGCACAACTGGGCACTATTCTGGGGCTTGCGCTCCTCTATCTGGTATTCAACGAGCTCGCAAAGCGCCCACTTGCGCGGTTTCTCGCAAAGCAGGAGCAAGACCGATCCAGGTAACGCCACGACCTGCCGTCATCTGCTGAGTGGAGGCTGGATGGTCGTACCGGCCGCGGGCCCCGTCCAAGGCGCGGCGCCCACCGAATCGAGGCGGCCCATCAACTGCAATGTGTCTAGGTTGATGCTGGTCCCGCTCGCCTCCTGGCCCTTGACGCCGGTCCATTCGATCTTCAGGACGTGTATCCCATAGCCGATCACGCCGCTGTTCCATACCTTCTGCTGGTAGAGAGTGCTCGCACTGTAGAGGTCCACCATCACCGGGTCCCCGCCATCCAAGGTGAGCTTCGCCTTGCCGGCCGCGGGACTCGTCCTGGCTATCCACGCCGCGTAGATGCCGGTGAACTGGACTGTCACCGAGGCCCCCGCGGAGTCGGCGGATCGGAAGCGGCTGCCAGAGGCAGACCCCGTCGACGAGCCTTGCCAGGTGCCCTCGTACGCCAGCAGGCCGTTGCCCTCTTGGAAGGAGGCCAGAATCGGAGTCTGGATCAAGCGGCCCGTGACATCGAGCGCGTCGATGTTCACCCGGGTGCCGCCCCCGGCTACGGTGGCACGGCCGGCCCATACCACGCGGACAGTGTGCGTCCCCTGAGCCAAGAGGCCGGTCGACCACACCATCTGCTTGTGCAGCGTCGTCGGACTGTGCAGGTCGACAGATACGGGGGGACCCCCATCCAAGCTCAGCCAGGCCTCGCCCTGGTCAGCCGCCTTCGTGGCCAGAAGATCTAGGCGGGTTCCTTCGAACCAGACAAGGGCGCCTGCATTCGAATCCATATACGTGTAGCTTCTACCGGAAGCTCCGGAGTCGGTGACCCCGCTCCAGGGACCCGTATAGGTGATCCTGGGGTTGGTTTGCTCGTATCGAGTGAGCCGAGGAACCGGCCGCGCGGGCGGCGGAGTCCCGTCGGCCAGAGTCGCGCCATAGAGACTGTCGTAGGGATCAACGGATGGCGAGAACACAGAGGTCGTCTCGTGGATCTCGAAGTGCAGGTGCGGCGAACTCGTTTCGGCGTTGCCGCTGTCTCCACAGTAGGCGATGAATTGTCCCTGGCCGACGTGGCTTCCGGTCACGAGGCCCGGGGCAAATGCGTACTTGAGCCCACCCTTACCGTCGTCGGTCCCGGGAGTGTCGTTGTTGATGTGGGAGTAGTAGTAACCGTGCCCGTCGTCGCCCATCAGCCAGAGGGTGTACCACGGCCGGCCATGCCAGGCGCGTACCTGCAGGACCACCGTTCCACTGACGACTGCCACCTCCTTGGCCATCTTCCGAGCGGGGAGGTCGATCCCCTGGTGGAGGTGCCCCGATCGGGGCACCATGAAACCGCGCGTGACCGGTACGCGGGATTCCAGCGGAAAGACTATCGGAATGGGTAGGTTGGTCGATGACGTCGCCGTAGTCGTGGTGGCCCCGGTGCTGGTCGTGGTGGCCTCGGCGCTGGTCGCGGGGGCCCCGGTGCTGGTCGCGGTGGTTGGCAGGGCCGTGGTCGTGGTGGTCTGAACCGCAACGGTGCTGGTGACCGCGAGCGAGGTGGCAGTCGGGCTGCCGCAAGAGGCGGCGGCCCAGAGGACACCGATCAGCAGAACGAGTAGCAGCGGCGAGGCATGTGGTGTGGATGCCCGTTTCAGTTCTTTGCCAGGTCCTTCAGGTGAGCTACGGCTCGGCCCCCGTTTCCCGCTGCCAGGGTCCCATAGTCAGGGATGTTGTAGACCCTGATCGTGTCGTCCAGAAAATCTGAGAACGCTAGAAGCGTTCCGTCGGGAGACACGTCCAGCCCGGTGCACTGATTACCTCCGACGATTGCGTCGAGGATCTCGCCGGTGGCCGTATCGATGGCCTGAACCGAGCCCCATTCGGGACCAGGGATGAGATACGTCTTCGGGTTGTCCTTCCCGCGGCACGAGACGTAGAGCACTTTCCGGTCCGGACTGAGCTCGATGGTGTTGGGACGCTGATCGGTGTCGGCCAGCTTGGTGACCTCCTCAGTAGCCAGATCCAACACCCACACCGCGTTCGTCGTGAGGTCGTCCATGTAGAGCAGGTCTCGCTGCTCGTCCGCGACCATATGGCGTATGGAGCCGCCCGTCTTCTTGAAGATGACCTTCCCCTTGCCGGTCGCCAGGTCGAACCTTTGGATCTCGCCGTTCTTGAAGCCCGCCACGAACAGGCGTTTGCCGTCCGGAGTCTCGTAGAGGCCACGCGGATTGGCGACCGTCTTGATGCGCCGGACCAGCTTGCCGGTCGCCAGGTCGATCTCCGAGACGTCGTTGCTCGACCAGTTGGAGGCCCACAAGGTCTTCTCATCGGGGGAGAGGAGCAAGACCTTCGTCCAGCTGCCTCCGGTCTTGAGGACGCGGAGGACCTCTCGTGTCGCTGGGTCGAGTTCGTACACAGATGCCGTCTCCATCTGACTGACGTACAACCTGGTGCCCGCCCGGTTGAACACCATCTCTACCGATCCGTACTTGCCGAGCGTGACCTGGTCGAGCTTGCTACCCGTCGTCGGGTCGAACACCTCGATGCCGTGGCCGCTAAGCAACGAGACCCATAGCTCCTTGCCATCGGGCGAGAATACGACCTGTTTTGGCTGGGGCCCGCATTTGAAGCGGACCACACTCTCGTAGAGCAGGCCCTCGGGGTCCAGCCACACTGTGATCGATTGCGGACTGTCGAGAGCCAGTTCACGAACGGTGGTGTTGTAGCCGGTCTTCGCCAGAGAGATGGTGACGTTTCCTCCCGGCACCTGCGCGGAGAAGGGCGTGGTCCCAGTCAACGTATTCTGGTCTTGCAGGGTGATCGTGAGTTGAGCGCCCCCAGGCTTGGACGCGAGTTCGAGAGATTGCGGAGGCCCGTTGGGCACGATGGTGTGGACTGTGGTCGGAGTCGCGGTCGATGGGGAGGTCGTCACATCGACCTCTGCCCGAATGGGGGATCCTGCCGGCCTCGCCGCGAAATACGCGACCAACCCGATAGCCGCAAGCAGAGCGAGCGGAACCGCGGCCCCGGCGAACCGTCGTCGTGCGTAGATCTGCCGGTGACCGCGGGACATGGATGACCGCGACCGGCCGGCGGCACCATTCGCGGGCGGAGTGGTCTTCATGCGGAGATAGTAGCTCATGGTCCGCTTGTCCGAGCGGCTACGCGGGAGACGCCTAGTCTGTGGCGCCAAACCGCAGGCTCTGGGTGATGGCCTCGAGGTCCGGCAGGACATTCTCGTCGAAGCCCCCCACTCCATCCCGCCCCGCAAGTACGTACAGCGAGCCGTCAAACTCTATCCACACATCTTGTTGCTTGTAGTAGGGCTCTCCGTTGGGGATCTCGTAGGACTTGACCAACGCGGGCAACCCGCCCACCATGGCAGTCCAGCCGGTGACGTCGCGGAGTGAGCTCCCCCACTCCGCCCCCAGCATCCCATAGGCTTCATCGAACGCACTTTGCAGAGTGTCACCTGGAGGCGATTCGAGCCTTATCAACTCCACCAAGGGATAGGAGTCGCCCTGCTTCAGCCGGAGCAAGAGAGTGGACTCCAGCAGGCGGCCGAGCGGCCACCGTATGGTCTCCTGGACGGAGGTTGATCCCCATCCGGCGGGCCAGGTCAGAGAGACTCCCCCTTCATCCCAGCGCCCGCCGGCGCCCTCGGTCGTCGTGGAAATCACCGAGGACTGCGTGGTGGACTCGCCGGTCGGAGGTGTTCCACACCCTGCAAACATCAGACTCGCAGCAGCGATGATCAGCACGAGGACAACGCTCATGGTCGGTTTGGCCCGCATCGGTCGCGCACCTCCTACTCGGAGTCGTCTCGCTCCCCAGTATAGAGGCTAGGTGGTGCATCCAACGCTCCCCCTTGAAGCGCGCCTCTTGGCTGCGGTACGGTAGGAGAGTCGTACCCCCGCGGCTTGAAGGTGGACATGCGACACTTGCGCTTCTTTGGCCTAATCCTAATCTGCCTGATGCTGCTCGGTCTGGTGGTGGTCGCCGGCTGTGGGGGAACCGTCACCCCGGGAACCACCTCAGGCAACCCGCCGACCACAGCCTCCGATGCCACCACGACCACTGCCGCGCTAGCGAGCGCGGGCGCGTCAACCACGACCATTGCCGGGACCGCGACGACGCCCTCCGGCTCGTCCGCGGCATCAGGGGCCACACCGACGTCTGGCGGCACCCCGACGTCGGCCGGCACCCCGGTGTCGGGGCCTGACGCAGGTACCACGTCGACCTTCCCGAACGGGCTGCCGGCCCCGATCGCTCCCGAGGAGATCAAGAACTGCATGGTGTCCCTCGAGATGGGATCTGCGGACCAGCTCCAGATCTACGACTACAAGAACTTCGGTCACTACGCGGCCGCTTACGTCATGGCCGCGGACGAGAACGTGTATCTGGTGCTCCTCAACGACGAGACCGGCGGCTGGGTCATCCTGAACTCGATCACCGGTCTGGACTGGGAAGCCGTCAAGGCCCAGTTGCGGGCCACTGGGGCGCCGGAGGACTTGATCGAGTGGGCGAATCCCGGAGAAGGGTAGGCCAGGAACTTATTGAGATACATCACGCAGCCACGCGGAAGAGCAGCGGGCCTTGAATACCGCAAGAGCCAACAGTGAGGACACAACATGACCAGCATTCAGTTCGAGAAAGCATACGACCTTAGCGTTCTGACGTATTCCGACATGCAGATGCATCCCGCGGAGGAGGCGGCAGGCGCGCGGACCTTGGTCGAGCGGCACGACATGCCCGAGGGTATGCCTTCCATGTGTGGCGGGGGCAGGGGACCTGCGCCGGGATGGCCCATCTATCACGACGTGCAGATCACGACCCACACGGGAACGCATGTCGACGGGACCTGGCACTTCAACAAGCAGGGAAAGAGAATCGACGACTTTCCGCTCGAAGCCTTCATGGGGCCAGGCGTCGTGCTTGATTTCAGGCATTTGGGCGACTGCGCACCCATCACGGGAGAGGACCTTGAAAAGGCGGAGCCCAAGATCGAGGAAGGCGACATCCTTATCATCAATACAGGCCGGCACAAACGATTCGGGACCAAGGAGTATGGCACCTTACACCCGGGCTTGGACGGCGTTGCCGTAGAGAGATTCTTGCTTGAAAAGAAGATCAAGATGATCGGTATGGATACGATCTGCGTGGAACCGGGCAGCGAGCAAGATCACTGGGACCATCCTCTGCATCGAGTCTGCCTCATCGAGAACGAGATACTGCTCATAGAGAATCTGGGGGGAGAGATCGACGAGGTGACCGGGAAGCGGTGCTACATCATGGCCCTTCCCATCAAACTGAAGGCCGATTCCGGCCCGGCCAGGGTCATTGCGCTTGCCTGACGGCACGTACCACGAAGCGCGCGGGCGCAACGACACCGCCGTGGGGCGCCGTCGCCGGCGCCCCACGGCGTCTCACAGTCCGAAGCCCTAGGCCTCCGCGACAGCGGCCCGCGATGCCACCCGCTCCGCCGCGCGCTCGGTCGTGCGCATCATCACGATCCCGGTCCCCGCAAACCACACGATCTGCAGCATGCCGAAGATCATTCCGGCGTCCCTCAGAGCGGGGACGACCGAGACGAGGCCCACCAAGCCGATCGCCACTCCCAGCCAACCGAGTATCTTGGGCAAGCCCCCCGTGCGCAGAGCCGCCCAACTCACCAGCAGCACCCACAAGCCGCCGAGGATCTCGCCGCCGGCTCCGCCCAGACCCTCAGTCACCGGCTCGATCGCCTGCCATGCTGCTACGGCCTGCAGCGGATCCGTCTGGTAGAGAGCGGTGACCGTCTCCATACCGAAGTTGAAGACCAGGCCGCTCGCGACGAGCACGAACGCCCAGATGAGTCCCACGGCGGTGGCGACCTGCATCATGACCGGCGCCCCGTCCTTCATACGGCGGTAGAGCGTGAGTGACAGAACGGTAAGGACGATCCCGAAGATCACGTAGGTGATGAGGTACATGGCGCTCATGCTGCCCTGGTGCTCCGCAAGCAGAGCGACCTTTTCGGCGGGGTTGGTGACGTTGAGATAGTCGACCGCGATGAGGAAGTACGGCATCGCGATCAGATAGGCCAGCGCCAAGTACAGCGCGGCGAAGCCTCCCACCCTTTGGTGACTCGCATTCCCCCGAAAAAGCGCTTTCATCTGATTCTCCTTTCTCGTCGAAACGCGCTATGGTTGTCGCGTCGACATGTACGGTGTAAGCTTACGTCGTAAGTCTACACTTACAACGTAAGTCTGTCAAGAGGAGAAAGATGCCGAGACATACAGAGTCGAGCGCGCAGTTCCGAGCCCCGCTCAGCAGGGAACGGGTGCTGCAGGCCGCGATGAACCTCGCCGACGAGCGTGGCATCGAGTCACTCAGCATGCGCGAGCTCGGACGGAGACTCGGCGTCGAGGCGATGTCGCTGTACAACCACGTGGCCAACAAGGACGACCTCCTCGACGGAATGGTCGATCTCGTGGTGAGCGAGATCGACCTTCCTTCGGACACGGTCGATTGGAAAGAGGCCATGCGCGTGAGAGCGATCTCGGCGCAGTCGGTCTTCTCTCGTCACCCGTGGGCGAGCGGTCTTATCGATTCGCGGGAGAGCAGCGGACCGGCGCGGCTACGCTACTTCGACTGGGTGGTGGGGACACTCCGGCGAGCCGGGTTCACGATCGAGATGGCCGCTCGCGCGTTCTCGGTCCTCGACAGCTACATCTACGGCTTCGGTCGACAGCAACTCAACATGTCTGCCGGAGGCGACACCAAGCCAGAGGAAATCGGGGAGGCATTCCTCCGTGCGATACCCGCCGATGAGTACCCCTACCTCAGGGAGATGGTCGTCGAGTATGCGATGAACTCCGTCCACGATGAAAGCGCCGACTTCGAGTTCGGGCTCAACCTCATTCTGGATGGGCTCCAGAGGCTTCTGGATTGAGCCTCAGGGCCTCACGCTTGACGGCACCGAGGATTCCCCGCTAACCGCCGGCCGTCGTGGTCGTGGTGGCCGACTCGGCCGTCGTGGTTGTCGCCTTCCGCGTGGTCGTCGTCTTGCGAGGCGGCACCTCGATCCTGTGGGGCGACATCTTCCATTTGCTGACAAACGTATCGTGGTGCACGACTGTGCCGTCCGCTGCTTTGACCGTTCGTACCACCTTGATTGACTTGCCAGGTTGCCCTTCGGACATGATCGCCGTCGTGCCGGGACCTAGGTGACGGTTGACGTAGGTCACTTGCGTCATGTCCTGCACGTCGTAGAACTCGCTCGTCTCATAGTCGACGCTCCGTCCGTCTTTCGTGCCGTAGATGACGAACTTCGTCTTGATGCCGTCCGACGATCCCCTTATCAAGATGTAGTGCGTGGTGTCGTTCCGAAACCGCATGTTCTTCCCGCCCGCAGTCACGGTCGCGTCTCTACCGAGCGGGTAGTGATCCACGAAGATCGAATGATTGTGCCGCTCGACGATCTCCAATCCGGCAAAGAACGCCGCGTTGAAAAGGGTTGTCGACACCTGGCAGATCCCGCCTCCCAGTACGTCTTCCAGCTGGTTGGGCGCAACGATCCCCGGCGCGAGCCTATACCCGCGCCGCTCAGTGCGGGGGCCGATCTGTTTGTCGAAATCGTATACTTCGCCCGGTGCCACGACCACATTGCTCGCGTACTGTGTGGTGATCCTCACGTTTGTCTGACGGTCTGGCGTGCCCTCCCATTCAGTCTGGAAGGCGGCCAGCTTGACATTGATCCCCATGGCCTTGGCCTCGTCGGTGGTGAGGTTGGGTTCCACGATTGTCATCGCCACCCGGACGTCGCGATTGTCCGCATCGAGCGCCGCGGCATTCAACAATTCGACTGTCTTGTCCCGGTCCAACTCGCTTCCCGCCACCGCCGCGACCACCCAGGCCTTCCGCCCGTCGCCCTTGAAGCTGGCTTCAACCGGGACTCTCTTGACTGCGGTCGCCAGATCGTCGAGGAAGGGGGCCATCTTCGCAGCGGACAGATACGGAACCAGGATGGAGACACCGTTCTGGGGTGTGGACGCGAAGTCCATGTAGGCGATGATCTGCTCGGGAGTGAGCGTCCAGGAGTCGCTACGGTTGGTGAGCGTCACCGGCGATCCGGTCATGGTCATCGCCTGCTGCAACGCCTGGTCGTAGTCATCGGCCTGCACCGCCGGGTCCTTCACTGTCATGGGCACGGCAAGCTCGGTCCCATGGAGGGTCAACAGCACGGACGTGAGCTGGGAGGCCAGGCCCCCTCTATCGATGACCCTGCCTTTCTGACCCTTCACGACCTTGATCTTGGGCCCGTCGAACACCAGCCCGGCGTTGACGGGAGGGATGTCCACGACCTGGGCCACGTCCGCGATGATCAGGTCCATCTTGGCGCTGTCCACCGTGCCCTGGAGCGGTATCTGTTTGTCCTTGAAATAGAGGAGGAAGCCGCGGAAGCGGTCTACCAGGAAGTTGCCCTCGCGAGACGCGGCCATGGCCGCCCCCACCGTGGCCACCGCGTCGACCTTCGTCCCGACGTCCTGCGGGGCCACCGTCCACTTCTTATCCCCGCTCGCGAGCGTTATCTGGTTCTTCTGGGCCTCCTCGACCTGCAAGTCGAGCGCGGTCTTGGCCTGCTGGGGTGTCAGGCCGCCGAGTTGGACGCCCGACACCGTGACCCCCGCGTGGACCTTGCCGATGTAGAGGGTGGCGTCCATCAGCAGCGCCAGCAGGAAGAGAAAGACGATGGCACCAGCTGCCACGATGATGGTCAGACGTTTACGGCGGCGCCGCGCCTTTGCCGAAGTCTCATTTCTCACGCAGGATCCCCCTGGCTTTCGGCGTCTACGATCCAGGATAGTCCAAACCCTTCCATGCTGCGACCTCGGAGGTTCCGGCTGCCATTGGCTAGGTCGAGCCTGGCAGTCCTACTCCTTGCTCTCTTAGGTTGGCCTGCAGCTCCCTGTAATCGACTCGGCGCGGCTGAACCCCTGCCCTGACTGCGAGAGCCGCCGCTGTGCCCGCGGCCTGGCCGTATCGGCTCACTTCAGCGTCCCGGCCACCTCTACCGCGTCGAGGTCGACGTACTTGCCCGTGATGTTACCCGTGTGGTACGTGATCTTGACCGTGTGCGGCCCCGAGGCGAGAGTGCCCGTGTTCCAGACGTTCTGCTGGTAGGCGGTAGCGGTCCTCGCCAGATCGATGGTCGTCGTGGCGCCGCCGTCCACGGACACGTCGGCCTTGCTCACGGTTGTCCCCGCGGTGGCGATCCAGGCCAGGTAGGTGCCGGTGAAGCTGATGGTGACGTACGAGCCATCGGTTCTCGACCGGGCGTAGCTGCCCCCGGACGCTCCGGTGGTAGAGAAGGTGGTCCAGGCCCCGCTCGCGGGCGCGTACACGATGCCGGTGGCGGTCTGCTCGGAGCGGGTGGTGAAGGCGTAGTCATCGGCGGTAGTGTCGGCCGATGAGCCGCCAGGCGTGGTCACCTGCACCCGGACGCTGGCCATCGCGTGCGCCGGGGTCACGGCGGTGATCTTGGTGGCCGAGTTCACCGTGAAACTGGCGGCGGCGGTGTCGCCGAAGGTGACGGCGGTGGCCCCGGTGAAGGCGGTGCCGGTGATGACCACCGAGGTGCCGCCGGCGATGGTGCCGTTCCGGAGGTTGAGTGAGGTGACGGCGGGGGTGGCGACGGCCGCGAGAGTCCCTGCCACATCCACCGCATCCAGGCTGACGAACTTGCCGGCTGCATTGGTGGGATCGTACGAGATGCTGACGATGTGCGGCCCCGAGGCGAGGGTGCCCGTGTCCCAGACGTTCTGCTGGTAGGCCACGGCAGACCTCGCGAGGTCGATGCTCTGAGCGGGACCGCCGTCAAGAGACACATAGGCCTTGCTCAAGGTGGTCCCCGCGGTAGCGATCCAGGCGAGGTACGTCCCGGTGAAGCCGACCGTCACCGAGGCGTTCTTCGCGCTGGCACGTGTGTAGCTCCCGCCCGAGGCACCGCTGGTCGAGAAGGTGGACCAAGTTCCCCCGTACACGAGGCGCGCGTCGGTCTGCTCGTAGCGCGTGGTGTCGCCGGACGGTGCCGCGATGATGCTGACCGGATCCCAGTAGTGGTGGATGATCTGCTGCCAGTTCCACCCTTTGTCGCGGGCCAAGTAGTAGGTACCCCACTGGGACATGCGACTGGGATGGGTCGGGCAGCGATAGTTGGCATCGAGGCTTTTGTCCCCGCAGTACGTGACCGCAAAGAGCGCGTCGTTCTTCAGCAGGTAGCTGCTCCAGGTGTGGTCCACCGCGGCGTCCGTGCGCGGATCGGAACGGTTTGGGTCGTACCATTGATCGTTGCTGCCGTCCTGCACGTCGGCACCGAGAGAGGGCCATTTGCCTCCCTTACTCACGTAGTACCAGGCGTACTCCTTCACCGCGATCGCCCCAGCGCGAAGGGATTCGACCGGCCAGCTCGTGAGCCATTCGGAGGGGAGCACGTGCTTGCAGTAGAACTTGAAGTCGACGACCTGAACGACGCGGAGTGAGGTCCGATAGACCCGGATGGTCGCGGGCGGCGTCAACGCGGCGGCGGAAGCGAGGGCGGACACGGCAGCCGCGCCGGCTGGGCCGGCTGTAGTCGACTGTCGGCCGGCAAGCGAGCGGGGAAGCGAATAGAGGACGGCCTCTTTCACCCCCTGCGGCGTGAGCAGCGGGCTGAGCGTGAGCCGCGGCTCCGTCGCTCTTACGACCGATTCCTCTCGCAGGTAACCGGCCGCCTCGTACACGGCGGTCAGTCGGCCTCCTACCACGGTCTCCACAGTCAACTTGAAATCTCCGGCCGCGTCGGCGACCGCTGTCCCCGCAGAGGTCCCGTCCTGTTTCACGATCGTGACCCGGGCTCCGCCGATGACTTGCCCGGTGGTGAAGTCCTGGAATCGACCCGAGATCGCCACCTGTAGCTCAACGGCCGTCGAAGTAGTGCCCGGTTGAAGAGTAGCCCTGTCGACCGCGGCCGCCGGCCCGGGGAGTGACAACACCAAGGCAGGAACAACAAGGATGGCCAGACAAACGAGCGGAACGATGCGGCCAAAGAGCAGCCATCGCCTGTCTTGGGAGTGCCTCCTGGCCATAGCTGCGGCTCCTCGGCCTTTCCGTGACTGCATCTGGGATTCCTCCAAGCCTGGTTTCAAGAGACCGCCGCCCCGGGGGGCGCCGGGTGATTTCCCTGCATTTTACCCGCAATAGCGCGTGATCACCCGGTCTAGCGGTAGATATCGACCACAGTCCCCGTGGGCAACTCGTAGTACAGCTCTTTGGTGATCCACACCGGCACGCGAACACACCCATGGCTGGCGGGGTAGGGGGGAACGCTCGTGAAGCCATGGATGGCTGTCTTGCTCACCACATAAGAGGGGTAGTACATCCTGCCGTTGACCGTGATGGCCTCGACCCAGCCCTTGTATTTCTCCTGGATGGCAAAGTGTCCCATGCGGGTGCCGCGCCTACCCGTCGACACGTGGACGACCTTACTGACCTTATTGTCGGTGATCATGAAAAGCACCTGCCGGGCGATATCGACCTCGCACCTTGTCCCGATATCGGACCGGCGGGGGATGGGGGTCTGCGCGGAAAGGAGTCTCGCCCAGACCTCGGCGCTCACCTTCCCGTTCCGCTTGAGCCGCTCGACCTTCTCAAAGGCCATGACCGCATCCTTGGTGCGATAGTCATAGGTGCCGTCCACCGGGCCGCAGGGGTAGTGAAGAGCCGTGAGCCGGGTCTCCAGGAACGACACGAGAGGCCCCTTCGAACCCACCGAGAGCGAGTCGTAGGCCGACACGGCCGGTATTTCCTCGGGGTATGCGGCCCTCGGGACGACGGGCTGGAGGAATGCGCGGAACAGGATCACCGCCATCTCCGCTCTCGTCAGGTCGCCCTCAGGGAAGAACCAGCCGTTCGCGGGATCGTCCAGTATCGCCAAGCGGTATGCGTTCGCAACGGAGACTGCATGAGCCGGGGCGATCAGCTGGCGGTCGTGAAACCCCGCTAGCCAAGCCGGCGCCTGGTATTCCGTGAGCCTGAGTCTGGCTGCAGTCCCTGGATTGTCTCGGTGAAAAAGCGCCAAGGACCGCATCACCAGGGTGGCTGCTTCCTGCCTGCTGACGACCTGCTCGGGTGAGAACATGATGAGGCTGGTCCCCTGGATGAGGCCTCGCTGAAAGAGGGCTCCAACGGCTCCGGCGAACCGATCCGACGTGTTCACATCGAAAAACGGCTGGCCCGGAGATTCCTCTAGGTCGAGCGCCCGGGCCAAGAAGACCGCCATCTCCGCCCGCGTCACACTTCCGTCCGGGCCGAACGAGCCGTCCGCCCGCCGGTCAACGATCCCCTCGCTCGCGAGAGCGTATACGGCCCCTGCATACCACTCCATGCCGGAGACGTCGGCGAAGTCAAGGGTTGTCGCCGCGGTCTGGGTCGGCGCGTACGGCTCCGCCTGCGCCTTCGTGGGGGCGGTCCCCAGCAACGCCACGATGAGAGCACATGCGAAGGCAAGAGCCAACAAGCGGGGGAAAGACCTCGACCGGGGTACACGTCGCATACTCGACTCCTGTCCGGGCTGCACCGGTGGACAGTCTATCGAGTTCTGCCGCCGATACGCTAGACCTTCCCCCCGATGATCGCGCACTGTCAGTGAAACGTTCCCGGGGGTTTGGACTCGATTGGTCTTGGGTAGGTAGCGGCTGGATTCGTAGGGCACAATCTCGAAGGGAGGCCGCAGATGGCCGAGGCGCCAGACAAACAAGCCGGGACCGATGCCGCGGCTGAGAAGACGGTATCGGGTAAGGAAGGTTTCATCCTTCAAACCGATCGGGGCATAACCACGGTCGCCGACGCCGTGGTCGCCAAGATGGCCGGCATCGCGGCCCGGGAAGTGGAAGGCGTCCACGAACTCGGCAAGTCGTTCCGCCGGCTGGTCGGGCGGGTGCGCTCCGGAGACTCGCTCTCGCAGGGCGTCAACGTGGAAGTGGGAAAGAAAGAAGCCGCCATAGACCTCGTCATTGTGATGGAATACGGCTACTCCATCCCCTTGGTTGCCCAAGCTCTCCGCGAGAACGTCATTGGCAAGGTGGAGACCGGCACTGGGCTGATCGTGAAGGAAGTCAACATCGAGGTCGACGACCTCTTCATCCAGTCGGAAGAAGGCCCCGCGGTTGGAGCCCGGGTAGAGTAGTCACGTGTTCAACTGGCCGCGTCTGAGAGCGCTGGTACTGCGGGTCTTCGGCCTGCTGGTCTTTGCCGTGGCCGCGCTGGCGGCCTTCGGCCTCGTCACCTACGGGGTCGCCGGCTCCCAATCATGGTTCGTCGACGCCGCGGAGTCGTTCGCCACCTGGGTGTCCGCCCCGCTCTCGAGCGGGACGGCCGTCCTCGTGGGGGTGGGACTCCTGGTGCTGGCGGCCTTCCTCGCCGTGGTCATGGTGCCGCGCCGGCCGCGGACCCTTCCCATCATCCGTGAAGGGGAGAGCGGGACGACGCTGCTGGACCTGGTCTCGGTGGCCGAGGCGGTCGAGCATAGGCTTCGTCTCGGAGGTCGATTCCGCCATCGGGGTGGAAGTCAAGAGCGGCCATCTGAGGGTCGTGACTCCGTTCGCCCCGAGCCGGCCGTTCGAGGTGGTCGATGAGGCGGGCGCCAGCGTCAAGCGGCAATTGGCGAGTCTCGGGCTGGCGGACAGCGTGGCGTATGAGGTCACCACCGGCCGCGAAACCAAACGGAGGGTACGGTGAGGCTGGCCCAGCGGGTATCGGCCTGGCTGGGATGGTCGGTGCTGCTCGCGGTCGCCGTTCTCCTGATCCTGGAGGGGACCGGGCTGATCGGCGCCGCCTGGCGGGACTGGATCGCCACTGCCGCCCGTTGGGTGGCCCAGCCGTCTATCGCCGCCTGGCTCGCAGCCTTGTTGGGTGTTCTTGTCGCATTGGTCGCACTCTTCATCCTGGTGGTCCAATTCGCGCGGGCCCCGATGACCCGGGCCACCGTCCTTGCCCAGAGAAGCGCGGCCGGCACGACTCTGGTGAGCCCCGTCGTGGTCCGCCGGGCGGCGGTACAGCGGCTCAGGGAGATAGACGGGATAGTCGAAGCCGTGCCCTTCTCTCACGGGCGCAGACTGGATCTGCACGTGAGACTGGAGAGAGGCGCGAACGCGCCGTGGGTCGATGAGCAGGCCAGGACGGCCCTCGACGAGAGATTTCTGGAGCATGCTGGGCGTTCCGCCCCAGCCCATCGACTTGACACTGACCTACGCCACCGTTCTTGCCACGTCCGAGACCATCAACTGAGCAGGAGACCACATGCGCCGCGCTTACATAGGAATGATCATAGGAGTCGTAGCCGCCGTGATCTGGCACTGGCTCGGTTGGGAAGCCCTGGTATGGTCCATCGGGCTTGGCCTGGCCGGGTTCGGGGTCGGCTGGATACTGGACAATCCGGGCTGGCTTATCGGTCTTCTGGGAAGGCTCGAGCGCCGGCAGGGCTAAGCATGTCTTCACGTCCAGCTCCCTGAGCGCCGCGCCCGACACCGGGAGATAGCCGGGATCCTGTGGGAGGAGCGTCTGTGTGACCTCATCCGTGGTGCCAGCGGCCTATCCTACGACACCGGAGCGCCCAAGTTCGTCTCAACGGCGATCGCTGACGCTGAGGGTAGTGAGGTCCTTGGCCAGGTTCCGGGCGTCGCCGGTGGGGTCCATAGATCGAGAGCGACCGGAAACGTGGTCTGGCGGCAGCAGTAGGGCCAGGGTAGGACCCGAACCTAGGAAGAGGGCTACCGGCGTGGACTCGCCAGGGCCCTCACACCTGTGTCGAGATTCACTGGGTCGTCGCCCCTCCTCCGGTAATCTACAGCTACTTTCCAGGGTAGAAGGACCAGGTGTCGTCGTAGAGCGATACCGCATTCAGGTTCACAGTCGCGCCGCCAAAGAGGATGACTCCAGGGGGGACCGGAGCGTGGACCATCGCGGAACCGAAGCGGGCGGCGGGGATGGTGCCGCTCTGCTTCAATTCGGTCCACGCATTGGCCGCCGGGTCGTAGGACCACGTGTCGTTGAAGCATTCCATGTCTAGCCTCGAGGCATAGACGCCGCCGCCGAAAAGGATGAACCTGTTGCTGGCGGGGTCGTGGACCATCGCGGAACCGAAGCGGGCGGTGGGGGTGGTGCCGCTTTGCTTCAATTCAGTCCATGCGTTTGCCGCCGGGTCGTAGGACCAAGTGTCGTTCAAATACCCTTCCATGCCCTCGCCACCAAAGAGGAGAACTGCTCGGCGAACAGGGTCATAGTCCGTCGCGAACCTTTCGCGTTTGGACGGCGAGCCGCTCGGCTTCAACTTCGTCCATCTGTTTTCCGCCGGGTCATAGGTCCAGGTGTCGTTGAAGACAGCCTTTCCGTCCCCCCCACCAAATAGAACCATCTTCTTACTGCCTGGGTCGTACACCATCGAGGTCCCAGAACGGACGGATGGAACAGTGCCGCTGGGCTTAACCTCGGTCCAGGTGTTAGTGGCCGGGTCGTAGGCCCAGGTGTCGTTGAACCGTAGCATTTCGTCCTTGTCTTGGTCGTACACCGCCCCGCCGAATAAGATGATCCTGCCACCGACAGGGTCGTACGCCGCCGCGCTAAGGCAGCGGGCCGTCGGAATAGCGCCGCTGGGCTTCAACTCCGTCCAGGTGTTGGGAGCGGGGTCGTACGCCCAGGTGCTGTTGGAGTACCCGTCCACAAGCTCACCGCCAAAATGGAAGGCCACGCGGCGCGCAGAGTCGTACACCATCGAGCCATAATGGCAGGCAGGCGGCGGAGACGCAGGAGCGAGGTCACTCCACGTGTCAACCGCCAGCGTCGTCGTTGTCGTCTCGGGCGATAGCGTGAACCCAAGAGCGGCCTCGAGCGTGCTCTCTGCCGCTTGCATCGACCCGTCTTCATCCGTATAGACCGTGAGAAACTCGGAGGCAGCAGCCAGGACCTCCGACACGTTCTTCGCCTCCAAGGCGCCAAGCTCTCGGGCAAGGGCAGCAGAGATTCTCTGGTAACCACTGACGTACGTCGCGTGAGCCCCGGCCAGATCTTCTGGGGTCTCGATCTTGCCCAAGGCGGTGACGAAATCACTCAGCACATCGCTGAACTCCTGAGCGGTCTTGGTCTGCGTCTCCGTGAAGGTGCCCGGATCGATCGATCCGAAGGCATCTCCCGCCGCGGTGAGCTTGGAGTCGAACTCGTCCCAGAGGGACTTCATCTCCACCCGATACTTCGCCAGCTTGGCCGCCTCCGACAGGGTAGTCGTTGTCGGGGCCGCTGTGGTGGTGGTCACCGCCTGGGTCATGGTGGTCAAGGCCTGGCTCGTAGTGGTCTCTTCCCCGCCGCAGGCGGCCACGGTTAAGGCCATGGCCAGCAGCGCAAGGAGGAGCGGAACAGGTATTAGGTTTTGCTTGGACTTCATCGGACCCCTCCTTACTGAGCAAGCTTGCGATCGGGAGGGGGCGATGGCTCGAATCAGGCCCCACTCCGGTGTCCCTTGGGAGCTACAGATTAGGAAAGCTACTTGCTCCCCATACAGTTTTAGTATAGGCAGGCCGCGCCCGTCGTCAATGAGCAAAATAGGCCCCCCGGCTTGGCAAGGCGTGGCAGCCGCAGAAGGGACTTCGCACCTGCCACAGAGTGCTATCCCGGGGGAAAGATGCCGGTCGACCGCTCCTATCTCGTCACCCCGATCACATCCACCGCGTCCAGGTTGATGTTGTAGTCGGTGGCGGCCGTCCGTTTGGTGCCCGTCCACGTGATGGTCACCGTGTGGTCGCCCGGCGTGAGAAAGCCGCTCTTCCAGACCGTCTGCTTGAACAGGGTGCTGGAGCTGTAGAAGTCGACGAGCACGGCCGGCTGGTCGTCGAGTTTGATCTCCGCTATGCCGTAGACCGGGCTCTTCTTGGCGATGACGTTGCAGCTGATACCGGTGAACTTGATGGTCACCGTAGCGCCGGATCTATTGGCGAACTTGAAGCTGGACCCGGACGCAGAGCTGGTGCTCGACGAGGTCCACGTCCCATCCCACACGAGCTTGGAGTTGGTCTGCTCGAAACGGGTGGCGGAAGCCAGGCTGCCCATCACGTCCACAGCATCGATACCGATGTTGGTGTCGGTGGCCGACGCGTTCTTGTTGCCGGTCCATTCGATCTTCACCCAATGCAGGCCGGCGGTCAGCTTCCCGGTGTTCCAAACGATCTGTTGATGCCGGGTGGCCGCGTCGTAGAGGTCCACGGTGCTCGATTCATCCGCACCGTCCACGGTCACCTTCGCCTTGCCGTAGACAGGGCTCTTCTTCGCCAGCCAGGAGAGGCTCGCACCGTTGAACGGCACGGTCACCGAGGCGTTCGAGGCGTTCGAGTACTTGAAGCTGCCACCGGATGCGGAGGAGACAGTCGAGGTGCTCCACGTGCCGGCGTAGGCGAGGGCCGCGGCGGTCTGCTGATACCGGGTGAGCGAGACCGCCTGGGTGAGCGTCCCTTGGATGTCGAAAGCATCCACTCCGATGTTGGTGCCGATGGCAGAGGCGTTCCTGGTGCCGGTCCATTCGATCTTGACGGTATGGGGGCCGGAATCGAGCATTCCCGTGCTCCAGACGCAGCGCTGGTAGGCCGGGGAGGCGCTGTAGAGGTCGACGGTCACCGGGTCCTTGGCGTCCAGCGTCACCTTGGCCTTCCCGTACACCGGACTCTGCTTGGCGATCCAGGCGAGGTAGGTGCCCGTGAAGCTCGCCGTCACCGAGCCGGTGGCGTTGCAGAAGCGGAAGCTGCCGCCTGATGCCGAGGTCGTGCTTGAGACCGTCCAGGTGCCGGAATAGGCAAGGTGGCTGTCGGCCTGGTCGTAGCGGGGAAGGTAGAGGAAGTCGTTACCCGCGCCGTCCGTACTCGACGTACCCCCGGCCGCGGTGACAGTGACGTCCACCTTGCCGGCTGCATGGGCCGGAGCCACCACCGTGATCTTGGTGGGCGAGTTGACGGTGTACCTGGTCGCGTTCGTGCCGCCGAACTTCACGGCCGAAGCTCCGGTCATGCTGAGGAAGCCGCTGCCGTTGATGACCGCGGTCGCGCCACCCGCATTCGGCCCCGTGGCCGGGTCGATCGAGGTGATCTCGGGGACGGTCACCGGGTAGGCGACTGCGGTGAAGACCTGGTAGTCGGCGCCGTCGTAGCCGGCCCAGACGATGCGGTCACCAGATACCCGCGGCCAGTATTCGTCCCGGCTGTTCGAGGTCACCTTCACGGTCCCGCCGGTCGGCGTCCAGGTGAAGACCTCCGCGTCACTGCCGTCATTGCCGCTCCACGTCACCCGATCGCCGGAGACCTCTTGCCGATACTCCTGATATGAGTTGTTCGTGAGTTGTTGGGTCCCCCCATCCGGAGTCCACGTGAAAATGTCGCGGTCGGCGCCGTCGACGGCGTGCCAGACTATGCGGTCGCCGGACACGACCGCCCAGCTTTCGTGGAGCGGCTTCGAGGGGATGACCTCGAGCCCCCCGCTCGGCGTCCACGTGACGAGCCGGAAGGGCTCGCCCATGCACACCCAGGCGATCCGGTCGCCCGACACCGATACCTGCTCGCCCACGTGCCCATCCGTGGTCAGCCGGACGGTCCCCTCCGTCGGTGTCCAGGTGAAGGCCTCGAACCCGCCATCGTAGGAACCGACCCAGGCGATGCGATCGCCGGACACCACTGGTATCCCGCATGCGGCACTCCCGGGCAGAGGCACTTCGACGATCCCACTGGCCGGCGTCCAAGTCATGATCTTCGGCCACTCACACCAGGCGATGCGGTCCCCGGAGGACGTGAGGGTGTATACGTCATCGGTGCTGGTGACACGTTTCGCCCCCTCGCCGGGCGTCCACGTGTAGATCTCCTCGCCGGCGGAGACGTCATGGACCCACGCCACGCGGTCATCGGAAACCCCACCGACGTGGTCGTCGACGCTGTTCGACGTCAACTGGACCATACCGGTCTCAGGAGTCCAGGTGAAGACCTCGTCGTCGTGCCCGTCGTACCGGCTCCAGACCACCCGATCTCCGGATACCAGCACGGCGACGTCACCCTGGTTGTCCGAGGTCAGTTGGGTCACAAACCAGGCCTCCGAAGCGGCGAGAGCGCTCGCCGGCAGTAGCAGCGGAAGGAGCAGGATGATTCCCATACAGACCATCGCTACCCGGCACTTCTTCACGATGCCCCCCTTCGTCGACAATCCGCCGCGGCCTCAGCTGCCACGCTTCGCCACACGAGAACTGGCTATCCGATCATCCGGAACACTTTGCACTACATCCAAGTCGATTCTATAACCGCGCGACAAAGAGTTCTTGATGTCCGGATACGAGCGCTCTGTTACACGCGTGCCCTTTGGTAAAGTACTTCGCGCCGCGCGCGACAAAGGCACACGATGGCGTCGGAGGTCGCAGGAGTCTTGATAGGACGCCTATTCGACGGTCGTTATGAGGTCGTCAGCAAGCTCGGCAGCGGCCGCGTGGCCGATGTCTACCTTGCCAACGACCGCGTTCTCGGTCGGCAGGTCGCGCTCAAGGTACTCAGCTCTCGCTTCGCGGACGACGAGCAGTTCCTCGAGCGTTTCCGCCGCGAGGTCAGCCGCGCTGCCGGTTTGACCCATCCGAACATCGTGCAGATCAGTCACCGGGGGCAGGCGGAGGGCACGTATTACGTGGCTATGGAGTACCTGGCGGGGCGGTCTCTCCAGGCGATCATCCTTGAGTACGCTCCCCTCAGCGCCGACCTCATCACATCAGTATCGCTGCAGATCCTCGAGGCGCTCCGCTTCGCTCACCGGCTTAACGTCGTCCACGGTGATATCAGGCCGGAGAACATCGTCGTCGATAGCGAGGGCCGCGTGAAGGTCACGGACTTCGGCATCGCTCGGACGGCCCAGGAACGACCGGTAGACGGCGCTTCGGACCTCTACTCGCTCGGCGTGGTGATGTACCAGATGGCCACCGGGCGCCTCCCTTTCGAGGGAGACGACGCGGTGAGCATCCCGGGAAAGCTCGGAGCGATCATCATGCGCTCGCTTGGTCTGGGGCCCGCCGACCGCTATCTCACCGCTCAGGCCATGCTGGACGATATGCGGGGGGTGCAGGAGGGCGAAGCAGAGGTGAGACCACACGGCTTCGCGGAAGAAGCAGCCCGGGTCATGGCCTCCACCACGACGGCGGCGGCAGCAGCAAGCGGGCCTGGGGCGACTCGGCCGCCCTCACAGGCGAGTCAGAGGCCGGACGACCAGGCGCCCATCATCGAACCCGACGAGGAGCCGGGCCGCCCGCGGCGCGTGTGGCCATGGGTCCTTGTGACCATTCTCATCCTGGCACTCGCGGCCGCCGCCTACGTGATGGTCTCGAACCGAAGTGGCACGGACAGGCCGCAGTTCGGCACTGTGCCGGAAGTCGTCAGATTGACCGAGGCCAAGGCGATCGCGAAGATCCTGGCGGCAGGCTTCAGCTACCGAGTGGAAGGCAGGCAGCCCTCGTTGGACGTAGCGGAGGGCGATGTTCTACGCCAAGACACCGCGGGCGGGACGAAGCTCGAGAAGAGCAAGACGGTCGGCATCTGGATCTCTTCTGGGACAGGCCAGATCGCGGTGCCGGACGTGGTCGGTCTGACCCAGGCGGAGGCGGTCGAGAGACTCGGCAAGGCCGGGCTGGAGGCTGTGGCGAAGCCCGAGGTCGGTTCGGATGTGGAGGTCGGCAGGGTCTTGCGTCAGAACCCGGAGGCCGACAAGAAGGTCGACCCGGGCACTACGGTGGCAATCACTGTCGCAGCTGTCACGAACACGGTGAAGGTGCCTCCTCTCACCGGCATCGCCCAGGAGAGCGCAGCGGCATTGCTCCAAGCCCTGGGTCTAGTCGCCGACGTTCAGGAGACGGATTCGACGCTGCCCGGAGGCACCGTGGACCACCAGGATCCGGTGAGCGCGAGCGAAGTGCAACCGGGCACCACCGTGAAGATCTTCGTGAGCAATGCCCCGGCGGCGAAGACCGTCATCGTGCCGGCGGTCGGCGCACTTGGCCTCACCGAGGCGCAGGCGAAAGCCATCCTTGCGAAGTACCGGCTCAAGGCCGAGGTGATCGATCTGGAAACACCGGACTTCAAGCCCGGGCTCTGCATCTACCAGGACCCTGCGCTCGGAGCGGAGGTCAAGATCGGCAGCGTGGTGAGTATCACCATCGCGCGCAAGCCGACCACGACCACCCTGCCGCCCCCACCGGCTGGTGCCACCCGATACGACCACACAGACAGACACATCGTGAAGACCGGCATCTGGGCCGACTACTACGTTGCCGCCGCCTACCTGGGCAGCTACGGCCGGTCGAGCGCCAGCGGGACTTCGGCCACCATCTATTTCACCGGCACCCGCCTGGAATGGATCGCCATGAAGGGCACCACCACCGGGATAGCCGACGTGTACCTCGACGGGGTCAAGAAGGCCACCATCAACCTGGCTGCGCCGGCGGCCACGTACATGGTGAACGTCTGGTCCACCGGCACCCTGGCGCGCGGCTCTCACAAGGTCACGATCGTCCTCAGCTCGCGCAGTCCCGCCGGCAAGTACCTGACCCTCGACGCGGTCGACATTTGGGGGACGATCAGGACCGCACCGTAGAAGACGCCCACGCCCAGCGGCGTCCCCTTCCGGTCCGCTCCGGTGGTAGGGCCAAGCATAGGGTCGGACCCTGAACACGCGCCCGCGCGCCCGAGGGCAGCCTCCCCCTTGTGATCTCTACCGAACCGTCTCCCAGATATCCACAGCGTCGAGGGTGATGTACTTGGTGCTGCCGGTCCCGTTGGGATAGACGTAGCGTTCGATACGCACCGTGTGCACGTCGGGCGCTCCCAGGTCGCCTGTCGACCACACCATCACCTGATAGCTGGCCGTGGTGGCCGTCAGGTCGAGCGGGGTGGGAGTCATGAGAACGTTGTCCAAGTACACCATCGCGTAGCCCGTGCTTGTGCCTTTCATGGCGATCCAGTCGAGCCGGCTGCCGTTGAAGGTTACGGAGGCGCTGGCGCCCCCGGTCAGGGAGCGGCCGTAACTGGTGCCGGAGGCCTTGCTGCTGGAGAAGTTGCTCCAGGAGCCCACCTTGGCTATGCGGGTGTCGGTCTGCTCGTAGCGCGTCGGCGGGGCTGAGATGGTCCCCGCGATGTCGACCGCGTCAAGCGTCACGTACTTCGTGCTGGTGTTGACGATCTTGAAGCTATGGAGCCCGGGAGAGAGCGGGCCGCTCGACCACACGTTCTGCTGGTACTTCGCCGGGCTGGAGGCCAGGTTGACGGTGGCCTTCTTCGCGCCGTCCACATACACATCGGCGGTACCGGTGGTGGTCCCGGTCATGGCTATCCAGTCGATCTGGGTGCCGCTGAACCACACCGTGGCCGTGGCCCCGGTCGTATTCGAGCGACCGTAGGTGCCCATGTACGACGCGGCACTGGTGTAGTTGGCCCAGCTGCCGGTCTTAACGATCTTGAGGTCGGGCTGGTCGTAGCGGGTGACCGGCGGCGTCGTGGTGTAGGTGAAGTCGGCCGTGGGCAGGTCGGCCGTGGTGCCGCCGGCGGCGACCACCTTGACCCGCACGGTGCCTTCGCTGTGCGCCGGCGCGACCGCCGTGATCTTGGTGGAGGAGTTCACCTCGTAGGTGGTGGCATTCAGGCCGCCGAAGGTCACGGCCGCGGCCCCAGAGAGACCGCTGAAGTCGCTGCCGTTGATGGTCACCTGGGTGCCACCGTCAACAGAACCGGTGTTGGGGGAGAGGGAGGTGATGGTGGGCGTCCCGGGCGCGGCATAGGTGAAGTCGTCTGCGGCCGTGTTGGCCGTGGCTCCTGCCGGGGTGGTCACCTGCACCTGCACGGTGCCGGCCCCATGCGCGGGCGTGACGGCGGTGATCTGGGTGGCGGAGTTCACGGTGACGCTGGCGGCGGGAATGCCGCCGAAGGTGACGGACGTGGCCCCGCTGAGGTTGGCCCCCGTGATGACCACCGTGTCGCCTCCCAGGCTAGAGCCGGTGTGGCTGGAGAGGGCGGTGATGACCGGCGGTGCGTAGGTGAGGACCCCCGCCACGTCGACTGCGTCCAAGGTGATGCGCTTGCCCGACGCGTTGGTCGAGGTGTACTTGATCTCCACTTTGTGAGGCCCGCTGGGCAGGATGCCCGTGGTGAAGACCTTGACGTTGTAGGTGGCGACGGTGGCCGCCAGGTTGATGGTGTCGGTCTTCACGTCGTCTACATAGAAGTCGGCAGACCCGGTCGTCGTACCCTTCATCACCGCCGCGTCGAGGCGAATGCCGTTGAAGTAGATGGTAGCGGCGGCGTTGGTCGCGCTCGAGTAGCTGTAGCTGCCTCCCGAAGCCAAGGGGGCTGAGTACGGCGTCCACGCGGGAGTGTAGTAGATGTGGGGGTCGGTCTGCTCGTAGCGGGAGAGGCGTGCCAGCGAGAAATCGACCCCAGTGACATCCGTATTCGTCAGATGGACCGGGGTCGCGTCGGCCAACTCGTTCTCCCCCAGTGGGAGGCCATCGAACCACTCGTCTATGTAGCCAAGACCCATGTCGTCTAAGGTCCGCACGTAGTACGTCCCCGCCGGCAGAGCCCAAGTGGTGTACGCCTTGCCGACGTCGTCAGCAGCGAAGCCCGGGCTATAGAGAGTATCGGTGCCGTCGACGACCTCGACCATCACACCGGGGTCAGGTAGCGCCTGGCCCGTGGCATCATCCACCACGGTGCCGGAGATCGTGTATCCCTTGTCCAAGGCGAAGTCGATGCCGGTCTGGAAGATAGGTGTCAGGTCCACGATAGTGGCGCGTTCACCCAGGATGTCCCCGGGCACGGGGGTGTTCAGATACCACTCGTCCACGTACCCGTCGTAGTTGAAGGTGTTGAGAAGATACTGTCCGAGCAGAAGTCCGTCGAAGTCGTAGTACCCGTACTCGTCCGTGAGTACATACACCGAGAAATCGTGGGACGGGGGGCGTAGAACGACACTGACATCAGCCAGTCCTGTGCCCAGGGAATCGGTGACTCTGCCGGAAATGCGGGACCCGTAGTCCAGCACGAAGTTCTTGCCGGTGGCGTTGCTCGTGCTGATGTTGATGGTGGTGGCCGACTCGCCCTCCAGGTCCGTCAGTACCGGGTCATTGTTGTACCACTCGTCGACGTACACGGCCGCGTCCACCGTGCGTATCCGGTACTGCCCTGCGGGCAGCCCCCAGATCGTGTAGTTGCCGCTGGCGTCTGTAATCCCTGAACCCACGTAGTTGCCGGAAAGGTCAAAAGCTGCTACTTCCAGTTCCACGAACACGGCTCCGTCGGCACCGTGCACGTACCCGGAGATGGATCTACCTGTGGCCAGTGAGAAGTTGATGCCGGTGCGGGTAGCGGTGCTCCCCAGATCGAGCCAGGTGGCCCCCGCCGCATCCCAGTTGCCCGGCAGGCGCACGTTGTTGTACCACTCGTCGATGTAGTTGCGCTCGTTGTAGGTGGAGAGGATCAGGGGGACGTTGGGGAGGCCGGACAGCGAGTAGGCCCCACTGGAAGACGTGACGGTATCGGCGATGATATTGAATTCCTCGTCCCAGGCCAGCACATACACGTTCGCCAGCCCCGTCCCCGCGGAGTTCGTCACCTTCCCAGAGATGACGCCGGTGCCCGCTGCGCCTTGCTCGGAGAGGATGCCATCGACGTCAAAGGCATCCACGTTGATGTAGTAGCCTCCGGAGGAAGCGTTCTTGGTACCCGTACACTCGATCTTCAGAGTGTGGTAGCCGCTGCCCAGCGTCCCGCTGTTCCAGACCATCACCTGGGCGCTGGTGCTGGAGGAATAGAGATCTACCGTCCCTTTGTCCACGCCGTCGAGGGTCAGCCTGGCCTTGCCGTAGTTCCTGTCTTTCCAGGACACCCAAGCCACATAGGTGCCGTTGAAGTTCACGGTCACGGACGAGCCCGCAGAATCGGTGGATGCATAGCTGCCGCCGTAGGCCGAACCAGCTGCCAACCTGCGCCAGGTCCCGGAGTAGAGCAGATAGGAGTCGGTGTCATCGTACCGGTTCAGAGACGCAGCCGAATCGGCGCCCAGCACGCTCTGTAGGCCCGGGCCGATCAGGGGGATGCGTCCACGGGCGGCCGCCGCATACGTTGCAGAGGCCGATGGCGTGCCCGGGGACTCGTATGCGAAGCCGGAATAACTCTCGGTCTGCGGTGCAGTGGCCATCGCGGTGCCGGCAAACATCACCAGCCCGAGGATCAAGGCCAAGGTAGCGATGAGGCCCCACCTGACCAGACAATCGCGCCGCCGTCTAAGACCGGTGACTCTCACGCAGACCCCTCCTTGGCTGGAATATCCACTCGATAGCCCTTTCGGCCGCCGCTTGCGCACGCACATAGTCTCGGGCGCGGGCAGGAAAGTCAATGACCAGTAGGCGGTCGCCGCCGTGAATCTGGTCGCAACACGCTACTTCGTCGCGGCTACTGCGAACGGCGTGGACCCTCCTTATCAGTTCTTCGGGATCGCTCGCGTTGTCTGGCCGCAGAAGGCCCTGGACGTCGGGAATTCCTTCTGGCCAACAGGAAGCAACGTACACGGTTGCTTCGCGTGTCGCACGCTTTCGTTGTACCCTGAGCACAAGGATGGCATAGTGCGCCCACGAAATAGCCTCGACGGCAGCAGCCTGGAGAGTGTCGGGCTCCTTCGGCAGTTCGACCGATGAGAGAAAGTTGGACTAATGCCACGCCGATACTGCAAGGACCTATCCGGGCCGCCAGCCTTCACCGCGATGGATGACGTCAATGCTGCGCTCCGGTACTTTCGCAAGCACGGAGCACCGACGGTCGCGACCTTCCGAGAAATGCCCAGATGGTGCCCGCGGTGGAGCTGCAGCCGATGAAGTACTAAGTTTCAAGCCCACGGAGGAACCCCATGCCTGAAGAGCGCACCTACTACGACAACCTGGTCAAGGACTATGACCTGCCCGTCCGGATGCGCGACGGTGTCACCCTGCGGGTCGACGTGTACCGCCCCGATGCGCCCGGGAAGTTCCCCGTCCTTTACACCTGCGCCATGCACAACAAGGACCTGCAGCGGGTAGAGCTGGCGGAGAACCTCAGGGTCGGGCAGCCAGCCTGGTCCACGCAGTGGTATGGGGTGATCGAGGGCGGCGACTCCAAGCGCCTGGTCGCCAACGGCTACGTCCACGTGATCAGCCAGGTGCGGGGCGGCCACAAGTCTGAGGGCCAGCTTGGCGTGGGCGACGACTGGGACCACTACGACAGCATCGAGTGGATCACCCAGCAGCCTTGGTGCGACGGAAATGTGGGCATGGTGGGGCTCTCAGCCTTTGCCGCCGAGCAATGGCGGGCGGCCGCTCAAGGGCATCCCGCCCTCAAGGCCATTTTCCCCCTCGACGCTGGGGGCTGTTACGGCGGTCTGGAAGGCTTCCGCGACCAGCACCCGGGCGGCGTCATCCAGACGATGCCGTACCACATCGGCCTCTACAACAGCCTGCGCACGAACATCGGGACGCCCCCGGAACTGCCGCCGCCGGTGGAGGAGGCGTGGCAGGCCGCCATGCAGAACCCCGACTACATGATGTACGTGAACCTGTACAACATCCTCACTCTGCGGGGGCAGAGAGACCCGGGTGTTTTCTACCCCTTGCTCTTTCCGTTCGAGCGCCCGGGGACCATCGAGCGCACCGAGGAGATGTTTGAGAAGATCAAGATCCCCTTCGTGACCGGGGCTTTCGAGGGGGCCTACACCTACAAGATGCACTGGCAGGGGGCGCAGCACTTCTTCTACGGCATCGACCAGCCCCACAAGCACCTGTTCGTCACACCCCCGGCCCACGCCGAGCGGCCCTTCCACGAGTGGCACGACGAGATCATCCGCTGGTACGACCACTGGCTCAAGGGGATCGAGAACGGAGTGGAGGACGACCCGGCGGTGAGAGTATGGGTCATGGGCGAGAACAAGTGGCGCACCTACGGTGGCTGGCCGGCACCGAAGACCCAGTGGACCAAATACTACCTACACAGCTGGGAGAAACTGAGCACCAAGGGCCACCTGCCCGCCGCGCACACCTTCGTCAACGAGCCTCCAGACTCTTTCGTGCAGATGCCGCCCACCCAGACCAACACGATCGAGCGACTGCGCTATCTGACCGAGCCCCTCGCCGAGGACACACTTGGTCGTCGGGCCCATCTCCCTGACCTTCTGGGCCTCGCTCGACCAGGACGACACCAACTGGATCGTCATCCTCAAGGACATCGGTCCTGACGTGTCGGTGCAATCGGCACGGCCGGGCGAGCGCGAGGTCCCGAAAGACCTACCGGAGCGGGAGCTGACCCGTGGCTGGCTGAAGGCCTCCCGCCGCCAGCTAGACCCGGAGCGGTCCCAGCCGTGGAAGCCCTGGCACACCTTGAGCCCCGAGACCATCCGGTCGGTGGTGCCGGGCGAGATCAACGAATACCAGGTGGAGATCCTCTCCACGGCCAACCTGTTCGAGCGCGGCCACCGCATCTGCCTGGAGATCACCAGCCTCGATCTGGCCGAGGGCGTCGCCGGCGAAACCTACGCCGAGTACATCCCCAACCACATCTGCTCGAGCAGGACGGTGCTGCACAAAGTGTTCCATAACGCGGAGTACCCGTCGCACCTGCTGCTGCCGGTGATTCCCGAGGAGTAGATAGGAGTCGCGAGCACAGCGCCCGCGCGCGGGTCGGCCGTCCACGTCTCTCTACTGGGTCGTCTCCCAGATATCCACCGCGTCCAGGGTCAGATACTCAGTGCTCAGGCTCCCGGAGTTGCGCACCAGGCGCACCGTGTGCACCCCGGGCGCCAGCGTACCCGTGGACCAGACGAGCACCTGGTAAGTGGCAGGGCTGCCGTAGAGGTCGATGGTGGCCGCGGGAGTGAGGGCGCCATCGAGATAGATGTCGACGATGCCGGTGGTGACGCCTTTGGTGCTGATGTAGTCGAGGCGGGTGCCGTTGAAGGTGATGGTGGCGCTGGCCAGGCTGGTGAGCGAGCGCCCGTAGCTGCCCCCCGACGCACTTGCCGAGGTGAAGTTGCTCCACACGCCCGTCTTTGCGATGTGGGTGTCGGTCTGCTGGTATCTGGTCGGCGGCGCGGCGATGGTGCCGTAGATGTCCACGGCGTCTAGGGTCAGGTACTTGCCGGCGGCACTGGAGGCGCTGCGCACGATCTTCACGCTATGCAGGCCGTTCGTGATAGTACCCGTCGACCAGACGAGCTGCTGGTAGGTGGCGCTCGTCGCGGCCAGGTTGACGGTGGTCTTCTTCGCGCCGTCTAGGTAGATGTCGGCGTATCCGGTGGTAGTGCCCTTCATGGCGATATAGTCGAGTTGGGTGCCGGTGAACCAGATGGTGGCCGAGGCCCCGCCGGTGCTCGAGCGGCCGTAGCTGCCCATGTACGACGCGGCACTGGTGTAGTTGGCCCAGGTGCCGGTCTTAACGATATTGGTGTCGGTCTGGTCGTAGCGGGTGACGGGCGGCGTCGTGGTGTAGGTGAAGTCGGCCGTGGGCAGGTCGGCCGTGGTGCCGCCGGCGGCGACCACCTGCACGCGGACCGTGCCGGCGGCGTGGGCCGGGGCCACGGCCGTGATGGTGGTGGCGCTCACCCGGATGTAGCTCTTGGCGTCCACCCCTCCGAAGGTGACGGCCGAAGGCCCGGAAAGGCCGGCGAAATTGGTGCCGGTGATGGTCACTGTGGTACCGCCGTCGACGGAGCCCGCGTTGGGGGAGAGAGAGGTGATGGTAGGCACGCCGGGCACCGCGAATGTGAAGTCATCGGCCGGGGTGTCGGTGGTAGTGCCGGCTGACGTGGTCACCTGGATGCGGGCGGGGCCGGCCACATGAGCAGGAGTAACCGCGACGATCTGAGTGGCTGAGTTGGAGGTGATGGTCGCGAGCAGGTTCCCAAACGTAACGGAAGCTGCGGCGCCGAGATCCGTGCCGGTAATGACCACGGAGTCACCGCCCAGGGTATGGCCCGTGTTGGGAGTGACCGAGGTGATCATCGGCACGGCGTAGGTGAGCTCGCCCGCCACCTCCACAGCGTCGAGGGTGATGCGTTTGCCCGACGCGTTGCCCGATGTGTACTTGATCTCCACTTTGTGAGGCCCGCTGGGCAGGATGCCCGTGGTGAAGACCTTGACGTTGTAGGCGGGCGCGGCGGCCGCCAGGTTGATGGTGTCGGTCTTCACGCCGTCCACGAGGAAGTCGGCGGAACCGGTAGTGGTTCCCTTCATAACGATGGCATCCAGGCGGTTGCCATAGAAGAAGATGGTGGCCGTAGCGTTGGTCGCGCTCGAGTAGCTGTAGCTGCCGCCGGAGGCCAGGGGGGCTGAGTACGGCGTCCACGCAGGAGTGTAGTAGATGTGAGGGTCGGTCTGCTCGTAGAGATTCATCCACTCCATGTGAAAGTTGATGCTGCCGGTATCGGCGGTTGAGAGCACGACGGGGGCCGCATCGGAAAGCGTGTACAACCAGCAGGGCTTGTTGGCGTACCACTTATCGAAGTAGCCGAGGAAGTAGTCGTCGCTGGTCTTGACGTAGTAGGTGCCTGCGGGCAGAGCCCAAGACTCATAGCGGGTCCCAGCGGCCCCGCCCACCAAGGAGTACGCGTACAGCTTGCCGGCCCCGTTGTAGATCTCGACGTAGACACCGGGGTCGGGTACCGCCAGCTTCGTTTCATAGTCGGTCACGTAGCCGGAGATGGTGTAACCCGCATCAAGAGCGAAGTTGATGGCCAGCTGGTTGCCAGCCGTCACATCTATGACTTGGGCGTTCTCACCAAAAAGGTCAGCAGGCGCCGGGTCATTGTTGTACCACTCATCCACATATCCTTGATCGTTCGCGGTGTTGGCCACATACAGGCCGGGCGGGAGAGCCTCCATTTGGTACAAACCGGTGGAATCTGTCCATGCGTAGAGTGAGATCCCGCCCGTTGAGGGCTGCACTCGCACCTCGACATCAGCCAGGGCGCCGGAGGGGCCATAGACGCGACCCGCTATCGTCCGCCCCGTTTCGAGCACGAAGTCCTTCCCGGTGGCACTGCTCGTGCGGATGTCCACGATGCTCGCGGAAGAGCCGTCCGGGTCGCTGATGACCGGGTGGTTGTCGTACCACTCATCGACATAGCCGAGGTCATTGAAGGTGCACACTCGATACTGACCCGCGGGCATTCCTTGGAACGAGTAGAACCCGTTGCCGTCGGTCGGCATGGAGTTCACGAGACTGCCGGAGAGGTCGTACACGTCGACCTCCTGGTTGAACAACGGGTTGGACTGCGCGTCGCGCACGTACCCGGAGATCGATCTACCCGCGGCCAGAGAGAAGTTGATGCCGGTCCGGCTGGGAGTAGCCGCAAGGTTCAGCCAGGTGGCCCCGCTTGCATCCACGTGACCGGGGTAAGGGATATCGTTGTACCACTCGTCGATGTAGTCCTTGAGGTTATAGGTCTGAACGACCACGAGTTCGTTCGGCAGTTCGGTCAGCGAGTAGCTTCCATTGCTGCGGGTCACGGTGACCCCCACCGGGCCCAAGGCCAGGTTCATCGCGGTCACGTACACGCCTGCCAATCCGGTACCTGAGGAGTTCTTCACCGTCCCCGAGATGGTTCCGGTGCCCTTGCCGTCGGCGTCTAGAATCGGGCCATCAACCGAGAAGGCATCGACCGAGATGCTCGTCCCGGTGGCCAAATCGTTCTTGGTCCCCGTCCATTCGATCTCGACCGAATGAGTGCCGTAGTCGAGCACACCGGTATCCCAGACCGCCCCGTACCCCACAGTGGACGAGTACAGATCGACCGTCTGATAGCCTGAGCCGTCCGCGTGCGCTTTGGCCTTGCCGTACGTAGGACCCGTCTTGGCGTACCACGTCAGATGCGTGCCAAGAAAGACGACCATGACAGATGAGTCCGAGTTGGCGAACCAGTAGGATCCACCTGAAGCCTTCGCGTCGGTCGCCGAGGCCCAGGCGCCCCAGTAGTAATAGCGAGCGTCGTTCTGTTGGTAGAGAATATCGGCCGCCGCGGACAGCGAGCCGGCCTCGGCGGCGGCCATCGAGGGCACGCTTGCCTTGCCGTCGATGCCCTGATACTTCTCAAGGCCACGATCCGAAGCCGACGCGGTCCCGGCCAGCACAAGCGCGCTCAGAACGAAGGCGGCCAGAATGGCCACGGCGATGCACAAGAGGCGAGGGTCCCACTTCTTCTCATGGCGTACGGCCCGGCTACCGGCTCTCATCAGATCCTCCTCCGCTTCCTGCTGTTCACTGCCTTCGCTTTAGCCCGGACATCGTCTGCGGCGTGCTCGCCTCCCAGGCGCGGGTTCGGATAAGTGTGGTGGGAGGGCTACCGGCAGGCAGAGAAGCGGCCGACGTTGCATGCGCCCCACTACACACAGGTCGCACTGAGTCTCTTTATCACAAATCGGCCAGGGATTCTCAGCGCAGACGTAGACCAAGATCATGGAATGCATAGGAAGGGTGAAGCCAAAGATCTAGTATGCGCGGCCCAAATTGGGTGTGAAAGAGAGAAGAAGCATGCGCCGCAAAGGCGCATAGAGGGATAAAGTGTAGTGCCCCGGTAGGCACGCCCCCGCGCCGAGGGCAACCGACCCATCCAGAATCTCCGCGCCTATCGGGTTGAGGCGCGCAGGCGAGGGGAACAAGACACCATGTTCCGCGGCGCCAGCTGGCCGCCAGCGCCCGGAACAGCCCTGCGGCGATGACCGCCTCGGTGGCCGCCTCCACATCATGGGCTTTGCGCCACATGTGGGCCTCCGCTCCAAGAGCAAAGGCCTTGACAACTCTACACTGTAGAGCTATTCTACGGAATAGAGTGGCCTATCGCCGTATGACCGGCGGAAAACAGAGAGGACGACAGTGGCTCCAAAGACCAGGAGATCAGTAAGTGAACGCGGGTCAACCGGACGTCGCTATCCGGAGGAGCCGCTGAGTCGCGAACGGATCGTCAGCACTGCGCTGGCCATTGTCGACGAGAAGGGGCTGCCGGCTCTCTCCATGCGCCGTCTGGCGGCTGCCCTGGGCGTCGACCCTATGGCCATCTACTACTACCTGCCCAACAGGGCCGCTCTCGAGGATGCCATCGTCGAAGCGGTGAATGTTGACATGTACGCGGACGAGCTCTCGTTCGACTTCTCGCTTCCCCTGTACGATTTTGTGGTGGCGGCAGGGCGGTTCTATCGGACGGCCCTGCTGCGTCATCCCCACGCTGTATACCTCATGGTGGTGCGGGCCGCGCCCACGCCCACCGCCTCGAGACCAGGCGACGACATGGTGGGCAGGCTCATCGAACGGGGTCTCACTCCTGCCGAAAGCGTCGCGGCCGTTGACGTCTTTTCCACGTTTGTCACTGCCTCCGTCCTTCGGCAGGTCCAACTGCCGGTCGGGCCGGAAGGCGACCCCCATGTGCAGCTAAGGAAGATGAAGGAGGCGCTAGACGCGGGAGAGTTTCCGAATCTCGTTCGGGCGATATCTGAGGGGAACCTCAAGGATTTCGACGCTGAGTTTGAGTTCGGACTTCAGGCCCTGGCCCGTGGGTTCGCCGAAGTCGCAGCCAAACGAGCGGCCGAGTAGGGCCGAGTCAATCGTTACGGCCTGAGCAGAAGGACAGCGCAAGCTAGTCACGACCGGCCACGGAAGGGAGCGTCTATGAGAGTCTTGACCGTCTATGCCCATCCCGATCCCACGTCGTTCTGCCACGCCATCCTCGAGCAGTTCACCAAGGGACTCGAGGATGCCGGCCACACGAGCGAAGTCGTCGACCTGTACGCCATTGGCTTCGACCCGGTCTTTCGCATGCAGGACTTCCCCAGCTACGTGCACCCGAGCATGCCGCCCGACATACTCGAGCAGATGGACCTGAAGAAGCGCGTGGTGGACTCCGCGGGGAATCCCGTGACGAAGCTCATCGCCAAGCGCTGGCTTCGGAACAAGGACACACTGGAAGTGGCCCGGATCATCCATGAGCACCGACCCAAGGACGTGGCGGCCCAGTGGGACAAGATCAAGAGCGCCCAAGGCTTGGCCTTCATCTCGCCTGTCTACTGGCTGCATTTCCCGGCGATCATGAAGGGCTGGTTCGAACGGGTCTTCGCCTACGGCGACGCCTACGCCTTGACGCCCGAGGGGTGGCAGGGAGAGATGGCCGGTCGAGTACCGCTCCTTGACCATGAGAAGGCTCTGGTCATCAACACGACTCTCTTCCGGCAAGAGGACTACGAGACCTACCTGAAGGAACCGATGACCCGGATCATCGACGACTGGGGACTGCGCTACCCAGGGGTCAAGAAGGTCGAACATGTCTACTTCTATCGTGTGCCGGTGACGGACGACGAGACCAGGCGGGGCTATCTAGACCAGGCCTACCGGCTGGGCAGGGACTTCGCCGCGTAGCGGCTCTAGCCGTGCGGGGATTGCCAGAGGAAAGACAGCAACACTGAGGGGGTGCATCATGCGTGACACAGAGCAGAGCGGCGCGGGCTCATCGACCGTCTCGATCCAAGCGAGGATTTCAACTTTGAGCACTTCCGCATGCGGCACATGGTCGCGGAACTTCTCCGCACCGGCCTACGCCTGGCAGCGAGGCGCCGGATTTCAAACTGCCGTCCACCGACGGTCCGCCCGTGCAGTTGAGCGACCTCCGCGGACAGCCGGTGCTCCTCCACTTCGTGAGCTACACGTGCCCAGTCACGCGCGGAGGCGTGGCAACGATGGAAGAACTGTACCGGCTCTACGGCGAGCAGGTGCGGTTCGTCGAAGTGCTCATCCGTCAAGCCCACCCCGGGGAGCGACACGGCGGGTACCGGTCGAACGAGCAGAAGCTTCAGGACGCCCGCGACTACAAGCGCGAAGAGAACGTACCGTGGCCGGTACTGATCGATGACCTCGCCTGCAGCGTGCAGCGCGCGTATGGTGGTTTGGCCGCCGCCGCCTACCTCATCGACAGCCGCGGAATCGTCGCCTTCTGCGGAACCTGGGGCCAGTCCCCCGCCCTACGAGACGCCCTCGACGATCTCCTCGCCCGCGGGGGCACCGGCGCCCCAGCCGGAATAGGCACCGACCGTCGACCGCACCTCGCCGCCGCCATCGTCGCCGGCGCGACGGCCCCGCGCGTGGCGGACGCCAAGCCCTGATCGACCTCGAACTCGGGTTCCCCGGCGGGAACATCCTCATGCTTGTCGGAGGAGCCCTTCGGCCACTGCTCGCGCCACTCGCGCTTCGCACCACGCCGATCCCACCGAAGGAACGTGCCGCTCTTCTCGCCGGCCTCGTCGGCGCATGCGTCGCTGTTGGTCTCGGCACGAGACGTATTCGGCGTTACGGCTCTACGAAGCGCTCGGCTTCCTCGAATCTCTCCCCATCATGACGCCGGACCCAGTGGCGGCCCGTCGCGAGGCCCGGTCGAGCCCTTTTCCCAAGGGAAGTCTTCGAGCGATCGCCACCGAGACCGCCACAAAGGTCCAGGTGGTTGTCGACCGCTTGCTCATCGGGTTTCCTTCCTGGGGACGAGTACGCTGTAGAGGATCTGAGCCCCGACGGCTATCAGGAGGATCGGGAACACCGGCAAATTGAGTCCCGCCATCGAGGAGAACCCTGCAGCTATCGCAGCGAGCCCGAGGACAGCGGTGAAGCCGTTGATCCGCAGGCCCTTGAGATGCCGGACGACGTTCATCCCGACCATGATGAGCCCCGTACCCACCAACCACGTGCCTTCCGGCACCCAGCCCGACGGCAGCAGCGTGAGCCCGCCGATCATGATGAGGAACAGCGCCCAACCTATCCGTTCGAGCTGTTGACCCAACGTACCATTCTGAACTTGGCCAGTACTTGTCGCCCCCATGGTTGTCATTGCCGATACTCCTTTCCGACTCTGTGATCGACTCGGCCCTATCGGGCCGCTCTTATGGCTACGGTGAGACGCTGCATTGTTCACGCGGTCCGAGCGCGGAGTTCCGCCTGGTAGATCTTCCAGCCGGGCCACCAGGTCTTGTGCCAGCGATGGATGCGAGCGGAGACCGAACCGGGCTTTGCCGCCCCCCGGCAGCGAATGCTGCAGTTCTCGCACTTGTGTAGTTTCATCATGTTCTCGACCATGTCACGCCTCCTCGGTGCTCCTGCGTTTCTCTCGGTATCCCTGATGACCAAGCCCTCAGGCCGCCATCAGCTCTTCCAGCGTCTCCCGCGTCTCTGGGTCCCGCACGTAGGATTGAAGAACACTCATGACTTGCGCCCATCCCGAGGACGTGGCCACCAGAAACTCGTCCAGAAAGTGAAGACGTTCCTCGTCGGGCAGAGCTCGTCTGGCCCCGGTTCAGTTCGGCTACTGAAGTTGCTGTACACATCGCCTCTTCCCCCGATCTCTCTGTTCTACGGTATAGAACACTCTACATAGTAGAATAAGAACGCGGCCCTTCGAAGGGACCAGGCAGTTGTCGGGATTATTGCCTGGGCGGTGGGCTGGTCTTTGACCTGGCCGGAAGGACAGGAGAGCGATGCCGGGGGGCTGGAGCGTGGGCCAAACTGGAAGCTGCCCGTGGCCGACCGTGAGAGAGACCGTCCAAGAGGAACGAAACAACCGTGTCTCCCGGGCCTTCTGGGAGTAGCGGGGGCAGGATTTGAGACCTGCGACCTTCGGCCCATCTGCGTGCCGACTGAGCCGTCCATTGTGTAGTACCGAGTAGTTACTGAGTATCACCGAGTAGTCTGAGGTTTAGGAAACCCCCGTCCCGCCGTCCACGGCGTATCACGGAGTATCACTGAGTGCAGAAAACAGGCTGTAAACCTTGAGATTTCGTCCACTTAGTATCACTGAGTATTAACTGGGTAGGGGTAACGGTAGGGGTGAGGCAGGCTGCCGGTGATTCCCGAGGAGTAGTTAGGAGTCGCGAGCACAGCGCCCGCGCGCGGGTCGGCCGTCCACGGTGTATCAGCGAGTATCACCAAGTGCACGAACCACCCTGCAAACCTTGATGTTTCGTCCACTGAGTATCACTGAGTGTTATCGGGTAGGGGTAACGGTAGGGGTAAGCGTAGGGGCGGTAACCATCCCCGTCGGCCACGTGATCGAACTGAGAACTCTGGGCAGCCAGCCCGGGTGGGCCGCCAGGAGAGAGACCCGTAGCATACAACCGCCGCCAGCCCGTACCGCAGAGCGACCCCGCGCATCGCGCGGCCACGCGGACCAAACGAGGTTAGTGCGGAGGCCTCCCGTGTCCGCCCGAACGAACGCTGACCAGGCTCAGGTCCACGGCGGGGGTCCGCTGATCGACTCCTACCATAGGACCGCCCGCCCCGGGAACAGTCGCTGGCTGGGACATCGGCCCCGACGTTCCGGACGGATTCCCCGCGACCGGCTTCGCGAACCCGCGATCGTCGACGCCGAGGGCATGCGACGCATTGAACAGATGATCGTGGGCCGGAGCTAGGACGGGGGCACGGACCCGAATGGGCGAGATTCGCTATCAGATCGAGGAGTCCCAAGTCGATGTCCTTCCTGTTGGAGATCACCGCTTCTAAAGGAACAAGCACAAGCTCTTCTTCCCCCGGGTCCCGATCATCACGTCCGTGTCGCCAGCAAGCAAAGCCTACTTGGCGAGCGGTCTGGCGACCGGGGCCGCGTTCACGTTAACATTCGATGTTGTGGGTATCTTTGCCTGGGCGGTCGACATGGAATTCAGACGCGCGACAGCAGACGACTATCCGGCCATCTTCCGGCTCCAGACAGCCAACCTGCTTGCCAATCTGGAGCCCGGAGAGCGTGACGGTGGCTTCCTGGCTGCCGGATTCACCGTTCCGCAGATCGATCAGATTGCGAGGGACCTTGGGATCATCGTGGCTGAGGACCGAGGCATTGTGGTGGGGTGTGTCTGCAGCCTTCGGCCCGAGTTCGAGCATAGCCCCCCGGCCATGACCGAGATGGTCCGCCGACTGGACCAGGTACGGTTTGGTGGCAGGCTCCTGTGCGAGCAACGGCCGTTCGTCTACGGCCCCGTGGTCATCGACCGGGCGAAGCGCGGCAGTGGTGGACTGCGCGGTCTTTACCAGAGACTGCTGCAAGAAATGGTGGGCAGCTTTGATGTGGGCGTCGCTTTGGTGGCGGAGGAGAACCGCCATTCAGTGGATGCTCATGTGCGCGGGCTGGGCATGACGGCGATCGGCGGATTCGAGTGCGGCGGCCGCCGCTTCTTGATCCTTGCGTTCTCAGTGTCTTCGGGCGAAACGAGCCTGATGCCCCCGGTAGGACTCGAACCTACGCACGAGGTTTAGGAAACCCCGGTTCGGTCGTCCATCGAGTATTACTGAGTATTACCGCGTTCAAAAACACGTCGGAAATCACCCGATTTCGTCCACTGAGTATCACTGAGTGTTACCGGGGTAGGGGTAGCGGTAGGGGTAAGCATAGGGCGGTAGGGTCGACGGGGAGGGTCAAGCGTTAGTTGTGAAGAAAATTCGCGCAGACCGACGAACCGGACCTACCGGGTGAAGGCCCAGGTGTCGTTGAGAGAGGCTTTGCCGGTGATTCCACCAAACATAACCAGCCGATCCGTGGATGGGACGTAGATCAGCGAGGCGGACTGGCGTGCGGCCGGTGCGTCCCCCTTCGGTCGCAGCTCAGTCCAGGTGTTCGTGACAGAGTCGTATTCCCAAGTGTCTCCGAGCAAGCCCAGGACTGCGCCCACCCCTCCGTTGAACCCTCCGTACATGACCGTATGGTTGTCCGCTGAGTTATACGCCATCGGAGTACCATTTCGCCCTTTGGGCAGGGTCCCCGAGGGTTTGAGTTCGGTCCAGGTATTGGCGGTGGAATCGTAGGCCCAGGTGTCGTTGAAGTCCTCTGGAATGTGGGGTCCTCCGAAAACGATCATCAGGCCCTTCGAGGAGTCGTGGGCCATGCCATGGTCACTACGGGAGGGGGCAGCGTCCCCGAGGGTGTTAGCTCGGTCCAGCTGTTGGCGATGGGATCGTAGGCCCAGGTATCGTTCAGAAGCATCTCTTCGGGAATCGGTTCGGGGCCTCCCACTTGTGCATACCTGCCGCCGAACAGGATGATGCGCCGAGTGACTGGATCATAGGCCATCGAGTGGCCTCCGCGCGCCGAGGGTACCGTCCCTGAGGGGACCAGGTCTTTCCACTCGTTAGTCGCGGAATCATAGGCCCAGGTGTCGTTCCGGAAGAGGTTGGCGTCGAAACCTCCGAATAGAATCAGCCGGTGAGTGACCGGATCGTAGGCCATCGAGTGGCCGGCGCGCGCCGAGGGTACCGTCCCCGAGGGGACCAGGTCTTTCCACTCGTTAGCCGCTGGATCGTAGGCCCACGTGTCGCCGTAGAAGATGAATGAAGAGTTCTTGCCCCCGAATGCGATCACCAAGTCATCGACGGAGTCGTAGGCTAGACTGGTGCTGTCGCGCCCAGCCGGCGGCGTCCCCGAGGGGCTGAGTCTGGTCCAGGTGCCACGTTGGGCCAGACTGCTGTTATGGTGCTGCAGGCCCAGGCCCAGGCCGAGTCCGAGGCCGACGGTCACGAGCAGCACGGCGGAGGCGAGGGCGATAACCCAGGTCCTGCGGCTCGGTCTTCTCGGTCTCGCAGTCGCCTCGCCGGCGCCGATCTCGGGCTCCTCGGCAAGCTCTGGAGCAGCGATCTCGGGGGGGGCAGGAGCCTTGGCCTGCTCGTAGACCCCGGACAATTGCTCCCGCACGGCGGCAACGATCTCGTCACGCCTATCCTCGACGCCCCCACGGGCCTCGAGCCACTGCCAGAGGTTCAGGTAGTACTCCAGGGAAGCGTTGGGAATGGAGTCATCCAGGTGGACGGAGAGCACAGGCCGCTCGTAGGATATGGCCCTCTCGATCTCGCGAAGCACGTAGGGGGAGGAATTGGCAGAAGCGGAGAAGATGAGCAGCACAAGGTCCGAGTTGCGGATGGCCGCGATGCTCGCGGCCGCTTTGTCAGTGCTTGTCATCGCGTCGCGGGAAGCCAGCCAGCAGCCGATGCCATCGGCCTCGAGCAGCGCGTAGACGCGGGAAGCTGCCTCTTGATCCTGCTGTGCGTAGCTCAGGAAGACGCTGCGAGCCGTCATGGGATCTAGAGAGCGCAAGCCCAGGTGTCGTTGAAGTCAGATTGAAGCGCGGCCGACGACCCTCCGAACATGATCAGCCGGTCGCCGGAGGGGTCGAATACGGTCGACTGAAGCGCGCGCAAAGGGGGCGCGGCGCCGTATGCGACGCGGAATTTCGTCCAAGTATTGGCTTCTGCGTCATACGCCCAGGTGTCATTGTAGGCCCCGTCGCCATCGGGACAACCTCCGAACATGATCAGCCGACCACCGGTCGAATCGTAGACCAGGTCAGGGCCATACCGCGGATCCGGCAGAGTCCCTGAGGGGCTGAGTTCCTTCCAAGTGTTATCCGTCGGGTCAAAGGTCCAGGTATCGTTGAACTCTCTATCAAGGTTCCAGCCGCCGAACAAGATCAGGCGATGGGCGGCCGCGTCGTAGACCATGGCCGGCTGACCGCGCGCAGGGGGCAGGTTGCCGGAGGGGCTGAGCTTGGCCCAGCTGTTGCCCGCCGGATCGTAGGCCCAGGTGTCGTTGAGCAGTTCGGTCTCGGTCGATCGTCCTCCGAACATGATCAGCTGCCTACCGGCGGGATCGTATACCATGACATGCCCCGCGCGCCCGAGGGGTAACGTGCCCGACGGCTTGAGTTCGGTCCAGGTGTTGGCAGCCAGATCGTAGGCCCAGGTGTCGCCCAAACGAGTGGTGCCATCGTTGCCTCCGAACATGATGAGCCTGCGAGAGGCCGGGTCGTAAGCAATCGAGCAGGCAAAGCGACCAGAAGGAAGCGTTCCTGAGGGCCGGAGATCCGTCCAAATGTTGGCCGTGGGATCATAGGCCCAGGTGTCCTTGAGGGCCGCGCCACCGTCCGCGCCAGCGAATCCTCCGAACATGATCACCCGTCCGCTCGTCGGATCCTGGACCATCTCCTGGCCGTAGCGAGCAGAGGGTAGAGATCCCGTGGGGTACAGTTCGGTCCAGGTGACCCGCCCACTCATCAGCGCGGCCCCAGAGGCGGGATGGTCTCGCGTCAGACCGAGACCGAGTCCGAGGGCGAGAGCGATGACAAGCACGGCCGAGCCGAGCGCAATCCCCCACTTCCGGCGGCTCCATCGCCACGGTGCTGCGGCCTTCTTGGTGCTGCCAGATGCTGACCCTCCGGCGGATGCCGGAGCGCCGATCGCCTCCCGTACGGCTGCAACGATCTCGTCCCGATTCTTCTCCACGCCAGCCGTGGCCTCGACCTTGCGCCACACGTTCACGTAGTACTCCATTGAGGCGCTGGGAGCCGCGTCGTCTATGCGCAGGGCGAGCAACGGGCGCTCGTAGGCCACGGCCCGCTCGACCTCCCGAAGGACGTAGGGGGATCTGTCGGCGAACGAGGAGAAGACCAGCAGCACAAGATCCGATGTCCGGATAGCGTCGAGGATGGCGGCGGCGTAGTCGGTGCCCGCTTTGACATCGCGGGGAGCTATCCAACAGGAGATGCCCTCGCCCTCGAGCGCGGCGCAGATCTGGATGGCGGTATCCCGATCCTCCGTGGCGTGACTCAAGAAGACATGGTGCACCATGAACGCCCCCGTGGCCTCCGGGACGCAATCGAGCTCATGACACACGATAGAGCAGTGCCAGCAGATGCGCCAGTGGTAAGGTTCATGCGCTTCTTGCGCCGCAATCGCGTACCATGCTAGGTTTACAAATGACCGCGGATTCGCGATGCGCTCCGAGAAGCCAGACCGCCGAGGTAGCCATGGCCGCCGAGTCCTCCAGCAGCAGGACGAGCACTCCCTTCTTCATAGCGGTCACCGGACACCGGACGTTCTCCGCAGAACACGCTCCGACGGTCGCCGAGCAGGTCCGACAGGCGCTCATAGACATCCAGGCACTCGTGCCCAGCACGAGAATCCGCATCGTGTCCGGACTGGCCGAGGGGGCAGATAGAATCGTCGCACAAGCTGGCCTGGACCTCGGACTGGAGGTCGAGGCCGTCGTCGCGGCCCCAGTGGGACGGTATCGTTCCGGCTTCACGGCCGCTTCGCGGGATGACTTCGATGCGTTCCTACGCCGTCCGGGGGTGGCGCTCACCGAGGTCCCGGTAGGCACCTACTCTGCCGAAGCCGCGGAGGCAGAACGAGCCGCTCCGTATGTGGCGGTGGGGCGCTACCTGGCCAGCAGGGCGAACCTGCTATTCGCAGTCTGGGACGGCAGTCTGACCGGCCTCGCTGGCGGTACTTCCGACGTTCTTCTGGGCTTCCTCGGGGCCGGCGAGGACCTAGTCACCCCGGCATCTGAAGTGCGGTTCTTGAGTGGCGAGGAAACCGCCGCGTTTGGCCCGGAATTTGCACTGTGGTTTCCGGTCCCTCGAGGCGAGGGCGGGGATCGGCCGGCCACACACGATGGCCCGGTCTATCTCAGCGGTGCGGGCCCGAGAGCCCTCGCCCGGCACGCGTCGATGCCGCAAGCGCTCAGGCAACAACTAGAGGAACTCGAGCGGTACAACCTATCCGGCGCGTCGGGTGACGGAGCAGAAAATGCGGTTCCCGAGACCATAGCCCTTCTGGCCGGCGACCCGGCGGCTGTCGAAGACAACCGGGGGCTCTTGTCGGTCATCGAGCAGGAGTTCACCAAGGCCGACCGGCTCGCCCTGAGGAACCAGAGACGCTCGGACCGCTTGTTCCTCGCGTTCGGCGTGATGGCCGCCCTGACCGGCGCGCTCTTCTTGACCTACGCGGCCCTGCATCATGTCTGGGGCTATCTCATCGGGTATCTCGTGCTGCTTCTCGGGGGCATACTCCTTCTCCGCTTGTCGCGGCGCATGCGTTGGTTCCGGCAACATCTGCTCTACCGGACGCTCGCGGAGGTGCTCCGCAGCCGGCTCTACCTCGCCGGTGCCGGGATCGGCGATTCTCCGCTCTACTCTGATCTCCTTGAGCTCTCGGGGGTCACGCGGTACCCCGGATACGGTCTGGTCTCGCTCGTCTCAAAGAGCGTTGAGCCCACCTTTTCAGATGGCGGTTCCGAGTCTTGGGAACCTGACGATTCTCGAATTGCCGCGGTCGAGAAAAGGTGGGTGGACGGACAGATCGGCTATTTCGAAACCAAGACCACCCGCATGCTTCGCACCCTCCACCGGTTCGGATGGGTCAAGACCGGACTGGTAGTGGTGACTGTCATCGGGCTTCTCTGCCTCATAGTTTTTGGGAACGACCTGGCCTCGGTCGATCTGGGCGGAGGCGTGATCGCGAAGGGTGTCGTCATCTTCTTTGTGGCACTCCTCCCCTACCTTGTTGGGGTGTGGGGTCTGTACGAGTCGAAGCTGGCGACGCCAGAGCTCCTGTGGCTGTACCGCGATCAGGCCGATTCCTTCCGCCGGGCGCGGACTGCGCTCCAGTCATCAACCACCGCCGTAGAGAAGCGAGACATCCTGACCGAACTAGGCCGTAGGTCGACGATGCAAAACCTGCTGTGGGTCGTCCACCGGTACCACCGCGAGCACCAGCCTCCGAGCTGACTCTGACCAGCCCACGTGCGAGGCACTACGGCAACGCCCGATTGACTTGCCCCGCTTTGTCGTGTCTTATGGACTAGTCACCGTTGTCGGGATGTGAGGTCATGTCCTTGGCGCACCAGGTCTTCCTAAGCTACGCCACCGAGGACGCCGATAGCGCCCGTCTCCTTTGCCGGGTGCTGGAAACCGAGGAGGGGATCCGGTGCTGGATTGCCCCCCGGAATGTGCCGGCTGGCACCGACTACGCGGCCGCCATCCTCGAGGCGATCAAGAACGCGGAGCTAGTCCTTCTCCTCTTCTCGGCCGCCACCAACACTTCCCCCTACGTTCTCAGGGAGATCGAAAGGGCCGTCGCCTACGAGCGCCCGGTGCTTTCCGTCCGCCTCGATGCCGCTGCTCCCAACCCTTCTCTCGAGTACTACCTGAACATGCTCCAGTGGGTAGATGCGCCCCGGGGGATCGAGAGCAAGCGCCACGATATCGTGGCGGCGGTGCGGAGACTGTCCGCCACGACCGAGGATACACATGACGGGGTGCCGGCAACTGCCCCTCGCCGCCCTTCGCCAGCCCCTGATCTGCAACCTCTGCCCAAACCAGCCGCGACCGACGAACACCGGCTGGGCGAAGGAGAGCGCAGGCAGATCACCGTCCTTGTGGCAGGAATCGCCGACTTTTCCGGCCTCAGCCAACGGCTGGATCCCGAAACTCTGCACGAACTGGTCGTGGGCTGCTTCGAACGGCTGGTTCCCAGCATCGAGCGCTACGGAGGGACGATCGACAGCGTCACCAGCGATACGATCGTCAGCCTTTTCGGAGTCCCGAAGATCCACGAGAACGACCCCGAGCGTGCGCTTCGCGCGGCACTCGAGATGCGCCGCGCCGTCGACTCATTCAACAAGAGCCGGCCTGCGCCGGTGTCAGTCGGTTTTGCTGCAAACAGCGGTTTGGTCTACGTGGGTGGAGTCGGAATAGCCAAGCGCGGGGAGTCTGCGGTCACCGGCGAAGCGATCGGCTCGGCCTTAGCCCTGAAGGAACGGGCGAAGCCTGGCGAGATCCTGGTGGGAGCGGACGCCTTCCGGCAGACGGAAGCGCTGTTCATATGGGAGTCACCGGCATCCGGTCGCGCAAAGAGCAGTGCCCAGCCCGTCGCCTACCGCCTTCAGGAAGCTCGTTCTGACTCCGGCCGTGGGGGGACAGGAACCCGACGTATCTCCTCCCCGCTCGTTGGCCGAATGAAGGAACTGGCCTTGCTTGTCGAATGCGTGAGCCGACTCGAACAGGGCCAAGGCGGTGTCGTGTTCGTCACGGGCGAAGCCGGTCTGGGGAAGTCGCGGCTCCTCGCGGAGTTGCGCACGAGAGCGGAGCCGAAGGGCGTTTCCTGGCTGGAAGGCCGGGCGCTCTCCTTTGGCCGCAGCATCAGCTACTGGCCGCTGCTCGAGATCATCCAACAGGACGCGGGCATTGAGAACGAGGACCCAGAGAGTGAGCGATGGGCGAAACTGTCAGCACGCGTGGGAGCGCTCTTCGGTGAGGAACGCGCGGAGATAGTCCCCTACTTGGCCACGCTCCTCAACATCGCCCTTCCAGAAGGCCTCGCACAGAAGGTGCGCTATCTGGATGGCGAGGCCATGGGCCGCCAGATATACCGGGCCACACGCCTCTTCTTCATGCGGGTTGCGCAGAAGCGGCCGACTATCATCTTTTTCGAGGACCTGCACTGGCTCGACGGTTCCACGGCCGCGCTCCTCGAGCACCTGCTACCTCTTGCCGCGGAGGTGCCTATCGTCTTCTGTCTTGCCAGCAGACCCGACACCGAGGCGGCCGTGACCCGGCTGCGGGAGCTCGTGGAGACCGAGCACGCCCGGCGGCTGACTGAGGTCGTGCTCAAGCCGCTTACCGCTCAGGACAGCGAGAGTCTGGCCCTGAATTTGGCACACATGCAGAAGATGCCGGCTGGGCTGCGACAAACCATCGTCGCGAAGGCCGATGGAAACCCCTTCTTCGTCGAAGAGATCGTGCGGAACGTCATCGACCTCGGCGGTCTCGTGCAAGACGGGGCCACCGGTGAATGGCAGGCCGCGAACGAGACCGCGTTCTTGGCCATCCCCGACACGCTCCAGGGCGTGGTCATGGCCCGGATCGACCGGCTCGACGAGGACCTCAAACAGGTGCTGCGACTGGCGTCGGTTGTCGGCCGCACCTTCTTCTACCGGGTCCTGGCAGCCATCCGGGACGCAGACCGCGAGCTGGACCAATGCCTCGCGTCTCTCGAGGATCGAGAGTTCATCATCGAGAAGGCGCGGGACCCCGACCTCGAGTACATGTTCAAGCACGCTGTGGTGCAGGAGGCGACCTACGAGAGCATCCTCCTTGCGCGGCGCAAGGACCTGCATCGCGAGGTCGCCCTGGCCGTCGAACGGTTGTTCCCGGACAGACTTGAGGAGTTCTACGCCCTGCTCGCCTACCACTACTCAAAGTCCGAAGACTGGGAGAGAGCACAGGAGTACTTGTTCAAAGCCGGGGACCAAGCCGGCAGGATCGCGGCCGACGCCGAGGCGCTCTCGCATTACGAAGACGCACTGAGGGCGTACACCTCGGCTTTCGGCGACCGCTGGGACCCGGTGGACCGGGCGGCCCTCGAGCGCAAGATCGGAGAAGCGCTGTTCCGCCGGGGAGATAACGTGGGCAGCGAAGAGCGCCTACTGAAAGCCCTCGAAATACTCGGGGCTCCGTTCCCGGACGGCACCGCGGCCTTGCGCCGCCGGTTGATCGGGGAGGTCACGAAGCAGACGCGCCGGCAACTGTTGCCGTGGTTGAAGCCGAAGGCACCTTCGTCGGAGGCCGCGAGAGCCATGCAAGAACGGTGCGTCTTGTACGACACGCTCGGGACCATCCAGATGATGGGAGACCCCTCCAAAGGAATCCTGACGATACTGTTGACGCTCAACACCGCGGAAGAAGCCAGTATAGCCTGGGCGGTCTCCCAGAGCTGTTCGTGGGCGGCGCTTTACAGCCAGGGGTTTCGGCCGATCTCTCGGTACTTTCTTCGCAGAGCGAGAGAAGCCGCCGCCGGTGAGAGCCTCGAGCGCCCGCTGGCTTGGACGGACTTCTGCGCCAGCACCATCGCGTTTTGGATCGAGGGAGATGTCTCGGGAAGCTTCGAGTATGGCCGCCGCGCGTATGAGGCCTTCAGGGACCTGGGGGACATACGCATGTGGGCACAGGCTATGGGCCTCAGCGGACATGTCCCAGTCGAGCAAGGCCGGTTCGCTGAGGCTCTCGAGATGGGGGCGGAACTCGAGGTCGTCGGACGAGATTCAGGGGACCACCTCGTGGAAGTCGACGGTCGGGCATGGCGCGCCGAAGTGCAGTACCTGACTGGCGACCTGAGCGCAGGCGAGCAGGGCATGCGCTACGCCCTAGAAGAGTTCATCAAGGCTAACGACAACCGGATCGCGGTCAAGGAATCGGGGAGACTTGCTCTGTGTCTGCTCGATCAAGGCAGACTGGAGGAGGCGCAGGCGCTGGCAGCCGAGGGCCGGGCGCGCGCGAAGCGCTATTCGATATTCGGAGGAAACGCCAGCTTGGTCTTTGTCGCTACCGCGGCGGCTGCTCTTGTTGCTGCCGAGCGTGCGGGCACGGCGGATCGCGCGGCGGCCCTGAAGGAGGCAAGGGTAGCGTGCGCGGCCGAAACCAAGCAAAGTCGATGGGACAAGACCATCTTGACCCCCGCGCACAGGCACCAAGGCACCTACGAGTGGCTGCGCGGCCACCCCGCCAAAGCTGAGAAATGGTTTCTCAGGAGCCTCAACCACGCGGAGAAGTTGGGAAGCCGTTACGAAGGCGCGCTTACTATGCTCGAATGGGGCAGGCGAACAGGCGACCGCGAGCAACTGAAGCACGCGGAGTCAGAGTTCGCGGCAATGGGTTGCAGGTTCTTCGAAGCTGAGGCGCAGCGGCTTGAGTCGGAGTGCCCCCGGTAGGACTCGAACCTACGCACGAGTGCCCCCGGTAGGACTCGAACCTACGCACGAGGTTTAGGAAACCTCTGCTCTATCCCCTGAGCTACGGGGGCGACTTCGCGGCACGTAGCCGGCACGCCCTTTCGCGGGCGGCGGCGCCGGGCGTCGCCACGGCCGAGGGATTTTAGCACCCCGACATCACGGACCGGCGAACGGCCTGGGCCGAGTCAGTGGCGCACCGGCGGCGTCCGGCAGGATTCGCGCCCGAGGGGCCGCATTTGTATACTGGCCTTCGGCCCCCGCATTCCTGGTGGGCCGGCGTCAGAGCAGGCACAGCAATTCCTTAAGCGAGGTAATCGATGGAATTCAAGGATATCGTCAAGAATCGGAGCTCCATCAGGCAGTTCGAGGCCAGGGCGGTGCCCGAAGAGGCGATCCAGGAACTCCTCGACATCACGCGCTACGCCGCTTCGGCTATCGACCTCCAGCCCTGGAAGATCAAGATCGTCTCCGATCAGGAGACCAAGGACAAACTATTCCCGGCTACTTTCAATCAGGACCACGTGCGCACCTGCTCGCACCTCTTCGTCTTCTGCGCCGACACGGACTACCCGGCCATCATCGGCAAGCTCGACGCAGCGATGGCGGCAGCAGGCACCCCGGACGGCCCCCGGCAGATGATGATCGGTATGGCCACCAACGTGGCGAACAGCATGACCCCCGAGCAGCAGTTGCAGTGGTCCAAGGAGCAGATCTACATCGCCCTGGGCAACACTCTCAACGGCGCCTACTCTCTGGGACTGGGCGCCTGCCCCATGACTGCCTTCCAGCCCCCGGAATACGCCAAGATCCTGGGGCTCCCCGACGACCTGGTCCCCACCGTGCTCGTCGCGATCGGCTACGCCGCCGAGCCGGGGATGCCCAAGATACGTCGCTCCGTAGACCAGATACTCATCTAGCCGCACGAAGCTGCTATGGACGCCGTCTTCAATAGCATCTACGCCCGGGCGTGCATGGGCGCCGGGCTGGCCGCCCTGAGTGGGGTCCGCGCGTTTCTGCCGGTCGCATTCCTGGCGCTCTACTCCCGTCTCGAGTTCGCAAGCGCCCCGATCTTGGACGGCACTTCGTTCGCGTTCCTCGAGGAGACCTGGGTGATCGCCCTGCTGTTCGCCCTCGCCGTGATCGAACTGGCCACCGACAAGATGCCGGCGCTCGCTGCCACCCACCGCCAGATCATGCGGCCCATCAAGATCGTATTCGGCGGGCTGGTGTTCGCCGCCGTCATGGCTCCCGATGGCTGGATCGCGATGACGGTCTGCGGAATCCTGGGCCTCGCGATCGCCGGGTTGGCGGAACACGCCGTCCATTCGATGCGGCCGGAGTCCGAGATCGAGACGACGCCCTTCGTCCTGCTCAGCGTCTACGCCGACCTTCTCGTGCTCGTCGGCACGTTACTGTTCGTCCTCGTCCCGCTGATCGGCGCGCTGTTTGCGTGCTTCATGTTCCTGTTCGCATACCGGCTCCAGCGAAGGCGCAACCGCAAGCACAAAGGTCTGCGTATCCTCAAGGGGTAGATGGACTTCGCGACCGGAGGACGGATGGTAATACCAACAATACCCGTCCGGGTCAGGGTCTTCGTCGATGGCCGGGTGCAAGGGGTCGGGTTCCGGCAGAGCGCTGCCCGGGAAGCGACGCGCCTCGGGCTGCAAGGATGGATCCGCAATCTGCCCGACGGGCGGGTCGAAGCGGTCTACGAGGGCACGAGGGACGCGGTCGAGGAGATGGCGGCATGGAGCCGCCGGGGCCCGTCATGGGCCATGGTCACCGACATGAGCGTCCACGACGAGGAGCCCAAGGGGGAGCGGGGCTTCAGCGTCCGCTGACGGCTGAGAGAGGCCCCCCGCGCTACAGGCAAATCACGCGGTGCCGGGCCCCCGGTGGGCGCGGACAAATGACCTTCCCTAGCCGCCCAGAAGGTCTTGCTTCCGCTGCAGAAACTCCTCCCGGTCGATCTCGCCGCGGGCGTAGCGCTCTTCAAGTATCTGCAGCGCGCTCTTGGGCGCCGGACCTCCCGGCGGCGGAACTTGCGAGTGGCCCGTCTGGCCGTGTCCTGGCGCCCGGAGAGACCCCGGACCAGAAGGACCACGCCCACCACGATGAGCGCCAGTACGGCGAGCATGATGACTACCCCGATCACGCCGCCCATGCCGCCCATGCCGAATCCACCATTCCACATCATCATGCGCCTCCTATCTCCCGTACCAGTCTTGATACCAACTCTGCATCTGTTCGATCTCGGCCGTCTGGGTGGTTATGATCGAGCGGGCCAAGTCCTGTATCTCCGGCCGGTCCGAGCGGGCGAGGACCATCTGCGCCATCATCACTCCCATCTGGTGGTGGGGGATCATCTGCTCGATGAACTCCTTGTCGAACACGGGCGCCGCCTGAAGGACTTCGAGATCGGCCCCATCATTCATCATCATGCCGCCCCCCATCATCCCCGGGCCGCCTCCGAGGCCACTGGAGTCGCTGCCTTCCGGCGCTTCAATCCCATACCACGACCTATACCAGCTCCTCATCTGCCCGATCTCTCGAGTCTGGTCTCGCCCGATGGTTTCCGCCAACTGCCTCAGTTCGGGATGTTCTGCCCTGGTAAGCGCTAGTTCCGCCATGGCCACGGCATCCTCATGGTGCGGGATCATCTGTTCGAGGAAATGGCGTTCCATGCCGGTTGTGAAGCCGCGCCCCGAGTCGACTGATGACCCGGCGCTTGGACCCCAGAGACCGAAGCCCCACAGAAGCGACAGGGTGACAAGCAGGATCACGCCGACTGTGATGCAGACGATCCCCACTATGGTAGACGTTCTCTTCATACCTCTTCCTTTGAGCGGGTGGTCGTGTGGCCCGCGTTGCCGGGTCCACCGCCATTGAGCCTCAGACCGTTCGCTGTATTATTGATGAGTATTATACTCCTCTATTACTCCTCTGTACAAGAGCAGCATTGGATCCGCTATCGCCAGCCCTCCTCCCTCGCTTGTGCTAAATTATAACCGTACAAGCGTTTATACGGATAGGTACGGCCGGCGAGTGCCCCAGGGCGAACGAGGCGAGCATGAAGCGCCTTTCCTTTCTTGATCGATACTTGACCCTGTGGATCTTCCTGGCCATGGCCATCGGCGTGGCGGCCGGCTACTGTGGCCCCAGATCGGCAAAGCCATCGAGAGTGCCTCCATCGGCACCACCTCCATCCCCATCGCCATCGGCCTGATCGTCATGATGTACCCGCCGCTCGCCAAGGTCCACTACGAGGAATTGGGAGACGTCTTCAGGAACTGAAGATCCTGGGGCTCTCGCTGGTGCAGAACTGGATCATCGGCCCCATCCTCATGTTCTTCCTCGCCGTCCTTCTCCTGTCCGACAAGCCGGGGCTCATGCAGGGCGTCATCATGATCGGCCTGGCCCGCTGCATCGCCATGGTCATCGTCTGGAACGAGCTGGCCAAGGGCGACAGCGAGTATGCCGCCGGGCTGGTGGCCTTCAACTCGGTGTTCCAGGTGCTCTTCTACTCCGTCTACGCTTACTTCTTCCTCACCGTTCTGCCCGGCTGGTTCGGCCTGGAGGGGACGGCTGTGGACGTGAGCATCGGCCCAGATCGCCAAGAGCGTGGGCATCTATCTGGGCATCCCGTTCGTCGCCGGGATCATCACCCGGTTCACCCTGCTGCGCTTCAAGAGCAAGGAGTGGTACGACCACGAGTTCATCCCCAGGATCAGCCCCATCACCCTCATCGCCCTGCTGTTCACCATCCTGGTGATGTTCTCGCTCAAGGGCGAGATCATCGTGCAGTTGCCCCTGGACGTGGTCCGGGTGGCCATTCCGCTGCTCATCTACTTCGTGATCATGTTCTTCGTCAGCTTCTACATGGGCAAGAGGGTGGGCGCCGACTACTCGCAAGAGCACCACGCTGGCCTTCACGGCCGCCTCGAACAACTTCGAGTTGGCTATCGCGGTAGCCGTATCGGTGTTCGGACTGGCTTCGGCGCAGGCCTTCGCCGCGGTCATCGGTCCGCTGGTGGAAGTGCCGGTGATGATCGGGCTGGTGAATGTGGCCTTCTGGCTCCGGCGCCGATACTGGCCGCCCCAGAAGACTGATGAGGCGCCTTTCGGTCACTCGACAAGAACGGGAACAGAGACGGGAGATGAATAATGTCTGAGCAACAAGGACAAGGACGTAGTGCGTGGAGCGGTGCGCGACCGCTACGCGGAGGTGGCCAAAGCGGGGTCGTCATGCTGCGGCGCGGGCGCGTCGTGTTGCGGCACGACCTCCATGGCGCCCGATGAGATATCCGCCCAACTCGGCTATAGCGAGGAGGAACTGGCCTTCGCGCCGGAGGGGGCGAATCTGGGCCTCGGCTGCGGCAACCCCCAGGCGATCGCCGACCTGAAGCCCGGAGAGGTAGTCGTGGACCTGGGTAGCGGAGCCGGCTTCGACTGTTTCCTGGCCGCGCGGGGAGTGGGACCGGCCGGGCGCGTGATCGGAGTCGACATGACTCCGGAGATGGTGGCAAGTGCGCGCGAGAATGCGCGCAAGGCTGGGCTGGACAACGTCGAGTTCCGTTTGGGGGAGATAGAGCACCTTCCCGTCGCTGATGCCTCCGCGGACGTGATCATCTCCAACTGCGTGATCAACCTCTCTCCCGACAAGCCGGCCGTATTCCGGGACGCGTTTCGCGTGCTCAAGCCGGGCGGTCGACTCGCCGTAAGTGACGTGGTCGCTACGGCGGAACTCCCCGAATCGTGGAGGGACGATATGCGTCTTCTGTCTGCCTGCATCTCGGGGGCGGTAGACATCGATGCGCTTTCTCAGAATGCTCGCGGATGCCGGGTTCGTCGAGATCGACATCCGCCCGAAGGAGGAAAGCCGCGAGTTCATCCGCGAATGGGAGCCGGAGACCGAACTGGAGGACTATGTGCTCTCGGCGGCGATCCGCGCTAGAAGACCCCAGTAGCGCCGAGACCGACTCGAACGATGGAGACTCTTGCTCTCTTCTCCGACGTGCATGGAAACAGCCTCGCCCTTGAGGCAGTCCTCGACGACCTGAAGGCGCGAGAGATCACCAAGGTCTACTGCCTGGGAGATCTAGTGGGCTACGGAGCAGATCCCAACGGGGTGATCGACCTTCTTCGCTCCCATGGCATCGAGAGCATCCTCGGTAACTACGACGAAGGGGTCGCCTGGGAGACGGGCGATTGCGGCTGCTTCTATGCCGACTGCGGAGGCGGAGCGGATCGGCAAGGCGTCTTACGCCTTCACCGTCGCCGCGGTGACGGCCGAGAGGAAGGCCTACCTGCGCACCCTGCCGCGTGAGCTGCATGTGGATCTTGGCGGCAAGAAGGTCCACTTGGTGCACGGGAGTCCGCGGCGCATCAACGAGTACCTACTACGCGACCGCGACGAACGGACCTACCTGCGCCTGGCAGCGACCGAGGCGGACGACGTCCTCGCCTTTGGTCATACCCATGACCCCTGGTTTCGCCGGTATGGGAAGACGCTCTTCGTCAATGTCGGTTCGGTCGGGCGGCCAAAGGACGGAGACACTCGGGCCATCTACGTCGTCCTGAGCTCGTCCACGGAGACGCCCGTGGAGGTAGAGATCCGGCGCGTGGCCTACGAGTGGAGGCCGCCGCCGAGGCAGTCCTTGCCGCCGGTCTGCCGGCCGCGCTCGCCGACATGTTGCGCCGCGGAAACTAGAGAGAGGTCGATGACCGATGAGTGATGTACTGCCGGGCCTGATCATGTGCGTCTGCACGGGCAAGTGCCCCGGATTCGAGAAGATGGACATCTGGGACTTCATCAACCGGGTGCGCATCGAGCTGCCCGTCGAGTTCGGGATGATCCATCCGCAACTCTGCGAGGAAGACGGCGATCGGTTCCTGGCCGATCTCCTGCAGGCGAAGCGGCCCCTGGTCATCGCCGCCTGCGCCCCCAACATGCAGAACAAGCTGTTCCGCGACGCCTTTGCCGCGCAGGGCATGGACGTGAAGAAGGACATGGCCCCCCTCGACATCCGCGAGATGACCACCGATGAGGCGTTCGAGAAGGTGGCCGCGGCGCTTCGCGAGATGGGCGTGAGCGAGCATGGGGGCGAGGATGGCTGAGAGCACCTTCATGGGGGTGCCACGCAGCAAGATCCCCTGGGCCCCCACCATCGACTACGACAAGTGCGACTGGTGCATGGAGTGTGACGAGTTCTGCCCGCACCGGGTGTTCGAGCGCCGCGAGGGCGACGTGAAGTTGGTGGTGGCCAATCCAAACAACTGCGTGGTGTTCTGCCGAGCCTGCGCCAAGACCTGCGGGCCCGACGCCATTTCCTTTCCCGACAAGCCCCAGACCGTGGCCCTTATCAAGAGTCTTCACGCACAGGAGGGCGAGGAGTGAACTACGTGGTCCTTGCCTGCACGGGCCTGGACAAGCCTGAGGGGTCGGTCGCCCGCGAGGTGGCCATCCGCCTGGCCGAGGAAGCCGGAGCTGAGATCGTCTGCCCCGTGGTCCTCAATCGCACGCCGGCCCGGTACAAGAAGACGCTGGCCGATAAGCGCGCTGATCGTGGTGGACGGATGCGCCACCCAGTGCGCCAGCAAGCTCGCCGCGGCCGCGCAGGCGAAGCCGGTCCAGAAGGTGCTCGTCTCTGACGTGGTGAAGAAGTCCGGTCGGCACGCTCGCTCCTGAGCTTCGCCTCGGCCCCGACGCTCTCGAGCTTGCCCGGAAGATCGTCGACGACATCAAGGCGGCCGAGGCTGCCGCATCCAAGGAAGCGCGTGGGCGCCGAGCAAGCACCCGCGGAAGTGGAGTTCGAGAGCCCCTCGGATTTCACCGTGGTCGTGCACGACAAGTACGAGTTCCGCATCCCCTTGAGCGGATACTTCTTCAACGCGAACGATGTCTGGGTGCAGGTGGCCGGCACGCAGGGCCCGGGTGGGCATCTCCGACTACATGCAGCAACGACTCACCGATATCACCTATGTGGATCCGCCCAAGGTCGGCACTGCCATCGAGCAGTTCGGCGAGGTGGGCACCGTCGAGTCGACCAAGGCCAACTTTGAGATAGTCTCGCCTGTGAGCGGCATGGTGGTGCGCATCAACGAAGCGGTGAACGACGCGCCTGAATCGATCAACGAGGACCCGTACGGGGCCTGGATCGCGGAGCTGGAATTGAGCGACTGGGAAGAAGACCGGGCACTATTGGTCGATGGACGGGCATACGCTGCCGACGTAGAGCGCAAGGCCGCGGAAGACTAGGGATGAGAGGATCGATGAGCGAAGACCGCGGCAAGGTGCTGGTGATCCCCTGCAGCGGCATCGGCAAAGTCCACGGACTCTTGAGCCGGGAGTCGGCCTATCTGGTCACCGACGAACTCGCGCCCGAGGAGACCGATGTGGTGTGCCTCGCTCTGCTCGTGCGGGAAGACGAGGAGACCCTGGCTAGGGTGCGGGCGCATCCCTGCATCACCATCGACGGCTGCGGAAAGGCCTGCGCCCAGAAGAACGTCGAGATCGCCGGCGGACAGGTGGCAAGCGCCTTTCAGGTCGCCAAGATCCTCACCAAGCACCGCGAGAGCCAGCCGGGTACCGGGTCCGAACTCACCGAAGAGGGCTGGGCGGTGTGCCGGGAGATCGCCGAAGCAGTGGCCGAAGAAGCGGCTCATGTCGGCGGCGGCCAAGGGGCGTCGTGATGGCGGCGGAAATGAACAAGACGATGAAGGTGGGGATAATCGCCTGCAGCGGCGAGGAGATCCCGGAGGGCACCATCTCGCGCAGCGCCGTGCGGAGAGTGCTCGAGTCCCTGCGGCCCAGTGAGACGGTCACGCTCTGCCTGCCCCTCTTCCTGGCCGGGAACGAGGGCGAGCGCAACTTCGCCCGGACCCATCCTGTCATCACTATCGATGGCTGCGACAAAGAGTGCGCGAGATGGGGCACCGAGAAGCACGGGGGGCCGGTCAGCCGAGCGCTGGTGGTCACCGATATCCTCGGTACAGGCGCGGCCGGTTGCTCACGCTCCTCTCGCGACCGCAGGCCGGTAGATGACGAGGCGGTGGCGGCCGTCGCCGAGCGCATAGCGGCCGAGGTCGACGCTCTCATGAGCGAAGCTGCGGAGGCGGTGGATGATGGACGTTCTTAGGGATACCTTCAAGGCGTTGGCAGATGAGACCCGGCTGAAGATCATGACCCTGCTCCTGGAGCAGGACGAGCTCTGCGTATGCGATTTCGTCGGCGCGTTGGGGCAGACACAGTCGAAGGTCTCGCGGCATCTCCGTTACCTCTACAACTCCGGTCTGGTGCGCGACCGTCGGGAGGGACTGTGGATGCACTATCGCATCTCCCCCGATCTCACACGGGAACAGGCGATCGTCCTGGCCGGCCTCTCGGAGGCTGTCAGCGAGGAGCAGAAACAGGAGCTCCGGAGAGCGCTCGAACGCTGGCTCGACACAAAGAAAGCGGGGGTGTGTTGATCGAGGTCAAGATCTTTGGCAGCGAGCCGCCTTGCGTCTCCTGCAAGAGGACGGAAGAAGCGGCCAAGAAGGCGGCGGCGGTGTTCTCCGACCGGGTGAGCGTCGAGAAACTGTCGGCCCATTCTCCGGAGGCGGCAGAGGCAGGCTTCACTGCCACGCCCGCGGTGGTCGTCAACGGCAAGGTGGTATCCCAGGGGCGAGTCCCCGAGCAGAGCGAACTGGAACAGATCTTTCGATCAGAACTAGGAGGGTGAAGTGCCTGTGCTGTTGGAGGTGTTCAGCGGAGATCCGCCCTGCCCCGGTTGCGTCGCCATCCTTGCCATGGCCGACCGGTACGCCAAGAAGTATCCGGCAGAAGAGTTGGTGGTAGAGAAATACGTCGGCCGGGAAGCGCTCGAGAAATATGAGGAGTACAACCTCTCGTGCGTGCCGGCAGCCGTCATCAACGGGGTCATCAAGATCGAAGGAACGGCCCCGGATGAGGGCACCATGAACAACGCGCTCCGGGAAGGTGGGCTATGGATCCGATAAGGGTGGAGGTCTTTCTCTCCGTGCCTGCCTGTTCCGGCGGCGTAGCGGTTCGGCGGCTGCTCGACGAGGTCGCGGGACAATACGGAGAGCAGATGGACGTCGTCTACCACCAGGGGCGCGATGAACGGTACGAGGAACTCAAGCTGTCGTCCGCCCCGGCGATCATAGTCGGCGACCTGGTGCGATTCATCGGACTATGCCCTACCAGGGAAGGTCTCATAGGCGCTTTGCGCGAAGCCGGGCTGGAATAGCCCCTCCCGCACCGGGACGAGTCTCTTCCCCCATGGAGGGCAGCAGGGTCTGCGTATCCTCAAGGGGTAGAGGGCGGCCCCTTTGGAACGACGCTCTCGACCGGCTCCGGGCGGGGTGACGAGCCCCACGAGACCCGGCGCTGAAGCGGGAAGACGAAGAACTTGGTCTTCTTCGCGATGTACCCGTAGATGCCGCCCAGACTCCAAAGCGGAACGATCACGGCGACCAGGCCCAGCACGATGAAGTACCAGCCGCCGTACTGACTCGTGGTCTCGCGGAGAAGGAAGAAGATCACCGCTCCGATGACGGGTCCCTCGATGGTCCCCAGGCCGCCGACCACCGCCATGAAGACCATGTAGGCACTCCAGTTGATAGCGAAGGCCGAGGCCGGCTGGATCCGCAAGAGGCTAATCGCCAGAATGCCGCCCGCGAGCGCACAGCCCGCTCCGGCGACGACGAACACGTACATGCGGGTCCGCCAGAGGTTCACCCCGAGGCTTTCCGCAGCCAGGTCGTCATCTCTCACTGCTTTGAGAGCCATCCCGGTCCGCGACCGCATGATGTAGTAGACGACGGCCATGGCGATCACCGCAGCGGCGAGGGCCCACCAGTAGGTGCCGACGATACGCGTCTCGTTACTGATCTCCGTGGCGGCCTGTATGGTCACACCCGAACCGCCGCCGGTCGCTTCGATATTGCCTACGATCATCCGGTACATCTCGGCCAGCACCATGGTGCCGATCGCCAGATAACCGCCGCGTAGCTTGAAGACGATGCTCGCCGAGGGGATGGCTATGAGCCCACCTACAACTGCGGCGAATACGACCGATACGAACAGCGGCACATGGAGCACGTCGGCGAATAGCCAGACCGAGTAGCAACCCAGACCGATATACCCCTGCTGCCCCACTGAGATGATGCCGCCGTATCCCAACAGGAGGTTCCAGAACTGGGCCAGTGCCACGAGGAGAAAGAAGTCGACGAGCCTGCGGGTCCAAGCGATTCCCCCGAACACGGGGAAAAAGGCCAGGACCGCGAGAATGACGACTCCGATGCCGAGGATTAGCAGGTGCTTGCGATTGCCGACCGATACTACGACCTTCCGCTGGCCGGATAGGTCAGGAGTGGTGAGGGTGCTGTTCTTCATGCCGACGCCCCCGGCCTCGTGAGGACCGTCTTGGCCAGGAGGCCCTGGGGTCTTAGCACCAGTATCAGGACGAAGACCGCGTGCCCGGCAAAGATTGACCAGGAGGCGCCCAGCAGCTCTGCGCCGAGGGTCTGGGAAAGACCCAGGACGATCCCGCCGATCAGCATCCCCCAGCCCGATCCCATACCTCCGATGATCACAGCCTCGAAGGCGAAGATCAGGCGCTGACTGCCCAGGAGCGGGTCGAACGTGGTCCGGATGCCCATCATGACGCCGCCGATGACGATGATAGCCAATGCGACGGCCATCGCGATCGCGTAGATATGGCGGTTGTTGATGCCCATCAAGCGAGCCGCTTCCTGGTCGTCCGATATAGCCCGGAAGGCGCGGCCCATCTTGGTCCTGTCGAGAAATAGCTGCAGCGCCGCGATGACGACCACAGCCATGATGAAGATGATGAGCGGAAGCCAGCCTATTGCCAGGTTCTCGCCTATGCTGACGCTCATGTTCTCTATTGGCCCCGCGTCCAGCCCCTGGGAGTCGGGGCTGAAAACCACCAGCAGGCCGTTCTGGATCACCATGGATATCCCGAAGGTCACGATCACCCCGATGGCGATCTTGCTGCCCACTATGCGGTTGAGCACTCCCCGTTGGAGCGCGTAGCCGACGACGAACATGATCACCATGGTGATGGGGATGGAGTAGAACGGGTTGAAGCCAAAGGCAGACACCATGACCAGCGAGATGTACGCGGGGAGGATGGTGAAGTCCCCGTGTGCGAGGTTCGTCAAGCGCATGATGCCGAAGACGAGCGCCTGACCGGTGGCGAAGAGGGCATACAAGCCCCCCAGCAATATGCCTTGAAGGAGCGCGTTAGCCCATGCCATGTCTATACCCCGAAGTAGGCAGCGGTTATCTGTTCATTGGTCAGCTCGTCGGGCCGACCCTGGAGCGCGATGCGCCCCTCGAGGAAGCAGGCTACGTGCGAAGCCACGGTCAGCACGTGCTGGACGTCCTGTTCCACCACCAAGATGGTGCAACCGTTGGAGATCAAGGTGGGGAAGGAGTCATAGATCCGCTTGATGACCACCGGGGCCAGACCCAGGGAGACCTCGTCCATGAGGACGAGGCGGGGGTTGGCCATAAGGGCGCGGCCGATGGCGAGCGCCTGCTGTTCTCCGCCTGAGAGCCCCGCCGCCTGCCGCTTCTTGAGAGGCTGGAGCAGGGGGAAAAGTTCGTAGATGGTGTCGGTGGTCCAGGGGCCTTTGCGGTTCCGGTAGGCCCCGATGATGAGGTTCTCGTTCACCGTGAGGCTGGGGAACACCCGGCGACCCTCCGGTACCGAGGAGATGCCGACCTCCACCCGCTTGTAGGTGGGCATGTGGTCGATGGGCTGACCGTCGAACAAGATGCGGCCCCGGCGAGGTACAAGCACTCCGGCCACGGTCTTCAGCATGGTCGATTTGCCGGCCCCGTTGGCGCCGATACAGGCGAAGATCTCGCCCTCGTCGATCTTGATGTTGACATCGTAGAGGGCTTGGAAATCCTCGTAGTAGACGCTGGCGTTTTCGATCTCGAGAAGGCTCATGCCGGCGTCCCTCCCATGTAGCAGGCCTGGACTTCCTGGCTGTTCATGACCTCGTGTGGATCGCCCTCGCACAGCTTGCGCCCGAACTGGATGACGGTGATGCGGTCGACGATCGCGAGAAGAGCATGCACGATATGCTCGATCCAGACGATGGTGATCCCCGTCGCCCTGAGCTTGCGGATCTCCTCCAGGAGTTCCTGCACCTCGGCCTCGGTGAGACCGCCGGCGATCTCGTCTAAGAGCAGCAGTTTCGGGTCGGTCGCGAGTGCCCGGGCCAACTCGAGACGCTTGCGCTCGAGCAGGGTGAGCGAACCGGCCAGAACGTTTATCTTCTTCTCCAGCCCGGTTATCTCGAGAATATCTATGCAGTGCTCGTAGGAGGCTCTTTCTTTCATGTTGCGACCGTGGGTGGCTCCCACCAGGACGTTCTCGAACACGGTCATGCCCGAAAAGGGCTTGGGGATCTGGAACGTGCGGCCGATGCCCTGGCGGCACCGCTCATGCTTGGAGAGGTGGGTGATGTCCTTGCCGCCAAAGATCACCTTGCCGTCGTCGGCTTGCACCGCTCCGGTGATGAGGTTGAACCACGTGGTCTTGCCGGCCCCGTTGGGACCGACTATCCCGAGGGCCTCTCCCTCCTCCACGCTGATGCTGAGGTCGTCGATGACCAAGACCCCTCCGAACGACTTGCGAAGGCCTTGGGTTTCTAAAGCTACCGTCAAGTGGATCCACCTCCGTCCGTCATCCCAGTACCCCTTGGGGGGGTCAGAACCCCAGGACCCGAGCGTTCGCCTCGTAGATCTGGGCAAGCTCGTCCTCAGGTAGACCGAGGCTGTCGAGGAAGCTCGTGCAGTAGTCCATCTTCTCGTACGGGAAGTCCGAGCCCAGCAGGATCTTATCCAGACCGATGCCGTCCCGGGTGCAGTAGTACGCAGGACCGAAGTAGTTGCCGCTCGTGGTCACCCAGAGGTTGTTGAGCAGGTAATGGCTGGCCCACTTCTCGCTGCCCGGCCCGAATTCGGGGTTGGGAGCGCCTTTGTTCTGCCTGTAGGCGCAGTCGACCCGGTTGACCCAGAAGGGAAGAGCTTCGCCGTAGTGGCCCATGATGATCTTCAGGCTCGGATAGCGGTCGAAGACTCCCCGAACGATCATGCGCAAGAAGACGTACGCTGTCTCGGCGCCGAAGCCGAAGGTGGGACCGGCGAGCACGAACCCGAACTCCCTGAGTTGCGGGATCATGGGGATGGCGGGGTGCAGGTAGATGGGGACGTTCAGCTGCTCGCACTTGGCCAGGATGGGCCAGTACTTCGGGTCGTCCAGGTACGAGTCGCCGAAATTGGAGTGGGTGTCCCAACCTTTGAAGCCCAGCTCGGTGACGCAGCGCTCCAGTTCCTTGACCGCGTGGTCCACGTCCTTGGGAGCGAGCGTCGCCCAACCGCCGAACCGGTCGGGATGCTTGGCCATGGCGGCGGCCAGAACATCGTTTGCGTCCTCGGCGACCTTCGCGCCCACTTCTGCGGGAAGGGCCTCCACTCCGGGGGACGTGTGGGACAGATACGCGAAGTCGATCTTGGCCTCGTCCATTGCGGCGATGCGGCCCTCGCCCATGTCCATGATCTCTTTCTTCTTGGCGATCGAGCTCCACACTTCGGCGGAGAGCCGCTCGCCACCATTCTCGAGGCGAGGGTAGCCCTTGTTATTGGCCAGGGCCTCCAGCCAAGCCTCGGTCATGAAATGGTTCTCCAGGTCGACTCTCATCATTCACATGCTCCCTCGAAGGCCGGGGAAGCAGCCAATCGGCTGCTTCCCCGGCACTGCATTGCGTTTGGCTAAGCGTAGACGATGGGCTCGATAGGCCGGGCGATGGGGATGTTGGGATCGGTGGCAGCCACCAGTTCCACATCGTACGGCCAAGCACCGCCGGGGGTCTTGACCCACTGACCGCTCGCGATATGGACCAAGTTGACGTTGAGTACCGGATGACTGGTCCCCATCTTGATCGGGGCCGTGAAGTCGATGAGACCGTTGATGGTGTTCAGTTTGGTGCTCTGGATGGCCGGGATGAACTCCTCTTTGTTCTCGAAGTCCTTGACGCGCTTGCACACGTCGATGGCCCACTCGAACTTGCCGTACTGACCGATAGGCTCCGTCCAGCCCTTGCCGGTGTCTTTGCTGTATTGGTCCGCCAGTTCCTGGCAGGTCTGCCCGGTCAGTGAGCTCTTATAGGGAAAGGTCGGATGCCACACCACTTCAGCCGATAGCCCCTGGACGATGTCGCCGAGAGCGACGGCAGTTTCGTGAAAGAGCAGAGCCAGGCTCATCGTGACGATCTTGGGGTTAAATTCCTGCTGCAGGCACTGCTTCCAGAAGTTCGTGAACGTCGGAGGCTGCTGGGCGCCCGTGAGGATCTCGCAGCCGGCCTTCTTGAACGCGAATATCTGCTGGCTGAAGTCCTCGGCGTTGGTCTCGTGGAAGCCGGGGTTGATCAGCTCGTACCCCATGTCGGTCATGTAGAAGGGAACGCCGTTCTTCTCGCTCGCGAAAGCTCGCCCAGACGTGTCGTTCGGCAGGATCACTCCCACCTTCTTGTTCGTAGGGATCTGCTCCCAGGTCCCGGCCCGCAGTTTTGAGGAAGCTGCGTAGCCGTAGTGAGACATGTAGGTCCATGTGAACGGCTTGTCCGGAGTGCCTTTGCGTCCGAAGAAAAAGGCTTCGTAGGGTACGAAGTTGGCAAGGAAGGGCACGCCGTTGACCTCGCACTGGTCGGCCACGGGGTTGACCGTATCCGGGTTGGACGACGCGAGGACCATGTCCACTTTGTCGTTCAGGATCAGGTCGCCGGCCACCTGGGCTGCGCGGTCGGCCCGGGACTGGCTGTCGACGATCTTGAACTCGAACTTGTGCAGCTTTCCGTCGCCGCAGACGACCCCATCCTTAACAGTGGCGGCCACGGTGTTGACGATCCATTCATCGGGCTTGGCAAATGACGCCAGGCTGCCGGTAAGGGGAGAGACGACCCCCATCTTGATGACGCGGCCCTCTTCGGCCGCCGCAGCTACAGTCGTGGTGGACCCAGCCGCCGCGGCGGTAGTCGCCGTACCGCCGGCTGTGGTCGACGTCGGGGCTGCACTAGTGGTGGTAGCCTCTTCGGTGCCACCACAAGCCGCTACCAGACCGCCGAGCCCGGCGCCCAGGCCGATCGTCGCACCTGCTACACCGGCGAGCTTGAGAAAGTCGCGCCGGCTGACAGGCGCGGACGTACGATCGCCGGATCCCTTTTGATTCTCTGACATCAGTTGCGCTCCCCTCGCTCGCACAATACAACCCGGCCATGGCACCCATGACCCTTGCCGAAAGAACCCATCTTGCCCGAAAGTTTCATCTAATGGAACTAGTGTTCTTCCAGCTGACACAAGTTAGCACCAAGCAAGGACCCGTGTCAAATCACTGAAACTCGCTCTTTTGGTGGCATAGGCGAAGTATCCGTGCTGACGCCGGTTGCGGCGCTTGCAAGGTGGGTTTCTGCTGGTGATAGTATGGTTCTATACTGTGAGGAACGGAGGATAGTGGAAGACAAACCGGTCACCGACGGGTCCGGCCCCCAACTACGGACTCTAGAGAGAGGGCTGCAGATACTCGCCCTCTTCGACGTGCAGCGCCCGGAGTGGACGTTCGTCGAGGTCTGTCGTCAGACCGGCCTCTCCAAGGCGACCGCGTTCCGTTTTCTGAAGAAGCTGGAGGCACTCGAGTACCTTGCTTACGACGAGCAGAAACGAACGTACCACCTCGGGGCCAGCCTGCTCCAGGCCGCGTACCTCGCCTCCTCACACTCGGAGATAACCAGGGTCGCGCGCCCGCATCTCGAGCGGCTGGCCGAAGACACGTGCGAAGCCGTCAACTTCGCGCTTGGCACTCCACGGGGACCGATGATCGTGGACGCCGTCTTCGCCCCGAACGCCTTTCAGCCGAACTTCATGGTGGGGGCCACGCTGCGTGGCCTCGCGACCGCCCATAGCCGGGTGTTCGCCGCCTACGCCAGCGAGAATGCGCGCCTCGCTGCACTCCTCGCCCCGCAAGAAAGCCGGACCGAGCAGACCATCACCGACCCACAGATGCTCGCCGAGATCCTGGCGAAAGTCAGAGCCGAAGGGGTCGCTTTCACCGAGGGCGAATGGAGTGTGGGCGCCTGTGCGGTGGCCGCGCCCGTCTTCGACACCAGTGACCGGGTCAGGGCGACCATCGCGATCGTGGCGCCGAGAGAGAGATTCGGGCCTCAGTACAGGGATAGATATGGGGCGGCTGTCAAAGAAACCGCCGCGCGGTTGACCGAAGTGCTCGGCGGCCACCAGCCCCCGCCCGGCTGATGGGTACCGCCGTCCGAGTGAGAGTGTTCGCTGCGCTGCACGTGGTGCGGCACGAAGTGCGCCGGCAAGAAGGCGTGCGGCCTCTGTCTGAAGCCCCCCGTCCCCGAAGTCTGGAACCTGTAGCACGACCTCGTTCAGCAGACGAATCGGCCCGGACGGCGTACCGTCCGGGCCGATTCGTCTGCGTCCGCTGACGCCGAAGCCCCGTTCCGCAAGGCGCCGCCGGCTCCCGCCGGCGGCAGCCCCAACCCTGTCTCTGTTAGAAGCTGGCGGGACGATCCGCCAGAGTGACGGTCACGTTCTGTTCCTGGCCGTTGCGATCGATGGTCAACTGCACCTGATCGCCGGGCTTCATGCCGCGGACGAGCGTCGCCAGGTTGGCCGAGTCGGTGATCTCCTGGCCGTCGACCTCGACGATGATGTCGCCTTGCTGCAGACCCGCCGCCGCGGCCGGGCTGTTCGGCGCGACCTCAGCGATCAACAGACCCGAGGAGCGGGACAGGCCGTACTGCTGCTGCAGTTCGGAGGTGATCGGCTGGGTGCCCACACCAATGTAGGCGTGGACGGCTTTGCCGGTCGCGATGATCTGGTCGGCGACCGAGGTGGCGGTAGTCGACGGGATGGCGAAGCCGATGTTCACCGCGCCGGTCGAACCCGGGGGCAGGTAGGCGACGTTGATGCCAAGGACCTCGCCCTTTGAGTTCGCGAGGGCGCCACCCGAGTTACCGGGGCTGATGGGCGCGTCGGTCTGGATCAGATTGCTCAGGGCGATGCCTTCCGCACCGGTGACGCCTTCGATGGAGCGGCCAAGGCCGGACACGATACCCAGAGTGACCGAGTTCTCGTAGCCGAGCGGGCTACCGATGGCGATGGCGTATTCCCCCACCTTCGGGGCTCCGGCCACGAACTTGGCGACGGGCAGCTGGCCGTTCGGCTGGACTTTGATGACTGCCAGGTCGGAGAGAGGATCGCGGCCGACGATGGTGGCCGGAAGGGTCTCGCCCGTGGCGAAGGTGACCTGGATGGTGGACACCGGGTCTCCGCTCGCTTCATCGGAGACAACGTGGTTGTTGGTGATGATCATGCCGTCAGAGCGGTAGATGACGCCGGAGCCTTCCCCCGCGTACTGCCGCTGCTGGCCGAACCCGGCGTCGCCAGACGTCCCGGTGATCTTGATGTTGACCACGCTCGGGCCCAACACCGTGGCAACCGACTGCGCCGGGCTCGCCTCGCCCGGCGACGCCGGAGGCAGAGTCGTGGAACTGGAAGCAGCCGCCTGTGTGGCTGCCGTGCCGACCGCCGTAGCTGAGGTCGCAGCCCTGGTGGTATCGGTGCTCCCCAACGTGCCGCCGCAAGCGCTTACCAGTACGCCGATCATGACCACCATGACGATAGCCACCGTCAGGAGCGCGAGCCGGCGCGTGCTCATTGATGACGAACCCGTTGACCTCGGTGACTTGAACATTCCCATATCGATCCCTCCGGAGAAAAGGCTAGGACACTGCGGTGGCGGATGATACCCATGGGGGTGTAAGGAATCCGTAAACCAGCTGCACCTTATGATGGCCTTATTCCAGCCGGTCTAAACTCTCCTCCACCATAATACGGGGTATTATCGCGGCGCGAACGCCGCGAAAGTGCGAAAAAAAGGGCGGAAATGCGGGTCCTACTGGTCGAAGACGAAGAGCGTTTGGCTACTACCATCGCACGCGGGCTGCGCCGCGAAGGCATGGCCGTGGACATTGTGCTCGATGGCGCGGCAGCGCTGGACAAGGCGGCGCTCAACAGCTACGACGTCATCGTGCTCGACCGCAATCTCCCCAAAGTACACGGCGACGATGTTTGCCGGGAGTTGGTCGCCCGGGAGTCCCTGTCCCGGATCCTCATGCTCACCGCTGCGGGATCCATAAAGGATAGGGTGACGGGGCTCGACCTGGGGGCGGACGACTACTTGCCCAAACCCTTCGCCCTCTCGGAGCTCGTGGCCCGCATCCGAGCGCTCGGCCGCCGGGCCGTGCCCGCGGTCGCGCCTGTGCTCGCCAGCGGAGACCTGACCCTCGATCCCGCCAAGCACCTGGCCCAGCGCTCCGGCCGCGATCTGAACCTGACCAAGAAGGAGTTCGGGGTGTTGGAGGTGCTGCTTTCCGCCGAGGGGCGGGTGGTGAGCGCTGAGGAGCTCCTCGAAAAAGCCTGGGACGAGAATGCAGATCCCTTTACCAATGTAGTGAGAGTCACCATCATGACGTTGCGACGCAAGCTGGGCGACCCGCCGTTGATCGAGACGATCGCCGGAGTCGGTTACAAGATATGAGTACTGCCGGGGAGCGGACCAAGCGCGGGCTGACCATCCGGCTGAAGCTCACCCTCTGGTATGGGTGCTTGTTCGTGCTCGCCGGCGTCATCCTTATTGCCGCGAACTACTACTTGGTCCGCGACAGCCTGTCCATCGCCCCCGAGAAAGCGCGCGCTGCGGTAGCGGAGGAATTCGGGATCCCCCCGGAAGCCCTGGAGTTCCGCCATCTCCCGGGGGTGGATCCCGGCCAGATGCAACGCTACGTCACCATCGACGGTATCCCCCTTCCGGTTCTGATCGACCGAGCCCAGCGCGAGCTGAGACAGGAGGCCCTCCGCCAGCTCTGGACCCGCTCGCTTATCGCGCTCGCCATAATGGCCGTCGTCGTGTTCGGCCTGTCCTGGGTGGTCGCGGGGCGCATGCTCCGCCCGCTGCACGCCATCACCAGCGCCGCCCGAAGGCTGTCGGGATCTACGCTCCACGAGCGCATCAACCTGCACGGGCCAAGGGACGAGTTGAAAGAACTGGCGGACACCTTCGACAGCATGCTCGGCCGGCTCGACACCGCCTTCACGGCGCAGAAGGAGTTCGTGGCGAACGCTTCCCACGAGCTTCGCACTCCCTTGACCATCATCCGCACCGAGGTCGACGTGGCCTTGAGCGACCCTGACGTCTCGCCCGAAGAGCTTCAGGAGATGGGGGCGGCCATCACCGAAGCGGTGGACCGGAGCGAGGGCCTCATCGACGGCCTGCTCGTCCTGGCCAACGCCGACGCCGACGGCCGGCCCGCGATGACCGACCTCGACCTGGCCGAGATCGCTGCGGACGAGGTGGACCTCTCGTCCGCCGAAGCCGACGCCCTCGGGCTCCGGCTCGAACTCGATCTCCAGCCCACCCCCGTCCGGGGGGAGCACGCGCTGCTCGAGCGACTGGTAGGCAACCTCGTCGAGAACTCCATCCACCACAACCTGCCCAACGGCTGGTTCAGCGTCAAGACCCGCACCGTCGGAGACAAGGCCGTGCTGACGGTGGCCAACAGCGGCCCCATCGTGCCGCCCGAGGAGTTGGAGCGGCTGTTCGAGCGCTTCTATCGGCCCGACCGTTCACGCAGCCGCAAGACCGGGGGGTTCGGCCTGGGATTGTCGATCGTGAAATCGGTGGCCACGGCCCACGGAGGCACGGTCCAACTGGCCGGGCTTGCCGAAGGCGGGCTGGAAGCCACCGTCACCTTGCCTGCTGGCACGCCGGCGGCGCCCCCCGCTCCTACGCCAGGCTGAGGACGATCACGAAGAGGCCCAGAGCCAGCGTGTAGATGGCGAACGGCCGCAGCCGGTGGTCCTTGAGGTATCGCATCATGAAACGCACCGCCAGGAAGCCGGATATCGCCGCGGCGAGAAAGCCGGCCAGCAGGGCTAGGCCTCCGGCGCCGCCGGAGGCTCCCCCGAGGTCGCTGAGCTTGAAGAAGAAGGCTCCGAGAATGGCCGGGATGCCGAGCAGGAACCCGAAGCGGGCGGCCGTCTGCCGGTCGAAGCCCAGGAAGATACCGGACGCGATGGTGGAGCCCGACCGGCTAAGCCCGGGGGCGATGGCCAGCGCCTGGTAGCAGCCCACGATGAAGGCATCGAGCGGCGCCATCTTCTCCAGGCCCGCGCCCTGGCGCTTCGCCCGCACGGCGCGCCCGGTCGCGAAGTCCGCCCCCCAGAGCAAGCAGCTGGTCACGACCAGGAAGATGCCGACCGCCGCCGTGCTCGAGAACAGGTCTTCGAAGAACCCAGAAAGAGCGGCCCCGATGATGGCCGCGGGAATGGAGCCGATCACCAGCCAGGCGAAAAGCCGCCGCCAGTACCTGACCTCCTCCTTCCCCATGCGCTTGGGCGCGAAGAGCGAGATCACGATCTTGCGCACGTCGCCGATGAAGTAGCCGACGACCGCGATGAGCGTGGCCACGTGCAGGAGGACGTCGAACGCCACGGTCGGGGCCGGGATGTTGAAGAACTCGGGTATGAGCACCAGATGGGCGGAACTCGAGACAGGAAGGAACTCCGTCACTCCCTGGACTACTCCAAGTATGAGAGCTTCGAGGACCGTCAAGCTCTGCCCCGTGACCTTTCGCCGCCCGTCGCACCGACGGCGGCATAGCTTCTAGTAGAGCTTCGACCTCTCAGGAGAGGAAGGGCCTCCACTGGGAAAGCGCCCGGCCGCCGAGGTAGACGGCCCCCACGGCCACCGCGGCCTTGAGCACATCCCCCAGGAGGAAGGGGACCAATCCCACAGTCACCGCCCTCTCCAGGCCAAGACCGCCGAAGAGCGCGAGCCAGGGGACGCCGAGCGCGTAGATGGCGGCGCTGGCCACGACCGCCCCCATGGCAAGGACGACGAGCCGTCTGCAAGAGCCCGAGGACGCGCCCGCGGAGCCGGAGACCGCCCGCATGGAGCCGGCCGGGTCGCCGGCCAGGCGCGCCGCCAACCCCATCAGAAGCACTGCCGGGAGAAAACCCAGCAGGTAGCCGCCGGTCGGACCGGCGAGCACGAACGCGCCGCCCAGCCCACCGTGGAACACCGGCGCACCGAGAGCACCCAGGGCGAGATACCCGACGACAGCGGAGACGCCGAGGGCGGGGCCCATGGCGCCGCCGATCAGCAACACGGCCAGAGTCTGCATGGTCAGGGGCACGGGGTAGAAGGGGACCGACAGCCAGGCCGAGGCCGCCAGGATACCCATGCCGGCGAGCACGAGAGCAGCTTTCTGCGCCGCGACGGACCGGACAGCTTCTGTCGGCGCTAGATTCGCCTTCATCACTCCCTCCCTTTCCACGTTGGCCCGCCGCCGCAGTCTAGCCAGGGCCGGCACCCTCTGTCAAATAGCGGCGGTCACACTTACGTCGCCCGCGAACACTTCCAGCAGCACGCCGTCCTCGTCCCTGACCAGCAGTTGCCCCTCGTCTCCGACGCCCGCCGCCTGGCCCGCGGCCACCCGCTCCGAACGGTCCGCGCCGGCGAAAACCTCCACTGGCCGCCCGGCCAGAGCGTCCCGCCGGCGCCACTCGGCCAGGAGGCTGGGTACCGTGCCCGCCCCGTCCAGACCGGTCCACCAGTAGGTGAGCCGGGCAAGGAGCGCCGCGAGAAGAGGGGCGCGGGGAGTGGTCTGCCCCAGGTGTTCCTTCAGGGAGACCGGCAGGGGCCGGCCGCGCCATTCGGCCGCTTGCTCCGGAGGCAGCGACCCCGGGAGGCCCGATGGTTCGCTGTTCACGTTGAGCCCGATGCCTGCCACCGCCCAGAGGATGCGCTCGGCGTCGGCGGAAGCCTCGAGCAGGATGCCGCATACCTTCTTTCCGCCCAGCAGAACGTCGTTGGGCCACTTGAGCGTCACCTGGCCATGGAGACCGAGGCTCTCCTCCAGCGCTTCGGCGACGGCGACGCCCGTCGCCAGCGCCAGAAGATGGCCTTGCGCCGGAGCCATGGACGGACGCAAGAGGACCGAGAGGGTAAGGTCCAGTCCCGGCGAGCTGACCCACGTCCGGCCCAGCCGCCCCCGGCCCCCAGTCTGCTCGTCGGTGACCAGAGTTGTACCCGAGCGGCCCGACTCCGCCATCAGCTTGAGCGCAGCGTTGGTCGAAGGGCAGCGTGCCTGGTACTCGAAGGGCAGACCGGCCACCCACGGAGCTCCGGCCTCGACCAGGTCGAGCAGCGACGGGAGCACGGCTTCCGCCCCGATGGGGTCCTCACGGAGCGGGGGTGGGATCTCAGCCATCAACGCGGGGCAGGCGGAACGTCGTCCCCGGAAACCTTTCCGAAGTGAAGCGCATCTGGTATTTTGTGGCGTCCCTTCGACTTCAGGAGTACGAACGTCTGTGAAAGAGCAGCCGAGCATCAAGAAGAGCCGTATGGGGACCCCCGGGTTCTGGATCCTCATTGCAGTCGGAGCCGTCATCGCCGTATGCGTGCTCGCCATCCTAATCGACTCGGCGGTCTACTACAACAAGGTGCACGCCGGCGTCAGCGTGTCGGGCATCGACCTGGGGGGTCAGACGAAGGACGAAGCGGTGGCCGCCGTCACCGACCTCGTAGACCAGGCGCGGAACAGTCCGATCAGCCTCACCTCCGGCGACAGGACCTGGGACCTCATGCCCGACGATGCGGGAACGAGCATGGACGTCGAGGGCGCGGTCAAGGCGGCCATGGCGATCACTCGCGACGGCAATTTCTTCAGCGATATCGGCAACCGGTGGAAGCTGTACTTCGCCAAACAGGACCTTCCCCTCACCGGCACCGTCGACAGCGCCAAGATGGCCGGTTTTGTCGCGGGCATAGCGAAGGAACTCGACATCGCGCCGGTCAACGCCGGACTGGCTATCGAGAACGGCAAGATCAAGGTGATCGAGGGCCTGAGCGGCCAAGTTGTCGACCAAGCGAATCTGTCCGAGGAGCTTAGCGCGCTGCTAGTCACCCTCCACAGCACCGCCGTCGAGGTGCCTATCGTGGTGAAAGAGCCCGACGTCAAGGCCGAAGACAACGCGGCCGCCCGGCAGCAGGCCGAAACGATGATCAGCGGCAACGTCACGGTCATCGACGGCGACAAGAGTTGGAGCATCACGCCAGATGAGATCGCCTCCTACATGAGCTTCCGCTCCGAGGTGAAGAACGGCGTCTCCACCCTCGTGCCCTTCATGGACGCCACCAAGTTGCAGCCCACCCTGGACACGATCGCCCCCGAAGTAGTCAAGGAGCCGGTGGACGCCTCCTTTGCGAGTGACGGCAACAAGGCCTGGGTCGTAGCCGGCAAGAACGGCGAGCAGTTGGATCCGGAGGCGACCGCCTTGGTCATCACCGCGGCTACGCTCGAGCCGACCGACCGGACGGTGAAAGTGGTCGTCAAGACCAAGGAACCCGACCTGACCACTGAAGAGGCCAAGGCCATGGGCATCCAGGACAGGCTGTCAAGCTACAGCACCACCTACTCGTGCCCGACGCCCCGGCAGACCAACGTCAAGCTCGCCACCAAATACGCGACGGACGTGTTGCTGGCGCCCGGTCAGGAGTACAACTTCGATAAGCAGATCGGGCCGCGGACCTCAGCCCGCGGTTGGCGGCTGGCGCCCGGCATCGTCGGTCCTAACGAGTTGGAGGACGTTCTGGGCGGGGGTATCTGCCAGGTCTCGACGACCATGTTCAACGCCGCCGGCGAGGCAGGCCTCAAGATAACCGAGCGCCGCAACCACTCGCTCTACATCTCCCACTACCCCAAGGGCCGGGATGCGACGGTGACCGCCGGGGGCAAGAACCTGCGCTTCGTGAACGACACGGACCATTACATCTGGATCCGGGGCGCTTCCAACGGCATCAAGACGACCATAACCATCTATGGGACCGATGATGGCCGCAGGTCGCAGTGGACTGTCGGCAACTTCTACAACGTCACGGCGATGGCCAAGACGACCGTACTGGACTCGACTCTCAAGAGCGGCAGGACCTCGCTCATCGAGAGCGGGCAACAGGGCAAGTCACTCAAGACCACCCGGATAGTAACCCGCAATGGAACGGTCATCCACAAAGACGTCTGGACCAGCTACTGGCCCATGTACCCCCAGCTGACAGCGGTGGGAACGGCAACGACAAGCACCACCGCCCCGCCGAGTACGGACCCTCCGACTACGGAGCCTCCGACTACGTAGGGCCCTGCGGCTGGGGCCTGAGGGGCTTGGGGCCGGACGACTCCTGGAATGAGCCTCTAGTACGGGGCGGCGGCCGCAAGGCCGCCGCCCCGTTTCACATCCTGGTCTACGCCGCCCGGCTGCTCAAGGCGGCTGCTCGCGGGGCCGATATTCCGGATGTATGGCACCTTCGTCCACAGCCACGGCCGCGCGGCCGCCCACGCCTGTCGAAGTCGGCTCCCTGGCCCGACAGGCTGCCAACCTGGACGTCTCCGCCTTCGCCGATCTCTACCGGCTCTATGCGCCCCAGCTACTCCGATACGTCTCTTCCCGGGTCACGGGAACACAGGACGCGGAGGACATCACCAACACCATCTTCGAGAAGGCGTTTGCGGCCATCGGGCGCTACCAGCCGTCTCCCGCTCAGTTCTCCACGTGGCTCTACACCATCGCCCAGAACACCATCATCGACCACTACCGCAAGAGGCGACTGCCGCAGGTCGACGACGCCGAGGCCCAACTCTTCGCCGTCACCGACCCGAACGAAGGTCCCGAGGGGAGCTTGCTGGCAGACGAGCGCAGTCGCTTCCTGCACCAGGCGGTCATGCAACTGACCCCCGAGCAACGCCTGGTAGTCGGATGCCGGTTCTTCTTCAACCTGCCGGTCCGTGACGTCGCCCAGATGATGGGAAAGACCGAGGGAGCGGTGAAGGTGCTTCAGTTCCGAGCCCTCGAGCGCCTACGGCGCGAACTCGCTCCGGAATGGGCCAGGTCCTAGTTCAGCAGCCGCCCTGCGGACCCGCTTCGCCCGCGGCATCCTCCGCTATCCGATAGTAGGCGTCGCCCGCGCACGCGCGGCAGAGCGTCTCGCCTTCCACCTCTATGTCGCGGCAATCCTGGACCTTTTCGCCGCACACGGCGCAGTCGACGCTGCGGACAGGGCGCCCCGGCAGATCTTGGAGGGGGATCTCCATGATGACCGGCGTGCAACTGAAGAGGTCCTCGTCCGCCCAGTCCTTCCACAGCACCAGCGGATCGTCGTCGCGCCCGGCGTGCGGCACTTCGCTGCGTGGGGCCACGCGGACCGCTTTGCCGGTGGCCAGGTCGACGAAGGTCGCGGCCATCTTCCCGTAGTCGACCCATTTGAGCCGCCTGCGGCCCAGGGTGACTCCCGCCACGACACCGACGGCGTCGCTGGCGCAGCGGTCCATCTCCACGTACACGACAAGATCGCGATAGGAGCGGGGCTCGTCTATCCCCAGCGACCGGCAGCCATAGCGGGCCATCCGGACCCCCATCACCATCCCGTGGCACAGATGGCCATGGTAGGCCTGAGCGTCCGCGAGATCCTGTTCGAGCGTGCGCATTGAATGCATCCTTTCCTGAAGAAAAGCGAGTATAGCCCAGAAGACCTGCGCGCCGCCCACCTGCTCGCCGCCCACCTGCTCGCCGCCGCGCCGCGGCCGGCGATGCCGCCCATGCGCCCGATTGATATCCTAGATCGTCGGCAGCACCCTGCCGCAACTACTCCGCCACCTAGGGGGTCCGCGCAATGAAGACGATCGATTTTGAGACTCACTTCGCCACCCAAGGCTGGGTGGACGCGCTCTACGCGAACGAGGGCTATCCGCAGTTCAGACACGACCCGGTGAGCAAGAACCGCCGTCTTTTCTACTTCCCGGGTGGCGGTGAACCGTACGGCGACGTGATCATCGACAAGCTCCTAGAGATGGGGGCGCCGCGTCTGCGGCTCATGGACGAGGCCGGTATAGACGTGGCCGTGATCTCGCTCACGTCGCCCGGCATCGAGCGCCTCGAGCCGGCCCAAAGCGTCAAACTGGCGCAGGAGGCGAACGACGCGTTGGCAGAGGCGATCGCCGCTCACCCCGACCGCTACCGGGGCTACGCCGCCCTACCCATCCGCGATGTGGACGCCGCGGTGAAAGAACTCGAACGGTCGGTGAAGGAACTCGGTCTGATCGGCTGGAAGACGCACAGCAACTACGGCGACACCTATCTTGACGACGAGCGCTACTGGCCGATCCTGGCCAAGGCCGAAGAGCTGGACACCCCCATCTACCTCCACCCGACCATGCCGAAGATGGAGGAGCTCCGGACATACGGGGTCGCGCTCGCCGGGCCCCCTTTCGGCTTCGGCGTGGAGACGGCGCTCGTCATGTACCGTCTCATCCTGAGCGGGGCCTTCGACGCCTTCCCCAAACTGAAACTGGTCCTCGGGCACTACGGGGAGTTCCTGCCCTTCCTCATGGCGCGTATCGATTGGGCCTACAACAGGCCGCACGTCGTTTCCGACATGGGCGCCACGCCGCCCCTCAGGCGAAAGCCCAGCGAGTACCTGCGCGAGAACATGTGGGTATCGACGAGCGGCAACTACCTGCCGGCTGCTTTCAACTGCACTCGCGATGCGTTGGGGATGGACCGCATCCTTCTCGGGACCGACCACCCGTACGACAGCATGCGCGAATGCCGGGACTTCCTGGACAGCCTTGACCTGAGCAACAAGGAGCAGAACCTGCTATACGAGAAGAACGCCGCCGCCCTTGGCGTGATCCTGTAGGAGGGCCGCCTCAGCCGGCTCACAACCTCTGCGGTCGCGCCGGCCGCTAGACGTCGACCGGCGGCTCGTTCTGATGTTTGCCGGGTGGCTCCTGAGGTAGGTCGTCCGGCACCGGGTCATTCCAGTCGGCGAAGTGGCGCTGGAACACCTGCTCGAGGACCTCGCCTGCCTCAGCAGCAAGGGCTTGATAGCGGGTCATCAGGTCTCGGGCTTCGGGGGTGATGTTCGAGCCGCCGCCGAGACTCCCCCCGACGCTCCGATCGAGTAGAGGAAAGCCCAATCGCTGCTCGGCGGCGTGGAGGATCCGCCACGCCTTGTTGTACGACATTCCAAGTTCCTGGGCCGCCTTCCGGAGCGAGCCGTACTGCTCCACCCCCGCCAGTAGGCGGGCCGGCCCGTCCCCGAATGCCCTTCCCCGGTAGTCCAGCCATATCTTGTAGTCCAATCGCACGCGGCTTACCTACAGACCGGGCGGTCGGCCGGCGCCGGCATCGGAAGCAGCGGGAGCGGTCACGGGCGGAGCCCCCGGTTCCGCCGCGACGCCCGGCGGTGCGGCGCCCGGCGGTGCGGCGCCCGGCGGTGCGTTTGCTGTCGCTGAGTGCGTGGCCACGCTTGCGACCGGCGCGCTTCCTGGAGGCGATAGGTAAGTCTCGGTACCGCAGTAGGGGCAGCGGACCAGCCCTTTCCCCGCCAGTTCCAAGTGGCCGCCACAGTTGGGGCAGGTGCCGTCCTTGATCTGCGCGGCCTCCGCCGACACTAACTCTCCCTTGTCCCAGTTCACGTAGCCTCGGAAAAGGTCCTTCCCGATGAGGTCATAGATGTAATCCCGCACTTGGTCGCGAGTGAGGTTCCCCTCGATGGCCAGATCGGCGATGCCGACCTTGCCTCTCGTCGTTACCGAGTTGAGGATCGCCCTCTCTTTGTCGGCCTTGCTCTCGGCCTTGACCTCTCCCTTCGAGGTGAGGAGCAGGTAGATACCGACAGCCAGGAACGGGAGCGAGAAGAGCACGAACCCCAACGCGACTCCTGTCCCCCGCGAGCCGGACGCCAACCCCGCCGCCAGCCAGGCGTCGATGCCGAGGCTGACGATGATCAGAACGATCCCGATAATCCGTGTGCGCATCGTCCTCCTCCTATCCCGCGCCGAAGCCGCCTCCGCCGCCGCCGCCAGAGAACCCGCCACTAAAGCCGCCGCCTCCGCCACCGCCGCCGCCGAAGGAACCGCGACCCGAACCGGTGCTCGAGGGCGCCGACGTCAGCACGCTCGACACGTGGCCGAGACTATTGAAAAGACCGTCCGAGATGGTATCCAGGCCGAAGCCGCCGCCAGGCAGGCCGGCGCCTCCGCCCCCGCCGCTCATGCCTCCACCGATGCCGCCGCCCACGGGACCGCCGCTCATGCCGCCGCCAAAGGAACCGTCAGTCGACATGGGGATGAAGATGGGCGGGTGATACCAAGTAGGCGAGGGGACGTTCAGACCTTCGAAGCGGCGCACCCACTGCCGTTCCACACCGAAAGCTATGGCGTAGGCCAGGTATTTCTCGAAGCTGTCCTTAGCCGATTCCATGTCCTGGAAGCGAGTGAGATCGTGCAAGTAGTTGCGGAACGCTTCCCATTTTCGCTGCTCTTGAGCTCCTGAGGCCGTCCGCTGCGGCATGAAGGGAGCAAAGGACCAGACGATGATCACCGAGATGATGGAGCCGAACAGGAAGTATCCCCACCCGCCGATGTCGGCGAAGGCGAAGATGGCCGTCAACACGCCCAGGACGACCCCAGCGAGAAAGCCAAAGGCCAGCCAACGTGAGCGCACGCTTTTGGGATTGCGGAAGAACAGTCCTGCCGTGACCACTTCGTCGTATACCTGCAGGACGATGGGCTGCACGTGGGTGTAGAAGTGGTTCCGCAACTCCTTGGTGGTCACTTGGTCGGGGTGCCCGCTGTCGAATAGCGCGGTGGCCACGCTCTGCTCGAACCCCTTGAGGCCGTCGAAGGACTTGTTCCGGGTGAAGATGGTTTCAGCTCGGGCGCTGCTGCCCTCGTCTTTCATATCGGTGATCTCGAGATAGCCACGCCTCGCCAGATCGACGATGGTCGCGATCACCTCTTTGGTGTCGACCTTCTCGTCGATGAGGGCGCCGACCAACCCCGGCGCGAGGTTGGATGGAGGCTCGCTCACGTAGCTCGCGTAGATCTTGGAAGGGTCGTCACGGCCGCGCTGGCGCCAGATCAAGAGCATGCCCAGAAAGAACAGGACGGGGAGGACCAGACCGAGTTTGGGCAGAATGAACGCACCGACGCGCCGGGCGGTCCACGTGTACGTGACCACGTCCTTCGGGAACGCGACCCCGATCCAGAATTCCGTGTACGCCGGGATGTTGGTGGCTTCGTACACCATGGTCGAGGGAGCCGGAGAGGTGACCGTGGGGTCGACACTGCCGCCGGTCTGGACCACCTGTTTCATCTGGTCCGAAGGCACCGCGCCGGGTATCTTGACCGTCACCCGGGCGGCCGCGATGTCGACGGGAGTCTCCGCATCGAACACGTGCCACCAGAACTCGTCCTGGGGGTCGTAGAACTGGACCGTACTCTTGGCCCGATAGTGGAAGGTCCACGTGGCCGAGGTGTCGGTGAGGTCGAAGTTCACCTGGACGACCTTCCGGCCGCCCACGTCACTGACGCTGTACGTGCCCGGCGTATCCCCCTCGGAAAGCTGGACCCCGTTCGAGTCGTAGACCCGTATGTCGGTCAAGCCGTCAGTGTTGTCGGTGGGGATGGCTCGGGTGACGAAGTGGTAGTTGCCGCTGAAGTAGAAGGTGACCTTCTCGTCGATCACCGCGTCGCCGTTGACCTGCACGTCCATGGTCGCGTCGAGGTTGTCGATACGCCAGTCCTTGGCCTGCGCCTGCGACGCGGGTGAGACGAACAGGAACGCGAGCGCGCAGAGGGCGACCAGCAGGGCGAAAGCCCCGGCGCGGCGCGCGAAGACGCCGCGCCGCCGAGCCGTCATGGTAAGAGGCATAGAGGTCACTTCGTCTCTTCTTCGGCCTTCTCGCCGGCATCGGTCTCGGCCTCGGTAGAATCGCCTGCCGGCGCCGCCCCGCCCATCTGGTTACCGCAGTTGGGGCAGAACTTCGAATCGGCGGGGCCGGTGGCTCCACACTTCGAACAAGTGGCCGTCGCGCTCAGGTCGTGGCCGCAGTTGGGGCAGAACTTGCTGCCGAAGGGCACATCGGTCTTGCAGTTGGGGCAGCGCACCTTCGGCTGCGCCCCGCCGGCCATGGCCTGCTGCAGCATCCCCGGGATCATCATGCCCAGGCCGGCGCCTGTCCCGAGCCCCAGGCCGGCGGCCGCCGCCGTGCCCACTGTGCTCCCGTCGCCTCCGCCGCCGCCCGCGCCGCCTTTTGCCAGGTCGCCGATGGCCTGCGCCGCTTTGTACTGGAAGTAACGGTCCATGCCTCCGACGGCTTCCATGCCCGAGCGTTCGTCGATGCGTTTCTGCACATCCTCCGGCGGAGTGATGGCGTTGATGACGAAGTCCACCATCGCCAGTCCGTATTGGGCGAAGTCATCCTTGATCCGCGCTTTTAGCCCGGCGCCCAGTTCATCGAAGTATCGAGGCAGGTCGAGCACCGAGTCGAGAGTCTCGCCGAGGATGTCCGACAGACGGCCTATGATCACGCCGCGAAGGAAATCCTCGATCTGATAGTTGGTGAAGATCCCCCGGGTGCCGACGATCTTGACCACGAACAGCTTGGGGTCGGTGATCTGGAACGTGAAGATCCCGTTGGAGCGCAGCCGGATCATCTTGAACTCGGAATCCCGGAACAAGATGGGCTCCGCGGTTCCCCACTTGAGGTCGGTGAACGTCCGCTGGCTGACGAAGTAGGCCTCACACCGAAACGGAGTGTCACCGAACAGCGGGGTGGTGATGGCCGCGGTCAGCAGGGGTATATTCTGGGTGGCCAGGGTGTGCCGGCCCGCCCCGAAGACATCGTACGCCTTGCCGTCGCGGAAGAAGACCGCCCACTGGCTCTCGCGGACGATCAGTTGCGAGCCCACCTTGAACTCGCCCGAGCCCTGCTCGGGGATGCGGTGGACCATCTCAGCGCCTAGTTCATCGACGTACTCGATGAGGTCCATCAGGGCCATCGGTTACCTCCCTGCTCCGGTGATGAGTGTCTCGCGGTCGGAAAACTGCGTATCGAGGGCTTCGATCTTGTCGTCCAGCAAGCTGATATCGCTCTTGAGTGAGGGGCTGTCGGCGCTCAGAGCGGCAGCCAAGGACTCCACTTCGCCGACCGCCGTCGTCAGTTGCTTGTCGAACTCGTAGAGTTGGTCGAGTATCGGCTCGTCCACTTTGTCGGTGTCGAAGAGGCCGGCGTAGCCGTAGTCGGCAAACCGGATGCGGTCGGCCACCGTGTGCAGCCTGCGGGTGGTGACATCGACCGGGCCCAGGGAGTTCAGGTCGCCCCGATTGACCAGGTCGAGCTTGAGGTCGTCCAGCTTCTGCCTGGCCGTATCGAGACGCTCGGCCACGTAGAGCCTTTGCGTCTTGTCGGCCTCGCGGCGCAGTTCCTTCTCCTTGTAGCCTTTGTAACCGGGGATGTGCTCGGCCATCCGCTCAAACCAGTTCTTGCTTTCGTCGATGCGATCATCTATCCCGGCCACTGTCTCCCCTTTCCTAGGGCCGGCGCCCCCGCGCCGCGCCACGACTCTAAGCTACCAGACCATCGAACTCGCGCAACAGCAATCTCCAATTCGATTCATGGATATAGCGAGGGTCCCACACGGCCGGTAAGAACAGGAGCTCTTCTTCTCCCGGCTCCAGCCCCATGTCGGCCGAGTGCAGTTCGCGGGCTTCCCGCGCTTCGATAGCCATGTAGATGAAATGAGCCAGTCCCCACGCCTCTCTCCGCCCGATGAGTATCGGAGAGACGGCCTCGAAGCCCGGCGTGTCGGCAAGAGAGCCGCTCTGCGGGGGGATAGGGGAGCCGCTCTGCCCTGCGATGGGCGACACTTCGGTCATGGCTTCCGCGAGGACCGGCCACCGGCCGGGACTTGACGGAGCCCCGGAAGCCAGCTGAAGCGCGGGCTGCATCTCGGTGAGCCTCACACCGATCCTCTGGACGACCGGTCGCGCCATCGAGAAGGCGGGTACGTAGATATAGGCGGGCCCGGGGGCGGCCGCTCGTCGGACGCGTTCCCAGACAGGGTCATCACCAGCGGCGGCATTCGGCAGGAGACGCCAGACCGCAAGGTGGCGGACCGGCCCCGACACGGCAAGCTCGGTGGTGACGGCCGCCGTCAGGGCCGCAAAAGGGCTCAGCCCGCTCTCCCGCACTTCGTGGACCTGGCCGCAGCCGGGACAGACGAACATGGCCGCCTCGTCCCCCCCGGCCAACGGAAATCCGCAGTGGATACAAAGCAGAGGGATCAGATCAACTGGAAAAGGGCTCGTGGTATTCCACCTTCCCGCCCCCCGGGGACCTGAGAACCAGTAGGATCGCAGCCACACACACTATAACGGCTAGGAAGACGGTTGGCACGCGCACCGCGTCTACCACGGATCCCAGCCACAGCGCGAGGACGGCGACCGCGACCAGCGCGGCGATCCTGAGGCCCAAGGATGGGGTGAGCCGCCCTTCTCTGGCAGGCGCGCCTGCGGAGTTGACTCCGCCGTTCTGAGCGTCCACCACTATCCGGTATGGTCGCCCTCCCGCCTGATAGTCCACAAGCCAGAGGGGATAGTAGAGCAGGGTCAGGGATTCCCTCAGGATGAGCATGCGACTCTGGGGGTCGGCCGCCCCACTGGCCGGCTGGAGCGCCAACTTCCTGCCGCGCTCCACGATCTCGGCGGCGGTCCCCCGCGGTTCCATGACGGTCGAGGAGGGATCGACTTCGCCGGCTATCAGGGGAAGCAGTAACTCGCGCCCGCTGAAGCGGGGACGGGTGGCGCCCAGCGCGGAAACGTCGCAGGCCGCCTGAAAGAAGCGGCGCTCTTGGAGGTGGGGTTCATGGAAGGGCTCCTCGACAAGAGCCAGGTCGAGCCGCTCGTTCCCCTCTTCCTCGGTGACGAGGTGGTATCGGGTGCGGAGCTTCGTGCCGGACTCCCACCCTGCGATGAGAGCTTTGTGCTCCCAGATGGGTACGTGCACGAGCCGCGCCCGCATCACCAAGACCGCGCGGGCCCGCTGCGCGATCCCCGGATACTCGCGCAGCCACCTGCCCGCTGTGGCGAGCGCTTGCGCTCTTTCGACCTTCTGGGGAAACAACCAGCGCGACAGGCCGCCGCCGCCCGTGACAAGAACGCGGACGCCGCAGTGCCCGCAAAGAAGGATCCGGCGGCCGGCCCGCACACTCAGGGGGCCGGCACACTGGGGACATGACACCGAATGGAGCACCTGCTCTTCGGCCACCGACCGGGCGCCACTCTGGGTCGGCAGGCCGCCCTGCTCCGTCGCCGGCGCGCCGCCGCCGGGCTGGGCGACCTCCGGATCGCTGCCGGCGGTGAAAGGATCGCCCTCCATCTCCCGCCGGAGCGGCCCCCACTCGTCTTCACGTCTCGGCAGTTCCCGGCTGAGATTGGATCCGCAGAAGGGGCAGACCGCCAGATCGGCGTAGTCGGGCAGGGTCACGGGAGCCCCGCACTGGGGGCAGGTGGCAAGCCGGCTGTTGTCAGATGATCCAGACATCCTGCTAATCTATCGGCCGTGGTGGCCCATACTCTTGAATCCCGTCGCGTCGCTCCCCGGGTGGTGGCGGCCGATCTCGACGGAACCCTTCTCCCTCTGCTGCTCGATGGCAGCCAGGGGTTGACTCCGCTCACCATCCAGACTGTCCACACGCTCACGGGACTCGGCATCACCACCATCCTTGTCACCGGCCGCATGTTCCGCTCGGCGGCCGCCTTCGCCGCCGAGCTCGGCCTCACCGGGCCGGTCGCGGCATACCAGGGAGCGCTCATCCGCGACGTGACGACCGGCCGCCTGCTGCACCACGACCCGCTTCCTTTGGACCTCAGCCGCGAGGTGCTCGGATTCGTGGAGCCGGAGCATCTCTCGGTGAACCTCTACGTCGATGACCAGCTGTGCGTGGAGAAAAGGTCGGAGGCGGTCGACCGTTACGAGGTTCTCTCGAAGATGAAGGCTATCGTGGTGGGCAGACTGCTCGACTACATCGACCAGCCGACCACCAAGATGGGCATCGGCGGCCCGCCGGCCGCGCTGGATGCGTTGCAGCACAGGCTGCGGGTACATTTCGGCGAGCGGCTGATCGCGGTGAAGACCTGGCCGTTCTTCCTGGAGATCACCAACCCCACGGCCACCAAGGCCCGGGCGCTCGAGATCCTGGGACAACACCTGGGCTTCGAGGCAAGGGACGTGTTGGCCTTCGGCGATTCATACAACGACGCCGACATGCTCTCGTGGGCGGGCACCGGCGTGGCGATGGCTGGAGCGCCGCCGGAGGTGATCGAAGCCGCCGACGAGACGTGCGGACCGGTCGAAGCCGACGGGGTGGCCCGCTACCTTATGCGGCAGCCCTGGTTCCCGGGCGTCGGCTGATGGCCCCCGGCTCAGGCGCGGCGTTAGGCGTTGCTACTGCGCCTGGGCGCGCAGGCCGCGGCGCCTAGGCGAACCGCAGAAGCGCCGCGACTCCGCCCATCTCGTCCAGCGCCGGGATCTCCTCCGCCACTTCCACCCTGCTGTTCTGCAGTATGGCCAGACGCACCAGCTCTCCGACCGCGTCGGAGATCGGCACCGGCGCCCCTCCGCACAGCGGGCACTGTTCGACCCGGGTGAGACCCGCCCAATCACAATCCGGGCATCTCCATCCCGGGGGCCGGTAATTCCGGTCCACCACCATGGTCTGGATCTGCCCGCGTTGAAGGCCACCCAGCACCTCGTCGAACCCGGCCGCCCCGTGGCCGTTCGCACCCAGACCCTCCTTGATGCGCCCCATCAGCTGCACCAGCTCCCGGTCCCGGGCCTCGTTCGCGGCCGCCCGGGCGTTCACCAGCATCTGGTGCGGCGTGACGGCAGCGTCGAAGGGGATCTCGGCCAGCACCTTGGGGGCGACAGGCGGGGGAAGGGCGCGCCGGAAGGCGCTGGCGATGTCGTGCTGGGCGCAGAGGACGACGCGTCTGGCCGGCGACTCTTCCAGCCATTTGGCCAGCGTTCCGGCGACTTCCTTGTGGTGAAGCTCGACGAGCGAATCCTGCCGGGCCGCTGCGAAGTAGTCCTTGACTGAGAGCTCGCCCGTCTCCCGGTCGCTCGTCCGGAGCCACGGCCCGGTGAGGTCGTCTTCCTTGACTACGCCCCATTCGTCGACGAGATAGAGACTCGACTCGTCCCGGCTCACCCGGGCGACGATGAACGGCTCGAGCAGGGACAGCGCGTGCACCACGGGCCGCACGTAAGGAGAGGGCTCGAAGACCATCCGGTTGACCAGACGGAAGGGGAGTTCGATGCGCTGGTCAATCCCGCCTTCGCCGTCGGCGAAGAGGGCCAGACCCTGCGTGCGGGGCGTCAGATCGTACTGGAGGACCGCCCCGATCTCTTCGAGCTCGCCCTGAAGGATGTGCTTCTCTTCCTTGGTGGAGCTTCGCTCTGTCGTTATGCGCGTGAGCTCGCTGTTGAGAAAGGTGGGAGCAAACTGCCGCCAATCATCCAGCCGGCTGGTGGAAAGGGTGACCGTGAGGAACGCGCCGCGAGGCGCCCGGGCCGCCGCTAGGTCCCTCAGCTTCTCGGTGATGCTGGCCAGGCTGTCGATCATGAGTCACCGCCTTGCTCCCCGTCCTGGACCTCAGCCGTCTCATCCGCCTCCGCGGCGGGCCTGTCGGGGTGCTCCGGCCCACGCGCGGCCTGCTGGTCGTGCATGGTCTGCTCGCGCCTCCATTTCTCCTCACGCTCCCGGAACTTGTCGACGAGGGTGGACTTCCCCTTGTCATGCGGAGTGTCCGCCATGTTCATCGTGCCCGGATCGGAAAGCGCCGCCTCCATCTTTTGGGTGGGGGTGATGGGGCGTCCGCTCGAACGCCCGACCTTCTTATCCGACATGGTTTCCCCTTTCGGTCCCTTGGAAGGCATGGCCCGCGTGACGGAGCACTATGATTCTTACATACCCTGACCAGAACCAGCATCAAACGATTGTTCCCTCTGCTATCTTTCCTATCAAGACCCTATTGTGATAAGCGACTACCACGATTGAAGGCACCCGGGCGAGTCAAGGAGTTTCTCAATGGGCGACTTGGAAAAGCTGGGGACGTTCTACCTGGGTCGCGAGTACGACCTATCGACGAAAGAGAAGGGTGGCCTCCTTCTCTACGACTCCAAAGATCTCGTCACCCATGGCGTCTGCGTGGGGATGACGGGCAGCGGCAAGACCGGCCTCTGCATCGGGCTGCTCGAGGAAGCGGCCCTGGACGGCATCCCGGCGATCGTGATCGACCCCAAGGGCGATCTTGCCGACCTCATGCTGACCTTCCCCGAGTTGCGTCCCGAGGATTTCCTGCCGTGGGTGAACGCGGAGGATGCAGCCAAGAAGGGGCTGTCGATCGAGGACTTCGCCAAAGAGCAGGCGGAGACCTGGAAGCAGGGGCTGGCGGAGTGGGACCAGGACCCGGCCCGCATCGCCCGTCTGAAAGCGGCTGCGGACTTGACTATCTACACGCCTGGTTCCAACGCCGGCGTTCCGGTGAGCATCCTGAAGTCCTTGGCGGCTCCGGCTCCGGCCGTTCAAGCAGACGAAGAGGCGCTGCAAGATCGAGTGAGCACGGCCGTGACGAGCCTGCTGGGATTGCTCGGTGTCGCCGCCGATCCCATCCAAAGCCGAGAGCATATCTTGCTCTCCAACCTGTTCACGACGGCCTGGTCGTCGGGCCTCGACCTGAGCCTGGCCAGCCTCATCCAGCAGATCCAGAAGCCTCCCTTTGCCAGGGTGGGCGTGCTCGACCTGGAGTCGTTCTACCCGGCCAAGGAACGCTTCGAGCTGGCTATGCTGCTCAACAACCTGCTGGCCGCTCCCGGATTCCAGAGCTGGCTCGAAGGGGAGCCCCTCGATATCGGGCGCATGTTGTTCACCCCCGAGGGCAAGGCCCGGGTAGCTATCTTCTCCATCGCCCACCTGTCGGACGCCGAGCGGATGTTCTTCGTGTCGATGCTTCTCAACGAGGTGCTGGGGTGGGTGCGCGCTCAGCCGGGTACGGGCAGCCTGAGGGCGATCGTCTACATGGACGAGATATTCGGCTTCTTCCCCCCTGTAGCCGAACCCCCGTCCAAGAGGCCCCTCTTGACCTTACTCAAGCAGGCCCGCGCGTTCGGCGTCGGCATCCTCCTCGCCACCCAGAACCCGGTGGACCTCGACTACAAGGGGCTGGCCAACGCGGGCACCTGGTTCATCGGCCGTCTGCAGACCGAGCGGGACAAGGACCGTTTGCTCGAGGGACTGGAAGGAGTGGCGGCGGGCACCGGGAGCGGCTTCGACCGCCAGGCGATGGGAGAGACCCTAGCCGGTCTGGGTAAGAGGATCTTCCTCATGTACAACGTGCACGAAGACGCCCCTGTCACCTTCCAGACCCGCTGGACCATGTCGTATCTGGCCGGGCCCTTGACGAGGGCGCAGATCAAGACGTTGACGGACCCGCGCCGTCCGGCGCCGCAACCGGCGCCGGAGGCGGCTGCCCTGGCCGCGATGACCGCGGCCTCGACTGTGGAGGCGGTGGCGGCCGCGAGCGTAGCCGGGCCGGGCGCAACGACAGCTCAGCCGGCCGGAACGGCCGCGCCACCCGATCTGCCCGCGGAGATCCCGCAGTTCTATCTCCCGCTGCGGGGCTCCATCCCTCAAGGTGCGGCCCTGGTCTACCGCCCCGGTGTCCTGGCGGCGGGAACGGTGAACTTCGTCAGCTCGGAGACGGGAGCCAGCATCTCCACCAAGATCCGCCGCATTGCTTCGGCACCCGAAAGCTCGTTGGCAGTCGATTGGGACGCAGCAATGCCTCTCGAACCGCTCCTCGAGGATCTGGACCGACTGCCCGATGCAGGAGCCACGCTCACCTCGCTGCCCCCGGCGATGGCCAAGGTGGCGTCCTATCGCGCCTGGGGATCCGATTTCTCCGCCTGGGTCTTCCGCACCCAGACGATGGAGCTCTTCAGGAGCCCCGCGTTCAAGATGACCTCGAACCCCGGCGAGACCGAAGGGGAGTTCCGCGCGCGTCTGCAGCTTGCCGCCCGTGAGTCCCGGGACGAGACCAGCGACAAGCTTCGCCAGAAGTACACGGCGAAGACTTCCACCCTTCAGCAGCAAGAGATGCGCGCTCAGCAGGCGGTGGCTCGGGAGGCGGAGCAAGCCAAGGGACGCAAGATGCAGACGGCCATCTCATTCGGCGCCACCCTTATGGGAGCCTTCCTCGGCCGGAAAGCCCTGAGCACGAGCACCCTTGGCAGGGCGACGACCACCATGCGCGATGTGGGCCGCAGCATGGACGAGGCCGGCGACGTCAAACGGGCCGAGCAGACCCTCGAGTCGGTCAAGCAGAAGAGGGCCGACCTCGAGGCCGAGTTCCAGACCGAACTCGACGCGCTGGAGGGCAAGGCCGACCTCGGCGTGGAGACGTTGGAGAAGGTCCTCATGCGCCCCCGCAAGAGCGACATAAACGTGGATTCCCTGGGGCTTGCGTGGATGCCCTATTGGCAGGACGGGACCGGGGCGCTCACCGGCGCCTGGGGATAAGGCCGCAAAAAGACCCGATGGGCCCCGTACAACACGGTGGCCCAGGCGAAGGCGGCCGGAGCCGTCACCATCAACTACGACATCTTCATCAACACGATAATCGTGTTCATCATCATCGCCCTGGTCCTGTTCTTCATCGTCAAGGCGTACATGAAGACGCAGAAGCCTGTGGCCGAGGAAGTCGCTACCACGGATTGCCCCTTCTGCGCCACCAGCATCCCGTTGGCGGCCCACCGCTGCCCGAACTGCACGTCGGAGTTGCCTGCCGCGAACGTCTGACCCGCCACTTGGCGGGCCGGCCCACGGGGCCGTTTGTGGATGAACCGGGAGGCGGGGCGTTTGAACGCCCCGCCTCCCGTCTATACTCTCCGGCATCATGACTTCACCGCCGACCAGTCTTCCCTCCCACGAGAGCTTCTTCGCCACCTGTTCCCGGAATACCGAGGGCCTGCTGGTGGACGAACTCCGGGCTCTAGGGGCCGCCGATGCCACGGAGACCCGAGCCGGCGCCGTATTCACCGGCTCGCTGTCTCTCGCCTATCGCGCCTGTCTCTGGTCTCGGATCGCCAGCCGGGTGCTACTACGGCTCGGGTCGTTCCCTATCGCGGCTCTCGACGAGCTCTACGAAGCCGTGAACGGCATGCCCTGGGAGGACCATCTCAAAGTCGACGGCACCCTCGCGATCGAAGCCACCTCGACTATCCGCCAGGGTCCGCTCGCGACCGTCAACACCCACTTCGTGGAGCAGCGGGTCAAGGATGCGGTCGTAGATCGGTTTCGAGCCCAGAGGGGAAGGCGGCCGGGAGTGGAACTGGTCCGCCCCGACATCCGGATCGCCGTCCATCTGGCGCCGGCGGAGACCACCGTAAGCCTCGATCTTTCTGGAGAGGGCCTGCACCGCCGCGGGTATCGCCTGGAAGGAGGCGACGCTCCGCTCAAGGAGAATCTGGCCGCTGCCATCCTCCTCCGGGCGGGGTGGCCTGGCATTGCCGCGCAGGGCGGCGCGCTGCTGGATCCGATGTGCGGCTCGGGAACTCTTCTCGTCGAGGGCGCTCTCATGGCCGCCGACATCGCCCCCGGCCTGCTCCGGCAATACTACGGCTTTCTCAGGTGGGAAGGCTTCGACCCCGAGATCTGGAAGCAGCTTCTTGACGAGGCCGGCGAGCGGCGCAGAGAGGGGCTCACCCGTCTGCCTCGCATCTTCGGCGCCGACCGGGACATGCGCGCGCTCGGATCTGCTCGCGCGAACGCGCGCAGAGCGGGACTGGCCGGACGCATCCAGCTGGAAGTCCGCGATCTCGCGGCGCTCGCGTCTCCGCCCGGGGCTGCCCGGGGCCTGGTGGTGACCAATCCGCCTTACGGTAAGCGGCTCGGGGAAGTGGCCGAGTTGGTCGGGTTGTATGAGACCCTGGGCGAGAAGCTCAAGGAGTCCTTCTCCGGATGGGAGGCGGCGGTGTTCACCGCGAACCCCGAACTGAGCGCTCATCTGGGGCTGCGCGCCCGGCGCCTCAACGTCTTGTACAACGGGCCGCTCGCGGCGAAGCTCCTCGTGTTCACGATAGGGCCGTCGTTCGCGGCCGGCAAGCCGGGGGCAGGCGGCAGGTCGCAGGCGGCAACGGGCGGGTCGCGTACGGCCGCGGACGAAGCCGAGATCGGTACGGAGCGCGAAGGATCTCGGACGGCAAGCAGCGCCGGCGCCCTGATGCTGGCCAACCGGCTGCAGAAGAACTTCAAGCATCTGAGGCGCTGGGCGGCCCGGGAGGGCGTCTCCTGCTACCGCGTCTACGACGCCGACCTTCCCGAGTACGCTGTGGCCGTCGATCTGTATAACGGGTGGGCCCACGTCCAGGAGTATGCCCCCCCGATCACCGTCGACCCGGTTCAGGCCAGGCGACGCCTGAAAGAGGTGATGGCAGTCGTCCCGGAAGTGCTCGGGATGCCGGGTAGCCACGCCGTGCTAAAGGTGCGAAGCCCCCAGCGGGGGACCGGCCAGTACGAGAAGCTCCAGGACCGCGGATCGTTCCTCGAGGTGGAGGAGGGGGGGTTGCGGTTCCTGGTCAATCTGACGGATTACCTCGACACCGGTCTCTTTCTCGACCATCGGCCGACCCGGAGCCTCATACGGGAGCTTGCGCCCGGACGCCGTTTCTTGAACCTCTTTGCCTACACCGGCTCGGTCACGGTCTACGCGGCGGCCGGCGGGGCTGCCTCGACTACCTCGGTCGATCTGTCGCGGGTCTACCTCGAATGGGCCGGGCGCAACCTCGAGCTGAACGGCCTCTCCGGGCCGCAGCACAGCTTCATCCGGGCGGACTGCCTGGAATGGCTCAAGGAAGCGGAGGCCGCCCACCGGGGCGGGCGACGAGGCGCCCCTGTCTACGACCTCATCTTCCTCGACGCCCCTACCTTCTCGAACTCCAAGAGCATGGAGGACATCCTCGACATCCAACGCGACCATGTCTGGCTCATACGGTCGGCGGCGGCGCTGCTTTCGCCCGACGGGATCCTTCTGTTCTCCACGAACTTCCGCCGATTCAAGCTCGACCCGGCGATAGCCGAGGAGTTCGCAGTCGCCGACATCACCCGGCAGACCATCCCTCCGGATTTCGTGCGCAGCCCGCGCATCCATGGCTGCTTCCGCATCGAGAACCGCCGTGCCGGTTGAGCGGGGACAACTCCCCTCGAACGTAGAGCTGGCCCAGGTCGTTCAGACCATCGCCGACTACCTGGCCCTCGACGGGCAGTCCACCTACCGCATCCTCGCGTACGAGAAGGCTGCTGCGCTCTTCCGCGACCACCCGGTATCGGTGGCCGAGATGGCGCTACAGGGCGAGCTTCGGCGGCTGCCGGGGGTAGGCGAGGCCATCGAGGCGAAAGTGCTCGAATACATGGCGACGAGAGACATCGCCTTCCTCGCCAAGTTGCGTGGGTGCTACCCCGAAGGGCTGCTGATCGTGATGCGGCTCCCGGGCATGGGGCCCAAGAAGACGCGGTTCGTCTGGGAGCAGGCTCACGTGGGCGACCTCCGCGACTTGGAGAAAGCCGCCCGGGAGGGTCGCCTGCGTGGGCTCCCGGGGATGGGAGAGAAGACTGAGGCGAACATCCTGCGGTCGATCGAGAACTGGACCGCGGCGGCCGCCGGCCAGGATCGCGGGCGCCGCCTGCGAGCGGTGGTCGAGCCGCAGGCCGCCCGGTTCGTCGCCGCGCTGCGCGAGCTCCCCGAGGCGGTCACCGCCGACTTCGCCGGCAGTCTGCGCCGCTGCCGGTCTACCGTGCGCGACATCGACCTCGTGGTCGCTTCCATCCGACCTGAGGCCGTAATGAACGCCTTCGCCACTCTGCCCGAACTGGCGCGGGTGGAGGCCCAGGGAGACACGAAACTGGCGGCCACCACCCATACGGGCCTGGGCCTCGACCTACGGGTGGTCCCCCCGGAGTCCTACGGCGACCTGCTGCAGCACTTCACCGGGAGTGCGGACCACAACGTGGCGCTGCGCGGGTACGCGCAGCGCCGGGGCTACAAGGTCAGCGAGTACTGCGTGGAGCATCTCGAATCCGGGCGCCTCGTCCGCTGCGCTACCGAAGCCGAGGTGTACGAACTGGTGGGGCTGCGCTACATACCCCCGGAATTGCGGGAGGACCAGGGCGAGATCCAGGCGGCCGAAGCGGGATCGCTCCCGAACCTCGTCGATCTCCCCGATCTGCGCGGCGACCTTCACGTCCACTCCGATTGGACCGACGGCCAAGCCACCTTGGAGCAGATGGCGCTCGCCGCCCGGGAGAGGGGTCTCGACTACCTCTGCTTCTGCGACCACTCACAATCGCTGGCGATGACCGGGGGTCTGGGACCGGAACGGCTGCTGACCCAGCAGGCAGAGATCCGCGCCCTTGACGGACGGATCGAGGGGATCGTGTTGCTCTCCGGCATCGAGGTCGACATCCTGGCCGATGGCCGGTTGGACCTGCCGGACGATGTGCTTGCCCGACTCGACTTCGTCACCGCGAGCATCCATTCCGGTTTCAGCCAGCCTCCGGCGCAGATCATGGAGAGGATCATCGGCGCCATGCGCAACCCCTACGTCAGCTCCGTAGGGCATCCGAGCGGGCGCTTGATCGGCAGGCGGGAACCATACGAGATCGACATCGAAGTCCTTGCCCGCGTAGCGGCCCAGACCGGGACGTTTCTGGAGATCAACGGCTCCGCCGACCGGCTCGATCTGGCCGCCCCCGCTGCGCGGCGGGCGGCTGCGCTGGGCGCGCGGATGGTCATCAGCAGCGACGCTCACGCTCCCGGCGATTTCGAGAACCTGAGGTGGGGGATCGGAGAAGCCCGCCGGGGATGGCTCACCGCGGCCGACGTCGCCAACACGGGCGATTGGGAGACGGTCCGCGGCTAGCAGCGCCGCCCGGCGATCGCTCGCGGGCTGCCTGAGGCGCGCTCATCCGCGCCGACGATGGCCTCCAACAGCCTGGCTATGCCTCGATTTGAGAGCGTGGCCACCCAGCAGCCGCAGGAGGCCTGGGCAAGCTGATCCAGCCTCCTCTCAGCGGGCGCATCGAGTGGCGAAGCACAGGCCGCGGGAAGAACGACGAGGGTGCCACAGCCGGGGCACCTCCAGGTATCGCAGAGTTCCATGCCTCCTGTATCGGCGGCAACGGGCGACGTCATGAGGAACAGGCGGGCGGGCGGACCGAAGCGCCGCGGCCGGTTAACATGCCGCTTACGTGCGGCCCGCGCGCGGGCCGCGCACTTCTCACCCCGTCAGAGCTCGAGCAGCGTTTCCGGGGAGATGGTCAGCCGCTCGAGACCCTGATCGGTCACGCGCCACGTGTTCTCGACCCCGACCACTCCGCGGCCGGGGAACACCAGTTTGGGCTCGCAGGCGACCACCTGATCCTCCTCGAGCAGCGTCTTGAAACCCCGCGCCAACACCGGGAGTTCATCGAGTTCCAGCCCCACCCCGTGGCCCACGTACGGCGCCTGGTTATTGGGCGCGCCCATGAAGTAGGCAGTCAACCCGGAACTCGCCAACTGTTCCGTCATCCACTCGTTCGCCCGCTTGTACACGTCCCCGCTTGCGGCACCCGTCCGCGCCGCGTCTTTCACCAGGTCCTGCACTCCCAGGCACAGCCGGTACCCCTCCACCAGGTCCGCGGGCAGAGGTCCGATGCTGATGATCCTGGTCTGGTCGGCCAGGTACCCGCCGGCGAAACCGACTAGGTCGACAACCACCGGTTCGCCGGGGCCTATCGGCCGCCATCCGGAGCCCTGTCCCACCGCCGGCGACGGCCCGGCCCCCGCCAGCGGGTTCCCCGTGTACCCCGCGAGAGCGGCGTCCGGCCCAGCGCCCACATTGCCGAACGGCCACTCCTCGTTGAAGGCCCGCACTCTCACATTGCTGTTCCCGGCCTCCCGCATCGCCGCCTCACACGCGGCGCTCAGTTCGAGCTCGGTCATCCCCGGCCGGAGGGCCTCCGCCGCGGCCCGGACTCCCCTGTCCACGATCTGTGCCGCCTCCGCTATCAGACCGCGTTCGTACTCGGATTTGACGGACCGCACCTGGCGGATGACGGAGGAGCAGTCGCGGATGCTGCCGCTGGGAAAGAGCCCTTCGTAACGGCGAAAGACGTTGACCGGAATGACGTCCAGTTCCATCCCGATCGCGGCCTCGGGACCGATGCCCAGTCCGGCCACGGCTCGTGGCAACTCACGAAGGCTGCCGGCCGGCCGGATGTCCTTGATGGCCGACTCCTGCCGGGCCCGCTCCGGGTCCTTCCTCACCAGCAAGACCGGCTCCCCCTCGGCGGGCACCAGCAACTGCCCCTGCCCGATGGTCCCGCTCAGATAGAAGAGGTCGGCGTTCTGAACGACCAACGCCAGGTCTATCCCCACCTGGCTCAGGGCCGACTGCAACCGCCGGATCCGCCCTTCGATCTCGGATCGGGGGACAAACCCCCACTTACCGCCCGGGAACACGTCGCCTCCCGTCATGCCCCCGCCCCCGCGAGGATGAGCGCTGCGAAGACCACGATCACAACAGAGGCAGCGCCGACGAGCGCCCAGAGCAGGTAGCGGCGCCGGCGCTCTCTCTTCATCTCGCTCCTGCCGCGTCTCACGCTGTACCGGGTGGGCGCCCCGGGCTCCATACCGCTCATCCGTTCAGGTCGAGGACTTCGCGGCCGAACACGCCGGTGGTGTTGTCGGTAAAGGCGACCCGATCGGGCTCCACCCGGTAGACGGCGATCCTCCGCACCGTTTCGGCCAGCTTCGGTTGCTGCATCAGCTCGCGGACGAAGGGGAAGCGCCGCAGGTAGACGGCCATTCCAGCCGTCTTAGCCGCCCCCCGGAGCCGTTTTGCCGTCCCCCACAACTGCACCCCCTGGATCAACTCCCAGTCGTCGTACTGCTCGGTCACGGTGATCGCCACGGGCGCCGAGGCGCCGATGTGCAGACCGTGGGTACTCGTGGGCGTGCTCAAAAAGACCAGCCGCAGCGCGCCGTCGACGGCGTAGAAGACGCTGGCCGCGTGCGGCGCAGCGACCGAAGCCTCGGCGCCGGACGCGGCCGAACGGCTCGGTCCCGACGGGGTCGCCTGGAGCGGCGGCCCGGTCGTCGCCAGTGTCATCGTGTGATGGCTGCGGAGGTAGCGGCCGATCCTCTCGCGCAGATCATCCGCCGGCGTGGCTGCCACTGCCGCCCCGCCAGCGCCTGTACAGGTCGTGGCCAAGATCGAACTGGTCGAGCACCTTGCCCACCGTTTGGTCCACCAAGTCGGAGATGGTCTTCGGCTGGTGATAGAACGCGGGCATCGGCGGTAGGATGATGGCGCCGTGTTCCGCCGCTGCGGCCATCAGCCGCAAATGCCCCAGGTGCAGGGGGGTCTCGCGGACCACCAGCACGAGCTTGCGCCGCTCCTTGAGCACCACGTCCGCGGCCCGAGCCAGAAGGCCGTCGTTGTAGCTATTGGCTATCGCCGACAGGCTCTTGATGGAACAAGGAGCGACGATCATGCCGGCCGTACGGAAAGAGCCGGAGGCGATAGGAGCGTCTATCTCGTCGTTGGAGTACGAAACGCCGGCCAGCCCCTCAATCTGCCCCACAGCGTAGCCCGTCTCGAGCTCGGCCACCCGCCGGGCGGCCTCGGTCATCACCAGATGAGTCTCCACGCCCAAGTCCCGGAGTACTTCCAGCAGCCGGACGCCGTAAACGGTGCCCGAAGCCCCTGTGATCCCTACGACCACTCGCGTCACCGGCGAATCGTTGATGGCGGTCCTCCTAGCTGTCGGGTCAGCGGTGTCCCGTGAGCCGAAATTGTAGCAAGGCTATCCGCCGGCGATAGGCGGCAGAAGCCGTATCTCGTCCCCATCCGCGAGGAGCATCGCCAGTCCCCCCACCTGGCGAACGTTCCGTCCGTTGAGGAACACGCCCACCCAGACAGTCCCGTCCTCGCGGAAGATACGCGATTTGAGCCGCGGCTCGCGCGACACACAGTCGGCCAATGCTTCGGCCACGTCCCGGCCTTCGCATTCCATGGTCGTGGGCCCCTCTTTGCCGGCGATGCCCGGCGGCAGCTTGATCGAGGCTGTGGCCACTTCGGCTCTCCTCCCGCTCAGGCGGGAACTCCGGCCTTCTCGACCTTGCTCTGCCGCACATCGACCGCCAGCACGTGAGGATTCTGGCAGAAGGCGACGCACTGGGGCGTCCCGTCGCAAAGGTCGCACTTGAACGCAACGGCCCGATCGGGATGCTCCCTGATGACCCCGTAGGGGCAGGCGTCGTAGCACATGCCGCAGTTGGTGCAAAGGTCTTCGTTCACCTTGAGCACGTACCCGGCCGCGGCCGCGAGCCCGGTCGCGGTCACCTCGATCGGGAGGCGCTCGATGGCGCCTGCCGGACAGGCCTCCTCGCATTTGGCGCAGGCCGTCTGCAGGCAGGTCTGGCCCTTGACCGTGGTGGTCGTGGTATTGACCGCCACGGACAGCCGGGCCACCGAGGGCCGGTAGACGCCCTCGTGCCATGCCGAGCAGGCGAGTTCGCACATGTGGCAGCCGGTGCACTTCTTGCTGGCAATCATGACGTGTGGCATCGGTATCCCTTTCTCGACCCTGCAGCCGGCTCTAGAGGCGGACGTCGACGCCCACTTCGGCCAGTTTGGCCTCCGTGGGCACGCCGTTCGCGTCCCAGCCCCGCAGACGGTAGTACTCCTGTAGGACGCCCCAGAAGGCTTCCTCGCCGATGGTCTTGCCCGCTGAGGGGCCGTCTGGAAGAGCGTGCCCGGCCGCGTAGAGCTTCCTCGGCATCGCGTCGGGCGCGATCCCCTCCCTCAGGTTGAAGAGTCTACCGAGGTTCCAGATGCGCTCGCCGATGAGCATCACCTCGTCCTCGGTGAACTCCCGCTTCCACACATGCTTGAACATCTGGCAGAGCTGGCCGGGGTCGACCGCCCAGAAGTCGCACCAGATGCCGCTGAACTTGATGGAGCTGAAGTTCTGCCCGATGAAGCCGTTGGCCACGTTGCCTTTGATCACCTGCTCCGCCTTGCCCTCCAGGCTGTCGGCCGGCCGCGTCCCCTCGAGCACCTCGTCGGCGATGGGGTAGGCGCGCATATGGCAGCCGCCGCGATCGGAGGTCGCGTACGCGACGCTCATGCCGAAGGCCCCCCGCGGATCGTAGCCGGGGAGCTCCAGGTTCTTGACCTCCATCCCCAGCTCAGGGACCCCATGCTTCGCAGCCAGGCCGCGCGTTCCCAGAGCAAGCTCGGCGCCGGTCCCCTGCCTCTGGGCGATGAGGGCCGGTGCGGCGAGATACCCCTCGGCCTCGCCGAAGCGAAGACCGAGGTCGGCGATGCCCTTCTCGGTGAGGTCCATGGCCAGGCCGACGACCGAGCCCGAAGAAATCGTGTCCAATCCCCACTCGTCGCATTCGTGGTTGAAGCGCATGAGAGCCTCGATGTCGCCCACGCCGCAGTTCGCGCCGCAGAGGGCGATGGTCTCGAACTCGGGCCCCTCGGTCTTGACTCCCCCGGCCTCGTGCACCTGCCGGCACCCGAGAGCGCACTGATAGCAGGCCCGGTTCCCCACTTTCACCTTGAGCATCGCCTCGGAGTTGATCCCGCCGACGCCGTCGAACGTCCCCTGCGACCAATTACGGGTGGGAAGGACCCCAGCGCCGTTCACCGGGTCGACGAGGATGGGCGTGCCCTCCTCGTTGGCCCACAGGTTGAAGTCGGTCAGCACGTACTCCGTGTGGATCCGCTGCATATCGGCCAGAAAAGCGCGGGCATCGCCCACCTTCACCGAGCCGGTACCGCGGATGGCGACCGCCTTGAGGTTCTTGGAGCCGAAGAGAGCGCCGTGCCCGGCACGCCCCGCCTTGTGGAACTGATCGGTGCTGAGACAGGCCCAGGGAATGAGGTTCTCACCCGCTGGTCCGATAGAGAGCACTTTGGCGTCCTTGTCGAGGTCCGCGTGCAGCGCCGCCTCCACCTCGGAGGTCTTGAGACCCCAGTACTTGTCCTTGGCGGGGACGAACTCGACCGAGCCGTCCTTTATCCAGAGTACGACCGGCTCGGCGGCCTTTCCCGTGATGATGATGAGGTCGTAGCCGGCGAATTTCATCTCCGGGGCGAACGAGCCGCCCACATAGCTGTCGTTGAGGATCCCCGTGGCCGGGCTCTTCGCTCCAACGACCAGGCGGGAGCAGGTGCTGACGTTGGTGCCGGCAAAGGGACCCGTCACGAGGAACACCGGGTTGTCCGGCGACCACGGGTCCACCTTCGGAGGCACGCACTCCCACATGTAACGGAGCAGCAGACCCTTCCCGCCCATGTAGCGCCCAGCCCACTCCAGGTTCAGCGGCTCGACCGCCGCGGAGCCGGCGGTGAGGTCGACGCGCAACACGTTGCCCTTGTAGAAGTCCAAAGCAACCCCCTTGCTCGGTGGGCGATCGTTAGACTGAACACCATTGTAGTCACGCCGGGCAGAGGCGGCAACGCGAGTGAGCGTATGATGCGGGTATGAGCACAGTTGCCGATAGGAAGACCCGGGCTGAGGAAGTCATCCGCCGGTTGCGGGGCGAGTATCGCGAAGCCGGCATCGTGCTCAACTTCGGCAGCGACTGGGAACTGCTCGTCGCCGTCATCCTCTCCGCGCAGTGCACCGACAAGATGGTCAACCAGGTGACGGCGGGCCTTTTCACCAAGTACCGGACCATCGAAGACTACGCTTCCGCCGACCCGGCAGAGTTCGAGCTGGACGTCCGCCCGACCGGCTTCTTCCGCAACAAGACCAAGCACATCCTCGGCGCCGCCCAACAGATACTCACCGACTTCGGGGGCGAGGTACCGGCCAGTATGCAGGAACTCCTCACGCTTCCCGGAGTGGCCCGCAAGACGGCCAACATCGTCCTCGGCAATGCCCATCCCGAGGCTTTTGCCACCGACCCGGACGCCGGGATCGCAGTCGACACCCACGTCAACCGGCTCAGCCAGAGGCTGGGGCTTGTGGCTTCTACCGACTCGGACAAGATCGAGCGGGAACTGATGGCGATCGTGCCTCGGGACGATTGGTTCCAGCTGACCTACCTGCTGATCGAGCACGGCCGCGCGGTCTGCGACGCCAAACGGCCTCGTTGCGGCGCCTGCCTCCTCCGGGACATATGCCCGTCGGCCTTCAAGGCCTGAGGACTCGCGCACGGCCCGCTCCGCCCCATCCCTGGTGTGTATCAGATCTGAGAACCACCCCCGGTTGACGCTGCCCCGCCCCGCCTATACCATCTTCCGGCACCGGCAACACCGCCGGTGGCACTGCATTACTGTCAGACCTAGGGGAACGACCAGATGATCTTTGACCGCGAATATGAGTGCATGGGGCGAGAGGAACTCGCAAGGCTGCAAGGCGAACGTCTGGCCGTCCTGGCGAAGCGCGTCTACGATCGGGTCCCCTTCTATAGGCGTCTTTTCGACGAAGCGGGCGTCGCGCCCGAACAGGTCCGCGGACTTGCGGACCTGGGCCGCCTGCCGTTCACCCGAAAGTACAACCTGCGTGACGAGTATCCGTTCGGCCTGTTCGCGACTCCCATGAAGGACGTCGTCCGCATCCACGCATCCTCCGGCACCACAGGCAAACCGACCACCGTCGGCTACACCCGCAACGACATCGCCATGTGGGCCAACGTCTGCGCGCGCGCTCTGGCGGGAGCCGGCACGACCGACGAGGACGTCGTCCAGGTCGCGTACGGATACGGTCTTTTCACCGGCGGTCTCGGAGCGCACTACGGGGCGGAGTTGCTCGGCGCTTCCGTCATACCTATCTCCGGAAGCAACACGCAACGCCAGCTCATGCTCATGCAGGACTTCGGCAGCACCGTCATCTGCTGCACCCCGAGTTTCGCCCTCTATCTCTACGACGTGGCCCAGCAGCTCGGCCTGGACGTCAAGAGGTTCCCGCTGAAAGTGGGGGTCTTCGGCGCCGAGCCCTGGTCGGAGGGCATGCGCCGCGATATCGAGCAGAAGTGGGACATCAAGGCCTGCGACATCTACGGCCTGAGCGAGATCATCGGCCCCGGCGTGTCGTGCGAGTGCGTCGACGCCCAGTCCGGGCTGCACCTGAACGACGACCACTTCCTGCCCGAGATCATCGACCCGGAGACCGGGGAGATCCTGCCCGAGGGAGAGACGGGCGAACTGGTGATAACCACCCTCACCAAGGAAGCCTTCCCGCTCATCCGCTACCGTACGGGTGACATCACCCGCCTGAGCACCGAGCCGTGCATCTGCGGTCGCACGAACACCAGGATGGATAGGGTCTCGGGCCGGACCGACGACATGCTCATCATCCGCGGTGTCAACGTCTTCCCCAGCCAGGTTGAGTCGGTACTCCTCATGTCGCCGCAGGTGGAGCCGCACTACCGCCTTATCGTCACCCGCAAGGGCGCCATGGACAACATGGAGGTCCAGGTCGAGATCAAGCAGGCTCTCTACCACGAAGTGTCGCAGGCGATCCTTTCGATGGACGACGTGACGACCATCGCCGAGCACGAGGCCCTGGTCGGGCTGAAGTCGAACATCCAGAAGAACATCAAGGACATCATCGGCATCAACGTCGGGGTCACGTTCAAGGAGCCGGGCTCGATAGAACGGGTCGAAGGCAAGGCGCAGCGGGTCGTCGACAAGCGCAAGGAGCAAGAAGGCTCGTAGGGGGGACCGTGGACGGCAAGGCGGATCAGAACAAGGTCGAGCGGACCCGAGAGGTGGCCAACCCCTTCCCGTCGGCGCACCAGGACCGCTTACACACCCGCCTCGACCCCGAGACGCCGCAGACCTTGTCCCCTGCTTACCGGCTGAGCTACGAGGATCCCGAGTTCCTCATGCGGGACGAGCTGCGCGGCGAACGCCTCCAGCTCGAGTTCCTCAAGCCCGACCTCCTGATGCGGGACCGGGGCATCGCCGCCACGGTGGTGGTGTTCGGCAGCGCCCGCATCCCGGCCCCTGAGGACGCCGCTGCCCGGCTCGAAGCGGCCGAGCGGCTGGTGGCAGAGAACCCGAACGATCCCAAGGCCGCGCTGCGGCTCGAGACGATGCGGAGCCTGGCGAAAAAGACACGATTCTACGACGAGGCCCGGCGTCTGGCCCAGATGATCTGCGCAGCGGACGGAGCGCGGCAGGCGAACGACACATGCACGCTGCAGCGCCACGCGGGAAGCGTGGTGGTGGTCACCGGCGGTGGGCCGGGAGTCATGGAGGCCGCGAACCGCGGGGCTCGCGACATCGGCGCCGACAACATCGGCCTGAACATCGTGCTTCCGTTCGAGCAGGCGCCCAACGAGTACATCACGCCCCACCTCTGCTTCAACTTCCACTACTTCGCCATACGCAAGATGCACTTTCTCCTCCGCGCTGTCGCCCTTGTGGTGTTCCCCGGCGGCTACGGCACCCTGGACGAACTCTTCGAGGTCCTGACTCTCATCCAGACGCGCAAGATCAAGCCGATCCCTGTGCTGCTCTTTTCCAGGGAGTACTGGGAGCGGATCATCGATTTCCGCGGCATGGTGGAGGAGGGCGTCATCGCGCCCGCCGACATCGAGATCTTCTCCTACGTCGAGACCGCCGAGGAGGCATGGCAGACGCTGAAACCGGTCATCGAAGCTGTAGCCAAAGCGGCCAGATAGCGCCACCCGGGTTGTGAGTGGCAAAGCGCGGCGACCGCCGGGGCGGTTGCGGGCGGAGCGCGGCGGCGGGGCAGGTGGGAGGCTGACGAGATGCCTTATGCTATGCTGGAGTGTAGCGAAATGAAAACGCCTGCAGATTCCCGTAGTCTTCTCCTCCCGTCCACGCCCGGTCCGCGGGTGAGGCATCCATGAGTTCCACCGGCCTCGAGATCGTGGGCGTCTTCCTTCTCCTCGTGGTGAACGCGTTCTTCGTCGTGGCGGAGTTCGCCATCGTGAAGGTGAGGGAAACGCGCATAGCGGAGCTTGCCGCCGACGGCTCGCGGCGCGCCCGGGTGGCCGACCACATCGTCAACAACCTGGCGGCGTACCTCTCGGCCACGCAACTCGGCGTCACCGCCGCCAGCCTGGGGCTCGGCTGGCTGGGCGCCGTGGCCTTCTCCGACCTGCTGGGCACGGCCCTCAACCCCACCCTGGCCGCAATTCTCGCCTTCGCCATCATCACCTTCATCACGATCATCTTCGGGGAACTGGTGCCCAAGTCTCTCGCCATACGCAAAGCTGAGCAATCGACGCTGGCCATCTCTATCCCGCTTCGCTGGTTCTATGTCATCACGCGTCCGGTCACCTGGCTCCTCTATATCAGCACGGTCGGAGTCCTCAAGTTGTTCCGCATCGAACCGGCGTCCGAGAGCGACCTGGCCCACTCGGAAGAGGAGCTGCGCATGATCCTCGAGGCCAGCCAGGAAGTGGGCCACATAGACGAGGTGGAGCAGATCCTCATGCGGCGTGCGCTCACCTTCGGCAACAGGACCGTCAGCGACATCATGGTCCCCCGCACTGAGACCGCTTTCCTTCCGACGGTGAGCACCGTGGACGAGGCCGTCGCCGAGGTGGAGGAGACGAACCACACCCGGTACCCGGTCTTCGAAGAGGACGTTGACAACGTGGTCGGCTACGTGCACGTGAAAGACCTCTACCGGGCCCCGCGAGACAGCACCCTGCGCCGCCTGCTGCGCCCCATCGGGTTCATCGCTGAGACGGCGAACATCGAGGTGGCCCTGAAGCGCTTCCAGAGCACGAGGACTCCGATGGCCATCGTGGTCGACGAGCACGGCGGCACCGCCGGGATCGTGACCATCCAGGACGTGGTGGAGGAGCTCATCGGCGAGGTGCAGGACGAGTTCGACCTCGAAGCGCCGCCGATAGAGCAGCAGGACGACGGGAGCTACTCCGTCGACGGAAGCGCACGCGTCGATTACCTGGAGGAGGCCCTGGATATGGAGCTCCCGCAAGAAGGCTTCCCCACGCTTGGAGGCCGGGTCTTCGAACAACTGCAACGCCGCCCGCAGGTAGGCGACGAGGTGCGGGTCGGCGACTTCCTTGCCCGAGTGACCGAAGTGGACGGCATGCGCATAGGCCGGGTACTGCTCACCAGGCTCGAAACTGCGGAAGCGGGGGAGGACGGCCTGGAAGATGCGGAGGCCGCCGAGTGGGCGGATAACGACCGGGACGAGTGATGGAACCGATCGATATCCAGATGCCCGTCGATTCCGACGCGCTCAGAGCCAATATCGCCAAGACCGCGCAGCAGGTGGTCATCCCCGATCGCTACCTGCCCCTGGTCGAAGCTGTCCAAGGCTACTACGGGGTGCGGACCCCCCTCGTCGATACCCTCAGCGAGTACTTCCACACCTTCCGCAACGTTGACCTCCTCATCGATGGGTTCCAGACCATTCTGCTCCGTAACTGGACCTACTTCGAGCGCTCCGAGGACCGGGCCCGGTTGTTCACTCTCCTTTCCGAGCTGGTACTCGACCTCCTCGACACGCCGCTCTCGACCCAGCAGACGTCGCTAATGCTCCGGCAGTTGATCACTTGGTGCACCGCGGCGGTGTCGGGGCCGCACTCCGATGCCTACGACGAGCCTCTTCGCACCGTCGCCGAGACCCTTTGCCGGGAATTGCCGTCGCGCCCGTTCGCCTTCCTCGAACGTGACACTCTGCTGTACGGGCTTGTGCGGCGGGCGGCCGTACACCCGGCCATAGAGCCGGCCTTCTCCACCCTCTTCAGGTCGCTGCTGCTGAGTGGGTACGGGCTGCTGGCCGAACGGCTGCCTATACCCGCGTGGGCTGCCTCCGGAGAGGCGGAACTCACCAGTCCGCAAGCGGTGGCCGACCGTTTCTCGCAGCTCGCCCCTGACGCCATGGCCGCGTTGATCGCGCGGGCAGGCTCCGTCTCGGAGCAAGAGTTGCTCTCTGCCGACTTGCCGACCTTCTCCACCGTCCTCGACCAAGCCATCGACCAGATCTTCAGGATCGACGACATAGAGGATCGCTTCGCCGTATGCCTCTACTTCCTCAAGGACGACACCCTGGGCTACCGGCAGAACGAGGTAATGGTGGACCTTCTCGGGGTCGTCCGTCAGCTCATGAAGCCCGAGCGCCACGCCGACATCGACAGGCTGCTCTCCCGGCTCACCCGCTTCTTCCGCACGCGCGACAACCAGTTCCTGTTGATGCGTTTCCAGTGCTACGAGGCTATCGGCGTCGCCATCGGGGAGGCAGGCAACGCGCCCGCGGCCGACCACCTCATCGAAGACGTGCTCTCCTGGAAGTTCCAGTACCCGGAGATCCAGGGGGCCACCGACGAGTGGGAGACGGTGGTCAATCCCTACCACCTGCCCAAGATCCGGTGCTGGATGCACATCATCGAGTCCAACCCAGCGCTCTACGAGCGGCTCGCGGCCGCTCTCAACGTACAGTTGCGGCTCGGCGGGGTCTATATCGCCGACACCGATCTGTTCCAACGTGATGTCACTCGCTTCCTCAACGCGGACATAGCCCCCATCTACTTCGTGGCCAAGCAGCTTCTGCGCTCGTTCCCGGTCTATTTCAACGACGTCGGGGCCGAAGGGGAGCTGCGGGCGGTATCGACCGAGATCGACGAGATCTGCGGGCGCCAGGACACCCTCATGCACTTCCTCCGCAAGCAATCGCACGCCGAGTCCTCCAACCGGCTGGTCGACTTCAGCCGGGAGGTACTCGCGTACTGGATCACGCTCGACCCGGCGGGCCTGCAACCCTATCTCTCCGGCAACACCTGGGACGCCGTGCGTCGGGAACGGCACTGGGCGACGGAGCCCCACAAGGTCCTCGTAGAACTGGGGGAGATGCTGCGGGCACCCGCTGGGCGCGGGAGGCCGCACACAAGCCCAGGCGGCAAGCGCCCTTCCGAGCAGCAGATGAAAGACCTTCTGGACCACTTGGCGAAGTTGGCTCCCGAGGCCGTCGCGCGCCTGCTCGACGCGCTGCCCGCCGACGGTAAGACCGAGGAGACGGCCCGGCGCCGGGTGGCCCTCTTGGTCCGGACGCATCAGCTGCTTGCCCAGAAGTACTCGCTCTCCGCCGACAACGTGGGCAGCGCCGTCACCCACCATCTTCAACTCGCGGCCAGGACGCGATCCCGCTTCGTCAAGGCCCTGGATGCCTGGAGGCACGAAGCGGGATCGGACACCCGGGACCGCCTGCTCGACGCAGCCCTCACCGTTCTGGAGGAGTTGCAGAGGATCATCCTCAGCCCGGTGCCTTCCGTTGCCGTCGAGAACATCTACCAGAAGCGGCACATCGCGGCAGGCATCCCGTCCATGTACGGCAACTACACCGAACCCAAGTTCGACGCCTTGGGCCTGTCGTTCCGGGTGGAGAGACTGGTCGCCATCCTGCTCGACGACCTGGTGGTCCGCGGTGTGGACCCGTACGTCACCCGGGACACCCTTCGTGGCATGGCGGCGGCCATCCGCCGCTTCGAGCGCGCCCTCGCCGCCGATGGCATCGATTCACGCAACCTGGGCGCCAATCTGCGCCTGCTTGAGTCGAGCTTTAGCAGCCATAACTTCACATTCCACCAGTATCAGAATGTGTTCCAGTTCTTCATGGGCTCGGTCACGCAGCTCTCGCGGACTTCGATCCTAAGCCACGACCAAGTGCTTCACACCGTGCTCAAGCACGACCCCAGGCAATGCGTGGCTCGGTCTTTGTCTATCGACGCGGTGGCCGAGATGGTGCTGCGGGAGGTCCTGGTCTCGGCTCTGGGGATGCAGTCGCTGGACCGCTACATGTCGACCGTGCTCCGGGAGATATCCATGCTCACCGAGAAGTTGAGCAACCACACCCTCACCCGGATGATGAACTACGACCCCGAGCGGTTGGTGTCGCGGATCCACAAGGCGAACCCGGGCACCGACGATCAGATGACGCTGGGCTTCAAAGGGCTGGGGCTGAAGCAGATGGCGGCTTACAAGCACCAGGTGCCGCAGGGGTTCATCCTCACGACCGAGCTCTTCAGCGCCATGCCGGCCATGGCGCACCGGCCCCTCTTCAACGACACCATCGAGCGGGTGCGCAGGGCCGTCGGCGACCTCGAGAAAGAGACGGGGTTGCGTCTGGGCGACCCCAGCCGCCTGCTGACCCTTTCCATCCGTTCGGGCGCCGCGATCTCCATGCCGGGCCTCATGACCACGTTCGTCGACGTGGGGCTGAACGATAAGCTGGCCGAGGCCCTGTCGCGCAAACCCGGCTTCGAGTGGGCGGCGTGGGATTCGTATCGCCGCTTTCTGCAGACCTGGGCGATGGCGTCGGGTATCGACCGGGACGTCTTCGACGCCGTCATGGTCGACTTCAAGGCGCGCTACGGCGTGGAGCGCAAGTCGGACTTTCTACCCGAGCACATGCGGGAACTGGCCTTCGCGTACAAGGCACGGGGGCGGGATCTCGGTGTGCGCTACACAGACGACCCCTTCCGCCAGGTGATGGCCTGCATCCGGAAGGTCCTCGGCTCCTGGGATTCCCCGGAAGCCAAGCTGTACCGGCAGTACCTCGGGGTCGCGGAGGAGTGGGGCACGGCCGTGGTGATCCAGCGGATGGTGTTCGGGAACCTGAGCACGGAGTCGGGGTCGGGCGTCACCTTCACCCGGAACCCGCTCGAGCCGCACAGTAACCAGGTGCGGCTGTTCGGAGATTTCACGGCCCGGAGCCAGGGTGAGGACCTGGTAGCCGGTCTCGTGTTCCCCTGGCCGGTGTCCGAGGCCCAGCGGCTCGGCAGCCCGACCTATCAAGGGCTGGAGCATTCTCTGGAGAAGGACCATCCCCAGATCTACCAGGCCTTGCTGGACGTGGCTCGAGATCTCGTCGAGCTACGCGAGCACGATCCTCAGGAGATCGAATTCACCTTCGAGGCCGACGCAGCCAAAGATCTCTTCATCCTGCAGAAGCGGGCCATGGTCCAGGAGCAGACCAAGGACTCCCCGTACTTCGACACCTCATCGCGGAGCTTCGGGCCCGCGGCCGCCGTCGGCATGGGAGTAGCGGGAGGCGCCTACTCCGGCCGGATCGCGGTGAACATCGAGCAGATCGACAAGCTCGCGGCCGAGAAGCCCGGCGACCCCCTTGTGCTGCTGCGCCCCGACACCGTCCCCGAGGACATCGCCATGATCACCCGGGTCTCGGGGTTGCTGACCGCCCGGGGCGGGGCCACCTCTCACGCGGCGGTCACCGCCAAACGGCTGGGCAAGACCGCCGTGGTCGACTGCCGCGCGCTGGAGGTAGACGAATACCAAGGCGTGGCCCGCCTTGCCGGACACGAGCTCAAGACCGGGGATTGGCTTTCCATCGACGGGCGTACCGGGAATATCTTCCTGGGCCGCATCCCGACGACTGCGCGCGTCTTGTAGCAGTAGAACGGTGTTCCACCAGCCGATACCGCCCTGCGTCGAGCGGTGCGTGGGACGCTGGATGCAGTGATAGTGTTGGCTCGGCTGGCGAAACGAGAAAGGATCATGTGATGGCTGCTCCGCGGACGCTGGGAATCAACGGACTTGGCCGCATCGGCAAGTTGACCCTTTGGTACCACTTGGCTCACGACGACTTCGACACGTTTGTGATCAACGTCGGGCGCCCGGTCGGTACCTCCCTGCAGTCTGTGCTCGAGTATCTCGGCAAGGACAGCACCTACGGCCCGCTGCATCGTTTCCTGGGGGGCTGTTATGGCAAGCCCGACCTGCAGGTGGTCGACGAGGCCAGGGGGCTCGCCAGGGTCCACGGCAAGGACATCATCGTCTTGCGGCAAGCGCGCGACCCCAAAGAGATCCCCTGGCGGGAATACGGAGTCACGCTGGTGGTCGACTGCACCGGAAAGTTCCGCGATCCGCACACCGATGCTCAGGATGGGAAAGGGGCGCTCCGGGGCCACTTGGCCGCCGGAGCCCGGGCGGTCGTGATCAGCTCCCCTTTCAAGAGCAAGCTGAAAGGCGTGCCGCTGCCCGAGGACTCGGCGATCCTTATCCACGGCATCAATCATCAAGACTACGATCCCGGCAAGCACAGGATCGTATCGGCCGCCTCGTGCACCACTACCGCGCTCGCGCATATGATGCGGCCTCTCCTCGCGCGCGACCTGACGCGCAACATGATCACGGCCGGCATGAGCACAGTCCACGCCGTCACCAATAGCCAGCCCATACTCGACGCGGTCCCGAGCGCCAATGCCACCGACCTGCGCAAGACGAGATCGGGGATGAACAACATCGTCATCACCTCGACGAACGCGGCCAAAGCGCTGGAGATGGTGATGCCCGAGATCGCCCGCATCGGCTTCATGGCCGACTCGGTGCGTATCCCCACGGCCAGCGTCAGCCTGATCATCCTCAACGTGACCTTCCAGGCCGAAGAGCGTCTCGACGGCACCGTAGATATCGAGCGCGATGCGATCAACGCGATCTATCGTGAAGCGGCCGAAGGCGAGTCTCACGGCCTACTCAAGTTCAGCACGGAGCAGAACGTATCGGCCGACATGCTCGGCGAGGACGCCGCGGTGGTGATCGAAGGCATCGAGACCCACACCCGTACCGGGTTCGTGGACCTGCGCCTGGATGGCGGCGACCACCGAATCCCGCTGACACACGTCAAGGTCTTCGGCTGGTACGACAACGAGATGGGCAGCTACACCTACCGTCTGGGAGAGTTGACCACTCACGTGGCTAAAAACCTGTAGCTACCGGTCCTCGGCCGAAAGGATGTGCGCCGTCACCCGCGGGGAGCCCCCCAGCTCGGTGCCGGTTGGCGCCCAGATCTCAAGCTGAGCAATCGTGCGCGGACGCCCGAAGCGACGAGGACCCGCGGAGCCGGGATTGAGATAGAGGACCGGGCCTTGCTGCTCGAGCCGGGCGACGTGACTATGACCGGAGACGACCACCATGACCCGGCCGTCGCCCCCGCTCTCCGGGCGCGGAGCTATGTGCCCTACCACGATGCGCACACCGGCCAGTTCCAACTCGGCCCGGGGCGGCAAGGCGTCTGCCCAGACGTCGAGATCGCAGTTGCCCCGCACGGCGACGAGCGGGGCGATGGACCGCAGCGCCCTGAGGACCTCCGCCGACCCGACATCGCCGGCATGGATGATATGGTCGACGCCTTCCAGCAGCCGCGCCACCCGGGGATAGAGGTGCCCGTGGGTATCGGAGACGACCCCCACGACGAGGGGGGCTCCGAGTTGTGCGCCGGGCGGTTTAGCGGGCATTGCGACCCCTCCTACTCGAGGTCGTCCGTAAAGAGCCCGTCGGAGAAGAGGTCGTCCCCAAGATCGTTCCCGGGAGGCAGGCGTCCCTCTTGCCGCGCGAAGCGGGCGAGAAGCTCGCTCTCGCGCTGAGTGAAGAGCGGAGCAGGTTCTATGCGGAAGGAGGTGGCAGAAACGCAAGCCGGCTCGGCCACAGCGAGCGCGATACCTCGCGAAAGATCGGCCACTCCGCCGATACGGAGGACCTGTCCAGCATCGTCCGCCAGCAGAAACACCCCCGATACCGCTGGAACCGCCGCCAAGTCGTCCCTGTCGGCAAGCGCTCGCCAGGGTTCGGGCGGCAACACGGGCGCGGGGAGACCGGTCCTCTTCCGCCAGCCTTCGAGCCAGCGCGACCCCGCTTCTCCCGGCGCGGTCACTGCCCCCGTGGGACACACCATGACGCACTGTCCGCAGAACGTGCAGCCCGAAGCGCGGAGGGTGTCCTTCTTCGGTACGGCCTGAACCTGCCCGCTCGGCGAGGACGGGCGGGAAGTCGTCGTCGGCCTCGGGCGGCGCCGTTTGCGCGATCCTCACCAACCGTAGCGCCTTGCCGGCGGCCGGAGAAAGGCTGCAGACCGCGACGCACCGTCCGCAACCGAGGCAAAGACCAGGCTCCCGCCGGATCCGGCCTTCGACTCTAGCGTCGCGAGATACCGCGACCGCCCGCCGGGGCATGTCTTCCCCAGCATCGACGTAAGCGACCAGCTTGCCGAACTCACACCTTCCGAACTCGTCGCAACAGCGTGCTTCCGCCGCGATCCCGAAGGTGCACTCTTCCCTGGAGCAGCCGTCCCGATCGGGGCAGCTCAGGCAGACGTGCGGGTGGCGGGCGACCAGTTCGGCCAAGCGTTCCAGACGTTCCCTGCGTAGGACGGCATCGTCGGTGACGACCTCCATAGCCGGCTCCGCGACGGTGCAGCAGGCGAGAACCAGGGCTTCACTCGCGCTCCCGCCGTCGATGCGGACGGCGCAGAGGCCGCAAGCCGCCGCCTCGTCACGCTCGGGGTCGCTCCCGGGTTCCAGCACCCGCTCGCAGCCACAGGGGCACCCGAGTCCTGGATAGGAGCAAAGGCGGGGCACGTACCGGCCGGCCTGGTCGCAGGCTTCGAGCACCGTCGCGCCCTTCAAGACGGAGACAGCCAGCCCGTCCACCCGGAGTTCCACCCGGGCCCTACCAGCTATGGCGGAGGGCGCCGGCTGGACATGCGGCGGTGCATGGCAGCTTGTGCTGGCTCCCGCCCGCGCCGTTCTGCCCTTTGCACACAGCACACAACTCCCGCAAGCGTTTGCGGGCAGTCTCGCCTACGACCGCGACAAGATCGTCGTAGTCATCCATCTCGATCGCATATACGCCCTGCGGGCACGCCATCGTGCATGCGTGATGCGAGCAACGGGCGCAGACATCGCCATCAATGGTGATGTAGTAGAAGCCGGAGCCGTCCTCGTAGCCATAGTTGGCGATCATGCGCCGGTGACTCCTGAGGCGGCTGCGGGGTCCGCGGCGGCTTCGACGGACGCCGGTGGCGCGCTGCCGAAAGCCCTAGCAGCTTCGGCTTCTTTCTGCGCTTTCCGGTGCAGCGAGTGGGCGAAGAGCGCCGCGCCGAGCGCACCCGCGATCTGAGGATCGAGGACGGAATCGGCGGGGAGCTTGACGGCCTCCACCCCGATGAGCCGCTCGATGCGCCTGGTCACGCCTATGTTCTTGCCGATGCCGCCGGTGATGAAGAACTCGGGCTCCACCTGCATGCGTTCTATGAGGCCGGCCACCCTCTGCGCCATCGCCGAGCAGTAGGCAGCGAGCACCCGGTCGACGCTCCATCCCGCGCGCAGCAGCGAGGTGGCCTCGGACTTGGCGAACACGGTGCAGACGTTGCTCACCGGCGGCGGCTCCTCATCGATCTCGAACGAGCGCCGCCCGATGTCCTCGATGGGCACCGACAGCACGTCGGCGATGACCTCCATGCCCCGGCCGGTCCCCGCCGCGCACTTGTCGTTCATGATGAAGTTCAGCACTTTGCCCCGTTCGTCGCAGCGGATCACCTTGCAGTCCTGGCCGCCCATGTCGAGGATGGTCCGGATGCTCTGTCCGCCCATGTAGTTGGCCCCCCGAGCGTGGCAGGCGATTTCCGTTATGGTGCGGTCGGCGAAGGGGACATTCACCCGGCCGTAGCCGGTGCCCACCGCGTAGGTGACGTCGTCGAGCGTAAGCCCCAGCGGTTCGCTCGCTCCCCTGAAGGCACGTAACGCGCTATCAGGGCTGGACGAGCCGGTCCGGGTGGAGTGAAAGGCGAGGAGCTTGCCGTCGGCGAGCAGGACCGCTTGGGAGCTGACCGAACCTACGTCGACGCCCACCGTCACGGCAGAGGCCAGCCGCCAATCGAGGCCGGAGGCCTGCCAGGTCTTTTCGCTCCATCTCCAATAATGCTGGGTCTGTTCCATCACAGCCGGGCAAGTGTACTACAGCCGTCGCCCGGCCCAATTCCCTCTCAGCCCAAGGTCGGAGTGCGGACACCGGTTCTCCTGGCTAGCCTCGCTTGCGAAACGAATCCCGCCGTGGCCAACGTGCTCATGGTAAGCTGAGTAAGATTGCCTTACCTCCTTACCTTGGGGATCGAAGCAGATGGGAACCTACGCCATGAGCAAGCTCACCAGCAAGTATCAGACAACCATACCGGGGCCGGTCAGGGAGGCGCTTGGACTGTCGAAGGGCGACACCCTCGCCTTCGACGTCGCCGATGATGGCGCCGTCACGGTCAGAAAGGCAACCCCTCTTGACCTGGAGTTCTCAAGAGCACTCGAGCCTTTGCTCTCGGAATGGGCCACCGACGAGGACGAGGAGGCCTACCGTGAGCTATGACCAGTGGGCGGTCGTGGTCGTCCCCTTCCCGTTCACCGATCGCGACACCCGCCGGCGCCGCCCCGCGGTGGTCCTGTCCCAGCGGGAGGGATTCGGGACCCGGGTGGGGCACAGCGTACTGGCGATGGTGACCAGCGTGGATCATCGCCCCTGGCCTCTAGACGTAGCCGTCTCGGACCTTCCGGCCGCCGGTCTGCCGGCGCCTTCAGTCGTGCGGATGAAGCTCTTCACTCTCGACGACCGTCTCATCCAGAGGCAGGTGGGCGCGCTGAGCGCAGAGGACAGGGCCGTGGCCAGGGCGGCCTTGAAGGAGTTGCTGGGCTAGGATCCGCCAGAGCGAGCCGGGGGTGCCTCCGCAGCGAGGAGGTCAGCCTCCGTCGCCTGCTTCCCAGGCTATGAGCGCCGCGCCGAGCGCGCCCACGTACTCAGGATCGGGCAGCACCTCGAGGTCCACGCCGCCGAGCGCCTCTGAGAGCGACTTCACGAACCCCACGTTGAGGGCAGTGCCGCCCCCCAAAACGACCGGGTCGGCGATGCCTATCCTCCGCACCATGGCCGACACCCGGCTGGCCATCGCGTCGTGAACGGCCCGAGCTATGTCGGCCGGCGGCGTGTTGGCATGGATGAGACTGACGACCTCGGACTCGGCGAATACCGTGCACTGGGCGTTCATCGGTATGGCCTGGGTGGAATCGAGCGAAGCCCGAGAGAAGTCGTCGAGCCCCATGTCGAGAGCGCGGCTCATAGCTTCCACGAACGCGCCGGCGCCCGCGGCGCACTTCTCGTTGATGGCGAAGTCCACGACCTTGCCCTCGGGATTGAGCCTGATGGCCCGGGCTTCATCGGCGCCGACGTCGACCACCGTGCGTGCGCCGGGCCGGAGCGCCGCGGCGCCTTTCCCATCGGCCGCCACTTCAGTCGGCTGCTGACCCGCGAAGGGCAGGGCTTTGCGTCCGGCGCCGGTGGCGGCGATCGCGGCGATCGCGGCCCTGTCGACCCCCGCAACCCGCGCGGCCTCCCGCAGCCCCCGCTCCGCCGACTCTTCGTGATCGAACCCAGAGGCGACAGCGGCCTTCGCCACCACCCGGCCGTCCTCTATCAGGACAGCGTGGACGTTCTTGGCGCCCACGTCGAGCCCGGCAACGATCATGCTTCGCTCCTCCGCGAGTCGAGGGCGGCGCGCCATTCGGCTGCGTCAAACGCCAGTCCGCGGGCGAGAGCCTTGGTGTTCATCTCCTCGGTACCTCTCGGTACCATCGCAAGAACCGCCTTGCGCAGAGACTCAGTCGTCACCACGCCGGTGATACCCGCAACAACGCCAAGGGTGAGGATGTTCGTGGTCTGGGTCCGTCCGGTCTCCTCCAGCGCCAGGCGAGTGAACGGTATGCCGAAGCATTCCCCTTTGAAGGGCGGCATGGTCGTGACATTCTCGGAGTCGTAGACGAGGACCCCGTCGGCGCGCAGGACTCCGATGTACTCGTCGGCCGCTGCCTGGGACAGCACCACGAGAAGGTCCGCCCTTTCAAGCTCCGGATAGTCGATAGGGGCGTCGGCGATAATGACGTCGCTACGGCTGTAGCCCCCGCGGGCTTCGGGGCCGTAGGACTGGGTCTGCACGACGTATCGGTGGTCCCAGGCGCCGGCCATCGCCAGGATGACGCCCATCAGGATCACACCCTGGCCGCCGCTGCCTCCGAATCGCACCTCGACCAGATCGCGCGCCGCCAGAAGTCCCGCCCGGGAGGCCGTGGACCCAGACGGGCCGGCGCTGCCGGGCGCGGGAATCACTCGCCACCCTCACAGGGGAGAGCCGTCTCGTCGGGGGGAGAAACGTCCTCGCCCCCCGCTTCAGCCGCGCCGGCCGGGGTGCCCGCCGCGCCGGCGCCGACCGTTGAAACCTGGCTCGACGGCAGGCCGCAGGCGACCGGCTCCGTCGCGGGCGGCGCGGCGCGGCGCGGTCGGCCCTTGCGGGAGGCTTCCGCCTTCTGAGCGCCGGCCGAGATCGCGGCATACGTAGACTGGAATTCCGGCGCTTCGGGATCGTCGTGAAGGATGCCGGTCACTATCTTGTCTTCAAGCTCCTCGGCCGACATCTTCGCTGCCTGGGTGATCGACACCGAACGCGCCTTCGCGTCGTCAAGCATGGCGGCGACGCCGGCGGGCGGGTTCCGCTTGCCGTACTCGGTGGGGCACGGGACCACAGCTTCGATGAAGGAGAACCCGTGATGCTGGACGCCCTAATCTGATCAGCCGCTCGAGCGGCCTGATGCTGGCCGCGGTCCCGCGGGCGACGAAGCTGGCCCCCGCGGCCTCGGCCAGCCTGCACAGGTCGAAGGGGGGCTCCACCTGCCCGTAGGGAGCCGTGGTCCCCCGGTCGCCCAGATCCATGGTGGGCGAGAGTTGACCCCCGGTCATGCCGTAGGTCTGGTTGTTGAAGAGGATGCAGGTGATGTCGATGTTCCGCCGACAGGCGTGGATCAGGTGGTTGCCTCCGATGGCCGCGCCGTCCCCGTCACCGGTGAGCACCACCACGGTGAAATCCGGGCGGGCCATCTTGATGCCGGTCGCAAAGGCCAAGGCCCGGCCGTGGATGGAGTGCACGGTGCCCAGATCGATGTAGCCCACGGCCCGGCTGGAGCAACCGATGCCGCCGACGACCACCGTCTTCTCCCGCTCGAGGCCGAGGTCGAGGACCACGCGCAAGAAGGCGCCGGTGACCATCCCGATGCCACAGCCGGGGCACCAGATGTGCGGCAGCCGCTCCGTATGCAGGAACTGCTCGATCTCCAGGGCGTCGGAGACGCGGCCGTCGGCTGTCGGGGCGTCAGACACTCTCGTACTTCCCCACCAACTCGCTCACCCGGTCGAGGATCTCGCGCGGTGTGATCAAGGTGCCATCGATCTTGCCCATGCTGATGACCGTGGTCCAGTTCTCGGCCATCTTCCGCACCTCGCGCGCGTACTGGCCGAGGTTCAGTTCGGGGATGAGCATGAACTCTACCCGCCTGGCGACGGTTTGGATTATCTCCACCGGCAGCGGGAACAGGGTGTAGAGGTGGAGCACCTCCACCTGCAGCCCTTCCTTCTCGGCCATCTTCCAGGCCGCCCGGGCGCTTCGCGCGCAGGAACCGTAGGCCACGATACAGACGCGACCCTTGCCCTCGTTCTTCACGTCGTAGAGGCAGAGCTCGTCGCGGTGGTTTCCGACCTTGTCGTAGAGCTCGCGGATGAACTTCTCGCTCTTCTCCGGGTCGTTGGTGGGGAATCCGGTCTCGTCGTGTATGAGGCCGGTCACGTGAGGGTGCGTCTCGGAGCCCAGCACGTGGGGCGGATGCACCTCGCGCACCATATCGGGGTGGAGGTAACCCGGGGTGAAGTCGAAATCCCCGCTGGTGAGGCGGTAGCGCCCGATGAGCTCGGGAGCGAAGCTCTCGCGCATGTGGCCGACCACTTCGTCGGCGAGCAGGGTGACCGGGGTGCGGAAGCGCTGGGCGAAGCGGACGGCGGCCATCGTCAGCCGGTACATGTCGGCAACGTTGGAGGCGGCCAGCACCACGGCCGGGTGATCGCCATGGGTGCCCCAGCGAGCCTGCATGACGTCGCCCTGGGACGGGGCAGTCGGACGGCCGGTCGACGGGCCGGCCCGCATCACGTCCACGATGACGAGCGGGGCTTCGACCATGATGGCGTAGCCGATGGCCTCCTGCATCAGCGAGAAGCCCGGGCCCGAGGTGGCGGTCATGGCCAGCTGTCCGGCAAGCGACGCCCCGATGCAGGCGCAGATGGAGCCGATCTCGTCCTCCATCTGTAGGAAGACTCCACCGAGCCGGGGCAACTCGTACGCCATGGCTTCCATGATCTCGGAGCTGGGAGTGATGGGATACCCGGCGAAGAAACGGACGCCCGCGTCGAGAGCTCCCAGAGCGCAAGCCCGGTTGCCCTGGATCAGCATGCTGCCGGGGTCGATCTTCTCCCGCAACACGTGTGTGTGCCAGCGTTCCATCTCACTCGAAGTGTAACACCGCCGAGAGGGCGGGAAGCTTCCCGGCGCCGCCCGCACACACCGGACGATGGGGACGGTATGCGGGTGATCGCGCGGTCGGCTGCGCGGCCTCCTAGGCGGGCGGCTGCGGGTGCTTGAGATAGGCGATTATGACTTCGGCCAGCCGCTGCAGGAGCAGATCGGGCGGAGCGGCCGCCGGAAGAGACACGCCAGAGAGAGAGCGCTGGACGTACTCTTCCTGAGCCGCCTGCGCCAGTCGGGAGGCGACCCGCGCGGCGTCCTCGGGATCCGCATGCCCTATCTGTCCGGCATGCCGCATGAGCACCTCCACTTCGAGGTCCTCGATGACAGCTTTGTGCCGATAGCCTTGGGCCCGCAACACGGGGTCGGTCGCTCCGTGCACGACGAACGCCTCGAACAGCCGGCCGTCACCCTCGGCGGCGAGGTGCTTGATCCGGAGCAGATGCCGGACCGATTCCTCGAGCGAGAGACCGTCCCAGTCGACCTTGGCAAGGTGTGCGCGCATGACCTCTTCTTCCCGAGCCTGGACGCGGTCCTGAACGGCGTGCAGAAGCGCTGTCTTGTCACCGAATCGGGCGTAGAGTGTGCCTATGGAGGTGCGAGAGCGGCGGACTACCTCAGCGGTGGTGAGAGCCTCGAAGCCCTTGCTCTTGATGAGAGACTCCGCGGCTCTCAGAAGGCGTTCCTGGGAGTCGCGGCTCCGCTGCTGGCAGGGAGCTTTCACGGCATGTGCGGTTTCGGCCACGGTTCGATTTTAACACCACCGAACCTCGAATTGGAGACCCTTGACTGTGGAATCTAGAATCTATATTCTAAGATGGAGTCGCTGGTGCGGCTGCCGTCACATCCGAGGGGGGGCTGAATGAAGGCCGCGGATCTTTTCACCCGGTGTCTCGAGAACGAGGGAGTGGAGTTCGTCTTCGGGATGCCCGGCGAAGAGACCCTCCAACTCGTCGATTCCATCGCTTCAAGCGACGTCAAGTTCGTCACCACCCGGCACGAGCAGGGAGCCGCTTTCATGGCCGACGTCTACGGACGGCTGACCGGGCGGGCAGGCGTGTGCCTCTCCACCCTCGGGCCGGGAGCGACCAACCTCGTCACCGGTGTCGCGGACGCGAACATGGACATGGCGCCCCTGGTAGCCATCTCCGGCCAGGCTCCGACGACCCGCCTTCACAAGCAGAGCCATCAGGTCATCGACCTGGTCCGCCTCTTCGAGCCGATCACCAAGTACGGAGCGCAGGTGCGGGCTCCCAAGACCATTCCCGAGATCGTGCGCAAGGCCTTCAAAGTCGCGGAGGCGGAGAGCCCTGGGGCCTGCTTCATCGAGTTTCCCCAGGACGTCGCCGAGATGGAAGTGTCGGACGCCGAGCCTCTGCGACGGCAAAGCCCCCATCCCCCCTACCCCAATCCAGCCCACCTCGGGGAGGTCGCGGCCCTGGTGGACGCATCCCATGCTCCGCTCATCATGGCGGGGCACGGTGTGATCCGGCTGGGAGCTTCCGACCAGTTGGTGGCGTTCGCCGAGAAGCTCAACATCCCGGTAGTGACCACCTTCATGGCCAAGGGGGCCATCCCGGCCTCGCACCGGTTGCTTCTCGGCACGGCGGGGCTTCAGTCGAACGACTACAACTTCTGCGGGTTCAAACAAGCCGACCTCATCATCTGCATCGGGTACGACATGGTCGAGTACCATCCCTATCTCTGGCGCAGAGACGAGCATAAGTTGGTCCATATCCACGCCGTCCCGGCAGAGGTCGACGAGCACTACATCGTCGACGGAGGCATCGTCTGCCATATCGGGGCCAGCCTCGACGCCCTGCGGACACAATGCCGGCGCCACCGTTTCCGGGTGGCGGCCACCCCCCGCCGCAACCTGCTTGCGGAGATCGCGGAGTACGCCGACGACAAGGGCTATCCGGTGAAACCGCAGAAGATCATCAACGACATCCGGGCGGCGCTCGGTCCCGACGACATCGTGATCAGCGACGTCGGGGCGCACAAGATGTGGCTCGCCCGGCTCTACCAAGCCGAACGCCCGAACACCTGCATAGTCTCCAACGGCTTCGCTGCGATGGGCATCGCCCTTCCCGGGGCGGTAGCGGCAAGCCTGGTCCATCCCGATAGGACCATCCTGGCCGTCACCGGAGATGGCGGCTTCATGCTCAACTCTCAGGAGCTCGAGACTGCGGTCAGACTGGGTCTCAACTTCGTCGTGCTCATCTGGAACGACTCTTCCTACGGGCTGATAGAGTGGAAGCAGGTCTGCCAACTGGGGCGCACGAGTTGTGTAAACTTCGGTAATCCGGACTTCGTCCTCTACGCGAGGAGCTTCGGGGCTGAAGGCTACCGGATCGAACGAGCCTCGGATCTCCTGCCCACCCTTCAAGCGGCGATACGAAGACCGGGAGTGACGGTGATCGACTGCCCTGTCGACTACCGGGAGAACGTGTTCCTCACCGAGCGCCTAGGCGCGCTCGTGTGCAAAGACTAGAGCAGCATCCGACGCGAGCACGAGGATGGGATCGATGGCAGACACCGCAAGACTCATCATCGAAGGAAAGCCATGTGACCTGCCGGTGGTAGTGGGGACCGAGGGTGACCGCGCCATCGACATCGCCAGGCTACGGGAGAACACGGGCCATATCACGCTCGACGAGGGCTACGTGAACACCGGATCTTGCCGGTCGGCCATAACCTTCGTCGATGGCGAGAACGGCATTCTGCGCTATCGCGGCATCCCGATCGAACAGCTCGCGCTCCAGAGCACCTTCGTAGAGACCTGTTGGCTGCTCATCTACGGGGAGCTGCCCACGCGGGAGCAGCTCAAGGCGTGGAGCGAGTTGTTCACCAGGTACGAGATGATCCACGAGGGCCTCTACCACCATTTCGACGGCTTCCCGTCGACCGGCCACCCCATGGCCATCCTCTCGGCGATGATCAACGCCATGAGCTGTTACGAGCCCGGCCTGATGGAGATGGAGTCACCGGCCACCTTCCAGATCTCGGCCGCCCGCCTCATCAGCAAGCTGCGCACAATCGCCGCGGCCGCCTTCAAGGCTTCCATCGGCCAGCCGATCGTCTATCCGAAGCCTCACCTCGACTACTGCACAAACTTTCTGCACATGATGTTCTCCATCCCTTTTGGGGACTATGAGCCCAGCCCCGAGATGGTGGCCGCCCTGCAGCTGATCCTGATCCTGCACGCCGACCACGAGCAGAACTGCTCGTCCAGCACCGTGCGGATGGTGGCCTCCTCAGGCGCCAACCTTTTCGCGAGTTGCGCGGCCGGTGTGTGCGCTCTCTGGGGGCCGCTGCATGGAGGAGCCAACGCCGCCGTCGTGGAGATGCTCCAGTCGTTGCACGACAACAACGTCGACCTCAAGGACTACATCGTCAGGGTCAAGGACAAGAACTCCTCGCTCAGGCTCATGGGGTTCGGTCACCGGGTCTACAAGAGCTACGACCCCCGGGCCAGCATCATGAAGGACGTGGCCGACAAGATGCTCAGCAAGCTCAAAGCCACGGATCCGCTACTCGAGATAGCGAAGCGGCTCGAGGACGTCGCCCTTAACGACCCCTACTTCGTCGAACGCAAGCTTTACCCCAACGTGGATTTCTATTCGGGCGTCATCCTCCGGGCCATGGGGATCCCGGTGAACATGTTCACTGTGATATTCGCCATGGGCCGGATGCCGGGATGGATCGCCAACTGGAAAGAAGTGCACGACAACGGCAGCGCCCTCTACCGTCCGCGCCAGGTGTACATGGGACAAGGTGAGCGCCCCTACCTGTCAATCGATGAACGGGGAACAGCGGCCTGCTTGGCCCCGGCGACCTCCGCGAACGGGCGGCCGCGCTGCTAGAAGTGGGCGACGGCCGTGGACTGTTGGGCCAGGTGATCCTTGACGAACGGTAGGTGCTTGAGCAGGTAGGAGCCCCCCGAGGCCTTCACGGTCACCTCATACCATTTCGTCGTCCCCTTGTGGTAGCTCAGGTCCACCAGTTCGACGCCCTCGCTGGCCGCCATGACCTGGATGATCCTTTGGACCGCGTCCTCGCTCCCCCCTGTGTCCACGTAGGCCTGGACGGCTTGTTCGGCGGCCTGATTCGAGAAGTCGACGGCGTTCCGGTGGGCGCCGTACATGCTCAGACCGTCGGCCACCAGGACGCCGACGAGGGCCAGAACAACGACTATGAATAGGATTAGTCTCATACGTGTAGGAACGGAACGGTGGTCACAAAGTTACGCTCTACGGAGTTACGCGGCCGGGCGAGCTTTCCCTCTACGCGCGTACCAGATGCCGAGAACGATCACCAGGATAGCGAAGACCGCGAGGGCCGCCCAGGGAAGGACCTCCCCCGGAGTGACGAAGTGGAGCGAAGTGCTGCTTTCGTCCAGGACGCTCGTGCCAGCGATCAGCCGGGCGGTCAGTTCTCGGGACGACGAAGTGCCCACCACCGGCACGGCTATCTCATTGCCCCCAGCCTCCAACCGGACCTTCACGACATCGCCCTGCGGGAAGCGAACACCCTCTCCGCTCAGCCGGAGTTCGGCGGTGACCACGTAGTCCGCGCCGTTCTCCGCGACCAGCGTCACCTCCCCTTCGTGGCCCATGATCAGGGCCCCGTTCGATCCCGCCAGGCGGATCTTGTCCAACTCGCCCTTGGCCACCGTCTCCGCCTGGACGGCATAGCCCAGCCCGGCGCTCGCCTCCTCGGGCGTGACGCCCGCCCGCGACCACCAGCGGCTCTCGGCGAGGAATAGGGACAGGCGGGCCGTCTGGAGTGGGAGACTGGCGGGGTCGGACACGGCCGCCAGGTCGTCGACGAGCGCGTGGGCGCTCTGCACCGCCGAGAAGATGGTCTCCGCGATGTAACCGGAGAGCGGGACCGGGTCCCGGCTGAGCAGCAACGGGCGTGTCCCCGGCGGGTGCGCGCGTAACAGGCCGGCCAGCGTCTGGGTGCGGATCCAGGGATCCTTTCGCAGTTCTTCACCGATGGCCTCCAGGTACGGGCCAGGCGCCAGAACGAAGTCGGGGTCGGGGGTCAGAACGAGTGCGTCATGGTCGCCGGACGCAAGCACGGCGGCGATACCGGCGAAAAGGACGGCCGGATCCCAGGGGGAAGCCATCAGGTCACGCAGGTCACTTTGGGCGAGAACGAGGGTCACTCGATCGTTCTGGTCGTCCTGGGCCCTGACCGCGACTGTGCCCTCCGCCAACGGCTCATTGAGACCCTCGGCCACCGCGTCGTCGACGAGGACGTGGTCTATCGAAGCGTCGCCATAATCCCCGAGGCTGTCCGTGGTCAGGTCGAAGCCCGGGGACCAGGCTCCTGAAGACGGCAGCGCAAGCCCCATGGTCTGCACGAGTTCCCGCTTGCCCAGTTGGATCTGCTCGAAGCCGTCGCGCCAGGTTTGGGTGGCTAGAAGCCCCAGGTCGGGCCCGGCATAAGCGCTCACCGCGACTTCGATCGCGTCCTTTTCGGCCAGACCGGCGAGACCGGCTAGGACCGTGGCGGCGTTCTTCGCCGCCGGGTCGTCGCCGCTCACCTCAACGGCGGCCCCCGATGCGTCCGTCCGGGTGTAGCCGTCCGCCATGTCGCGCAGTTGCGTCAGCAGCACCGGCTCGACGCCGAGGCTGAAGCGCCAATCGGGGAACTTGCCGGGCAGAGCGAGCAGGGCGGGCAGGTCGCCGGACGTCGCCTGCACAGTCTCGGTTTCTGCCGCCGGGTTGCCGGCCTGCGCCGCCGCGTCGGAGGACTCGGCCGCGGCGCCGGGCGCGCACGCCTCCTCCAACGCGGCATCGAAGAAGCTGCCGTCCGGGCCCTGGTGCACACCCAGCGCCGCCCTCCACACGAAGGCGAGGTCGAGGGGCACGGTGCGAGCCGCGACCCTCCCCATCCAAGTGCTGCCTGTCCCCACCAGAAAGCCGTTCGACCGGATCTCCACGATGATCCGATACGCCCCAGGCGCCGCGGGCAGAGTCGCGAGCGGCACCGGTAGACGAAGCTCCGACGGAGAGGGGCGAGCGACGCCGGGAAGGGAGCCGGCCGCCACGGTGAAGCGCCCCGCTTCGGGCAGGGCGGGATCGCTCTCGGACAGTTGTGAGAGGGTAGCCGGCCCCTCGATGCGGACGGCGAGGGTATCGCCGGCGTTCAGAGCCGTAATGGCGTCGCCCGAGACGGTGATCGCCGGTGTCTCGTTCAGCCGCGTGAGCGAACGGTCCATGGTGACGGTGAGAGGATCGGCCGCGGCTGCCGCGCGCGGCGGCGCGGCGAGCAGCATACCGGCACAGAGAAGGGTGGTCGCCGCAGCAAAGATGGCAAGCGCCGCGGCCAAGGTGAACCCCTTCGCCGTGCGCCATCGTCTGCGAAGATCAGCCGGGCTCATGGCCGGCAGCTATGCGGGCAGGAGCTTGGTCAGGCGGAGCACGGTACCTTCGGCTTCGCTGTCGAACTTGACCATCTCGTCCGTGAGAGCTTTCAATATGGTCAGCCCCAGGCCGGCCTCGCTCATCGGGTCGCAACCCTCCAGCCAGGCGAGCTGCTCGCGCGGTTCAGGATAGACCACGCTTATCGCGAAGGCGTCCGGCCGGGAGTCGAAGTCCATCCGGATGGAGCGCCCCGGCACCGCTGCCGCCGCGGCCAAAAAGCAGTTACAGGCCTCGGTCACGATCACTTTGAGATCGGCGACGAATTCTTCGTCGAGCGAATCACGTACGCCGAGCGCGCCGGCGACGAGACGGCACAGAGCCACATACTCCGGTCGGCAGGGTATGAACAGCGACACCGGAGATGCCGCCAAGTCTGTCTGCTGGTCGGTCATGGTGTTCGAATCATACGTCGTTTCACTCCCACCCATCGACCAGATCGAGGTCTTCCCCGCACACGCCGCAACGCCCGTCTTTGACCAGCAGGTTCTGCGCCCTCTGCTCGTCCCGCTCGATGACGGTGCGTCCGCAACAGGGACAGATCGTGTTCCTGCCCGGGTGTCCGGGAACATTCCCCACATACACGAAACTCAATCCCTCCCCCTTGCCCAGCAGGACCGCGCGCTCCAGGGTCTTTATGGGGGTGGCGGGAAGATATGAGAGCTCAAACTCGGGCAGAAAGCGGGTAACGTGCCACGGAGTCTTGGGGCCGAGGGCGTCGCAGACCCACCTCGCCATCGACCTGATGCTCGCGTCATCGTCGTTAACGCCCGGAACTATGTTCGACACCACCTCCACGTGGCAACCGTGCTTCTCCTTGGCCCTCACGGCGGCGGCGAGAGCCGGCGCGGGATCCTTCACCTTGGTCATCCGGGCCCAGCCCTCGGCGCTTGCGGCCTTGAGATCGAATTTGAACGCCTCGATCACTGGGCCCACAAAATCCACGGCGGCCTCGGTCAGGTAGCCAGCGGTCACGAAGACGGTGTAGAGGCCGGCCTCCTTGAAGGCCGCGCAGACGTCGTGGACGTACTCGATCCATACGGCGGGGTCGTTGTAGGTGAAGGCCACCCCGGACAGTTTGGCCCGCTTGGCCAGCGCGAGGGCGCCTTCGGGGGAGAGTTCGGAGAGGCGGGCGGTCTCGTTGCGCGCGTTGGCGTGGGATATCTGCCAGTTCTGGCATCCGGCGCAGAGAACATTGCATCCGTAGCAGCCCAGGGAGAGAGCGCGGGTACCGGGATGGAAGTGGAAGAGAGGCTTCTTCTCGATCTCGTCGCTGATGACACTCGCCGGCCGCCCGTAGGTAAGACTGACCAGGCGGCCGTCCCGCGCTCCTCGGGCCCTGCAAAGACCCTCTGAGTTCTCCCGGATGACGCAGAGATGGGGGCATAGCGTGCAGCGGACGCCGCCCGGCGCCGGCTCCTCGAAGAGGGCCGGGCTGGACGAAGGGCGAGTGGGTGCTGCGTCGTTGTCGGGGCTCATCACGCGCTCCGGAGTGGTGGTCGAATACGGTCTCGTGTCGCAAAGAATGTCCCACGATCGAGCGCGAAGTATACCTTTGCGCGCTAAAATAGCCGCGCGCGGTTAGACACAGGGGGGTTGCCGTGGTATGAATTCATTGTGCGGTACTGACATGCATGCCGGGGCTCGGCGCGGGTAGGCAACCCCGCCCGGGCGAAACACCCGGCCAAAACCCAGGAGGTGGGGTAGTTGAAGAAGTTTCATGTCCTTTCCATCGCGCTGATCGTGCTCGCATTGATCGTCCTTCCGGTAGCCACCGGTTGCGGCGAAACTACGACCACGACGGCCGCTCCGAGCACGGAGACCACCGCGGCTCCCAGCACGGAGACCACTGCCGCCGCGGCGGAGTGGGATATCAACAAGCTGGTCTCGACGATCAAGGTGGACGACGCGGCCGCCGCCCTCGTCCCCGACAAGTACAAGACCGAAAGCGTCAAAGTGGGCTCCGACTCCCCATATCCGCCGTGGGAGATGTTCGTCGGCGAGACCGAACAGTTCACCGGTTTTGACTACGACCTGGCCCAGGCGATCGGCGCCAAACTGGGGATCAAGTTCGAGTTCATCAAAGCCTCGTTCGACGGCATCCTCATCGGCATTCAGGCGGGCAACTACGACCTCGCCATGTCGGGGATGTACGACAACAAGCTCCGCCAGGAGACCGTCGACTTTGTCGACTACGCCCAGGATGGCACGGGGCTCCTCGTGAAGAAGGGTAATCCCGAGGGGATCAAGGGCTTCGCGGACCTGGCCGGCAAAGCCGTGGGCGCCGAGAAGGGCACCACCCAGGCCGCGGCGCTGGCCGCGCTCAACGAACAGTTCAAGACCGAGGGCAAACCCGAGATGACCGTGAGTGAGTTCCCCGATCAGCCGGCGGCGTTGCTGGCGGTCCAGAGCGGCAAGATCGTCGCCGACCTCACCGACTCTTCGACTGCGGGCTATATCGCAGTGACGACCGACGACGGGGCGACATTCGAAGTCATCATGGACCCGAACCCGCCGAGCGGCTGGGAGACTCAGCCGGACGGTATCGGGGTGCTCAAGAGCAACACCGGGCTGCGCGACGCCATCCAGAAAGCCCTGCAGGCTCTGATGGACGACGGCACGTACAAGACCATCATCGGCCACTACGGCATCCAGCCGCTCGACAAGGCCACCATCAACGCCGGTACGCAACCCGGCGGCTGATAGGCAAACGAGGTGGCGCCCGACCCGCGAACCGGAGATGCTCCGCAAGTAGTCAATCACCGTCGCGGGTCGGGCGTGCATCATGAGCGACCCGAGGCGATCAAAGCGGTCCCATTAAGGCATTGGGGCCGCTGGATCGCCTCGGTCGTCATCCTCTACATCTTCGTGGCGCTCATCTATTCGCTCGCGAAGAACCCTGCGATTCATTGGGACACGATAGGGGACTATCTATTCAGGCCGCTCATCCTGGAGGGCGCCCTCAGGACCCTGGAGCTCACGTTCGTCGCCATGGTCATCGGCATCGCCGGGGGGACGATCCTTGCCGTGATGCGGCTCTCCGACAACTACGTGCTTTCCTGGCTGTCGTGGCTGTACATCTGGTTCTTCCGGGGAACACCCGTGTTCGTCCAGATCCTGATATGGGGCTACTTCGGGATCCTCTATCCCAACCTGTTCCTGGGTCTACCGTTCACGGGCTTGGCCTTCGGAGACATGGAGACCAACCGCGTCATCGGCGGCTTCGTCGCGGCCATACTGGCTCTCGGCCTCAACGAGGCGGCCTACGCCGCGGAACTGGTGCGTGCCGGCATCATCTCGGTGGACAGAGGCCAGAACGAGGCGGCGCAGTCCCTGGGCATGTCTCCCGGGCTGACCATGCGCCGCATCGTGCTGCCGCAGGCCATGCGGGTGATCATCCCGCCGATGGGCAACGAGACCATCTCGATGCTCAAGACGACCTCGTTGGTCGCGGTCATCTCGGGGCGCGAGCTCCTGACGAACGTCCAGACCATCTACTCACAGAACTTCAAGATCATGCCTCTGCTCCTCGTGGCCTGCATCTGGTACATCTTCTTCACCACGCTTCTCACGATCGGGCAGTACTACCTCGAGCGCCACTTCGGGAAGGGCTTCGGGGAGAAGGAGACCGAGTCGGCGGAGAAGCGGGCGCTGAAGCGCCTACGGCAGAAGGGAGGCGACGTCAATGAGCCCGGAAACTTCTGACTGCGCCCCTCATCTCTTGCTCGATGACACGATTGCGGCGTCGTCGGGGCAGCCGATGGTGAAGGGCGAGCAGGTGTGGAAGTCATTCGGCAAGCTGGACGTGCTCAAGGGGATCGACTTCGTGGTCAAGCCACGGGAGACGTTCGTCCTTCTGGGGCCTTCAGGTGGCGGAAAATCAACGCTCCTACGCTGCATCAACCACCTCGAGAAGATCGACGCCGGCCGGCTGTGGGTCGACGGCGAGCTTATGGGCTACAGGGAGAAGGGGGACGTCCTTCACGAGATGCCCCCGCGCGATGTATCCCGCCAACGCTCCAAGATCGGCATGGTCTTCCAGCGGTTCAACCTGTTCCCGCATCTGACGGCCATCGAGAACGTGATGGAGGCGCCCATCCGGGTCAAGAAGACCAACAAGAAACAGGCGGAAGCCGATGCCGAGAAGTTGCTGTGCGAGGTCGGACTGGCGGAGAAGCTCGACGTCTACCCGGCGCAGCTATCCGGCGGGCAGCAGCAGCGGGTCGCGATAGCCCGGGCGCTCGCCATGAAGCCTAAGCTCATGCTCTTCGACGAGCCGACCTCAGCCCTCGACCCGGAGTTGGTGGGAGAGGTCCTGGACGTCATGAAGAAGTTGGCCCACGAGGGCATGACCATGGTGGTCGTGACCCACGAGATCGGCTTCGCCAAAGAGGCCGCGGACGGCGTCGCCCTCATGGATGGAGGCGTCATCGTGGAGATGGGGCCGCCCGAGCAGGTCCTGGTCAATCCCCAGGAAGAGCGGACCAAGGTCTTCCTCTCCAAGGTCCTGTCCTAGGGCTCCGCCGGTTCCTCCGGCTGCCCGGTCGTCCCGTTGCGCCGCCGGCGCCAGCGCCACACCCCCCAGCCAATCAGAGCCAGCACCACCACACCCAGAACGATGTAGAAGATGTGGTTGTAGCGGCTGAAGGTTTCCTGCAGCGCCCCCCAGGGGTCCTCTCCGGCGGCCTTGCCGGCCGCGTAGCCGAGGTACGCCAGCCCAGCGTTCCAGATGACCGAGCCAAGAGCTGAATAGAGCAAGAACTTGGCGAAGGGCATCTTCGCTATCCCCGCGGGGAGGGAGATGAACGTGCGGATGCCGGGCATCATCCGGGTGAAGAAGACGGTCGCCGGACCATAGCGGACGAACCACCGGTCGGCTCTGTCGAGATGATGGGCCGAGACTCCCACGTAGCGCCCGTAGCGCAGGAACAGCGCCCGGCCGCCATAGCGGCCGATACCATAGGCGATGCTCGAGCCGATGAGGTTCGCGAGCGTCGCGATGGCGATCACCATCCAGAGCTCGGTATGCCCTTGAGCGGCGAGAAAGCCTCCGTACGGTACGACGATCTCGCTGGGGATGGGGATGCAGGCGCTCTCGGCGATCATCGTGATGAACACGATGAGCAGCCCATGGTTCTCGAGCAGCGGTATCAGCCAGTTCTGGAAGAAGCTCATGGTCCGGGATTCTACCGCATGCCGTGCAGGCTAGACGTCAGCGCGGCAGCTGCGACAATCCGTACTCAAAACATTCCCGGAGACGGTCTTCCAGGTCCTCGTATGCGGGTTTATGGTCGCGACTGGCGAAGCGGTGCCTCAGGTCTTGCTCCACCTGGCCGGCGAGATGCGTGGTGTCGTCGTCAAGCCGGTACATGAACTCCGCCTGGCCCAGTTCCTCCCGAAGGACGGCGAGGTAACTTCGCGCGGCCTCGAAGGCCTCTGTGGGGTCGGCGATGCCGGGCGAATCCAGCTCGAGGAAGTACGTCGTGAAGGCCCGCTTGAATGCCAGCCGCAACGACTGTAGGGAGCCCACCGGCATACCGGCGATCAACGAGTGTAGGCCACCTCTTGCCAGGAGGGGTGGGGAGGAGGCCCGATGCGCCTCGACCGATGCCCCGTGGGAAAGTAGACGAACGCGCCCGATTCATCGTCAAAGGCCACCTCGAGCTGCCCCTCGATGAGCCGGAGATCAAGCCAGGCGCTGCGGAACACGAGCTCGCGCAACCAGTACACGAGGCACTCGCCGTGAAGCGTGAGGACGTCGTCGCTCCGCTCGAGCAGATATTCGCCAAGCGAGCTGACCGGGAATTCGATGGTGCCGCCCGCGACCAGCTGCACCAGGTCGGCACATTCGTCGTGACGCAACAGACCGGGTTCGACCAGACCAAGCTCCACCGCCGCCATCTCGACTCTCTGGGCGAAATCGACGCTGTTGAACCCGTACCGGAAGCTACGGAATTCCAGGATGTAATCTTCGCCCGAGGAGTAGTTGGGATGGGTGTGCCTGTTCTCAGCTGCCATCGAGATCCCCTGTGAAGCCGGCAAGAATGCTGCCGGGTCATTGTAGCAGGCGCAGCGGCGGGGCGGCGAGATACGCGGAGCCCCGCGCGGCAGCGGCCCGGCTCTCCTGGTGCGCTTGTGCGCTTTGGGACCAGGCCGCATAATGGCGCTATGACACGAGCCTGGCACCGCACGTTCGCCATCGTGACCGCGTTGATCGTGGGTCTAGCGGCCCTGTCCCTGTGCGGGTGCGGGGGTGCGAGCCAGGATGTGGATCCGCAGGCGGTCCTCGCCTCATCCGCCACCGCGATGCAGCAGATCGAGGGCTTCCACTTCGTCTACGAAGTCCACAAGCCGGCAAACAGCGAGCCAAGCACCGGACTGGATATCGCTCGGATAACCGGCGACGTGAATTCTGATGGCAACATGCAGGCGACGATCGACGTCACGCAGGGCGGTCTTCCGCTCACCCTGAGCTTCGTGCAGGTCGGGGAGACCCAGTATCTGCAACTCGGACAGTGGCAAACGATACCCATCGAGTCGAGCCCGGTGGGCAAGCTCAGTCTCGGGGCCGGCACGATCCAGATCCTGAAGCGCATGACCGACGCGAAGTATGTGGGCGAGGATACGAAGGGCGGCGTGAAGTGCTACCACATCTCGGGGAACGTCGCAGCCGCGGAGGTCAAGGCTATCGCGGGAGCAGTGGACACCACCGACACCTTCCCGACCGATCTCTGGATCGGGGTCGACGACAGCTACGTCTACGAGGTGAACGTTCACGGGGCCGCCACTCCGGACGAGCCTGAGGGCACGTGGCGCAGCATCGTCCTTTCCAATCTCAACGTCTACGTAGAGATCAAGGCTCCCATATAGCCGTGATTCCCCGGACTGCCGACCAAAAGCCGGCGAACAAGTCACTGTCACGAGGCGCGACCCTCGCCATGGTGGCGCTTGGCGCCGCTGTATTTGTTGCGGCGCTGGACCAGACCATGGTGCTCACGGTCATGCCGTCGATCATGCGCTCGCTGTACATCGACGTGCGCAACCTCAACGACGCCGGCTGGATCATCACCGCCTATCTCCTCGGCTACACGATCGCCATGCCGCTGTTCGGCAGGCTGGCCGACGTCTGGGGCCGCCGCCCGACGACGATACTCGCGCTCGCCCTCTTCATGGTGGGGAGCGCGCTGTGCGTCTTCCTCACGCGGCTTGACCTCTTTGTGGCGGCTCGCGTCATCCAGGCGGCGGGGGGAGGGGCGCTCGTTCCAATCGCGATGGCGGCAGCCGCGGACATGTTCCCGTTGGCCCGCCGCGCACTGGTGCTTGGCATCGTCGGCGGAGCAGCGGAGGCAGGGGGAGTCCTCGGTCCCCTCTATGGCGCCGCGCTGACGATGGCCTGGAGTTGGCGCCTCATCTTCCTCGTGAACATCCCGCTCTGCCTGCTACTGATGCCGGTCTGCTGGCGGCTACTGCGACCGGGAGCCGCACCCTCGTACTACGACGCGGAGGCGGCCGCCGAACCCGCGGGCACCGACGGATCGCGCAAACACTGGTGGGAGAAGGGCCGGGTGGACTACCTCGGCGCGGCGCTCATGGCCATCTCTCTCGCCGGTATCACCATCGGCCTGGGCACGGGGACGCAGTTGGTGGGCGACTCCACCGCGGGTACGCCGGTGCGCTGGGTCTGGCTTCTGGTCGCGGCCCTGGCCTTCACCGCATTCATACTCTGGGAGCGGCGCACCGAGCGGCCGCTCATCCGGCTGGATCTGTTCAAGAAGCCCCCCTTCGCCGCGGCCAACATCGCTCACTTCCTGGTGGGAGCGGCGCTCATCATCGGGATGGTGGAGATCCCGCTTTACGCCAACACCCTCTTTGGCCTGACTGAGATCGGGAGCGGGCTCCTGCTCATCCGCCTGACGCTGATGATCCCGGTCGGCGCAGTCCTCGGCGGCTGGCTCGCGGACTTCATCGGTTACCGAAACACAGCGATCATCGGCTTCCTCGTGGCCTGCGGGGGATACCTGCTGGTGAGCCGCTGGCCTATCCACCCGGGCGACCTGCAGATGACCCGGGACCTGTTCATCAGCGGCCTCGGCTTCGGCCTCGTGGTGGGACCGATCGGAGCGACCGTGACGTCCGCGTCTGGCGACAGGTGGATGGCTACCGGCTCCGCTCTGGTGACGGTTTCGCGGATGGTCGGGATGGTCATCGGGCTGTCGGTGCTCAGCTCGTGGGGTGTCCGGCGCTTCAATTCGCTCTCGGTCGATATCAACATCCCTATCGTCCGGCCGGAGGGGCTCACCGACGCCGAGTGGCAGGGAGTGCAGGACTCGGCGGCCGCCGCCCTCGAGCAGGCCCTTCACACCGTGTTCAGCAACTTCTTCCTCATCGCCGCTGTGATCATCGGTCTGGCCGTCATCCCCGCGTGCTTCTTCTATAACAAGAAGCGGCCGGGGGCGAGCAAGATACCGTTCCTCCCCCACTGAGAGGCCCGGAGGCGCATGCTATCCGCTCGCTCAGCTAGAATGAGGGCTGAGCGAGCCATCAAGCGAGGATAGCGTGAACGAAGAACAACTTGACCTGGGAGCGTCGTTCGCAGCCCGGTCATCCGGCGAAGCGTCGATACGCGAGGCCGCGCGGATAGCAGTGTGCGACCTGGTCCCGGGCACCGGTGTCGAAGGCGTGTACCTTCTTTCCTCCAAGGAGACCCGCCAGACCAGGCAGGGCAAACCGTTCTTCAAGCTCCGGGTGAGCGACCGCACGGGTACGGTCGACTGCACGGTGTGGGAGGTCGACTCGGTCGGCCCGGGAGTCAAGGCAGGCGATCTAGTGACGGTCTGTGCTCGCGTCACCGAGTACCAGGGAAAGCCCCAATTGGAGGCCACGAACGTGATCGCGGCGCCTCCCGGCGTCGCGGAGCCCCGGGATTTCCTTCCTTCCACCTACCGTGACATCGAGGAGTTGAGGGGGTTCCTGCAGTTCCATATCGGGTCGGTCTACGACCGTGACTACTCCGCCCTGCTCGAGCGCATCTTCGGTGACGCGGCCTTTTTCGAGACCTTCACGACGGCGCCCGCGGCGAAGGTCTACCACCACGCCTACCTGGGCGGTCTGGTGGAGCACACCGTCACCGTCGCCGAGATGTGCGATTTCGTGGCCCAGCAATACGGCCGGGTGGACCGCGATCTGCTTCTGACCGCCGCCCTGCTTCACGACATCGGCAAGACTCGGGAGTTGGCTTTCGAGACGACGATCGACTTCACCGACGCCGGCAAGTTCCTGGGACACGTCATCCAGGGGGTGCTGCTCGTATCGGAGAAAGCGTCCGAACTGCCGGCGTTCCCCGAAGCCAAGCTTCAGCAACTGCTCCACTGCATCGTCAGCCATCACGGCGAGTTGGAGTGGGGCTCGCCCAAGCGCCCCAAAACCATCGAGGCGCTCGTCCTTCACCACGTTGATAATCTCGACGCCAAAGTGAAGGGCTTCCTCGAGATCGTCGAAGGGTCGCGCGACGCCCCCTGGACCGATCTGCGGAATCTCTTCCGGAGGCCGCTCCACGTTCCCCGGGCAGCGCACCAAGAGGATGATTTCCTGCCCCCGGCCGAGGACGACGTTGGAGGGACTACCTCCTAGTTACTGGTCTTCTTCGCGAAGCGTGCTTTCGACCGTTTGTTCGATCTCGCTATCGAAGCCGGCAGAGGGGACAGGGCCGGATGAGGGCTCCGTGTCGCGCCCGAGAAGAGATGTTTCGCCTGCCATCATCGCGTCGAAGGCCTTCGCCTTGAGCCGGCTCCGGGTGGACTCGATCCGTGCGCGCATGGCATCGTAGTCGGAGCCGTTCTCGCTTTCCGCCGCGCCGGCCACGGCCACGGGCGGCGGCGGCTCAGCGCCACCGTTCGCCGGCCCGGGGCTTACGCGCATCGGTTCGCCGATGACCGGTGAGGGCCTGCCTGCCGGCGCTTCCGCCTGCACCTGAGCGGCCACCGCCGCGCCGGCGAGAGCATCCGCGTCACCTTCCTGGTCGACCGCCGCGAAGGGCTTCTCCAGTTCCTCGCGGATCCGGCGCCTGGTCTCTTCGATGCGCGATTTTAGGTCTTCACCGAGGGCGGCATCAACCGCTGCCTCTGCAGGCACGGCGGGATACTCGGGCTGCATTGCCACTTCCGGTTGCATTGCCGGAGGCTCGACCACCGCGGCCGGAACCGGCTCCTGCCAGCCTGAGGTGTCCCACGCCTCGTCGACGGTGCTCTCGGGCGCATCGATCTGAGGCCCCTCATACGGGAGCAGGTCATCCGCGACTACCGGCAGCAGTTCTTCGAAGTCCACCTCCCCTTCCGCGAAGACCGCGGACGACTCCCAACCAGATCCGGGTAGTGGTTCTTCGAGCACCCCGGGAGTGACGACCACGACGGAGTCGGAGGCAGCCTTGGGGACGTCCGCATCCGGGACCACCGGCTCTTCGGTTGCGTATTCGGCTGCCGCAGGGACCGGCGCTTCGGCGGCGGCGGGAGCGGGGACTTCCTCGACCACAGCAGCGGCCGCAATCTCGGCGGCGGCTACACCGGCGGCCGGTGCGGGCCAGGCGCCGCGATCTTCGTCCTTCGCCGCGTGTGCGAGACCTGCTACCGCGGCACCCGCGGCCACCCAGGCAGCCGGGTGGCTTTCCTCTGCCGGGACGGCGGGAGCAGTCGGCACGTCGGCCGGTGCGGGCTCATCCGCGGCTATGATCTCTGCCACTGCAGCGGCAGAGACGACCGCGGCTGAAGCTGCCGGCTCGACCGAGAGGGCGGGCGCGGGCACATACATCACCGGCGGCGCTTCCATGATCGGTGCTACGGGTGTGGTGGCGATCTCAGGCGCGGCCGGAGCCACATACACGGGAACCTCCGGCACAGGAGCGCTAACCGCTTCCACTGGAGGCGGCGGGACAATGGGAGTGAAGACTTCCACCGGAGGCGGGATGACAGGGGCCGGTGCGACAGGAACTACCGTCCGCGCAGGCTCGGGCGCGGCTACCTCCGCTGCAGCCACAGCGGCCGCGGCCACAAACGGAGCACTCTCCGGGGCCGGCGCCACAGCCGGGGCCGGCGCCACAGCCGGGGCCCCGACCGGACCAGCGCTTGGCGCGGGAGGAGCAGCGCCCGGCGTGCTCACCGGGCCTCCCGCAGTATCGCCCGGCTTTGACACCGTCTGTTTCTTCACGAACATGATGCCGAGGACAGCGCCGAGCGCTCCCCCCAGCAGGAATCTCAAGAACCCGCCCATGATGAGCCCCTTCCTCGACACGCCGCGATCTGAGCCGTCTCCCGTCGACAGCGTCAACTCTAACTTTATCAGCAACCTCTGCCGCCTTCTGGCGCGACGGTGTCCGCTTTGGAGACCACCCTTCCTATCGGCGGGGGCCGGGAGAACCTTGACCGGAGCCTAGTCCTCGCGATCCTTCGCGTCCCCCTTCCGTAATGTACGGAGGCGGGCGAGGAATTCCTTGATTCTGGCCTCGATACCATTCTCCGTCGGCTGGTAGAACTCCCTGCCGACCAGGCCATCCGGCAGGTACCTTTGGGCATTGTAACCGCCGTCATCGTGGGGATAACGGTATCCGACTCCGTGTCCAAAGTCCTTGGCCCCCGAGTACCCGGTGCTACGCAAGAGCACCGGCGGGGCCTGAGCACCATGCTGCTCGACTTCCCGAAGGGCCGCCTCTATCCCCGTGTACGAGGCGTTGGACTTCGGCGCGCAACTCAGATACGTCACACCATGCGCCAGGTTGATCCGGCATTCGGGCAGCCCGACGAACTCGACCGCCCGGGACACGGCGATAGCTATCTCGAGGGCGCGTGGGTCGGCGTTGCCGATGTCCTCCGAGGCGAAGATGATCATCCGGCGGGCGATGAACTTGGGATCCTCGCCTCCGGTCAGCATGACCGCCAGGTAGTAGAGAGCGGCATCCGGGTCGGAGCCGCGCAGGCTCTTGATGAACGCCGAGATGACGTCGTAGTGCGCGTCGGCCTGCTTGTCGTAGAGCACCAGTTTCCGCTGGGCCGCCTCTTCGACTGTGGCCTCGTCCGGCGCCTCCAGCCCCTTGGCGCCGGCAAGTACGAGGGACCGCTCGAGCAGGGTGAAAGCCCTACGAGCGTCGCCGAGACCGGCCTGGGCGATGAGGTCCAGCACCGGCTCGGGTACCGTCATGGACGGGCCGGCCGTGCCGCGAGCGACCAGAGCCCGATCGAGCAGGGTCCGGATATCTTCCGGTGAGAGTAGGTCGAACCGGTACAACTCGCAGCGCGAGATGAGAGCCGGGATGACTTCGAAGTAGGGGTTCTCGGTCGAGGCACCGATGAGCGTTATTATCCCGTCCTCGACGGCGTGGAGGAGCGCGTCCTGCTGCGACTTGGAGAAGCGATGTATCTCGTCGATGAAGAGCGCAGTCCGGCGACCCATCTGCGCCCGGCGGTCGCGCGCTCTGTCGATCACTCGGCGCACCTCGGCCACCCCGGAACTGACGGCGGACAGTTCTTCGTATACCGCGCCTATCGTTGCAGCCACGAGCCGGGCCACCGTCGTCTTGCCGGTTCCCGGAGGCCCAAAGAAGATCATCGAGCCGGCAGTGCCGGTCTCGAGCGCCACGCGGAGTGGAGCGCCATCCCCGAGCAAGTGGCGCTGGCCCACTACCTCGTCGAGGGTACGAGGCCGCATACGCGCAGCGAGCGGGGCGTTCTGCGAGAGATCGACGCTCAGACGGGAGCTGAAGAGATCCTCCTCCATGCCGGGATTCTACCAGTGTCCGCGGCTGTGATTGGCTAGAATGGCCGCAGGCGTTTGAAGGCCGGTGACATATGAGGCTTCGCCGCCGGGGTGTGCTGGGCAGGAGGGGAAGAAGCGTGTCCCGACAGGTTCTGGTGCTGAACTCTACCTACGAGCCGATGAACGTGTGCTCGCTGCATCGCGCCGTGGTGCTGCTGCTCAAGGACAAGGCGGAGACCATCGAGACGGCGCCCGATCTTGTACGGTCTGAGAGGACCTCCCTCATCGCGCCCACCGTCATCCGCCTGCTTCACTACGTCCGGCTGCCGCGCGCGGACGCACGGCGGGTGTCGCGACACGCGATCCTCGCCCGCGACGGCTTCCGCTGCCAGTACTGCGGCAACGCCCGGCATCTCACCATCGATCACATCATCCCCCGCAGCCGGGGAGGCGCCAGTTCTTGGGACAACGTCGTCACCTCATGCGCTCCCTGCAACGTGAGGAAGGGGGCGTGCCTGCCGGCGGAGGTCGGGATGTCACCTTCGCGCAAGCCCCGGCCGCCGGTGCCGGGCGATTTCGTCATCGCCACTCAGCGGGCGATCCCCGATGCCTGGCTACCCTACCTGGAGTCTGTCGCCTAGCTGGACTCCGCCGCGTTTGACTCCGCCGACGGGCCGGACTCCAGCGTATAGTGGCCCATACGCAGGTACTTCTCGTGTCGCAACCGCAGACGCTCCTCGGGATCGAACCTTTCCAGCTCGCCGATGGCGAGTTGCACCTGCCGCATCACCCGCTTGGCCGTGGCACTGTGGTTGGTGTGCGCCCCTCCCGTCGGCTCGGGGATGACACCGTCGATAAGACCCAGCTCGAACAGGTCGATGGCCATGAGATGCAACGCCTCGGCGGCCTTCGGCCCCTCGGCCGAGTCGCGCCACAGCAGGGCCGCGCAGCCTTCGGGCGAGATCACCGAGTAGATGGAGTTCTCGAGCATGAGCACCCGGTCGCACACCGCCAGAGCCAACGCGCCGCCGGATCCTCCTTCGCCGATGACGACCGTCACGGTGGGGATCCTGAGCCCGGTGAAGGTCATGATGCTCGTGGCTATGGCTCCGGCCTGCCCACCCTCTTCGGCATCCTTGCCGGGATAGGCCCCGCCAGTGTCGACCAGCGTGACCAGCGGTAGCCCGAACTTCTCGGCGAGCCGCGCCAGGCGCATGGCCTTGCGGTACCCTTCGGGGCGGGCCATGCCGAAGCTGCGCACTTGCCGCTCTTCGAGAGTATGTCCCTTCTGGTGGCCGACGAGAACTATCCGCCTGTTGCCGAGCGTCCCCAGACCTCCCACGATGGCGGTGTCGTCGCCCCGCAGCCGGTCTCCGCTCAGCTCCATGAAATCAGGCAGCATCTGGGCGATGTAATCGAGGGTCTGAGGCCGGTCCTGATGACGGGCCAACTGAACCACCTCCCACGCCGCGGGCCTGGCGCCGCGACGACGGAGAGAGTGGAGGCGCTCCTGTATTCTCTTGATCTCCTCCGAATAGCCGTCGGGAAAGGCGGGGAGGTTGCGCAACTCCTGGAGGCGCTGGAGCAGCCGCAGAGCTTCGACGGTATACGCTCTCTTCTCGGAAGGCTCAGCCGGCTCGGCCACCGCCGTCACCCCCTCCCAGGAACTCCAGGCATCGGGACAGCCTGTCCTTCAGATCCAGGCGATGCACCACCATGTCGATCTGCCCATGGGCCAACTGCTTCTCGGAGGAGCCGAAGTCCGGGGGAAGCTTCTCCCGGGTAGTCTGCTCGATGATCCGGGTGCCGGCAAACTGCATGACCGCCCCGGGTTCGGCGATGATGATGTCGGCCACCGTTGAGAAGCTGGCAAAGACCCCTCCCGTGGTGGGGTGGGTCAGGATGGTGACATAGGGCAGACCGGCCTCGCCCACGATCCGGGCCGCGGTGACGGTCTTCGCCATCTGCATCAGCGAAAAGAGGCCTTCCTGCATACGCGCGCCCCCGGAGGAGGCCACAACGATCAGGGGGCGGCGTTCCTGGACCGCGACCTGAGCCAGACGGTAGAAACGCTCGCCCAGCACCGAACCCATGGAGCCGCCCATGAACTTGAAGTCCATGACGCCGAGGGCGGCCGGGCGGCCGGAGATGGTACAGAGGGCGGCGAGCATCGCTTCGGTCAGCCCTGTCTCCCGCTGAGCCTCGGCGAAGCGCTCGGTGTACGGGCGCAGGTCGAAGAACTCCAGGGGATCGGCCGGCCGGAGCTCGTCGCCGATGAAGCTCACGCTGCCCGCGTCGGCGAGCAGAGACACTCGGGCATGGGCCGGCATGGGATAGTGGTAACCGCAGTGGGGGCAGATGTGGACGTTCTGCTCCAGTTCGCCGTCCTGGAGAGGATGGCGGCACTTCTTGCACTGCGGACCCGTCGCCTCGACCGGGGCCGGCGGCTCTCTCCGCGTGACCTGTACTGTCACATACTTAGCCATTACCGCCTAGCCGTCCCACCTCCGCAGCACTATGGCCGCATTGTGGCCGCCGAAGCCGAAGCTGTTGGACATGGCCACCTTCACCTGAGCCTCCCGGGCGACATTGGGCACGTAGTCCAAGTCACACTCCGGATCGGGCACTTCGAGATTGATCGTGGGAGGTACCTTACCAGCTTCCATGGAAAGAAGGGTGGCGGCGGCTTCGAGAGCGCCGGCCGCTCCCAGGCAGTGGCCGAAAATGCTCTTGCTGGAGCTGACCATCACTCTTGCCGCGTGCTCGCCCAGGGCCCGCTTGATCGCCTTGGTCTCCATCGCGTCGCCCAACGGGGTCGAAGTGCCGTGTGCGTTTATGTAGTCCACCTCTGACGGATCGATGCCGGCATCCCGCAGGGCCCGGGTCATGGCCAAGGCAGCAGGCTCACCGGTCTCCACGGGCTCGGTAAGGTGGGAGGCGTCGCCCGTCATCCCGTAGCCCACGAACTCCCCGTAGATATGCGCGTCGCGGGCGAGCGCGTGCTCGAGTTCTTCCAGGACCAGCACCCCGGCGCCTTCGCCCATGACGAAACCGTCGCGGCCGGCGTCGAACGGCCGGCTGGCCCGCTCAGGCTCTTCGTTGCGGGTGGAGAGGGCGCGGAGCGCGGCAAACGCGGACATGCCCACCTGATTGACGGCCGCCTCCGCTCCGCCGGCGAACATCGCCGTAGCATCGCCACGACGGATGATGTTGAACGCGTCGCCCATGGCGTTGTTCCCGGCCGCGCAGGCGGTGCAGGTCGCGTTGACCGGCCCCTGCAGCCCTAGAAGGATGGAGCTGCAGGCCGAGGCCATGTTCGGAATCATCATGGGGATGAAGAAAGGGCTTACCCGGGTGGGTCCCTTATTCAGCAAGATCTCGATCTGCTCGAAGAAGGTGTCGAGACCGCCCACACCCGAGCCGATCAGGGCTCCGACCGCGTAGGGGTCTTCCGCGATGGGGTAGCCGGAATCCTCCAGGGCCATCGTAGCCGCAGCGGCCCCGTACTGGGCGAACCGGTCCATGCGCCTGGCCATTTTCTTGTCGATGAAGTCCTGAGCGTCGAAATCCCGGACTTCGGCGGCGATCTTCACCGGATAGTCCGCCGTGTCGAAGCGCTGGATCTGCCGGACGCCGGAACGTCCGGCCAGAAGATTGTCGAGGAACGCCGCTTTGCCGATCCCGATGGCCGATACCACGCCCACACCCGTCGCCACGACTCGCTTGTACTCGACGGTCCTGGTCATACCCGTCATGTGCTCAGCACTCCTCCCGTTGCCTAGATACCGAGACCACCGTCGACCGCCAAGACGGCCCCTGTGATGAACGAAGCCGAGTCGCCGGCTAGGAAGGCCACCGCCTCCGCCACCGTCTCCGGTGTGCCGATGCGACCCAGCGGGATCTGATTGATGAGAGCGGTCCGCGCCGCTTCGGGCAAGGCCGCCGTCATCTCGGTCTCGATGTAGCCTGGCGCGACCGCGTTGACACGGACGTTTCGGGACGCCACCTCCCTCGCCAGCGACTTGGTAAGCCCGATGAGTCCCGCCTTGGCGGCCGAATAGTTCGCCTGACCGGCGTTTCCGCGCCTCCCGACGACGCTCGATATGCTGACGATGGAGCCTCGGTGGCGCTTGATCATGCCGCGCAAGACCGCTTTGCTCATGAGGAACGCACCCTTCAGGTTCACCGCGAGCACCGCGTCCCAATCGCCTTCGCTCATCACCAACAGCAGCCCGTCGCGCGTGATGCCGGCGTTGTTGACGAGGATGTCCACCGGGCCCAACGCCTGCTCGACCGCCGCCACCGCCGCTTTGGTGTCGGCTTCCTTGGAGACGTCGGCCTTGACGAAAGTCGTGGCGCGGCCGGTCGCCTGTTCGATCTCGCGGGCCGTTTCGGCTCCGCTGTCGGTCAGATCGACGATGGCTACTTTGGCTCCGCCTTCGGCGAGCCGCAAGGCGATCGCCTTGCCGATCCCCCTCGCCCCTCCGGTGACCAGCGCCACCCTGTCCTGCAAAGACCCGGGGCTCTCTATCATCTCGCGCCTCCCTTCGCCCCGTAGCCTTCGATCGCCTTCCGCAGGGACTCCCCATCCCCGGTCGACGCGACCGGAAGCTCTCGAGCGATGCGCTTGACCAGACCCGACAACACGTTGCCCGGGCCGACCTCCAAGCCCATGGCCGGAGGCTCCTGACTCTTCAGCAGCGCCTCCACGCTCTGACTGAACCTCACCGGGGACATAAGCTGCCGGGCCATGACCGCGGCCACTTCGCCTGATTCCGGCTCACGCACCTCGGTGGTGGAGAAGAAGGTCCCGGTACCGGCCAAGAATGTTACCTCAGACAGCGCCTGGGAGAGAGCCTCGGCGGCGCCCGCCATGAGCGGCGTATGGAAGGCGCCTGCCACGGCCAGAGGGACGACCCGCTTCGCGCCGGCCACGGTCGCCGCCTCGCCGGCGGCGCGCACTCCCTCTATGGAACCCGAGATCACGACCTGGCCCGGTGAGTTGTAGTTGGCCACCCACACGCCGGCCACCGAGGTGCAGACCTGTTCCACAGCTTCGTCGTCCAGGCCGATTACGGCCGCCATCGCCCCCCCGCGCTCGTCCGCGCACGCCTGCATGGCCCGGCCCCGCGCTTCCACCACGTGCACAGCGTCGGCGAAGCTGAGGTTGCCGGCGGCGACAAGCGCCGAGTACTCCCCGAGGGAGTGACCGGCAGCCGACGTGAAACCGGCCCCCGCTTCCGCCAGCGCCCTCCACGCGGCCACGCTGCAGGTCAGCACGGCCAACTGGGTGCGGTCGGTCCGGGTAAGCTCTTCCATGGAACCGTGCCGGCACAACTCCCCGATGTCCCAACCGAGGACATCCGTCGCTTCGGCGAACGTCCCCCGAGCCACCGGGTATTCCCACAGGTGTTCCCCCATGCCCACCGCCTGACTGCCCTGGCCGGGAAAGAGGATGAGGGTACCCGCCATCTCAGTCACTCCCGTCGTCGTCACTCTGCCGGCCGCCGGCGCCCGTGCCCCACTCCATCAGGCAGGCACCCCAGCTCAGACCGGCGCCGAAACCCATCAGCAGCACCAGATCCCCGTCCTTCAACCGTCCGTCCGCCCGCGCCTCTACCAGGCAGAGCGGGATCGAAGCCGAAGACGTGTTGCCGTACTTCTGCAGATTCGTGTAGACCTTGTCCCAGGGCAGGCCCAGTTTGGCCACCGCCCCCTCGATGATGCGTAGATTGGCTTGATGAGGGACAAAGAGGTCGATGTCCCCCACCTCGTAGCCGCACCGGTTCAGCACCCGCTTGGCGGAGTGAGTCACGACTCGCGTAGCGAACCTGTAAACCTCTTTGCCGTTCATGTGCAGGTAGTGCTGCCGGCCCGCCACTGTCTCGCAGCTCGCCGGGATGCGGGAACCTCCCGCCGGGATGGAAAGCAAGTCGGCCCCAGCCCCGTCTCCACCGAGATCGAAACCAAGGATCCCCGCCGGCGGCCGGCCCACGGGGCCAGCGCCATTCAGGCTGGAGACGACGGCCGCCCCCGCGCCGTCGCCGAACAAGATGGCGGTCGCCCGGTCCTCCCAGTCGATCACCCGAGATATCGCTTCCGCTCCCACGACAAGCACGTTGTCGCGCATACCGCTGGCCACCGCCCCCGCGGCCATCGCCAAGGCGTAGACGAAGCCCGCGCACCCTGCCGACACGTCGAAGGCTCCCGCGTTGACGCAACCGCAGCCGTAGGCGATGCGCGCAGCCGTCGCCGGCATGATGTGGTCGGGCGCGATGGTCGCGGTGATCACCAGGTCGATCCTCTCTGGTCCGATACCCGCGTCGGCGACGGCTTCGAGGCCCGCGAGCACCCCGAGGTCGGAGGAGCAGACGCCGGGCTCGGCTGTCCGCCTCTCGGCTATGCCCGTTCTTTGCCGGATCCATTCGTCGGACGTATCGAGACCGGCCGCCAAGTCGTCGTTGGTCACCACGTTGCCGGGTACGTAGGAGCCGAGGCCGATGATGGTCACGGGTCTCCCCAGAAGAGGAGAAGGGCCACTAAGGGACATCGGTTATCTCTCGGCGACAGCGAAGGTCAGGACGCCGCTGCAGGCGAGTTCCGAGCCGACGAAGGCCTTGCCCTCGCCTCTGCCGACGGCTCCCCTGCTTCTCGTAAGCCTCATCTCCAGGCGCAAGGTCTCGCCCGGGTACACCGCTCGACGGAACTTCACTTCGTCCGCCCGGCCAAAAAGGATGATCTTTCCCTTCGACTCGGGCTGAGAGAGCACGGCGACCGCCCCGGTCTGGGCCAATGCCTCCAGTTGCAGTACCCCGGGAAACACTGGGTGGCCGGGGAAATGCCCTCGGAAGACGTCTTCGCTCGCGAGGATGTCCTTCTCGGCGATGGCGTATTCACCGGGCACGAGCTCGATGACCCGGTCAAGGAACAAGAAGGGATCCCTGTGGGGGAGGATCGCTTCGATCTGCGTTCGGTCCAGCATGGCGCACCTACTATGTGTCATCCCGGGCTACGTCCCTCCAGGGTGGTAGTATTGTCCAGGATGAATCAGGCCTTTTCAAGGAATCCTTCCTTTTACGGGATGTAGCCGGCCGCCGATGCAATTGCAGCTTTCGTTGGCGGTCGCGGACAGACTCCATGAGACCTTGCTGGTACGTGGAGAACCGCTCGATGCGGTGGAAGCGGCCCGTCTGCTTCTCGCCTCTCCCACCGCTCCGGAACCCATCTGCCGCGAAGTCCTTGCCGTCCTGGTCCTGCACGATCGGCGGTTCTGTCCGAGAACCACCGGTGACCTGCTTTCGCTCACGAACTGGGAGACCCCCGATCCCGACTTGGCTGACGTCCCCTTCGTGGCCCTCGACCTCGAGACCACGGGCTCGCGGGCGGGGACGAGCAAGATCACCGAGATCGGGGCGGTCCGGTTCGAAGGCTTCCGGGAGGTGGGACGCTTCCACACCCTGGTAAATCCTCAGCGGCCGATACCGCACATGATCACCCACATCACGGGGATCACTCAGGAGATGGTGGCCGACGCGCCCCGTATCGAGCAGGTGGTTCCCGACCTCCTCGAGTTCCTTGAGGGCGCAGTGATCGTCGCCCACAACGCGGCCTTCGACGTTGGGTTCCTCAACTACGAGCTCCAGCGGCTCAAAGGCAGGCGGCTGGGTGAAGGGGCCATCGACACTCTCCCGTTGGCCCGGCTCCTCGCGCCCGGCCTTCCCAACTACCGTCTGCGCACCGTGGCCGACGCCCTCGGCGCCCCGGTGACCGCCTGCCATCGCGCGCTCGCCGACGCCCAAGCCGCGGGTCACGTGTTCGTGACCCTGGCCGGCCGCCTCCAGGAGCGGGGGATCACCCACCTCGGCGAGGCTCGAGCCTTCGTCAGCCCCACCTCGCGTTCGGTCATGGACAAGCTCAGCCTCACCCGCGATGTGCCCCGCTGCCCAGGCACCTATCGCTTCGTCGACAAGCACGGAGGGGTCCTGTACGTAGGCAAGGCGGACCGGCTGCGGGAAAGGGTCCGCTCGTACTTCATGCCCGGCGGGGGCCATACCCGCAAGATGCGGCAGGCCGTGCACCAAGTGGAGCAGATCGAGTGGGATGAGAGCTTCACCCCGCTCGAGGCGGCCGTCCGAGAGCAGGAGCTCATCCTCGAACACAAGCCTCCGTGCAACGTCCAGGGTAGCCGGCCGGAGCACTACACGTACCTCAAGATCGGCGGCGCCGGTACCGGACTCACGCTCACCATGACCAGCCGGCAGCCGCGTTGGTTGGGCGGAGATGAGCGTCGACCCCGTCCGGCGAGTGCACCGTTCATCATCGGCCCCTTCCGGGGACGGGCGCGCATGGGGCAGGCTCTCGACCTCCTGCATCGCTGTTACCCCATCCGCCACTGCCCGCGTGGCACCGTCACTCGCCCCTGCGTCAGGCTCGAGTGCGGCGACTGTCTCGCGCCCTGCGCGAGCGAGCGGCCGGTCGTAGAGGAACATGACGGTCTGGTCATGGGGATCGTCGAATGGCTCGGCGGACAGGCTTCGAGCAGCTTTGCCGAGCCGGCGGAGCGCGCGGAGGAACTAGTCTACTCGCTGTCGCGGCAGCGGCGCTTCGAGGAGGCGCAGCGTGTGAGCGAAGCCAGAGATCATCTGCTCAGCGTGAGGCGCTCGTATCAGTCGCTGGCCGAAGCGCTCTCGTTGCGGTTCGCCGCTCTCTGGCCCGCGGTCGGTGAAGACGGCAGCGCGGCGCTGCGCCTGAACCTGGTGTGGGACGGCAGGCTGCGGGAGGCAGTCTCTCTGCCGAGTTCGAGCATGGCTGAAGAGATCGAGAGCCGGCTGCACGCTCTGTGGGCGACTCGCTCCAGCGCCTGGGGGGCGAACATATCCATGGCGGTGGCGCAGAGGGACCTCGATGCGCTGCTGGCAGTCCGACGCTGGTACAAGGAGAGTGATGCGGCGTTTCTCGTGGCCCTCCCCGGGCCTGACGCCAGTCTCGAGGAGCGCCAGCATGCGAGCGAACGGCTTCTCGCCGAAGCCTCGCGAGTCCTCGCCATGTGGCCTGCCGCCCGGGCGACCGGCTCCATGCTGTAGCCGGCGCGCGGCCCTCGTTCGCCGAGCGCGCCGAGCCGGGCGTCTGCTTTCTACACCGTCGCTACCTGCGCCTTGGGAAGCTGGATACCTTTGGTCCTCATCACCGCCGTGAGGAGGCTGCGGTCGATCTTGCCCTTGTAGATGGGGATACCTTCCTTGACGCATAACTGGATCACGTCACGAGTGCCGGTACCCATCTCAGCCGCGAGTTCCTCGGGGGTGAAGTGGTTGGCCATCAGATCTCCTTTCCAGACTCCGAGCCAAGACTCCAGATGCAAACAAAAAAGCCCAGCAGCGTCGGCTGCCAGGCCTATCTAACCGGTCCCTCTGTTCCGCACGGGTGAGCGCCTTTCATCTCCCCCGAGCCGTTGTCGAATTGACTCCCTCATTGTTCTCATTGTAGCCCCACCGGGCCCTGGAGACAACCGGCGGAGACACCGCGTTCAGGCTGCTATCAGGGTTCCTCGAGGTCCTCGCGCTGCAGAAGAAACTCGATCTCCTCGCCAGCGTGCACTCCCCGGGCGCCACCGGGCACGAAGGCCAGCCCATTGGCGCCCACCATGGAGCGCAGGATGCCGGATCCTTGGGCCCCGGTGGAGCTGACATGCCACGTGCCGTCTTCCCTCCAGGCCCTCACGCGGACCACATAGGTCCTGCCGTCGGCGTTGGCTACGTCCTCTTCGATGATCGCCTGGTAGAGAGGGCGGGTCGTCTTGCGGTACCCCATCAGTCGAAGCAAGGCGGGTCTGACGAACAGCTCGAACGAGACCATGGCCGACACCGGGTTCCCAGGGAGACCAAAGACCAGCGTGCCGCCTCGCACTCCGAACACGAGGGGCTTGCCCGGTTTCATCGCCACGCCCCACAACCGTCGCTCGACGCCGAGTTCGTCCTGCACGTCCTTGACGAAGTCGAACCGTCCGACCGAGACTCCGCCTGACGTGAGGACCACGTCGTACTCGAGCCCCGCCTGGATCGCCCGGCGGGTGGCCTCGTAGTCGTCGGGGACGATACCGAAAGGCGTGGCTTCCACGCCGAGTTGCCGGCACAGAGCCCGGATCGAATAGCTGTTCGAGTTGCGGATCTGCCCGGGACCGAGCGGCTGGTCGACCTCTACGAGCTCGCTGCCGGTGGAGATGACGGCCACACGGGGCCGCCGGTGGACGAGCACCCGGGCGTGACCCAGGCTCGCAAGCACGCCTATCTCCGCGGGCCCCAACGCGGTGCCCGCGGCAAGCACCCGATCGCCCGCCGGGACGTCTTCGCCCGCCCGCCGGATGTTCTTGCCGGGCTTGACCGTTTCGTAGACAAGGACGTACCCGTCTTCCTCGGACGTGATCTCGGACTGCGCCACGGTGTCGGCGCCCTGGGGGAGAGGAGCGCCGGTCATTATCCTGGCCGCCTCGCCCGGCCCCAGACTCCTCGTAGCCACGTGACCGGCGGGGATGGTCTCGGCAATAAGGAGCCTCGCGGGCGACCCGGATGCCGCGTCCACGAGGTCGGCCGCACGGGCGGCATAGCCATCCATGCCCGAATTATCGAAGGGGGGCACGCTGTGCGACGCGATTATGTCCTCGGCCAGCACGGAGCCGACAGCCTCGGACAGCGGAACGGTCTCGGCGGGTAGCGGCGAAGCCTCGGCAAGTACGCGGCTTCGCGCATCCTCTATGCTTATCAGCTTGGCCGACATGAATCACCCCTCCGACACGGCAGCCGTGCGAAGGATAGCACGAGCCCACGACCTCCGATTTGTCACAACGGCAATACCAGCATAGAATTCACCGTCCTCGAAAGAACGGGAGTCCTTGATGCCCCTCACTATCCGCCGGCGCCTCGTCGACCGGGTCCGGCAACTGAGGAAGATAGCGTATGCCGTCTGTGCGGCTCTCGTCGTCCTCGCCTGCGGGGTGGTCTTTCTGTCCATCTCCTCCCCCGCTTCGAGCGTCGAGGTGGCCATCGGGCCGACGTTCTTCGACGCCAACCGCGCTTTCCGCCTCGCCGAGGACATGTGGCGCTACTACCCGGAACGGAGCTTGGATTCCGAAGACGCCGCGGGCGTCACGAGCTGGATGGAGGAGAAGCTCTCCGCGTTCGGCACCCCCATCGTTGACCCCTACCAGGCCCCGCTTGGGAATAGGGAAGTGACTCTGCGGAACATCGGGCTCGTCCTGCAGGGCTCGGGAGACCAGGCCATCCTCATTTCGGCCCCGCGCGACACCCCCGCCGTCGTCAAGGTCGACCCGTTGGCCTACTCCAGCGGGACCGCGGTGCTGATGGAGTTGGTGCAGGTCTTCGCCTCACGCCCCCACCAGAAGACTCTGATCTTCCTCTCCACCGAGGACGCGAGCAGCGGGGGGCTGGGAATAGACCACTTTCTGGACACGAGCGATCTGACCCCCAGTATCTCGACCATCCTCTCGTTCCAGGGACTGGGCAAGGAACGCACCCGGGCGCTGCAGGCCGGAGTGACCGCTCCGCAGAACACGACCCCGGGCTGGTACGTGCAACTCGGGGGTCGAGTGCTCCTGAAATCCGCACTGGCGCTCCAGGTGCCCGGCCTCCCGTCGCAGTCGGCGGACCACGCGCTGGCTCTGTCGAGCGGTGACCAGGTCGCGGGTCTCAGCCGGGGCATCGCGTCTCTGCGCCTCTACGACGAAACCAGTGGCAACCCCACGGCAGCCGGCCTATCGACCCAGGGCGCGGCCATCGAGCGGCTGATCATGTCTCTCGACGCCGAACCCGAGATCCCCGCGGACCCGGGTACTGCGCTGGTTCTCAGCTCGGGGCGCTACCTCACCAGCCGGGCGGTGACCCTGCTCGCCGCTCTCATGTTGCTGCCGACCATAGCCGCCTTGCTCATCTGGCTGTTCACGTCTCGGATAACGCCCCACGGCGCCCTCATGCACGTGCGCAACCTCTTCTCGTTCGCCATCCCGCTGGCGCTGATCTTCCTCCTGGCGTACGCGCTCGCGCAGTGGGGTCTGATCCCCCTGTACAGCGGTCAGGTGCCGACCACGCCGGGTCCCGCGACGAACCCGCGCCTGGGGCCGACGCTGCTCCTTATCCTGCTCGGAGGAGCGCTCTTCGTCATTTCCCGGCACTTCCTCGGTTACCTGAGGCCACGGGAATCGCGGGCGGCCACCGAGATGAGCCGCCTCTGCGCGGGTTTCCTCAGCCTACTGTTCGGGCTCGCCCTGATGCTTTCCCGATCGCCGTTCCTCCTGCTGCCGTGCCTGACGGTTGCATGGGCCTGGCCGCTCACGACGTGTTTCGCGGAACCGGTCTACTCGGGAGCTTTATGGCGGCATCGCTTCCTCAGCAACGGGCCGCTGCTGCTTCTCGGCCTGATCGTCCCCGTGCTTCTGTACGCATACCTGGCGGTCGGCAACGACATCGGCTGGCTCAACGCATGGTGGTATGTCCTTGTCCAGACGGTGTCCGGCGCCTACGGCATCCGAGGCCCGGCGGCGGTCGTCTTCATCACCGCCGGGTTCCTCGTGTTGCTCGGGGTCAAGCGCATGCGGGTGGTGCCCATCGAGACCCTGGAGATCATGGACGAACTGAGCCTGCTCGAGCCCGCGGCACCCCGGGCCCGGCGCAGACCCCGCCAGACGTCGACGCCGCCCCTCTCACCCTGGCGCTAGAAGAGAAGCGATAGCGGTCCCCCTCCGGCTGCGCACAGAAGCCTGTGCGACTCCTCCCCGGGGACCGCTATCGCTTCTCCCACTCAGTTGGGGAGCGAGCTGGTCCGCCCTAGAAGTAGCGCTTCCTCCAAAACACCAGGAAGAAGCCCACAACACCGACGACCGCTATGACGATCACCAGCGTGAACGCATGGGCGTAGTTCATGAAAGGAAGCTTCACGTTCATCCCGTAGAACGACGACACGATGACCGGGATCGACAGCATGATGGTGATGGAGGTCAGCAGCTTCATCACCTGGTTCAGGTTGTTTGAGATCACCGAGGTGAACGCGTCCATCATCCCCACAAGGATGTCCGTGTAGATCTTCGCCATCTCCGACGCCTGCTTGTTCTCGACGATCACGTCCTCCAGCAAGTCCTCGTCCTCCGCATACATCCTGATGGTCTTGCCCCGGAGGAGTTTTTGCAGCACCGCGTCGTTCGAGCGGAGCGAGGTGGTGAAGTAGACCAGGGCCTTCTGGAGGCTGAGGAGATCGAAGATCTCCGCGTTCTTCAAAGAGGCTCGGAGCTCCTTTTCCAGCTTGTCGGTCTCCCGGTCGATCCGGTACAGATAACGCAGGTAGAAGGCCGATATCTGCTGCAGGATCTGGAACAGGAATCGCGTCTTCTTGTAGGTGAAGAAGGTGCGGATGTTCTCCCGCTCGAATTCGCCAAGGATCGGGTTGACGCGCAGGCAGATGGTTATGAAGTATTCCGGGTGGACGATCATCCCCAGCGGGATCGTGGCGTAGCTACGCTCGTCGTCCTCCACTACGAGGACCGGGATGTCGACGATCACGTAGGTGAGTCCGTCCTCCATCTCGACGCGCGATTTCTCTTCCTCGTCCAAAGGACCACTCAGCAGGTCGAGCGGGATGTTCAGCTCTTCGCTTACTCGTCGTAGTTCTTCCTCGGTGGGGCTGACCAGGTCGATCCAGGAGCCCGGTTCGAACTCCTCCAATCGCTCTAGACCCGTTTCGGTGGTTTTGAGAATGGCAAGCATGACTCACCCCCTTTGTTCGACAGGCGGACGCGCCGCGTTCCATGGTGCTTGGTTCCCTCGCAGACTCGAAGGTTTTTGGTTCCCGCCGCCGAGACGGCGGGACTTCCGGAGATTCTCTCACGAAGCGCGCGACTGCGCTATCGTGGGCATGTGATGGCGCCGCCCAGCGCAGTCCAGCGGCCACAGCCCAGTTTCTCAGCCGCTCACGATGAAAGGAGATGAGGTGGCACTCGACGAACCCGTCTACGAGAACATGATCCAGGAGCGCGACGTCATGGTGCCGATGCGCGACGGGGTGCGTCTAGCCGTCGATGTCTACCGGCCGAAGGCCGCGGGCGCTCATCCGGTCCTCTACACCTGCGCCGTCCACAACAAGGACCTCCAGCGCCCGGAGATAGCCGAAGCCCTGCCCCCTCAGCCGGCGTACGCCTCGCTCTGGTATGGCGTGGTCGAGGGCGGGGACACCAAACGGCTCGTGGCAAACGGGTACGCGCACGTGATCGCGGAACTCCGCGGGGTGGGCAAGTCGGAGGGCGAGTACGACCCGGAAAACCCGACGGACCACTACGACATGATCGAGTGGATCTCCCAGCAGCCGTGGTGCGACGGGAACGTGGGGATGATCGGCATCTCCGCGTTCGGCGGCGAGCAGTTCCGGGCGGCGGTGCAGGGACATCCAGCCCTCAAGGCCATCTACCCCTACGACTCCATGGGCGGCTACAGCGGCATGTGGAGCGTCCGAGAGTTCCATCCGGGCGGCGTCTTCCAAATGATGCCCTACCTGCTGGGTATGTTCAGTTGCGTTCACGAGCCCTGCGGGCAGCCGGGCCCTCTGTCTCCGGCGGATGAGGAGAAGTGGGAACGGGCGATGAACAACCCCGACTACAGGATGTACGCCCACCTGTGGAACATCCTCACGCAGAAGGGGCAACGCCAGGGCATGACCTTCTGGACGCTCATCGACCCGTACGACTACCCGGAGCTTCTGGAGAAGAGCGAGGAGAACTTCCAGAAGGTGAAGATCCCGTTCGTCTGTGGCTCCGGGGCGTACGCCTACACCTACAAGATGCACTGGCAGGGCGCGCAGCACTGGTTCGTGAACGCCCAGAACTCGCCAAAGAAGCGGCTGCTCTTCAACGGGCCTGCTCACATGGAGCGCCCCTTCCACGACATGCACGACGACATCATCCGCTGGTATGACCACTGGCTCAAGGGCATCGACAACGGGGCCGAGAACGACCCGCCGGTCAAAGTGTGGGTCATGGGCGAGAACAAGTGGCGCACGTACGGCGACTGGCCGGTCCCCGAGACGCAGTGGACCAAGTTCTACCTCGATAGCTGGGAGAGGCTGACCACCGAGGAGTCGCTGCCCAGCGCCGAGACCCAGAGCTACAATCCCGACCCCGACGTGTTCACCCAGATGCCGCTCAAGAAGACCATGAAGGTGGAGCGGCTCCGCTACATGACCGAGCCACTGCCTGACGACCTTCTCGTGGTGGGACCGTGCTCGCTCACCATCCATGCCGCTCTGGACCAGGACGACACCAACTGGATCATCGTCCTCTCCGATGTGGGCCCGGACGTGTCCGTCCGTACGCAACGGGAGGGCGAACGCTTTGTGCCGGGCGACCTGCCCGAACGAGAGCTCACCCGCGGCTGGCTCAAGGCATCGCACCGCGCCCTCGATCCCAAGAGGACCAAGCCATGGGCCCCATTCGTCAAGTTGACCCGTGATGCCCAGCAGCCCGCGACGCCGGGTGAGATCAACGAGTACCAGGTCGAGTTGCTCTCGACCGCCAACATGTTCCTACGCGGCCATCGCATCTGCGTCGACATCACGAGCCTCGACGTGCCGACGGGCACCGCCGGACTCAGCAACATCGAGTACATCGGCAACCACGTCTGTAGCAGCAAGACGGTTACGCACAGCGTCTACCACAACGCTGAATATCCGTCGCATCTTCTGCTGCCGGTGATACCTCTGAAGTGACACACGGTCCCTCTGAAGCAAGTGGGGTCCCGGCCGGCGGCCGCGCGGTCGCGCGCGGCCCCGGCACCGACACCGGCCGCATCGCCGGCGACCTTCGCCGGCTGCTCCGGGGCGATGTGGAGTTCGACGACGTCTCGCGCTTTCTCTACGCCACCGACGCCGGGCTCAACCAGGTGGAGCCGCTGGGGGTGGTGTCGCCACGGGATACCGAGGACGTCGTACGCTTGGTCGAATATGCGGCGGAACACACGATCCCGCTGATAGGCCGCGGCATGGGCTCCGGTCTTGCCGGAGGCGCCGTGGGTGCCGGCATCCAGGTGGACTTCACCCGCTACATGAACCGGGTGCTCGAGATAGCGCCCGACGGCTCGTGGGCCCGGGTCCAACCCGGGCTGGTGATGGCCTTGCTCAACCAGCAGGCCGCCGGGTTCGGGACCTTCTTCGCGCCCGATCCCTCCAGCGAGAACTACTGCAGCCTGGGCGGGATGATCGGGACCAATTCGTCCGGAGCCCGGACCGTGGCCTATGGCGGGACGAAGGACCACGTTCTGGCCCTCGAGGCAGTTCTTGCCGGTGGGAGTGTCTTTCGGGCGCGGGCTCTCAGCGAAGATGGACCGGAGCTGGCCGCGCTCCTGGCCACCGATACCCTCGCCGGCCGGGCGTTCGCGCGGATCCTCCCCGAGTTGCGCGCGAACGCCGCCACGATAGCCGGCGCGATGCCCCGAGTGGTGAAGAACTGCTCTGGGTACCGGCTGGAGACGGTCTTGGACGACGCCGTCTCCGGCGGAGGTGCGACGACCGGCAGGGGCGGCACGGCCGGCGGCCCGGACGACGTGGCGCCTGGCGATCGCCTCGTCCACCTTCAGAAGCTGTTCGTCGGCGCCGAAGGTTCCCTGGGCCTGGTCACCGAGGCCACCCTCAACCTCGTGCCCCTGCCGAGTAGGCGTGGGATCGCCATGGCCTACTTCCCGTCTGTGTTCGCATCGGGGGAAGCGGTCCCGGGCATCCTCGCTCTCGAGCCGAGCGCAGTGGAGATCATGGACTCCCGCTTCCTCGCCCTCGTGCGGAAGCACGACTCCCGGATGGACGCGATGCTCCCGGAGCGGACCGATACGGCGCTGCTCGTCGAGTTCGAGGGAGAAGACGACGGCGAGATCGACGAGAAGTTCGCGGCGCTGCGCCGGCACCTGGACGGCACTGAGGCCATCAAGGTGGTGCGCGCCCAGACCGCCGAGGAGGCCGCGCGTCTGTGGACCGTCCGCAAATCGGCGGTGGCCCTGGCGCTGCGCATGCCCGGACCGCGGCGGGCGCTCCCCTTCATCGAGGACGTCACGGTGCACCCGAGCGAGGTCCCGGGATATGTCGACTTCCTGCAGAAGCTGTTCGACCGGGAGAAGGTCGACGCCGTCATGTACGGGCATGTAGGCGACGGGAACATCCACACCCGGCCCCTGCTCGATCCCAAAGATCCTGACGACCTGCGAACGATGCAGCGCGTTTATGACGAGGTCTCCGGATACGTGCGCGGGATACGGGGCACCATGTCGGGCGAGCATGGGGACGGTCTCCTGCGGACCCCCTACCTCCGGGAGATGTACGGGGATACCGTGTATTCGCTGTTTTCGCTGGTCAAGAATGCGTTCGATCCGGAGGGCGTGATGAACCCCGGAAAGAAGGTCGGGCCGCAGGAGCAGAGCGGGAGTCTGCTTGGGCATCTGCGGTACGGCTTCGACTACCGGACCCTGCCCCAGCGACCCATCCTGCATTTCCCCGCGAGCGAGTACGAGCGCGAGATCGAGAAGTGCCACGGCTGCGGTCAGTGCAAGAGCGTGGTCGTGACGACGATGTGCCCCACCTACAAGTCCACCCGGCGCGAGCATGCGTCGCCCCGGGCAAAGGCCAACCTTCTGCGAGGGATCATCACCGGGATGATCGACCCTGCTTCTTCGTATGGTGAAGCCGCCGCCAAAGTGGTGACCGACTACTGCATCGTCTGCGGGATGTGCGCGGTCGAGTGCCCCTCCAACGTCAACGTCCCCAAGCTGATGCTGGAGGCCAAGAGCAAGTACCGGGAAGCGCACCACGGGTCGCCCACCGATGCCCTTCTCGGACACGCCGAGGCCACGTCGGCCCTTGGTCGCCGGCTCGCTCCGCTCGCCAACCCACTCCTTTCCCAACCCCTGGTCCGGCGTCTGGCGGAGCCCGTATCCGGCATCGACCGGCGGCGGCGCATGCCGCGTTTCGCCCGCCGGACCTTCGCCCAGACTATCAAGGGTGTCCCGGCTCGCGGCGGCCCGGCCCTCTCTGGACGCGAAGCCACACAGGGGGCGCGAGGCGTGGCCCGGCCCCTGCTGGCCGCCTACTTCTACGACCTCTATGCCGGCTACAACGACCCCGGACTGGGCTTGGCCGTCCTACGGGTGCTGGAAGCCCATGGGATAGAGGTCGTTCTCCCCGAGCAGCGGTCCAGCGGCGTGCCGGAGATGCTCTACGGCTACGCGGGTGCCGCCCGGGAAACCGCCGAGTTCAACGTGGAGGCGGTCCTGCCCTGGCTGAAGCGGGGCGCTACCCTGCTGACGGCCGAGCCCACCGCCAGCTTCGCCTTCAAGGTCCATTATCCCGACTATCTCGCCACCCCTGAGTGCTCGCTGGTGGCCGGCGCGACTCATGACCTGGGGGAGTTCCTCGTCCGTTACCGCCTCGATCGTCCGGACGCGGCGCCGGCCGCCCGGCCTCTCCCTGCTCCCTGGGCGTCAGTGAAGCGCGTCGCCTATCACCAGCCCTGCCACTTGAAGGCGCAGCAGGTAGGCAGTCCCAGTCTCGACCTGTTGCGCGAGATCCCGGGGATCGAAGTCGTCGATCTTGCGGCGGGGTGCTGCGGCATGGCGGGGACGTTCGGGATGAAGAAGGGTACCTACGACCTGTCGATGCTGACCGGCGCCCCGCTGTTCGAACGCGTGGCGACCGTCGACCCCGATATCGTGGCCAGCGAGTGCAGCACCTGCCGCCTTCAGATCGCCGAGGCGGCGTCGGTCCAGACAGTCCACCCGGTCACGCTCCTGGCCGCGGCGTACGAGCTCTGGGAGCCGAGCGCGCGCGATTGACCGCCCGCGCCCCTACTTGTCGGCGTAGAGGGTCCCACCTTTCGCCCAGTTCTCCCTGGGATAGTCCTCGATGATCACGTCGACCTGGTCCTCAGGCGCTCCGGTGTACTTGACCACCACCTCGGTGACAGCCTTCGCCAGGCGGCGCTTCTGTTCCACGCTCCGGCCTTCGAGCATCTTGACGATGATGAGGGGCACGGCATCCTCCGGTGTAGGCGTCGGAAGTCGACGCGGACACAGTACTACCAAAGTCCGGGTCCCGCAGCGCTACCGGCTGCCGGCCGACATCACTGTCCTCTCGCCGGCGGAGTTCCTCGGGGGCTAGAGCCACCCGGCGCGGCGCTGTCCGACGAGGCCCCGCCCGCTACTTCAACCGGCCGAACAGCCTCCGCCTGACCGCCGCCTTCTTGAGCCACTGGATGCCCTCGGTCGGGCTCAACTCCTTCGGGCAGGCTTCCTGGCAGTTCATGATGGTGTGACAGCGGTAGACACCACGCTCGTTATCGAAGAGCGGCAGACGCTCCTTGCGGGCCTCGTCCCGGGAGTCCACCTCGAAGCGGTAGGCCTTGAGCAGCGCCGCCGGGCCGATGTAGTTCTCCTCGCCCCAGACCGATGGACAACTCGAGTAGCAGCACCCGCAGAGGATGCAGTCGATAGGCATGTCCAGCTTCTTACGATCCTTGGGCGACTGCGGGATCTCCTTCTCCGGCTCCGCCGAGTTGCGGATGAGCCAGGGCTTGATGTACTCGTACTTGTCGAAGAACCCGTCCATGTCGCACACCAGGTCCTTCACCAGAGGCACGTGCGGCATGGGGGAGACCGTAACCGTGGGGTTGGCCGAGTGGACGGTGGGAAGGTGCTTGACGTTGGTCTGGCAGGCAAGCCGGTATGCCCCGTTGATGTACATGGCGCAACTGCCGCAGATGGAGGCGCGGCAGCAGTAACGGAAGGAGAGGCTGCCGTCGTACCTCTCCTGGATGTAGAAGAGACCCTCGAGCACGGTGAGGTTCCCCTCGTAGGGGACGGTGTACTCCTCCCAACGAGCTTCGGGATCCTTCTTGCTGGCCGGGTCTTGCCGCTTGATGCGAAACGTGATCTCTGTCATCAGTACACCCGCTCCTGGGGCTCGAAGGTGCCGAGCGTGACCGGCTTCGAGTCGAGCCGGGGGCCGGCTTCATCCGGCCGGTAGTAAGCCAGCGTGTGCTTGAGCCAGTTGGCGTCGTCCCGCTTGTTGTAGTCGGTCCGGAAGTGGGCTCCCCGCGACTCGTTCCGCGCCAGAGCTCCCGCCGCCATGGCAAGCGCGACGTCGATCATGCTTTCCAGGTCCACCGTACGGATCATGTCGAGGTTGAAGACCTGGCCAGTCCAGCGCAGCCCCACGTTCTTGGAACGCTCTTTGACGGTGAGAAGCTTCTCGAGGCCGGCCTTCATGGTCTGCTCGTCGCGGAACACGCCGAAGTGGTCTCGGGTCACGTCCGCCATCTCGTTGCGGAGCGCATAGGCGTTCTCGGCGCCGGCGGCGCTGCTGAGCCGGTCGATCTTGTCCTCCATGGCCTGAACGGCGGCGAACGCCGTCCGGGCGTTCGGCGGCCGTTGGTCGGCGCGTCCCTCCAGATACCGCACCACCTCCGCTCCGGAGCGCCGGCCGAAGACGATGGTCTCGAGCAGGGAGTTTCCCCCAAGCCGGTTGGCACCGTGGACGCTCACGCAGGCGCATTCACCGGCGGCGTAGAGGCCGGGCATCGGCGTGGCGCCGTCGAAGTCGGTGTCGATACCACCCATGGTGTAGTGCTGACTGGGCACCACCGGAATCGGCTCCTCAATAGGGTCTACGCCTTCAAAGTGGATGGCCAGGTCGCGGATACCGGGCAAACGTTCCAGGATCTTCTCGGCGCCGAGGTGGCGCAGATCAAGGAACACGTACGGCTGGCCATTGATACCCCGGCCTTCGTTGATCTCGGTCTGGCCGGCCCGGGCGACGATGTCACGGGGTGCCAACTCCATGAACTTGGGCGCGTACTTCTCCATGTAGCGCTCTCCCAGGCCGTTGAGAAGGTAGCCGCCTTCCCCACGGGCCCCCTCGGTCATGAGGATGTTGGTGGAGAAAAGACCGGTGGGATGAAACTGGATGAACTCCATGTCCTTGAGAGGCACCCCAGCGTGGTAGGCCAGGGCCATGCCACCGCCGGTGTTGATGAGCGCGTTTGTGGAGTTGGAGTAGATCCGACCCGAACCGCCGGTGGCGATGACGACGGCATTCGCGTTGAAGGCCTCGAAGCCGCCGCGGATCATGTCGTAGGCCACCACGCCCTGGCACACACCGTCGTGAACGATGAGCTTGCACACGTACTGCTCCACGTACAACTTGACGCCGAACCGGTAGGCCTGCTCGACCAGGGTATGCAGCAGATACTGGCCCGTCTTGTCGGCGCCGTAGCAGCAGCGGGGGAAGCCGGCGCCGCCAAAGGGCCGCTGGGTTATGCGCCCGTCTTCATAGCGGCTGAAGGGACAGCCCCAGTGGTCCATCTCGTAGATGACCCGTATGGCGTCCTGGGTCATTTTCATGATGGCATCCTGGTCGCCCAGGTAGTCGCCGCCCTTGGTGGTGTCGAACGCGTGCTTCTCCCAGGTGTCGTCGTGGCCGTCCGGGTGATTGCCCAGAGCCGCGTTGATACCGCCTTGCGCCGCACCGGAGTGGCTGCGGGCCGGGTGGACCTGCGAGAGGACGGCGACGTCGACGCCGGCGCGCTTGGCTTCGATAGCAGCGCGCAGCCCAGAGAGGCCGCCGCCGACAACGATCACGTCATGATGGATCATTACTCAGTCACCTTCCCTAACCGATCCAGGGCCAAAGCGCCCAGATCCCATATCCGAGGGCCACGACGCCCACCACCCAAAGAGCGATGGTGAGCCCGAGGGCCCGCGCGCGGGACGTGAACCAGTAGTCCATGAGCACCATGCGGAGCCCGTTGAGCGCGTGATAGATGCCTGCCGCCAAGAGGATGATGTCGACGGCCGTCAGCCCGTGGTTGGCGAGCCTGGCCCCAATGTTTTCCATGTCCAGCTCGCCGATGTTGGCGATGTGCGTGGCCGCCAGATGGATGGCCAGGCAGACGATGAGCAGAACCGCGGTGATGCGCTGGAACAGCCAGGCCCACATCCCGCCCCGGTGTGTGGAGATGGTCTCGGCCTTCATCTACATCACCCCCTTGCCGGTGGCGATAAAGGTGAAGGCCACCCAGGCGAACACGGCGAAGCAGACGACGACGACCGCCATGGCCGACCAGAACATGATCTTGTGGCGGTGGATACCGATCCCCAGATCCATCAGGATGATGCGTACCCCGTTGAGCGCGTGGTACAGGACGGCGACAACCAAAGCGAGGTCGGCCAGCACGGCGATCGGGTTGTCAAAGGCCTTCAGGAGGGCGTCGAGCTTGTCGAAGTGGCCCGTGGAGATGACGATGATGTGAACACCGAGATAAAAGACGAGGATGAGACCGCTGATCCGGAAGAACAACCAGGCCCACATGCCTGTCGCTTTCCAGAGGCCCGCCCCTACGTTGGCGGTCTCGCGAGGTTTTGCGCTCAAGAATCCACCTTCCTCTCGTACTCCTTGCGGCCTTCCACGTAGAGGTCGCCGCCGTACATATCGTTGATCACCACGACCGGGAAGTCCTTGACCAGCAGCTCGCGGATGGCTTCCGGACCCAGATCCTCGTAGGCCACCACTTTCGCGGCCACGATGCGCTGCGACAGGAGCGCGCCGGCGCCACCCGTGGCCCCCAGATAAACAGCCTTGTCGCGCTTGAGTGCTTCCTTGACCGCCTCGTTGCGCGAGCCCTTGCCGATCATTCCCTTGAGACCGAGGTCGAGCAGTTTGGGCGAGTAGGCGTCCATGCGGCCGGAGGTGGTGGGCCCGGCCGACCCGATGGCCTCACCCGGCTTGGGCGGGGTCGGACCGACGAAGTAGATGATCTGCCCCCGAATGTCGATCGGTAGCGGCTCACCCTTGTCCACCAGCGCTATCAGCCGTTTGTGCGCGGCGTCCCGGCCCGTGTAGATGGTCCCGCTGATCAGGAGGCGGTCGCCGGCGTGGAGCGATTCGACGATCTCGTCGGTGAGCGGAGTGGTGATCTTGAGGGCGGCGCGCTCGCCTGTGCTGCCTTCGCCTCCCATCAGAGAACCACCTCCTTGTGTCGCGCCGAATGACACTGGATGTTGACGGCCACCGGCATGCTGGCGATGTGCGCGGGCAGTTCCTCGATGAAGACGTCGATGACGGTGGTGATGCCGCCCAGCCCCGCCGGCCCGATGCCGAGGGCGTTGCACCGCCGCTCGATCTCGTCTTCCAACTCGGCCAGGCGCGGATCCGGGTTGGTCGATCCGACCCCGCGCAACAGGGAGTGCTTAGCCATGTAGGCCGCCTTCTCGAACGTGCCTCCCAGTCCGACGCCCACGATGATGGGCGGGCAGGGATTCGGGCCGGCCTTGCTGACGGTGTCGACGATGAAGTCGACCGCTCCTTGCCTGCCCTGCGAGGGCTTCAGCATTCCCAGGGCACTCATGTTCTCGGCGCCGCCGCCTTTGGGCGCCACGATAACGCGGACCTTGTCGCCCGGCACTATCCTCATGTGAAGCATGGCAGGGGTGTTGTCCCCGGTGTTCAGCCGGGCCCCGATCGGATCGGCCACCGCAGACTTGCGGAGGTAGCCTTCGCCATATCCTCTGCGGACGCCCTCATTGACCGCGGTCTCCAGGTCTCCTCCGACCAGGTGCACGTCCTGACCTATCTCGAGGAATACGACGGCCAAACCGGTGTCCTGGCAGAGCGGCATATTCTTGTCCCGGGCGAGGCGCGAGTTCTCCAGCAACTGGGCGAGTATGTCCTTGCCCGTCTGGGACTCCTCGCGCTCGGCGGCTTTCTCGAAGAAGGCGACCAGATCGTCACCCAGATAGGTACAGGCCTTGACAGCCAGTGTGGCCACCGCCTCGGTTATCCGGGCGACCTCCAGTTCCCTCACGATTACCCTCCTCACCCGAACGGCTCATAGGCGCGCAGGCACTAGCGCCGCCTGACGGCGCCGGTGCACCAGCCACTTTAGCGCGAAAGTTGATATGTGTATACCGTTTGGCCGGCACCTCCCGCCTCGGCTACACTATGCGGCGTCATGCGCATCCTTTCCGGCATACAGCCTTCGGGCCGGCCTCATCTGGGCAACTACTTCGGCGCCCTGCGGCAGTACATCTCTCTGCAGGCCGGGAACGAGCCCTTCTACTTCATCGCGAGTTATCACGCACTCACGTCGGTGCAGGAGGCCGCCCTCCTTCGTGAGTACACGATGGGAGTGGCTCTCGACTTCCTGGCCCTCGGACTCGATCCGGAGCAATCGGCCCTTTTTGCCCAGCAAGACGTGCCCGAGGTCACCGAGCTCGCCTGGATTCTCTCCTGCGTCACGCCCATGGGCATGCTCGAGCGGGCGGTGGGCTACAAGGACAAGATCGCCCAGGGCATGGCGCCCAACCACGGGCTGTTCGCCTACCCGGTGCTCCAGGCGGCCGACATCCTTATCTACCTCTCCGACCTGGTCCCCGTTGGGCAGGACCAGAAGCAGCACCTGGAGATGACCCGCGATATCGCCGGCAAGTTCAACCAGCAGTTCGGCGAGGTGTTCGTCATACCCGAGCCGTATATCCTCGATTCCACGGCGGTGGTGCCGGGCGTCGACGGGCGCAAGATGTCCAAGAGCTACGGGAACGAGATCGGGATCTTCGACGAGGGTAAGGACCTCAAGAAGAAGATCATGTCGATCGTCACCGACTCCACGCCTGTGGAGGATCCCAAGGACCCGGTCGAATCAACGCCGTTCCTGCTTCTTAGCCTGCTCGCCTCTTCCGAGGAGACGGCCGAGTGGGAGGCCCGCTACAAGGCCGGGGGCATGGGATATGGAGAGGTGAAGAAGCGCCTGCTCGAGCTCGTTGACGAGTGCTTCGCGCCCGCCCGCCAGCGCCGGCGCGAGCTGGAAGCCGATCCGGGCTACGTGACGGACGTCCTCAGGGACGGGGGCATGCGGGCCCGAGCCGTCGCCCAGCAGGTCATGGAGAAGGTAAGAGAAGCAACAGGTCTTCCGACCACCTACTGAGCGGGACGGGCAGATAGCACTCCGCTAGCGGCGCCGGGTCTTCACCCGCCGCGTTGTACCCACATGGCGCACCAAGGAGGCCGAGATGGAGGAGTGGAAGGAACCCGCGGCAGGACCGGCGCGACCGGACGCGGACGAGAACTGGGCGGGCGAGCTCGAGGCGATGATGCAATTCGCCGAAGGCGGCATCGTCAGTAAGACGCTGGTCGACCGGCCGAAGCTGGTCAACATCTCCCTCTTCATGATGAGCACCGGCCAGAAGATGTCGTCTCATGCGGCGAGCAGGCCGGCCACCATCCACGTTCTGGGCGGCGAGGGCAAGATCACCATCGGCGACCGAACGTACGAAAGCAAGCGCGGCTCGTTCTTCTACATGCCGGCCGGCCAGCCTCACGCCCTGGAATCGACGGACGATCTGGTCTTTTTGCTGTACCTGCTGGGCTGAGGAGCTACGTGCCCTGGGTGGACCCGGTGGTCGCGGGGCGCACCCGGATCGTCCCGTCGTACCATGACGGGCTGTAGAGAAGAACCGGCTCGTAGCCGGCTTTGGCTTTGAAGGTCACCAGCAGGTCGATGGAGCTGTCCTTCAGGAGACTGCGGGCCGGCGGGCCCGACCAGCTGGGTTCGATGCCCACGACCGAATTCCCCACTGCGCAGGCGAAGTCCTCGGCGTCCACCCGTATGGGGGTCACTCCGTCGTTCTGAACCTTGACGTAGGCTTGATAGAAGGACTCGTCCCCCTCTGGGGCCGCGGGATCCTGTTCGCTCAGCCGCTGCTCAGGCGCGACCGGATTGAAGGTCGGCTGCATGGCGCGCACAGTGACGAGGGCCTTGCCCACTTCGATCTCTTCCCCCACCGCAGCCTCGATGTCCCCGGTCGGAGCGGAGGCGGAATCAGTGGAGGACGAGGTCGAATCCGGGCCACTGTCGTCCGGCGCGCAGGCGGCCGTCCAGACTGCGATGCCGGCGACGAGAAGGGCCAGCAGCAGAAGGGACAGGAGCCGGCGGCCCTCGCCGACGGTAGGCTGGAGCGCGGCGGCGTTCCGCGCTTTGGCAGGTCGCGCCATCATGAGCGGAGCTCCCCGGTCCGCGCCACGTCGGCGCGCAGCGCCTCAGAGCGCTGCACCTCCGGGTTCACCAGATGTGGGATGGGCTCGCCCCGCACCGCGGCGATTGCGTTGAGGGCCGCCAGTTCCGCCATGCGCCCCCGGGTCTCGACTGTGGCGCTGCCGAGATGAGGCAGGAGAGTGACATTGGGCAGGTCGGCCAGCCCTGGAGCCAAACGGGGCTCCTCTTCGTAGACGTCGAGCCCCGCCCCCGCCAGGTGGCCGCTCTTCAGCGCCTGCACCAGGGCTGCCTCGTCGAGGACCGGGCCTCGCGACGCGTTGATCAGGAACGATCCTGGCCGCATGAGCGCCAACTCGCGGGCCCCGATGAGACGCCTGGTCTCGGGAAGCAGGGGCACGTGAAGGCTCACGATGTCTGCCTCGCCCAGCAGTTCGTCGAGCCCGGGGCGGAATTGCCAGCGCGCTCCCGGAGGTGTCTGGTCCGCCGGCAGGGGACCGCTCTTTCTCGTGTAGATCACTTCCATGTCCCAACCGGCCGCCCGCCGGGCCACGGCCTGCCCGATGCGCCCCATGCCCACGATCCCCAGGGTCGAGCCCGCGACGGCGCGACCGAGCAGCATGAACGGGCTCCAGAGCTCGAAGCGGCCCTCCCGGACCATCCGGTCACCTTCGACCACCCGCCGCAACGTGCTCAGGATAAGGGCCCAGGTGAGGTCGGCCGTCGCGTCGGTCAGCACGCCCGGCGTGTTCGTGACCAGGATGCCGCGAGCGGTGGCGGCGGCCACATCGATGTTGTCGACTCCCACCGCCATGTTCGAGATCACTCGCAGGCGGGGCCCCGCGGCGTCCATGACCGGTGCGTCCACCGTCTCGGTGAGCAGGCAGAGCAGCGCGTCGGCGCCCGCCACTCCGCGCAGGAGTGACTCCCGCTCCAGCGGCCGGTCCTCCTCACCGCCGGTCACCGCGAAGGCTCCCCGGATCAGTGCGAGGCCGGACTCCGGGATACGCCGGGTGAGGAATAAACGAGGTCTCATGGGTGGCTCTTGGGCATCCATCCTCGTCCAAGTATATCCTTAGGGCATGTCCGGCATCCGAGTGGGCACCTGTTCCTGGACCGACCCGACCATGGTGCGGGCCTGGTATCCGCCGTCCGCGCGGACGGCCGCCGACCGGCTGCGCTACTACGCCGACCGTTTCGACACCGTCGAGGTGGACTCGAGCTACTACGGCATACCCACGCCCGCCACCGCCCGGCTGTGGGCGGAGAGGACTCCGCCGGGCTTCGTCTTTCACATCAAGGCGTTCGGCATGCTGACGCGCCACGGTGTGAAGCCCGAGCAGCTCCCTCCGCCTTTGCGGGAAGGCCACACGTTCGAACTGGATCGCGGCGGCCGCATCCTCCACCCGGCACCCTCTCTGCGGGAGGACGCCTTCGCCTGCTTCAGCGAAGCGCTCGAGCCGTTGCGCGCCGAGGACAAGCTCGGCCTGATCCTCATGCAGTTCCCGCCGTATTTCGTGGCCAACGAAGCCAACCGGGAGTACATCGCGCAGAGCGCCCACCGGCTGGCCCCCGACAGGATGGCCGTGGAATTCCGGCACATGTCCTGGGTAGAGACGGAGGAGTTGGAGGAGACCCTGGAGTTGCTCGCTTCGGTGAGAGCGTCCTACGTCTGTGTGGACGAGCCCCGCATCGACAGGGCGAACGCGCTGCCACCCGTCGCCGCCGCGACCTCCGACATAGCCTACGTGCGCTTCAACGGCCGCAACGCCCTCACTTGGAACGCCCGGGTCAAGACGGCCGCCGAGCGTTTCAACTACCTCTACTCGGCGGAGGAACTGACCGAGTGGGTGGAGCCGGTCCGGCGCCTGCAGAAGCAGGCGCCGACCACCTATGTCATGTTCAACAACTGTTTCGCGGACTACGCCCCGCGTAACGCGCAGCAGATGGCGTCGCTGCTCGACGTCGCGGGCGAGTAGCCGGGGCCCAGGCGGGCGCGGCGGCGCCGCAAAAAGGGGCGGCGCCCCGAGGGGCGCCGCCCGGAAAGAACGATCATACTCGACCCGAAAAAGGCGGTACGCCTCCCCCGAGCCCGGCGGCTCTACGCCGCCCAGCCTGCCTCACACTTTGGGCAGCTTCTTCATCGCCTCTTTGATCTTCTCTTCAGGATACGCGTAGTCCTCGAGCTTGCCGTCGAGGTAGTTATCGTAGGCCGCCATGTCGAAGTGGCCATGCCCGCTCATGTTGAAGAGAATGGTCTTCTCGTCGCCGGACTGCCTGCATTCGTCTGCGATCCGCCTGACGGCCGCGATAGCGTGCGAGCTCTCCGGGGCGGGGATGATGCCTTCCGACCGGGCGAACGAGACACCGGCAGAGAAGGCCTCGGTCTGAAGCACCGACTGGGCCTCGACGAGACCGAGCTGGTGGCAATGCGAAACCATCGGAGCCATCCCGTGGTAGCGCAGGCCGCCTGCATGGATGCCGGGCGGGATGAAATCGTGGCCCAGCGTGTCCATCTTCAAGAGTGGGGTCAGCTTGGACGTGTCGCCGTAGTCGAAAGCGTAGACCCCCTTGGTCATGGAGGGGCAGGCCGCCGGTTCGACAGCGATGATCCTGGTCTTCTTGCCCTTCTTGATGTTCTCGCCCACGAACGGGAAACCGATGCCGGCGAAGTTGGAGCCGCCGCCGACGCACCCCACGACGAAGTCGGGGTACGCGCCCGCCAACTCCATCTGCTCGAGGGCCTCCTGCCCGATGACCGTCTGATGGAGCAGAACGTGATTGAGTACCGAACCCAGCGAGTAGTGGGTGTCGTCGCGCTGGGCCGCGATTTCGACCGCTTCGCTGATGGCTATGCCCAGGCTACCGGGTGAATCCGGGTCCTCGGCCAGGATCCTGCGGCCCGATTCGGTGGTGTCGGAGGGGCTGGGGATGACTTCCGCGCCCCACACCCGGATCATGCTCCGGCGATACGGCTTCTGGAAGTAGGAGACCTTCACCATGTAGACCAAGCACTCCATGCCGAACATCTGGCAGGCGAGGGCCAGCGCGCTGCCCCACTGCCCGGCGCCGGTCTCGGTGGTCAGCTTGGTGACGCCTTCCTGCTTGTTGTACCAGGCCTGCGCTACCGCCGTGTTGGGCTTGTGAGACCCGGCCGGGCTGACGCCCTCGTACTTGAAGTAGATCTTGGCTGGAGTGTCGAGCACTTTTTCCCATCGGGCGGCGCGGATGAGCGGGGTGGGCCGCCACAGCTTGTAGATCTCCCGGACCTCATCGGGGATCTCGATCAGGGGCTCCGTCGACATCTCCTGCATGATGAGACCCATCGGGAACAGCGGCGCGAGGTCATCTGGACCGGCGGGCTGCAGCGTTCCCGGGTGGAGGGGCGGGGGCGGGGGCGCGGGGAGATCGGCCGCGACGTTATACCACGACGTCGGTATCCGGTCTTCCGGGAGCAAGTACTTAGTCGCCATGCCTTTTGTGCCTTTCCATCCTTTTGAGGGCTAGAGAGAGGCCAAAGTAGCACAAAAGCCAGGAAACGTGCATGATTAGACGAGAAGGGGGTATTCTACCGTCGTTCTAGCATCGACCCAGGACTCCGGGAGGCGTTATGGCCGATCTTCTCCGCTTGACGCCCGATACGCTGGAATTCGTCCTGCTCTCCTTCGAAGGACCCGACCAGTACGCCATGGCGGGCGGGCTCGGGGTGCGGATGAAGGAGTTGGCGCTCGAACTGGCCCGCCAGGGGTTCCAGACGCATCTCGTGTTCATCGGCGATCCGGATCTGCCCGCGCTCGAATCGCCGGCTGAGAATCTCACGCTCCACCGCTGGGGCCAGTGGCTCTCGGCCCACTTCCGGGGCGGCGTCTACCAGGGAGAAGAGGCCAAGCTTATCGACTGGAACGAGCAACTCCCCGGTTACGTCGTTTCCCGCCTGGTCAGACCCGCGGCGGTGGCGGGCCGTCTCACTGCGGTGCTGGCCGAGGAGTGGCACACCGCCTACTCCACCTGCCAGCTATCCGATCGCCTCTGGGCCGAAGGGCTTCGCGACAAGGCCATTCTTCTCTGGAACGCCAACAACGTGATGGGGTTCGATCGCATCAACTGGGGCCGCCTGGACTTCTGCTCGCAGATAACCACCGTCTCCCGCTACATGAAGCACGTGATGTGGGACCGGGCCGTGAATCCGCTTGTGATCCCCAACGGGATCCCGGGGGACAGGGTCAAGCGGGCCGACCCGGATCTGGTGGGCAGATTGAGAGCCGCCTTTGCCGGGCGGGAGCTCGTCTTCAAGATAGGGCGCTTCAGTCCCGACAAGCGCTGGCACATGGCCCTGGACGCGATGGTTGAGGAGAAGCGGGCGGGCCACGACGTCGCCACCGTGATACGCGGCGGGGTGGAGCCGCACGGGGCGGAAGTGCTCGCCGATGCCAAGGCCCGGGGCCTGCAGATCGTCGATGTCCGGCCCCCGCGCGACCCCCAGGAGGCCATCGAGGCGCTTGCCCAGACCCCGCGGGCGGACGTCTACAACATCGCCAGCTTCATGAGCGACGAACTGATATCCGTCTTCTACACGGGCGCCGACGCCGTCCTTGCCAATTCGGGCCACGAGCCGTTCGGCCTGGTGGGACTGGAGGTCATGGCCGCCGGCGGCGTCACCTTCGTCGGCACTACCGGCGAGGACTACGCGGTGCCGTTCCTGAACTGCATCGCGCTCGACACCGACGACCCCACCGAGATCAACATCGGCCTCGACTTCCTGCGGAGGCACCCGGATATCGTCGAGCGCATGCGTGCCGACGCGCAGGAGACGGCCCAGAGTTTCAGCTGGAAGAACGTCGTGGAGGACAACCTGCTGGGCAAACTGCGCTATGTGGCCCTTCGCCAGCTTGTCACCCCGCCGGGCAACAGCGAGACTGCCGCGGGGCCGGCGGGGCCGGTGGAGGCGGCGCCCGAAGAGGCACCGGTCGCGGCGCCCACTCCCGCCCGAAAGACGAAGGCGCCGAAGCCAGAGGGGGGCGATTCGGTCGCCTATGGCGGCGGGTCGATGACCCGGCGCCCTTCCATCAAACCGCAGACATCGAAGACCGTAAGGACCGGTTAGGGGGACCCGTGGCCGAGAACCTCGTAACGTACTGCGTCGTGCATCAGCCGCGACGCATCAAGCTGCCCGCGCAGGTCATCCCGGCAGGCACGAAGCCGGAAGACATGGCGCCCTATCTGCTGGACGATGCCATGAATCGGCGCTACTTCGAGAAGGTGGCCCGCTGGTGCTACTACCCTGCCTGCCAGATGTTCCTGGACATGCTGGACGAGGGCTACAAGTTGGGCCTGGGGTTCTCTGTGAGCTTCCTGTGGCAGCTGAGCCGGTGGGACAGCCACTTGGCGGAGCGTTTCCGGCAGCTCGTGGCCCATCCCAACTGCGAGCTGGTCGGGGTCGAGCCCTACCACAGCTTCGCGTTTGCCATCGACATTGAGCTCTTCCGGACGGAGATGAAGCGCGGCAAGGACTTCGCCGAGGACTTCTTCGACAAAGAGATCCGGGTGACCGACACGACCGAGATGGTCATGAACAACGAGGTCTACTACGCGTTGCTGCAATCCGGCTATCGGGCCGGCATGCTCGACGGCCGCAAGTGGGTGCTCGGCTGGCGCGAGCCGACCCATCTCTACCGCTACGGAGGGCGCGACCTCGACCTCTTCTGCCGCCACCACGAACTCTCGGATGACGTCGGCTATCGCTTCAGCAACAAGACCTGGTCGGGATATCCCCTCCGCGCCGACGCCTACGCCGAGCATCTGCGCAGCACCTGGGGCGACTTTGTCTTCATAGGGTGGGACTTCGAGACGTTCGGCGAGCATCACAGCATCGATACGGGCATCTTCGACTTCATGCGGGCGATGCCCGCCCAGCTCAAGCGGCAGGGCGTTCGCTGCCTCACACCCAGCGAAGCGGCCGATGAGTTCGGCAACGCGTCGCTGCCGGATCTGCCCCTGCCCGAGTTTGGCACCACCTGGGCCGGCTCCGGGGGAATGGAGTTCTTCCTGGGCAACGCCTCGCAGCAGGCGATCTTCAGGCTGATGCACTCGGTGCTCCACAAGGCTCGTCTGACCGGTGACCCCACGTTGGTCGACCTCGCGCTCTGGCTGCTCCAGTCCGATAATCTGCACCTCATCCAGTGGGCGGGTCGCTCGGGCTCTGAAGCCGAGGTATCGGCATACTTCACACCGGACGAGTGGTGGGATCTTGGCCCGGACAGGATCCTCACCGAGCAGCAGCGTGTGTACACGAACTTCGTCCGGGCGATGGATGACCACGTCTGAGCCGATCCACGTAGCGTTCGTCTGGCACATGCACCAGCCGTATTACCGGTCCGCTCGGACCGGAGCTTTCCAGATGCCCTGGGCCCGGCTCCATGCGCTGAAGGACTACCTCGACATGGTCGAGATCCTGGCCGACTATCCGACGATCCACCAGACCTTCAACCTCGTCCCTTCTCTCATCGAGCAACTGGAGGATTACGCGGCGGGCGGTGTGGCCGACGTGTACTGGGAGCACACGATGAAGCCGGCGACGGACCTCTCGCCGAGCGAACGGGCGTTCATCGTGGAGCGCATGTGCGAGCGTTCCGACCACCCCCGGGCCAAGTCTCACCCCCGCTACCTGGAACTCGCGAGGAAAAGGGAGTCGGAGGCATGTCGGGGATGGGATGCGTGCGGCGGATCGTTCAGCGTCGACGAGCTTCGCGACCTCCAGATATGGTTCGATCTCGCCTGGTTCGACCCGACTCTGCTGGAAGCTCCGGCGCTCGCCCCCCTCGTCGAGCGCGGCCGGGACTACCGGGAAGAGGACAAGGTGACCCTCGCCCAGGTTGAGCGCGATATCCTGGCCGGAGTCATCCCCGCGTACGGGGAGGCTGCGGCTCGGGGGCAGATCGAGCTGTCGACCTCTCCCTATTTTCATCCCATCCTCCCGCTACTCGCAAACAGCGACACGGCCCGCGTCGGCGCGGCCGACACGGTGTTGCCCCACCGGCGCTATGCCCACGCCGAGGATGCCTGGGAGCAGGTCCAGAGCGGCGCGGCCAAACACGAGCGGGTCTTCGGAACTCCACCCCGAGGGATGTGGTGCTCTGAGCAAGCGGTCGGAGAAGACGTGCTGCCGCTCTTGATGAGGGCCGGAATCGAGTGGACGATCAGCGACCAGACGGTCCTTTCCCGCTCGCTGTCGGGCAGTGCGGACCGCGGCGCTGCCGAACGCCTGGGAGAAGCCGGCCATGACCCCGCCTCCCCCTACGCGCCCTATCTGCTCCACCGGGAAGAGGGCGAAATGGCGATCGTCTTCCGCGATCATACCCTGTCGGACCTTATAGGCTTCGGCTACCAGAGTTGGGACTCGCGTGACGCCGCCCACGACCTGCTGGGTCGCATCCGCGCCATCGGGACGGTGGGCGCGCCGCTTGTCACCATCGCCCTCGACGGCGAGAACGCCTGGGAGCACTACCCGCACGACGGCCGGGACTTCCTTCGGTACCTTTACGAAGGCCTCGCGGCCGACCCGGCGATCCGCTGCGTGACGGTGTCCGAGTTCCTCGACCGGCATCCCGCCACCGAGAAGCTCGACTGGCTCCATACCGGCTCCTGGATAGGAGGCGATCTGCGGACCTGGAGCGGCGACCCCGGGCACAACACAGCCTGGGACCTCCTCCATGACGCGCGAGATCTCGCGGCCTCCCGCCGGCCGATGACCCGCGCGGAGGTGGACGGAGACCCGCTCGAAGCCGCCGAAGAGGCCTGGCGCCACATACTGATCGCCGAAGGAAGCGACTGGTTCTGGTGGTTCGGCGAGCATCACCACACCGAACTCGACCATGTGTGGGACCTGGAGTTCAGGCACCACCTGCAGGAAGTCTACAGGTGTCTGGGGGAGCCCGTCCCCATCCGGCTTTATCTCCCCGTGCTGACTGAGGGCGCGACCACCCACCTGGCATCGCCGACGGGGACGATCGAGCCGGTGATCGACGGCAGGCTGAGGAGCGAGGACGGCTGGGACGCCGCGGGGTCGCTGCCGCCGGATCACCCGTCGACCATGCAGCGGGCCGACGGGGCGCACATCGTCGAGGCGCGGTTTGGATGGGGGATTGAGCATCTCTATCTGCTGCTGATCCCTCGGGACGTGACGGACCTGGCGGGACTGGAACTGGAGTTGAGGGTCGGGCCTGCGGGAGACGAGGACCAGTCGGCGTTTCATATGACGCTCGCGGAGAATGGGCGGATGGAGGTAAGCTGCAGCCAGTGCGGACATCTGGCCGGTACTGCAAGAGGCGCATGGGGAGACGTGGTCGAGATCGCACTGCCCCTCGCCGTCCCCGCCCGGGCGGATGATGACCGGCTGGATCTGGTTCTTCGCGCCGGGCGGCAAGGGATGACGGATCACGTGTTCCGCTCTGCCGGCCTGGCGTCTTTAGGAGAGGTTGAACCATGAAATCCCTGGATATGATTACATTCCTTACCGATTTCGGCTGGTGCGGGGGGTACGTCGCGGCCTGCGAGGCCACCATCGCCCGCGTGAGCCCGAGCGCCCGGGTGCTGCACGTGTCGCACGAGGTGCCGATAGGCGACGTGGCGGCCGGAGCCCTTGTCCTGGCCAGGGTCGCCCCGCTGTGTCCCGAAGCGGTGCATCTAGGGGTCATCGACCCGGGCGTAGGCACTACGCGGCGTCCGGTCGCGCTTTCGGCCGCTCGCGGGGACATCCTGGTAGGACCCGACAACGGCCTTCTTATCGACGCAGCGGAAGCGCTCGGTGGCTTGAACCGAGCCTGGGCTCTTGACGTCGAGCGGGTCCGCATCCGTGCCGGTCTTCCGATGGAGGGGGTCTCGACCACTTTCCATGGGCGCGACCTGTTCGCGCCTGCTTCGGCGCTCCTGGCTGCCGGGGTAGATCCTGCCTCTCTCGGCCGGTCCGTGGATCTCGCCTCTCTGGTGCGGCTGGCCCCCAGTCCCGCCCAGGCGATCGGCGGCGGGGTATCCGCTCCCGTCATCGAGATCGACCGCTTCGGCAACGTCGGTCTCGGGCTGTCCTTTGCCGAACTCCCGGCCGGGCAAGGCGCAAACGCCGAGTTCCTCGTCGAGGTGGCCGGCGACGGTCTGCCCGAGTGGAGCGCCCGGATGGTGACCACCTACGGGGAGCTCTTCCCGGGCGAACTCGGCCTTATCAGGGACTCGTGGGGCCAGGCGGCTCTCGCCCTCAACGGTGCCAGCGCTTCCGAGTTCCTGGGCGTGAGGCGCGGCGTGACGGTCACGTTGACGCCCGCCACCGGCGGTAGAGCCGGCGGCGGGGCCGCGGAGGCGAAACGGTGACGGGCAAACCAACACGGAGAAAGCCGAAGAACGGTCCGCCTGTATCACGACGCCGGGCTTCGGCAACCGGGTCGGCGGCCCACCCCCGGCGCTCGTCGACCTCGAGACCGCCGTCATCTCCGGGTCCATCGTCACCCCAGCGTCCGACACGTCGCGAGACCGCTACTCCACAAGCGCTGCTCGCCGCCTACCGTCCGGATCTCGCACAAGAGCTGGCGACCGCGGATGCGCCTTCGTTCCGGTACGCACAGGTGCTGGAGCACCTACTTCGCCATGCTGTAAGCCCATTCGCGGAGGCGAGCGTGCTGCCCGCGGACCTTCGGGGACGTCTGGACGCATTGGGAGCCTCGGTCCTCTCCGTGGCGGCTACCCGAATAGGGACGGATGGTACGACCAAACTGCTACTCAGGGCCAGCGACGGATCTCACATCGAGTCGGTACTGATGCCCTACGGGCGCAGAGTGACGGTGTGCATCTCCAGCCAGGTCGGATGTGCCGTCGGCTGCGCGTTTTGCGCCACCGGCGCCATGGGATTCCGGCGCAATCTCTCGACGGCCGAGATCGTCGATCAAATGAGAGCGGCGGCGGGCGCCTCGGAGACAGGACAGCGGATCACCAACGTGGTCTACATGGGCATGGGTGAACCGTTGCTCAACCTGGGCACGGTCCTCGATTCCATCCGCGTGCTCACCTCCCCGCTTGGACTAGGCTTGGGGCATCGAGCTCTCTCGGTGTCCACTGTCGGGATCCCAAGAGGCATATTGAGGCTGGGCCGCGCGGAGCCGCAGGTGAACCTCGCGATCTCGCTGCACGCCGCGGACGACGCGACCCGGGCGCTCCTTGTCCCCGAGGGTTACCGCCACCCACTCGCGGAGATTCTCGAGGCGGCCTGGGAGCACTTCGCGACCACAGGCCGTAAGCTTCTCGTAGAGTATGTCCTCCTCGCGGGGGTGAACGACTCGCTCGACGACGCGCGCCGCCTGGCGGCCCTTCTGCGGGGGCATGTCGTGGCGGTCAACCTCTTGAACTGGAACCCGGTCTGCCCAGAAGAGGTGGCGTCGGTCGCGGCCCCGGGGGGAACTGCGCGGAGGACGCCGGTGCGCAGTAGGCGCTTCTACCCTTCGTCACCCGCTGCGGTTGCCACGTTCCGCGCGGCTTTGCGGGCGGCCCATATCGAGACCGTCGTCAGGCAGAGCAAAGGAGCCGGCATCGAGGCGGCATGCGGTCAGCTGGCCGGCGCCGTCGGGTCGTACGAAAAGGATTAAGACGGCTTCTTTGCCGCGATGCCTGGCCATTGGGCCGTGCCGCCGAGATACCCGCCGGCGCCGCCCAATGGCCGCCAGAGCCGTCGAGAGGGCCGCTAAGTCGCGCTATGGCATGATGGTATTGCCAAACGTCACGCCTCTCGTGGCGCATCACCCAAATCAGTACTCGATTCCCTTCTTGGCCATGACTCCGTCATCAAAAGCGTGCTTCACGCTGCGCATTTCCGTCACGGTGTCGGCCGCGTCGATGAGCTCGGGGGCTGCGTCTCGCCCCGTGATGATGACGGACAGGCGGCTCGGCTTCGACCCGAGGAAGTCGAGTATCTCTTCAACAGAGACGTACCCCTCCGTGACCGCGTGATTCAGTTCATCCAGGATCAGAAGCTCATAGCGGTCGGAGGCCGCGAGCTCGCGGGAGAGTTCCCAGGCCTCGCGGGCAAGCGCCTGGGGTATCGACGGGTCATCGGCCAACCACGTGAAGCCAGACCCGATCCGCCGCATCTCGATGTTCGGGCAATCCGCGAGTGCTACCGCTTCTCCGCAGCTCCAGGTGCCTTTGATGAACTGGACGATCGCGACCTGTTGGCCGTGTCCAGACGCTCGTAATGCGGTGCCAAAAGCCGCCGTCGTCTTGCCTTTGCCATCCCCGGTGTTGACAATGATCCGCCCGTTGCTCATCGTCTTCGATCTATGGAACGCTCGGGGGCGGCTGCGGGGGAACCAACCGGCTGTTCGATAGTTGCCCGAGCAAGATGCCCACAGAGCCCGGTGCCGCAAGCAGCGCCAGCATCACGTCGGGGGTGAAGGGCGCAAAGACCACGGTGAGCCCTTCGAATTCGATGCTCATGGTGTCCAGAGAGCCGGCCTTCACCTGCTGCCCGAAGCGTTGTGCGCTCGCGACGGTGTCGATCGCCAGAGCGGCGATGCTCGCCACGTCCACTCCCTCGCGGGCCATGCTGCTGACGATCAGGCCTTGGTCCGACACCAGGAGGGCCGCCTCGATACCCGGGATGGCGAGATACCCTCCCAGTGCTTGCTTGAGCGGGTCCGTCCCCGCCTGCCGGTCGTCCCCAGTCATTCAGCTCACCTCTTCGATGCCCGCTCTAAGAAGTTGCAGCCGTATCAGCTGCGCGGAACGCTCGGCTTCCGCTGCTTGACGATAACCTATCTGGAGTCCCTGCGCGAGCCCCGCAAGCTCGGATACGAACATCCCGGTGCGGGCGAGGGCTCGCTCCGGGTCCTGGCTGGGTGCAGTGGGCCCGGCAAACCCCGCAGACCCAGAATCCGCGCTCCCACGCAACTCTCCGTCCGGCCAACTGATGATCGTGTCGCCCGACAAGAAGAGACTGTTGGTCTCCGCCATGGTGAGGCCGACCCTCACGGTCACCAGATGCTCACCCGCACCCGGATGAAGACTGTGGGTGACGGAGAAGCCCAACGCCGGAGGATTAACGCTTCAGCGCGTAGGTGACGGTGACCGTAGCGGTAACGTCCAGACTTCCGCCGCTTACCGGTGGCTCCACGACCTTTGCCGAATCGGTAGCTCCACCCATCGCGTACATGGGCGATACCGGCATTTGGACGGTCCCCTCGGTCATGGCCAGGACCTCGCCAACGCCGGCTCCCTCCGCGGCGGCCAAGCTTTCCGCCTTGGCCCGCGCGTTGACTGCTGCCTGCGTGAGGGCATCGTTCACGGCCTGGCTATCGTCCCTCAACCGCCACTCCGGCCCGGACACCTGCGTCGCGCCGGTCTCGACGCCCGCGGCCAGGACCTTTGCCACGGCGGGGGCGTCCTTGAGGGTGACTCTGATACTGTTCTGCGCCCGATATCCGGTTAGGGTCTCTTTGCCCGTGGTGGGATCGTACGTCCGGACGGGATAGACCGTGATGCTTGACGTCTGGATAGCCGATTCCGGGATGCCGTCGCTCTTCAGCCGATCGAGCATCTTCTGGCTCTGCAGCGACGTAGCGTCCATCGCCGCGGGGGCGGTGGCTGCATCGTTTTCGACGGTCAGCACTACGACTGCCTCGTCGGGAGGGCTGGTCACCGTCGCCTGACCGCTGACGGTTACCGTATTGGCAGGCCCCGCGGCCGACAGTACCGCGGCCGCAGTGGCTGGGCTCGACAAATCGCCCCCGCAACCGGCTAGCGCCACCGACACTGCGACCAGCGCCAGAACCAGGCCCGCGTAGACGAGGGTCTTGTGTTTGGTGGCGCCGGCAGAACGGGGCTCCCCTCCCGAATACTGCCGCACGTCACCGCTTGCCCCTGTTCTACCTCTCATGTGCACCCCTCTCAGAGACAGCTATACAGGCCGGTACGACGCCGGGCCGGCCGCGCCCGGTTCCAGCCGGTGACTGGAGACAAGCTCATCAGTGCAGCCGTTCGAGCAGGCGCGCCAGCTCATCCGCATCCTTGAACGGCAGTTCGATCACACCGCCGGCTCCCTTGCTACGGATCTTCGGTACAACACCGAGCAAGCTGAAGAAGGAGTCCCGTATCTGATCAAGCACGTCAACGGGTATGTTCGACCGGATGGTTCGCTTGCCGGCGGACGCAGTTTCGGATCGCCGCCGCACCTCTTCCTCCACTTGGCGGACCGAGAGACCCCTCTCCGCGATGCGCCGCGCCAGCCTCACCTGGTCCCCTCGTCCCTCAAGGCTCAGGAGAGCCCGGGCGTGCCCCTCTGTCAAAGTCCCGCTGGCAAGGGACTCCTGGATGGGAGCCGGGAGGTCGAGAAGGCGGATCTTGTTGGCGATCGCGGAGCGGCTCTTTCCGACCCGCGCCGCCAGCTTCTCCTGCGTGACCCCCAGATCCTCGAGCAGTACCTTGAGGGCAAACGCCTCGTCGATCGCATTGAGCTGCTGACGCACCACGTTCTCGACCAGGGCCAGCTCAAGGCTCTCCACGTCGGAGGCTGACCGGATAATGGCCGGTATCGCGGTGAAGCCCGCCTGCTGAGCCGCGCGCCACCGCCGCTCACCGGCAATCAATTCGTAACCGTCCTCGGCTCTGCGGACGATCACCGGCTGGACCACCCCGACCGACGCTATGGAAGTCGCCAACTCCTCAAGAGCTGCTGGGTCGAAGGCACGCCGGGGCTGCCGCGGGTTACGGCGGATAGCCGAGACGGGAAGCTCTACAACCCCGGTCGCGGCGTCGGTCGACGAAGCTGACGAGGATCCGATCCCCTCGAGGTATTCCTCGCCGCCTTCCTCTCCGAGCAATGCGGCCAGTCCTCTTCCGAGAGGGGGCTTCTTAGCCATTGCTGATCACCTCCAATGCGAGATCGAAATACGCGTCTGAGCCCACACAGCGGGGATCAAGTATGGAAACAGGTATGCCATGGCTGGGCGCTTCCGCCAGGCGTACGTTCCGGGGAACGACCGTTTTGAAGGTCAGCGCGGGGAAGTGAGCACGGATGTCCTGCTCGACCTGCCGGGCAAGACCGGTCCGAAGGTCCACCATGGTCAGTACCAACCCCGCTACGCGAAGCGCCGGGTTGAGACGCTCTCTTATCCCCGATATGGTCGACAGGAGCTGCGCGAGCCCTTCCATCGCGTAGTACTCGGCCTGAACGGGGATGAGGACGGAGTGGGCGGCGACCAGGGCGTTGACCGTGAGGAGCCCCAACGACGGCGGGCAATCGATGAAGACGAAGGAATAGCGGCCTGATTCGAGAGAGGCCACGGCGCTCTTGAGCCGGAATTCGCGGTTCTCAAGGGAGGGCAGCAGCACACCCGCGCCGACCATGTCCGAGGAGGAGGGAGCGATGTCAAGCCCTGTGACCGACGAAGGGCGTATCACGGAACTCAGGGACTGCTCGCCAAGCAGGACGTCCAGAATGGCCGGCTGGCCGGGGGGTATTCGGACGCCAAGCCCGTGGGAGGCGTTCGCTTGCGAGTCCATGTCGACCAGGAGCACATGCTCCCCAGCCTGTGCGAGACTCGCGGCAAGATTGATAGCAGTCGTCGTCTTGCCGACCCCGCCCTTCTGATTTGCTATCGCGTAGATCAGGACAGCATCCTCTCCAGCGCTATTCCCCAAGCGGCCGACGGGCGGCCGTCCCTGCCTGCCGCGGGAACGATGGAGGGGTCACCCTCTCCTTCCTCGCCAGGTATACCCGGCGATTCTCCGCTCCCGCGAATGGTTCCAGTTTGACCGATTCCAGCCCGCCTCCGCCCAGTATAGCGAGCGCCTTCTCGGCTTGAATACGCTCTTGGTCGGATATCGCGCCCTTCATGGCGATCATCGTGCCCCCGTGCTCGAGGAGCGGGAAGGAGTATTCGGCTACAACGGAGCATGCGGCGAGCGCCCTCGACACAACGACGTCGTGCGCCACGCGCCCGGCTTCCCGCCCGTAGTCCTCGACTCTCGCGCAACGGACCTCGACGTTTTGTAGTCCCATCGCGTCCGCGGCCTGCTTGATGAAGCGGCATTTCTTCTGCTGAGACTCGACCGCGGTGACCCTCGCGGACGGAAGCGCAAGAGCAAGCACTAGCCCGGGCAGGCCCGCCCCAGAGCCAAGGTCGGCGAGCCGCTCCGCCGAGCGGACCACCGCAAGATCCAGCAGGGCAAGACAGTCCAGAAAATGGAAGCGCTCGATCGCCTCGGGCTCCCTGATGCTCGTCACGTTGAAGCCTGCGCCGAGTAGGAGATCGCCGAACGTGCTCAAGCGGGTGATGGCTTCGGCGCCAAGACCTCTCTCCGCGTAGGCCTGTGACTGTGTCAACTCCACGGGCGGGGTTCCGCTTCTTGCCCGGCTCAGCTGTCGGGAGCCGGGGTTCGGCCGGCAGCGGGGGCCCGGTCAGCAGCAGGGGCCCGGTCGGACAACGGTGCCGACCCGGCGGCCTGGGCCCCCTCGGGGTTCGGAGATTCCTCTCCCCGCCCGTCGTTCGGCTGGGACCGCAGGGACCGGTAGAGGTGCACCAGAAGGACGGATATATCAGCGGGAGAGACCCCGGGCACCCGCGAGGCTTGTCCCAGGGTCGCCGGCCGCAACCGGCTCAGCTTGTCCTTGGCTTCGTATGTCAACCCCTCGAGAGGCCAGTACTCGAAATCGTCCGGGACTGGAAGAGTCTCGGTGGCACGATGGCGTCGGATCTCGGCGAGTTGCCGGCGAATGTACCCCTCGTACCGCGCCTGGATGGCCAACTGCTCCACTACGTCTGAAGGAGCCGACGAGATGCGCGCGCGATCGTCGTCGGATAGCATCTGCAGCAGGTCCTCGAACGAGACCTGAGGCCGGCGCAGGAGCCTTCCCGCGGATTGCGACTCTTCCAGGCGGGTGGTGCCGAGAGACTCGAGCAGATTCTGGCTCTCCTCGCCGCCCCGCACCTGGATACTCTCCAGCAATTCCGTGTATTCCGCCAGCTTGCGCTGCTTCTCTTCTACCATCTCGAGCTGGCCCGGTGTCAGAAGACCGAGTTCGTAGCCGAGCGAGGCCAGGCGCTCCGCGGCGTTGTCGTGGCGCAAGATGAGCCGGTACTCGGCACGAGAAGTGAACATCCGGTAGGGCTCGTCCACTCCCTTTGTCACGAGATCATCGATCAACACGCCGATGTACGCCTGGTCCCGGCGAAGGACGAACGGGGCCTCTTCGCGCGCATGAAGGGCCGCATTGATGCCCGCCATCAGCCCCTGGGCCGCGGCTTCCTCGTAGCCCGACGTCCCGTTGAGTTGCCCCGCGCAGAACAGCCCGGCCACCGCCTTAGTCTGGAGCGCAAGAGTGAGTTGTTGCGGCGGAAGATAGTCATATTCCACTGCGTATCCAGGACGGACCAGACGGGCGTTTTCGAGACCAGGAGTCGCTTTGATGATCTTCTCCTGGACAAAGACGGGCAGACTGGTGGTGAGCCCTTGCAGATACATCTCCCGGGTCGTGATCCCCTCGGGCTCGACGAACACCGGGTGCTGGTCCTTTTCCGGGAAGTTGATCAACTTCCGGTCGATGGAGGGACAGTATCGTGGACCTTTGCCGCTCACAGAGCCGGTGCGTAGCGGGCTGAGATGGAGATGTTTGGAAACCACTTCGTGCGTAGCCGCAGTCGTGTGGGTCAAAAAGCAGGGGACCTGACGGCGCGGAGCCGGAGTCTCCCAGTGTGAGAAGGACAAGGCGACCGAATCTCCCTCCTGGAGAATCATCCGCTCAGCATTGATGGTCGTCCCATCGATGCGCGGTGGCGTCGCCGACTGAAAACGATCCAACTCCAACCCTGCGGCAAGAAGGCTTTCGGACAGACGGAGAGCAGGTAGTTCCCCCACCCGCCCCGCGGCGAAACTGCGGTCCCCGATCACAATCTTGCCCCGGAGAAAGGTGCCCGTCGCGAGGACGAGTGAGCGGCACTTGAGGTGCCGGCCGTCGGCAAGCCCGACCGCTCTGATTGTTTCACGTGAAACATCAAGGGCGACTGCTTCTCCCTGAACGATGTCCAGATTGGCCGTTCTTGACAGGATCACCTTCATCCAGTCTTCGTACAAGCGCTTGTCGGCCTGAGCCCGAAGCGCCCGGACCGCGGGGCCCTTGGAGGTATTGAGCATCTTGAGTTGGATGAACGCGCGGTCCGTGTTGCGCCCTTGTTCGCCCCCCAGCGCGTCCACCTCGCGCGTAAGTTGCCCCTTACCGACGCCCCCGACGGCCGGATTGCACGGCATCAGCGCGATGTTGTCAAGGTGCAGCGTGACCATCGCGGTCCGGCAACCCATCCGGGCGGCTGCGAGAGCCGCCTCGCAGCCGGCGTGGCCGCCACCGATGACCACCACGTCGTACGACCACGTGTCTTGCCTCGAACCCGGATGTCTTCTTGCCGCTACCGCGCTCACGCGCCGCATCCTTGCTGGCGCTCGTCGGCACCTGGAGAGAGGTCAACCGCGGGCCACCCCAACGACCGCGCGATATCTCGCGCGGCCCGGACTCCCGACGAAAGGCTGGCTGCGTAGTCCTGGGCTCCCGCCGATCGCCCCACGACCCAGACCGGCCCCGGCTCTCCGCCGCACACCATTCTGCCGGTGTCGCTGACTCCGACTACCGTCAGTCCTATGACAGTCGAGGGCATCCGGCTCGCGATCGGTCCCACGTCGCCATGCGCGACCGCAGCCATCTCGCCGGCAAACAAGCCCCCGGGAGCCAGGTACACCTCGGATGTCGCCGCCCCGTCAGGGGAGAGCGTGGGGAGTCTTGCCGGTTCCCCCTGCGCGCTGATGCCCGTCATCATCACCATTCGATCGACCCTGAGATCCGCCTGCCAGTGCGGAGCAGGGGGATAGTCGACCGGCCAGCAGTCCAGCCCTGACCCTGAGCCCGCCGGGAGGAGCGGCTCTTCCGACAGTATGGGAGAAGCGAGTTCGCCGAGGCCCTCATGGCTGGTGTCAAGTCCGCCGAGGCCTTCGTGGTTTCTCGCGACTTCGCTGCCGTCCGAATACGCGCTGTGCGCCTCGGAGCCCGGCGGACGCGGAGCCCGATGGTCGCCCCCGACACCGTCGTCAACCCGGCCCTGCGCCGCCGACCAGCCCTGGTCCGCCAACCAGCCCTGCGCCCTTGCGCTTCGCACGGAGGCGCGCGGCCCCACTTCCATGGCCACTTCCCGGAACTCCGCTCCCAGCGTTTCGAGGGCAGCGCACAGTCCTGCCGACGCGGGCTCCCCGTAACGCCCCCGGTGCGCAGCATCGGTGCCCGCATTGATGGGGGCCCCAAGGCTCAGTCCGACGGCCACGACCGCGGCGTCCGCCTCGAATACTTCCCCGAATATAGTCTCCACCTGGACCCGCTGCTCGGGCGCGCCGCAGACCCGTCGCTCAGGCACGTCGGCCGCCTGCTCTGGCGTGCGTCCCGCAAGTCCCCCGTCTGACCGGGCAGCCGCCTTTTCAGGCAACCCCCGCTCGGCACCGCTACCGCTGCCGACGAGACGAACATCGGTGACGAATCCTTGCCGGAACTCGAGCCGGGCAATGCCTTCCAGAGCTCTCTTCGTTTCGACGCTGATCTTGCGGCGGTCGATGTTGAGGATCGCCTCGCCGCTCGCAGGCTTCGTCGCAGCCTGGAGCCAGACGCTGCGCAGAGGTAGCGGCAACCCCCGCAGCGCCTCCTCGGCCCCCCGCCACCCTTCGCCGCTGCCGATCAGGTCAGGTCCGTAGGCAGGCAGCCCGACCCTATCCATCGCACTGTTCATGAGGGTGACGTGCAGCCCGGCCGAGGCAAGCGCGGCCGCGCACGCGCAGCCCGACACACCGGCGCCGACCACGATCACCGTGGGAGGGGCTCCCCGCCCCTCGGCCGCCCCTCGGGCGCCGGGCGCTACCTCCCCAACTCTGCCCTCGCTCAGACCGTCCATCTACTTCCCCAGGCAGAATCGACTGAATATCTCGTCCAGAAGGTCCTGCGTCAGGTCCTCGCCGGTGATGCGGCCGAGCGCCTGGACCGCCCCCCGGATGTCCTCGCAGATCAGTTCCTCGTCGCTGCCACGCGAAGTCGCGCTCAGCGCCGCTTCAGTTCTATCGAAAGCCTCTCCCACCAACCCGCGCTGGCGCTCGCTCGCGAGGACCGGCTCCTCGAGGTGAAGCCCCTCGCCGCCACTGATGATGCGCTGGACCACATCTCGGAGATCGTCGACACCCTCGCCAGTCATCGCGGACACGGGACATATGTTCCAAGCGGCTGCTCCACACTCGGGCCCGTTACCCAAGTAAATCCCGACAGCCTCGGCTCTCTCGTCCCTGTCGGCGACCAGGTCGATCTTGTTGCAGACGACGATCGAGCGAGCCCGATCGAGTCCATGGACGAGTTCGCGGTCTCCGTCGTCCCAGGGCCTCGAGATGTCGACGACGGCAAGCACGAGATCCGCTTGTTCCATGGCCCTTACCGAACGCTCGACCCCCAGACGCTCGATGTGATCGCCGCCCGCCCGTATGCCCGCAGTGTCGACAAGATGGATGGGGATACCTCCGATCTCCATGAGCTCCTCGACGGTGTCGCGGGTCGTCCCAGGGATATCCGACACGATCGCCCTCTCCCGCATGAGCAAAGCGTTGAGGAGTGAGCTCTTGCCTACGTTTGGTTTGCCCACGATTGCCGTTCGCACGCCCTGCTCGAGGGCCCGACCGACGAACGCAGTCCGGAGCAGCCGGTCGAGATCTGCCCGGGCGGTCAGCAGCCCTTCGCCCAGACCGGCCCAGTCAAGTGGGTCAACATCCTGGTCGGAGAAGTCCACCGTCGCCTCGATCTGCGCCAGCAAGCCGAGCAGAGAGCGCCTCACCGCGCGCAGCCTGTCGGACAGCCCACCCTCCAGCTGGCGCAGGGACGCGCGCAGCGCGCCGGAGCTGCGCGCGGCCACGATCGCGGCCACGCTCTCCGCTTGGGCGAGGTCGATCCGCCCGTTCAGAAACGCCCGCCGCGTGAATTCTCCCGGTTCGGCGAGACGTGCGCCAGAACCCGTGAGCAGCCTAAGCACCGCTCTTTGCGCTGCGATCCCGCCGTGGCAGTGCACTTCGACTATGTCATCGCGCGTGTATGAGTGCGGGCCGCGCATCACGGCCAACAGGACCTCGTCGACGTCTTCCCCGACACGGGGATCGAAGATATGACCGTACAGAAGGCGGTGCGTCTCGTCGGGCCTGAGCGCCGCGCCCCGTCCCTGCCGGAACACCGATGCGGCGATGCTCACCGCTGCCGGGCCGCTCATCCTCACGATCCCGATCGCCCCCACCCCACTGGCGGTAGACACGGCCACGATCGTGTCCTCACCCCAGGGGGACGTGGCAAGGCCTGCGGTACTCGTCGCCGGCATACCCGCGGATCCGCGCGTCGGCATAGCGGACACGGCTGCCGGCGTGTCCGGTCCAGCGGGCCCAGGCGAGGGCGAGCGTCGGATATCAGAGTCGTCGGAGATCATTGGCAGCGCCGGACTGTGTTCGAAAGGGTCAGAAGAGAGCCAAGATGATGCCAGAAAAACCTCTGCTCGACCATGCTCGCCGCGTCGCCGTAGAGTTCCTCCCAGCTGTCGGCCGCCTTGCCTCTGAGCGCCTCGGCCCGCCGAGCCGCGCCGCGGCTCGGTCCCCGCCTGCCTAGCGCCGTGAATCGCGGAGCGGCGAAATGACCACGCAACGGTTCGGTTCCCGGCCCTCACTTGCCGTCGCCACGTCCGTCCTGCCCCTGAGAGTGAGGTGGACGATCTTGCGTTCCGCGGGCGTCATCGGCGTCAATTGGGCGGGGCGCCCGCGCTTCGCAACCTCGTCGGCTTTGCGCAGAGCGACCCGTTCGATCTGCCGGCGACGGCGCTCCTTGTAGCCCTCAGCGTCCAAGTCGACGCGCCTCCGCGGATGGGCGCCCGCAAAGACGGCTATGCTGGCAAGATACTCGACCGCGTCGATAGTCTGCCCGCGGCGGCCGATGAAGATGCCCATGTCCTCGCCGCTTATCTCGGCGGACAACTCCTCGGGCCCCTCGGTGATACGGATCTCGCCGGGCAATCCCAGTTCGTCGAGCACCCGGGATAGGAAAGCGCGAAGGCGGGCCGCGTCGGGGCTGTCCTCGCTCTCGTCATCCCCGCGCCAAACACCGGTCGGCGTGCGGCCGTAGTCGTCCTCGAGATCCTCGTCTTCCGCGTCCTCGTCGTGCCTTAGCAGCTCCTCGGGCATCGTATCGTCCTCGGGACCCAGGAAATCAAAATCCTCCCCGACCAGCGCGACTTCGACCACCGCATCGACCGCGCCCACCCCCATGAAGCCCTCTTCGGGGGGGATGATGATCGTCACCTCATACTGGTCCTCGGCGAGTTCGCCGGGGGCGTAATCAAGCTCAGCTAGAGCTCTTTGAACCGCCAGTTCCACCGTCCGGCCGTTGGCTCTTGCTACCTGTTGCTTGCCCTTTTGCTGCCGTTTTTTGCCCACTGGTCTTGCCTCCAGTCTTCTTAGCCGGCTGTGTGGACGAGGCCTTCGGCTTGGCCGGTGCAGTCCCCGTCTTGGCAGGCGCCTTTGGCGGCGCCTTCGCCGGAGTCTTGTCCTTCACCGAAGATGGCGCCACATGCACAGGCACCGGCATCATCCTTTCTGCAACGTATTGCTGAGCTATGGTCCACAAGTTAGATGTGAACCAATAGATGAACAAACCCGCAGGCCACTTACCAATGAACATGAAGATACCAACGATGATCGGCATCATATAGGCGATTAGCTTCTGTTGGCCGACACTCTTTCTTGACATCTGCCATGAAGCCACAAACTGGCTGGCAATGTAAAGAAACATCAAAATGATGTCGAACTTGGTGATGTCCTGTATCCACAACCAACTTACGCTGGGGTTTGGAAACGCAAACTCTCCGCCTGGTTGCCCCTGCTCCTGCAACATGTAGTACAAGCCGAAGAAGACCGGCATCTGCAGCAGGAGCGGGAGGCAGGAGCCGAAGGGGCTCACCTTGTTCTCCTGGTAGAACTCCATGGTCTTCTGATTCAGGAGTTGCTTGTTGTCCTTGTACTTCTCCTGCAGAGCCTTGATCTCGGGCGCCAGCGCCTGCATAGCGCGCATGCTCTTGATCTGTCGCCACGTGAGGGGGATGAGGATGATCCGTACGATGATAGTGAGCACCACGATCGACCACGACCAGCTGACGCCCCACCCGTGAATGAACTCCAGGATGTAGAAGAAGAAATCGCTGAGAGGGGATATGAGATCCGAGAGCCACTCCATGGTCACCCTCTATTCCAGCCCCGTCGGGCAGCGCCCGGGACCGTGGGAACAGTGCTGACCCTCGAACGCAGGCGGCGGGCCGGAGGGTTGAGCGCCTCGATCGGCGACAGCCAGGGCCGCACCAAGCTGCTTGTTCCTGCCCCGCTTACCAAATATCTTCTGGCGGGAGACCGGATCGTAGCCACCGTAGCTGAGGGGGTTACACCGGAGGATCCTCCAGGCACCGAGGACGACGCCCCGGGCCGCTCCGTACTCCCTGACGGCGTCGAGCGTGTACTGGGAGCACGAGGGATAGAACTTGCACCGCCCGGGAAGCCCCGGCGAGATCACCAACTGATATCCACGGATGGCGCCGACGAACAACGCCCTCACCGGGTTGCGCGTCGTGGTGGCGAAGACCTGCCTCACGAGGACGGTCGCCGTACTTCCGTAGCGGACGAGACAAGAGAGGCCTTGCGGAAGATCTCCAGCATCTTAGCCTCCACGGCCTTCGACCCACCGGCCTCTAGCAGTTCCACGAGTGGAGTCCGGGCGATAAGAACGAAATCCATATTCCCCTTGAAAGACTGATCATTGGCCCGAAAGGCCTCCCGCAGGACGCGCTTCACACGATTTCGATCGACGGCGGTACCGAGCCGCTTCGATACCGAGAACCCGACTCGCGGCCTGCCTTCCCCCCCGGGGAGTGCCGGCTCCGAGCGCTCGAAATAGTATAGGACCAGATATCTGTTGGCAACAGACCGGCCCGCGCGATAGACGCGGGCGAAGTCTTCGGATCGCGAGAGCCGGCCGCGAGACCGATCCACGCTACGCCGATAAACGCTTACGACCCTTGTCGCGTCTGCGTTTGAGCACAGCCCTGCCAGCGCGAGTACTCATGCGGACCCGAAACCCGTGAGTCTTCTTGCGCTTGCGCTTGTTCGGTTGGTACGTCCTTTTCACGTTTCCTCGCTTATAGTTCAGCGCCGCGGCAGGCTCTCCGCAGGCGCGAAGTAAAGACAACTAGCTCCACCCGCCGGCGACTGGCGCCCGCAGGGGTGGCGAAGTATACAAGTCAGTCGTGCACCCGTCAATCGGCAACCACGGCAAAAACGGCTGCACCCGCCCGCACATTCCGCTTCCCGCCCGGTTTCGCATGGCGCGTGAGGCGAGCCCCTTGCACACACCCCTCACGAACTCGCCGCTGCGAGCGTACACAGGCTTCTGTGGACACTGTGGAAAAAGCCGCTCGCGCGCCCTCTCGCAAGCGCCACCGCCACTACGGCTGTGGAATTCCTTTCTTTCGCGACCGCTGACAGCGCACCGAACAAGCCGTGCAGCCGCCAAGCACCCGTCTGATCCCCGCTCGCTGCCCGGAGCCCGCCGCCGAGCGCGGCGACCGCTGCCCGGCGACCGGCCGAGCGGCGGTCGGCGGCAGACCGATCGATACCTCTGAAGGGACCGCGCGGCGAGACGGACCACGGCCCGAGCCCGGAGGCGGGACCGGTCGCGCCCATCCCGGCGCCGGCCTGGCAGCTTGGGACCATTCCGGGCAGCCGCGCACCAGAACCAGCGCTGACCGAGAAACCGAGTTTCCCCATTATCAACAGGAAACGTGGTGTATGCGGGAACTGCGTTTCACGGTTCTACCCGTTTTCAACAGGTGTGGAAGATACTGTGGACAAAGTATGAGTTTACCCAGCAAACACGCGCTCTTCTGATGAAGAAACACCCAGTCGCGGCAAGTGTTACAAAAGGAAATCAATGGACTTTCCGGCGTTCTATGAGCACCCCCCCTGTGGAAAATGCCCCCACCGGTGGATACAATGACCGAGTCTTTTTGGCACGCACGGTCTCTACCTATCCCGAAAGGCTCCGGTTTGCCGATGGGCCCGTCCGCAAAGCCTTCAAACCTCCCGGCAGAGGACCGGCCGGCCGCGCCCAGAGGAACGGGAGCGCCAGTGGAGGCGGCCGGACTGGCGGGGGCGGCTTCGCCGCTGAGAGACGGAGGGGCGGACCGGACTGGCGCTGAAGTGCAGGTGAGGCCGTCCCGCCGAAGAGCACCCGGCCCCCCGCGACGATCGCGGCCATCCTGTCGCCGGAGACCCGCCGCGCATCGCGGTCTACCGCGAGGCCCAGGCCCCCCCTACAGTGGTCCCGCTGAACATCCCCCGCGACAGCGCTCGAGATGACTCGGCCGTCCCCCAACTCATCGAGCACCTCACCGCTCGGTCCTACTCCCTGGCCAGGGAACAGGGAGGGGCCATCCCGATCGGCGTCTTTCGGGAACTGATCGAGAACCTCGTGCACGCCTCCTTCGCGGGCGCAGTCATAACCATCCTCGACGGCGGCAACACCGTGCGTATCAGCGACCAGGGGCCGGGCATACCCGACAAGGAAGCCGCGCGTCGGCCGGGATTCAGTTCGGCCGACGCAGAAGCCAAGCGGTTCATCCGAGGGGTGGGCTCCGGCTTCTCCGTCGTCAGGGAAACGCTGATCGGCCTCGGTGGATCTCTGGACATCGAGGACAACCTCGGCCGAGGCACGGTCGTCACCGCCCGTGTAGCACCGCCCGCCGAAACGCCTCTCACGCCGGCCCCTGCCCCGGCATATAATCTCCCTGAGCGCCAGCTTAAGATTCTGTTGCTGACGGTCGAGCTCGCACCGGTCGGTCCGACCCGTATCGCCCAGGAACTGGGCGTGTCCACCTCGACCGCTTATCGGGACCTGGTGTCGTTGGAGCAGGCGGGCTTTGTTGTCTGCCGGCCCAGCGGGCACCGCTCGGCGACAGACGAAGGACTGGCGTATCTCGACGCTGTGCTGTGATGGTCGCCCCGCTCTCCGGCCGAGGGGCGGCGCTGAAGGGACGTGGGGGACGATCGTGGAGGGAAGCTACAGCGACCCTATCTGGGAGAAGGCTCTCGAGCTGATCCTGCAGCAGGTCAACGAGGGTACGTTCCACATCTGGTTCGCTCAGACCGCTGGTCTGGGCCTCACGGATGGGGTCTATTCGGTCGGGGTCTCTTCGGACTTCGCCAAGGACTGGATCGACTCGCGGTTCCGCGCCCTCATATCCGACGCGGTGACGCAGGTGGTGGGCAGCCCTGTGGATTGCGAGATCGTGGTAGTGCCGAATCTGGACTACCAACTCCCCTCGAGCGCTGGCGGGGAGCCGGGGACAGCCCCCACTACCGGTGGCGTTCGTGCCTCGACAGGTGCGGCAGCGCGCGTCGCCCAAAGCTCCGAGCCCACCCCAAGGCGCTTGGCCGGCAACCACGCCGGGCCGGTCACGGTCGAGGGAAGCGCGGCGGCGGCGGGCCTTGTAGGCAAGTACACGTTCGACACCTTCGTCGTCGGCCAGTCGAACCGCTTCGCCCACGCAGCCGCACTGGCGGCGGCGGAGACCCCCGGCACGCAGTACAACCCCCTCTTCATCTATGGAGGAGTGGGCCTCGGGAAGACCCACCTCCTCCAGGCCGTCGGGCACTACGTACTGCGCAATCATCCCGGGCTGAAGGTCCGCTACCTGACCCTGGAGACCTTCACCAACGAGTTCATCGGCTCGCTGCGGGACGACAGCATCGAGGGATTCAAGAACCGCTACCGCACTGTCGACGTGTTGCTTATCGACGACATCCAGTTCCTGCAGAAGAAGGAACAGACCCAGGAGGAGTTCTTCCACACCTTCAACACCCTCTACGACGCGCAGAAGCAGATCGTCCTGACCTCGGACAGGCACCCCAAAGGCCTGGCGACGCTGGAGGATAGGCTTGTTTCCCGCTTCGAGTGGGGCCTCATCACCGACATCCAGCCACCGGACCTCGAGACGAGGGTGGCGATCCTGCAGAAGAAGGCCCGGACCGACCGCCTGGTCCTCGCGGACGACGACACCTTGATGTTCATCGCCTCGCGGGTCCCCACCAATATCAGGGAACTCGAAGGGTGCCTCACCCGCGTGGTGGCCTACTCCTCCATCACCAAGCGCCCCATCAACGTGGAACTGGCGCGCGAGGTGCTCAAGGATATCCCCGAGACCGCGGCCTCACGCGTGACCATCGATATCATCCTTTCGGCCGTCGCCGAATCCACCGGGGTGTCGGTGACGGAGATCATCGGCGACAAGCGCTCCCGGCCGGTCGTGGACAGCCGTCACGTCGCTATGTATCTCGCCCGAGAACTCACCGACTTAAGCCTGCCGAAAATCGGCGAGCGGTTCGGTAACCGAGACCACACCACGGTCCTTCACGCTGTCGAGAAGATCACAAAACTTATGCGCGAGGACCGGGAGATGTACAACCGAGTCCAGAGACTCACCACCAAGATCAAGAGCGCCTGATGGCTAATACTGCACACGGTCCTGTCGAAAACCCCGGGACAAACTGTGTATCGACAGGGTCTTCTTGCCCCAATCGCGCCACGCCCTCTCTTCACTGTTGGGCGGCCACTTCTTTTCCACAGCTTTATCCCTACCTCGTGAGCAGGCGTCCTGGTTGCTCATCCTTCTCTCGACCTGCGTCCACACCTTCCACAGTGTCTACTAATCCAGCTATATTTCTCACTAAGGATATTTTAAGTAATAAGCGGCGTACCGTGCCCCGAGCGACCGAGGAGCACCGATGAAACTGATCACGAACAAGCAGGCGCTGGTTGAGTGTCTCGGGATCGTAAACAAGGCAGTGTCCTCGCGCAGTTCGATCCAGGTGCTCTCAGGAGTGCTCATCGACGCTCGCGTCGAGGGAGTGTTGTTGTCGGCCACCGACATGGAGATATCTATCAAGGCCCCTCTGGCAGCGCGGGTAGAAGAGCCCGGTTCGCTCGTTGTACCGGCGAAGATCGCCTCGGACATCGCGCGAAGCCTGCCGTCAGGGGACGTGGTGCTTGAACAGAGAGCCGGCGAGACACAGGTCGAGATCCGGGCGGGCGAATCACTTTTCAACCTGCACTCGTTGCCTGCCGTGGATTTTCCTCAACTACCCGCACCTGCGGGGGAGGGGTTCACGGTCGGAAAGGCTGGTTTTCTCGAGACGGTCGACCGGGTGGCGCCGTCCGCCTCGCGGGATGAGACCCGGCCGGTATTGACCGGAGTGCTCATACACTTCACGAAGAACCAGGTGCGTATGGTCGCTACCGATAGTTACCGGCTCAGCGTGAAGGAGACCCCCGTCGAGTCTTCGGTGCCCGGCTCCCTCCAGGCGATCGTCCCCGGGAGAACTCTTCTCGAGTTGTCCCGCATCGCGAGCGGCATGCCCGACGACACCATCACTATCGTGCCAACCGAGAACCAGATGCTCTTTCGGATCGGCGGGGTCTTCCTGATCTCCCGGTTGATCGACGGCCAGTTCCCCAACTACCGCCAGTTGATCCCGGAGACGTTCGACTATGAAGTGGCGGTCGACCACGACGAACTGCTCGAGGCTGTCCGCCGCGTGGGCCTGTTGGCCCAGAAGAACGCTCCTCTCCGTCTGCGCTTCGCCGATAACACCCTCACGGTGTCCGCCGAATCTCAGGATGTGGGCAAAGCCCATGAGGCCATGCCCGTGCAGTACTCCGGTGACGACTTGGAGATCGGCTTCAACCCGGAGTTCCTCGAAGCCGGAGTGGCGGCCGTCAAAGAAGAAACGGTATACCTCCGCTTCATCAGCCCCCTGCGTCCCGGGCTACTCAAGGGCAGTTCGGAGGACTTCCTCTATCTCGTCATGCCCATACGCTTGAGCGACTAGGGCCGTCGCCGTGGCGCCGCCTGCAAAGGGCACCCGGAAGCCGGCGGCTCCCGAAACCGTCCCCGTACGGCTTCCCATCACGCTGGGCCAGTTCCTCAAGGTAGCGAGCCTCGCCTCGTCGGGAGGGGAGGCGAAGGCTCTGATCGGCCGCGGGTCGGTCCGGGTCAACGGCGAGACCGAGCAAAGGCGGGGCCGTAAGCTTGTGCCCGGAGACGTGGTGCAGGTAGAAGCGGCAGCGGCTCAGGTCGCCGCCCTGGATGAAGTAGCGACGGACGCCGGGGCGGGCCCAGCGAACGGCACTTCCTAGCGCAAGGCGATGTTCGTCCGGAGACTCAGCCTCACGAATCTCCGCTGCCGGCACGAGCTGGAGGTGGAGTTGGACGAAGGGCTCAACATTCTGGTAGGACCGAACGGAGCGGGCAAGACCACCGTCCTCGAAGCTGCCGCGCTGGTGTTGTTGGGCGCTCCCCTGCGGACCACCAACGTGCGCGACGTGATCAGCAGGGGCAAGGATCATCTGCGGGTGGAAGTAGAGCTGGGGGAGACCGGGGGCGGCACCGGCGCCCGCGCCGGGCCCGCCATCATCATCGCCGCCGCGGCCCACAGCCGCGACGGCGAGAGGCGGCTTAGCGTGGACGGGGCGGCGCTCGACGATGCCGACCGTTGGAAGCAATTACTGCCCGTGCGGACGTTCGCTCCTGACGATCTCCGCCTGATCAAGGGCAGCCCCCGGAGGCGCCGGGAGTATCTCGACAGCCTGGCGAGCCGCTCGCATCCTGAGTACCCGGGAGCGCTGCGGCGGTACGAAGAAGCGCTCACGCAAAGGAACTTCCTCCTGCGGACGTCACGTGGCCGGCTGCATGATCCCGAGTTCGAGCCGTGGGAGGCGCTGCTTGCCAGCACCGGGCTGCTGGTCTCTGGGTGGCGGGCCGCCTCACTCTCCGCCTTCGTCGGCGCTTTTCAGCGGACCCACGAGCAGCTGACGGCCGAGCGCACGGAGGACTTGAGGTTGGTCTACCGGACCAACGTGGCCGGCCTGGACGAGACTGCATACCGGGCCCGGCTGGCGGAGAGCCGGGGAGCCGATCAGCAGCGCACCTACACTCACCTCGGCCCCCACCGGGACGACCTCCGGCTGCTTCACCGCGGCCTGGACATGCGCGACTGCGCGTCGCAAGGGGAGCAGCGGACGGCTCTACTGGCCCTGGTACTGGCCGAGTGGGAGCATCTCCTCGCCGGTCCTTCGCGGCCGCTGCTGCTGCTCGACGATGTGATGAGCGAGCTCGATCCGTCCAGGCGGCGAAGACTCATCGCCTTCACCCGTCGCGGAGGGCAGACGGTGATAACCACGACCGACCTCCGCTATTTCTCGCCGGAAGAGCTCCAGCAGGCGCGGGTCGTCGACCTGGGTCCGGGGAACGGGGGCACGGAGGGCATGAGCCCCGGGGAAGAACACGTGGATGGCTGATAGGCCGGATTTCAATCGTCTGGGCGACCTGCTGCCCGCCGGGAATGAGGGCGCTCTGGGGGCCAGCGGGCCGGGCGAAGCGCGTGAGGGCAGCAGCGGCGCCGGTCCTTCGCGTCAGACTCCGATGAGCGGCGCCGCGGATGACCGCGCCGCCGACCTGAACCGGCTGCTGGCCGCGGTATGGGCGGACGTCGTGGGGGCTGAGGTGGCGGGTAACGCGAAGCCGGTCCAGTTGCGGGAGGGGCGGCTCGTCGTGACCACCTCGTCCAGTGCCTGGGCGCAGACCCTCCAGCTGATGAGCGAGATGGTCATCGCCCGGCTCAACGAGCGGCTTGGCGAGGCGGCCGTCAAGAAGGCGGTGTTCCGGCACGCCGGGTGGGAGGACTTCTCGCCTGTGGCCGCCGGACCACCGGCGGCCGGGCGGAGTCCGCGTGGCCGCGGTGGGCGAGACGTGCACGCCCCCACGCCCCGCGAGGCCGACCAGCCCGAGGGGGCTTCGCTGACCGGCGCCACTCCTCCTTCTGCTCCTCCCGGCGCCGTCGCCGGGGACGATCCGGCCGGGTTCTCGGACGAGGAGAAGCAGGCCCTGGCCGATCTGGAACTGCTGCCCCTCCTCCCCTCCGTCAAGGAGACGATCAGGGATGCGATGAAGGCGGGATTCGTCCGCGCCAGGCAGGATTCCGGCCGCTCATAGCGTACTATTTGAGGTCGGGGAAAGGCCCCATGTGGTAGAATGTAGCCTGTGGTCAGCACGACCCAGAGTTACAAGATCGGGCCCTTCTTCCAGCCTTCCGGGAGCATCCCCAGCATGCGTGTTGGGCTTTGCGCGAGCGGGAGGAAGTGCGTGAAGAGAGAGAGGTCGTCGAGGTTTGGCAGAGCAGTATAACGCCAGCGCTATCCAGGTCCTGGAAGGCCTAGAGCCCGTACGCAAGCGCCCCGGTATGTACATCGGGTCCACCGGGCACCGGGGGCTTCACCATCTCGTATACGAGGTGGTAGATAACTCCGTCGACGAGGCTCTGGCCGGCTACTGCGCCGCCATCGATATCACCATCTGCGCCGACGCCTCAGTCCGCGTGGTCGACGATGGTCGCGGCATTCCCGTCGACATCATGCCTCAATTCGATAAATCCGCGCTCGAGATCGTCATGACCAAACTGCACGCCGGCGGCAAGTTCGGCGGCGAAGGCTACAAGGTCTCCGGGGGACTGCACGGGGTGGGCATCAGCGTCGTCAACGCTCTCTCGGAGCGGCTTACCGTTGATGTCTGCCGGGATGGGTACCGCTATCGCCAGAGCTACAAGCGCGGTACGCCGACGGGCCCGGTCGAGAAGGTCGACAAGTGCGGGGACCGCCGGGGGACGACGGTCCATTTCATGCCCGACTCCCAGATTTTCGACGACCTCAATTTCAACTTTTCAACCTTGTCCCAACGGCTGCGGGAAATGGCTTTCCTCAACCGCTCGCTACGCATCAGCCTCGTCGATGAGCGGGAAGAGGTGGAGGAGGTCTCGGCTCCGGGTGTCGACGACGATGACGGAGACGGCGAAAGGCCGGCGGACAGCAGTCCCGGAGGCGATGCACCGGGGACCACCACCTCGAAGGCAGCTGCCCGGGCTGAGACCGCGGACGCCGCGGCTGCCGCACGGGCGTTGCAGGATGACGCGACGTGCGAAGTCACCCTGCTGGGCAAGGGCCCGGGCGGGCCCAAGTCGGTCGTCTATTGCTACGACGGCGGCATCGTCGATTTCATCAAGCACATCAACAAGCACAAGGAAGCCATCCATCCCCGGGTGATCCACTTTGAGGGCGAGGGAGAGATCTTCGATCCGCAGAGCGGGCAGACCAAGCCCCACTCGGTCGAAGTCGCGATGCAGTGGAACGCCGGCTACAACGACAATGTCTTCTCGTTCGCGAACAACATCAACACCCACGAAGGCGGCACTCACCTGTCGGGCTTCCGGTCGGCCCTCACCCGCACCATCAACGACTACGCGCGGTCCAAGGGCTTCCTCAAGGAAAAAGAGGAGAACCTCAGCGGCGAGGACGTCCGCGAGGGATTGGCGGCCATTATCAGCGTCAAGCTGCAGGATCCCCAATACGAGGGCCAGACCAAGACCAAGCTGGGCAACTCCGAGATCCGGGGCTTCGTCGAGGGCATGGTCAACCAGAAGTTGGCGGAATTCCTTGAGGAGAATCCCTCGGATGGCAAGCAGATCATCAGCAAGACGGTGCAGGCGGCGCACGCCCGCATGGCCGCCCGCAAGGCCCGGGATCTCACCCGCCGCAAGAGCATCCTCGAGAACACCACGCTGCCCGGCAAGCTGGCCGACTGCTCCATCCGCGACCCCGCGTCGTGCGAGCTCTACCTGGTAGAGGGCGACTCGGCCGGCGGCTCCGCGAAGCAGGCTCGGGACCGCAGCTTCCAGGCGATTCTGCCCTTGCGGGGCAAGATCATCAACGTGGAAAAGGCGCGGCTCAACAAGATCCTCTCCAACACCGAGATCCAATCGATCATCAGCGCCTGCGGCACCAGCCTGGCCGAAGAGTTCGATCTGGCCGGCGCCCGCTACCACAAGCTGATCATCATGACCGACGCCGACGTCGACGGGGCGCACATCCGTACCCTCATCCTCACCTTCCTGTTCCGGAGCATGGTGGAGTTGATCGACGCCGGTTACGTCTACATCGCCCAGCCCCCGCTCTACCGGGTGACACAGAAGCGTCAGGACTACTACGCCTTCAACGACGTGCAACTCGAGCAACTCCTCGAGCGCATCGGCCGGCAGGGCATCACGCTGCAGCGCTTCAAGGGACTCGGCGAGATGAACCCGGAGCAGCTCTGGGAGACGACCATGAACCCCGACAAGCGGACGCTCCTCCAGGTGACGGTGGACGACGCCGCCATCGCCGACGAGGTCTTCAGCACCCTCATGGGCGACAACGTGGAGCCGCGGCGCGATTTCATCACCGAGAACGCACGTTACGTGCGCGCGTTGGACGTGTAGGCCATGGAGACCTTAGAGGGCCGCATAGAGCAGATCGAGATCGCGGACGAGATGCGCGCGTCCTACCTCGATTACGCCATGAGCGTGATCGTTGGCCGGGCTCTACCCGACGTGCGGGACGGCCTCAAGCCCGTGCACCGCCGCGTGCTCTTCGGCATGCACGACTCGGGCATGCAACCCAACCGCCCTTACCGCAAATGCGCGAGGATCGTCGGGGATGTCATGGGGAATTTCCACCCCCACGGCGACAGCTCCATCTACGATGCTCTGGTGCGGATGGCCCAGAACTTCTCCATCCGCTACCCGCTCGTCGACGGCCACGGCAACTTCGGCTCGGTCGACGGCGATTCGGCCGCGGCCATGCGCTACACGGAGTGCCGTCTGGCTCGGGTCGCCACCGAGATGCTGCGCGACATCGACGCGGAAACGGTCGACTGGACCCCCAACTATGACGAGAGCCGGGAAGAGCCGACGGTACTGCCTTCTCGCTTCCCCAACCTGCTGGTCAATGGCAGTTCGGGCATCGCCGTGGGTATGGCCACGAACATCCCGCCGCACAACCTGGGCGAAACGATCGCGGCTACCGTCGCTCTGATCGACGATCCTTCGCTCACCAGCGGCGATCTGATGCGCTACATCAAGGGCCCGGACTTCCCCACCGCGGGGATCATCATGGGCCATGCCGGCATCCGCGAAGCGTACGAGACCGGCCGAGGCCGGATCGTCGTGCGGTCCCGCGCGCACAGCGAGCCGCTCAAGCAGGGCAAGACGGCGATCATCGTCACCGAGCTTCCCTATCAGGTGAACAAAGCGCAGCTCATCGAAAAGATCGCGGAGTTGGTGCGCGAGAAGAAGATCTCCGAGATCTCAGACCTTCGCGACGAGTCGGATCGCTCCGGCATGCGGGTCGTCATCGAGCTCAAGCGCGAAGCGGTGCCCAAGGTCGTGCTGAACAAGCTGTTCAAGCACACGGCCATGCAGAGCACGTTCGGCGTCATCATGCTGGCGCTGGCCGACGGCGTCCCCAAGACGCTCTCGCTGCGCGAGATGCTCCGCTACTACATCGCGCACCAGAAAGAGGTCATCGTCCGGCGGACAAAGTTCGAGCTGGACAAGGCCAAGAAGCGGGCCCATATCCTCGAAGGCCTGCTGATCGCCATCTCCAACTTAGACGAAGTCATCCGCATCATCCGCTCGAGCGAAGACACCGAAGCCGCCAAGATGGGCCTCATGAGCCGCTTCGGGCTCAGCGACGAGCAGGCCCAGGCCATCGTCGACCTGAGGCTGCGCAACCTTACCGCCCTCGAGCACCACAAGATCGAGGAAGAGCACCGCGATCTGCTCGAGCGGATCGCCTACCTGGAGAACCTGCTGGCCAACGAGAGCCTCATCTACGACGTGATCAAAGAGGAACTCCTCGAGATCAAGCAGATGTACGCCGACGACCGCCGTACCGAGATCCTCCCCTCGGAGGACGAGATCGACATCGAGGACATGATCGCCGTCGAAGAGATGGTCATCTCCATCTCCGCTTCCGGCTACGTCAAGCGCCTGCCGGTCTCCACCTATCGCACCCAGCACCGGGGGGGCATCGGGGTCACCGGGATGGATCTCAAAGAGGGCGACTACATCGAGCACCTCTTCATCACCACGACGCATCACTTCCTGCTGTTCATCACCTCGCGGGGCAAGATCTACCGGCAGAAAGTGCACGAACTGCCCCTGGGAAGCCGGCAGAGTAAGGGGCGGCACGTCGCCAACATCCTTCCGCTTGCCCAGGGTGAGAAGATCAAAGCGGTCATCGCCACCAAGGACTACAGCGACGCCAAGTACCTGGTGTTCGCCACGTCGAAAGGCATCATCAAAAAGACCCGCTTCCTCGATTACGCCACCAGCCTCAAGGCCGACGGCATCATCGCCATCAACCTGGAAGGTGACGATGAGTTGGTCGCGGTGCGGCACACAAGCGGACACGACGATCTCATCCTGGTGTCGAGCGAGGGCAAGGCTATCCGCTTCCACGAATACGACGTCCGGCCGACCGGACGCAACACCATGGGTGTCCAGGGCATGCGGCTACCTCATGGCCACGTTCTCGTCGGGATGGCGGTAGCAGAGGACGACGCAGATCTCTTCTGCGTCACCAGCGGCGGCTACGGCAAACGGACCCCCGCTATCAGCTACCCGGTCCACAGGCGGGGCGGCCAGGGCGTCATCACCATCAAGGACTCGCTCGATCGGGGCGATCTCGTGGGGGTCACCTCCGTCCGTAACAATCACGAGCTCATGCTCATGAGCCAGGACGGCACCGTCATACGGGTGCAGGTGGAGAGCGTGCGGTGCACCGGCCGTAACACCATGGGCGTCAGGGTCATGAATTTGCGTGGCGCAGACAAGGTGTCGAGCATGGCTCGCCTTGTTGGCGGGACCAATGGCAATGGTCATAGCGTCGACGGCAACGGTGACGGGGAGGCTGATAGCGGTTCGGAAGCCGGTCTCGTCTCGGCCTACGAAGAGACGGACGACCTCGAGGACACCATGGACGTGGAGGATAACGGCGGCGAGGACATCGGGCCGGAGAACGATCTGGCCTAGAAGTCGCTTCCTGGCCAGCCGGCCGGGGGTGGGTCCCGCCCTCCCGCCCTCCGCTGGGTCTATTTGCCGCCGTTGGCCACCCAGGCGGCCAGGGCGGCTATCTGAGCGGCGGTCAGCTTGTCTTTGAAGGCGGGCATCTTCTTGCCGTTGCCTGCTTCGATGAGCGATCTGACTCGGTCGGCGCTACCACTCGGCACGTTCTTGTGGCAACCGGCGCAGTTCTGAGAGAAGAGCGCCGCCGCGTCGACGGAGACCTCCGCTGTGGTCGTGGCGCCGTCCGGGGTGGTGGTCGATCCCGCCGGAGCCGCCGTCGTCGAGGTGGAACTGCCGCCGCAGGAGGCGAGGACCAACACGGCCACCAGCACGACGACCGACACTGTGATCAGCCAGAGATGCCGTCTCCTCATCCGACCTCTCCTCCTCGAACACCCTGTTAGCGATTCTGGAGCCCGAGCGAACGACTCGCACCGGCGTAAGCTCAGTATAAACCCGCACCCACTCGGCGGGTTCGCGCCGGCTGTTTGGTGGAGTATCATTTTCGGCACACGCAATCCGGCTCGCTGGAAGAGGAGCGCCGTCGATGAACATCTATTACTGGTCCTACATACTGCTGGTGCCGGCACTGGTCCTCGGGATCTACGCCCAGGCCAGAGTCCGTTCCACCTTCAACCGTTACTCGCAGATCCCATCTGCCCGAGGCCTCACTGGGGCCCAGGGGGCGCGGCAACTGCTCGACTCCGCCGGTCTTGGCGACGTGGGCATCGAGGTGAAGGGGAGCCGCCTGTCGGACCACTACGACCCGCGCTCGCGCATGCTGACGCTGAGCCCCGACGTGGGCAACAGTAACTCGTTGGCCGCCCTGGGAGTGGCGGCGCACGAGGCGGGACACGCCATGCAACACTCCGTCGGCTACGCCCCGTTCCGTTACCGCAGCACCCTCGTTCCGGTGGCCAATCTCGGTAGCAATCTCGGGTTCATCCTGTTCTTCGTCGGGCTGTTCTTCTTCCAGCGCAACCCGGTGATGATGAGCATTGGCATCGCGCTGTACTCCTGCGCGGTACTCTTCACCGTCGTCACTCTCCCGGTCGAGTTGGACGCGTCCAAGCGGGCGATGACCGAGCTTTCAAACAGGAACATCCTCGTGGCCGACGAACTCACAGGGGCGAAGAAGGTCCTGAGCGCGGCCGCCCTCACCTACGTTGCTGCTGCCCTCATGGCCGTCCTGCAACTGGTGAGGCTTATCCTCATCAGTCGCAGGTAATAGCGAGCTAGCCTCACACAGGGAGGGTGCATGTCGATACCGCGGCTGCTGCTGGCCCCGACGCATCGGACGGGCCTGGCGAACGCGGTGGCCGGCGCGCTCGCCGAGATCGTCACTGCGCACGGCCGCAAGGTCCGCTATCATCACTTGGGCCCGCTCGCTCCAGCCACCTGCTGGGACCGGTGGGAGGGCACCGCCTTTCTCGATCCGGACCTCTATGACGAAGACAGCCTGCTCCGGCTTTACGACGTGGCCACCCGTTCAGCTCAGCTCTCCCTCCTTTCCGCCAGCCATGGAGTGCTCGATCGGCCCGAGGGCGCCCGATGGAGGCCGGCCGACGTGGCCCGCATGCTCGACTGCCCGGTGGTGCTTGTCCTCGATTGCCGGAAATGGGGCGCTGGGATCCAGGCCCTGGTCGCCGGAGTGAAAGCGCACCTCTCCTCGCTCAACCTCGCCGGGGCTCTGCTGTCCGGGGTGGCAGGCCGTGACCACTACGACGTGCTCAGGGAGGCGCTCGCCGGGGAAGCGGTCCCCGTCGTCGGGTGTCTCTTCGAGGGGGATGGTCCGGGCTGGGAGACGCCTGCTCCGGGAGCCTGGGGCCTGCCTCTCGATCGGGCCCTTCTGGAGGCGGTCGAGCGCCAGGTCGACGTAGGCGCCCTGCTCGCACTCGCGGGTCAGCGGGGGTTCCTCTCGTCGCAGAACCTGCTGACCGACCGGGGAAGCGAAGGCCCCCTCATCATGGTCGCCGGGGGCGCCGGCTTCACGCCGTGGAGCCGGGATTCGATCGAGGTCCTGCGCTCCGCAGGCGCCCGCATCCGACGGCTGGACCTCGTAGAGGACGAGATCCTGCCCGCTGAAGCGGCGGGACTGGTGCTTGCCGGGACAGTCTGGCCTTCCAGCCTGATAGACATAGCCATGAACCAGTCGCTGCTACTGGACATGCGCACCCGCATAGCCACGGGTCTGCCTACTCTGGCTCTCGGGGGCGGGTTCCTAGTGCTCCTCAACACGGTCCAGGACTCGCTCGGGAGGACGGTGGAGCTTACCGGCGTGCTTCCCGGCGATGGGGAGATCCTTTGGGATCTGGAGGATCCGGCGTATGTCGAGGTGACCGCCGAGCGCGAGAACCCGCTTCTGGAAAAAGGGCAGACGGTGAAGGGCTGGGTCCTGACCGATGTCGAAGTGCTCGACCCCGCTCCCACCTGGGACCCGCCTCTGGTCCTGCGCGGCGCTGGAGTCTCCGGGGAACAGAGGGAGGGAGCGGGAACTCGCTCGCTGCTGTGCTCGCGCGCGCTCATCCACTTGTCGGGAGCGCCCGGGCTTGCCGGCCACTTCGTCCAGGAATGCGCCGTGTACGGTTCGGGCCGCTTCTGGTAGCCTACTCATCTCACAGCGACGGAGAAGGAGGCCGCGTGGCGGCGACGAGTAACGACCCGGTCATCAAGCACTACCGGGAACAGATATCCGACAACGACGTCAAGCTCCTGGAAGCTCTCAACAAGCGTGTGAAACTGGTGAAGAGCCTCAAGGACTACAAGGATGCTCAGGGCCTCAGCTTCTACGACGCGGCCCAGGAGGACTGGGTGATCACCTACCTCTGCAGGGCCAACCGGGGCCCGCTCTCCAACGAGGGACTGCGGGAGATCTACAGTCTCATCCTGCAGGTGGCGAAGCGGGAGGCCGCGGCGCTGAGCGAGAAAGACCGGTCCGAGGCGCCCCAGTCCTAAGGGGCCGCTGAAGAACGAAGCCCCGGCCGCCAGAGCGCCCTGCGCGGCGCCTCTACTCGGAGAAATCCTCGGGCGACACTCCGTCGAGGAAGTCCTTGAACTCCTTGACGATCTCCTCGACGTTCTCCATCTCCTGGTCGAACTCGATGCCGTTCGCGTCCAGCAGGCCCTCCGAGGCGAAGATGGGGGCATCGGTGCGGACGGCGAGGGCGATGGCGTCGGAAGGCCGCGAGTCCACGTGTATCTCCTGGCCGCCGGCGTCGAGTCTCAGTACGGCGTAGAACGTGTTGTCGCGGAGTTCGGTGACGAGCACGCTGCTGACGCTTGCCTGGAGTTGGTCTATGACGTTGGCCAGAAGGTCGTGGGTCATGGGCCGGGGCAGATCGGCGTTCTGCAGCTTCATGAGAATGGCGGCAGCCTCGGGGTGGCCGATCCATATGGGCAGGAACAGGTTGCGGCCGTCCACCTTGAGAAGGACGATCGGCTGCTTGCTCGCCGCATCGAAACTGACGCCGTAGACAGTGACTCGTTCGAAGCCTTGCATCGCGTCCTCGCTTGGTCTAATCGTGCTCTAGCTTATACCCAAGTGCCTGTCTCGTCATCGTGCGGATGCGGTAAACTACCGCGGGCGTGGGCCTATAGCTCAGTTGGTTAGAGCGCATCCCTGATAAGGATGAGGTCAGTGGTTCGAATCCACTTAGGCCCACCATGACTTCCCAGCGGCACATGCCGGTATGTCTCCAGTGGGGGGATTAGCTCAGTTGGGAGAGCGCCGCCTTTGCACGGCGGAGGTCGCCGGTTCGACCCCGGTATCCTCCACCTTCCCCGCCGACAGCGCGAGTTTCGGGAGGTGGCCATGGTCTTCACCCGCATAGTGGTACTCACCGACGGCACCGAAGCCTCCCTCCGGGGGCTGGCGGTCGCCACGGAGTGGGCGGCCCGCCATACCGTCGAACTCATGGTAGTCACCGCCGTTTCGGTACCGGATTGGGTCGCCCGGCAGAGCATGGAACCTGGGGCCATCGAAGCGTACGTGGAGGCGACCGCGCACAAAAGTCTCGAGGAGCCCGTCGCCCTCCTTCGCCGCCAAGGAGTGGGTGCCGAGGTGAAAGTGGTGGTCGGCCCGATCCCGGAGAGCATCCTCATGGAGATAGAAGACCGCGGCGTGGACCTCATCGTAATGGGTCGCCGGGGCCGGGACGAGCCCAAGGATTTCCTGCTTGGCAGCGTGAGCGACCGGGTGGCGCGGCACGTGAAGGTGCCGATCATGCTCGTACCCTGACCTTCCTCTCCTAGCGGACACGTCCGCTTTTAGCAGACTCTCTGATTTCAATACTCAGATTCAGCAATAACTATTGCAAAATGTGTGCAGTTGTCCTACACTGCAATCGATACTACATGGCAACAATGCGCACAGCCCTGGGTCGCCGTCTCACCGAGCAGCGAAAGGCTCGGGCAAGACTACCCCTCCTGACCCTGATCGCCCTCTTCTGTCTGCCTCTTGCCGGCATCCGCTCCGCCCCGATCTGGATCTGCTATGTCGCGCTCGTCCTCCTGTATTCGCTCTGGGGATTACGACTCTCCGCCCAGTTCCCTCATGACCGGCGGCTCGGCTATCTGCTGTGCCTAACCGATTTCGCCGTTCTCCTGCCCCTACTCGTCTGGAGTAGCAGCGCCGCCGTGCAGATCGTCCTCGTGATTATCTGCGGGGCCGGGTTGGCGGTCACGTACTTCGGCGGAAGAGCCGACCGGGAGGCGGCGCGCCGCGCATTCTCGCACGCGGCTCTCGCCGACCGGCCTCTCGGCACGAGCACGATCGAGACAGGCTCGGGCTCGCCGCTGGAGCGAGCGGTGCGGTTGCGCCTGGCGGTCTTCCGGGCGACCGGCTCGCGGTTTGGCCTTGTCGTCCTGCGCGTGCTGCGCTTCGAAGAGGCGGCCTCCTACTACGGCGAGGAGAGTTCGCAACGGATACTAGCGGCGGTCGGGCGGCGGGGACTGCGTCTTCTGGGGCCCGACGCACAGCACTTCCTGCTCCCCGGGGGGAGGGTGGCATTCCTGTTCGAGATCGAGTCGCGCCGGACGGAGAACGCGAGTGACCATGCGGGTATCGCATGGGACCCCGCCGATATCGAGGGGCTGGGGATGTCTTTGGGGCGCAAGGCCTGCGAACACCTCGTGGATGGGCACAGGGTGGAATGCGTCGTCGGCTGGGCGTCGGCCCCGGCCGACGGGCTCAACGCCGACGATCTGATGTACGTCGCCGAGGCCGGAGCGCAGAGCACCGCGGCCTTCCGCCGCGCAGGTGGCCAGGTGACCGTCCCGGAACGGGCCCGGGTGGCGGCCGGGTAGGTCGCCCTGCGCCCCGCAGGTGGCGACCAGACCCGGCGGGGCCTGTGGTACATTTCCCCCCGTGGACCGCGAGACCCTCAAGACAAAGACCATCGGCGTGCTCATGGGCGGCCTGTCCGGCGAACGCGAGGTGTCGCTCCGGTCCGGCCGCAACTGCCTCGGCGCCCTTCTCGCGAGCGGCTACCGAGCTGTGGCGATCGACGCCCTCCAAGACGTTGGCCGCCGCATCGAAGACGCAGGTGTGGAAGTCGCCTTCCTGGCTCTGCACGGCCGTTATGGGGAAGACGGGACCATCCAGGGCCTGCTTGAGGTGATGGGCGTCCCCTACACCGGCTCCGGTGTGCTCGCTTCGGCTCTCGGCATGAACAAGGTGGCCGCCAAGAAAGTCGTCGCCGGGAGCGGATTGCCGACCCCCGACTACTGCGAAGTCGCGCCCGACGAGAGCGCAGCCGCGGCCGCCGGCCGGATCGAGGCCCGACTGGGGTTGCCGGTCATGCTCAAGCCCGAGCAAGAGGGATCAAGCCTGGGCGTCTCCAAGTGCAAGACGGCCGAACAGCTGGAGAGCTGCATCGAGGCTGGTCGGGCCGAGTTCGGGAAGATGTTCGCCGAGCGGTTCGTCGCCGGCGCCGAGATCACCGTGGGCGTGATCGAACGAGAAGGACGTCTGGAAGCCCTTCCCATCCTGGAACTGGTGCCGAAGAACGAGTTCTACGACTACCACGCCAAGTACACGGAGGGGATGACCGAGTTCATCCTTCCCGCCCGGCTGGAGCCCAAAGTCTACGCCGAGGCCCAGCGCGCGGCCGTCGCCGTCTTTGCCGCTATCGGCTGCCGCGGGTATTCGCGCGTCGACATGATGGTCGATCAGGCGGGGGTCCCCTGGTTCGTAGAAGTGAACACGCTGCCGGGCATGACCGAGCTGTCGGACCTGCCCGCGCAGGCCCGGGCGGCCGGCATCTCGTACGAGGAGCTCGTGGAGACGATCCTGCTCACCGCCGGCGTCTGACACCGGCATGGGCGGAGCGCAAACGGGCGACGGGGACCCGGCGCAAGAGAGAAGCGCGGAGCCGGTGGGCGAGTCGGGCCCCGAGCCGGGCTGGGTCGACGCCCACGTGCACGTCTTTCCCCCCGAGATGATCGAGCGGCGGGAGGCATATCTTTCCCGGGACGACCGGTTTGCCGCCTTGTACAGTTCTCCGCGCGCCCGCATGGCGACCGCGGGTGAAGTGGTGGCCCACATGGACGAGACCGGAGTGGCGCAGTCGATCGTCTTCGGCTTCCCTTTTGAAGATGAGGGCCTCTGCCGGGCGGTCAACGACTACGTGCTCGGCGCGGCGGCTGAGTGGCCGGACCGGCTCGCCGGTCTCGCCTGCGTATCGCCGGGGAAACCGGGAGATGTCGGTGAGCTGGAACGCTGTCTGGACGCCGGGATGCGGGGTTGCGGAGAGCTGGCCCCGGGCGGCGCGCCCGACGATCTCGACAGCCTGGCGGGATTGGCAGGGGTACTCCGAGAGCGGGGATTGCCGCTACTGCTCCACGCCAACGAACCCGTCGGGCACGAGTATCCTGGGAAGAGGGGCTTCGGTCCCGCGGCGTGCGTCGCCTGTGCTACCGCCAACCCCGGGCTGAAACTGGTGTTCGCTCATATGGGCGGGGGCGCCTTCCTCTACGAGGCCATGCCAGAGCTGCGGCAGGTCCTGGCCGACGCCTACTACGACACCTCGGCGGTACCGTATCTCTACGACGCCGGGATCTATCGGGCGGTCGAGGCGACTGCGGGGGCGCACAAGCTGCTTTTCGGGAGTGACTACGCTCTGCTCTCGCCCGCGCGCTACCGCGAGGGCCTGGACGCGCTGTCTCCGGCGGCGCGAGCGGCTATCTGTGGCGACAACGCACGAAAGGTCTTCAAGCTATGAGCCAGGCGGCCAATCACAGTCACGACTTGCGCCGGTTGCTCGAGGCGCTGCTGTCCGGCGACCTGGGCCTGGACGACGTCCTCCAGAAGTTGCGGCTGCTGCAGGTGACGCAACTGGGCGAGTTCGCCCGGTTGGACCTGAACCGCGACCTCCGCAAGGGAGTGCCCGAGGTGGTCTACGCGCCCCGCAAACGCGATGCGGACCTCGAGGCGATCGTGCGGCGTTTCCTCGCGGATAGGGGCCTCGCCCTGGTCAGCCGGCTGGAACCGGACCGGGCGGAACGGTTGCGGCAGGCTCTGACCGGCCGGACCGCGGGCGTGGAAGTCACGAGCGGCGCGGGCAGCGCGCCGCCTGGCGCGGCGGGGCTTGGCGAGGCGGCGACGCCCGCGCCGCTGGCCGGGCCCGTCCAGAATCTGACCTTCGCCTACGATTTCACCGCCGCGGTGCTGGCCGCGTACACGCCGGCCTACCGAGCCCCAGAGCCCCACGGCTGTGTGGGTCTGCTTACCGCCGGCACGTCCGATATCCCCGTGGCCGAAGAAGCCGCTCTGGTGATCACCCACATGGGGTGCCGGGTGGAGCGCGGCTACGACACGGGGGTCGCCGGAGTCCACCGTCTGCTCGAGCCGCTCACCCGGATGATCGAGAGTGGCGTCGACGTGCTTGTGGTAGCGGCCGGGATGGAAGGCGCACTGCCGTCGGTCGTCGCCGGGCTGGTCGACGTGCCCGTCATCGGGGTCCCTACCTCCACCGGGTACGGGCTGGGAGGAGACGGGACTGCCGCGCTCTATTCGATCCTGCAGAGTTGCTCGCCCGGGCTCGTCGCCGTGAACATCGACAACGGCGTGGGAGCGGGCGCCGCAGCGGCGCTCATCGCGCGGCGCCGCCGCGAGTAGCTAGCCGGCAGCCGGTCGGGCCGGAGCGAAAGGCTCCGGCGGCGAGGCGCGAAGACCGAAGTGGAACTCGAGGTGGTCGGCGATGCGCTCGGCCGCGTGGCCGTCTCCGTAGGGGTTGACCGCCTGCGCCATGCGGTCATAGGCTGATCGGTCGCTCAAGAGCGCGAGCAACTCCGAGGCGATCGCGTCAGTCTCTGTGCCCACCAGTAACGCCGTCCCCGCGGCCAGGCCCTCGGGCCGTTCCGTCGTGTCCCGCATCACCAGCACGGGCTTACCCAGGGAAGGCGCTTCCTCCTGCAGCCCACCGGAATCGGTGATGACCAGGTCGACGGCCTTCATCAGGTGGACGAAGGGCAGGTACGGAAGCGGCTCGCAGAAGACCACTTGGCCGATGGATCCCAGTACTTCCTTGAAGGTCTTCCGCACTACCGGATTCAGGTGGATGGGGAAGACGAAGGTGACGGAAGGCATCTGCGCGCACGCGCGCTCTATCGCCCGGGCCACCTGCTCCATGGGCACGCCCCAACTCTCCCGCCGGTGAACGGTGACCAGGACCTTCGGCCCCGGCCGGCCAAGGGCCTCGGCCAGGGGGGGCTCCAGCGGCGGCGCCGGCATGCCGGCGGTGGCCAGCAAGGCGTCGATGACCGTGTTGCCGGTGACGATCAGGTTCTGTTCGGCGATGCCCTCAGCCCGCAACGCCTCGGCGGCAGCCGCGGTCGGGGCGTAGTGGATCAGGGCGAGGCGATCGGCGAGGCGGCGGTTGATCTCCTCCGGGTAGGGACTGTAGATGTCGTTGGTACGCAGCCCGGCCTCGACGTGGGCGACCGGTATCATCCGGTAGAAGGCGGCCAGGGCGGCGGCGAAGGTGGTGGTGGTGTCGCCGTGGACCAGCACCATGTCGGGCCGAGCGGCCCGGAGCACCGGGTCGATGCCCGTGAGTACGGCCGACGTTATGTGGCCCAGACTCTGCCTGTCCCGCATGATCCGCAGGTCGTGGTCCACCGGGAGGGAGAATGTGTCGACCACCTGGTCGAGCATCTCCCGGTGCTGTCCGGTGAGACACACGAATACCTCGAACCGCCCGCGGCGCCGGAGTTCCAGCACCACGGGAGCCATCTTGATCGCCTCCGGCCGGGTACCGAAGGCGATGAATACGGAGGGACGGGACACGCTGATCGGCGCTCCTTGGGTGGACGGTCTCCTTGGCTCGACTCTAGCCGAGGGCTAGTGGAAACGCAAACCCCAGCCTATTCCGATAGAATTCGGAGAACTGGGCTAGTGGCGGGAGTTGCCAAAGGATGGTGCGTTGAGCCGCATTCTTGATGACCGGGGCCGGTTGTTCGGCAAGGTCAATATCGTGGACCTCGTGGTGCTGTTGGTCATAGCGGCCGTGGTGGTGTTCGCCGCCGTCCGTCTGACCGGCGGCGGCGCCGTCGAGACCGTCCCGGTGAGGGTCACCTTCATCGACGCTCGGGTCGACAACGCGCTTGTCGCAGGACTGCAGACAAAGGGCACCGTCAAAGACCTGGGGGGCAGCGTCATCGGCGAGGTGCAGAGCGTGCAGGTGACCCCCAGCGTGGAGGAGCTCTTGACCACGGGGGGAGAGTTCAAGACGTTCGCATCCGCGACCCAAAGCGATGTGACGTTCGTGGTGCTGGGTGAGGGCACCATCTCCGACTCGACGGTGCATATCGGCCGAGTGGCGGCTCGGGTAGGGGCCGAGGTCAAGCTCATCGGGCCGGGCTACGAGGCCCAGACGACGATAGCAGAGGTCGTGTGGGGTGCGGAGGCTCTGAAGTAGCGCCCCGGCTCGAGACCGAGCGCGTTCGTGATGGAGCATCGGCATGAAAGTCGTTGAGCGTTCGCTCTCGTATCGATCCGTCCGGGCCGCCTTCGAGTGGTCGAGCCGGACCGCGGGGTGTTCCGCCACCGGCCGGATCTTCGACCGGCTTGCTCGGGCCTCAGGGCCGGCGCTAGCCGATAGCAGGGTGTTTGGCACTGGGCGTGCCCGCCCGACGTTCGCCGTGCAGGGTCTCGTCGTGGGCGGAGCTGGCGCGCAGACGCTTCGCTCAGCGGCCGCTGGGGCGCCGTCGTCGATCCTTGCCGGGGGGGGTTGGCTTCGCCTGGTCGGCGCCGGATCGGTCGGGCTCGGGTGCGGCCTGCTGTTCTCTCGGGCGACGGTCCCTGAAGTAGCGGTGGCTATCGTCGTGATCATAGCCGGCCTGCTGCTTGCCCTGGCGGGTCCGGCGGCACGTGCCTCTATCGGCGAGAGCGCCCTGGCCCGGCTGGCTGGTCGGGGAGGGACGGCCCGCGGGCGGGGGCCGGCCGCCCCCGGCGATCGCGGCACTGGTGGCGCCTCTACCGAGGTAGCCGGCGTCACCCGCACGACGTGGTCCGCCATGCTCCTCTGCGCTGCCGCCGGGGTGATGGCCGGGGCGGCGCCCGGAAACGGGGGGAGGCTCGTTCTCGCCCTCGTGTTCGCGATCGTGGCCGCGGGGCTTCTGCTGTGGCGCCCGGAAGCGATCCTCCTCGTCGTTGCCGCCTTTCCTTGGCTGGATTGGGTCGCCCGGGGCACGCTGGGCGGTCTGGGCCCGCTGTGGGACGACGCCCTGCTCGCCGTCTCGGTCGGCCTGCTCCTGTGGTCGGTGTTCGTGCTTGGCCGGAGCTTTCCCCGCACCGTGCCCATCGCCTTGCCAGTCCTGCTCGCCCTGGCCGCCGCGATTGGCTCCATCGTGGTGCGCGGAGTCCCGACCGACGTGGGGCTCTACGGGCTCCGCGTGCTCTTCGAGCCGGTGCTCTTCTACTTCATCGGCTTCCTTTTTCCCAAGGACCGCCGCTGGGTGCATGCGACGATAACGGTGTTCCTTCTGGCCTGCACGGCGCTCGCGCTCCACGGGCTCTACCAGTACGCGACGCACGCTCCCATGCCGGCTGCCTGGGTCGACGCGAGCGAGACCGGTATCGCCGTCCGCGCCTATTCGGTCGTGCAGAATCCCAACGTCTTGGGGGCGGTACTGGCCATGGGTTCTCTGATCTCGGGAAGCCTGGCTCTCTCCCGGGCGTTCCAGGGGGCGCGGCGGCTTCTCCTCGCGGCGCTTTGTCTCGTGCAACTGGCCGCTCTCGCCGTCACCTTCAGCCGGGGCGCCTGGCTCGGGCTCGTGGTGGGGCTTCTGGCGATGATCATCCTCGCCTACCGGCGCTACCTGGTGGCGATGCTGGCGGCCGGGGTCGTCGCCTGGTTCGCCGCACCGCGGGTGTTTATCGAGCGGCTCATGTTCGCCTTCACCAGCGCGTACGTGATGAAGAGCAGCGCCGGACTGGGGCGCCTGTATCGCTGGGACGCGGCTCTTCACCACATTCTTGAGCACCCGCTCTTTGGGCTCGGGCTGGGCACCTTTGGCGGTACCGCCGCGTACCTGTTCGGCTACTGGGCACTCTGGGTGGACAACTTCTATCTCCAGATGGCGGCCGAAGGAGGACTGCTGCTTCTCGCGTTCTTCCTCTGGGTGCTGCTGAGAGGCGCCAGAGGACTGGTGCAAGGGAATCGGGTCACCACCGACCCCTATCTGAAAGCGCTTACCGCGGGCACGTTCGGGGCGTTCCTTGCTGTGGCTGTGGCCAACGCCTTCGAGGGCGACTGGGAGACCCTGGCGGTGGGCGTGGAGTACTGGTTCCTCGCCGGACTGGTCACATCGGCGGCGCTTGAGGCGAGAACGGCCGAGAGCAGCGAGGCAGCGAGTTGAAGCCACTGCGAGTGCTGCACGTCATCGGCGGTGACGACACCGGCGGGGCCATGAGCTACCTGCTACCGCTGCTGACCGCTATGCGCGCTCAAGGCTGCGATGCCCATCTGCTCTGTCTTGGCGACGGTGGACTCGCCCACGCCGCCTCCCGGCGGGGTCTGCCGTGCACGGTCCTCCCCATGAGTCACCCGTGGGATACCCGCGTGCTTCCGGCGCTTCGCCGCCACGTCGCCTCGGGGGATTGGCAGGTGGTGCACACACACGGCATGCGCGCGAACCTGCCGGCGCGCCTGGTGCTCCCGACGGTGTCCGGCCGGCCGCTTCTCTTTGCTTCGGTCCACTCCGATCTGGCTCTCGATTATCCGAGCGCGGCTAAGTCTCAGGGCTATGCCGTCATCAATCGGCTCACCCGCGCGATCGTCGACGGATTCTGCTGCGTCTCCGAAGATCTTGCCCGCAGGTTGGTCGAGAATGGCGTACCCCGCTCGAAGATCCACGTGGTGCATCCCGGTATCGAACTACCCGGCCCCACCGTCACCCGGGTGGTAGCGTCGGCGCTGGATGCAGGCGCCGACGCCGCCGGCACGGTGGTGGGAACGGTCGCGCGTCTGGTCGAGGTGAAAGACCTTGGGCTGCTGCTCGACTCGGTAGCCATCCTGGAGGAGAGGGTCCCGGGCGTGCGAGTACTCGTCGTCGGGGATGGCCCGGAGCGCCACCGGCTAGAGAGCCGGGCGGCCGAGAAGGGCCTGAAGGGCCGGGTGGAGTTCCTGGGCCAGGTACGGAGAGTGTGGCCGGCGCTCGCCCGTCTCGACGTGTTCATGATGACGTCTGAATACGAGGGGGTACCGATCTCGGTGCTCGAGGCGATGGCGATGGGCCTGCCTGTGGTGGCGACGGCGGTCGGCGGCGTGCCGGAAGCTGTCGAAGAGGGAGTGACCGGGTTCCTGGTGAAGAGGGAACGTGACCGTGCCGCCACCGCCGCTGCTCTCGCGGCCCGCACGGCGGAACTGCTCCTCGACACAGAGCTCCGCGAGCGTATGGGAGAGGCCGGGAGGAGCCGCGTGGCGGCGAGCTTCTCCTCAGAGGCTGCCGGCCGGAAGATGTTGAGCGTATACGGAAGGGTGCTGGCGGGCTCGGCGGGCGGCCGGGAATGATCTGGAGGCGGAGATGATGAGGGGCAAGGACATAGTCTGCATCTCCTCCCTCGATTGGGACGCGCCGTGGACCAGCAGGCAGCAGATCATGCACAGGCTGGCCGAAGCGAATCAGGTGCTGTACGTGGAAGAGCCCGTGACCGCCCTCTCGCCGCCGAAGGCACCGGGCAGGCGGAGCCGGTGGAAGGCGGTCGTTCCCGAGCTACGCAAGACCCAGCCCGGGCTTTGGGTGCTCACCCCACCTCCCTTGTCGCCGTTCGGTGACACGTATCCCCGGGTCAACGAGGCCAACCAGCGGCTGCTGGCGGGGTACGTGAATTGGGCTACTCGCGAGATCGGGATGGACGACATAGTGTTATGGACCTATTTGCCCGGCTCCTGCGCCCTCATAGACCACATCACGCCGAAGGCGGTCGTCTATCATCGCGTCGACGAGCACTCCGCATTCCCCGGCTTCGTCCGGCCGGAAGTCGTCAAAGGCTACGACGATGAGCTCATGCGGAGGGCCGATCTGGTCCTGACCTCGGTGCAGGACGTGCCGCTCTCAGGGCAGGGTGTCGAGGAGATACGGGCTCTCGTGGAGGACATGCTGGCCCGCGTCGAACGCGGCCGGACTGCCGGCGGAGCCGCCGCGGGCGGGGACGCATGGGGAACCGCGACGCCCGCTGCGACCCGGGAGGGATCGGTCTGGCCGGCCGTCTCGGTACTCGGTTTCCGGCTGGACCTCGTCGGGCTGGAGGAGGCTGCCCAGTGGGTGACAGCCGCCGCCGGCAACCTTCCGCGTGACTCTGCCGCGATACCGTCCACCGGCCGCACCGCTCTCGCGGTCTCGTTCAACCCGGAGTTGGTGATGGAGGCCCTCGAGAATCCCCTGGCTGCCGAGGCCCTTCGGAGTGCGGACCTCAGCTACCCCGACGGCGTAGGCGCCGTGTGGGCGGCGCGCAGGAGGATGGAGCTTGGACCGGCGCTGGATCCCGGTCCCGAGCGGGTCGCCGGGATCGATCTGGCCCAGCGCGTCCTCGAACTCGCTGCGGAAACAGGCGCGCCGGTCTACTTCTTGGGAGCCCGGCCGGGCGTCGCCGAAGAGGCGGCCCGCCGGCAGCGGCTGACCCTGCCGGGCCTTCAGATCGCCGGTTGCCGCGACGGCTATTTCTCGGCCGCCGACGAAGAATCGGTCGTTGCCGCCGTCCGCGCGTCGGGAGCGGCGATCCTGCTTGTCGCCATAGGGGCGCCGAAACAAGAGACGCTCTTGTATCGGCATCGCGACGAGTGGGGAGCGGCCGTCGCTCTTGGGGTCGGAGGAAGCTTCGATGTTTGGGCCGGCAGGGCCGCGCGGGCTCCGGAGTGGGTCCGCAGAGCGGGAGCGGAATGGCTCTACCGTCTGGCCCGCGAACCCAAGCGGCTGCGGAGACAACTGGTATTGCCTCGCTTCGTCTACCGGGTCGTCAGCGCGGCGCCCGAGAGAGCGCCCGGCGGAGAAAGAGGAGTTGGCGCTTGAGGCCGCCCTCCAAAGGAGATCTGGACGAGACCGGCGTGCCCGGCCCGGGCGAAGTGGCCGGTAGCGCCGCCGGACCGGCCGGCGCCGGCCCCGTGAGCGCGGATCCCGAGCCCGCGGCCCTTCAGGCGGCCGGGTCGGTGCGGGCGGTCGTCGGCAGGGCCGCCCTTATCATCGTCGCCGCCACGATCACGGGGAGACTGCTGGGCCTGTTCCGCGACATCGTGGTGGCCTACCTCTTCGGCGCGCAGGCCGAGACCGACGCGTTCTTCCTCGCATACAGAGTCCCGTACCTCCTGGCCCTGGTCGTGAGTGGCGCGCTGGTCGCCGCCTTCGTTCCCATGTTCAGCCATCGCATCGCGACTGGGCGCAAGACGGAGGCGCTCGGTCTGTTCGTGAACGTGGGCAAGGTCGCCTGCCTCGTGCTGATCGCCCTCACGGTGATCCTTGTGGTGCTCGCCCCCTGGATCATCCCTCTCATCGGGTTCGGATTCGACTCCGCGACCAAGGACCTGGCGGTCTATCTCTTCCGGATTCTGATGATCGGTTTCTTGTTCGCGGGATTGACCGGATTGGTCACCGGGATGCTCAACTCGCTCCGCCGGTTCGCGGTGGCCGCTTTTGCCCCCGCGGTAGGCACCGGAGCCACGCTGCTGATCACCGTCGTCTTTGCCGGTTCGGTAGGGATAACTTCGCTGGCGATCGGCACCGCGGTGGGCTGGTTCGTCGGGCTTGCCGTCGTGCTCCTCGGCATCCGCGATCAGGAGGTGCCTTACCGGGCGCGCGTCGAGTGGAGGGACCCGGCCATTCGGGAGGCGGTCGGGATGGTGTGGCCGGTGCTCATCGGTTCGGCGGTGGGGGCCATCTCCATCTTCTCCGACCAGATCCTCGGGTCGACGCTCGAGACTGGTTCCGTTTCCAGCCTGAGCTATGCGGACAAACTCTTCCAGGTACCGCTCGGACTGTTCGTCGCCGGGATAACCGTTCCCCTCTTCCCGCTATTCTCGGAGCAGGTGGCGGCCAAGGCACCCGACCGGGTAAAGACCACGCTGTCTTTCGCGTTGCGACTGATGGCGTTTCTGCTCATCCCCTGCACGGTCGGCTTCATACTTCTCCGTTACGCGATAATCGGTCTGCTACTGGAGCACGGCAAGTTCACCGCCGAGGATACGGCCCGCACTGCGTGGGCGCTGCTGTTTCTTCTCCTGGGACTGTACGTGTATGCCGGCCGGGACACGCTCACCCGCGTCTTCTACGCCCATCACGACACGCGGACCCCCGTGAAGATCAGCGTGACCACTGTCGTGCTCAACATCGGGCTCTCCTATCTGTTCATGCAGTTCCTCGGGGTGGGAGGGTTGGCCTTGGGGACGACCGTCGCCCTTACGATCAACTTCTTCGTTCTCTTCTACCTGCTGCGTCGCAAGATCGGTCCCATGGGGCTCGGCAGGCTGGCAGGCTCCTTTGCGCGAGTCGCGGCGGCCTCGGCTGCTATGGGGGTCGTGATTTGGGCTGTGGACTACGGTCTGACCCAGGTCGTGGGCGAGACGACAAGCGGTAACGCGGTCCGCGTCGTCGTCGGCCTGCTGGCGGGGATCTCCACCTATCTTCTCGCGGCGAAGCTCATGAAATCGCCCGAGCTTGCCGAGGTCAAAGACATGCTGCGCGCGGTCTTTAGGCGCTCCTAGCGGCAGCCGTTCGCGGGTCGTAAGCGGGTCCAGCGGGCCGGCCCGACTCCTCGAGCGACTGGTCGCCGCGTCCAGCCAGGGTGTATAGTGGCGCGCATCGTGCTCACGGCATCGATCGGGGACACTCACAGGTTACCCGTCCTCGCGCCATGAATGACGGAGGAGAACCACAGTGCAGATATCGAAATCCCGCCCCCGCCGCTCGACGCGACTCGTGCTCGCTCTCGCGGCGGTCGGTATCCTTGCCGGCCTCGTATTTGCCCCCGCCGCTTCGGCAGCGACCGGTGATTTCATCATCTCGGGCCGCGGCAACGGGCAGGGACAGGGCCTGAGCCAGTGGGGGATGTGGCAAGGAGCCCGGTTGGGCAACACCTATCAGCAGATCCTCGCGTTCTACTATCCGGGGACGACCCAGACGACCATATCCGCGGTGGCGCCGACCCGGGAGACCATCACGGTCCGCATCACCACCGGTGTGGATACGTTCGCCTCCGTGAAGCTCACGGCCGCGGCCACCACGGCCACTCTCGTGGACTCGACGGGAGCGACCATCAGTTCGCTCGCGGTGGGCGACAGTGTCACCCTGGTCTACAACGGCGGCAAGGTGCAGGTGAGTGGAGTTGATACCACCTACACCTATGTGGATCTCAAGCCGGATTCCGACAGCGGCCGGGTGACGGTCACCCCCTCCAACATGGCCGCTTGGTCCAAGGCCCGTTCCTACTGGGGCTACATCCGGGTCAAGCCCGACTCGGCGAGCGGCCAGGTCTACGTACACAACATCGTGCCCATCGACAAGTTTGTGGCGGGAGTGTCGGAGATCTCCCCTGACTGGGCGGTGCCGAGCAGCGCGTCCTACTATGCGCCCGAGGCGGTCAAGGCCCAGGATGTGGCCGCCCGCACCTACATCGCAGCCCATAGCAGCTCCGTCCCGTATGACGACTCCCGGGACATGAACTACGTCGGCTACAATTTCGAGGCTTCGTATCCGTACGCTACCCAGGCTGCCCAGGAAACGGCGGGAGTAGTTCTGACCTATGGCGGCAAGCTGATCGCCACCCACTTCTCCGGCCACTCTGGCGGCTACACCACCAACTCCTATTGGTCCGACACCGGCGGGGCGGCGTATGAGCCCGCGCAGGCCGACCCCTGGAGCCTTGCTGCTCCGCCCACGAATCCGGGGTACGCCTGGACCGTCACGGTCTCGCCGGCGGCCCTGGCCGCCAAACTGAGCAGCCATCTGAACGTGGGTACTATCACCCAGGTGGATGTGGTCGAACGGGATACCTCCGACCCGACGAGCCACGCTCGATACCTGCTTGTCACGGGATCCAGCGGGGCTAAGAAGATCGCCGCACGGGACTTCGATGCGCACGTCGGCCTGCGGTCCACGCTGATCCTGAGCGTGATCAAGGACGGCAGTCTGAACCACTACGAGCAGAACGATGACGATCTGGCCTACGCGGGCAACTGGACGGTCTTCAGCACCTCGGGAGCCTCCGGCGGCAGCTACCGGCGGGCGAACACCGGCGGGGCATCGGTGACGGTCACCTTTGACGGCACCTATCTCGAGTGGATAGCCACGAAGGGTACTACCCTCGGGAAAGCCTTGGTGTCGCTGGACGGCGCCGAGGCCCAGCAGGTCAACCTCGCCGATTCGGCTGTGGCTTATCAGCAGAGTGTCTGGAACACAGGCATGCTTTCCTCGGGCGAGCACTCCGTCACGATCTCTTGGGACCCGAGCAACACCGCCGGCAGATATATAAGCGTCGACGCATTCAATGTCGACGGGAGCCTGCTTCCGGCACCCCCGGCACCCCCGGCACCCGCCTTGAACCACTACGAGCAGAACAACGGCAATCTGTTCTATCTGGGCACGTGGACTGCGACGACCGCCACCGGGGCCTCGGGCGGCAGTTTCCGCTACACGGACGAAAAGGGGTCGTGCACGATCAGTTTTGACGGCACCTATCTGGCCTGGCTCGGCAAGAAGAGCCCGGTGTACGGCAAAGCCGAGGTGTACGTGGACGGCGTGAACAAAGGCATGGTGGACCTATACGGCGCCAGCGCGACGTACGGGAAGGTTTGGGACACGGGGACGCTGCCATCCGGACGGCACACCGTCACTATCGCGTGGACGGGCAAGAGTTCGGCATCCACGCAACCCGACTACAATATCTCTGTCGATGCTTTCGACATCCAGGGTACTATCGCCCAGGCCCCGCCCCGCTACCAACAGGACACGGCCAAGCTGGACTACACCGGCTCCTGGGCAAAGTTCACGGCTGCAGGTGCCTCCGGGGGTAGCTACTTGAGGTCCAGCACGAGTGGAGCCTCCGTCACGATCACCTTTGAAGGCAGCTATCTCACTTGGATCGCGACCAAGGGGACCACACTGAGCAAGGCCCTGGTATCCCTCGACGGGGGCACGGCCAAGACCATCGATCTCGCCGCCTCCTCAGCCTCCTACCAGCAGAAGGTGTGGAACACTGGGATTCTTCCCTGGGGCGAGCATACAGTCAGAATCACCCGGAGCCCGAGCGACGCCACGGGCAAGTTCATCAGCGTGGACGCGATCGACCTGGTGGGCGTCCTCAAGTAGGTCGCCCGACCGCGGAACGTACGCAACCGCGCCGCTGGACGTGGCGTCTTCGAGAGAAAAGAAAAACGGGGGCTCCGCTGTATCTGCTGCCATCCGCATCCGTCTCTTTCTTGGCTCGCACTTACAGTATGAGTGAAATAATTATCCGCTAGCGCTATTGCTGACGGCTGCGTCTGCCGATAAATCTGCTAGGAAAGTCATCAACGAAACTGTCCAGGCATTGATGCCCAACGACAGGAGGAGACAGTATGAGAGCCTCCATCGTGAGCCCCAGGACCGTGCCCTCCCATTCGCGGCTCGTGGGTCTGTTTGCCGCCGCCCTTCTTCTGTTTGCAGTGCTGTTCGGCGCGCTCTTCACCACGGGGGCCCAGGCGGCCGTGAGTTACAGCGAGCAGGAGATCGCCTTCGTCAACCTGCTGAACGACTACCGTGTTGCCAACGGTCTGTCTCCCCTCCTCGTGTCCGACATGATCAGCGAGGCGTGCGATCGGCACAACTCCGACATGGCCAAGTACAAGTTCTTCGATCACTACAGTCTGAAGTCGGACTGGTTCGAGACCAACGCAAGCCCGTGGACCCGGATGTCTCTGAGTGGCTACGGCTACTCCACCAGCAAGGGTGAGAACATAGCTGCGGGGCAGGTTACCGCCGCACAGGTGTTCGCAGCCTGGAAAGCCTCATCCGGTCACAACGCCAACATGCTGAACTCCGCGTTCACTGTCCTCGGAGTCAGCTTGTGCGAAGTCGCCGGATCGCCCTATACGTTCTACTGGACGACGGACTTCGGTGGGTACACCGATCCGACCGCTCACACCGTCACCTCGCCCTCGACTCCGACTACCACCCGCTACCAGCAGGCTGTGGCCGACTCGAAGGGCACGCCGTACCTGACCTACGCCGGCACCTGGGCGACCTACTCCACCTCCAAGGCCTCGGGTGGCAGCTACAAGCGGGCGTGCGCCAGCGGGGCCTCGGTGACCCTTACCTTTGAGGGCACTTATCTCGCCTGGATCGCCACCAAGGGCACTACGCTCGGCAAGGCGTTCGTATCAGTGGACGGTGGGGCGGCCAAGAGCGTCGACCTGGCTGCTGCGGTGGCCACCTACCAGCAGAGGGTCTGGACTACCGGGACGCTCTCTTCCGGCAGACATACTGTGAAGATCTGGCGGGATGCCAGCAGCGCCACCGGCAAGTACATCAACGTCGACGCGGTCGACGTCGCGGGTACTTTGGTCCTGCCGCAGGCGGCCGTCAGCCCGGTTTCCACTCGCTACGAACAGAACGCGACCAGGGCGGACGGCACCTCGTATCTGGTCTACGCCGGCACCTGGGCGACCTACGCAGCCTCCGGGGCCTCCGCGCGCAGCTACATGCGCGCGAACACCAGCGAGGCCTCGGTGACGGTCACGTTCACCGGAACCGGTCTGGCCTGGATCGCCACGGCCGGGACCACGCTGGGCAAGGCCTATGTGTCTCTTGATGGTGGGCCTGCGGAGAGCGTCGACCTTGCCAGGTCGGCCGTCGCCTACCAGCAGAATGTCTGGAACACGGGGACGCTTGCCTCGGGACAGCACACGGTGAAGATCTGGTGGAATGCGAACAACGCGACCGGTAAGTACATCAGCATCGATGCCGTGGAAGTGCAGGGTGCGTTGAACTGACCACCGGCCGCCGCCTGAGCGGGGCCATACCATGAGCGGCCGGCCGGGCCCGCTGAAGAGCGGGCCCGGCCTTTGTTTGAGGCGCTCTGCCCAGACCGACCATCAGTCGATGGGGGTGAACCTCACCGCGTCGGCGACCACGTAGCCGTCGGCCCCGGTCGCGTAGATGGTGATCCCGCCCGCCGCGGGGGAGTAACCGGCCCGGAAGGAGTACTGCCCCAGTGAGTACCATCGGGATCCGTTGACTCTCTGGTTGATGTACCGCTTGTACTGGCCGGCCGGAGTGTTGACGGTCACCAGAATGCCCGACGCGCGGTCCGTCGCGCTGGTCCAGCGCATGAAGATCTCGTAGTAACCGGTGGAGGGGAGCCGCGGTGTCCACCGCGCCCACGCGCTGTCCGTGGTTGCGCCGTGCACCTGGTAGTCGTCTCCGTAGTAGCCCGGGATATTCGTGGAACGCGTCCAGTTGCCGGCGACGCCCGTGCCCCCTACGCTCTTGGCGGTAGGGTTGTCCAGGACTATGCCGGAATCGGTCAGCGACTCCCGGCGGATGGGCTTGTATTCGCTTCCGAGATAGCGGCTTATCCTCCGGATCCTGAGCCCGGTACCCGGGGCCTCGTAGATGGTGGGCGAGTTCCAGGCGTCGCCTCCGGCATAGATGGTCACGTGACCGGAGGTGCCGTTGTTCTTGGCCAGGATGTCGCCCTGCACGAGGAGAGAACGGCTGCTCAGCTCGTCCCAGGGACCCTGGCAGTTGTAGAACGAGTAGCTGGTATAGCGGGGGGAGATGGTGGCGTTCTCGCCGTTCTCCTCCTGGTAGTACAGGGTCTTCGGCACCTCCCAGCATTTCAGGCCGAGCCCGGAGCAGTCAGGGCCGTCGCCGCTGGCGGTGTCCGGCGTCCAACTCTCCTGTCCCCAGGTGTAATCGGTTCCTATGGCCGACTCTGCCCGGGCGATGATCTCGGCGCGGGTGATCGAGGGGATGGCCGCCTGGGCGGAGGCGGCGGTCGGGCCGAACGCGAACAGCGCGCCTGCCGCGATCCCCAGCAAAGCGACCGCTAGGCCGGTTCGGATCGGCAGCCGCCCGGCATGCAGGCGTTCAATCGCTGCGAGGGGCGGAGGAGTCATGGCTGCACTTCCTCTGCGGTGGCAGAAACGGGCAGGGAGTAGACCAGGATGCTGTAGCCGGCGTCACTGCCGACCGGCTGGAAGATACGCCCGTCGGGAGCGACCGTGTAGGGCTGGCCGAGATAGGCGAACGAAGAGTCGCAGAGTGTCAGGGTGTCGCTCAGGACGGGGGCGGCACCGGCTTGGTCCGGGTCGGACATTCGCCCGATAAGCAGCGAAGGCGCGTTGTCAGGATCGCCCTGCTTGCGGAGCAGGCGCGCTCCGACGATCAGGCCTCCCCGCCCGTCGCCGTCAACCGACACCAGGTGCTCGACCTCTGTTCCCGACGGCAGCGCGGGCGTCACGGCCGAAATCTGGACGGCCTTCAGGCTCTTCATATCGAGTTTGAAACGCTTGAGCTTCATTCCTTCCTTGGGCTTGAAGGTGACCTCTACCGCTTTTCCCAGATCGCGATCGAGGGGTCGCCCGGCCAGCGCCTGTAGCGAGGCCGCCTCCGGAGACCCGTCCGCCTTCTTATTCCCGCTGTCCTTGAACCTGACCAGGAAGACCTGCTCGTGGGCCACTTCCACGCAGGGGCCGCCATCGGTGGCGAACAGTTCGGTGACCACGTCATCCACAGCAGGCATCCGACCGCTGTGGATCTCCGCGCCCTGCCAATCGAGGCAGACCAGCTTCCGGTCGGAATCGGCGTCGAGGACGTACAAGAGATCGTTGTCGACGGCCAGGAAGCGTGGCTCCGACAGCCGCAGGGGGACGGCCCCCGCCAAAGAGCCGTCTCCGGCCAGCAGGACGAGACGCGAATTCACCGAGTCGAGTATCGCGATCCGTCCATCCGGCGCCACCGCCAGCGCCTCCGGCCCGCGCGTTAGTCCCTCGGCCGGCTGCACCAGCCCGACCTCTCCCGCTCCGTCGCCCCAGGGCAGGGTGGCCAACGCCCGTCCGGGCGGCGGCTCTACCGGGACTGGCTGGGCAGGGACCGGTTCGGCAGCAGGCTCGGTGCCGTCCGGTTGCACCGGCGCGGGTTGCGCTGTGGGTACCGTCGTCTCCGCCGCGGCGCGGAGGACGAACCCCGGCACGAAGAACGCGCACATGAGCAGCGCCAGAAGGCTCACCGCGGTCGCCAGCGCGATCAAGGGCGGCGCCCCTATCCGGGCGGCAAGACCGCCACCCACCGGCCGGGCCGGCCCGCTTTCGCCCGGCAGCGGTGCTCGCCGTGGGCGTCCCCCACGGCCTCTCCGCGAGCATCTTCTTCGGATCATGACTTCCTCCTCGTCCTAGTGGTTGACCACGGTCCGAGGCTAGGAGGACCCGCCAAGCGCGGCCCATGAGACCTAAGGCGGGTCCTGGCGGCAGGGGCCAGGGTGTCGCCAAGAGCTCTGGCGGCAGGCGAAGCGGGGTGCTGGCGAGGGCCGGCACAAGCTCAACTGGGGTAAAATCCCGGGCATGATCATCTTGTTCTTTGCAGACGTGGTGGGAAAGCCGGGGCGTGAGGCCCTCATCGCCAAGCTCCCGGCGCTCAAGGATCGCTACGGGGCCGACGCGGTGGTGGCCAACGGTGAGAACGCGACCGACGGGAAGGGCATCAGGCCCGCCCATGCGGAAGCGCTGCTGAACGCCGGCGTGGACGTCATCACCACCGGCAACCATATCTGGAAGCAGCGAGATGCCTACCGGTATCTCGACGAGCAGCCCAGGGTGGTCAGGCCCTTCAATTTCCTCGGGGCGAACCCCGGAAGAGGCGTCACCGTCGTCGACACCCGCGCCGGCCGGCTCGGGGTCGTCAACCTGAGCGGCCACCTCTATCTCTACCCCGCGCGCTCGCCGTTCGAGGTCGTCGGCGAGGCCCTGGAGCAATTGCACGGGGTGCGCAACGTGCTCGTCGATCTCCATGCGGAGGCGACCAGCGAGAAGGTCGCGATGGGGTGGTATCTCGATGGCCAGGTCAGCGTGGTCGTCGGAACCCACACGCACGTCCGCACGGGCGACGCCCACGTGCTACCCGGCGGGACCGCCTACATCACAGACGTGGGCATGTGCGGCCCGCGAGACTCGGTCATCGGCGTCAAAAAGGAGCTGGTGCTCGAGCGCTTCGTTACGCAACTGCCCGTCCGCTTTGAAGTGGCCGACGGGGATGTGTGGCTGGAAGGCGTGGTCGTGGAGCTAGGCGAGGATGGCCGCGCTCTGAGCATCGAGCCTTTTGAGGAGCCTGCCTAGTACGCTACGCAGAAGCGCTTGCGCGTGTGTTTCGGCTCCTCAAGCTCGTCGATCATGGCTACCGCGTAGTCCTGCGTGGAGATCCGGCACTGACCCTCGGCGTCGACGAGAAGCTGGTCTCCTCCCAGACGGAAGACCCCCGTTCTCTCCCCGGGCGCGAACGTCATCGCCGGGCTGAGGAAGGTCCAGTCGAGATCGGGTTCTTCCTTGAGCAGGTAGAGGAACTGGCGGGTGCCGCCCGCTCCCCCTTTCCATTCCGGCGGAAAGTCGGGCTGATCGATGAGTTCCTGGCCGGGCGCCACCTGCAGACTCCCTGCTCCCCCGACCACCAGCAGCCGCTTCAAGCCCGCCTTCTTGGTCGCTGCGATGATCGATCCTGCGCCAGCCACCATCCGCTCGAACACGTCGCCCGGCATCGTGCGGTCCGGGTTGTAGGCGGCGATGACCGCGTCGTGGCCGGCAAGGAAGCCGGCGAGGGCGTCGGTGTCCATGATGTCGCACTGCTGAGCCGTCAGGCCTGGGCGGACGGGCAGCCGCTCGGTCCGGCGGACGATGGCGGTCACCTCATGTTGTCGGTTGAGGGCCTCGTTGAGTAGTTGCGACCCCACGAACCCTGTTGCTCCGATCAAAGCGATCTTCATAGCGATCCTCCCCCCTGTGATGTTTCTCTGTCAGTCGTGAGCGCTAGAGCAGGCCGGCCAGGTCCTGGAAGACCAGCCCGGTGGGCAGTTTCGGATAGAAGAAGGTCGCTTTCTGCGGCATCCGTTCTCCGGCGAGGGCCACCTCGCGGACTTGCTCCAGCCCGGTGGGGTTCATGAAGAAGCCGGCCTGGAACTCGCCGCTCTCGAGCCTCTCGAAAGCGTCTCCCGCATCCTTGAAGAAGGTGACGTGCTCTTCGACGGCGGGGCCCTCCGAGGGGATGCTCAGAGCCGGCTCGAGTATCAGTTTCTGCAGAACGGTCACGTCAAGCTCCTGATAGGCCGCCGTCCGGCCGGGAGTCGCCTGGGCGATCGCGTCGCGATCGAGGAGCCGGAGTCCATACGCCGCACCGGCGGTGGGCGCCCACACTCCAAAAGCTCCTCGGGGGTGCGCGGCCAGGTAGCCCTCGATGCGTTCGCGCACCCCGGTGGCACCAGGCCCCGCTGGGCCGAGAGGCTCGACCGCGAACGTCCCGGCCAGTGCTTGCGCCAACGCCGCCACCTTCGCCGGGTCGACCCCCGCCACAAGCCGGTGTGTCGCGTAGATGGCAAGCCCCGGGTCGGCCATGTTGCTGAGGTAGGCGAGCACGTAGTCGTAGGCGGGAGGCGCACCGCTCTTCTCCGCCTCGCGGGAGCCCGCCTGCTCCCCGCTTCGCCGCCTCCGATGGTCGCGATAGCGCAGGGCGGTCTCGTACCGGTGATGACCGTCGGCGATGACGAAACGAGCGGCCGCCAGATTCAGCGCAACGGACTCGAGCAGAGCGGGGTCGGACGTCGGCCAGAGCTTCGTAACGTTGTTCTCCTCATCGGTGATCACGGTCGCGGGAGCCCCGGCGCCGGGTCCGGCCGACCAGGCGGAAGTGACCTCATCGCCGGGAAGGTCGTAGAGTAGGAATACCGGGCTGAGGCTCATCCCGGTGGCGTCGATCAGTTCGAAACGGTCCTGCTTCGGAGCGGCAAAGGTCTGCTCGTGCGGGTACACCACCCCTTCGGAGAACTGGTGGAGGCGGACGGCCGCGAGAAACCCGTGTCGCACTCTGGCCCGGCCGTCCGGACCGGTGAACTCCTCCTCGACGAACGTGAGAGTCGGCGCCTGGTCGCGGATCAGAACACCGGACTCCAGCCACTCCCGCAGTTGGGTCGCCGCTCGCGTGTAGCGGTTGTCGCAGTAGTTGTCGCTCGGCGTCGTCATTCCCAGATCGACCCGCACCACGTTGTATCGGCTCCGGGCGTACAGGCGGGACTGAAGGCCGGGCCCGATGACGTCGTAGGGAGGCGCCACCAGCTGGGCCGGATCACCGGCGGTGGGAGCGTAGCGCCAAGCGCGGAATGGAGCGACAGTTTCCACATGCCGAATGATAGCAGCGTAGCGGAGGCCGGCCCGATAGCGTTGCGTCTGGCGTATTCAATCGTTAGATTGGGAAAAGGAGAGTTGTTGATTCGAAGCGGCGCCCGACCTCACGGCGGGCCGGGGAAAGAGGGTGCGCACATGGGATTCACGGACAAGGTCGGAAACGGACTGGAGCAGGCCGCCCGGGAGATCGAGAAGGCTCTCGACAAAGGCAAGACGAAGGTTGGCGAGATCCAGATAGAGATGCAGATGGACGGGCTGGCCAAGAAGCTCGGCTATCTCGTGTTCGACTTCTACCGGGGGCGCGCGGTCGACCAGACAGTGCGCCAGAAGGTGCTGGACGACCTTTCACGGCTGGAAGACCAGCTGTGGAAGATAAGGACAGAAGCCGCCGCCAAGGCCGAAGCGGACGCCCAGGCGAGAGCGACTGCCCGGGAGCGGTCGGCTACTGCCCAGCCCTCGGGCTGGGATGAGACGCCACCGCCCGCGGGGGACGCGGGGAGCACGGCGCAACAGACCGGGCCGGACGGGGAGATCCTCCGCCCGCCCAATCCGTAAGGAGGGGCGCCCGTGGCTGAGGGGACAATCGATCCGGGCTACGCTGACTTCGTCGCTCTCGTAGCGGGCGAGCAGCAGGTGCGCGACCGGCTTGCGGCCGGAGAGCGTCTGCGTCTGCAGACTCCCTTCCGGTATCCGGGACGGCGGGGAGTTGTATCGGTAGAACTGGTGCCGGGCCCCGCCGTAGCCGCCGGTCCGCGCGCGGTCCGCCTCACCGACGGCGGCGATCTGATCAAGAGCCTTGACGAGCAGGGTCTCGACTTGGCGATCGACATGGTCGTCAGCAAGACCGTGTTCCATGCGGTCAAAGAAGTGGAGGGCGCGGGCATCGGCTCGGGGGAGGTCTACCTCGAGACGACGTCGGACGCGGTGATCACCGATCTGTGGCGTTTCCTCCAGCTCGTGAACGAGCTGATCGGGCTGCGGCACTCCAAGTACAAGGACGCCCTTCTTCAGCTGTCGCGCCGGCCGGAGGGTGGTCCGGACCTCATCGGCTGGGAAGAACGCTGAACGCGGCTGGGCTGCCATGCCGGTCCCGAAGCCCGGCCGCCGTTCCTAGCTGGGGTTCCGGTCTCGCCTGCCCCTGGTCTCGGTAGTGACGATCGTGTCGAGCCCCTCGAACGTCTCGAGCACGCTGGCGAAACCTTCTTCAACGGCGAGAGAGAGGTAGGCGGCCTGCGCCCTATCGAGCACCACCATCTGTTCACGCCAGCACTCAGGGCACCACAGCCGGACCTGCCAGCACGACTGGTCCTGCTTCGTCCAGTCGGATGCCTGGACGAGGGGCGACGAACAGTAGCGGCAGAAGACAGCAAGAGCTGCGGCGGGGCGAGGTTGATTGTCGCTTCTACTGGTCACACTACAGCTATCGGCCGGAGGGGGTCTCCGGTTTAGCAGGCGGCCGGTAGGACGGACCGACCCCGGGCGAGCCAGGCTCATGCCGGTGAGGCAGGCCCAGCGAGTTCGAGTTGCCGGTAGATCACGCGGACGACGAGCACGTTAGACCAGCACATATCGTGGCGGAGGCGCTCTATGGACACGTTTCGCGGCAAGGCCGTTCTCATCACCGGTGCCGGGACTGGCATTGGCAGATCGATGGCATTGATGCTGGCAGATGAGAAGGCTGACCTCGCGCTTGTGGATATCAACTCGGAGATGGTGCGCGAGACGCAGTCCGATTGCCAGGCTAGGGGAGCTAGAACCGCGGCCTACTACTGCGATATGGGGGCCAAAGCTGATATTGAAGGCATGCTTGAGCAGGTGTCGGATGCCCTCGGCCTTGTGGACATACTCATAAACAACGCCGGTACAGTGGTGGGAAAGTACGCCCATCAGTATGAGTATGACGACCTAAAGCAGACCATGCTGGTGAACTTCGTTGGCGGTGCCTACCTCACGAGGCTCGTTCTGCCCGACATGATGAGACGCAACGAAGGACATATCGTGAATATCGCTTCGGCGATTGGGCTCGTGGCCATGCCGCGTATGGGAGAGTACGTAGCGTCGAAGTTCGCGATCGTCGGCTTCACCGATACCCTTCGGATGGAACTGAAGAAGGCAGGGTATCCAGGGATCAAGACGCTCTGCGTGTGCCCGACGGGCGTCGACACCGGCTTGTTTCCCGGCTACAAGGCCCCTCGTCTCACGCCCCTGCTGAAGCCCGAGGCTGTGGCTCGGGAAGTGCTGAAGGCCATCAGAAAGGACAAGTCCCATCTGCAGATCCCTCTCATCGCCAAAATGATCCCCGCGATAAAGTTGCTCCCGGTTTCTGTTCAGGACGCAATCCTGCGGACGACCGGGTTCTCCAGCAGCATGGATGGGTTCAAAGCGCGGGGATAGTACGGTTCTTCTCGGCCATCGGGCTGCTCATTCCGGGAGTTCTCGCGCAGCGTAGCGGCAGTGCCTCTTGCTACTGCAATTGGACTCGCCTAGTTTGACTATGTAAGGAACGATCTGCGCGGGACTGTCACCAGCCAGGCGTGTTTACCTGGATCGAGCGGTCGGACGAACCTGCCCCGGGGGGCCGACTTCGCCTGGTGAGTGATGCGGGCCGAGCCTGCGCTAAATGGAGGAGAAGCCGTGGCTCGAGGTCCACTGTCACGTGAGCGGAGGCGTCGGCGGCCGTATCCTTGTCACCGGCCACGATCGTCAGTGCTCGGACCAATCGGTCTTAGTCGTGTTTAAACGCGTCTTCGGGACAAACGTAGCGTGCGCGCTCAGGGACTCCGACTTCATTCATGGGCCGCTCACCCAAACGGGATGCACTTCCGCCTTTCAAGAAGGTGTTGCCGTCCGCGTTCATCTTCGCCAGCCCGTCTCTGCATCTCCATTGTCCTGCTTCCGACATAGACTCGTACGAGAGGGTCGAATTGTTGACAGGGGCAAGAATCAACCGGCCGAACTGGCGGGGATGAAGTTCCACCTTTGGTCGTATTCCCCCTGCCCCCCGGACGGCTTACGCTGCGTCTCCCCGGTCGGGAGCGCCGCCGGGGCCGGGTCGCAGCCAAACAGGCGAGGATGAGGAAGACCATGAACAGCGTGCATCTGATCGGCCGTCTGGCCACCGACGTGGAGGTCAAGGAGGTGAACGGGGGGTCCAAGGTCAGCAGCTTCATTCTGGCAGTCGATCGGAACGCGGAAGAGGCGGACTTCGCGATTCCACGTCATTGACTGGGTCATTCCAGGGCCAGCCCGCTATCATTTGATCCCCAGAGAACCGCTATTCGGCGAGACGGCGGCCAAGAAGTGGGCGCGCGCCGGGTCGGGACGGGTCGAATAACCCCGTCTCGAAACGCCTACGGGGCTAGACCTCGAGCCAGGATATCCAAAGCACCCGCCGCCGGAACGGGGAAGTCCCCGTGAGCGCTCGGCCCTCCGTCGGGCGCGAAGTTGGCCCATAGGGCTCGCTCCATCCCGGCAGCAAAGGGTATGGACGCAACCACGGCGGCCGCCTCCGTAGCGTCTACGTCGAGCCTGATCCTGCCGAGTTCCTGCTCCCCCCGGATGTACTCAGCCACGATCGCAACCGGTTCCGGTCGCACGAACCCCTCGGGGGACTTCTCGCGCACGTAGGAGTCGAAGCTTCTGCTGAGGTCCGGGTCGGCCCACGTGGACGCCATTAGCGACGACAAGTCTCCCTGCATCTGCCCCATCAACAAGAACAGGTACTCCAGGTTGTCGCGCACCGTGTTCTGACCGGCACGCTCCGGGAGTCGCCTGAGCTCCTTCCCTGTATCTAGGACGAGAGACAGGAACACTTGATGGAATAGTTCGTACTTGTCGGTGAAGTGCCGATACATGGTGCCTTCGGACAGCCCGGCTCTGCGGGCGATCTCACGGGTGGTAGCCCGGGCAAAACCGCGCTCCACAAACGCCGCGAGAGCTGCGTCCATCAGAGCCTGGCGGGTCGGACCGGTATGTGTTGGCGTCGGATTCACGGGACCTCCTTCAGGCTCCATCTCAGCTCATCTGGCACGGCTCACGCCGTGATGTCTCGCCGCCGGAACGTGACTGCCGTTATCACCAGCGTGACGACCACATACCCGACGGCCACCATCAGGCCTGTGGCGAAGGACATGTCGTCTGTGCCTCCCGCCGCCACGGTCCCGAAGGAAGATCCGGGAAGCCATTTCGCTCCACTGTCAAGCAGCAGGGTCAATATCATCTCGAACACCAGTAAGTAGCCAATCCCCACGGCGATGGAGAGTCCCGTGCTTCGCGTCATGACTCCGACGAAGAGCCCGATGAACCCCCACATGAGGGCCGCGAGAGTCAGATGCAGATAGCCATTGAGGAGGGTCTGGGCCATGTCCGTGCGCCACGCCTCCGCGGATATCCCTGTTGCTCCCGCCACGGCGGGGGAGGCGATCAGGACGAGTAGGGTTGTCGCGAGGGTGGCGATGCACGTGAACAGCACGAGGGCGACCACCTTGCCACCGAGCAGTCTCAGACGGTTGGGCTGGGCCTGGACGAGCAGCCGTATCAGCCCGTTCGAGTAGTCAGAAGAGGCGAAGATGGCCCACACCACGAGGGCCACGAGTCCCCACATGTTGGACGCCAACTTGCAGTCCCGCGAACATGCCATCGGGGGCCTCCAGCGTTGACACCGACACGCTCGGGCCGCCCGGCATCGTCACCCCCGAGTCCGCGGTCGCGGTGAAGAAGACGATGAAGGTCACGATGAGTCCCAACGCGGCCATCAGGCCGATACCCCCGAGGATGTAGTTGCGGCTCATCAGTCGGGTCCATTCGCAGCGGAACTCGCGCCACATCACGCCACCTCTTCCGCTTGGGCCGCCGAGCGGCCGTTGTCACCCGACTCCGTGCCGGTCATCCGCAGAAACACTTCCTCCAGGCTGGCCTCGCGCGGCCGCAGAGCCCGCAGGACGATCCCGGCCTCGGCCGCGGCCCGGTTGACATCCGCGGACTGAGAGACCGGGGCCGAAACATGGACCTCATCCTGCACGACCATGGCCTTCCAGCCCCTCGCCTGCAGCGCCTGGCCAAGGGCGGCGACGTCGGCGGGGTGTTCCGGCGCAATCTCGATGCTCTCCCCAGCCTGCGAGACCAAGTCCGCGAGCGGGCCCGAGAAGAGCAGTTGGCCGAAGCGGACGATGGCAAGGCTGTCACACGCGGCTTCGATTTCGCTCAGCAGGTGGGAGGAAACGATCACCGTGCGCCCTTCATCACCGAGCGAACGCATCAGTTGCCGCATCTCGACGATCCCGGCTGGGTCGAGGCCGTTCGTCGGCTCGTCTAGCACCAGAAGCTCAGCGTCCGGGAGCAGGGCGGCGGCGATCCCCAACCGTTGTTTCATGCCGAGGGAGAATCGCTTGACCGGCTCCCGGTTGCGGTTGAGAAGACCGACCGTATCGAGCACCTGCTCCACGCGAGCGTTGGAGATACCCCGAAGATGGGCCAGGGAGCGCAGGTTGTCTCGTGCCGAAAGCGAGGGGACGAAGGCGGGGCTCTCTATGAGAGCTCCGACCCGGTGCGCATACTTCCCGGGATGGGAGATGGGCGAATCGAAGACGGTCGCCCCACCGCTTGTCGGCCTGATCAGCCCGAGAAGCAGTCTGATCAATGTCGACTTGCCGGAGCCGTTGGGGCCGACCAAACCAATCACCCCCGGACCAGTGATCTCCAGGTCTAGCTCGCGGAGTGCGATCACATCACCAAAGTGCCGACTGAGCTTGTCGGTCCGTATCACTGACACCTTGACCTCCAGTGTTGTTCAGGGTAACTGCTCACCCCTCTGGGTGCGCATCATAGCGGGTAAGCGCTCACCCCGCAAGTTTGCTTCCTTATCCGGGCTCGATTCCAACTTTGGTTGTATTCACCCACCCGGCGCGTCCCGGTACGCTGCGGTTCCCCGAAGGGGGCGACCACGCAAACGAAGGAGGAGACCATGAACAGCGTGCACCTGATCGGCCGCCTGGCCACCGACGTGGAGGTCAAGGAGGTGAACGGCGGCTCGAAGGTATCGAGCTTCATTCTGGCGGTGGATCGGAATGCTGAGGAGGCGGACTTCTTCAGGATCAAGGCCTGGAACTCACAGGCTGAAGCGGCGGGCGAGCACCTGGGCAAGGGACGCAAGATCGGCGTCGAGGGCTCGTTGCGGCAGGACGTGTACGAGAAGGACGGCGAAGAGCGGAAGGCCGTGTCGGTCGTGGCCAGGCGGCTGGAATACCTGTAGCGCCATCGGCTGCTGTGGCTTGCGGGCCCCGGTAGCATCACGAGAACGTATGTCTTCGGGCCGGCGCCTGTCGCCCCGGCGCCGGCCCGGATGACCGAAGGTCGACAAAGCGTCCATCGAGGGTGGGAAGCAGATGAGCGATAGCGAGGCCCTGGCACTTATTGACACCCCAGCGCTGTGTGAGGAGACTGTGCCCATCGGTCGGTTCCTCGGACAGAACTCGCGGGAGATCTTGCTGGTGGCATCCTTCGACGTCATGGATCAACGGGCAAGGGCGGTGGCGGCGAAGCTCGGCCTGCCGCACCAGGGGTTCGTCCTCAGCCGGCCGCGTCTACGCAAGTTGATAGAGCCTGTCAGAGGTGGCGGGGTGGTCGGGCTTGTAGCGGGGCCCGGATGCGGCAAGACCGCTTTCATCGTGGACGTACTCCGGTCTACCGAGGGCCGTACCGTCTACCTCTCCCTGGACGAGGGTGACCGCGACCCGCTCCGCTTTCTCACCTACCTCACGGCCGGACTGGGGATGCAGACGCTGCGACCGGTGCAGGAGGACCCGGGGCTCTGGTCGGCGGGCGGGGCGACGGAAGCGGCCGCCATGGACCTCACCGCCGACTTGATGGACTTCATCTCCGCCGACACCGGCCGGACCACGCTGCTCGCGATCGACGATTTCCATCTTGTCGATGCGTCTCCCCAGGTGGCCAACACGCTTGGCCTTATCGCCCGCGGGCTGCCTCCTCGCTGGACCATGCTCGTATCCTCGCGGCGCCCACTTCCGCTCGATCTCGAGGCCGTGCGGCTTGGAGGGCGCTCCGTGGTGTTGCAGGCTCGGGATCTGAGGCTGACCCCTCGAGAGGTGGCAGCGTGGGCGGCCCAGAACTGGGGCCTTACGCTGGAGCGCTCCGAGGCCAGGTCCCTTTGGCGCCTCAGCGAGGGCTGGCCGGCGGCGCTGGTCTTGCTCGGGCAGCAACTCATATCCCACGGCGGGGCCACGCATACGGATCTTGTCGGCATCATGTCGCGTGGCCGCGATCTTCGGGTGTATCTCGAGCGGCACATCCTGTCCGGTCTGGACCCGCTGACCGCCGACGCCATGCTCACCGGGGCTCTTCTGCCTCGAGTGATCTTTCCCCGCGACGAGGAGTACCTTCCGGGGGGGCCGGGCGAAGCCGAGATCGCGTTGGAGCAGTTGGTGGCGCGGGGATTCCTGGTCACCCGGTCGGGCCGGCGCAGCTACACCGTCCACCCGCTTGTCCGGGCGTATGCAGAGCGCCAGGCTTGGGGAAGCGACGAAGGTGCGGCAGCGATTTCGCGTGCGGCCGCGCATCTAGAAAGGACCGGTGAGTATCACCGGGCGGCCTCCCTCTACCTGCGGGCCGGGCGCTTCGATGACGCCGCCCGCCCTCTCCGGGCACTTGCCCTCTCGTCTCTGAACGCGGTGGTCGACTTCGCCCACGACGGCTGGGCCGACCTTCTGCCGGATGATGATGACGCTTCCGCAGGCGCTTGGTTGCTCGTGGCCAAGGCCCGAATGCTCCAGCAGCAGATGAAGTACGGATCGGCGGCTGCTCTATACGAGCGCGCGGCCCGTCTCCTGGCAGCCGCCGGAGACAGCGAGGGGCTTCTGCCCGTACTGCTCGGCTCGGTGTTCTGCCTCTTCAATCAAGGGCTGTGGGAGGAGAGCCTGGCTGTGATGAAGCGGTGTCGGTCGCTGGCCAAGCTTCCCCAGGAAAAGGTCGAGGTCCTCGTAGTGGAGGGGAACATCCTGGTCAGCCTCTGCCGCTGGGACGAGGCGGTGGAGGACTACGAACGGGCTCTGGCTCTCGCTCCCGCCGTGGGCAAAGAGGCGCTCGCACGGAGGGTCATGCTGCACCGGTCGCGGCTCTTCTTCACGTTGGGCCACTATCGCCTTGCGCGGCAGTGGGCTGAGAAGTCCGTCGGCCGGGGGGTCGGCGGGAGGACGCCCACTCAGGCCATGGCTCTTAATGCCGTGACCACCCTCGCCGCTCTGACCGGCGATTACCAGACCGCCGGGCTCTTCGCCGACGAGTGTCTCGCTCTAGTCCGCTCGCGGGGCTACACCTTCCTGGAGATACCGGCGCTGCTCAACCAGGCGGCGGTCGCTCAGGGGACGTGGGACTATCACAAAGCGGTCCGGCTCATCAGGGAAGCTCAGGCGCTGGCTGAGGTGGCCGGCGACAGCGAGGGCAGCTCCCGCACCGAGGACATGTTCGGAGACCTCTCCAGGCGCCACCGCAACGCTCATCGCGCTTTGGAGCACCACCGTCGAGCGCTCGAGATCGTCGACAAGAGCCGCCTGGCGGCGTCCGAGCGGGTGCGGGCTCTGGCCGGCATGGGGATGGATCTCGTTGTGCTCGGCCGCCCAGGTGAGGCACAGACCCTTCTCGAGGAGACGGTGCGGCTGAGCCGCCGCTGGAGTCTCAAGAGTTCCCTGGCTCCTGCGCTCCTCTACCTGGGCTGGCTGCATGCTCTTGCGGGCCGCGAACACGACGCGGCCCGCTCTCTCACCGAAGCCGTGCACATCGCCGAGGAGCACGGGCACGTTCATTTCTTCAGTCAGGAGGCGAAGGTGGCCGTGCCTATCCTGGCGCTGTGCGATCGGCTGGGAGCAGGGGCTTTCCTGCGCGAGGCGATCATCCCTCTGCTGCCCACCCGCCTCGCCGCCCACTTCGAGGAACTGGCCAAAGGCAAGACATATCCGACCGACGTTCCCCTCGGTTCGCCCCCGCGCCGCGGCCTTGCGGCGGGACTACCCGCTCCTTCCGCGGGCGACCAGGTCGACGCGGCCACGCTGGAAGGCATCGAGGCGCTCACTGACCGCGAACGTGAGGTCCTCAAAATGATTTCCCTCGGCATGTCGAACAAGCAGATCGGCTCCAAGCTCTACATCTCGGAGAAGACCGTCAAGACCCACGCCAACCACGTCTTCCGAAAACTGGGAGTGGCGAGCAGGCTACAGGCTACCCTCGCTTTTCAGAGCTACCAACGCGCCCGCAGGGCGGGGCGCGCGGGGCGTCCCAAGCAGAAGTAGAGCCCGCGTGTTCCCCGGACCCCGGCCGGGCGGCTCGGCCGGCGGTCGCGTCGCGTCGCGCGCGGGTCACACCCGGACTCCGTCCGCCTTTGGCGTACGGCAGGGGGTATTGGGTGTTTGATTTTCTAGGCAAATAGCGCCCTTTTCCGCTTTGACACCCGCTATATGGGGTGCTAGCATCCCGACTGGCACTATATGTTGTATAAGGTGCAGGCTGTTGGGGGATGGGGCTACCGCGGGGGTCCGTACGCTCCAGGTGCCACGAGGGCCGGCGGTCAGCCGGCAGAGGAAGCCAGAAGAAAGCGGGGAAGGCAGTTGAACTGTCCCTATTGTGGGCATCCCGAAAGCCGGGTGGTCGATTCTCGGGAGACGGAGAGCAAGGAAGCCATCCGCCGGCGCAGGGAGTGCATCGCGTGCGGCCAGCGTTTCACGACCTACGAACTAATCGAACAGATCCCGATCACCGTCGTCAAGCGGGACGGCTCCACGGAGCTTTTCCATGCCGAGAAACTGCTGCGCGGTCTCATGCGTGCATGCGCGAAGCGGAACGTGCCGGTGGAGCGTCTCCAGGGAGTGGTGGCCGACATCGAGCGGGAGCTGCGGGACGAATCGGCGTACCAGGTCTCGTCCGAGCGTGTCGGTAAGATGGCTCTGGAGCGCCTTCAGGCCGTCGATCTCGTGGCTTACATCCGCTTCGCCTCGGTCTATCGCCAGTTCGACAGCATCGAGGGGTTCAAGCAAGAATTGGAACAACTCGCGAAAGAGGGGATCAGATGACCGTTGCCGAGCTTGGAGCCCTTGTGGCCGAGTTGGACAAGAGGCTCTCCCCCAGCGCCAAGAAGGTGCTCGAGAAGCGGTACCTCAAGCGCACTGCCGAGGGTGTTCCTACCGAGACGCCTGCCGACATGTTCACCCGGGTGGCGGAGAACATCGCCCAGGCGGACCGGCTCTATCATCCCGAGATTTCGCTCGATCCTGTTGTCGCGGAGTTCTTCGCCGTCATGGCGACGCTCGAGTTCCTGCCGAACACCCCGACCCTCATGAACGCGGGGCGTGAGCTTCAGCAACTGTCTGCCTGCTTCGTGCTGCCGGTCGACGACAGCATGGAGTCCATCTTCGGGGCGATCCGGGATGCGGCGCTGGTGCATCAGTCGGGCGGCGGGACCGGTTTCAGCTTCAGCCGGCTGCGTCCCAAGAACGATCTTGTGAAGTCCACGATGGGTGTGGCCAGCGGCCCGGTGTCGTTCATGCGCGTGTTCGACATGGCCACCGAGACCATCAAGCAGGGGGGTACCCGGCGGGGCGCCAACATGGGCATCCTGCGGGTGGACCATCCCGATATCCTCGAGTTCATCCGGGCCAAGGAAGACGAGCACATCCTCAACAACTTCAATATCTCGGTGGGGGTCACCGAGGAGTTCATGGCGGCGGTACTCACCGGGGGCGACTACGCGCTGCGCAACCCGCGCGGCCACGCCGAGGTGGGCAGGCTGAACGCCCGCGAGGTGTTCGACCTCATCGTCGACCTCGCCTGGAAGAACGGGGAGCCCGGCATCGTGTTCCTCGACCGGCTCAACCGCGACAACCCCACGCCCAAGCAGGGCGAGATCGAATCGACAAATCCTTGCGGAGAGCAGCCTTTATTGCCCTACGAGAGCTGCAACCTCGGATCCATCAATCTAGCCATCATGATCAAGGATGGCGGCATCGATTGGGAGCGGCTGCGCCGGGTCGCGCGGACGGCGACGCACTTCCTCGACAACGTCATCGACATGAACCGCTACCCGCTCCCCGAGATCGGGACGATGACCAAGAGCAACCGCAAAGTGGGCCTTGGGGTGATGGGGTGGGCCGACATGCTGGTGGAGCTCGGCATCGGCTACGATAGCGACGACGCCATCCGGCTCGGCCACGAGGTGATGGGGTTCATCCACGAGGAGGCCATCAAGGCCAGTGAGGACCTGGCGCGCGACCGGGGCGTCTTCCCCAACTGGGACGAAAGCACCTGGGCCGCCAAGGGACGGCGGGTGCGCAACGCCACCCTCACTACCATCGCGCCGACCGGCACCATCTCCATCATCGCCGGCGTCTCCAGCGGCATCGAGCCGATATTCGCACTCGCTTTCGTGCGGAATGTCATGGACAACACCGAGCTCGCCGAGGCGCATCCCGCGCTGGAAGAGGTGCTCAAGCGCCGCGAGCTGTACTCGGAAGAGCTGATGAAGAGCATCGCCGCCGTCGGCGGGCTCCACGACATGGACGTGCCCGAAGATCTCAAGAGGGTGTTCGTCACCGCCCACGACGTGTCACCCGAGTGGCACATCCACATGCAGGCGGCCTTCCAGGACCACGTCGACAACGCGGTCTCCAAGACGGTGAACTTCTCCTCCACCGCCCGCCCGGAGGATGTCGAGCGCGTCTACCTCCTGGCCTACGAACTTGGGGTCAAAGGAGTCACCATCTATCGGGACGGCTCTCGCCAGGAGCAGGTGCTCAACATCGGCGAGGTCAAGCGGAAGGGCGCCGAGAACGGTGAAGGCATGCAGATGGAGCTGGGACCCCAGGGCGCGGCCATCATGCCGGTGCGGCCCAGCCGCTCCCCGGTCCTGCGCGGCGAGACCCGGGAGAAGGTCACCGGGTGCGGCAGCCTGTACGTCACGGTCAACGAGGACGATTTCGGCCCCCGTGAGGTCTTCGCCAACATGGGCAAGGCCGGCGGCTGCGCTTCGGCCTCCACGGAGGCCATCGGCCGGCTCATCTCCCTGGCGTTCCGCTACGGGGTGCCGCCCGACAAGATCGTCAAACAGCTCAAGGGCATCCGCTGCCACGTGCCGCTCGGGTTCGGGCCCAATCAGATCCTCTCCTGCCCGGACGCTATCGGCAAGGCGCTGGCCGACAAGTATCACCTGGCCGCCGGCAACGGGAGCAAGGCCGTGGGCCAGTTGGAGATGCCGATAGCCTTCGCTCAGGGAGCCTGTCCCGAGTGTGGCGGGGCGATCGAACACGAGGGCGGGTGCATGGTATGCCGGTCTTGCGGGTACTCCAAGTGCTCGTAGCGCCACAGCCGCTTCACGCCTGACCGGCGACGGGGGTCCGCGTGGCCATCTTCATGGACATAGAGCTTGTCTCCATCCAGGAGGCGGAGCCGCCGATCGCGTTCTCCGTCGCATTCGACGTCATCTACGCGGGCGAGACCTGGTGCCGGTCGGTCGTGGATGTCGATCAGGCCGGCGCTTCCCGCCTGGGACATGACGAGCAGGCGGTGGTTCGGGCGGCCAGGGCGGTGCTGCTGGACCTCCTGGTGATGGAGCCGGCGCCGGTCTCTTTCCACGTGCTGCTCGACGCCGAAGGGCCGGCGGTTCTCGCAAAGGGAAGGCCGGGCAGGTAAGACGTTCGCGGCCGAGTCTGCTCCTGCGCACCCCCTCACCCGCGCGCGGTGCTGCCTGCCCCAGCGAAGGCGCCGCCCGCGGGCGCAAGCCGTCGCGGACCGGACCTACTGACCCGCCTCGCCCACCGGTCCCATCGATTCGGCCATCCTCAACAGGTCCTGCTCGGCCACGGTGTACATCAACGTGTTCGAGAGGAAATAGAGGACGCCGTCCGTTTTCCACCAGATGTGGTCGATCTTTCCGCTGGTGCCCACGAGTGTGTAAGTGACCCCGTCGCTCTGAACCTCGATGCCGCCGCTGGCGATCGGTGCCTCAATCCAGGTAGTCGCCGTGATCCCCAGATAGAGATCGCTATCCAGGTAACGGTAGACCATGCGCGCGGCAGGCTTGGTCCCACCCCCGACCTTTATGCCGTATGTCCCCTCTCCCTCGGGCATCTTGTATGCGTAGGTGAACCCTTCGGGGATGAAACTCGGGGCCTCGAGAACGAACGGGACCTTATCCTGCGCCAAACCCCACATTTCGGAGTCGGGTACAGTCGTGGCCGCGGTCGCTGTGGAAGTAGTCGTAAGAAGGTTCTGAGTGTCGGCCGCTGCCAGGAGGAGATCGCCCCCGGTGGCCCCGGTTGTCTGTTCGCCAGGGGGAGTCAAGTGAGCGGTCACGGCCTCGGTGAGGGCAGCCTGGTCGGCCACGATCACGGCCTTTCCGTCGATCATCTGCCCGGATCCCGTGATCATCGTCTGTCTTATCCGGCTGCCATCGAGCTTGACCAGCCAATAGGCGAGCTTGGTCATTTCGACGGCGCTCAAGTTCGTAGTCGTCGAGTCGAGCCACTCGCCGATGAGGCTGGGCAGTTTGGTGGGCAGGTCCCACCCCATCGCCTGCTCGCGGATGGCCGCGAGTATCCGTTGCTGGCGCGCCATGCGCCCGAAATCGGAGTTCTGGTCGAACCGGTAGCGCGCAAACAGAAGCGCGTCTGCGCCGTCGAGCAGTTGGTAGCCCGGGTAAAGATCTATGGGCCGAGGTAGCTTGTCGTCGTAGCGCCGGTCGACGTCGACGTAGACGCCCCCGAGGGAGTCGATGGTCTCCTCGAACGATTGGAAGCCGGTCTCGAGATACTCGGTGACGTCCACTCCGAGAACCTGTTTTGTCGTCGCGATCGTGAGCGCGGGTCCCCCCAGATAGTACGCGGCGTTGATCCTGTCTTTGTAGTGGCCGGGAATATCGACATAGAGGTCTCTGGGCACGGACAGGATCGAGAGGAAGTTGCGATCGCGGTCGACGTGGAGCAGCATGATCACATCCGAACTGCCCGCCCTCTCACCTGGAGCTCCGCGCGAGTCGCTGCCGAGCAGGATGATGTCCAGCGGGGGATTCGCCGGGTTCGTCGGACCAGACACGAGCGTCGATGGCGGTCTCGTAGCGAGCGCGCTCTCCGTCGCTGCATCGACCCTGGCATTCGCGCTGTGGACCTTCGCGGAGAACCACCAGTACGAGCTGCCGAAGACCGCGGCCGCCACAACGATGAGGGCGCCCAGAACGGAAAGGGCGATAAGAAGCCGTCGCTTGGTTTTCGGGCGCGTCATGAAAGTGCGATGCCCCTCCAGATCATCGGCCGCTATCCAGTCTTTTAGTCGACCGCCGCTCAGGCATTGTTCCCGTTAGTCATCATTCCACGCCCCGACGCTGCGGGACGTCGATTGATTGTCGCCGAGTCTGACCACGCGTTGCAGCGTCTCTAACCGGCCACGGCTGGGTGCCGCTCCTGGTAGTCCTTGATCGCCGCCTGGAGTCCGTCGGCCGCCAGGTTGGAGCAGTGCATCTTGGCCGGAGGAAGTCCGCCAAGGGCCTCGGCCACGGCTTTGTTGGTGATCTCAACGGCCTCATCGAGCTTCTTTCCTTTGGCCATCTCGGTGACCATGCTCGAGGTTGCCACGGCGGCGCCGCAGCCGAGGGTCTGAAACTTGATGTCCTCGAGGGTGTCTTCCTTCACCTTGATGGTGATGCGCATCATGTCCCCGCACTGCGGGTTGCCGACCTCGCCCACGCCGTCGGCGTCTTCGATGACGCCCATGTTGCGCGGGTTGCGGAAGTGTTCCATCACGAGTTCTGAGTACATATCAGCTGTCCTTCTGTTTGCAGACGCAGTTGGTGCACCAGATGGGCGACATCTCCCGGAGTCTCGCGACTATCGGAGGGAAGACCTCGATGAAGTGGTCGATGTGCTCGGCGGTAGTGCTCCGCCCGAGCGTGACCCGCAGCGAGCCGTGGGCCAGTTCCTGGGGGATACCGAGGGCCAGCAGCACGTGGCTCGGTTCGAGCGATCCCGTGGTGCAGGCCGATCCCGACGACACGCAGATGCCCTCCATGTCGAGCATCAGGATCATCGACTCGCCCTCGATGCCGTCGAGTCGCACGTTCAGGTTGTTGGGGAGGCGGTGTTCCATACTGCCGTTCACGTAGATCGCATCGATGCTGTTGCTGAGACCCGCCCACAGCCGGTCGCGCAACTCCGCCTCCCGGGCCGCGTCTTCGGTCATGCGTTGGCGGCAGAGCTCGAGGGCCTTGGCCATGCCGACGATGCCCGGCACGTTCAGCGTCCCCGCCCGGCGGCCGCGCTCCTGGGCGCCACCATGGAAGAGCGGGGTGATCCGCGCGCGCTTGCGCATGTACATCAAGCCGACGCCCTTGGGGCCGTAGAACTTGTGAGCGCTCATCGAGAGCATGTCGAGCCCCAGTTCGTTGACGTCCAGCGGCATCTTGCCGGCGGTCTGGACCACATCGCTGTGTAAGAGGATACCGGCCTCGCGGGTGATCTTGCCGATCTCCGCGATGGGCTCGATGGTGCCCACCTCGTTGTTGCCGTGCATGATGGAGACCAGGATGGTGTCGGGGCGGATCGCCTTGCGCACGTCCTCCGGATCCACCCGACCTCCGCTATCGACAGGCACTCGGGTGACCTCGCACCCGCGCTTCTCCAGGTATTCCATCGTTTCGAGGATCGCGTGGTGCTCGATGGTCGAGGTGATGAGGTGGCGGCCCTTCTTCTGCAGGGCGTCCGCAGACCCCGCGATCGCCCAGTTGTCGGATTCGGTGCCGCCGCTGGTGAAGTAGATCTCGTCGGGCTCGGCGCCGATGGTAGCGGCTATCGCTTCGCGAGCCTCTTGGATCGCCCCGGCAGCGGTGAGCCCCAGGCTGTAGACAGTGGAGGGGTTGCCGAACTCCTCGCCGAACCAGGGGAGCATGGCCTCCACGACTTTCGGGTCGGTGGGCGTCGTCGAAGCGTGATCGAGATAGATCGCTTTTTCCATGAGACCTCTTTGGCTGCTTAGGCTTCTTCTGCTTCCCCCGCGCCTGCCGCCAAACGTATAGCCCAGTCGGGGCACATGTCCTGGCAGAGCCGGCACGACGTGCAGGCTTCGGGCTTCGCCAGATACGGCGTGCCATCCTCCTTCTGAGCGATCGCGTCGAACGGGCAGAAGTGGGCGCAGATACCGCAGCGCTTGCAGCGCGCAGGGTCGAAAACCGGCTTTCTATCTCCCGCTTTGAGCTTGGTGGCAGGCATACGTCAATTGTATATCAGAGGAAGCTTTGGCGACCGCTGCGCCCCGGGCGCCGGACTGCGCGCCGGCGCCGCTTGCGGCACGCCATACCAGGTCAAGATCGTCTTGGGCCAACCGTGGCGCTTGCGGAGCCGTACCTCCACCTCCCGGCGGAACGCCTCGGCTCGGTCGAAGTCCGCTTCGGTCGCCGGCCATCCGCCGAAGAGGACGGCACCCGCGCGGACGGCGAGGGCTGGGTCGCGCTTCACTCTCAGGTGGGTTTCGATGATGTCGAGCACCTCCTCGATAGTGCGGCTGCTCGTCGTCGCCACTCCGTATCTAGAGAGGCCGGCGCGCAGGAGCCGCAACGAGGCGGCGAAGCGCTGGTCCAAAGTCCCCCGCCGCAGACCTCTCTCTCGCCACAACTTCCTTCCGACGGGCCAGGCGGCCAGCAGCGTCAGCACACCAAGCACCCAGGGCAGCCAGGCCGCGGAACCACTCGAACCGGGCGCGGAGTCCTGTCCCTGGGCGCCGCCGCCGTTCTGCCTGTTGGGGAAGTCGGTCGCTGGGACGTTGGTCGTCACGGTGGACTGTCCGGACTGGCCTGAGGCGAAGGGGTCATCGAACCCGGGGCTGGTCGAGGAGGCGCCGGGAGTCGGCAGGCCCCGGCCGGGAGTCGGGTCGAACGACACCCAGCCGACGGTCGGGAAGTACGCCTCCACCCAAGCATGGGCGTCGTTCGTGGCTACCGAGTAGACGCCCTTGGACTCCACGTCGCCGGTGGCGAAGCCGACGGCTACCCTCGCCGGTACCCCGTTGAAGCGGAGGAGCATCGCCATGGTGCCGGCGAAATGCTGGCAGTATCCGGCGTGGGTATCGAGGAGGAAGGCGGCGTAGGGCGATGGGTAGTCGCTGGCCGGCGGCTCCAGCGTGTAGTCGTAGGTCAGCCGGAGGTACTGCTCCAGCCGCAAGGTGATCTCATAGGGATCCGTCGCATCCTCGACGATCTTCCGGTTCACAGAATAGAGATCCGCCCATTCCCAGCCGTCGGGAGCGGACTCGCTCAGGATGGCGCGCCAGGCGGCGTCCTTATCCTGCCCCCCGATCTGGCCGGCCTGGGGGAATGGCAGTTCGAGGTAGCGCTGGACCGTTTCCGGGTAGTCCGACCCGAGGCCGACAATAGAACCGGGCGTCACTTTGGGGATCACCGCGCCGACGCTGTAATCGAGTGAAGGTCCGAGCGCATTGACGACGTGGAGGGAACGCGTGTCGTTCATGCGGACGACGACGTCCTGGTTGAGGGTGAGGGAGCGGGGATCGCCTCCCGTGAAGAAGTAGTTGGTGAACACCGACCGGACCCGGAACTGCTCGGTGACCGCCTGGCCTTCAGCGGAGGGCTCCGCGGCAGGTATCGAGTAGACGTAGCCGCTCGGTTGTTGCACCCGCTCTATGTTCTGCAGGAAGCTCTGGGACGAGACCCAGGCTTCGCCCGTGAACGAATCGAGCGCGTTCGCCCGCCAGTAGGAGGGCCGTGACGACTGCACTTTCATGATCACGACGTTGTTGGCCGGATCGAGCAGCTGCGGGTAATTCTGCAGCCAGTTGAAGGAGTAGATGGAACTGCCCTGGTTGAAGGGGTTCCAGGTCCGCCAGTCCTGCCAGGGGGCGGCGGCCGCCGATGGCGCCGCGCCGAGCAGCACGATGGCCAGCAACGAGGCCATCACTCCCACAGCCACCCCGGGTATCGCGTCCCGCAGTCGCCAGGTGCGCCGCTCGAGGCTGCGAGCCAGGACCAGCAGACAGGCGGCGAGGACTAGGAAGAGGACGGCGAGTCCGACCACTCGCGGCACGGTATCCACGGTGAAGCTGAACCCCAGCAGCACCAGCACCACCGTGATGCCGGGTATGGGCCTGCGCAGGCTCAGCGCCAGCAGGGAGGCCATTCCAGTGAGCCAGTACACGATGGAGGCCAGCAGTAGGCGCAACTCGGGAGCGCCCGTGAGATTGAGCGGGAAGAACCTGGTTGTGTACTGGGCCGCGCCCGCGCTCAACTGTTCGACGTAGAAACGGTACAGGTCGCCGATCCCCTCGACGTCCACCGTCGGCGGGATGGTCGTGCGAAGCAACAGATAGGCGCCGATCGGAAGAAGCACGATCGAGACCGCCCAGACCTTGCGGTAGACAAGGCCGGCGGCTCCGCACAAAGAAGCGACTATCACGGCCCGCAGCAGGATGGTCGACATGGATGGGTGAAGCACCCGGTCGAGGGCCAGGGCCGCTGAGGCGGCCATGCCGATGAAGCAAAGGAGATAGAGGAAGCGGGGGAAGATCTTCATCCCGCGGCCACCCGGCCCGGTCGCCCACCGTGCCACGACGACAGGCTTCTCGCGAGGTCGTCGCCCTGGGTAAGGGTAAGGCAGCGCACCCCGGAGGACGAGAGCGACAACAGCAGCGACCGGGTATCGACCGGCAGCTCGCCCGGCTGGGCGTGGGACCCAGCCGGCTCGTTGCCGGCGCCGCCGCTGCCACCGCGGTCTGCTGCATCCCGCGCCGGGAGGAAGGGGAGGAGCGGCGCGCCGGAGCTTGCTCCGGCGAACGAGAACCCGGGTACATACAAGAAGGCCAGTCGCACCCCGTCCTCCCGCAGGCCGATAAGGGCGCGGGCCATCTGGGCGTCGAGAGTCATGCCCACCAGGGTGAGCGTCTGGGAGCGCAGAGGGGACAGGCGATCACTGAGGAGCCGGCGGAGCACCAAGGCGAGAGGAGCGGTCGCGTCCGCGTCGGTCTGCGCGAGCGCCTCGAGTAGAGCCCGCCGCCCCCCGCCGTCCGGGGTGAGCCGGACCTGCCGCCGGTTCCTCTCGTGGCAGATGAGCGTGACTCCGCGTCCCGCGCGGAGAGCGTAGTCCGCGACACTGCCCGCGGCACGGACGGCCAGTTCGAAGTTGGTCTCGGGAGGGCTCCCGACCACCTGGTCGGCGCTGCCGTCCAGAAGGAGGGTGATGTCGGCGCCGGCCGGTTCCTCCATCTCGCGCAACATGAGGATGCCGGTCTTGGCCGTACTCTTCCAGTCGATGTGGCTGAGGGGCTCTCCCGGCTGGTGCGGGCGGATGCCCCGGAACTCCGACGCTCCCGGCGTTGGCAACCCCTTCTGCCCCGCCCAATCCTGCTTGAGGCCCAGCTCAGGGTGGAGCACGCAGGACCTAAGGAAGGCGATGCGGGGATAGACGGTCACCGTCATCGGCGTCCCCACCGGGTGAGTGGCGGAAGCGATGCCCAAGGGGTCCTCGGTGACGGCCTCGGGCTCGGGCAGGGTGTGCACTCCCCGGTTCACCCGCCCCATGCGGGTCTTGAGCACTTGGCTCCCCCGCGGTCCCATGCTCTCGATCTCGGCCTCCAGATCGTCACCCATCAGCCCCGCGGTGGGTGTTCGCAGCGTCAGCTGCGGCCCCGGCAAGAAAGAAGCATTCTTGACCTCGATGGCGTATTCTGGCTCGTCACCCGCGACCGGCCGCTCTGGAGTAAGGGAGCGGGTCATCTGTATCCGCCTGCCGGTGAGCATCACCAGTAGCCAGGAGACGATCGCTACCGCCACAAAGGCGAACGCGATGAGATACAGTTCCCAGGTCCCGAGCATCCGCCCCGCCAAGTAGGTACCGGCGGCGAGGCCGAGGACGCCGAGGCCGCGGCCTGTGGGGCGAGGCACTCTACCCCCCGGTCTGCGGGACCGGCACCGTCTCGAGCAGTCTGGCCACCACGTTCTCCGCGCTCACCCCGTGCACCTTGGCGTCGGGAGAGAGCATGAGCCGGTGGGCCAGCACCCGCACGGCGAGGTCTTTGATGTCTTTGGGAACGACGAAATCCCGGCCGCGCAGCAGGGCGAGGGCCTTGGCCGCCCTGGTGAGGGCGATGCCGGCCCGGGGGCTGGCGCCCAAGTAGATCTCTCGCTGCTGGCGTGTCGCGGCGAGCAGGTCGACTACGTAGCCGCGGAGCGCCGGCGCGACCCGGACCCGGGTGACCGCCTGCGTCATGGCAAGCACCTCAGATCCGTCGAGCACCGGGCGAAGCTCGGCAAGCGGGTCGTGGGATGTCTGTTCGTGGATGATCCTCTCCTCCGCTTCGGGTGAGGGGTAACCGAGGCTCAGACGCATCATGAAGCGGTCGAGTTGCGCTTCGGGTAGAGGGTAGGTGCCTTCGTACTCGATGGGGTTCTGCGTGGCGATGACCATGAACGGGGGATCTATCGGGTGTGTGATGCTATCGATAGTCGCCTGGCGCTCTTCCATGCACTCGAGAAGGCTGGATTGCGTCTTGGGCGAAGCCCGGTTGATCTCGTCGGCGAGCACGATGTTGGCGAAGATCGGACCGGGCCGGAACTCGAACTCCCCACTCTTCTGGTTGAACACGGTCACGCCGGTCACGTCGCCCGGAAGGAGGTCGGGAGTGAACTGCACCCGGGCGAAACGGCAGTCGATCGTCTTGGCGAGCGACTTGGCGAGGAGCGTCTTGCCGACTCCCGGGAAGTCCTCGACGATGAGATGGCCGCCGGCCAGCAAGGCTACGACGCACGCACGGATCACCTCTTCCTTGCCAAGAATGACAGAGCCGATCCCTGCCGCTATCTGCGCGGCTCGCCGCGCCACCTCCGTCATCTCGCCGTCCTGAAGGACGGGCGCGATGGGAGCGCCGGTCGAGTGGGCCGGGCTCACGCGGATGGTGGGGCGGTCGGCCGGGTAGGAAGGCGGCGGAACGTCCGACGCCTCAGGGCCGGGGTCGGGAGCGTTCTCAAACCGGGCTTCTTCAGCGGCGTCTACCGATGCGAACGGGTCGCCCCGATACGCATATTCGCCGGGGCCGGCCGTTTTGGGGCGGCCGAAAAACCAATCGGGCATGACTTCCTCCCATTGTGTGACGCGTATTGTACCCTGGCCTTGGGAGCGCGACACGTTGCCACATCTTCGAGACGCTGGCATACTGTTCTGTGAACCTCGTGCACGCGAGGCAGGTCCTTCGCGTCGGCGCGACGGTGCAGTGATGGAGGCGGCAAGATGTCCGAGACCCCCCAAGCCCAAGGCGAGACGCTGCGTCAACGACTGGTGCGAGGCCCGTTGGACGCAGGGACGGCCTTGGCCATTCTCGAGCAATTGCTCACGGCTCTCGAGCCCGTTCACCGGCGCGGAGCCGTTCACGGCCGCATCACGCCTGACGGCATCTACCTCAGCCCGGATGGCAGCGCCACTCTTTCCGGGCTGGAGACGGCAGGAACCAGCGATGACCCCGGCACGATGGCAGACGGCCGGCTTCCCGACGACCCGGGCTACATGGCTCCCGAACAGATCAGCGCCGACTTTGTGGACGCTCGGGCGGACGTTTTCGCCCTGGGGGTCATAGCGTACGAGATGCTGATCGGGAGGAATCCGTTTTGGGCAGGTGAGGGAGCGCCGCCCGGGACGGTGGTGTACCGGATCGTCTACAGGCCCTACCCTGAGATCGCCCCGGGAGTGATACCCGGTTTGACCGAAGGTGTTCGAGGCGTCATCACGGCCGCTATGGCCAAGGACGCTCGAACCCGCTTCGCCGACGCCCAGAGCTTCCTCGAGGCATTGGTGGGGGCTCGCTCCTCGTTCGAGGGAGCTGCGCAGGCCGCGGTAGCCGGGGCTGTTCTGTGGCCGGACGAGAGTCGCCACTTCGGAGACGCTTTCGCAGATTGGGTCTTCGAGGCCCGGCGCAGTTGGGGCCCCTATTTCGCGGCGGCGAGCATCGTGATCGTGGGTCTGGTGGTCGTGCTCCTGGTGGTTCTCTACAGAGCGCAAGTCACGAGTGCCACCGAAACGACAGCGGTCGCGTCGAGCGTGAGCACGTCCACCACGTCAGCCACGCTGCCGGTGGAGGTCGTCGCGACGAGTATCAGCGAAGTCTCGACCACGACAACCAGCACGACGATCCCCGCGTCGACGACGAGCAGCGTGAGCACCACGACCACTGTTCAGGCCAAGCTTGCGGCGACCGTGACGCTGAGTGCACTCTCCTCCACCTACAGCGGTTCGCCAATCCGGGCTTCGGCTAAGACGAATCCCGAGGGCCTCAAGATCAGCATCGCGTACAGCCAGGCGGGCGAAGCCGTTACCTCTCCGACAAATGCCGGCACCTATGAGGTGACTGCGACAATCGACGACGCCCAGTACCAAGGCACGGCCACCGGCACACTTACGATAGCCAAGAGGAATCCCACGATCGATGTGCGCGGCTGGAGCGGGACCTACACAGGTGGGGCCCACCGGGCCAGCGGCACTGCCACCGGAGTCAAGGGTGAGAACCTTAGCTCCCGCTTGAGCTTCACCGACAGCTATACAAACGTGCCGGGCGGCTACGCACACTGGACCTTCAGCGGGAACAACAACTACAACAGTGCCAGCGGCAGCGTTCCCATCGTCATAAGGAAGGCGAACGCGAGCATCAGCGTCGCTGGGTACAACCGCGCCTACGACGGCCGTTCCCACGGGGCGACGCTTACCTACGCCAGGGGAGCAGGGGGAGAGAATCTGAGCAGCCTCATGACCATTGGAGCAGCAAATCTACACCAATGTGCCTGGTGGCCCCGCGCTTTGGAGCTTCAAAGGGAACGGGAACTACAACAGTGCCAGCGGCAGCGTCTCCATCGTTATCAGCAAGGCGAACGCCACGATCCGCGCCTCAGGCTGGAGCGGCGAGTACGACGGCTACTACACGGCGCTGAGGGTTCGGCCACCGGGGCATTGGGCGAGAGTCTGAGCGGCCTGCTCAATCTTGGTGCGAGCTTCAGAGACGTCGGTAGCCACACGGCTTCCTGGACCTTTGCCGGCAACAGCAACTACAACAGCGACTCAGGAAGCGTTTCCATAGTCATCTCGGAGCCTCCCACCACCACGACCACGGAGCCACCGGCTCCTTAGTCCTGGCGCTCCCCTCTCGCGCCCGCTCCTTGAAGTTCCCCCTGCGTACCACTACACTACCCGGGCGCAAAGGCGATGACGGGAACGAGTAGGCGTTGCTCTTCTCGCGAGCGAACCGGGGATGGTGTGAGCCCGGTGAGAATCAGCGACTGAATATCATCCCCGAGCCGCCAGCCGAACGGCCGAGCCGCCGGCCGCGGGCATAGCCCGCCGCTGGTTGGACGACAAGCACAGGTCGCCGTGTCATCGCGGACCTGCAGCCAAGTAGACCTGGACGGGTCCTTCCCGTAACAGAAGGGGGGCGTAGCCGCCATCGGCCCCAACCGCGTGATCGCGTGGGGGCCACGGGGGCGCGTCCGCAGAGAGGGTCGAGTGCCGGCAACGGCGCCCGGCCAAGTAGGGTGGTACCGCGGGTCACGTCCCGTCCCTACGTGCAGCCCCGCCGGCATGCCGGCAGGCGCAGCGCGGGGCGGGGCGTATTTGTTTTTGGGGCAAGGTTCGCCGAGCGGGCGATGGGCGGCGGCGCAGGACGGCGCCGGGCGGCAACGGGACCGCCGCACCTCGCCGGTTCGCTTCGGCGCCGCCGACTAGGAGGACATATGGCAGGTCAGTATCGACCGGTGGACACAGGACAGAGCTTCCCCGCCCTGGAGGAGCGGATCCTCGGCTGGTGGAAAGAGCGCTCCATTTTCAAGAAGAGCCTCGAACTGCGGGCCGGCAACCCGGAATGGGTGTTCTATGAGGGTCCCCCCACGGCCAACGGCAAGCCCGGCGTCCACCACGTGCTGGCCCGGGTGTTCAAGGACATCTACCCGCGCTACAGGACAATGCGCGGCTTCTACGTCGGCCGCAAGGGCGGCTGGGACTGCCACGGCCTGCCGGTAGAACTGGAGATCGAGAAGCGGCTCGGCTTCGACCACAAGGAACAGATCGAGGCCTACGGCGTGGCCGAGTTCAACCAGCAGTGCCGGGAGTCGGTGACCGCCTACGTGGACGAATGGAACCGAATGACCGAGCGCATCGGGATGTGGCTGGACCTGGACGACGCCTACATGACGATGACCGACGGGTACATCGAGTCCGTGTGGTGGATCTTGTCGGAGTTCGCGAAGCAGGACCTCTTGTACGAGGGGTACAAAGTGGTCCCTTACTGCCCGCGTTGCGGCACGGCGCTATCGTCGCACGAGGTGGCGTCGGGCTATCAGATGGTCGTCGATCCGTCGGTGTTCGTTCGCTTCCCGCTGGTCGCCGAAGGCGCGGCGCCGACTGATGGCCGGGGCGTCGCGGCCGACCGCCTTCCGGTCTCACTCCTGGTGTGGACGACCACCCCCTGGACCCTCATCTCCAACGTGGCGGCGGCCGTGGGCGCGGGCATCGAGTATGCGCAGGCCAAGCTTGGGGACGAGCACCTCATCTTGGCCGCCGACCTGGTCACCGCCGTCCTTGGCCCCGAAGCCGTCATCGAGCAGACGTTTCCCGGTTCTACTCTGGTCGGCCGCCACTATCTGCCGCCCTACCAGTTCGTCACCCCCGACAAGCCGGCTTGGCGAATCGTAGCGGCGGAGTACGTCGCCACCGACGAGGGTACCGGTATCGTCCATACCGCTCCCGCCTTCGGCGCCGACGACATGATCACCGGCCAGGCTAACGACCTGCCGGTCGTCATGCCCGTGGACGAGGAGGCCAAGTTCACGGCCGAGATCACCCCCTGGGCCGGCATGTTCGTCAAAGACGCCGACAACGGCATCATGGACGATCTCGAGGCCCGCGGTCTACTCTTCGCCCGGCAGCCGTACGAGCACAACTATCCCTTCTGCTGGCGCTGCGACACGCCCCTCATCTACTACGCCAAGTCCTCCTGGTACGTCCGGACTACCGCCCGCAAAGACGCGGTGCTGGGCGCCAACGAGGAGGTCACCTGGCATCCCGATCACCTCAAACACGGGCGCTTCGGCAAGTGGCTCGAGAACAACATCGACTGGTCCCTCTCCCGCGACCGCTACTGGGGCACACCGCTGCCCGTCTGGCGCTGCGACAATGGCCACGACACCGTCGTCGGCTCCCGCGAAGAGCTGGGCAAGCTGGCCGGCGCCGACCTCTCCACGCTCGAACTCCATCGCCCCTTCGTGGATGAAGTCATCTTTGCCTGCCCCGAGTGCGGTGCCGAAGCCAAGCGCGTGGCCGCCGTCATCGACGCCTGGTTCGATTCGGGGTCGATGCCCGTGGCCCAGTGGCATTACCCGTTCGAGAACCGGGACATGTTCGAAAAGCGCTTCCCCGCCGACTACATCTGCGAGGCCATCGACCAGACCCGGGGCTGGTTCTACAGCCTCATCGCCATCAGCGCCCTGCTCACCGGGCACACCTGCTACCGCAACGTGCTCTGCCTGGGCCACATCCTGGACAGCGAGGGCCGCAAGATGTCCAAGCGGCTCGGCAACGTCGTCGACCCCTGGGCCATCCTGGACAAGCAAGGCGCCGACGCCCTGCGCTGGTATTTGTTCACCTCCAGCTCCCCCTGGTTCCCGCGCCGCTTCGGTCCGGAGAATCTCGACGAGGTCATCCGTAAATTCATGCTGACCCTTTGGAACACCTACTCGTTCTACACGCTCTACGCCAACATCGACGGTTTCGACCCGGCCGCGCACGACGTGCCCGTGGCCGAGCGCGCCCTCATGGACCGCTGGATCCTGGGGGACCTGCACATCCTGGTGAAGAAGGTCACCGCCGAACTCGACGATTACGATGCTTTCGCCGCCGGCCGGGCCATCGCCGACTTCGTGGACGAGCTCTCCAACTGGTACGTGCGACGCAGCCGCCGCCGCTTCTGGAAGAGCGAGGCCGACGCCGACAAGATCGCCGCCTACCTCACCTTGAACGAATGCCTGGTGACCGTGGCCGAGCTGCTGGCGCCTTTCACGCCGTTCCTCGCCGAGGAGCTCTATCAAAATCTGGTGGCCGAACGTTCGCCGGAGGCGCCGGAGTCGGTGCATCTCGTGGATTGGCCCGCTGCCGACGAAGCCCTCGTCGATCACGATCTGTCCCTCCGGATGGCCGTCGCCCGGCAGGTAGTCAATCTGGGCCGCGCCGCCCGCAACGCCTCCCAGATCAAGACCCGCCAGCCCATCGAGGTGGCTGTGGTCGCCTGCCGCGCCAAGGAGCGGGCTGCGGTGGAGAGCTTGGCTGCGGTGGTAGCCGAGGAGCTGAACGTAAAAAGGATCGATTTCGTGGAATCGGCGAGCGAGCTGGTGAGCTACGTGATCAAGCCCAACTACCGCACGCTGGGACCGAAGTTCGGCAAGAACATGCCGGCGGTCGCGGCGGCTGTCGCCGCCCTCCCGGCCGATGAGACCGGGGACCGGCTGGCCGCGGGGCGCTCGGTGATGGTCCTCGTGCCGTCGGCGATCGAAGTCGGGCCGGGCGAACCCGACGGCCTGATGGCGCCGCCTGTCCGCGAGTACGAGTTCGCCCCCGACGACTTCGTCGTAGAGACGCACGAGCGCGAAGGCTTCAAGGTAGAACGCGAAGGCGGCATCGCCGTGGCCATCTCGACCGTCTTGTCGCCCGAACTGCTCGGCGAAGGCCTGGCCCGCGAGCTGGTCCACCACATCCAGAACACCCGCAGGGCGGCCGACTTCCAGATCGACGACCGCATCCACCTGCGCATCGCCGGCCCGGCCGAGGTCGCCGAGATGCTGGCGGTCCACGGCGACTGGGTGAAGAAGGAGACGCTGGCGGTCAGCCTTGAAGTGAAGGGCGCCGATGAGGCGCCGCCCGGCGACGAACAAGCACCGGCCGGCGCCGAAGGCGCCTACCGCGAATCCCTGAAGGTAAACGCGTTGTCGGTCACAGTGGAGGTTCGGAAGGCCCAGGCGTGAAGACCGTGCTGACATACGGCACCTACGATCTGCTGCACAAGGGTCACGTGTTGCTGCTTGAACGCGCCAGACAATTGGGCGATGAGTTGATAGTGGGGCTCTCCACCGACGCCTTCAACGCGGTGAAGGGAAAGAGTTGCTGTTACTCATACGAGGACCGCTTCTTGATCCTTTCGGCGATCAAATACGTGGACAGGATCATCCCGGAGGATACCTGGGAGCAGAAGGTCGACGACATCAAGCGATTCAACGTTGATGTGTTCGTCATGGGTGACGACTGGCAGGGCAAGTTCGATCATCTGCGCGAATACTGCGAGGTGGTCTATCTGCCTCGAACGGAAGATGTGTCGACCACCTTGGTCATAGAGTCGATCAGCAAGAGGGGAACGATCGTGTGAATCGGGATCTCAGGTCCGCAAAGAAGATCGCCAAGAAGAGCATCAAGTGGCTCGCGTGGCGCATCTATGTGGTCCTGCCCAAGATCAGGATCGCCGTTCTATCCGGGTTCACGCAGAATGATGACACCGTCGTGGCCCTGGAGCAGGGGTTGCTGAAGGTGGGGCTGCGAAAGACGGTCGTCCTCGTGCCGCCGGGAGCCCAGGCCCCTTCGACAGGTCTGGGGCCGCGGACCATCGCAGTCAACAAGCGCTCATTTCGCGGCTTCATGTATTTCGCGTTGGCGAAGTACGTCTTCTTCACTCATGACTGTCTTGTGCACCGGTTCGCCCCGACGGTCGTCTCGGTCAATGTGTGGCACGGCATGCCCGTCAAACGCATAGGCTGGATGAACGACGAGGGGCCTCTCGTTCCGATCACGCGATACACGGTGGCGACGTCGCCCCTGTGGGCCGAGATCATGCAGGAATCGTTGCGCCCCGCCGGCGGCACTCTTGTGACCGGACTGCCCCGGAATGACCGCCTGCTGTTGGGCACGACGCGTGTACGGGCGCGGTTGGGGTGCGAGCCGGGGCCCTCGTGCAAACTCATCGTGTGGCTGCCGACGTTCCGAGGGCAGTGGGAACACGGTACCCACACGCTCGGCGTGGCTGCCGACTCCCTGCTCGAGTTCAACAGCGTGCTTGAAAGCCACGGAGCGGTGGCGGTGGTCAAGCCGCACCCGATGGCGGTCCCCGATAGGCCGCCGGAGTTGAGTCACTTTCGATTCATCACGGATGACTGGCTGGAGCAGCAGGGGCTCACTCTCTACGAGCTCTTGGGGGAAGCGGACGCTCTGCTGACGGACGTGTCGAGCGTGTACGTCGACTATCTGATCTTGGATCGGCCCATCGTGCACCACTTTCCAGACATCCGGGAGTACGAGCTCTCACGTGGGTTCTCCCTCGGTCCCATCGAGGAATACCTGGCCGGACCGCTCACCCGGGACTCCGACGAACTCCTTGCCGCCGTCTCCGCGACACTCGAGGGTGAGGACGAGTACTCGGCTCAGCGTCGACGCGTGCGCGCTCTTTTCCACACCCACTTCGACGGGTCCGCCACCGCGCGTCTGCTCCAGGAACTGGGCCTAGTCCCACATCAACCCTGATGCGCTCGACATGGTAGGCTCGTTGCGGAAGGAGCCTTTGCGGCCCGAGCAGGGGCGAAGGGCCTGAGGGAAGGAAGCCACTCCGCTGCTTCGGGACGCCGAGATCGTATGTGTTTCGCCCCACGACTGGGACAAGATGTGGGGGACGGTGCATCAAGTGATGCACCGGCTCGCGCAAGGCAACCGCGTGCTCTACGTCGAGGAGCCGGTCACGATGCTGGCCCCCCTCAAGGTCCCGGATCACTGGCGGCGGTGGCAGCACGTTCTTCCACGGCTGCGCAACCCAGAGCCCGGTCTTTGGGTCCTCACCCCTCCGCCGCTCCTTCCCTTCGCCAACATGAGGCCTGCCATCAACCGCGCCAACCAAGCGGTATTGGCAGGCTATATCCGCTGGGCCATGCGGCGGCTCGAGTTTGGCGACCGACCGATACTGTGGACCTATCTGCCGAGCTCGGTCCACCTGGTCGACCACTTCGCCGCCACCAAAGGCACCGCGCCCAGGCTCGTGCTGTATCACTGTGTGGACGAGCACTCGGCCTTCCCCGGCCTCGTCTCACCCGAAGTGGTGCGGGCCTACGACGACGGCCTTACCCGCAGAGCCGACCTGGTCATAGCTACGGCCGACAGCCTCGCTTATCCTCGGCGGTTCCTCAACTCTCATACCTACACGGTATTGAATGCCGCCGATGTCGAGTTGTTCTCTCTCGCTCTCGACCCGGCGCTACCCGTACCTTCCGATCTGGCGGCGATCCCGGCGCCGCGCTTGGTGATAGCAGGCGCCCTCGACTACCGGGTAGATCTTCAGGCCCTCGAGATCCTCGCCCAGGCCGACGCCTCCTGGCAGATCGTTCTCATCGGTCCCGTGAAATCCGGTCAACTCGACGCAATGCGGCTGCGGCGGCCGGCAAATACGCACTTTCTCGGCGAGAAGCCCTACGCCGAACTGCCCGGCTATCTCAAAGGCGCTTCGGTGGCGCTCATTCCCTACGTTCGCAGCACGTTGACCAAGGCGATCTTCCCGTTGAAGCTCTTCGAGTACCTGGCAGCCGGAGTACCGGTGGTCGTCGGGGGCCTTCCCGAACTGCGCCGCTTCGGCGACATCATCGGGGTGGCGGAGACTGTCGACGACTATCCGAGCTTGGTGCGCCGCGCTCTCGCTGAGGACACACCCGAAAAGCGGTTCGTCCGAACCACTTTCGCCGCGCGGAACACGTGGGACGGTCGAGTGGAAGACATATCCCGGCTGGTGGAAGAGGCGCTGCAGCGCCGGATGACCGAGACCGGTGGAGCATGAACCTTGCCCTACCAAGCTGACTACGTTCTGCGCCTGATCGAGCAACTGAGCGGCCTCGTTCGCGGAGTGAAGCAGAGGCTCGGTACCGCCAAACCTGCCGAGTCGGAGGAAGTGGCGGGCGGGGCCATCGGTCTTGTCCTGGGCATGGATCCTCACCTGGCCTCGCGACTGTCTCCGGAAACGCTGGCCGCGATGCTCGGTCTCGCTGACGTCGATCAGCAGGTCCTGCCGCTGCTCGCCGAAGCCATCGAACTCGACGCCCACGTGCTGGAGGCCGGCGGACGTCCGGCCGAGGCGGAAGCGAGACATGCGCAGGCAGCCGCGGTGCGGTCGCTCGCCGGGGCCACGTCGCCGCCCGCGCCGCCTTGCTGTACCCTGAGTACCTGAACACAAGTCGGGGCGACCGAAGAGCCCGAAGGGAGTCACAGACGGCCAAGCAGCCCGCACAGATCTTGCTCGAGACCGACAGCCTCAGCCGCTACTACGGGCCGGTCGCGGCCCTGGAGGCCCTCGACCTTACGATCGCCGCCGGCGAGTGCGTCGCGCTCATGGGCCCGAACGGGAGCGGCAAGACCACCGCCGCCGAGTTGATCAGCGGCCTGCAGGAGCCGACGAGGGGCTGGGTCAGGATCGCCGGCTTCTCGCTCGATCACGAAGCGGAAGCGCTGGCAGCCCGCAAGCATCTCAGCTACGTTCCCGACAACCCCTACCTCTATCAGGACCTGACCGTCCGCGATCACCTTCATCTAGTGGCTGCGGCCCACGGCGTGGACGGGGATGATCTCGAGCAGCGGTGCAACAAGTTGCTTGGTTCGCTCGGGCTGGACAAACGTGCGGACTTCTTCCCCTCGCAGCTCTCCCGAGGGATGCGGCAGAAGACGGCGATAGCCTGTGGGGTCATCCGCCCATTCTCGGTGCTGGTGCTCGACGAGCCGACTATCGGGCTGGATCTTGCGTCGATGGACGCTCTGCGCGATCTGCTGCTGAGGTCGATCGCCGAACGGAAGGCAGTTCTTCTCATGACCCACTCGGAGGAGTTCGCGGCGTCGGTTGCCACGCGCGTCCTTCACATAGCAGAGGGTCACATCCTCGATGGCTAGGAGGCCGTCGCTCCGCGGCGTCCTGCTGGCTCCCGACACCTCCGGGGACGAGGCCTATGTGGCCGTAGACGCCCGTGGGGTACTGGCGCTGCTGGCGTCGCTCCGCCCCGGCCGGTCTTTGACGGCCCGGGCCGGTACGCTCTATGTGGCCGCGCTCACTCTCGCGCTGCTCGTGGGCATGTTCTGGGGACTGTCGAAGCGTCTCGGGAGCCTCCTGATAGAGGTCGCCGGGTTCTACCACTTCGCCTGGGGGGCGCCGGTGATCGTCCTCGTCTTCCTGGCGGCCTTCCGCTACAGCACGGTCCAGGGTTTCGTCTCGTTCTCAGAGCCGGATTGCCTCCATCTGCTGCCGGCTCCTCTGCGGAGGAAGGATCTGGTTTTGCCGCGGCTCGCGACGGCGGCAGTTCTCGTCGGGTTCGCCGGGGCGCTGGCCGGGACTCTCGTCGCGATCGTATCCCATGGGGCGACACAGTCCGGGGGGCGGGTAGGCAAGGCGGCGTTGGCCGGCTTCGCCCTGGGAGTCCTGGTGGTCGCGGGAAGCTGGCACGTGCAGCGTTTGCGCTGGGCCACCGTGTGGGTGCTGCGGCTGACGTTGCCGGCTCTTGGCCTCACCATCCTTCTGGGCTTTGCCCAGGGGGCTGGGTCGGGGGCCAGACAGGCCGTGCTGTGGTCAGGACCCTGGGGCTGGGGCATCTTGGGCGTGACCGCGGGGGACACGTCGGGTGGGTCCCCCTACGGCATCGCCGGTCTCGTCCTATTGTGCGGTCTGGCGCTGGCGGCGGGCATCAGCCTGTTCCGCACCGCCGGGCGCTGTTCCATAGAGGAGTTTCGCGGCCGGGCACGGACCCGTTCCCAGGTGGTCGCCAGTCTGCACGCCCTCGACTACCGCACCGCCGGACTGGCGACCAAGGGGTCGAAGGCCAGCACCTGGCAAGCGCGCCTGCGCATCCGCCTGCCTCGACGGAAGATCCTCATCGTGCCGTGGCACAGTACGATCGCGCTGCTCCGATCCCCGGTCCGGCTCGGCTGGGGCGTCATGCTGGCCGGGGCGGGCATGGTGCTTCTGGCGCTGCAACCCACCGGCCAGGGAACGCTCTGGGCAGGGGCGGTGGCGCTCTACCTGGCGGCGACCTCTCTGCTCGAGCCTCTCCGTCTGGAAGTCGACTCACCGGCGACAGCGCGCCTATTCTTGCCCTGGCCGTTCGACAAGGTACTGTGGCTGCACTGCCTGCTGCCCACTGCGATCGTCGTGGCGGCTGGGGTCTTAGCTGTGGCGGGCGCGACCGCGCTCGGGTACGTGACCGCGGGCGCCTTCGGCACGATGATGCTCCTTGTGATCCCCCTGTCTCTGGTGGTCGTGCTGGCCGCGGCCTTCTCGGCGCGGCGCGGGGGAAGGGTGTCGGCGAACTTGATCAACGTGGCCGCGCTCGACACCACAGGATTCAGTTTCGTGTTCGTACTCCTGCGGCTGGCGATGTGGGCCATCCTCGCCCTGGTGGTCACCGTGGTGGCGGTGTACCTCGTGGGGCGGGCGCACTTCACCCTCGGGCTTCCGCTGCTCGAAGTCTTTGGGGGTCTCGTGGTGCTTGCCATCGTCCTGCAGCGCGGGCTCGTCGCGATGCCGAAGGCCGCGGAGTAGGCGGCCACCGCTACTCGACGTGACACGCCAGTCTCCGCGTTATCGGCCCCAGGTGAGGTGGCACGCCGGGTGGCGCTTCTCCACAACGTGACTCGCCAGCGTCGGCGCCATCCCGTCCAGGGCTCCTCGAGAGGTCTCTCTAGCGTATAGTTGGACAGGCATGCGGTTGGACGACCCGAGAAGAGCGTCGAAGAACTTCCCACCCACTTCTTTCAGCCGACAGCGACAGTGGAGGATACGATGCAGAAGAGCGGCCCCCGGCGCCAGCGGCTTCTCGCCGTGTTCGGCTTGGCCGTTCTCTTCACCCTCTGCTCCGCTTCCGCGGCCTGGTCGAGCGGAGCGGAACCGAGTGGCCTGCGGCTCATTTCGCGCGCCCCGGCCGGCGGGTCGTCCGCGGCAGCGTCCCTCAAACCCAAGCCCTCCGAGACCAAAGGTGTGATCGTCGAGTACGTCCCCGGCACCTCCAAGGCGACGATGCGCAAGGCCGCGGCCGGCGGCGACGCGGTGTGCGAGCAGGTGCAGGCAGGCAAGGCCGGTTCACGCTCGCTGGCGGTCTATACGTCGAAGACTCTCAGCACCAAGGAGCTGACGGCCAAGTTCCGCGGAGCCCCCGGGGTCGTACAGGTGAGCCCGAACAACGTCAACACGATCTGCGCGACACCCAACGATGTGTTCTTCGCGGATCTTTGGGGGCTGAACAACCCGGGCACCTGGGGGAGCGTCGTGGACGCCGACATAGATGCTCCCGAGGCGTGGGACCTGACTACCGGCAGTCCGGACGTCGTCGTCGCAGTCCTCGACTCGGGTGTCGCCTATACGCACCGAGATCTGGCCGCCAATATGTGGGTGAACCCGGGAGAGCTCCCGGGGGACGGGATCGACAACGATAGCAACGGCTATGTCGACGACGTGCACGGCATCGACGCTTACTCGGGCGATTCCGATCCGTGGGACGAGCATGGGCATGGGACGCATGTGGCCGGAATCGCGGCGGCCGTAGGCGACAACGGCGTCAGCGTTGCGGGAGTGGCCTGGCATGCGAAGATAATGGCCCTGCGGTTCCTCGGGCCGGATGGATCGGGGGAAGACGCCCACGCGATCGAGTGCATCAACTACGCCATCGATATGAAGTTGAACCACGCGGTCAACATAGTGGCGATAAACGCTTCTTGGGGCAGCTACGGGCCGTATGACAACGCCCTCGCCGACGCGATCGAGGCAGCCGGGGAAGCGGGCATCGTCTTCTGCGCGGCCGCCGGGAACAACTCCGCGAATATCGACACGGGGCCGTTCTATCCGGCCTCGTTCGCCAGTTCCGACATCGTGTCGGTCGCGGCGAGCGATGCGTTGGACACTAGGGCCCTCTTCGACAACGCAGGTGCCTCCAACTATGGCGCTACACGGGTAGATCTTTTCGCTCCAGGCAAGAGCATCTTGAGCACAGTACCCGGGTATCCGTACTACTACCCGGCAGCCGGGGACCCCTTCTTCGACAACATGGAGTCAGGGGCGGGCAACTGGATCGCGGAGGGGACCTGGGCGATCACCCCAGAGGCATACGTCAGCGGTACCCGCTCCTGGAGCGATAGTCCGAACGCCAACTACGCCAACAACGAGGACTTGAGCATCAGCACGTGGTCGCTCGACCTTCGGGCCCTTGCTCCCCACGACACCGTTCTCGGGTTCTACACCGTGTTCTCGCTCGAGGACGGGTATGACTTCCTGCAGGTGGAGGTATCGGGAGACGGTGGGTCTACCTGGACCATCCTTGGATACTTGACCGGCACCGAGGACGGCGGCTACTACAACACCCCGCTTCCCAAAGAGGCTCTCAGCGATCAGTGCCGGGTCCGCTTTCGTTTGGTCACGGACGATTCCGTGACCGAGGACGGCGTTCACATCGATGACGTCGGCATCAACTCCTTCGCCCCCGAAGAATGTGTCTTCTTGAGCGGCACCTCTATGGCCACCCCGTACGTCACCGGCACGGTGGCGCTTCTTGCGTCGATCGCCCCTTCAGAGTCGGCGGCCACGCGCATCGATCGGATCCTTTCCACCGTCGATCAGAAGGAATCCCTGTCCACTCTCTGCTTCACGGGCGGAAGGTTGAACGCGGCGGCGGCCATTACGGCCGCGATACCTCCTCCCGCTGTCACTTCCCTTGCTCCTGCAGCAGGGTCGACAAGCGGAGGGGACACCGTGGTCATAGAGGGCACGGCCTTCGTCGGTGTTTCAGGACCCTCCGCAGTCACGTTCGGGGGCGTCAATGCCACCAGCTATACAGTCCACTCCACGCACAGGATCACGGCGGTAGCACCGCCCCATGCGGAGACCGGTACGGTCGACGTGGTGGTGTCGTCGCCAATGGGACCTTCGGATCCTAGCGGCACCGCGGATGACTACACCTATCTCACCCGTTACCAGCAGACCGATCCTCACATCGCCTACTCGAGTGGTTGGTCCAGCTTCTCGACCTCTTCCGCCTCCGGAGGCAGCTACCTGCGAGCCGGGACTGCCGGCTCGCAGGTCACCATCTACTTCAGCGGGACACGCCTTGACTGGATCGCGATGATGGGGACGACGACCGGCAAAGCCGACGTCTACCTGGATGATGTCTTTGCGAAAACGGTGAATCTCTCCAACTCGACCCCTGTATACCAGCGGAATGTATGGTCGACGGGCGCTCTCTCGGCCGGAGCCCACACGGTGAGGATATTGTGGAATACGAGCAACGCCGCGGGCAAGTTCATCACCCTTGATGCGGTAGATGTGCTCGGCACCCTTACTTCCGCACCCCCCGCCATAACCGGCCTCAGCCCGAAAGCCGGGAGCATCGACGGGGGGACTTCGGTGACAATAACCGGCAGCGACTTTGCCGGCGCGTCTTTGGTGACCTTCGGCGCTGCAAGCGCGACCAGTTACACCGTCGACTCAGCTACGCAGATAACGGCGATGGCGCCGGCGCATGAGGCCGGGACGGTCCGGGTACAAGTGGCGACCCTCGCGGGCTCGACGCGTGACACCGCGGCCGACGACTACACCTATGCGGAGGTGACCGTACCGACGATCACGAGTCTCAAGATCACGTCGGGCTCTACGGCCGGCGGAACCTCGGTGGTCATCAGCGGCAGCGGTTTCATCGGCGTCTCGGCGGTCACGTTCGGGGGCGTGAACGCGAAGAGCTACACCGTCAACTCCGCGAACCAGATCACAGCGGTCACTCCCGCTCATGCCGCAGCTACCGTCGCCGTGCAGGTGACGGCGGCCGGCGGCACCACCGAGGACACCGAGACCGACGACTTCACCTACGTGGCTCCACCGACAAAGTACCAGCAGGACTTTTCCAGCTTCGTCTATTCGGGCACCTGGTCGGTGGTCAGCACCACCTCCGCCTCGGCGGGCAGCTATAGGCGCTCCAGCACGGCTGGTGCCTGGGTCGTCATCCCCTTCAACGGCACCCGCCTCGATTGGATAGCGACCAAGGGCACGGGCATGGGCAAGGCCGACGTATGGGTCGACAACGTCTACAAGACCACGGTCGACCTCTATCGCTCGAGCACCTCGTCTCAGAACAACGTGTGGTCTACCGGTACCCTCGCCCCCGGGTACCACACTGTGAAGATCTTGCGCAGTACAGACAACCTCAGCGGCAAGTACATCGACATCGATGCCGTAGTCGTGGTCGGCACTCCCACCCCGAAGAGCCGGGTTCAACAGACGGATAGCCATCTCGTCTGGGCCCCCAGTCTCTCCGCATGGACCCTCGGGACGGCCTCCACCACCTACTATTCGGGTGGGAGCTACCGGTACACAGACAAGGCGGGCTCGGTCACGATCAACTTCACCGGAGTCAGCCTCGACATCATCGCAAAGAAAGCTCCGAGCTATGGCATTGCCAAGGTGACCCTCGACGGGACGAAGACCCTGCTCGTCAACCTCTACGGCTCGGTCGCCGCGTACAAGAAGGCGGTGTGGTCGAGCGGTTTCCTCACCCCCGGCGAGCATACCGTCACCATTGAGTGGACCGGCACGAAGAGCGGCTCTACCGGCACCACCATCGACCTAGATGCCCTGGACGTGAGAGGCGTGCTGCGATAAGAGAGATAATGAGAGGTACCTATGTGGCCGCTCGGTGCGGAGCGGGTTTGAGGTTAAGGGGCTCGCGGCGACATCGCCGCGCAAAGCCAGAAGAGATAGGTTCCGCTTTCGCTCCCCATGAGGGGTGATCGGGACCAAGGGGGCGAGTAACGGTGACACCGGCAAGAAGTATTCAGAAAACCAGACTCAGCGCAGTTCTCCTGGGCCTGCTCTTGTTGTGTCTCGTGCTGGCCTTTCCGTCCCCCACGCAGGCAGGCGACAGCGGTCCGATCGACGCCGGACTCGCGATGAGCGTAGGCTCGGAGGCAGACGCATGGGCGGAGCTCGAGCTCGGCAACATAACCCTCAATGACGAACTCTACGTCTCTGCGGTCATCGGGCCCGGCGCCATAAGCCAGACGCTGCAGGCCACCGACTACGGGTTCTCCATCCCCGAAAATGCCACCATCGATGGGATCACCGTGTATATCGGGAGGTACGCCGGCAACAACGGCGCGACCGGGATATACGACGCCAAGGTGATGCTGATCAAAGGCGGCAGCGGAGAGTTGGCGACCGACAAGAAGGACGTGGTCACAGCATGGTCGGGGGGCGAGCAGGAGTCGACCTACGGGGGAGAAGCCGATCTGTGGGAGAGCTCTTGGACGCCTGCCGAGATCAATGACTCCGAGTTTTGGCGTGGCTATCAGCGCCGTGAATTCGGACGCCTTGAATGGCCAAACAGCCTACGTCGACTACATCCAGGTGAGGGTGACCTATCACCCTCCCGGCTCCCACGATCGCGGTCAACTGACTTCTGCCAATTACCGGGTGTTCCAGCGCGACATCGGCGGAACACTCAAAGAGCGTGACCGTCAGCGGAACCTACTCGAACATGAACTGGAACCGAGTGGAAGCGCGGGTCCTGCAGCACGGCACCAGCACGCCAGTCATTGACTGGACGACCATCGACTCGACGCCCGGCGGAGGGACATTCTCCGGCAACCTGACCGTTCCACAAGGAGGCTGGTACAACGTCGAAGTGCGCGCCCTGGACGGCACGTGACCGGTGATCGGTACGAGCCGCGGCACGAACAAGTGGGGCGTGGGCATGCTCATCCTCGTCATCGGCCAGTCGAACATGTCCGGCCGCGGCCAACCCCCTATACGGCGGCAACTTCCGATCTGGCGGTCAACTACAGCAACGCCGGAACATGGGAGCACCTGGCCGATCCCTACGACGATGAAAGCCCTGCGGGCGCGGTCGACCAGGACAACGGGATGCCGTGGATCGATGATCCCCGGCATTGCCAATTCGCTTCTGCCAGACGTTCGACTTCCCCATCGCCTTCGTACCCGCAGCCAAGGGCGGATCGACCCTCTATTTCCCACGTGGTCATACCGGAATCCCTCGAATCATTTCGACACCACCACGCTCTACGGCCAATCGATAACGAAGGCGCAAAGCGTGGGCGGCGTCGAGCTCATCATCATGCACAGGGGGAACAGGACTTGAGCGACGGCCGCACCGAAGCGCAATACGAGGCGGATTTCGCCACCATGATCGGCCACTATCGAGCAAGATCTCTATGCCACCATTCCGATCTTCATCTGCCAGCTTGGCAACGTAGCCACGGGATCAGTTGGAACCGACGCTGAAGCTAGGGCATCCGCAACGCGCAGCACGATGTGGATAATGGAACGAATATCTTCATGGGCGCCACCGCGATGGACCTGCCGCAGCTGGATACCTGGCACTACACCACCCCGGCGCTCACTGTGATCGGCAGCCGCCTGGCCAATGCCATCAAGCACTATTATGGCCAGTCAACCTACTACCGCGGCCCGTCGATCGACTCAGCGTCCTTCACCGGCGGGAACCGCAACCGGGTCACTCGTGACCCTCAATCACCGCGGCGGCACCGACATAACGCCGGCAACGGGAATCACCGGCTTTGAGGTGTTCGACAACGGCTCGAGCGTAGCTATCCAGTCGGGTGTGCGCTATGCCTCCGATGCGGTCCGGCTGACCCTGACAAGCTCGATAGCAGCAGGCCACACTGTGACCCTGCGCTACCTCTACGGCATGACACCCGATGTATCCGGCCTCGTCAAAGATAACTCGGCACCGCTTGCGCTCCCGCTCGAGAACACGACGGCTGACGTAACGGTCAACGAGCCTCCAGTGGCGGCCCCCACCATCAGCAGCCTCACCCCGCCACCGGCCCCTCTCCGGGGGCAACTCGTCACCATCGCCGGCACCAACTTCACCGGGGCCACCGGGGTGACCTTCGGCGGCCTGAACGCCCACCATCACCGCTGGCCGCCACCCGGATCACCGCCACCGCTCCGCCTCATGCCGCCGGCGCCGTGGACGTGGTGGTGACCACCACCTACGAGGAGCGCCACCCGCAGCCTACACCTACGTGGCCGGCCCCACCATCAGCAACCTCACCCCGGCCACCTGCCTCTCACCGGGGGCACTCGTCACCATCACCGGCACCAGCTTCACCGGGGCCACCTCACCATCGACGGCACTGGTCACCCCCACCATCAACCCGGCCGGCACCCAGATCACCGCCACCGCTCCGCCTCATGCCGCCGGCCCCGTGGACGTGGTGGTGACCACCGCCTACGGGAGCGCCACCCGCAGCCTCACCTACGTGGCCGGCCCCACCATCAGCAACCTCACCCCGGCCAACCTGCCTCTCTCCGGGGGCCTCATCACCATCACCGGCACCGGCTTCACCGGGGCCAGCCTCACCATCGACGGGGACTCGGTCACCCCCACCATCAACCCGGCCGGCACCCAGATCACCGCCACCGCTCCGCCTCATGCCGCCGGCCCCGTGGACGTGGTGGTGACCACCACCTACGGGAGCGCCACCCGCAGCCTCACCTACGTGGCCGGCCCCACCATCAGCAACCTCACCCCGGCCAACCTGCCTCTCTCCGGGGGCCTCATCATCATCGCCGGCACCGGCTTCACCGGGGCCAGCCTCACCATCGACGGGGACTCGGTCACCCCCACCATCAACCCGGCCGGCACCCAGATCACCGCCACCGCCCCGCCTCATGCCGCCGGCCCCGTGGACGTGGTGGTGACCACCGCCTACGGGAGTGCACACCCCGGCAGCCTACACCTACGTGGCCGGCCCCACCATCACCAACCTCACCCCGGCCACCTGCCTCTCACCGGGGGCACTCGTCACCATCACCGGCACCAACTTCACCGGGGCCACCGGGGTCACCTTCGACGGCGACTCGGTCACCCCCACCACCAACCCGCCGCCACCCAGATCACCGCCACCGCCCCGCCTCATGCCGCCGGCGCCGTGGACGTGGTGGTGACCACCGCCTACGGGAGCGCCACCCGCAGCCTCACCTACGTGGCCGGCCCCACCATCAGCAGCCTCACCCCGGCCAACCGGCCTCTCACCGGGGGCACTCGTCACCATCACCGGCACCAACTTCACCGGGGCCACGCGTCACCTTCGACGGCGACTCGGTCACCCCCACCACCAACCCGGCCGCACCCAGATCACCGCCACCGCCCCGCCTCATGCCGCCGGCGCCGTGGACGTGGTGGTGACCACCGCCTACGGGAGTGCCACCCGCGAGCCTACACCTACGTGGCCGGCCCCACCATCAGCAGCCTCACCCCGGCCACCTGCCCCTCACCGGGGGCACTCGTCACCATCACCGGCACCAACTTCACCGGGGCCAGCCTCACCATCGACGGCGACTCGGTCACCCCCACCATCAACCCGGCCGGCACCCAGATCACCGCCACCGCCCCGCCTCATGCCGCCGGCGCCGTGGACGTGGTGGTGACCACCACCTACGGGGAGCGCCACCCGCCGCCTACACCTACGTGGCCGGCCCCACCATCAGCAACCTCACCCCGGCCACCGGCCCCATCAGCGGCGGCAACTCGGTCATCATCACCGGCACCAATCTCACCGGGGCCACCGGGGTCACCTTCGGCGGCACTGAACGCCCCCATCACCGCCAACACCGCCACCACGGTCACCGTCACCGCCCCGCCCCACGGGGCCGGCGCCGTGGACGTGGTGGTGACCACCGCCTACGGCAGCGACCGCCCCGGCGCCTACACCTACGGGGCCGTCCCCACCATCACCAGCCTCAGCCCCCCCCACCGGCCCCTCACCGGCGGCAACTCGTCACCATCACCGGCACCAACTTCACCGGGGCCACCGCGGTGACCATCGACGGCACTGAACGCCCCCATCACCACCAACACCGCCACCACGATCACCGCCACCGCCCCGCCCCACGCGGCCGGCCCCGTGGACGTGGTGGTGACCACCGCCTACGGAGGGACAGCGCCACCCGCAGCCTACACCTACGTGGCCGGCCCCACCATCAGCAACCTCACCCCGGCCAACCTGCCCCTCTCCGGGGGCCTCATCACCATCACCGGCACCAACTTCACCGGGGCCAGCCTCACCATCGACGGGGACTCGGTCACCCCCACCATCAACACCGCCCACCCCGATCACCGCCACCGCCCCGCCTCATGCCGCCGGCCCCGTGGACGTGGTGGTGACCACCACCGGGGGGCAGGCCAGCCACCAGCCTCACCTACGTGGCGGCCACCCACGATCACCAATCTCAGCCCCACGAATGGTCCTCTGTCCGGCACCAGCGTCATCATCACCGGCGGCAACTTCGTGGGTCTCTCCGGGGCTGCAGCCGTCACCTTCGGGGGCGTGAATGCCACAAGCTACACGGTGGACCTCCCCACCCAGATCACGGCCGTTGCTCCTGCCAAGGCCATCGCGGGGACCGTGCGGGTGCAAGTCACGGCCGCGGGGGGCAGCACCTCCGACACCGCAGCCGACAACTTCACCTATGTGGCAGTGCCCACTATCACCAGCCTTGACCCCACAAGCGGTCTCACCGCCGGAGGCAACACCGTCACCATCACCGGCACCGACTTGACCACGGCCTCGGCCGTGACCTTCGGGGGCACCTCGGCCACGTTCTTCGTCAACTCGCCCGACCCAGATCACCGCTACGGCCCCGGCGCACACCGCGGGAACCGTGCAGGTGCTGGTGACGACCGTGGGCGGGCAGACGGCCAACACCAGCGCCGACGACTACACATATGAGGCAGATTCGCCCGACCCGCTACTACCACACCGATTCCCATTTCATCTTCTCTGGAGCATGGTCGAGCGCCAGCGGGGGCTACGCGGGATACAAGCGCGCCAACACGAGCGGCTCCTCGGTCACCATCTACTTCAACGGCACCCAGCTGGACTGGATCGCCACGAAGGACAACGCTTCCGGCAAGGCCGACGTCTACCTGGACGACGTGTTCAAGGCGACCATCAACCTGGCCAACGCGAGCACCATCCCTGACGTGAACGTCTGGTCGACCGGCACTGTCGCCGGCGGTCCCCACAAGGTCATGATCGTCTGGAACACCACCAACATCGCGGCAAGTACATAAGCATCGCTGCGGTCGACGTGGTGGGGAGCTTGGTCTCTGCCCCCCCACCATCACCAGCCTCAGTCCCACCTCGGGCTCCACGGCCGGCGGCACGTCGGTCGTCATAAGGGGGACCGGCTTCACGGACCTTACTGGTGCTGCGGCCGTCACCTTCGGGGGTGTGAACGCGACCAGCTACACGGTGAACTCGGCCACCCAGATAACAGCGGCAGCCCCGGCCCATGCGGCGGGCACCGTCCAGGTACGGGTGACGACCGGCGGGGGATCGACCACCGATACCACCACCGACAACTACACCTACGTGACTCCAGGGACTACGCCCACTCGCTATGAACAGATCGACGGCCATCTGGCCTATGTCGGTAACTGGGCTCCGTACTCCACGTGGGTCTGCTTCCGGCAGCAGCTATGGCCGGGCTAACGCCACTGACTCCTCGGTCACCATCTACTTCACCGGTACCCGCCTGGACTGGATCGCCATGAAGGGCACCACCACCGGGATAGCTGACGTCTATCTGGATAGCGTCAAGGTGGCCACCATCAACCTGGCCAACCCAGCTGGGGCCCTCTACAAGGTGAACGTCTGGTCCACAGGCACGATCGCCAACAGTGCCCACAACGTGCGGATCGTTCGCAACGCGGGTAGCGCCGCGGGCAAGTACATCACCATCGACGCCGTGGACGTGGTGGGGACGCTGACGTCTGCCCCACCCACCATCACCAGCCTCAGTCCCACCTCGGGCTCCACGGCCGGCGGCACCTCGGTCGTCATAAGGGGGACCGGCTTCACGGACCTTACTGGTGCTGCGGCCGTCACCTTCGGGGGTGTGAACGCGACCAGCTACACGGTGAACTCGGCCACCCAGATAACAGCGGCAGCCCCGGCCCATGCGGCGGGCACCGTCCAGGTACGGGTGACGACCGGCGGGGGATCGACCGCCGATACCACCACCGACAACTACACCTACGTGACTCCAGGGACTACGCCCACTCGCTATGAACAGATCGACGGCCATCTGGCCTATGTCGGTAACTGGGCTCCGTACTCCACGTCCTCGGCTTCCGGCAGCAGCTATGGCCGGGCCAACGCCACTGACTCCTCGGTCACCATCTACTTCACCGGCACCCGCCTGGACTGGATCGCCATGAAGGGCACCACCACCGGGATAGCTGACGTCTATCTGGATAGCGTGAAGGTGGCCACCATCAACCTGGCCAACCCAGCTGGGGCCCTCTACAAGGTGAACGTCTGGTCCACAGGCACGATCGCCAACAGTGCCCACAACGTGCGGATCGTTCGCAACGCGGGTAGCGCCGCGGGCAAGTACATCACCATCGACGCCGTGGACGTGGTGGGGACGCTGACGTCTGCCCCACCCACCATCACCAGCCTCAGTCCCACCTCGGGCTCCACGGCCGGCGGCACGTCGGTCGTCATAAGGGGGACCGGCTTCACGGACCTTACTGGTGCTGCGGCCGTCACCTTCGGGGGTGTGAACGCGACCAGCTACACGGTGAACTCGGCCACCCAGATAACAGCGGCAGCCCCGGCCCATGCGGCGGGCACCGTCCAGGTACGGGTGACGACCGGCGGGGGATCGACCGCCGATACCACCACCGACAACTACACCTACGTGACTCCAGGGACTACGCCCACTCGCTATGAACAGATCGACGGCCATCTGGCCTATGTCGGTAACTGGGCTCCGTACTCCACGTCCTCGGCTTCCGGCAGCAGCTATGGCCGGGCTAACGCCACTGACTCCTCGGTCACCATCTACTTCACCGGTACCCGCCTGGACTGGATCGCCATGAAGGGCACCACCACCGGGATAGCTGACGTTTATCTGGATAGCGTCAAGGTGGCCACCATCAACCTGGCCAACCCAGCTGGGGCCCTCTACAAGGTGAACGTCTGGTCCACAGGCACGATCGCCAACAGTGCCCACAACGTGCGGATCGTTCGCAACGCGGGTAGCGCCGCGGGCAAGTACATCACCATCGACGCCGTGGATTTGGTGGGGACGCTGACGTACAGACCCTGAGGTTTGACTGCGGTGGACCTGATCGGCGTGCTGCGCTAGGCGGAGCGGGGTCCTCCAGAGCGGGGTTGCCGTACGCTCACGGCACCAGCACCTCAATGGCGTGGGGGTCTATCTCCACGATAGCCGGCAGTCGGCCTGCCAGCTCGCCGTCGGTCTGGAACCAGATCGGCTCGCTGTCATCAAGCGGCAGGACCTCCACCCTCTGAGCATGCAGGTAAAGCACGTTCTTGTTGCGCACATGCAGGCCGCTCGGGACCCCCAGCCAGAAGGTTGCCAGCCCGCCCCGGGTGGTGCCGGTGAAGAGGACCAGGTCGAGGACGCCGTCTGTGGGATCGGCCGACGGGGTCACCCCGAACTTTCCGCCATAGTAGCGGCTGTTCCCGGCAACGAAGAAGGTCGCGTGGTACTCCTCATCGTTCGTCCGGACCAGGAAGACCGGTGGTTTTTGGTAGAGCACCGCCCTCATCCCCGTGCTCACGAAGGCCAGTTCCCTGAAGCGTTTCTTGGCCTGGGGGTCGATGTTCCGAACCGTGAGCGCATCGACCCCAGCGCCCATCATGAGAAGGAACCGGCGGCCGTTGACTTTGCCTAGGTCGAGCGAGATGGTCTTGAGACCGGCGATGACATCGCACGCTCGCTCCACCTGGAACGGCAGACCGAGTTCGAGAGCCAGCACGTTGACCGTTCCGGCCGGCACGATCCCCAGCAGGGGCCGGGGGGCGCCGGGGTCGGCCTTGTCCCTGGCGCGGGCCATGCCATTGGTGACCTCGTTGACGGTCCCGTCTCCCCCTATCGCCACGACGATATCGACGCCGGGGGCGAAACGCTCTGCGAGGACGATGGCTTCCTTGGCGTGGCTGGTGGCATGGAGTTCACACTCAAATCCCCGCTTCGTCAGCCCGCGTTCCACGGCCGAAGCGATGGCGCCTGCGCGGCTTCGCCCAGAGGAGGGATTGAAGATGACCGCGGCCCTCACGGTCGGTCCGCCGCGTTTCCAGCGCCCCCAGGCGCGTCCGGGTGGCCGGCCTGCGGTGCCGGGAAAGGCGTCTGCCGGACGCCTGCTCGCCCGCCCGCCGGATCGGCATCAAGGGTAGCGAACTCCTGGTATCCGGCCGCCCGGGCAAGGCCGACCGCGTGGGCGAAGTCCCGTCCTACCTCCTCGGGCCGGTGCGCGTCGGAGCCGAACGTGATGGGGATATCGGCAGCCCGCAGCTTCTGGAGGATCGCGGGCGACGGGTAGGCCTCCTTCACCGGTTTGTGCAGCCCGGCGGTGTTTATCTCGATCGCCACGCTCGCTCGGGCGATGCGCTCGATCAGCCGGTCGAGCTCCACTTCCAGGGTCTTGGTGGGCCGGTAGCCGAACTTCTTGACCAGATCGAGGTGTCCCAGGACGGTGAAGAGGCCCGATTCGGCGGCCTCGCCCACCAGTTCGAAGTAGTCGACCCACACGCCGTCGATCTCGCGGGAGCTGTACCCCTCCATCTGCCGGGGATCGTCGAACCCCCAGTCGCCGAGATGGTGGACCGAGCCGATGACGTAGTCGAACGGCTGGCTTTCGAGCAGCGAGCGCACCTCGGACACGGTGCCCGGCCGGTAGTCGGCCTCGACTCCGAGCAGGACGAATCCGGGGAAGGCGGCTTTGAGCTCCAGCACTTCACCGACGTAGTCGCCGAGCTCGCACGCCTCCATCGACAGTTCCGGGTCGGGTTCGGGCAGGAGCGGCAGGTGGTCGGCGACGCCGATGGCCAGCAGGCCGGCCGCGTGAGCCGCCCTTACGTACTCCGCGGGAGTCCCGCGGGCGTGGCCGCAGCGGGCTGTGTGGGTGTGGTAGTCGGGCAGACGCATATCAGTCGCCACTGTCTGCCGCCGCCGGGATCGCCGCCGCGGCCTCTGAGATACCGCGCTCTCCCCGCCGGGGGGATTCCAGCTTGTCGGTGTCGACCAGGATGGTGTACGGGCCGTCGTTGACAAGCGAGACGATCATGTGAGCGGCGAACCGCCCCGAGGCGGTGGAGACGCCGAGGCGCTCGAGCGCCAGCCGGAATACGTCGACCAGGGCTTCGGCCGGCCCCGGATCGGCAGCGTCGCTGAAGGACGGCCGCCGGCCCCGGCGATAGTCGGCGTAGAGCGTGAACTGGCTGATTACCAACGCGGCGCCCCCGGTGTCGAGGAGCGACACGTTGGACTTCCCCTCAGAGTCGTAGAAGATGCGCAGATTCGCCACCTTGTCGGCCAGGTTGCGAGCTCGGGCGAAGCCCCCGTCCTCATCGAGGTCGTTCTTCCCCACGCCGATGAACAGGAGCAGGCCCGGGCCGATCTCGCCCACGATCGCTCCGTCGACCTCAACCGAGGCGCGCTGGACTCGCTGTACGAGCGCCCGCATCAGGCCGTTGCTCCAGGCGCGGCTTGCTCCGCGGCGGCCCCGAGCTCCTCGATGCCCAACAGGGTCGCTGCCCAGCGGCCGTCCTCGCCGGCTTCTTGCAGCCGCACCTGTACGAAGCGATTCATGAGGTCGTCCTCACCGTTCAGCAGAACCTCCAGGTAGTTCCCGCTGATGCCCACCAGCCTGCCGGCGGTGTCCCGCCCCCCAAGGACCAGGACTCGCTGCCCGCTGCCTCTCAGGGTAGCGCGAAACGACGCATTCTTATGCTCTCCCAACGCGCGCAGGCGCAGACCACGCTCGTGGATGGTCTCCGGGGGCACTGTCGGCTTCATCTGGGAGGCTTCTGTGCCCGGGCGGTCGCTGTAGCTGAAGACGTGCAGGTAGGTGAGCGGCGCATGCTCGATGAAGGCGAGGGTCTCCTCGAACTCGGCCTCGGTCTCGCCCGGGAAGCCGGCGATCACGTCGGCGCCGATGGCAGCGTCGGGGAAGCGGCGGGCCAACTCGTCGACCACCATCAGATACTCGGTGGTGGTATAGGGGCGGTTCATGCGGCGCAGCACGGAGTCACTGCCGCTCTGCAGGGGCAGGTGGAAGTGGTGGGCTACAGCGTCGCCGGCCCGCTCGACGACCTCCATGAGCGCTTGCTCGACCTCGAGCGGCTCGATGGAGCTCAAGCGGAACCGGCCGATAGCGGGGCGTCCAGAGCCGGGCACCTCGGCGCTATCCCGCTTGGCCTCGCGCCGCCCGCGGCCCGGCGCACCGGCGGCCAGCAACGCCTCCAGCAGGTCGGCGACCGATCCTTCGCTGGTGTCGTGTCCCCAGCTTCCCAGGTTGATACCGGTCAGCACGACCTCGCGGAAACCGCGTTCGGCCAGCAGGTCCACCTCTCGGAGTACGTCGGCCCTGGGCATGCTCCGCGCCGGCCCGCGCGCCAGCGGGATGATGCAGTAGGCGCAGCGGGAATCGCAGCCGGTCTGGATCTTGAGGAAGGCCCGGGTGTAGCCGTAGAAGTGGCTGAAGAACTCGCCCTCGAACTCGGGATGCTCGGGATAGGGTGACACGGAAAGCGCGGGGCCGGCCGTCACCGCCCCCCTCTGCGCCGCTGCGTCTGCGTCGCCGCCCTCGCCCGGCGCCATCGCCGCCAGGTGCTGGGCCAACCGTAGCTTGTCGAGATTCCCCAGCACGAGGTCGACGCCGGGGATGGCGGCCACCGCCTCAGGGTCGATCTGGGCGTAGCAGCCGGTGACCACCACCGCGCAGTCTGGGTCCAGGCGTTTCGCGAGCCGGATCTCGCGGCGGCAGGTGCGGTCGCTCTTCGCGGTGACGGTGCAGGTGTTCACGACCCGTATGTCGGCGGTCTTGTCCCAGTCGACGAGCCGGTAGCCTTCGGCAAGGAGGGTCTCCTGCATCTGAGCAGTCTCACACTGGTTGAGTTTGCACCCGATTGTGCGGAAAGCCACGGTCTTCCCGGGCCCTATTTGGATGTCGGGAGGAGCTGCCATGGGCGTCGGATGTTAGCATATAGCCCGTGATTTCCATCCGCATACCCTCCGCCATTTCCCGGCTCCTGCGCCGCGATCGTGCGTCCGGCCAGGCCGTGCGCTTCCTCGTGGTGGGGCTGCTGAACACCGTCGTCGATCTGGGCGCCTTCTACTTGCTGACGCTGATCCCGGGGATGCCGGAGATAGCCGCCAAGACCATCTCCTACATCCTGGGCATCTGTAACAGCTTCGTCTGGAACAAGCTCTGGACCTTCGGCGCCAAGGGCTCCGGCCGGACCGGGCGGGAGTTCGGTCTGTTCTTCCTGGTCAACCTGCCCCCGCTCATCGTGAACATCGTGGTCTTCAGCCTATTGGGGCTCTGGACGACTTCGGGCTCCTTCGCCGTACGCGAGGGCAAGGCGTTCGTGGCCGCCGTGGTGGCGGTAGTCTGGAATTTCCTCGGGAGCCGGTATCTTGCGTTCCGGCACACTGCGCTCAAGAAGGACGACGCCCCCGAAACCGATGTGCCCCAGGGCGAAGTCCAAAAGGAAGCTGTGGAAGAGAAAGAACATGCCTGACCTTGTCGGCGGACCCCTGGACCCGGCAGGGGCTCTCGAGCCCGACCTGGCCGTGGTCCCCGGCGTGGCGGCGCACACCGGCCCTGCCCCCCGCTACTCGGTAGTCATCCCCATCCACAACGAGGCCGAGTGTCTCGACGCGGAAGTCGCCGAGCTGGTGGCCGAGATGCAGGCCCGAGGCGTCGACTACGAGCTCCTGCTCGCCGAGAACGGCAGCGTCGATGAGACGCCTGCCATGTGCTCCGCCCTTGCTTCCGCCAACCCCCGTATCCAAGCCCTGCGCGTCCCCGTCCCCGACTACGGCTACGCCATGAAGACCGGCATGCTCGCCGGGCGGGGCGACTACATAGTGAACTTTGACATCGATTTCCACGACGTGCCGTTCATGCTCGCGGCAGGCGATCTGCTCGCGGGGGGCGCCGGCATCGTGGTGGGCAGCAAGCTGATGGAGGGCGCGGAGGACAAGCGCTCTCCGATCCGCCACTTCATCTCCTACGGTTTCACCACCATCCTCAGGGTCATGTTCGACCCTCATATGGACGATACCCACGGCATGAAGGCGCTGCGGCGGGAGGTCGTCCAGCAGTACGCGCCTCAGACGGTGATGCGGCAGGACATCTTCGATACCGAGTTGATCATCCGCGCGCGGCGCGGCGGGGTGAAGGTGGCGGCGATCCCGGTCACCGTGGAGGAGAAAAGGAAGGCGCGTTCGTCTATAGTACGTCGCATGCCTCGCACCATGCGGGCGTTGCTCCGGTTGCGGTTCATTTTGTGGAAGGAGAAGAATGCGGGTTCGTGAGCGGGAGGACCTGGTCGAAAGGGGAGGTATCTGGGACTGGGTTCCCACCCTCATCGCGTTCCTCATCATCTACGCCGTTCTCCTCATCTTCTATAAGCCCAACCTTCTGTTCAGCCTGACCACGACCTCCGGCGGCGACACCGGGGCCCATCACTATCCTGCCCAGTACCTCATCCAGGAGCTTCTGCCCAACTTCAAGCTCACCGGCTGGGCGCCGGGCTGGTATGCCGGCATGCCCATGCTGACGTTCTACTTCCCGTTCCCCTTCCTGCTGATCGCCATCCTCAACTGGATCCTTCCGTATCAGATCGCGTTCAAGCTCATCACGGTTCTGGGGGTCTTCGCGCTGCCGGCGGCCGCCTACGCAATGGGGCGCCTGTGGCGGGTCCGGCGGCCGTTCCCGATGCTGGCAGCCGTCTTCGCGGTCGCCATGCTCTTCATGGAGAGCTACTCCATCTATGGCGGAAACGTCAAGAGCACACTGGCAGGCGAGTTTGGCTACATGCTCAGCTTCGCTCTGACCTTCTTGTTCCTGGGGACGATGTATCGGGGCATGGAGAAGCCGCGTTTCAACATGCTCTTTGTGCTCAACTGCCTCATCTTGATGGCCCTGGTGCTCTCACACATCGTCCCCACGATCGCCCTGGTCTTCATCTCGCCGGGGCTCCTGCTGGTCAACCCCCGCTGGCGGTCGTTCGGATACCTCGCGGCTGTTGCTCTGGTCGCGTTCGCGCTCACTGCGTTCTGGTCGCTGCCCTTTGCCGCCAACCTGGAGTGGACCGCGCACATGGCGTGGGACCAGTTGGGGTGGAAGGAACTCCTTCCCCCCGCGCTGTATCCTGTGGCGGCGCTGGCCATCATCGGCGCAGCCTACGCTGTCGCCAAGCGGGAGAGCAGGTTGCTCCCTCTGCTCTGGATGAGCTTGATCACCGTCCTGGTCTACAAGCTCCTTCCGAGCGGACGGCTGTGGAATGCTCGCGTCGTGCCTTTCTGGTACATGTCGCTCCATTTGTGGGCCGCCTACGGCGCCATGTGGTTGATCCGGCCGTTCGCCGTGGTGATCCACGACATCTTCGCCTGGAAGGGGATAACCGCCAGGCGTATCTACGTCCCCCTGCTGGCCGTGGTCATCGGTGCGGTAGTCATCGGGACCAGCGGCACGGCAATGGGCTGGATCAAGTGGAACTACTCCGGGTACGAAGGCAAGAACAGTTGGCCTCAGTACCAGGAGATAAACAACTTCATCGCGACCCTGCCCGAGGGCCGGGTCATGGTGGAGCACAACCAGAAGATCGACGAGTTCGGCACGCCGCGCGCCTTCGAGATCATTCCCTATTGGACCGGCCTGCCGACGATGGAAGGGACCCTGATGGAGGCCTCCTTCACGGCGCCCTTCCACTTCATCAATCAGGCGGAGTTGTCCAAGGAGGCCAGCAACGCGATCATCGGGGTCAGGTACCCGACCCTGGACGTGCCGAACGGCATCACCCACCTCCAACTGATGAACATCCCCTATTTCCTCACCTGCACCGAGGAAGTGACCACTGCCACCAAGGAGGACACCCGGACGGAACTTCTCGCCACCTTCGGCGACTACAACATCTTCCGTATCTCCGGTACCACGGGCTACGCCGAGGTGATGAAGAACGAGCCGGTGCGGATAGACATTCCGCAGGCCGACTGGCGGGATATGGCGGTCGACTGGTACTCGAACATGGACAATCTGGACACCCCCATCGTGTGGGACAACGGCGACCCGGCCCTCCAGGAGTTCGCTTCCATCACGTCCGACCAGGCCACGACGCCGCCGGTGGTGCCCATCCAGACGGAGGGCCACGTCACCGGTGAGAAGATGTACAACGAGCAGTTCGTCTTCGATGTCGACGCCGCGGCGATAGGTAAGCCGGTCTGGGTCAAGATCTCCTACTTCCCCAACTGGCATGTGCAGGGAGCGGACGGCCCCTATCTGGCAGCGCCGTCGTTCATGATGGTCATCCCGACAGAGACCCGCGTGACGCTCACCTATGGGCGGACAGGGGTGAACACGGTCGGCCAGGTCCTGGAAGTCATCGCCTGGATCCTCTTGCTGGCCCTGTCGGTGTGGCGGACCATCCTCTGGCGCCGCCGCCGCAGGCTGGCCGGCGCGGGTTCGGCCGTCATCCCGGTGCACGACTTCACCGACCAATATCTCGACCGTCCCGAGCAGCGATATGACGCGGTCACCGGTGCCTGGGTCGCGGCGGACAGCGCCGATGACCTAGAGGGCGTCGAGGCCGAGGCCGATGGCGTCGACTACGAAGCGGCCGCCGGCTATCCCTGGCCCGAGGAAACCTCGCCGGAGGATAGACCGCTTGAGGATAGACCGCCGGAGGGCTAACCCCCGCGGGCCGCGGCACCCAGTTTCTGGCTGGTGTCGGGGACGCGGCTCAAGCTCTCAGTCTTCGACTGGAGCCAACCCTTCGGGGATGCCGGACTCGCAGGGCACTGCCGTCTGGCACAGGCCGCACCCGTAGCCGTCGAAGCCGTACTGACGCTTGACGTATTCTGCGCTGCGGGGCTTGAGATGGATGGCACACACCTCCTTGTCCCGGCCCCCGATGTTGATCGAGCCCGTGGGGCAGCGGTCGGCGCAGGCGGCACAGCCGTCTCCAGCGAAGTGCAGACAGTAGGCGAAGGGACTGTCGTAGGGGCGAGGCGTGGCAGGGATCACCGCCTTGACCACCACGGACCCGAGCCGTACGGCCTGCCCCTTCCGGGTGATGAGACCGCCTGCCAGACCGAACGTCCCCAGTCCACTGACATAGGCCACGTGGCGCTCCGACCAGGCGGAGACCCAGCCGTTCGTGTGGGGATCGGCCTCGGCCCAGGCCGGCAACAGTGAGGGCGCGACCGCCACGTATCCTTCGTCGAGCAGCGCGTCGAGCATCACCAGATGAAGAGCCACGTTGCCCTCCTGCCCGTAGATCCGGGAGCGCGCCCAGGGCTCGGAGGGCATGCGGGTCTCGTAGCGGTTGGCTGCCTTCGTTGCCTCCGTCTGACAGATCGCCCAACTGACGACAGTGAGGTCTCCGGGCCGAGCGGGCGGCGCGGCGCCGGGCCCGGCGGGTGCGGGCGCGCCTTCGCGCGCCGCCGCGAACGCCTCGGCCGGGGTCCAGTGTTGCGGCCCCGCGTGGAGCTTCAGATCTTCAAACAGCGGATCGTCCCCAGATGCGAATCCCAGAAGGAAGCCCTCCCACGCCGGGTCGCTCCTGCTGGGACCCATGTTGTTCCTGGCCGGATCGGCGATGAAGTCCCTAAGGATCCTCTCGCACATGCGGGCCGGTTGTTCGGCGCCCACGGCCTCCGCACCATCCGGCGCCCGGTCTTGGTCGGCGGTCATGCGGTGCTCCCTTCGTCACGAGCGATAACAGGGACTATCCACACCCGGCGGTTGCGAGGCCCGTCGAACTCCGCCAGGTAGATGCTTTGCCAGGTGCCGAGCCGGAGCTCTCCCCGTTCGACGGGGACCAGTACCGAACTGCCCATGAGCGAGGCTTTGATGTGAGCGTCGGAGTTGCCTTCCCCATGCCGGTATCCGGCATCGCGGGGGACGAGCCGGCGCAGGCTCTCCACAATGTCGCGGACCACTGAAGGGTCCGCGCCCTCATTGATGGTGATCCCCGCTGTCGTGTGGGGCACGAAAACGGTGATGATGCCGCTGAACCCGGGGTGGGCCTGGCCGACGGCGTTCTGGACGCGCTCGCTGATGTCGACGAGGACTTCGCGTTCCGGGGTGCGGATGGAGATCTCGAGGGGGGCACCGGACATAGCAGCTTCTTCACCTCCACAAGTCACCGTGGGAGTTTCTCCACTCCGCATGATAGTGCTTGGCCCAGGTTGTTGGCCGCCAGTATTCAGCTTCTGAATAGAACATGTTCCCGCTCTATCGACATCGCCGGTTTTTCAAGGTAAAGTCGCCCACGTATGGAGGGGAGGAAGTCTGCTCGAGGGATCTCCGGGAAGGGGGTGCCACGGGACTTCGCCCGTGTCACTCAACTCGTAAGGAGGGAAACTTTGAAGCGTACTGTCCTATTTCTCGTCCTGGTCGCGGTGCTTGTCGTGGCCGCCGTCGCCGTTGTCGGCTGTGGCGGCAGCGACGAGAACACAAGCTCGACCGCCGCGGGCGGGGCCCCGTTCAAGTTCGGCGTGGCCGGCCCCATGACGGGTCAGTACGCCAACTACGGCGCCTCCCACAAGGCCGGCGCTGAGATCGCCGTGGCCGAACTCAACGCGGCCGGCGGCGTCAACGGCGGTCAGGCCTCGTTCGCCATCGGCGACGACCTGGGCGATCCGAAAGAAGCCGTCCTCGTGGCGCAGAAGTACATCGACGACAAAGAGATCGTCTTCGTCGACGGCCACCAGTTCTCCGGTGCCACCATCGCTGCCGGGGCCAAGTATGAGGAAGCCGGTCTTCCCATGATCTCGCCGTCCGCCACCAACCCGGACATCAGCAAACTGGGCGCGTTCATCTGGCGGATCTGCATGACCGACGCCGTGCAGGGCGAAGGCCTGGCCAAGTACAGCGTCGCCACCCTGGGTCTGAAGAACATCGCCATCATGTATGACGACTCCGACTACGGGCGTGGCCTGGCCGACGCATACGAAGCCGCCGTCAAGACCGCCGGTGGCACGGTCGTGGGCAAAGAGCAGTACACCACGGGCGACACCGACTTCAAAGCCCAGCTGACCAAGCTGAAAGGCGCTTCTCCCGAGCTCCTCTTCCTCTCGGGCTACTACCCGGAAGGCTCCAAGATCGCGCAGCAGGCCGCTGAACTGGGCATGAAGGTCCAGCTGCTCGGCTCTGACGGCTACGCTTCCGACGAACTCTCGCAAGCTCGGCGGCGCCGCAGTCGAGGGCATGCTGGTCTCCACCTTCTTCGACTACTCGAAGACCGACCCGGCGGTGCAGGCGTTCGTCAAGGCATACCAAGGCCAAGTACGCGGGCGCCAACCCCGACTGGTTCGCGGCCAACTCCTACGATGTGATCATGATGGCCGCCACGGCTGCCAAGAACGCGGGCAAGAACGACCGTACCGCCATCAACGACGCCCTGGGCAAGATCGGTACGTACCAGGGCATCTCCGGTGCCATCACGTTCGATGAGAACGGCGACGTGCTCAAGCCGCTCAGCATCGTCATCGTCAAAGACGGCAAGCTGGTCACCGCTCCCAAGCAACCGTAAGCCGCTGACGGAGCTTTGATCCTGTAGACTGCTGCGAAGGCGGGGGCATCGGCCCCCGCCTTCGCGTACAGAAGTGCGGAGTCGGACCACCTCGATGAAGTCAGAGACCTCATGAACTCACTTGTCCAGCAACTCGTGAACGGCCTGATGCTCGGCTGCCTGTACGCCTTGATCGCGGTGGGCTACACCATGGTGTACGGCATCATCGAGCTGATCAACTTCGCCTTCGGCGAGCTGTTCATGTTCGGAGCCTACATATCCATCATGATGATGGTGGACGAGATGAACATCTTTGGCAAGACTGTGAGCATGCCTGGCTTGAGCTTCTTCCTGGCGGTGCCCATCGCCATGGCGGTGGTGGCGGCCATGGGGGTGACCATCGAGCGTCTGGCGTATCGTCCCCTGCGGAACGCACCCCGGTTGGCGGCGCTCATATCCGCCATCGGCGTGTCCATCCTCCTGCAGAACCTTGCTCAGAGCATCTTCGGCTCCAAACAGATCTTCTTTCCCAATATCCCCGTCTTCACCACCGCGGAGGGAACGGCCAAGGCATTCACCGTGGGTGGGGCCCAGGTGACGTACCTCCAGCTCTTCGTCGTCGTCGTCACCGTCGATCGCCATGACGCTTCTGAATCTCTACGTGCGGCGGACCCGGATGGGCCGGGCCATGCGGGCGTCGGCGCAAGACAAGCGCACCTCGGCGCTCATGGGGGTCAACGTCAACGCGGTCATCGCGCTGACGTTCGTGATCGGCTCCGCCATGGGTGCCATGGCCGGGGGCTTCTACGGCGCCGTGTACCACTTCGCCCGCGCCGGACATGGGCTTCGTGCCCGGTCTCAAGGCCTTCATCGCGGCCGTGCTGGGGGGGATCGGGAATATCCCCGGCGCGTTCCTGGGCGGGCTGCTACTTGGTCTGGTCGAGTCCCTCGGAGCGGCCTATCTACCGATGGGCTCGCAGTATCGCGACGCGTTCGCGTTCATCATCCTCATCCTCCTGCTTTCCTTCAAGCCCTCCGGTCTTCTGGGCTCCACTATCTCGGAGAAGGCGTGAGATGCCGGTCCGCAAGAACATAGACGACGAGAACCTGCAGAACGCCAACGAGACGCTGCCGCCGCTGCGGGTGAAGCTCAACCCGATCGCGGCGGTCATGACGGGGAGCGGTCCCGCGTGGCTGCAGCAGGCCCTGATCGGCGGTCTCCTGCTTATCGCCGTGGCGTTGCCGTTCGTCATCCAATCGGACCGCTGGCTCACCCTGCTCACCATCGTCCTGATCTACGTGGTGCTGGCCTCCGGGCTGAACATCGTAGTGGGCTTCACCGGGCTTCTGGACCTTGGGTACGTGGCCTTCTACGCCATCGGCGGCTACTACACCGCCATCGTCTTCATCCAGATCCTGAAGAACAGGTTCGGGGTCGGACCTGGACCAGTACTGGTGGTTGATGTGGGTGAACCTGCTCATGGGCGGGTTGCTGGCCGCTGCCGCCGGCGCCATACTCGGGTACCCTACCCTGCGTCTTCGTGGCGACTACCTGGCCATCATGACTCTGGGGTTCGGGGAGATCATCCGCATCGTGGCCAACAACTGGGTGGGAGTCACCCGTGGCCCCTCGGGCATCTCCGGCATCCCGAAACCGGTGATCTTCGGTTTCCATTTCAAGACCCCGATCAGCCTGTACTTCATGGGTCTCGGCGCTCGCCCTGCTGTCGCTGTTCATAATCTCCCGCATCGTGAAATCAAGGATCGGGCGAGCCTGGACGGCGATACGCGAGAACGAGGTGGCCGCCGAGGCCATGGGCATCCATACCTCCCGCTACAAGCTGCTGTCCTACGCCACCGGCGCTTTCTTCGCGGGCGTGATGGGAGCCTTCTTCGGGCACTACTTGAACTTCATCCATCCCAGCAACTTCAAGCTCATGGAGTCGTTCGTGATCCTGTCCCTGGTCGTCCTCGGCGGCATGGGCAACATCGCCGGGCCCGTCCTGGGCGCGGTCATCTGGGTATCGCTACAGGAGTGGCTCAAGGACTTCACCTTCATCCAGAACCATCCAGAGGTGCGCGGTATCGCCATGGGGCTGGTGCTGGTCCTCCTCATGGTCTTCCGTCCGCAGGGTCTCTTGGGATCGCGTCGCGTGGCTCTGGAGATGAGGCCGCAGACGGCCAGGGAGTCGGAACAGGAGCGGGAGCAGGTGTTAGATGACCGCGACAAGTAGCCTCGTCGAGACCAAGCAGGTGACGAAGGCGTTCGGCGGCCTCATCGCGGTCAACCACGTGGACTTCCATGCCGAGATCGGCGAGATCGTGGGGCTGATCGGCCCGAACGGGGCGGGCAAGACCACCCTGTTCAACGCCATCACCGGTGTCTACCCGCCCACGTCCGGAACCATCGCCTTCAAGGGCCAGGAGATCGCCGGGATGCTGCCGTCCAAGGTCACCAGCCTGGGAATCGCGCGGACCTTCCAGAACATCCGCCTGTTCAGCGAGATGACGGCTCTGGAGAACGTCATGGTGGGCCAGCATTGCCGGACGCACAGCAACATTCTCAAGGTGATCCTGCGGACTCGGGGAGCCAAGCGCGAGGAGCGGGAGGTGCGGGACAAGAGCCTGGGATTGCTGAAGTACGTGGGTCTGGAGGGGCGGGGTGGCGAGTTGGCCAAGAACCTGCCCTATGGCTCGCAGCGCCGCCTCGAGATCGCGCGCGCTCTGGCAACCGAGCCCGAACTGCTCTTCCTGGACGAACCCGCCGCGGGCATGAACCCGCAGGAGACGGACGAACTGATGCAGCTGATCAGGCTGATCCGGGAAGAGGGCATGACCATCATCCTCATCGAGCACGACATGAGGGTGGTCATGGGCATATCGCGACCGTATCGTGGTGCTGGACCACGGCGAGAAGATCGCCGAGGGCTCGCCGCAGGCGGTTCGGAACAACCCGAAAGTGATCGAAGCCTATCTCGGGAAGAGTGCCTAGTGACCAAGGAAGCTGCAGCGCAGGTAGCCGTGGGCGAGGTCCTCCTGGACGTTCGAGACATCCACGTGTACTACGGGAACATCCACGCATTGAAGGGCGTGTCCCTGGAGATCAGGCTCGGGGAGATCGTCACGCTCATAGGCGCCAACGGCGCCGGGAAGAGCACCACCCTCAACACCATCTCGGGCATCCTGCGCCCGCGTTCCGGCAGTATCACCTACGCGGGTCGGGACCTGACCTCCGTGCCCGCCTACGACTTGGTGAAACTGGGTCTCTCGCAGGCGCCGGAGGGGCGCCGGATCTTCCCGCGCATGACGGTGAAGGAGAACCTGGAGATGGGAGCCTTCTCCCGCACCGGCCAGGACCTGAAGCCCGACTTCGAGAGGGTCTTCGATCTCTTCCCCGTACTGCGTGAACGAGAGTCACAGCCCGGTGGCACGTTGTCGGGCGGCGAGCAGCAGATGCTGGCCATGGGGCGGGCCTTGATGGCCCAACCCAAACTGATGATGCTGGACGAGCCGTCCATGGGCCTTGCCCCGATGCTCGTGGAGAAGATCTTCGAGATCATCAAGGAGATCAACAGTCAGGGCACCACCATCCTGCTGGTGGAGCAGAACGCCAATGTGGCGCTGGAGATCTCCAACCGCGGGTACGTGCTGGAGACGGGCAAGGTGGTCCTCTCCGATACCGCGGCGGCGCTGCTCAAGAACCCGCAGGTGCGAGAGGCGTACCTGGGCGGATCCTAGGCGCGCGGCTTCGAGCTCGCGCCGCACGCCAGACACCGAGATGCGCTTTTTCAAGGACCTTTCGATCTCCGCGGTCGCAGCCGGCTTTGTCGCCGTGCTGGTCGGCATCACCGCCTCGGCAGTGATCGTCTTCCAGGCCGCTCGCGCCCTGGGTGCATCGCCGGCGGAGATCTCCTCCTGGATACTCGTCCTCTGCCTCTGCATGGGGGCGACGTCGATCGGGCTCTCGCTCTACTACCGGATGCCGATCCTGACCGCCTGGTCGACGCCGGGGGCCGCCATGTTGGTGACAAGCGTGGCTGGGGTGTCGATGGCTCAGGCCGTGGGCGCCTTCATGGTCTGCGCCGCCCTCATCGTGATCGTCGGTCTCACAGGCTGGTTCGAAAAAGCCATGAGTCGCATACCCGGCGCGCTGGCGGCCGCGATGCTGGCAGGCGTGCTGCTGCGCTTCGGCATGGAGGCCTTCGGCTCCATGCAGACGCAACTCGTCCTTGTCCTCGGTATGTTCGCGGTGTATCTGGCCGCGAGGCGCTGGCTTCCGCGGTACTCGGTGGTTCTCGTCCTGGTCGCGGCCCTGGTCATCGTGGGGGCTCAGGGCCAGCTTCATCTGGGGGAACTGCAGTTGCGGCTCGCGAAGCCGGTGTTCACCCTTCCGAGCCTCTCGGTCGCTGCGTTCTTCAGTGTCGCTCTGCCCCTATTCCTCGTGACGATGGCTTCCCAGAACGTTCCTGGCGTCGCGATGATCAGGGCCTCCGGCTACGCGCCGCCGATATCGCCGCTCATGATCTGGACCGGCGCCGTCGCTTTCGCTTTTGCTCCCGTGGGTGCCTACACAGTCAATCTGGCGGCCATCACCGCCGGCATCGTTCTGTCGCCCGATGCCCACCACGATCCCAACAAGCGGTACACGGCCGCCGTCTCCGCCGGCTCCTTCTATCTGATCGTGGGAGCGTTCGGGGCGAGCGTGGCGGCGCTCCTCGCGCTGTTCCCAAAGGAGATGGTCCTGGCTCTGGCCGGTCTGGCCCTACTCCCCACGATAGGCAGTGGCTTGACTGCGGCCGTGCGAGACGAGAAGCAACGGGAAGCGGCTATTGTCACGTTCCTGGTGACGGCCTCGGGACTGACACTGGCCGGCGTCGGCTCGGCCTTCTGGGGGCTTATCGCAGGGGCAGCGACGATGCTCGTCCTGCAGACCGGGCGGAACCGCCCAAAACGCGAAGAGGATGTGGCGACCACCCTTCACGAGGATGCAGCTACCGACGAAGGCGATGCCGGAGGAACCGAAGCGACTGGGCTTCCCAAGGCGCCGGTCGTCGCTGAAGACGGGGCGGGCGCACCTGGTCTACGAGCCAGAAGCCGACTAGTTCGCGGACCTAGTCTGCGTCTCTGCCCGGCTCGAGGTGGAGGTAAGGGGACTCGAACCCCTGGCCTGCGCGATGCGAACGCGCCGCTCTCCCATCTGAGCTATACCCCCAGGCGCAGCCGGGTATTTATAGCACACG